>DYHH01000051.1 GCA_020724265.1 Melioribacter roseus | reverse complement strand
CCTAATTAGTAATTTAATACTTTTTTAGTGTGTCTACCAATTGGGGGAAGCTCACGCTTTTGCATTTAGACTTCGTCCTTTGTCCTTGTCTTTAATCTTGATACTCACGTCTTGATACTAGATACTAAAAAATGGCTACATTGCCCAATTGTAAAATTGTCAATCTGCTAAATCTGGAGCGAGCTCTGCGCCTGTCCCGGCTCGTCGGGGACATCCCGCCTGTCCCGCAGTCTTTATGCGGGGCTGCCTCCCAAGCGGGACGCTAAATCGTATAACATAAAAAAACATTTTAATAGCGTAGATCCTAACAGCAAAGCAAACCAATTCATCGGAAAGATCCCTTTGGGAGAAAAAAACGTTTTGAGTTATTTTTAGAAGTATTTGGCGATATTGTTAGTAACTAAGAAGAGCTTTTTGTGAAAACAAAATTCTCCTAAATGAGAAATAAATATAGTAATTAATAGTTGGTAAATGCTCAATAACATTCAAAAGTTAATAAGGTTATATTCTTCAAATGGTAAAGTGCGTTTTAAAAAACATGCTTTGATCAGAAGTGTTGAAAGGAATATAACTATAAGCGAAATTGAAAAAATCTTGAATAACTGTTCGGTAATTTCGGAGTACATTGATGATAAACCATTAGCTAGTTATCTTGTTGGCGGATTTACCGAGGAAAACAGACCTCTACATATGGTAATTGCAATCGACGAAAAAGAAGAATATATTTGGATAATTACAGTATATGAACCCGATAAGAATAAATGGGATAAATCATATACAAGGAGATTAAAATAATGAACTGTCCTTATTGCAAAAGCGAATTAAAAGAAGGTACAACGGTATTAACATTCCAAATGGATGAAGGAAAGATTATTGTAGTAAAAGATGTACCTGCTTTAATTTGTGAACAGTGTGGTGAAGAATCGATTAACCTTGAGAACTCTAAGGTTGTTGAGAAGTTGGTTCAGAAAGCAGTAGCCGATGGAATTACAATGGGTTTTATTGAATATAACCATGCAGCTTAGCATTTCTTCTTTATCACTCAATATTGTTTTAAAAACAATTTTATGCTACTTAATTCTTACTCCTTAATTCTTATTCGATATTCTTTACAGATCACAGTTCACTAATAATGTTCAACAAACACAAACTTTTCAGCAGCATAAACCCAACAGCAAAGAAAACAAATTACGACGATAAAGATTTGAACTGAGAGACTTAGTGAAGGGGAGGGCGGGATTGGAGATAAGTGGCTGGTAATATGTAATCGGTAATATGTAATCGATAATCGGTAAATAGTTGGCGGCAAGTGGCTTGGAGAGGTGAGTTACTAGAAAGCGTTTCATGTGAACTAAAAAATTGGCTACATTACGCAATTGCCGCATTGCTGAACGACCATTTGACAATTAGACAATTAGACATTCCTTTGCCCTTGTTTTTTAATCTTGATACTTGTGTCTCGATACTTGATACTAAGAAGAAAGGTTACATTGCTCAATTGCTAAATTGTCAATCCGCTAAATCTGGAGTGAACTCTGCGCCTGTCCCAACTCGTCGGGGACATCCCGCCTGCCCCGCAGACTTGTTGCGGGGGTGATTTATATCGGGATTCTTTCAAGCTTGTCCCGAGCTTCTTATCGGGGAGAAAAGAACATTAATTAACAATTTATATATTTGGTTAGTTTATTTTGAATAATTTTTTTTTAAGCCCGTTAATATAGAAAACGATGATACCCTGCCCATTTTGT
>DYHH01000018.1:53783-72506 GCA_020724265.1 Melioribacter roseus | reverse complement strand
ACTTGTTTCTTTACAATAAGTTAGACCTTCCTGTGGTCATTTGATACTATTTCAAGAGCATCATTTTTTTAGTAATTAAACTACCAGCAGTCTCCAATGAATAGAAATAAACTCCGCTAGCTAAGTTACTTGCATTCCAATTAACTAAGTGAGATCCAACTGAAAGAGTTTGATTATTTATTAATGTGGAGACAAGTCTACCTAATGAATCATAAATTCTAAGAGAAACAGGAACAGATTTTGAAACGTTAATTCTAATTGTTGTACTAGGATTAAAAGGATTTGGGAAATTTTGATCTAAGCTGAAATTTACAGGTATATTTTTGTCGGATTCATTATCCCAAACACTTGTAGAAATTTCATTGACAAAATTCAATACAGAATGAGTCATAGAAGTTTGCAGATTAAATGTACCAGGGTCACCGAAGAACCCAATAGATTTAGCATAGTCAACTACCGGAGGATCTGTGAACGGATCATCGGGTACATTCGGCTGCCAGGTATAATATGCGTAAGTAGCTTCGCCGTCTACAATGGTTCCATCTGCACCGGTACTACCGCCTAAGTTTAGACCCAATGCAGATTGGTATGTAATACTCGGATTATAAATAGCCAATTCAATGTTCCATATACCTGTATCGTAATCAATACTTGTTGCCATTCTTGCATAATCATTCGGATCCGGTAGCATAAAATAATTATCCGGATGTGTTAGGTATTCATCAGGTACCCATACAGTATCTCCGCCATTTAATGTTAGCTGGTCGCCCATTATTAAAAAGTAATATGGTCCGTCAGGTACTGTAAAGCAGTTTCCATTGTATTGTCCGTTCGGATGCAAATCTATTCCAAGCCTGTTCGATATACTTAGGAATAGTTGATCTCCGTTCCATTTACCATCCCAAAATAGGTTTGTCGAATCGTTAACTATTTCATCGATGTGAATGAATAGATACAATGTGTCTTGTGCCCAAAGCATTTTTACGAAATATTCTTCGTAGTCGGGTTCCGGTAATTCTCTGCCGTAATAATTTGCCCAAAATTCATAACCGGAGCTACTAATTAGATTTACTTCTGCTGCTTCGTCCCAAACTGATTCATCCATCACACCGTCTATTGTTAGTGCGCCCGGATCAACAACAGGAACTTGTACTTCTTTTCTAACAAAAACTTCCTCATCACCTTCAAAAACGAGAACGGCATGTGTGAGTGAAGTCTGTAAATTAAATGTACCAGGATCACCAAAAAATCCCAGAGCTTTAGCTTCATCAACTACCGGAGGATCTGTGAACGGATCATCGGGTACATTCGGCTGCCAGGTATAATATGCGTAAGTAGCTTCGCCGTCTACAATGGTTCCATCTGCACCGGTACTACCGCCTAAGTTTAGACCCAATGCAGATTGGTATGTAATACTCGGATTATAAATAGCCAATTCAATGTTCCATATACCTGTATCGTAATCAATACTTGTTGCCATTCTTGCATAATCATTCGGATCCGGTAGCATAAAATAATTATCCGGATGTGTTAGGTATTCATCAGGTACCCATACAGTATCTCCGCCATTTAATGTTAGCTGGTCGCCCATTATTAAAAAGTAATATGGTCCGTCAGGTACTGTAAAGCAGTTTCCATTGTATTGTCCGTTCGGATGCAAATCTATTCCAAGCCTGTTCGATATACTTAGGAATAGTTGATCTCCGTTCCATTTACCATCCCAAAATAGGTTTGTCGAATCGTTAACTATTTCATCGATGTGAATGAATAGATACAATGTGTCTTGTGCCCAAAGCATTTTTACGAAATATTCTTCGTAGTCGGGTTCCGGTAATTCTCTGCCGTAATAATTTGCCCAAAATTCATAACCGGAGCTACTAATTAGATTTACTTCTGCTGCTTCGTCCCAAACTGATTCATCCATCACACCGTCTATTGTTAGTGCGCCCGGATCAACTTTTGGAACAGAAATGACTTTGCGCTCATAATTTAATTGCGCAAGTAAATTTGAAGACAAAAATACAACCAGCAAAACAACCAAAATACGGTGCATATTATTCATTTAACCTCCTTTAAAGTGTGGGTTTAATTTTATTACAATAAGCTCTATAGTCTATATTTCAGTGATAAAGTTGGAATTATGCCTGAAGTTTTATATTCACCATTATGGACTTCGAAGAGCGAATTTTTTATTTCTTTGCCTGTACCAAAAAAGTAAATTAGGTTACCTTCTAAAATCATCTGGTTATCGCGGTAAACGAGACCGGCACTAAAATTATGTTGATCTACAACCGGATTGAGTAGAGAAAAAGATTTTTCCGAATTCGGTGATTGAGAAAATCTATAACCGAAAACAATATCAAGGTCTTCTGTTGCCAAATATTCCATCCCAATTCCAAAATCAATAGAGTTATTGAAATATTGCGGGAACGATGAAACAGAAAAACCTGTCAATGTATCAACTATTTTTGATTTTTCAGTCCAAATATTATCATTGAAAGTATTATAAATCTCTTCGTCCAAATTACCGTATAAATTATACCGCAGGTCAAAATTCAACGTAATACTATTATTCAGCTTATATAAAACACCTGCCCCAATTCTAATAGGCGTTTGATAGTTGCTTGAATAAGAAACAATTGCACCGGCTGAATCAACAGCAGAATAAAGTTTACTTTCAGCAGTACCTTCTAAGACATCGTTGAGCCCATTACTAAAAGCAGCACCGATTTTAAACGATTCGGAAAAATTATAAATCAACCCAATATTAAAATTCCATAACCAACCTTTTTTCTTCAATTTAACATCATAAACGGGTTGAGAAATTTTTTCATCCCAATCATAATTTTGCTGAGCAAATGCAGTTTCTATATCTACATTGACAAAATTCGCTGAAAAGCCAAAAGCAAAATCCCCTATTTTATAACTTACAACTGGAGAGATTTTCTTGTAAACTTCACTGTAAAACATATCTGTAGTTGTTACATTGGAAATATCATTTGATTTAACAATTAATGTGTATGGCCAATCAGTTTTGTAATTAAATACTCCTTGATATGCCACACCAAAGGTTAAGTTTTCAAGAACCGGCCAATAAAATCCCACCCCAAAATTTTCATCATCTACATCCAATGAATTGTAAATGCCTCTTACATCACCGTTAAATGAATTTTGTTCAGACTTAAAAAAAAGTGTTGCTTCAAAAGTTTTTTCCTTCTGATATGCGAGTCCGGCAGGATTCAAATAAATGTTTGATATACCGTCACTACCTGCAAAATAGAGACCATTGAGCCCGGATAAACGAGCTCCAAAGATCGGACTTCGATTTGTTCCGCCGGCAAAAATTAATGCGGGACAAAGACCGAGTAGAACAATAAAAAACAATAGAAACTTTTTACCACTCATGTATGAACTCCATTTTATTCCAAAAAAATGTTTACCAGGTTCTAAAGGTTGCATAAGCATAAAAATTAGCAACTCTTGATCTATTACCTTCCCAGTTTTCTGTAGCAATCCATATATAATAATCTTTATTTCGTTCCAGCCCTTTTTCAGGTAATTCGTTAAAAGTAATTGTTCCTTCAGGATGATCACCTATTTTAATAGGAGCTTTGATAACATTTTTCTTTCCATAAACTTTTTCACCATTTGATTCCTCAACCGACCACAGATCCCAGAATATATACCGTTCGTCAAATTGTTGACCATTAACAATACCAATAGCAGAAATTAGCGTATCTGTTACACCGCTTTGAGAAATTCTCCATGAAATAGTGGGTCCGGTGGCATCTACCGGTTGTGAAACATATATTTCACCGAGTCTTCCAAAAAATCTTACATTGGATATGTTTACATAAACGTCTAATTGTTCTGTTCCTTTTGTATATGAAAAGGAAGATAATTCAACTGTAGTGTCCGAGCTCTGAATAAACTCATTTTCATCTAAGTCACTTTTAGGGATTAGTTCAGCTCCAATAATTCCCGAAACATTCTCCCACATAGATTCTTTCATAACCCAGAATGTATAAACTACATCTTCAGAAAGACTATCGACTGAGGCTCCTCCATATTGAAGAGTAATATCACTTGCTCCATCGGGGATGGAGCCGAATTTTATAGGATAGCGAAGATTATTACCATCAATTTTTATTAGCCAGATAATTGAAGTATCCAAGGCGGCTTTTTCACCTTTGTTTACTCCCAAAACTGAAGCGTAACCACCAATCCATGTAATTTTAGGTTGAAAAGTACCCGATTCAATTTTGACTGATGACATTTCCGGAGACCCGGCATAAGGGGCTAATCCGCTTTCTTCACTACCACATGAAGAAAGGAAAATAGAACCAATAACTATGATTTTGACCAAAATAAATGAAAAATATCTTCCATTAACTCTCATACAAATCACCCTGTTATATATGACAAAATTTTAAATCCCATCAATAAGATTTTTCCATGATGGATTGAACAACTCTGTTTCTTTATTACTATGCAGCAGAGTATAATTACCATTGTTATACAGATCGCCAAAAATGTAAAAATACTGCCTACCACTTCGATAGTACCAAATTTCATAAGGTTTACTTTCTTCAACAAAATCAAATCTCTCAATTTCATCCGGGAATCCGTTTTGAATCAATATTCTACCTCTATCGGTAGACCATCCCTCTTTTTTCGCCCAATTAAATTTTTCATTCGAATAATTGTACCGTTTGTATAGTTCTTCTAAATATTTTTTATCACTAGAATAGTTCATTGGCTTTGTGTTTTTGAAATATTGTGCCAAGAAATTTGTTTTTGCAAACCTGTCTAATTTTTCGAAGCGTCTTACCTGATTAGAAGGAGCAATAAGTGAAAGAATATTTTCTAAAGGTATTAATTCATCATCGGTTATCACCGGAATATTTGCAAAATAATCAGCTTGAATAATTTCGAACATTCTTGAAGTGTGACATATTTTCTCTTTGTAGGAGGAGAATAATTCTATAGTCAAATAATAAAGCCCTGATTCTAACTTAGATACATCAAATGCCCGGGTTAAGCCAATTGATGTTGACATAAGCAAAACTTCTGAATCGGAAATTTGTTTGGAAAAATTGTTGCCTACCTTATTAATTGTATAATTGGGAGTAATTCGTTGATTGATCAGTTCATCATTACCATATAATTCATAATAAAAACTGATATTAGGGTTTAACAATCCATATCTTCTTGAAGGATTAAGTAGATAGTCAGCATTCGACTTTTTACTTCCCGGTTCAACCGCGTTAAGAAATTTAATGCCGCTTATTCCCAAGCTATCAAATCTGATAGAGGGAATATTCATCTTAGTATTAATTATCCCGCTATTTTTTGATTTTGTATCAACAATTTGTAGAAATACTTCGTATGTACCTGGTTCGATTAACTCTGCCCAAGTATCGTAAAAAACTTGAGTTCGAATATCGGTCCCGCCGATAGAGGATGCTTCGGTATCCCATTCTTTATGAATTAATTCATTCTCATCAGAATCTTTTACGCTGAATAATAAATTAATTATTGAATAGTTTTCATCCTTTCGTTTTAATAATCTGAGTTGATCGGCATAAATTAAAACATAAAATTCAACATATGTATTTCCGTCACTTCCCATAAACGGTGCGTGATCTAAATAAAACAGAACATCTCCACTACTGGTTTTAGGAATATCATTCTCACTCGCATCAATTTGCACGCAAATGATACCGAAGATGAACAATAAAATGTATTTAACTAAATATCTCATAAGTGATTTAAGTGAATTTAAAACCTCTACTTTTCAGAACTAATTCTTTAGCTTCAAGATTGAGGTAAATAACTAAAGTATAAATACCGGACGTAAGAGTGGAAACGTTAATTCCGTTCGGGACACCACTCGATACGCCCGGTAAATTAATGGTCTTTCCTTCGAAAGACCTGAGGGAGGTACCCGCTTTATCAAAATTTAAAAATGCAGCATCATCAAGGTAAAATTGAATATCGCCGCTACTTGTACTCGGTAAATTCTGTTGTGCAGCACAAATAAGCACAAACGTTTGCGCCAAAAGAATTAAAAATCCGTATTTCAGACGATTTTTGCTCATCTATTCTTTCAGTCCGCTTAAAGTTATGCCTTGAATAAAGTACTTTTGTGCAAAGAAGAAAACAATAAGAATTGGTAGAACTGCGGTAACCGAACCTGCCATGAGCAGATCCCATTGAGTTAAATATCGATCTCTAAATATTGCCAATCCTAATTGCACAGTTTGCATATCCTCCGAATTAATAACAATCAAAGCCCAGATAAAGTCATTAAATACACCCATAAATGTAAATACTGCAAGAGTTGCCAACGCGGGTTTAGCTAAAGGAACAATAATAGTTCTTAAGACTTGCAGTTTTGTAGCACCGTCGATATATGCCGCTTCTTCAAGTTCCTTTGGGATTGTAATGAAAAACTGCCGCAATAAAAATGTACCAAATGCAGAAGCCAATCCCGGAACAATCAATGCATAATAAGTATCGATCCATCCTAACCAATAAAGAACTAAAAAGGAAGGGATCATTGTAACATTATAGGGTATCATCATTGTCCCGAGGAAAAGATAGAATAAAATATTTCTTCCCGGAAATTGAAGTCTTGCAAATGCAAATGCAGCCATTGAACATGTAACTAACTGACCAAATGTAACTGTAACAGCAATGAAAATACTGTTGAAGTAATATCTTCCAAACGGAGCAGCTTCGAATGCTTTCGAATAATTATCAAATCGAAACTCCGTTGGAAACCATTGAGGAGGGTAAACAAATATTTCACTCATATCCTTAAGCGAAGTAAGAATCATCCAAACGAACGGAGCCAGTGTAATAAATGCCAATGCATAAATAACAATATGTTTTAGTACCGACTTGGAAATATTTAATGTTTTGATGAATTTCATTAGAATGCTCCGTGCACACGGTTTTTCATATAACGAACCTGAAGTAGAGTTAGAATAATTAGAATTACAAACAGCACGTAAGCAACCGCTGAGGCATAACCCATTTCAAAAAATTTGAATGCATATTCATAAACATAAAAGACCAGCACTTTCGTACTGCCTAACGGTCCACCTGAAGTAAGAACGTAAACTAAATCAAATACCTGGAATGAACTGATCATGGACATAATCATTATGAAGAAAGTTGTAGGTGCAAGCATTGGCAGAGTGATATGCCAGAACTTTGAAAATTTTCCCGCCCCATCAATATCCGCAGCTTCATAGTATGTTTCAGGAATACCTGCTAACCCGGCTGAGAAGAGAACCATATTTATTCCAAAAGTTTTCCAAACACCCATAATTATTAATGCGAACATTGCAGCCGTAGGATCATTGAGCCAATTAATGGAACCCACTCCGAAGAAACTTATTCCATAGTTAAGAAGACCATAGTTCGGATCATAAATCCACCGCCAAATTACTGCAGCAGCAACCGGAGAAATAATCACAGGAGCAAAGAATGCGGTTCGTAAAAATTTCTTCCCCTTTATTTTTTTATTAAGTGCCATTGCAACTAATAATGCAACAATCATATTTAAAGGAACGGTACCGATTGTATATATACCGGTGTTTTTCAAAACACTCCAAAACTCATTGCTTTGCATCATTCGTTTGTAATTATCTATTCCGACGTATGTTGCTTCACTACTGAACATATTCCATTCGTGAAAACTCAAATAGAAAGAAAAAATAACAGGGAAAAGAATGAATGTAAGAAAGATGATCATTGTTGGAGTTAAGAAGACAACGGCACTTAATCCATCCCTCTTTCTCATATTATTTTTACTTTTTGTATCTCCTCTTTTCCCGAAGGAGAAAAAATTCTTTTTAGCAATATTTGTGTTGTCTTCTATCATTTCCTTTTTGCTTTAGCGTCATTAAGAACTTTGTTTGAGAGTTTTGCTGCATCTTCAAGCGCTTTACGGACATCTTGTTTTCCTAAAGTTGCTCTTTCAATTGCATCCATCATATGTCTCATAATTTCCATACCGCCGAAATCGATAGGTCTTTCTGCTTGTCCAACATCCATTTGTTCAACAAATACTTTGAAATTCGGGTTTTCTTCTAAATATTCTTGAAATTCGGGCACGTCTAATACAGCTCTTCTAATCGGCAGGTAACCCGAAGTCATTGCCCATTTTGCTTGAACTTCAGGTTCGATTATCCATTTAATAAATTCCCATGCGGCTTCAGGATTTTTGCTTTGTTTAAATATTGCGAGATATTCACCGCCAACAATAGTAGCACTTTTTACCGGACCCGTAGGAAGCGGAGCAAAAGCCCAATCCATACCTTTAAGAATTTCTTCGTATCTCGGCAGGTTCCAAGGTCCGTCCATTGCCATTGCAAGATTTTTAGATGCGAAGGCAACATCATAGTCGGAAGTAAAAACCGATAGCTTCAGGTCTTGATAAATTTCCTGCCAAAGTGTAAGCGCTTGTACACCGGCTTCTTCATTATACATAACATGAGTTTGTTCCAAGTCAATTTTATAACCACCGGCTTGCCATAAAAAGGGATGAAACTGCCAAAGCATCCAAGCTCCAAGCGGACCTGCGGCGGGATAAACAGGTAAAAAGAAGCCAACTTGATCTAGTTTACCGTCTCCGTCTTTATCAAAAGTTAATTTTCTCGCAAAGTCTTTCAATTCATCCCAATCTTTAGGAGGTTGTTCAGGATCTAACCCAGCTGCACGAAACATATCTTTATTATAAAGTAGAGCTAAATTTGTTGCTTCCATTGGAATACTATACAAAGTACCGCGCCATGAAGCATATTGTCTTAAAGCCGGGTAAATATCTTCAACATCCTCTTGACTAATTCCGTTAGGTCCATTAATAAACTCCTCCATTTTGTAAATTGCATCGGCTTTTACAAGGTCTTCCATATAATGAGCATGTAGCCAAGAAATATCCGGAGCAGTTTTGCTTTGAATGGAAGTAATCAATTTCTGAACGAGTGCGTCGCCTGTTGGTATATATTGAGCTTGAATCGTAATATGAGGATGCTGTTCTTCGAAATCTTTAATTAATGCATTAAGTGCCGGTACCGTAGACGAAACAAAACTATGCCAGAAAACAACTTTGGTTTTCCCATCGTCCTTACTTTCATCGCCACATCCGGAAAGCATATAAAAACTAAAAATCGATATAATTAAAAAAACCGTTATTCTTTTCAATTTATGTATTCTCCATCAATAAAAGATTAAAATCCGAACAATCGTTTGTGCTATTTTCTATATTTTTTTTAGTATCCGCTATAAATTGCAGAAAATTCTTCCTTATGAGAGTCCAAATTCATTACAGATTTTCTTAGTATAAGCTTAGGATCAAGAACCAGTTTTTCCTTTTTACTTGTACCTCGCGATTCAATGTCATCAATTAAAAGTTTAACTGCAATTTGCCCCATTAAATCTCGCGGCTGTCGCACAGAAGTTAACGGTGCCATTAAATAAGGGGCGTAATCAATATCATCAAAAGCGACAACGGAAACATCTCTGGGGATTAATTTTCCCTCTTCGGCAATTGCCTGTAAAGTACCCAAAGTTATTAAATCACTAGTGGTAAAGATTGCAGTTGGTGGTGCATCAATTTTTAGAAGTAATTTTGTTTCGATGTAACCGTTTTCTTTTCTAAAATCATTACCGACCATCAACCGTTCGTCTATGGGAATTGAATTGTCTTTTAATGCATCTAGATAACCGGCAAGTCTAGCATTATTTGTTGAAGTATTTCTCAATCCTTGAATAATCGCAATCCGCTTATGACCGTTATCTATCAAGTGTTTGACGGCTTGATAGGCTCCTTTTTTATTATCAACAACAACTGCATTCGTATTCATATCATGAAATATTCTATCGAGTAATACCAACGGTTTGTTATGAGATAAAAGCTCATTTATATGCTCTTGTTTTGTACCAACAGGCAGAATAATATAACCGTCTACTCCTTTTCTTCTAAGCAATTCTATCTGTTGAATTTCAAGATCAATATCTTCGTCGGTGTTACAAAGTACAAGACTATAACCTAAATTATATGCATATCTTTGAATAAGATGGGATACATAAGCGAAAAATGGATTGGAAATATCCGGGACAACCAGACCAATTGTGTGCGATTTTTTTAGTCTTAATCCCCTTGCTAATTCATTCGGTCTGTAATTTAACTTACGAGCTGTTTCAAGGATTAGTCTCTCAGTCTCTTCACTTATTCTAAATTCTTTGCTTTTATTATTTAGAACTCTTGAAACAGTAGAAACTGAACAATTAGTTTTTTCGGCGATATCTTTAAGTGTTATAGCCAATTCTTTGGGGTTTTTTTTATTTTTAGCACAAACCTTTGTGCTGAGATGCAATATATTATATTTGGATTTTGTTGTCAAGTTAAATTGAAAGGTACATGCGTTTTTTTTATTATCATTATATATAAAGAAGGAGATTTTAATGAAAATACTATTCACTAAATCTAAATGGGAAATGTGGAATGATTCTCTATACCATTTCGTTGAACGAGTTATAATGGATAAATTTGATGGCTCAGAACTATACTTTGATTCACTTTCGGATAAACCAAAAGTAATTAAGGATATGCACGAATCAAATGAATTGTTTTTAATTGGACAAATACTTACCGATGGGAAAAATCTCTCAGAACACATTGACAGCTTTAATAAACAGGCTGACTTTGCTTTGGAGGCAGGTTCGAAATTTGTCAATGTTCACGCCGGTCGTGATTATTTTTCCTTTAATGATAACCTTAAACTTATAGAGCACATAAACCAATTTAGTAAAAAATGCGGAATAGAATTTCTAATCGAAACACACCGCGGAAGGTTAACATATTCATTAATCGATACAATTAAATATCTTGAAGCTTCATCCGAATTAAAACTTACTGCCGACTTTTCACATTGGATGGTTGTTCACGAATCTGATTTAAGTAATCAAACTGCCGGATTGGAAAAATCTATTAATAGAAGCTTTCACATTCATGCTCGTGTTGGATACGAAGAAGGTCCTCAGATAACCGATCCTTCTGCCCCAGAATGGAAAACTCATTTAGATAATCATCTTTCAATTTGGCAGAGGATTATTGATCAAAGAAAAACAGAGGGAAGAGAATTAATTACTATAACTCCCGAATTCGGTCCGCCGAATTATATGCATACCCTACCCTTTTCAAATGAACCGATTCGTGATGCATGGGAGATGAATATTAAGATGAGAGAGATAATTAAATCGAGTATTGAGATTGAACCTTAAGATATTTTTGAATTTTTCGAGAATCTTAATTCTTTTTTACTTACTTTAATTTCCAAATCTTTATTTTTGGATATTAATGACGCCGGAACAAAGAGCACGTCAAAATATTGATAACCAACTTAAATCTGCTGGCTGGGCAGTTCAATCGCTTAAAGATTTTAATCCTTCCTCAAACTTTGGAATTGCTGTAACTGAATATCCGACCCAATCCGGTAATGCGGACTATCTTCTTTTCGTTGATAGAAAACCAATTGGAGTTATTGAAGCTAAGGCAGAAGGTAAGACTCTTAGTCAAGTTCATGAACAAACCGAGCGGTATGCGACTGATACATTAAAATATATTGGCAAAAAAGAAGATCTTCCTTTCCAGTATGAATCGACCGGAACAGAAACTTACTTTACCGATGCTCGTGATCCTTCACCAAGACAGAGAGAAATATTTCACTTTCATAAACCTGAAACTCTATATGAAATGTTTACTCAAGGTACTTCGCTTAGATCAAGATTAAAATCTTTTCCGCAATTAAATTTTGATGGTTTGCGTCACTGCCAGATAATTGCTATCACAAATCTTGAAAACTCATTCTCAGAAAATCATCCCCGAGCTTTAGTACAGATGGCAACTGGTGCAGGTAAAACCTTTACGGCAATTACATCAGTTTACAGATTATTAAAATTTGCAAAGGCTAAACGAATCTTATTTCTTGTTGATACTAGAATCTAGGCAAACAAGCAGAACAGGAATTTCAGGCATATAAACCAAACGATGATAAAAGATTATTCACCGAGCTTTATAATGTACAGCGGCTGCAATCAAATTTTATTGATCCGTCCGCGCAAGTTTGTATAAGCACAATTCAAAGAATGTATTCAATTCTAAGAGGCAAAGAACTTGATGAAAGTTTAGAAGATGATTCCCCATATGAATCTAAACTGATAAAGAATAAAATTGAGGAAGTCGTTTATAACGAAGCAGTTCCCATAGAAACATTTGATTTCATAATCATCGATGAATGTCATCGCTCAATTTATAATTTGTGGAAGCAAGTTCTTGATTACTTCGATGCGTTTATGATAGGACTTACGGCAACACCGGATAAAAGAACATTCGCCTTCTTTAATGAAAATATTGTAAGTGAATATACACTCAAGGATTCAATATCAGATAAAGTTAACGTTGGTTATGATGTTTACACAATTGAAACGGAGATTACGAAGCAAGGCGCTGAGATTAAGGCAAAAGAATATGTTGATTTGAGAAATAAGCAGACCCGCAAAAAAGAATGGCGGCAGCTTGATGATGAAATTAAATATGAAGGTACTCAGTTAGATAAAGATATAGTCAATCCAAGTCAGATCAGAAATATTATCCGTGAGTTCAAACGAATTCAGAAAGAAGTGTTCTTCCCGGAACGCGGCGAAGACAAGGAAGTACCTAAGACTCTTATCTTTGCAAAAACCGACAGTCACGCGGAAGATATTGTGCATATCGTTAGAGAAGAGTTCGGAGAAGGAAATGACTTCTGCAAAAAGATTACTTACAATGTAAAGAATGAAGATCCGGAATCAGTACTTCAACAGTTTAGAACTGCTTATAATCCACGCATAGCTGTTACTGTTGATATGATTGCAACCGGCACGGATGTTAAGCCGATTGAAGTTCTCATTTTTATGCGTGATGTCCGTTCTAGAAATTATTTCCAGCAGATGATAGGTCGTGGTGTTCGGTCTCTTTCAAGAGATGACCTGAGAAGAGTTACCAACAGTGCAAAAGTAAATAAAGAACGGTTTTATATAATTGATGCAGTCGGCGTTTTCAAATCCGGTAAAGTTGATTATCCCGTTGTAGATAAAAAACCTACCGTTCCTCTCAAAGATTTAATGAAAATGATTATGCTGCAGCCGGATGAAGAAACGGTTACTTCGCTTTCATCTAGATTGACAAGATTAGCAAAACAAATTTCAGAAAGTGACAATGATAAATTCAAAGAACTAAGCGGTGGTAAATCTATTGAAGATGTTGCAAACGAATTAGCAAATCTATACGATCCGGATTTTCAACATAAAGCAGCTATAACAAAGTTCAACTTACCGGAAGACTCCGAACCGACAGCAGACCAAATCCGCGAAGCAATGCAACCATTTAGCAATGCAGCAATTAAACCATTTGACAATCCGAAACTTCGCGACTTCGTTGAAACCGTCCGGCAGAAAATTTACCAGGTAATAGACACAGTTAATATTGATAAAGTAACTTTCTCCGGTTTCGATGCGCAGGCAAAAGAAAATGCCGAGGAAGTCATCGGTTCTTTTAGAAAGTTTATTGAAGAGAACAAAGATGAAATTATTGCTCTCAAGATTTTATACAGTCAACCCGAACGAAGAAAAGAACTAAATTACAAAATGATAAAGGAACTGAAAGAAGTTCTGAACAATGCTCCTTACAATCTTTCTACTGAACAGATTTGGAACGCATACGAAAAAGTTTATCCGGCTAAAGTAAAAGGAACAACCGCACAGAGAATGTTGACCGATATCATTTCCTTGATTCGTTTTGAATTAAAGATTGACGATATGCTTTTACCATACGGCGATATAATTAACCGTAATTACCGCGACTGGATGTTTAAGAAAAACGCCGGGCCGGTGCAGTTCACAAATGAGCAAGTTGAATGGCTGCGTATGATAAAGGAACATCTTATTACTTCAGTGAGAATAGACAAAAAAGATTTTGACTTCTCACCGTTTGTAGATAAAGGCGGACTCGGAAAATTCTGGAAACTCTTCGGTAATGAAACAGAAAAATTATTAGAAGAAATTAATGAAGAACTTGCTGCTTAGTGTCCTTAGTGCTCTTAGTGGTTAATAAAAAACTATGCTTACACAAAAACACATAAACGACCTCGCCTACAAGATTGTCGGCTGCGCAATTGAGGTACACAAAGAACTCGGTCCCGGCTTGCTCGAAAGCGTTTACGAAAAATGCCTAAAGCGCGAACTTGAACTAAGAGGATTCAGCGTGCAGTCACAACTAAAGGTTGATGTAAACTACAAGGGAATAAACATCGACTCCGAGTTACGGCTCGACCTCTTGGTGGAGGACTTAGTTGTTGTTGAACTTAAGGCAGTAGAAGTTATGCATCCTCTTTTTACTGCTCAGTTACTTACATATCTCAAATTACTTAACAAACCAAAGGGATTATTGATTAACTTTAATACAGATAATATTACTAAATCATTAATACCGATTGTGACGGATGAATTTGCGAAATTACCGAAAGACTGAAACCACTAAGGACACTGAGAACACTAAGAATTTAAGTGGTTTACCTGAGGGCTGGTCTTGGGTTAAACTTGGTGATGTTGTTAAAAACTTTAAGAGGGGCCCATTCGGAAGTGCCATAAAGAAATCCTTCTTCGTACCTTCAGGTTATAAAGTCTATGAACAGAAAAATGCTATTTATAAGTCTATTGAATTAGGCGATTATTTTATTGACAATAAAAAATTTCAAGAACTTGAGAATTTTGAAGTAGGTCCGGGAGATTTGATAGTTAGTTGTTCAGGAACAATTGGAAAGATTTATCAGCTCCCTAACAATGCACCGAAAGGTGTAATTAATCAGGCTCTCCTTCGCATTAGATTAGAAGTACACAAGATAACGATTAAATATTTTTTGGAGTTATTTGAATCTCGCTGGTTCCAGAAACAGATTCTTGTTGAAACCAGAGGTTCGGCTATGTTAAATATTGCAGGTGTGAAAGAATTAAAGCAAATTCCTATCCCTCTCCCACCACTTCCCGAGCAGCACCGCATAGTAGAAAAAATAGAAGAACTCTTCAGCGAACTCGACAACGGAATTGAGAACCTCAAAAAAGCAAAAGCGCAGATAAAGACTTACCGGCAAGCAGTTCTTAAGTTTGCGTTTGAAGGGCGTTTAACCACTAAGGACACTCAGAACACTCAGAAACTTAGTGACCTTAGTGCTCTTAGTGGTTTACCCAAAGGCTGGAATAAAGTTAAGTTTAATAATTTTGTAAAGCTACAAAGAGGATATGATCTGCCATTGAAGAATATTGTTCAAGGTGAATATCCAGTTATTACATCAAGCGGAATTAAAGGATTTCATAATGAGTTCAAAGCTGAAGGACCTATACTTGTTACCGGAAGAAGTGGTTCTGTTGGTAGTACTCATTATTTTGAGTATAAAAAATATTGGCCTCATAATACAGTCTTATTTGTGAAAGACTTTTGTGGGAATTATCCCAAATTTATTTATTACTTTTTTCTTCAATTCAATTTCAAATCCTTTAGCGCAAGTACAGCAGTACCTACATTAGACCGGAAACAATTATATAATGAAACAATTAATCAACCTCCTTACGACCAACAAACCCAAATCGTAGAAGAAATCGAAAGGCGGTTTTCGGTTGCGGATAAAATGGAAGCGGCGATAGATGAAAGTCTTAAAAAAGCAGAAGCACTAAAGCAAAGTATTTTAAAACAAGCGTTTGAGGGGAAATTAGTCCAGAACAGCGCATTATAATAGACAAAATCCGCCTTTATCTCCATTATAAATTTTTATAGTGGAGAATATTGATAATATCTCCATTATAAATTATCTTGGTGGAGTTAAATTAGAGGTTCAAAGTGGATATTGCTGAATTTAAGTCGGGTCAATTGATCCAACAATATCAATATAAGAGCTTTAGTCCTTCCAAAATAAACAATGAATGGACTTGGAGAGACCCCAAAATAAATACTTTATTAGCTGAAGCTAATAATAAATTGGGTGAAATCAATGCGTTTTCGCTTTACGTTCCGAATATAGATTTTTTCATTTCGATGCACGTTATAAAAGAGGCGACTACTTCGAGCAGAATAGAAGGAACAAAAACCAACGTAGATGAAGCACTTTTATCGGTTGATGAAATTGATCCTGAAAAACGAGATGATTGGCAGGAAGTACAAAACTATATTCATTCTCTAAATTATTCTATTGCGAAATTGAAAGAATTACCGGTATCAACCCGGCTTCTTAAAGAAGCGCATAAAATTTTACTCTCCGGCGTAAGAGGAGAAACTAAACAACCGGGTCAATATCGTACGAGTCAAAATTGGATAGGCGGAGCGACATTAAAGGACGCTGTTTTTATTCCCCCTCATCATTCGGAAGTTTCCGATTTAATGAATGATTTGGAAAACTTTATTCATAACGAAACAATAGACGTACCGCATTTGATCAGAATAGCGATTATACATTACCAATTCGAAACCATCCATCCTTTCCTTGACGGGAACGGTAGATTGGGTCGTCTGTTAATTACTTTGTATTTAGTCTCTGCCGGTTTGTTAGATAAACCAACGCTTTATCTTTCGGATTTTTTTGAAAAGAAAAAGTCGTTGTATTATGACAATCTTACATTTGTTCGAACTTCTGATAATCTTGCACAATGGATCAAATTCTTTTTGGTTGCAGTTATAGAAACTTCGGATAAAGGGATACAAACTTTTAAAGAGATTCTTCGGCTCAAAGATGAAATCGAAGGCGAAAAATTACTATCATTAGGAAATCGCATTCAAAATGGTAAGACTATAGTTTCTCATCTTTATAGAAAACCGATCATAAATGTAAGGGAAGTTGAAAAAATACTGGATGTGACCACAAAACCGGCAAATAGAATAATTCAAGACTTTGTAGAGATGGGTATTCTTGAAGAAATAACCGGTTATAAACGAAACAGGTTATTCTTATTTAAAGATTATTATAAACTTTTTGCGGATAGTTAATTATGACAGCATCATCAATCGTATCTAAAGTTTGGAATTACTGTAACATACTTCGTGATGACGGCGTTAGTTACGGTGATTATCTTGAACAGCTTACTTATTTACTCTTTCTAAAAATGGCTTATGAATATTCCAAGCCGCCGTTTAATAGGCAAACAATAATCGACAAAAAATACGATTGGGAATCACTTAAAAATAAAACAGGTGCAGAACTTGAAGTCCACTATGTAACACTGCTTAATGAACTCGGCAAGAAGAAAGGAATGATAGGCGAAATATTCTTTAAGTCACAGAATAAAATACAAGACCCGGCAAAACTGAAAAAGCTTATCGATCTGATTGATGAAGAAAACTGGTTAACTCTTGAAACCGATGTCAAGGGCGATATATATGAAGGGCTATTAGAGAAAAATGCGGAAGATACAAAGAGCGGAGCCGGACAATACTTTACGCCCCGCGCATTAATTAAAGCTATGGTTGAATGTATCAGACCCGAACCAATGAAAACCATTGCCGATCCGGCTTGCGGTACCGGAGGCTTCTTCTTATCGTCTTATGAATATCTCAGTAAATTAAAATTAGATTCAGAACAAAAAGAATTTTTGAAGTTCAATACATTCCGCGGTTGGGAAATTGTTCCGAGCGCTGCAAGACTATGTTTGATGAATCTCTATCTTCATAACATTAGTGATATCGAAAGTGATCCGCCTATAATGCGAGAAGATAGTTTACTCAGCAAGCCTAAAGCAAATTATGATTATGTACTGACCAATCCGCCCTTCGGTAAAAAGAGTAGTATTACAATAACAAATGGAGAAGGAATTCAAAAAAGAGAATCACTTTCTTATGAACGACAGGATTTTTGGGTAACTACTTCCAACAAACAATTAAATTTTGTTCAGCATATTGTTTCAATGTTAAAGCCTGATGGCAGCGCTGCTGTAGTTGTGCCTGACAATGTACTTTTTGAAGGAGGCGCCGGAGAAACCGTTCGTAAGAATTTATTAGCGAGAACCGATTTTCATACAATCCTAAGATTGCCAACCGGTTTATTTTATGCGCAAGGAGTCAAAGCAAATGTGATCTTCTTTGATAACAAACCGGCTAGTAAAACTCCCTGGACTAAGGAAGTCTGGATTTATGACTTAAGAACTAATCAGCACTTCACTTTAAAAACACAGCAGATGAAATTTGATCATCTTGAAGATTTTGTTAAATCCTATAATCCAAAGAATAGATTTAAACGAACTGAAACTGAGCAATTCAAGAAATTCACATATGATGAAATAATCGCCCGCGACAAAACCAATCTGGATATCTTTTGGCTTAAAGATGAAAGTCTCGGCGATACGGACAACTTACCCGACCCCGATATTCTTGCGGCAGAAATAGTTGAGAATATTGAAGCCGGTTTAGATAGCTTTAAAGAGATTATTCAAAGACTGGAAAATTAATCATAGCATTGGTGTGGAGCCGAATTCTGAGAGTTATAGAAAAAAACTACTTCAATTTCTACTTCAGCGATATTTTCTTTAAAAACACAAAACCCTCGCAAGTCTATATCTTACAAGGGTTTAATTACTGTGAGCGCGGGTGGTCTCGAACCACCGACCCCTCCGATTATAAATCGGAGTGCT
>DYHH01000018.1:0-53683 GCA_020724265.1 Melioribacter roseus | reverse complement strand
GCAAACGGGATTCCATTTTTTTTTGTGAGCGCGGGTGGTCTCGAACCACCGACCCCTCCGATTATAAATCGGAGTGCTCTACCACTGAGCTGTTTAATTTTGTTAAATATTCAATTGCTTTTTTAATATTCTTCATTCGTTTCAATTTCATTTCCAAATTATATGCTTCAGATTTTGTTTTGCATATAGTCGTAACTACTATTTCCCAAGGACCTTTATTCTTAGTAAATTTACTCCGGTTTGTATTGTGTCTTTCTAACCGGTCTTCGAGGTCGGAAGTATGACCGATGTAATAAATGTTTTTTGAAGGTGAATATATTATATAGACGAAGAATTTTTTCATAAATAGAAAATCCCGCTGCAAACGGGATTCCATTTTTTTTTGTGAGCGCGGGTGGTCTCGAACCACCGACCCTCTGCTTAAAAGGCAGATGCTCTACCACTGAGCTACGCGCCCCCAATCCAATAAAATTCGAGCGTTAAAAATACACTTATCATTATATAATTTCAAGAAAATGAAGTTTCTTAATTATTTTTATTATTCTCTGTAACCGGTAATTTTTACATTTAGTTCAAAAATTCACTATTATTGGTTATTAATTTATTCTAAAATTAATAACAAAGTGCATCATGAGGGAAAAAGCTAAAATTCTAATTGCAGATGACGACGAAATTCTTGCCTACCTGCTTAAAGAAGAACTCGTTAATGAAGAATACCAGGTCGATATTGTATCCGACGGTAAGTATGCAATTGAAAACTTAAAACAAAAATCATACGATATTCTTCTGCTTGATCTAGAAATGAAAGAAATCCATGGCGAAGAAGTTCTAAAATTTGCAAATGAATTTCATCCCAATGTTCAAGTTATTGTCTTAACTGCAAAAACCGAAGTCAGAACTGCGATTGACTGTATAAAAAACGGTGCTTATGATTTTATTACAAAACCTTATGACTTCGATGCACTTATTATTGTAATTGAACGAGCCGTAAAGCACAAAGAATTATTGGTTCAAAATAAGATTTTATCCTCCAAGCTTAATCAAACCGCTCCGCATAAAATAATCGGTGAAAGTAAAATAATTAAACATACTCTTGAGCTTGCGCAGAAAGCAGCTGTATCAGAATCCAACATTCTTTTGGAAGGTGAAACAGGAACCGGGAAAGAATTATTTGCAGAATTCATTCATAAAAATTCAGAAAGAAAAGACAAACCTTTTGTAGCAATTAACTGTGCATCGCTCCCCGATCAACTGATAGAAAGTGAATTGTTCGGTCATGAAAAAGGTGCTTTTACCGATGCAAAGTCTTCTAAGCAGGGTTTGGTTGAAATTGCCGATGGCGGCACGTTGTTTTTGGATGAGATTGGAGAGATGAGTTTAACATTACAGCCAAAACTTTTACGTTTTCTTGAAAAAGGAGAGTTTAGGAGAATCGGTGGAGTTAGTAATTTACAATCTAATGTTAGAGTTATCGGAGCAACAAATAAAAATTTAATGGAAGAATCCGAAAAAGGTAATTTTAGAAGAGACTTGTTATTCAGGTTAAATGTAATCACATTAACTATTCCCCCGCTCAAAGATAGAGAAGGCGATATATTAATTCTTGCTAATCATTTCCTTCTAACCAAATCACCGCTTCGTTCACCAAAGAAACTTTCTAAAGAAGCAGAACATGAACTTATGTACTATAAATATCCAGGCAACGTAAGAGAACTTGAACATATTATTGAACGTGCAATAATTTTTTCGGATGGAGAATTGATTGAGCCTAAAGATCTGAATTTACCGATAACGGATTACAAGAGCGTACAAAGTTTTTCTAATATTGATTATGAAAATGTACTTTCGTTAAAGGAAGTCGAAAAGATTCACATACACAAAATTCTCAACAAGTTTAGTTGGAATAGAGAAAATACATCAAGAGCATTGGGTATAACACAGAAAACTCTCTACACAAAAATTAAAAGCTACGATCTAAAACAAAATGGCTGATAATTCATTTAAAAATTCCGCTCACGATTTGAATAACATCCTCACAAGTTTGATGAACGGAATTGATTTACTAAAGAATACTCTTCCGAAAGATAATGACACAGATAAAATTATTTCCGGCTTGGAAAAATCCGTTAAACGTGCTTCGGATATAGTTAGCTTGCATATTACTCCTAACGGCTCAGGTAAACGCCATATTCGAAAAGTAAATGTTATACATGTAATTAATGAAGTCATCGAAAGTTTTAACACAGAAGAAAGAAAATTATTCAAAAACAAATTCGACCCGTCAGTAGAAATGCCTCCGATACTTATTGATGAAACCGATTTGTACAGAGTACTTTTAAATTTATTTAAAAATGCCGTTGAAGCAGTTGATACCGATGGAGAGATTACAATTATTCATAGTTTGGAAAAGGTAAACGGTCGCTCTTTTATAAAGATCGAAGTGATCGATAACGGAGCCGGTATTAGTGAAGAAAATTTGACTAAAATTTTTGAACCTGAGTTTTCTACCAAACAAAAGAAACAAGAATCAGGATACGGATTATATATTGTTAAAGAAAAAATTGAAGAGTACGGCGGGAAAATAGAAGCAAGCAGCAAATTCAAAGAGACTAAATTTACGATTTACTTACCAGCTTATGTTCGGAAGGAAGATCAGTCCGCAAATATTTTACTTGCTGAAGACGATATTTCCGTAAGCGAAGTACTTTCGGATTTACTTAGAACACAAGGTTATAATGTGGCTGTTGCAAAAACAGGTATTGAAGCAATTGATGAAATTCAGAAATCTCTTTTTGATGTACTTATAATAGATAAAAAAATGCCGGAAATGGACGGTATTGAACTAATAAAACAATTCCGTGCTCATGAACAAACTATTCCAGTTATTTTAGCTTCAGGGTCAGATGTTGATTTGCAAAGCTCCGAGATGATAGACTTAAAAATAAATCACGTTATAAAAAAACCATACAACTTCCCCGAAATTTTATCTGCACTGCAGAAGTTTAATTTATAGTTTGAAATCCCCGGAATTTTTATCAAGACTCTAACCTTCGAGGTAAGTGTCTTATGTTAAAGCACTTTTTCCTCGAAGGTTGCTATAGTTGCCCGGCAACCTTGTATGTCTAAATCATGCGACCTCCAAGGTTTAATTTGTTATTGCAGACTTCATGTCTGCGGTGGTAACCGCTCGATATATCTTATAGAAATTTGAGAAATTATAGATTACGAGTTATGCATTCACGCAGACAAATGTCTGCGGTTACTTTTATCATCAATCTTTCGGTTGGTTTTATCTTATCAGGTTAATTGGTGTAGAGTCTTCATTAATGAAGACTCTACGGAGATATTATTTTAACAACATCATCTTGCGGCTTAATCTTACTTGCTGAGATTCCAAAACGTAAAAGTACACACCCGTACTTAAGCTTGTATTCTCAAATACATACTCATAACTTCCTGCTTCTTTTTCGCCTTGGAAGAGTATCTCAATCTCTTGTCCAAGTAAATTATATATAGAAAGTTTTACTTCACTTCTTTCCGGCAGACTGAATTTTATTGTTGTACTTGGGTTAAATGGGTTTGGGTAGTTTTGTTCTAATTTATATTCGCTTGGAAGATCGTTATCATTTTCTATCACAGAAGTCATTGAAGAAAAGTTTTTAGAATATTCGTTATGAACAAAACCGACAGTATTTCTCGCAACACTAATTGAGTTAATATGATCGCTTCCTCTTCCAACTACATAAGCAAGAATAATATCCACCGGTTCATCTTTCGGTAATGAAAAAGGTCCGGAAGAAGTTAATGTTCTTATGTTTGCGTTTCGATACAAGAACCAACCGGAACCGGTTACCGGGTCACCTGAAAACCAAAACCGAGGATTAACATTTACACAGTCAGCTGAATCCGGCAAAACTATTCCATACCGGTGCCCTAACGGACTTTCAAAATTACATGGGTCAACTAAATTACCATCTCTAAAAAAACCTTTTGCATTATTATATAATTCCGTTGGGGTTATAGGCATTTTAAAATACCAGTCAGCGTTAAAAAATACCTGGTTAGAAGTAATATCTAAATTGCTATATCCAAATTTTTTGTCTTGACCTAAAAAGGGTCCTTTGTTATTTAATGCATGATCTTCTGAATTATCGATAGCGATTGGGGGTCCTTGAATTTGCGAAATAAACAATGACGGTGTGTTATTTCCGAATATTTGATCATATCCATCATTAAATCCAAAAACACTGTTAAGTAAAGTATCGCATCCCGCCAAATCATCAACATGATTTCCCAAGTCTAAATCGGTATAAATAGTAAAATAGGTTTCACTCAAAGAAGTATTTTTACTGACTATTGAATAACGAACAAAGACAACATCTTGCAATTCTTCTATTGAATGAGATACAAATACAGTTTGTCTAATTTCAATCCCTAAAGGGGAAATAGCTTTAAATCTTCTTTGATCACTTGGTACACCATCATTATAAACAGTAAATAATGTTACATCATACATCAAATCGGGTCGGTCCTCATTAAAATCCCAAATGCCGTTTCCATTTAGGTCAACCGGATTGTATATACCGTCTCCATCACCGTCATAAAAATAGGCGCCTTGTTCAACAGCTTTTTTCCACTCTTGCCAACTTTTTCCGAAATCGGGATCGGAGGAACTAACAGCAAAAATTTTGTTAATAGGTTCGCTTGGTTCACTATTCACTTTACCAGGCAGATAATCATTAACTAAATCAGCGGTCATTACACCATTTGCCCATAATGAGTCTTTATCATCTACACCGCTGAGAGCGAAACCACTTGAATATATTACGTTAATTGCGTCGTACTGTACATCTGTACCCAACGGTGAGATGCTTACATCTCCTATTACTCCTTTATTATCAAATGGGAAATATAACCTGTTATTTTTTATTGCTGCCGATGTCGAATCGTTTGAGAAATAAATAGTTTGTGAGAAAATGCACATTTTTACAATCAAGAAAATTATGAGAGTGTATGAATATTTCATTTTGGGACCTCTCTTATTTTATTAATAAAAGTTTACAAGTACTTTTATCTTTTGCGAATTCTCAGTTATCAACATTAGAACTAAATGTCTCGATACAATTTCAAGATGCAATAAAATTAAATTACAGTCAAGTCAAATTCTTAAGAATGCTTTGTTTTTAATTGCAATTAATGGATGGTGTGTCTGATAAAATTCACATCTTATTTTTTCTAACTACAAACTTTTACCCATATCGGTATTAATGTCAATCATCTTGAGGTTATTAATATATTCTGTAAATACCGGTTTTTTTATAGAGGTAAGTTTTTCGAGAACTGCTATAATCTCTTTCGTTGCGGTTTCAATAAACTTAACCCGCTTTTCGATCGATTCCAAATTCAATTCTTCTTTTGAGAGTTCTCTGCGAATTGCTGTTGTTGAAAGATTAATCAGTGTTAGCGGTTGTTTAATTTCGTGGTTTGCGGTTAATACAGTTGCGGCAAATGTATTTATTTTTTCAATCTCTATTAAAAATTTATTTGTTTCGGAGAAACGTAAAGCTGATTTAATTCTTGCAAGAAGTTCGGCACGGTTAAATGGTTTTTTTACATAATCAAAAGCACCGGCTTGCAAACCCTCTTCCAGATCTTCGGTTGAAGTCAATGCGGTCAATAAAATAACCGGTATATGCTTGGTTAGGTCATCTTTTGTAATTGAACGGCAAACATCAAACCCGGAAACACCCGGCATCATAACATCAAGCAGAACCAAATCCGGAAGTTCTTCCCTTACTTTTTCCAAACCGGATTTACCGTCATAAGCGGTTAATATTTCAAAACCGGCTTTTTCAAGTCTATCCTGCAGTATAAAAACATTTTCCGGGTGGTCGTCAATTACGCAAATTTTACTCATCCAAAATCCTATCTATTTATTAAATATATAGTTTAGTTTTTTTGTCATCGTTACTGTATCAATCGGTTTAGTAATAATATCTTCAAAACCGCTTTTGTTGATGATATCTTTATCATCAAGCATTGCATAAGCAGTTAAAGCAACAACAGGAATACCGTCATACTCTTTATGTTTACGAATTTCTTTCAAAGTTTCAAAGCCGTCCATTTTAGGCATCATAATATCAAGTAGAATAAGATCTGGAATTTCGTGTTTAAGTGTTAATATGCATTCAACACCGTTCTTGGCAAATAACGGGTGGTAGCCCGAACTTTTTACAATTTCACCGACCGTAAAGAGTGTGTCCCGGTCGTCATCAACTATAAGAATTCTAATTTCATTTATACTCTTGCTTTGTTTCTGAACATCAATATCGGAAGGAGTTTCATCAATTATTAATTTTGCCCGCGTCAGTTCATTTTCCGAAATTTGAAGCCTGTCTCTAAGAATTTTAAGAATATCAATTACATGGTGTTTCCTGGCAAGTGTTACTTTTAATAATTCGTTTGATAATGATTTTTGTTCATCTTCAAAGTTGTTGGATATAAGTCCTATAAAATGAATACTTCGAGTATTGCGGTCATGTTTAAATTGATCTACAATACCAACGGATTTTTTATTTACATCAATAAAAATTACATCCGGCTGATCGCTTTTTTTGCTTAGCGAAATATTTTTGTAGTAGTTCGAATTCTTAACTATCTCCGCATTGAAATTGCTTTTAAGAAAATTATTAACCGATGTATCTGTTAATAAAGAAATAATTCTAAGTGATTTTCTTCCGAGTTCAACCGAAAGTTCGTTTAAGATGTTAACACATTGCTGACCGCAGTTATTTGTTGTTATATAATCAAAAAATGCTAACCCGTAACCGTAACTATTTTCATTGAATGTACTGATTATTATTGGAGTAATATTTTTTAATGTGCCATTGTTCTTGATATCGACAAGATATTTCCAGCCGGTCTTATTGAAAAAATCTTGGTTTATAATAACCCGCGAAACATTTTGTGTTTTTATCTCTTCGGCAATATTTGTTCCATTTTCGTAATTAATAACATGAAAGTCGTTTAACGCAAGGTAATCGCTTATTAACTTCTTGTTTGTCGGATTTTCTTCCAGTATCATAACACGCTTATTCTGCTGTGATAAAACTTCGGAGATATTCTCAAAAGAACCCTTTTTCAAAATCACGTCAAACAATCTTATTGTAAACTTTGAACCTTTTCCAACTTCACTTTCAAGATGAAACTCTCCACCCAAAAGCTCGGTAAATTTTTTACAAATTGATAAACCAAGTCCCGTTCCGTCGTATTGTCTCGAAATTGTTCCATCAGCTTGACGGAATTCCTCAAAAATAATTTCTCTATCTTTTTCGTCTACACCTATACCTGTATCTTCAACAGTGATAACAAGATCATTATCGCTTTCGATATCAACTTGAAGTTTTATAAATCCTTCATCGGTGAACTTAATTGCATTATTAAGAAGATTAATAATTACCTGTTCGAGTTTAGCTTTATCAATGTACAACACAACGGATGTTTCTTCAGGTGCATTGCAAATATAATTCAGTCCTTTTTCGTTTGCGATCGGTAATATGAAAGAATTAATCTCTTCAATAAAATTATTGAGTAAAAAGGTTTCGTTTTTTATTATCGTTTTACCGGCTTCAGCTTTAGAGTACTCTAAAATATTATTTATAAGGTTTAATAATTTTTTCCCGTTTCTTATTATAACATTCAACCTGTTCTTATGCGGCAGATTTAGAGTTTCATCTTTATTAATCAAGTCGGATAAACCGATGATAGAATTAAGCGGTGTCTTTAACTCGTGCGTTATGTTGGTTAGGAATTGCGATTTTAACTTTGTTGATTCAAGAGCTTTTATTCTTTCAAGGTTTAGTTCATCGGCTTTTATTTTTAATTTATGATGCAGTTCCCGTAATTCCTTATTTTGATTTTCATATTCTACGTTAAGCTTTTTAAGATCATCGACCAGAATTTTCAACTTTTCAAAAGAACTTCCGTTAATAATACCAATGGCAAGTTGTTCTCGAATATTCAAAAGATATGCTCGTACATCTTTTCCAGGGATTTCTTCCGAGGCAAGTTCTGCAACCGCAACAACATTATTACCGTAGATTATAGGAACAATGATAGTATATTTAATTCTTATTTCAGCTAAACCGGTTTTTACAACGGGAAGATTTTTCTTGAATTTAAATTCAATAATATCTTTTTGTTCAATTGCATTTCTGTAATAATCAAAATTATTGTTCGTTTCACTTACGCCGTTTGAAACTCCGTAGGCAGCAATTTTTCTTAAGCTATCTTTTTCTTCAACTAAGTACAGCACTCCAAATGAGATGCCGGTTGCCTTAATTATTTTCTGAATTGCTGCTTCTGCAATTTCGTGCAAACTCGGCTTTTGATTTAACAGAGTAATAAACTCGGTATATTCTTTCTCCGCTTGCTTTTGATCGTTGAGATCATCAAGCATTTTATTGAAAGCCTGTCCGAGTTTACCAAGTTCGTTTTTCGAATCAACAGGTACTCGATGATCTAAATTTCCTTTTCCAATAACTTCCGATGCATAACTTAAATTCGATATTTGCGAGCGTAGTTTGGATGTGAAAAGCAATACTAAAATTAGAGCAAGTGCTATACCCGATGATGTAATCAACACAGCAATAATTCCGGCATTATATCTGAACTCAACAACATCTTCCGAAGGATTAAATATTACGAAACCAATTTTCGTATCTTTTGTAAGCAGTGTTGTTGGAATATAATAAGTAGCGTAAAAATCCCAGCGCTGATATGTGTTGTAGTAAATATCAAATTGATTTTTGTATTTCAGATTATCTATTGCATCTAATATTGACGTAAGATACAAAGTGTTGGAGTTTGATTTTGTCAGCTCAACGGGCGCATTATTAATTATCAATGAAATTTCTGCTCTTATCTTTTCGGAAATATCATTCAATAATTTTTCAGTTATTATTTTCCCGTAATAATATGTGTTATCATCTCTTACATCATATTTGAATATTATATTGGGATTATCCTGCATAAATTGAATTAACGAAAGATGTCTGCTTCTTATCTCCAGATTAGAACTTGCTGCATAATTATCAAAATTTATTTGTGAGTCATTAATAAGAGTAAATACAAAATCTATGTATTCATTTGAGAGATTGATATGCGATAGTTTTTTATTATTCTGGATGATTTGTTTGTATGTATCATCAATTTCTTCAACAGCTAATTGAAAATTGAAAATAAAATCGTTTGTAGAATTAAGAATATTCTGATTTTGCTGAGTAGCAATTAACTTATTGGTAAGAGAATAGTAAACAATTGAAGACGAGACGGTAACAAGAACAACAATTGTGAATGTAAGTAGTAATAATCTTGCATTGATTTTCATTGTATTCTTTGCAATACTTTTCGAATTGTAATAATCAGCTCATCCAGATCATACGGTTTGCTGACAAAATCCGAAGCCCCCATTTTAGCGGAATCAATAGCGCTTTTTACGTCGGCGTAAGCGGTAAGAACAATTACCTTAACATTATTACCCTTTTCTTTAAGATTCTTGAGCACATAAAACCCGTCTTTTTCAGGCATTTTAAGATCAAGCAGAAGAAGATCAACTTGATTGTTGTCTAAATAAACAAGTGCGGCATCTGCATTATTAACATAGTTAACCTCATAACCGACTTCTTTCAACTCATCGGAAAGAGCTTCACACAAGTTTATATCATCATCAACAATTAATAAGGATTCCATTTTTAATCCTCGTCCTCGTTGTCATCCTTTTTTGTTTTGTACTGCTGCAAAGATTTTGTTGCTTCTTCTCTATAATCTTTCATTACATCCTTACCCTCTTTCTTCTCTGTCATCCTTTCCTTCAGCGACGGTAAAATTTTTGCTTCCAACATAATAATGGTTTCGTTTTTTGTGATTGTCACTTCATCATAACCGAAAATGTAACGTAACCCGAAAAACCACCATGGTAGATCTTTTAATAACGGAATTCCTCTTCTTACAGAAGTTTCCGAATTTACAAACAATCCACCGATTGCAGTTTTTTCACCGTCAAGCATTAGTACTTCGGTAGCGGCGTTTGTTTTGTTTATAATAGTCGATAACTCTGTAATGGTTGGAGCAGTACTTCTTTCTGCGTTAATTTTTAACAGAATATAATCAAGTCCGTCTTCGGAATAAATGTAAGGAGTTATTTGCAATATTGTTCCGGTGGGGACAAAAACATCAATTACATTACCGGCAAAGTCGCGTTGTTTTATAGAGATATCCTGCCCAATTTGAATCTTTCCGACATTAGCGTCGCGAACCGTAATAGAAGGACGAGCAATTATTTCACCGAGATTTTCTTCTTCAAAAAATTTGAATATACCTTCTGCCGTTCCTTCAAATTCACCCATAGTATATTCGGAACTAGCACTAATATTAAAATCAGGAGGTGATTGCTGTTCGGTGGTTCCGCCACCAGCACTTCCGGTTTCACTTTCCAAGAAAGACTTAAACTCTGAGCCTATATTCAGTCCGCTTCGTGAAAGTAAAAACTGCCAATTAATTCCACGCGAACGCATCTCCGAAATATTTGCTTCAAAAAATATTGCCGAAATTTGAACTTCACGAGAATCTACAGCTGCATATGTTTGAGCAGATCTCTCAACTTTTGCATCGTCTTTTCTTTTAACAATATATACTTCCGGTTTTTCTTCATAGATTAAGTTGTTGTATTGAACAATAATTTTAAAAGCCTGAAGATAATGCATGTTCTCGATTTTAATACCAATCGGTTGATCGAAACCGGCAGTAGAAACCATTCTCTGCCCGGTAAATTTTTCACTTAATTTATTTAATACTTCGAGAGCCTGTTCAAAGGGAATTTCCGGCGATAAAGTGACAAGTTCAGCAGGATTCTTATAATCGCTCAGCATCTTTTCAAGGTCTCTCTGCCCAAAGATCGGAACAGCGCACGAAATTAAGAGAAATAATAAAAGTAATTTTTTCATTTTATTTACTCATGTTTTTTTCTACTAAACTTAAATTCACTTTTTCTATAATTCCTCCCTTGTTCAAAATAAAATTAACTGCACTATTTTGATAATCAATATCGGTTAAGTAACCGAGGTATACTTCATCTCCTTCCCAAAGCAGGTATGTATTTCCTTTACTATCGGCAAGAAAAGCACCTTCGGGAATAAGAGCTAAAAGTTGTGCGGTCTGAACGTCAAGGAGGTTATTAATATTAGGTGGTATTTCATTTCTAATTAACGGATAAAATACATCGTATAATGGATTTGCTGTTAACCTATTTTCCTTAAGTGTTGAGGAAGCAAAACGGTCATTATCCGAAAAATAAACCGATGCATCAAGTCGAAACGATACTAAGTAATGTGGGAATCCGTCCTCATCAACTTTAACAAAGTTTGATACAGTAACATTCGAAACTTTTTTAAGTTCTTTACTTTGCTCTATCGCATAGATCAGTTTATAAAGATCGTTAAATGTAGCAGTTCCGTTTAGTGCATATATAAATTTCTTAAAATGTGTTTCGCTTTCTACTGTTTTGTACTCTATATTAACAAATGAATGAGGCGAAAAATTAAAACTAACATTGTTTACAAAATTAAAAAACTTTGATTGGCGAAGTATGACAGGCACATTATATTTACGCAGCGCAAGTATAGAATCAAGCTCGTTTGCTCTTGCCTGCAATGTTAGTAATTGATCAATTAAATCATCTGTGTCGTATGCGTTAAGATTTATTTCTTTCAGCTTTTTTTCTCTGTCGTTTATTTTTCCATCCAAATAGAAAAATGTATATGCTGCGCCGATAAGTACAATCACCAAAAGAATAATACCAAGCAATATGGAATTTTTTGTTTTACGGTCCATTAATTCCGCCAAATTGTGAAGGGACCCTGCGTGCATCATCCAACCGTAAAGTAATATTAAAAGAAAATGCGTTGCTTTCTCTTAAAGGTTCGAAGGTAATATTTTCCAGAACGGAGCTATCGTAATAATCTGCAAACTCGGTAAGCACACTTCTGGAAAGGGAATACCCGTTAATTCTTAATTGGTTTGGTGCAAAATTTTGAATACTTGTTATCCAAAAACTTCTTCGCCGTTCAACAAAATCAGCCATTCTATCTAAAGTTTCTCCCCAAATTTCGGTACCTACTGTTGCAGAATCAAGAATTGCTTTAGTTACATCGAAACCTGCAATTTTATTTGACAAAGGATATATCTGGTCCATCAATGCTTGATTTTCTTGTTGAAGTTTTGTTAACCGCTGTACTTCTACATCAAGTTCCGAAATTTCTTTGTTCTTTTCTAAGGTAAGATATGTAAATAAAAAAGTGGCTAAAAATATAAGCGGCATTAATGCATAACTAAGTAACCCGAATTGAAGTATTTTTTGCGTTTCAACAATAAATCTTGGAAGAATATTTATTCCTTTGTGTTTCTTTTTGAGTTCATCAAAAAACTCGGTAGCAACAGAAAGCGGAATGGCAAAATCCGGAAGTTGAGATTTTATTTCGGATGAAAGCGAGCTTGTATTAAAATTCTTAAAATCAAGTTCGGTTACGTTTGCTTCCGGAAATGTTCCATAAAACGAAAGCGTCAAATTTTCTGATCTATCTTCACCGCAAAGTATTACATTATCTAATTGAGGAATACCGCCGTTTTCCATCTCTAAAAGGATTTTGGAGAAATAAACATCGTAGGTACTTAAATTTTTCGTCCCGATATCTAAAGTAGACCCTATATGCTTTAGTTTATTACCCTCCAAAAAGATCAACTTGCTGTATTCTTTACCGGTATAAATTATCAGTGTATAGTCTTCGGGGAAAAACTTAATATTATTAGCGACATAATATGCGAGGGATAAATCCGCACTTTTAATTGTTTGAATCTTATAATGTCTTTTCTTATGATAAGCGGCAAGCTGCGTGAGTAAATCCATACAAGGAACGGTATTTTCTAAAAATGCTGCAAGTAATGATTTGTCATTGTATGGTATGTAATCAATCAGGTCAGGTGCTACATAAATATTTTTTGACTGCTCAATATCTGTAGTAATTGCTAAAATTTGCGCTTTTTTATCTTTTTCCTTAGGTCCGTCATAAACATGATAGTTCATAGCCGGTTCGGTTCCAATAAGAATAAATTTAGCGGAATTAAGATTAATTCCTTCTAAACCAGCGGCAATGTTTCCAATTTCAGTATTTGAAAGACCACCGCCCTCACTATCAGAACCACCAATATCATCAAATTTGAAGTCTTCCGAGACACCTTCCATGCTGAAATCTTCAAATTTTTCCTCCGAAGGCATTGAATCTGCTTTAACAGATGCAGCATTTAATGTTACTGTTCTTAAAATGCGAATACCTTCTTTATCCTGCGTTGCTACAACAATTTTGGTATCCGAACCCTCGCAATATATAAAGACATAAGGTTTCATTAATTAGACTGCCCTCATTAACTGAAGCATTCTTGTTTTATTGTTGGAATAAGCAATAGCATTATCCTTGGATATTTTCCTTTCCTTGAATAATCTAAGCAAATCTTGTTCCATAGTAACCATTCCTTGCGGGGCACCCTGGTTTATCATACCGTAAATTTCGCCGGTATTATTGTTTTTTATGGCGGCTTTAACACTTGGAGTAACAACAAGAACTTCTTTTGCCATAACACGCTTGCCATCCAATGTAGGAACTAATTTTTGTGAAACAACCGAAACAAGAACATCTGCCAATCTATTTCGAACTCTTTCTTGTTCTGCAGGTTCAACTTCTGCAATAATTCTATCCAAAGATTCAACTGCAGATGAAGTATGAAGAGTAGAAAAGACTTTGTGACCGGTATCGGTTACTTCCAGGGCTGCCATAATTGTTTCGGGATCTCTCATTTCACCAATTACAATTATATCTGGATCTTGACGTAAAGCCTGAATTACTCCTTCCTTAAAGCCAAGTACATCTCTGCCCACTTCTCTGTGTCGAATTATACAAGCATTTGATTTATGAACGTATTCAACCGGTGACGCAATAATAACAACATGCGCTGGATCGAACCGGTTATGGTAATCAATTATTGAATCTAACGTAGTAGATTTACCCGAACCTGTAATGCCGGTAACTAACGATAAACCGAACTTCATGAAGTTATGACTCATCATTTTAACAGCGTACGGGTGAAACTCCAATGAGTCCAGCGGTCTTATAGTTGCAGATATTGCACGCATATTAAGTGCCAACGCATCTAAATCAAAATAAGCATCAGCTCTAAACCTTAAGTTCTTTCCTAATTTGGCATGGTAAAAAGTATAGCTGAAATCTAAGTTTCTAACTTTAGATAATACTTCACGCTGGTTTTTGTTAATAAGACTTGAAATAAGAGCTGTTGATTCATCAGGGGTCAATTTTGGAATTTGCTCAATACGTTTCTTGTCACCAAAAATTCTAAACCATACAAAACCGCCGGAACCTTCTCCTCCAATTTCAATATCGGAAGCTTCACGTTCAATCATTACAGATAATATTGCATTAACATATTTAATAAGTTTCAGCCGGTCTTCGTCGGAAAGGGTTTCAATTTTTTCTAAAATATACTCAGTTCTCTCTGGACCAAGTACCGATTGCGGAATACTTTGAGTAAATGCTGCTAAAATTTGACGAGCATCTTCCAAATTTTAATCCTCCGTTGTGGCTGCAAGCACTTCTTGAATTGATGTAAGACCCGATCTAACTTTTTCAAACCCCGACTCACGTAAATTTTTTGTACCGTCCTTTTTGGATTGTACCCTTACTTTTTCCTCATCAACTTCCTCACCTGATCTTACAATAATTTCACGTAATTCTTTTGTAAAATATAATGCTTCATGAATTGCCATTCTTCCTTTATAACCTGTGTTGTTACATTTTGGGCAACCAACTGCTTCGTAAATTTCGGCATCTTTCCATTCTTCAATTTTAATTCCGGCAGATTCAATTACTTTATCATCGATTTTAGATACTCTTTTTTTACAATCGCTGCAAAGTTTTCTTATAAGTCTCTGAGCAACAATAAGATTAATTGCATAAGCAATCAAGAAGGGTTCAACACCCATTTTGAATAATCGTGAAATAGCACTTGGTGCATCGTTAGTGTGAAGTGTTGAAAATGTTAAGTGACCGGTATTTGCAAGTTTGATTGCAGTCTCGGCTGTTTCTTTGTCACGCATCTCACCAACCAATACAATATCAGGATCATGACGAAGAATTGCACGGATTGCCTGTTCAAAATTCATCTTATGACCAATTTTTAATTGGCGTGCACCTTCAATAACATATTCCACCGGGTCTTCTACCGTAAGAACATTGACTTGAGGAGTAACTACTTGATATAGAGCTGCTATAAGAGTTGTACTTTTACCGGAACCGGTTGGACCCGTTAAGATAACCATACCTTGCGGCTGTCTGATAGCTTTTTCAAATGCAGACTTGCCGTAACCAACAAGTCCAAGTTTCGATAAATCCTTAATAACTTTTCTATCATCGAGAATACGAATAACAATACTTTCAAATTTATTACGTAGTTCGGTACCAACCATAGGTAAAACGGAAACTCTGTATCGAATAATATGCCCGTCAATTTCTCTTTGAATAAAGCCGTCTTGAGCTCTCTCTCTTTCAAATCTATCCAAACCCTTGGATCGATCTTTTACAACAGCCATTAAAGCTTCAGGCAGAGTTCCCTCTTGTGCATGCCATAACTGAAGTTTACCGTCAACTCTAAAATGAATTTCAGTTCGAGTTGAAGATTTGGGAACAATGTGTACATCGGAAACTCCGCGTCTTACACCTTCAATTAGTGCGGCTTCTATCAAATTTATTAAAGCTGATTTATTGATTTCCGCATCTAATTCTTCTTCATCTAATTGTGCATCGGGTTCTTCATGGACATACATTTCTTCATCTGCTTCTTCAATCATTTTTAAAAATTCATTTTCGGGAGGGAGAAGTATATCTATAAGTTTATCGTAATCTCGTTTTCTTAGATAATTTATTTCATATTTTTTAGCATTAAGATTAAACGCTATTTTAGATAATGAGCGGTCTGTAGGATCAACGGCAGCAAGAATAAGTTTATCTCTTTGCCGTTCATCAAATTTATACGGAATAACACGATGTTCAAGAAGCATCTGCTTTGTATCTTCATTCTGAGCTTGAATCATTTTTCGTAATTCTGCAATTCTTTCTTCAGGTAAATTTTCTATGTGAAGATTTAGTTCTTTAAACGCATAAAGCACGGCAACTTCTCTAAAAATCGTATCATGATCGAAATTAAATTCATCTACCAAAATTTGAGCAAGATTTCTTTTTAATTTAGCTTGATCACTCGCTTTTATCTTTAATGCATCTTCAAGAATTTTTGCGTCAATTATTCCTTTCTTAAGTAATAAGTAACCAATCTTATCAGTCATTTCGAGTTGTGTATCAATCATAATATGTTTTCTTTAATTTATGTGAAGTTTATAAAATTTTGTTAATAGTAAAAGTTTAATTTCCCAATATATGCTCTTGGCTTAGGCAATCACTAACATACTCTTTAATTGCTTCTTCCCATGAATTACTTTTTACAAGATAGTGTTTCAATACGTTTAATAACTCAATTCTACTTTTATTTGTTCGCAAAATACTCAAATCTATCTTATTGATATTTCTGCGCACCAAATCAAAAGGTGTTTGAATTAAATCCGGGAATGAAGCGTATTCAATAATTCTTCTGAGTTGAAATTCCTCCGAAAAACTCTCTCTTGAGCTATCCCAAAAATATTTATTTAGTTTATTGTTTAGCATAGTTAAGAAGATTATCAATTAAAAAATCTACAAACTCTAAAAAATCTTTTTCATTTATTGCTTTTGGAGAATTCACTTCTCCTTCAAAAAAGGAATTTTTGAGTGACAATATTAATTCTTCATATGCCGGGGTCTTTAATTTTACTTCAGTTTTTCTTAATAATTCATGTATATCAAATTCTTTTAGTAAAAAGTAAAGATCAAAAAAATCTTTTGCTGTTTTTCTAGTGTAAGCAGCAGTTAGTTTATTGACTGCTATATTCTCTTTAGAATCGATCTTAAAGTTGTGTTTATCTATCATCTTCCCTATTCTTGGATAGGGTTCAAAAATAAATTCAACTTTAAGAGAAATGTCATTTTCGTTTACAAATATCCTTTTGAAATTCTCGCTTGTTACCGTGATATTTATATCAAAAATATCTCTAATTTTAGTAATGTATGTAATATAATCTTTTTCATAGCTACTTATTGAGTGTGAAACCCCGTCAAAAAAAAAGTCTAAATCTTCCGAATATCGATGGTTGTAATAAAACCTAGATAAACATGTGCCTCCTGTTAAATAAAAATTTTCATTATCTATTAATCCCAATACGCTATCTTGCATTGGATATAAAACTTCTTCAAAATATATTATTTTTTCCTTGTCGATTAAATTTATTATCGGTCTCATTACATCACCGGTGATTTAGGACTAATAGTTGCTGTCTCGGCGGAAACCAGAGTTAATAAAATCATTACAATCATAATAACCATTGCAATAAATACTTGTATCATTTCTATCACGTTCTTTAGTCTAAACACCGTTTCACTTTCATAATAGTTTGCAAGCTGAAGAGCCGTGTTTTTTATTGTACCGGTTTCTTCACCCGAGTGGAATCTATTAATAGCGGTTTCGGTAAATACACCGGCGGCTTCAAATGATTCGGTTACACCGGCACCTTTTTTTATCATTAATGGAATAGCAATTGTTTTAATTTGGTTTTCAAAATATTTATTACCTGAAGCTTCGGCTGCAATTCTAATTGGTTCAATACTTTCTGCAGCCCCTGTATATAAAGTATAAAACACTCTGCAAAAAACTTCAATGGATGTTTTATGAATTAATGAACCCATTACGGGAATTTTCATCATAAACCTATCAAGTACCAATCGACCTTTACTGGTTTTTCCATAATAAATCAATAAAATCGGCGGTGCAATCATAATTAATAACACAAGCCACCAATTAACAATAAGGAAATCACTCATCACTAAAGTAAAAGCCGTCATTGGCGGAAGAGGGATATCAAACTTTAAAAATAATTTAGCTGTTTCCGGGAAGATATAACCAACATAAAAAAGAACGGCTAAAAACAATACAAATAAAGTTATTATCGGTGTAATTAAAGCACTTCTAAGATTTTTACGAAATTCCATTTGTCTTTCTAAAAATTTTGCAGTCGCACGGTATATTTCTGCCATGTTTCCGCTCTTTGAAGCAAGCCCCAACATATAAGCAGTAAACTTTCCGAAGACACCTTGGTATTTCATAAAAACAACTTCGCTATCAGAACCTTTTTTTAATTCGTTATTTATTTGCTTTAACGTATCTCTCAAAGTCTTATTCTCTAAGTCATTCATTAAAAGTGTAAGAATTTCAGAGAACGGCAATTTTTGTTCCAAAAGATCTGCGCTAAGTTTAACAAATGATACAATTTCCTGCGGGGGTGGTTTAAGACTAAAATCGAGAAGTTTCTTATTTACAGAAACAACAGTATAACCAAGTTTTTGAAGAGCAGTAATAACTTCAGCTTTAGTAAATGCTCTTTGTTCCCCGGTAATTGGTTTTTCATTTCCTCTTCTTACTTTATAAAGAAATGCAACCTTCTTTTCAATCGATTTGATTTTAAGTTGGTTCTTTTCGGCGAGAGCTTTAATCTTTTTTTTACCTTCGGCGAACGTTGCAGTAGTCATCGTTCCGCTAATTGCCTGCCCGTTAGGTTTTATTGCATTGAATCTAAGTTCAATCATAACTTTAAGTCACCTTAATATGAAAAAGGCAGGTAAAACAGTTAGCGTAGTTTTACCTGCCTACAATTTAAGAAAATTTTTCTTTAAAACATCAGTTAACAATTGTTGTGGAAGTAATCTCATTTGGACCGACCACCATTGTAACCCTAACTGAGTCGGAACCATCGTTTCCTACTTCATTACCAATACCACTTAATGTTACTGATTGAGCAGCAACTGTGGCAGAATAAGAACCATTTGCGTTTGATTGTAATTGTGTAGGGATAGTCCAACCGGTAAAAGTATTACCACCGCCGCCAAGAGCGACAGGTTTTCTGTAGAATTGTTGTGCCATTGCGGCTAGATTTGTCATGTCGGATATAACTGCATCTCTATTTGCTGCTGATGCACTTGCTGTAAATACATTAATACCGACAACAACAGCGATACCAACTATGATAACGCCGAGCACGATAAGTAATAATTGTTGTTGACCCATTGTTCAACTCCTTTTAATTGGTTTGTGATTGATGATTTATATGATTGGTTGAGTATTGCAACAATTTCTCCTTAATAAAATTAATTTGTTCACTCTATAAATCTAATTTATAACAGTAGTTTCATATTGAGCAGGATATACAATTAGTTGAACTTTTACAGAATCATTTCCTGTAACAACTTCATTACCTGTTCCTATAAGTATAACACGTTGTGATTCAACAGTTGCATCATAAGTACCATTGGCTGTCGTTTTTAATTCATGAGGGATCTGCCATCCCGAAAATGACCGGCTTCCACCACCAAGTGCAGAAGGGCGTTGATAAAATTGTTGAGCGTGAGCAGCTAAGTTTACTAACTCATTTGTAACATTATTACGTTTTGCTTCAGCAGCATTTGCCTGGAATAGTGTAATACCGACAAAAATTGCGATACCAACAAGTATAACACCTAAAACTATTAATAATAACTGCTGCTGACCCATCTTAGCTTACTCTTAATTTGAGTGGAAAATGATTGAGCAATTTCCTTACCAATCGCAAGACGAACAATTCTTAAAGTAATTATTACCGCTTTTGTTATAATATTGCATTTCAATGACAGATGCAAGAAAAAATAGTTGGTTGTTTTTAGAAATTATATCGGTAATCAGGTAATATTTTCCTGTAAGATTTGCTGAATCTTGTAAGGAGGTTGAGTAAATGGTGTTGAAGAAATGTTGGAATAAGGGAATAAAGGTATAGAGGAATAATGGGAAATTGGAATAGAATAAAGGAATAAAGGAATTATGGAATAATGGGAAAAGCTATTTAGGAAAAGTTTTTGATGCAGTAGCTAGATACAACATTCCATTTTTCTAATTTTCCTTCGTTCCTGTTCAAGAAACCATCCTTCGAGAAAAAGAATTTAATAAGCAAACCTTGAAGGTAAGCATATATTGTTTCGAGCTCTTTATCCTTCAAGGTTGCTTTGGTCAATTTATGCAGGATAGCAACCTTCGAGGATAAAGAACTTAAATAGCCATCGCTTACCTCGAAGGTTTGATTATATGACTTGAAGTCTGCGGCTACTTTGAAAGAAACTATCTTAACTTTATATGAAGTTCTTTTAATTGTGCTTCATTTACCGGGGACGGACAATCATCCATCGGCGAAGTGGCGCTTGCCGTTTTGGGAAATGCCATAACTTCTCTTATTGAATGTTCGTTTGCCAATAACATTACAAGTCTATCAAAACCAAATGCAATTCCTCCGTGCGGTGGTGCACCGTATTTAAATGCACCCATTAAAAATCCGAATTTTTGATTTGCTTCTTCATCACTAATACCTAAAGCACGAAACATTGCGGCTTGTAAATCCGCGTTGTGTATTCTAATACTTCCACCGGCAATTTCATTTCCGTTTAATACCAAATCGTAAGCTCTTGCTCTTACTTCACCAGGGCTACTTTCAAGTTTATCAACATCATCAAGATTTGGAGAAGTAAACGGATGATGCATTGCATAATAACGTTGAGTTTCATCATCCCATTCAAACAATGGAAAATCGGTTACCCATAATAATTTCCAAACCTCTTCTTTTGGGAACAAGTCCAAACGTTTAGCCATTTCTAAACGAAGCGAACCCATCTGCGATAATGTTTTTAATTTCGGTCCGGCAAGAATAAATAATAAGTCTCCGGCTTCTGCATTCATTGTATTTATGATATTCTGTTTCTCTTCATCAGTAAAAAATTTGGCAACTGGTGCATCAAGTCCGTCTTCTTTAACTCTCATCCAAATTAATCCGCCGGCGCCAAGTTTTTTTACAAAATCGGTAAGTACATCAAGCTGATTTCTTGTATAATCACCGCATCCTTTTGCAAGAAGTCCGGTAACATAACCATTGTTTTCAACAGCTTCTTTGAACACTCTGAATTCCGCATCTTTAACAACATCATTTAAAGTAACCATCTCTAACCCAAAACGAAGATCGGGTTTGTCGCTTCCGTATTTCTCCATGGCTTCATTAAAAGATAAGCGCGGAATAGGAATTTCAAGATCATAATCTTTTACTTCTTTTAATAATTTCTTCATCAATCCTTCAACAATTTCAAATACATCTTCGGTATCAACGAAAGACATTTCAATATCGATCTGTGTGAATTCCGGTTGACGATCTGCACGTAAGTCTTCATCTCTAAAACATTTTACAATTTGAAAATATCTATCAAATCCGGATACCATTAACAACTGCTTGTAAGTTTGAGGCGACTGAGGCAATGCATAAAATTTTCCTTTGTGAACGCGGCTCGGAACAAGAAAATCTCGCGCTCCTTCGGGAGTGCTTTTCATTAGAATCGGAGTTTCAACTTCAACGAAATTCTGTTCATCAAAATATTTGCGTACACTTTGATACATATTATGACGAAGCAATAAATTCTTCTGCATATTGCTGCGGCGTAAATCAAGGTATCTATATTTTAAACGAATATCTTCATGAACGTCAACATTATCGGCAATTTGAAACGGAGGAGTTTCAGCTTTGTTTAATATTATTAACTTATCAACCATTACATCTATATGCCCGGTTGGTAATTTCGGGTTATCGGTTTCGGGTGGGCGTTTACGTACTTTTCCTTCAACCGAGATAACATATTCACTCCTTAAATGAGAAGCGAGTTCGTGTGTATCTTTGTTATAATGGGGTTCAAATACTATTTGAGTAATACCGTAACGATCGCGAAGATCAATAAAAATAACTCCGCCAAGATCACGTCTTGTATCTACCCATCCGTTTAATACAACACTTTTTCCGATGTTTGATTCACGCAGCTCTCCGCAAGTATGCGTCCTTTTACTGAATTTCATTTCATAACTCCAATGCTGAAAAATTAGCTTCAAAAATAATTAAATAGTAATGCCGATACAAATTACAAATCATTTAATTATTTTGGGGCATGAAAATTATTGTAGACGAAAACATCGAATTCGGGGCTGAGGCATTTCAACAGTTTGGTGAAGTTAAACTTTCTCACGGTAGAAAGATAACAAATGAAATGCTTGAAGATGTTGAAGTTCTTATTGTTCGTTCAATTACAGATGTTAATGAAGAATTACTTAGAAACACTCCTGTTAAATTTGTCGGAACTGCAACTATTGGAACAGATCATCTTGATAAGGATTTTTTGAAATCAAATAACATTTATTATTCGAGCGCTCCCGGTTGTAATTCATTTGCAGTTACCGAATATGTTTTTACTTCGGTTGCACAAATTGCACACGAAAATAATTTTGATCTGTCAGAGAAAACTTTTGGTGTAATCGGTTACGGTAACATCGGTAAAAAGATTACAAAGTTTGCGGAGGCTGTTGGATTAAAAACTTTTGTGAACGATCCGCCTTTACAGCGTGACGGTTTTAATTATAATTTCTGTTCATTGGAAGAAGCACTGAACTGCGATCTAATTTCTTTTCATGTACCGCTTAATAAAACCGGTGTTGATAAAACTTTTCATCTACTCAATGAACAAAGGATTAGTGAACTCAAACCCGGTACAATTTTAATTAATACAAGCCGCGGTGGTGTTATTGATAACATCGCTTTGCTGAATAGATTACAAAACAAAAATGATTTAACTGTCGTATTGGATGTCTGGGAACATGAACCGCGAATTAATTCTGAACTTTTAAAGAAAGTATCAATTGGAAGTCCTCATATTGCCGGTTATTCCTACGAAGGTAAAGTTAACGGAACAACAATGATATATAATTCGTTGTGTGAATTTTTGAATGAAGCAAAAATTTGGAAACCGACTTTAAAACCGGTTGATTCAAATAAAATCATTCCGGATAAATCACAAAGTATAACTGAGCTGCTTTACCAAATAACAAAAAAGATTTATAATATTTCTGAAGACTCATATTCACTTAAAAGTTTGTCCGACTTAAAAGAGAATGAACTCGGTAAACATTTCGATCAACTTCGCAAAAATTATAAACTCAGAAGAGAGTTTAATAATTACCTCGTTCAATCGGAAAATTTAACTTCAGAACAAAGAACTATTCTTCAATCACTTCGATTTAATATTAGGTGACTGAGTTATTCTGCATAAGCTTCTAACCCAGCCTGAGATTTGATAAATCAAATCTCTACGAAGAATTTTGAAATAATATTTGCTATTTAGCATCCACCGCCTTATATTTTCAGCCATTATTATAAACTTTACCTTAATAAATTAGGTGATATATGCTTGATGCCATAGATATTAAGATTCTCGACAGATTACAAGAAAATGCCAGAACAAAAAGAAATGCACTTGCCGAGGAAGTCGGGTTGTCTCTTCCATCGCTTAGTGACCGTTTAAAGAAACTTGAAGATAACGGAATAATCGAAGGTTACTTCACAAAAGTAAACCGCAAAATTTTTGGTTATGATTTAATGGCTTTCATTTTAGTTGTGATGGATTCTTCAAAAAATTACGAGAAACTTTCCGAAAAAGTTTTAAAGACTCCTGAAATTTTAGAATGCCATTCAATCCTCGGTGAAGGTTCGCATATTTTAAAAGCATTGGTAAAGGATACCGAAGCACTCGAAAAATTATTAAGTCAAATTCAATCGTGGCCCGGAGTAACGCGCACAATTACAAGTTTTGTTTTATCGACAATAAAAGAAACTACAACAATAAAATTATAAGGAGTTGTTATGGCAAATGCTGATGAAGTTAAAAAAATCCTTTCTTATGTAAAGGATAACAACATACAATTCATAGATTTCAAGTTCATGGATTTTCCCGGTCAATGGCAGCATTTTACCGTACCGGTTTCACAATTAAGTGAAGATTCTTTTGAAGACGGGTACGGTTTTGACGGTTCGTCAATACGCGGTTGGAAACCTATTAATGAAAGCGACATGTTAATAATTCCCGATCCAAATACAATGTTTGTAGATGAATTTATTGAATCACCAACATTAAGTTTAATCTGCGATGTTTATGAACCTGCAACAAAAGAAAAATATTCCCGCTGTCCTCGCAACATTGCACAAAAAGCCGAAGCTTATGTTAAATCAACCGGGTTAGCCGATACTGTTTACTTTGGACCGGAAGCAGAGTTTTTCGTTTTCGATGACGTAAGGTTCGAATCAAATCCAAATAGTTCTTTTTATATGGTTGATTCGATTGAGGGAAGATGGAATACCGGACGCGATGAAGGTCCTAACTTAGCTTACAAACCTAGATTTAAGGAAGGATATTTTCCTGTTCCCCCGACGGATTCTTTAGTCGATTTACGAAATGAAATGGTGCTTGCTTTACAAAGAACGGGAATTCATGTTGAAGCACAGCATCATGAAGTTGCTTCGGGCGGGCAGTGTGAAATTGATTTGCGTTTTGAACCGCTTGTTAAAGCTGCCGATCAATTGCTAATGTTTAAGTACATAATTAAAAATACGGCACGCAAATTCGGAAGAACCGTTACATATATGCCTAAACCGATTATGGGCGATAACGGAAGCGGTATGCATGTTCATACATCTTTATGGAAAGACGGGAAACCATTATTTGCCGGAAACGGTTATGCGGGCTTAAGCGAAATGGCGCTTTATTTTATCGGTGGATTGTTAAAACATGCTCCTTCAATTTTGGCTTTTACAAATCCAACAACTAATTCTTACAAAAGATTAGTGCCGGGTTATGAAGCACCGGTTAACTTAGCTTATTCTCAAAGAAATAGAAGTGCTTCTATAAGAATACCGATGTATTCAAATTCACCGAAATCAAAACGTGTTGAGTTTAGATGTCCGGATCCTTCCGGTAATCCATATCTCGGATTCTCTGCAATATTGATGGCTGGCTTGGATGGTATTCTTAATAGAATCGATCCCGGCGAACCTCTTGATAAAGATATTTACGATATGCCTGCCGAAGAATTAGCTAATGTTCCTTCAACACCCGAGTCATTAAGTGCGGCATTGCGTGCATTAGAAGATGATCACGAATTTTTATTGAAGGGTGATGTCTTTACAGATGATGTGATTGAAACATGGATAAAATATAAATTTGAAAAAGAAATTAAACCAATGGCACTACAACCGCATCCTTATGAGTTTGGTTTGTATTACGATTGTTAATGAAATCCCCGGGATTTTCATTAGCAGCTAACCTTCGAGGTAAGAGATTGTTGCTTAAGTTCTTTTTCCTCGAAGGTTGCTAAGTTTGCAAGCAACATTGAAGGTCTAAAACAAGCGACCTTCAACGTTTTTAAAATGAAATCCCCGGGATTTTCTTAAATAAATAAGTAAACAAAAATCTTGGTTAATAATTTTTTATCTGACAAATCCCGGGGCTTTTAAGAATCCTTTGTAATCTCTTCACAAAACAATAATCTCCCCTGTCCGCATATTGCGGGGGAATTGGCTTTTTAATCCGTCGTTAAATGCAATTGCAGTTCCCAGATCGAGATTGCGGGAAGTGATAAGTTTTTGTCCCGGTTGTTCAATTACTTTTTTAATTGTTCCGCCTGTAAGGAAGGTTTTTAAGTCATCCGTATCAGTTAAATCAATTTTATTTTTTGTGATATGCGATGCAAAGTATCGCGCCCCAAGTGAATGAAAATGTGCGGTATCGTTTTTATCAATTAACCCGAAAGGTGTCCCGATTCTATGAAAAACATTCAAATCATCAGCTTCCCAACTTTTATGAAGAAAGAAAATATCTTTACCTCTAAACAAGTATTGATGTTCTTCAAACTGCTCGAATGGAATACCAAAATATTCGGATAATTCTCTTAAATATTTTTCAATTTTTTTGCTTTTTGCTGAAACCAGTTCGCGTTCTCTCGGTTTTATTTCTGCTTTTCTGTTTGCAATAGTATCGCCGGTTTTTTTCAACTTTGCTATAAAAAATCCTTCGGAGTTAATTTCCCATGGTATTATTCTTTTTGTTTTACTTACCACGGAAGAAAACTGTTCACCATTATAACTTGTAAATCCATTGTTTGATTTTACGGGGAGTTCAATTTCTTCTAATTCAACGGGATAGTTTTGCAGAACTTTATTTATAATAAATTCATTTTCTTCTACGGTCATTGTACAAGTTGAATAAACAATTTCACCTCCGGTCTTTGCCATTTTAATTGCACTAATTAACATACGCAACTGAAGATTAGCAATTTTATCAACTTGATTTGTGTTCCACCAATTACTTACTTCCCCTTTCTTTTGAACAATACCGAGCGCACTGCATGGTGCATCAACCAAAATTTTATCGAAATAATTTTCAAATACTTTGCTGAGCAGTTCACCTTTGAATTTTATCACGCCGATATTCACAAAATTCAGTTTGTCGAGATTAAATACCAATCCCTTTAGCCTGTTGATATTCGGTTCATTTGCATAAAGAGTTCCTCGGTTGTTCATCATCTCGGCAAGCTGTGTAGTTTTTGAACCGGGTGCCGCGGCAAGATCCAATACTTTTTCATTCTCGTTCGGGTTAAGAATTAGAGGCGGAATCATTGAAGATAAACTTTGTATATAGTATTTACCTATTGCGAATTCCAAAGTCTTACCTATCACTTCACTTCCTTTTAATACCCGGTAAGCACGAGGTACGTTTGCTATTTTCTCCAACTCTATTTCATAAGAAGAAAGTCTATTTACCATTTCCTTTTCATCAATAAAAGAAGATATTCTTAAATAAGGTTTATACTCGCTTTGATGATACTCGATATACTTTGACAAAAATTCTTCGCCGAATGTATTACTTATATAGTTGGAGATGTTTTCACTTAAAGAAATGTTCTGCATTTTTAGTGCCGCTTCAAGTTGAGGGAATTGAATATATAGTTGGATATTTCAGGAAATGATTTTGATTCCGGAAATTTTGATTTGAATTCTTTTCGAATTTGTTCGAGCAAATTATCCAAATAGTTTTCGTATAACTTAACAACAGATTTTATTTCTTCAGGATGAACCGGGCATTCGATAGAATTCGGTTTATTCATATTAGCGTATAAAATATATTTTGCTTTGTAGATGTCTTCAACTTTTAGAAATTCGTTCCCTTTTTCATCAAGTAATTCATAAGTACCAAAAAGTTCAGATCCCAAAATCAAAACCTTACCGGGTAACTTAATTTCTTCGGTTTGAGATGAAGACAAAAAATCACCGGGGAAAGATTTAATCTCACCGCGATTTAACTGCACCCAATATTTTGCAAATTCTTTTTCTAGCATAGGACTGTTGAAATGTTTTTTAGATATTTATCAATACATTAATTTTATTTAATGTCTCGGAAAGCGCAATATTAGGCAGTTTACAAATGAACTCGGCATTACGAATTTTCCAGTCAAGGTTTTTCATCTGATCTGAAAGGATAACACCGTCAATTTCCAAATTTGCCGGCAGGCTAACTTCAAATGGATAATTTTTTACTTGGGATGTTATCGGGCAGAATAATGCCAAACCTGTTTTCTCATTATAGATTTGGGGAGAAATAACCAAAGCAGGTCGTCTTCCCGACTGTTCATGACCAAGTTGAGGATCAAAATTCAACCAAACAATATCGCCCCGTCCGGGTACAAAAGTTTTCGATTTCACCAGACTTCATTTCCAATAGGTTTACCAAAATCAATTTCTTTATGAAGATTTTTTTTGCTTATACCGGCAATCAATTCTTTTAGAGCATACTTTTTCTCTTCAACCGGTTCAACAATAATCTTTTTGTCAACTAAAGTCAGGTTCACATATTTATCTTCACTTATCATTGATTGATCAGCAAATGCCTTTGGAATTCTCATTGCCAAACTGTTGCCCCATTTTTGAATTTTCACCTTCATAAAATTCCTCCGAGAATGTTTCTACAACAAAGATACATTGACAAAGAATATTTTACAATATCGAAGAAAAAAGTTAATACCTGCATTAAACAATTTTACTTCAACGACTTAAAATCAATATCAGTTTCAGACGGCTTTTCAATCCAATCTGCAATAAATACATTAGTTACTCTGCTTTCCATTCTATCAATATTTCTGTTGGAGGCAAATACAAGTTTTTTGCCGTCAAATGAAAACATGGGGAACGCATCGAATGTACCAGAATGTGTAATTTGAGTTAATCCGGTTCCGTCAATATTAATCATGAAGATATCGAATAATCTTCCGCCGTATTGCTGGGAATGATGGTTTGAACTGAATAAAATTTTCTTTCCGCTTGGATGGAAAAACGGCGCCCAATTTGCACCGGGTAAATCAGTAACTTGAACAACATTTTTACCGTCAATATCGGCAATAAAAATATCAAGTTCTTTCGGTTCAACTAATCCTTGAGCTAATAATTCACTGTAATCAGCGGCTGCTTGTCCCTTTGGTCGGCTTGCACGCCAGACAATTTTTTTAGAATCGCGAGAAAAGAATGCACCGCCGTCATAGCCTAATTCATTTGTTAATTGAAGATACTCACCGGTTTGTAAATCATATCTCCACAGATCCAAATCTCCGGAACGAGTTGATGTGAAAACTATGTAACGACCGTCGGGTGAAGCAGTTGCTTCTGCATCATAACTTTCGCCGCCTATTAATTTCTCAAGGTTGGATCCGTCCGGGTTGGCAACATAAATATCATAGCTGTTATAAATAGGCCAAACATATCTGCCTTCTTTAAACATAACTTCTTCCGGGCACGCAGCATCGGCTTCGTGAGTTGATGCAAATACAATTCTACCGTCTTTAAGAAAATATGCACAGGTTGTTCTACCGAGACCGGTTGATACAAGTTGATATTGTTCGCCGTTTGCAAGCTCCGTTCCATCAGCATTCATTAAAAATATTTGATCACAGCCTTGCGGGTTTATTGCATCCCAATCACTTTGGAAGACTAGCTGTTTGTCGTCAAAACTAAAATAAGCTTCTGCATTGTTTCCGCCGAAAGTTAACTGCTTGATGTTTCGAAGATGTATTTCTCCGGTGAACCTTAGTGAATCTAATTCAGATTTATATTCATCCGATGAAGAACTGCCGCATTGAACAAAAAAGATAGTCGAAAAAAATATAATAGTGGGAAATATTACGTTTGATTTAAAACTCATTTTTTCTCCTGAGGAATTGAAATATATAGTTTACAACTGAGGTTTGGATCTTAATCGTGTAATAATAAAATATAACCCGGTGATTATTAACGGAATGCTCAACAGTTGACCCATGTTAAGAATCCACCCTTCTTCAAAATAAGTTTGGTCTTCTTTAAAAAATTCTACAATAAACCGATGCCCGAAAATTAAAAAGAGAAATATTCCGAAAATTAGCCCGTCTTTAATTGTTTTGTAATTCTTTTTATAAATAAAAAATAAGACAAAGAAAGTTGCCAGGTAACCTAATGCTTCATATAGTTGGGCAGGATGACGAGGAATACTATCGACCTTAACGAAAACAAATGCCCAGGGTAAATCAGTCGGCAGACCAATAATTTCCGAATTGAACAAGTTACCCATTCTTATAAAAAATCCGCCGAGTGCGGCAGTGATTACAACTCTATCAAGTACCCACAGGTATTTAGCATTTTTTATTTTCTTAATATAAAAGTACAATGCGCTTAAAATCCCGATAGCTGCACCATGGCTGGCTAAACCACCGCGCCAAACTGCAATTATTTCAAACGGATTTTGAAAATAAAAAGAAGGGTTATAAAACAAGCAATGTCCGAGGCGTGCACCGACAACTGTACCGATTATCATATACCAAACTAATTCGGAAATTTCCTTTTCAGGTCTCTTTTCCAACCTATAAATCCAAATAAAAATTTGGTATCCGACAATGAAAGTTAGTGCGAAAAGTACACCATACCATCGCACCGTAAGTGGTCCAAGCGAAATTATATTAGGATCAACATCCCAAACTACCAAACGTGCCTCATTATTTTTTCAAAAAGTAAGAAAAGAGATAACCAACTACCGAAATAAAAATTATTGATGCACCCGATGTTAAATTTAAGTAATAAGAAATAAATAAACCAAAAATTGTAAATAATAATCCAAGTATTACCGAGATCAGCATCATTTGTTTAAGACTTTTAGAATAGTTTATTGCGATAGCAGGAGGTATCGATATCAATGCTATAACCAAAACAATTCCAACAACCTTTATCAGCATTACAGTTGTAATAGCAATAAGGATTAAAAGCAGAAGATAAATCCTATCGGTGTTTAACCCGACACTTTTTGCAAATTCTTCATCAAAAGTAACTGCCTGGAATTTATTGTAGTATATAATTACAGTACCTATTACAATTATATTTAAAATGAACATCAATACTAAATCGACATTCGATACAAGAAGAATATTACCAAAAAGATATGACATTAAGTCGGGTGCATAACCTTCCGATAAATTAATAAAGAAAATTCCCAGAGCCATACCTAATGCCCATACAATTCCTATCAACATATCTTCGGATTGTTTTTTCTTACGACTTATTTTTGCAACAATACCTGCGGTGACTAATGCAGCTCCAACCGCACCTAAGATAGGATTGAAACCGAGTAAATAACCAAGACCGATTCCTCCGTATGTGGAATGCGATATTCCGCCTGAAATAAATACGATTCTTTTTACAACAACATAAGAGCCGATTACTCCCGCTGCAATGCTCGCAAGAAAACTTGCAATCAATGCATTAACCATAAAATTATATGTAAAAAGTTCAGGCATATTAATGATTATGCTCGTGTTCGTCTAATATTCTATGCGGTAACCCGTGCGCAATTAAATCAACAGGACATTGATAAGTCTGCTCCAGCATTTCGCGTGAGATTTCTTTCGAATCATGAAAGACCAATTTTTTATTTAAGCAGGCAATCTTTTCAACGTACTGCGAAATAACACCTATGTCATGAGATATCATTATTATGGTCATTTCTTCATTCAGCCTATGCAGAAGTTCGTAGAAATTAAGCCCAGCTTTACTGTCAATACTTGCGGTCGGTTCGTCGAGAATTAGAATTTTCGGTTTGACGGTTAGGGCACGGGCTATAAGAACACGCTGTTTTTGTCCGCCAGATAAGTTGCCGATCAACTTATCTTTCATTGTAAGCATGTCAACTTTTTTAAGGCATTCTTCGGCTATAAGCTGATCTTCTGCAGAGTTCTTAAAAATCTTTGATTGATTTAATCTTCCCATCTTTGTAACATCAATAACCGATATCGGGAAGCTGCTGTCAAAATTAAAACTTTGCGGGACATAACCAATATGATGGTTCATAGCTGAAACAGGTTTTTCAAAAATATTAACTGTTCCTCGCTGAGGTTTAAGTAAACCAACTAAGATTTTTATTAATGTAGTTTTACCGCCGCCGTTTGGACCGATAATTCCGACAAAGTCCTTTTCTTCAACATCAAAATTTATGTCCTCCAAAACCGGTAAGTCTTCATATTGGAAGAAAAGATTTTTTACTTCTATTGCTTTCATTTATAATAAGCTAATATTTTGTTTTCGATTGAGTAGAAATTTTCTAACAGATTAACAGGTAACGGATTAATTATATCTGTAACTATTTTTAAATCCTTTGCAATTACTTCTGCTGATTTTCTGCTATGCTGCGGATCAATGAAGATCACTTTTACGTTTGATTTCTTAACTACGTTCAATATCTCTCTAAATTCTTTTGCACTTGCCGATTTACTCCCTTCTTCAATCGATATTTGCCTGAAACCAAAATCTTCCGCAAAATATTTCCAAGAGCCGTGGTAAACTAAAAGCACTTTCTTTTCATCATCAATATCAGCGAAGGAATTTTTCAAATGTCGAGTAATTGTTTCAAGTGAATCAATGAAATGATTATAATTATTTCTAAATCTTGTGCTTTCCCCGGGAAGAATTTTTGTTAATGCATTCAGAATATTTTTAGAAATTATTTTCAACTTAACCGGGCTTAGCCAAATATGCGGATCATTATTGCTGTAAGAAACACTATCGGAGAGATCGAATACGGTCATTTCTTCGTTTATTCCTTTTAGTTTTTGAAGCCATATGTCTTCAAATTCCATATACCGCCCTACCTTTAAGTAATAACTCGCACTCGAAATTGAGCGAATTAGTTTAGGTGCCGGTTCAAAATGATGTGGTGTTGCCCCTTCGGGAATTGAGCTGACAACATTAACATAATCTTCAGCTATTTTTTTAACCAAATATTTGTAAGGTGTAATTGTAACTGCGATTGTAATTTTATCATTATTATCAATTGGCGCTTGTTCCGAACAAGAAATGAAAATTAAAAGGAATGCCGTATAACTTATTTTTTTAAACATTCCGGGCATACACCAATAAACTCCATATAATGATCAACAATTTTGTACTTTGTTTTTTTATTTACTTCATCTATTATGCAAACATTTTTCAACTCGTCTATTCTACCGCATTTAGAACATTTAATATAATGACGATGCGAATCGTTCATTTTTAATGAATATTTTGGCTTACGATCTCCGAAATAATGTTCGGTTACAATTCCTTTTTGTATAAAAGTTCTTATTGACCTGTAAACACTTGAGAAATCAATTTTATTACAGTCGTGCTGTATTTCATCTAAACTGAGAGGTTTAATTGCACGGCTCAAAATACTGTAAACTTCTTTACGCTGCTCGGTTAACTTAATTTTATTTTTATGAAACAACTCTCTTTCTTGCATATTCAAAAATAAAGTCTAAATTTTCTAATTGCAAGCTGCTTGCAAGTGGTTGATTAGTAGTTTGTTTTTAATTTATATTTGGGTTCTACTAATAAATTGTCGTGTTATGAACAACAAGATAAGATTAATAATTGCGGATGATCACGAGTTATTCCGAGCCGGTTTAATAAACTTAATTAACCAAACAGAGGATCTTGCAATTGTAGATTATGCATCCGACGGTTTAGAGCTTGTAAATAAATATGCCGCACATAATCCGAATGTTGTTGTTAGCGATATTTCAATGCCCGTTCTATCGGGTTTTGAATCTTTCAAAGAAATAAGAAAATTCGACGATCATGCAAAGTTTCTTTTTCTTTCCATGTTTGAATCAAGTGAATATGTATACTATACAAGGAAAATCGGTGGGAAAGGATTACTTAGTAAAAATGTTAGAATAAACGAACTATGTTACGGAATAAGGCTCATTCATAATGGCTTGGAGTATTTTGGTATGGATTGGACCCGTGAGAAACTCGATAATCTGAATGAAGAATATAAAAATCTTGCCGATGGAGTTATTGGTCCTGATATTTTTCTTACTTACAAAGAGAAAAAAATTCTTTTTTATATAAGCGAGGGATTTACAAGCAGTGAAATTGCAGAAGAAATGAATGTTAGTAAAAGAACTATAGATGCACACAGGTATAATCTGATGAAAAAAATTAATGCATCTACTCCGTCACAATTAATAGCCTTTGCAATAAAATTTACTTCATTTAAGAATTCGTATTCTTCGGATTCTAATCCTTCCAAATAAAATCAAATAAAAGATATGAGGCGGTAAGCATAATTACGTCGTAGCAAACCAGAACCGCAATTTCTACCCAGGAATCACCAACAGAATTGCCGTCCATTGCAAACTTTGTTAATTCAAGAAGAGTTAATATTAAGGGGAGTAAAATAGGGAAAGACAATACAGGGTAAAGTGTACCTTTTGAGCTTGCTTTAGAAATTATTGCAGCAATAATCGTTGAAGATATTGCAATTCCGAAATTTCCTAAAACGAAAGCAATTAAGAACAAATCAAAACTTTTTATTACAAAACTTTCGAACAGTGCGGAGTAAAGAATTGTTATTGCAATATTCATCAAAAATACCAAAATAAGATTGAAAATTAGTTTACCCGAAAATATTGTGGAAGGTGCAGCAATTAATTGAAGAGTAAGGGTTGTACCCCGTTCTTCTTCACTTACAAAGGCTCGTGAGAGACCGGACATTGCGGAAAAGAAAATTACGACCCATAATAGCCCGCCGGTTAAATACTCTGATATTTTTTCGGTACCAATGGAAAATAAAATCACACTTATTGTAACAAGTATGAACATTGCCAATGCATTTATTGCATACCTGGTTCTTAATTCCGACTGCCAATCTTTTCTAAATAATGAATATGCTTTCATACTATCTTAAATTTTTCTACATCAATAACGCTGCTGCAAAAAGATAAATCGACTTCTTCGTTCGATGCAATAATTACTAAATTATTTTTCCTTTCTTCTTCCAATAATTTGTAAACCGCTTCCTTACCTGCGTTATCCAAATTTGATGTAGGTTCATCAAAGATCAATAATTGAGGTGAATGTTGCAAAGCAAAAATAAATTTCATTCTTTGCTTCATACCGGAAGAATAGCCTTTGAGTATATCTTTCTTTCTGTCGGATAGATTGAACAGTTTAAACAAATTATCAACTTTAGAATTATTTATTTTTATTCCGCGGATTTTTGCAAAGTGATAAAGATTTTCTTCCGCGGTAAATTCATCATAAAGAAAAAGATAAGGGGATACAAAGCCCAGGTAATCATGTAGATATTCCGGTTCAATTTTTTTGTCGTTATATAAGTGAGTGATTTTCCCGCTGGACGGAGAAATTAAACCGGCAATGATTTTTGCCAAAGTCGATTTACCCGAACCGTTGCAGCCAGAAATACCGTAAACATTCCCGTTGCTCATTTGCAGTGAAATATCTTTGAAGACCAACCGTCTTCCGAAAATTTTGCTTACACTTTCTAATGTTAGTGAATAGTTATTCATTATAGATAACAAGCTTCCCCTTTTTTACAGTGTCACCGCTTTTTGTTACAAAAACATAAACGCCGGTTGGAAGTTTCTCGCCGCTTGATGATCTGCCGTCCCATTTTACAACAATTTTGTCACTTGCAAAGATATTCTTTTCACCTGAAAAAACTAAATCCATAGCTATTGTATAAACGTTAAGTGATGACTTCCCGGATTGATCTGCAGCTGCCGGGATAAAAATATAAGAATGTTTGTTATAATTAAACGGCTGCGGATATGCGTAATCAATTTCCAATCTTTCCGTTCGTCCTTCTTTTGCAAGTTCGTTGTTGAAAATTACGCTCTCCGAAAAAATTTGACGATTATTTGAAAGAATACTGGAGTAGAAAAGATCATTAATTTTTGAAGAACCGGCAGCGTTGTATGAATAAAGAGTATAATTGAATTCTGTACGGGATGTTGACTGATAATCACTATTTGTAATTATTGCAACCAAAGAGTCGGGCAATCCCCTCGAAAAATCAACAAACAATAAATAATTATTTGAAGACGGATTTGAATTAACTTTAACCGTTTCCGACGTTGGTCTGAAATTTATATTCATAAGTGGTTTTACTTTTGGATAGAATTTTGCTTCTTTAAAATATTTATCATCTTTAGCTCTTGAACCGGTGAAATAATTCCACACTCCGAATTCAGCTAAGTCTTCATTAAACGATCCGCCATATTCGGAAATAGAAAGAACGATTGCGTTCAAAGCGGAATGATTAATAACATGTTCCAATCCCCGTTTAATAATATCATAACCATATTTATTTTGAAGAAAGATATTCCAGATAGCCAAATCGTATCCGCCGCCGTAAGTTGCATAAAACGGGGCTTGCGGGTTATTGTAGTAACCGCTGATGTAATCATAATAATCGTTTATTGTATCGAATACAAATTCTTCAATACTTGTCGATAACAATTCATAATAATAACTGTCTTCGGATCTGTATTTATAGCTCCCAACCTGAATTGCATGATGAAACTCATGAGCTAACGTAACTTTTGCACCGTCAATTCCTCTTGTATAATGGATATCAAAGTTATTATCAATTACCATAAAGCTTGTGCTGTTTGAAGTAGAAGCAAAATCGGTCCAGCCATAAATTGAACCGATATCTTGAATGTAAATATCATATTTATCATCACCACCTTGAGTTCCATCGGAAGGCGGAGGAGGATAACCAAGAAAATCTATTTCAAAACTGTAAACCGAATCAGCTGCTTTAGCTAACTCCGTTAAACTATATCCTACTTTATGAATGCCGGTTGTATCATAATGAATACGAAAATAGCCGGAGGGTGAGACTAAACTCTTTTGTGTTGAAGGGCGTTGAAGTATCGAAGACACTATATTTTGTTTGTTGATATCAAGTTTATCAAAGTTATTTTTTAAATAATAAATGTGGTTAGTAGCGCATTTTAATATACGAGGTTTCTCATCCGACGCAATACTTTCCTGCTGAGAATAAGAATATGCACTCCAAAAATTATTAAAAAGCGAATCAACGTTTTGTGCACTCAAAACCGATGCAAAAACTAACACAAGTAATAGTAACCGGGAGAATTTATTCATCTAATAACCTTAACTCCGTTAAGTTAGTATTATAATTAAGCATAAAAATATAACCATAATTTTCGTTAACAAACTCAATTACATATTGACCCATATAATCAGCAATTTCTTTTTGGTCGCGAATTCTTCCGTTGTTGATGTTCAACTCGGCAGTGTAAATTTTGCTTACATTACTGTATATAATTTTTAGAAAAGAATTTTTACTAAACTGGTTTATATCAATCTTATCAATAAATTTGTTTATATCAATCCGATGAATTTTATTCTCTGCCGATAAGAAATTATGATTTCCGGATTCAGTGCTTACGGATATTATGTGTTTAATTTTGCCCCTAAATTCAAATTCGTGAATTTTCACATTTTGCAATTCACTTAATTCCATATTCAATTCTGACCGTTGAGATGATACTCCCTCAACATCTTTGAGAGATTTTTCACCAAAGATAAGTTTTTCTTCCGGTAACATTTGGACATAGACTAAAGATTTATTCCCGGTAAACTTTGCTTCATAAGTATTTTCTAATATAGTAGCCGAGGGACTTTTTTGGTATCTAACATTTCGATACTCAAATTCTTCAAGCATAATCTTACCATTATCTTCCGTGAGAACAGCAATCAAAGGAAGTTTATTATCTTTTTTCTCTTGTATTAAATTAACGATACCTGCTTTTGTATAGAATTGTTTTGATGAAAATGTATTATCAGTTAAGCTAAATCTAACAAATTCAATTAATTTATCACCTTTTGTAAATGCCGTAAGTGTAAGAGTATTTTCATCAATTTGATCAATTAATAAAGAACCGGGAACATATTTAAGCGGGATTTCATGATAACTGCTAAGAGCACTTAAAAATAATTTTACTTTACTATCTGCAGAATCAACTATTGCAAGACTTACTAAATTGTTTGATAATAATTTGAATAAGATTATTTTTCTAGGAATTGTACCAAGTTGAAGAAATGTATTTTCGATTTTATCAATTGAAGAAATTACATTAATATTTCCCGCATCGGTTAGGTAAACTATTTTATCTTTCCGCCATCCAATTACATCAAAAGATCTGATATTATTAATATTCGAGAATAATATTGGTTTGGATAATTGATCTGATGATGAAAAACAAACAGAAAGTTGTGATGAATTATCTTTATTTTTCTTAAGATAAACTATGTCGGAATAACCGTCTTTGTTAAAATCACCAACTTGAAAATCAACGATCCCATTTTCTTTTATTAGCAATTCGCTATTTTCAAAAGTAGTTACAGTATCACCGTAGAAAATTTCGATTGTGTTGTTTGTGCTAAACAATATATCTTCAAATCCATCGAAGTCATAATCGAACTTTCTTATTTTAGTAACATTCGGTAATGGTTTGGAAAAGTTTATCTTGTCTAATTGATAATTGTTTTCATTTCTTATAATCTTAAGTGCTTTTGAAAATATATCGTAATAAACAATATCCGTATTAGAATCATTATCAAAGTCATAAAACAAAACATTGCTAGTTAAAGTGCCCCTCTGCAGCTCGAGAATATCCTTATCTTCCAAGTCCAGATCAATAAGAGTCAATCCGTTATAATTATTTCCAAAAATTAAAGCTTTTCGCGCGGTTCGAGTAAGTATAAAATTCTCCGGATGATATTTAAGCTTTGTAGACCGAAGAAACCCGAGTTGACCATTGTTATTAATTATAAAAGTTCCGAAAACTCTATCTTTACGAGAAATAAAAGCAAACAGTGTTTCATTATTGGATAATTTTCTCACTCGCTTAATTTCAGAAATTTCAAAGGGAGTTTTTAGAATTCTCTGATTATACTCTTCCGTCGATAATTTTAAATAAATATTCTTACCGAAAGAGGTTAATAAAAAATCATGTTCGGCATCAGAATCAATTTGAGCGGATAAAATTTTTGAAGCATCAAGAGGTGCAGGGATAGAAGTGATTTCAACAAATCCGTTTAAGTTAATTTGAGAATAAAACGTAGCGGCTAAAAAAGGAATAAGAAGTAAAAGTTTAGCAATCTTTATTACGCTGCGAAAGCCGTCTTTCTCTTCTTTTAAGTGCTTCATCATACCGTCTCTTTTCGTCATCTGTTTGCGGTACTATATCAAAAGTTTTAACCGGTTTTGTATTGTCATCAACACTCACAAAAGTAAGATAGGCGGTGTTCGTGTGAATTCTTGTCCCTTTTCTGTGGTTTTCTGCAAAAACCGTTACACCGACTTCCATAGAAGTATTAAAAACACGGTTAACCGATGCTTTCAAGGTTACAACATTTCCTAATTTTACCGGGTGATGAAAATCAATTCTATCTACCGATGCGGTAACACAAACCCTTTGAGAATGTTTAGCCGAAGAAAGCGCAGCGCAAATGTCTATCCAATGCATTAATTGTCCGCCAAGTAAATTTCCAAGCTGGTTGGTATGGTTTGGCAGTACAAGTTCTGTCATTGTAACAATTGAATCGGATACGGTTTTTATTTTTTGTTCGGGCATTATTGGTTCATGTATTGTTCTTCAAGTTGACGCACACTCATAACCGATTCATGATCCGGGTACTGAGCTAAAAACTTATTGATGTCTCTTTTTGCGGACGCAATTTCATCTCTACTTATTTCCAACTGTATCTTTTTATATAAAGCTAACGGACCGAATCTAGTATCGTGATAGATTTCATGTACATCACCATAATATTTAATAGCCGCTTTATAATAGCTCATCTTTTCATAAATAACAGCATTGTTATAAAGTTTTTCCGCTAATTTATTGTTCATCTCGGTAATTTTTTGTTCCGCTTCGGCTACTTTGGGACTTAGCGGGAAAAAATCTATAAAAGCTTGAAATTCTTCTATTGCCTTTCTTGTGTATGCTTGATCTAACGGGTATGGAGGTGAAAGCTGGTAATAAGACTCAGCCAACATGTATTGAGCATCCGGAACAAATTCACTCGCAGGAATATCTCTAATTAGTTTACTGAATTCGTAGGCGGCTAATAAATATTGACCTCTTCTGAAATAAGTAAGTCCCAAATAATATTGTGCATCATCGTTAACTGCACTACCCGGATATTGTAAAAGTATTGATTGGAACTCTAATTGAGCATCCTGGTAATCCTCTTTTTGAAAGAGTTCAAATGCATAATTGAAGTGTTCATCGGGTGTAAGAAGTGTTGTATCACGACCGCCGGAACAGCCTATAATAATAATTAAAGTAAAAATTGCTAAAAATGATTTCATATATCCAATATCTTAAGAGTGGTAAAAAAATGAATGTGCAAAATAAATAAATTCCTTATACCGTCAAAGTTACAACTATTTGCTGCGAACCGTAAAGAGCAAAATTATTGTAACTATTACAGTTCCGATAGCAATTACCGGTTCCAGCAGACTCTCAAACAGAGGTTCGGAAGGTTTTGTTCCATGAGTAAGAGAAAGGTTGGGCGTTTCAACATTATTAATGTCGGAATAATACAGCGTGTCGGAGAATTCGGTCTCAATTATTTCAGTATGCTTGACATGATTATTTATGCCCAATGCAAAGGTACTGCTTAAGAATATTTTTCTTTCAACTTTATAATCGCTTAATAAACTGCCTCTAAATGGTTCCGAATATAAAACTCCGATTTGATCCAGAGAATATTTTAATGAAAATGAATGAACAGTATCCGTTCCGAATAATCCTTTATTGTTAAGTGTATGAAGGAATCTATTTTCCAAATTTTCATACTCGTTTGGAGAACTAAACACTACTTCTTTAAGTGAAACTTCATGTGGTAATTTCAAAAGGAGCTGATTAGCATTTTCTTCAATCAGGTCATAAATAATATCAAGATTGGATTTGGGTTGAGCAGATAATAATTGCGATAAGAAAAAGAATAATAGCGCTGATATGTTAATTGATTTTTTCAAATAGACGAATTCGAAATTAATTTCAAACGGAAGTTATAATTAGTTTGTTAAAATAAAAAGGGAGTCAAGCGACTCCCAAAATTTTATCTTCTGCCGGCGGCTATTTCTTGAAGACGTTTAATCCTCTCTTCTACCGGTGGATGAGTTGAAAATAATTTCATAACCGATTTACCGGAAAACGGATTTACAATAAACATATGTGCAGAAGAAGTACCGGCATTTTTCATAGGTATCTGTTTGTTTGCCGATTGTAATTTTCCCAAAGCACCAGCTAAAGCCAAAGGCTGTCCGCAAATGTTTGCCCCTCCTTCATCTGCCATAAATTCACGTGATCTTGAAATTGCAAGTTGAATCAACACAGCAACTATTGGAGATAAAATTAGAAGTACTAAAGAAGTAACAGCCTGTCCGGAATCTCTGTCTCTTCCTCCAAAAATCATTGCATATCCAGCCATACGTGCTAGAAATGTTATTGTGCCGACTAATGTAGCTGTTATTGTACTAATAAGAATATCTCTATTTTTAATATGAGCAAGTTCGTGTGCCAACACTCCTTCCAATTCCTTTTGATCAAGAATTCTAAGAATACCAGATGTTACGGCAACTGCCGCATTATCCGGATTTCTTCCTGTTGCAAAGGCATTCGGTGTTGGGTTATCTGCAATATAAACTTTCGGCATAGGAAGCTGTGCTTGTTCAGCAAGCATTGCAACAGAGTCATAAAGCCGTGGATTATCTTCGCGCTTAACTTCTTTAGCACGGTACATTTTCAAAACAATTTTATCGGAAAACCAATATGAGCCGAAGTTAAGTGCTAATGAAAATACAAAAGCAATAATCAATCCCGTTTCTCCTCCTAACGCAGAACCGACTATTAAGAAGAGAACCATCATTAGCGTCATCAAAAAGACTGTCTTAAGTGAATTCATATTTTATATTACCTTTCGTTATTTTTTCATTGGCAAATTTAACACATTTTAATTTGAGTTTGTTCCTCAAAGAAAGTTATAAAAAGTTAACGAAAGAATTTTGCCTTGCCATTCGATGTAAATATAATTAATATCGACAGTTAAAATTGAGGATATTATGAGGCGTTATTTCGGGATTTTAATACTTTTATCAACTTTTTCGCTTCTTTACGCACAAAGTTTATTTGAGTTTTTGCGTTTAGATATGAGTCCGCGTGCTGCTGCATTAGCAGGGAGTTATGTTGCCAACAACGATGACCCGAATGTTATATTTTATAATCCCGCCGGTATAAATTTCTTAAAAGATAGACCGGCTTCCTTTTCTTTCTTAAAACATTTTGTCGATATCAATTCGGCAAGTTTAACCTACTCACAAGAGTTTGAAGAGATCGGAAGATTCGGAGTTGGAGTTCAGTATATAAATTACGGAAGTTTTACAGAGGCAGATGCGAACGGCAATAAACTTGGCGAATTCGGTGCCGGTGAATTTGCTTTTACAATCGGTTACGGAAATAAGTTAGAAGAAAATTTTTATTACGGTGCAAACATTAAATTTATTTATTCCGGTATTGCCGATTATTCTTCAACCGGCATTGCTATGGATCTCGGGTTACATTATGAAATTCCAGAAAACGAATGGAACTTCGGATTTTCTATTTTAAACTTCGGCACACAACTTTCTTCTTATTTTGATGAAAAAGAAGATTTACCCTTAGATATTAGAGTCGGTGTTACAAAACAACTTGCCCATACACCCTTTAAATTCTATCTCTCGCTAAATCGCTTGAATGAGAATTATGAAAATTTTGGTGATCGATTTAAACAAATTACAGCAGGTGCCGAAATTAAATTCAGCGGGTCACTTAGAATCCGTTTAGGTTATGATAACGAACGAAGAAAAGATTACAAAATCGGCGCAAGTACTGGTTTAGCCGGGTTTAATATCGGGGTCGGTTTTAATGTAAGCGATTACACGGTTGATTATTCTTTTTCATCACTCGGTTCAATCGGGGCACTTCATAGATTTGGGATATCTACTACCTTTTAAAAGGCTCTTTCAAATATAATTTTGCCTGGTCATGTGAATCGCGGTGTTTATCGAGTTTCAAAACTTTTTTATAATATGCAATTGCCGTATCTCTCTTTCCAAGCACATCGTAAATTTTTCCGATTTGTAATAATGAAATCACATTAAAACCGTCATCTTCCTGATCAAAAGAAACGGATAAATCGGAACATTCTTTATAATATTTTATTGCTTTGTCAAAATCGGCATTTCGCCAATGTTCATCGGCAATATAATATGATGCTTCTCTTCTAATCTTATCATTGTAACCTCTCATATTTACTTCACACCTTCGATACATTTCTTTAAACTCTTCGGTAGATTTCGTTATATGTGAAGTTCGTCTTAACAATCGACCATAATGTTTGTGAAATGCAGGATTATTTGGAAACTGTTCTATTAGTTCTTCGGCATATTTCAGCGCTTCAATGTCGTTATCTTCAAACTTATAATAGAGAGTCATCAAAAAATATTTTGATTCTGCTTTAGTATACTTTCCATTATATGCTGCGTTTATAAGTTGTTCCAACCCTTTGTACCTATCGCCTTTCGGAAAGAAGAACATTACAGGTTTAAGAAAAGGATACTTCTCAGGAATAACATCTGCATAATAATTATATATACCAAATCCAAGCTGTACATCAACATTTGTGGAATCCAGAGCAAAAGCACGATGAACTAAAGGCATCGCATCCTTTCCATCAGATGCGGCATTTAACCAACTTTCTCTAATTGAGTATAATCTTCCTCTGAATCCTAATGAACCGCCCTTAAAGAAAATTGCATCTATATTATTTGGATTTTTTTTGAGCAGGTTATCGCAAAACTCTATTGTTTCATCAAGCTGTTTGATTAAGATCTTATCAAACTCTTCATTATCGAGATCAGCCATAATTTTCCACCAGGTTACCATAGCAGGGAAAAATTTTGTGGCGGGATGTTCAGGCTCGTATTTTTTTATCAGTCCGAAAGTTTCTTCGGCATCTTCAAATTCGAGGGAATAAATTTGGTTAATACCTTTTTGTATTAAAGAATCGAAAGGGATTGTCTGCCCAAATGAAATGTTCGAGCAGACAATAAAAAATATAATGGTTATAAATTTCTTCAAAGTATTTCTACTTGAGAATTTACTTTCGTTTAGGTCTATAAATATGAGTAGCTTCACCATAATAAGATTCGGCGCTTTCCATTACTGTTTCCGAAAGAGTTGGATGCGCATGAATTGTAAGCGCTACATCTCTTGCAAGAGCAGCCATTTCAACAGCTAATGCTCCTTCGGCAATTAGTTCGCCTGCACCGGCGCCGACAATACCCATTCCCAATATTCTTTCAGTTTCCGGTTCAATTATTAATTTTGTCATTCCGTCAAGGCGCTCAAGGGTTTTTGCTCTGCCGCTTGCAGCCCACGGAAATTTTGCAACTTCTACTTTTATACCTTTTTCTTTCGCTTCGGTTTCATTTAAACCTACCCAAGCTAATTCCGGATCGGTAAAGACAACCGCAGGGATTGCATTCGGTTCAAAAGCGGATTTATGTCCGGCAATTACTTCCGCAACAACTTTTCCTTCTGCAGTAGCTTTATGAGCTAACATCGGGTTACCCGCAATATCTCCAACGGCGAAAATATTCGGGTCATCTGTTCTTTTCTGTAAATCCGTTTTGATAAATCCTTTTTCATCAAGTTGAACTTTTGTGTTTTCTAAACCAAAACCATCTGTTACAGGTTTTCTACCTACCGAGACAAGAACTTTATCAAAGATTTGTTCTTTCTCTTCTACTTTTTCACCTTCGAATGTTACTTTCAATCCGTTTTTTACTTCTTTAATTTCAGCAACTTTTGTGTTGAGATATACATTCTCCATAGTTGAAATAACTCTTTTCGAAAGTACAGCAACAAGATCACGATCAGCTCCTGGCAATAAACCGGATGTCATTTCAACAACAGTTACTTTACTACCGAGTGCCGCATAAACAGTTCCTAATTCAAGTCCGATATAACCACCGCCTACAACTAATAACTTTTTAGGAATATCTTCAATTTCCAAAGCGGAAGTAGAATCGAGAATTCGTTTTGAACCGATATCAAAACTTGGAATTTTTGCCGGGACTGAACCGGTTGCAATAACGGCATAGTCAAAAGATAATTCTTCGTTACCGCCATCTGCTTTATCAACTTTAATTTTATTTGAATTTACAAACTGAGCAGTACCTTGAATGAAGTCAATTTTCCTTTGCTTGATAAGCTGCTTAAGTCCGCCTGTCATATGCGATATAACTTCATTCTTCCAAGCGCGAATTCTATCAATATCAATTTCAGGTTTACCGAATTTAATTCCCCAATGCTCTGCTTCTTTAGCTTCATTCAATAATTTGGCAACATGTAACAATGCTTTTGAAGGAATGCATCCGCGTTGCAAACATACTCCACCTGCTTGATCATTTTTATCAATTAATGTAACATCCATACCTAAATCCGCAGCCATAAAAGCTGCACCGTATCCGCCTGTACCAGCACCAATGATTATTATTTTTTTTGACATAAAGTTATTTCCAGTATTTTATTGTAAATCATCTTGATCTTACTCTTAATCCTAATCTTAATCGCTTTCAATTACTCCATAATCTTCACCTTTTTCATATACCAGGTTAGAGTTGCTTTTTATCAAACCGACAAGCATTGAGATAACATCTTTATAAAATTACTTTGCCCTCTAAATTATCAGCATCGTTTTGATTATGACTAAGATTTATATTTAGAAACATCTTTCTTTTTTTTACTTCCTACAATAACATTCTAAACGGATTTTCTAATGATTCAACTACCCATCTTAAAAATCTGATTGCATCGGCTCCGTCAATTATTCTGTGGTCATATGATAAAGATAAAGGTAGCATCAATCTTGGAACAAACTCGCCATCTTTATAAACCGGTTCATAATTCCCCCTCGAAACACCAAGAATCGCAACTTCGGGAGAATTAACAATCGGAGTAAAATATGTACCTCCGATTCCGCCAAGATTACTAATAGAAAAATTACCACCTTGCATTTCTTCAAGAGATAATTTTTTATCACGAGCTTTTGCGGCAATTTCACCAAGTTCAATTGATATTTCAGTTACATTCTTTTTATCCGCATTTTTAATTACAGGGACAAGTAATCCTCGATCCGTATCAACGGCAATTCCGATATTGAAATAATTTTTGTAAATGATTTCTTTCTTTTCCATATCGATACTGCAATTGAATTGAGGAAATTTTTGAAGTGCCTCTGCAATAATTTTTACAAGTATTGCAGTAACAGTAAGTTTACCGCCAGCGGCATCTACTTCTTTAGAATAGTGCTTTCTTAATTTTTCTAGTTCAGTGATGTCTGCTTTATCAAACTGGGTAACGTGAGGAATAACAGACCATGCATAAGATAAATGCTCTGCAGTTTTCTTTCTGATATTCGACATTTCTTCACGTTTTACTTCACCCCATTTTGAAAAATCAGGCAGAGGTTCGGCTGATACACCTATTGTTCCTTTTCCTTTACTAATTTTTTCATTAAGATTTTTTGCGAAAGATTTTACATCTTCAAATGAAATTCTTCCGCCGGGACCCGATCCGCTAACTTGATGAATATCAATCCCAATTTCTCGCGAAAATCTTCTAACACTTGGTGATGCCGGAGCAATTTTATCCGGAAGTTCTTTTTTGAATTGTCTTGCAGTATATGTTTCATCCGAAATTTGGGGAATTGATTGTAGTTCTGATTCAACTTTCTTTTCTGATTCTACTTTTTCTTCCTTCTTCTCCTCAACCACCTCTTCTTTCTTTTCATGCTGCGATTCTTCTTCGGAAACATCTTCAGTTAATTCAATTACTATTACTGTTTCACCTACTTTAGCTTTTTGACCTTCTTTAATTTTTACTTCCCTCACTTTACCGCTTTTATCAATCGGTACTTCCACGGTTGCTTTATCTGTTTCGATTTCCAAAACGGGATCATCTTCATTAATTTGATCACCGGCTTTAACTAATACGGAAGTTACATCAGCACTTTCAATATTCTCACCGAGTTCAGGAAGTTTAAACTCGTAAGTACCTCCGGATAAAGTTTCCTTCTTTTTCGGAGCTTCTTTCCTTTCTACATTAGTTTCTTCTTTCTTCGGTTCTTCTTTTTTTACTTCTTGTTTCTTTTCTTCCTTCGGTTCGGGTTTTTCTTCTTTCGCATCAACAGCTTCTAAAGTCAATATTACCTGACCAACCTTTGCCGTATCGCCATCTTTAACATGCACCTTTGAAACTTTTCCGCTAATATCAGAAGGAACTTCTACGGTTGCTTTATCTGTCTCGATTTCTAAAATTATATCATCTTCTTTAATAACATCACCTTCGGAAACAACAACTTTAACAATCTGCGCTGTTTCTATATTTTCTCCGAGTTCCGGTAATTTAAATTCGATTGCCATTTTTAATACCTGCGTTTTATTTTCAAATTAAGATTTTATTGGATTTGGTTTTTCCAAATCAATACCAAGATCTTTTACAGCTTTCTTTAAAACATCGGCTTTAAGTTTTCCGTCTTGTACTAAAGTATGCAATGCGGCATAAACAATATGTTTTGCATCTACTTCAAAGAAATCTCGCAAAGATGATCTTCCTTCACTTCTACCGAATCCGTAAGTACCGAGCGAAGAAAATTTACCCGGCAAATATCTTGATATAGAATCTGCAAGAACTTGAACATAATCCGAAGACGAAACGAAAACGCCTTTTTCATTTTTAGTTATTTCTTGAACGAAAGGCTCTTTTGATTTTTTTGTAGGATTCATACGGTTATATCTTTCAATATCCATAACATCGCGATGCAATTCTTTATAACTCGTAACGCTCCAAATATCAGCGGCAACGTTAAATTGCTTTTCCAGAATTTCGGCAGCTTTTCTTGTTTCGTTAAGAATTGTTCCGCTTCCCATTAAATGAGCTTTTGCTTTTGCATTTTTCTTTTTCGATTCATGGAATTTATACATTCCTTTTAGAATATTTTCTTTTGTCGCGGTTTTGGGCATCGGAGGTTGTTCATAACTTTCATTCATTACGGTTATGTAATAGAAAAGGTCTTCCTGTTTTTCATACATTCTGTAAATACCATCTCTGATGATCACTGCAAGCTCATATGCATACGCGGGATCATACGCTTTTAAGTTCGGTATCGGATAAGCAAGTAAATGACTGTTGCCGTCTTGATGCTGCAAACCTTCACCGGCAAGCGTAGTTCTGCCGGCTGTTGCCCCGACTAAGAATCCTTTTGTTCTCATATCAGCCGCAGCCCAAGCTAAATCACCAACTCGTTGAAAACCAAACATTGAATAAAAAGTAAAGAACGGAATGATATTAATCCCGTGATTAGCATAAGCAGTACCGGCTGCAATAAAAGAAGACATTGAACCTGCTTCGGTAATTCCCTCTTCCAAAATTTGACCGTCTTTTGCTTCTTTATAATAAAGAAGGCTGTCTCTATCAACAGGTTCATAAAGTTGACCGATATGCGAATAAATTCCTATCGATCTAAATAGAGATTCCATTCCGAAAGTACGGGCTTCGTCCGGAACTATAGGAACAATGAGTTTACCGACTTCTTTATCTTTCAATAACTTTGTAAGAATTCTTACATAGACCATTGTAGTTGAAGCTTCTCTTCCTTCTGTTCCTTTATAAAATTCTTCGAATAATTCTTCGGAAGGAGTTTGCAACGATTGATTTTTAACAATTCGTTTAGGAACATATCCGCCGAGAGCTTTTCTTCTTTCTTTCAAATATTTTATTTCTGCCGAATCTTCGGAAGGACGATAGAAAGGAGCTTTTGAAACATCCTCATCAGAAATAGGAATACCGAAACGAGTTCTGAATTCTCTTAATTCTTCTTCATTCAATTTTTTCTGCTGGTGTGTAATGTTTTTACCTTCACCGGCTTCTCCTAATCCGTAACCTTTAATTGTTTTTGCAAGAATTACAGTCGGTTTGCCGTTGTTGGATTCAACAGCTTTCTTATAAGCTGCATAAACTTTTTCAGGATCATGACCGCCTCGTTTCATTTTTTGAAGTTGTTCATCCGAAAGGTCTTTTACTAATTCTTTTAGTTCGGGATATTTGCCCCAGAAATTTTCACGTATGTAAGCACCATCTTCAACAATATATTTCTGGGATTCACCGTCTATCATTTCATTCATTCTTTTTATAAGAAGTCCGGCTTTATCGGCTTCCAAAAGAAGATCCCAGTCGCTGCCCCAAATAACCTTAATTACATTCCAACCGGCACCTCTAAAAACGGCTTCAAGTTCTTGAATGATTTTGGAGTTACCTCTAACCGGTCCATCCAACCGTTGTAAGTTACAGTTAATCACAAAAATCAGGTTATCTAATTTTTCACGAGCAGCAAGCGAAATAGCACCGAGTGTTTCGGGTTCGTCGGTTTCGCCGTCACCAAGAAAAGCCCAAACTTTTGCATCGGATTCTTTCTTTAGTCCTCTATCAACTAAGTAATGATTAAATCTGGCTTGATAAATTGATTGAATTGGACCGAGTCCCATTGATACTGTTGGGAATTCCCAAAAATCCGGCATTAACCATGGATGCGGATATGATGAAAGTCCACCGCCTGGTTTTAATTCTCTTCTAAAATTTTCTAATTGTTCAACCGAAAGTCTACCTTCCAAAAAAGCGCGAGCATAAATACCGGGTGCTGCATGACCTTGAAAATAAATCATATCACCTTCGCGGTTATCATCTTTTCCGCGGAAGAAATGGTTGAATCCAATCTCATATAAAGTTGCTGCGGAAGCATAAGTAGAAATGTGTCCTCCAATTCCGGCTTCTTCCCTGTTTGCACGTACAACCATTGCCATAGCATTCCAACGAATCAGGCTTTTAATTCTGCGCTCAATTTCTCTACCACCGGGGAAATGCGGCTGTTGGCTTCGCGGTATAGTATTAATGTAAGGTGTGTTTGCAGTAAATGGCAGTTCAACTCCCGATTCATGAGCATATGTATCGAGATCGTGGAGTAATTCTTTAACTCTTTCGGGTCCGTAAGCTTGTAAAATGTATTCAAGCGACTCCAACCATTCCTTTGTCTCAATATCTTTTACATTTTCGAATTCTTGGTTTTTGTTCTCAGCCATAATTTATCCTTTGAATTTATTTCATTTTCGAACTTTTTTAAGAAAATATGACATCCCCTCTTAAAATGGAATAGAAATGTAAGAATTTTATTGATAAAGAGAAAACAAATGTAAAGTATACTTTACGCAGATTGTTTCGCTGTCTGAATCGACCCGGTTTGTTCGGTTTGATGAGAATTATTGATGACTTTATCGACCTCTTTACAGAAACGAATTGCGAATTCGAGTGTGGCGGAAGCATCCGAAAATTTGTTTACCATTTCTAATTTCATTTTTTCATTTCTTTGAATAAACTGTATTTCTTTGGAATGTTCACTCAAAATCCATTTTAGAAAAACCGGGAATCGATTTTTATAATAATCTTCGAATTCTCCTTGAGGTAAAATGAAGGAAAGTTTCTTTCTTTGAATTATTATTCTTTCAAACATAGCAAAGGAGGCAAAGAATCTTAGTTTAGCAGCTTTGATTAATTGATCAATAATTTTGGGAAATTTTCCGAAACGATCTTCCATCTCTTCTATGATTTCGGCAAATTCTTCTTCCTTTAAAACGGAAAAGAGTGCCGTATAAAAACTAAGTCTATCAGATTGGTCGGGCATATAATTTTTCGGAATACCGATTTCAAAATAAGTATCGATTTTCGGTTCGGTACGTTCTTTCGACTTTGGTAAGTCTTTAAATACATCTTGAAATTCTTCATGTTTTAATTCTTCCACTGCGTCATCAAGAAGTTTAACATACATATCAAAGCCTACAGTATCAATAGTTCCGCTTTGTTCGGTTCCGAGTAAATTGCCTGCACCGCGTATTTCAAGATCACGCATCGATAAACTGAACCCTTCACCAAGGTCTGTGTACTCTTCAATTGCCTGCAACCTTCGCACTGCTTTTTTTGCCAATGATTTAAGTGAAGGTACAATCAAATATGCATAAGCCTGTCTATCCGACCTTCCTACTCTTCCCCGCAATTGATGAAGTTCTGCAAGTCCGAATCTATCCGCACGATTAATAATAATCGTATTAACGTTCGGTATATCAAGACCCGATTCAATAATTTTTGTAGAGATAAGCATATGATGTTTTTTATTTAAGAAATCATAAATAACTTTTTCCAATTGTGAGGGTTTCATCTGACCGTGTGCAACAGCGATATTAATTTCAGGAATATGCTTCTCTAAATAAGCAGCAATCTTATCAATGGATTGAACACGATCGTGAACGAAATATACTTGTCCGTCGCGGTGAACTTCATTTAAAATCCATTTGCGAATATTGTTTATTTCGAACTTATCGACTTTAGTATAAATCGGTTGACGGTTCGGTGGTGGAGTTGCAATAATTGATAAATCACGTGCTCCTAATAAAGATAAATTAAGTGTACGCGGTATCGGTGTGGCTGTTAATGTAAGCGTATCAACATTAGCGCGGTAAGTTCTTAGTTTCTCTTTTGCCATAACACCGAAGCGATGTTCTTCGTCAATAATTAATAAACCGAGGTCTTTGAATTTTATATCCTTCGATAATATTCTATGAGTACCGATTATTACATCGATATTTCCATTTGCAAGTTCTTTAACAATTTCAGTTTGCTGGGCTCTAGTTTTAAATCGTGAAATAACTTCAACTTTTACGGGGAATTGCGTAAGCCTATCTCTGAAAGTATTGTAATGCTGTTCAGCTAAAATTGTAGTAGGGACAAGCAAAGCAACCTGCTTACCATCGCTTACAGCTTTAAATGCTGCACGAACCGCAATTTCTGTTTTCCCGAACCCGACATCTCCGCAGACTAATCTATCCATCGGGTTACTTGATTCCATATCGCCTTTTACTTCATCAGTAACTTTTGATTGATCGGGAGTGTCTTCATAAAAGAAAGATGCTTCTAATTCTTTCTGCCAAACCGTATCCGGATTAAAGCTGAAACCTTGCGATGCTTTTCTTTTTGCATACAGCTTAATTAAATCGCGTGCTGCATCTTTAATTTTATTCTTTACTTTCTTCTTTGTCGATTTCCATTCATTACTTCCAAGAACCGAAAGTCTTGGTTCGGCATTATCTTTTGAAGAAAATTTCTTAACGAGAGAGAGGTAGTTAAGATTAACATAAACCACACCCCCTTCGGCATAAATTATTTTTATACTTTCTTGTTCAATCTCACCGATTTTAATTGTCTCCAACCCGGCATAACGACCAATACCAAAAGTTTCGTGAACTACATAATCACCAATTTTAAGTGAAGCAAATTCTTTAGCACGGGATTTTTTATACTTTTGCCTATCGGAAATTTTTGTTCTGTATGGTTTACTGAAAATTTGGTAATCGGAAAGCACAGCAATTTTATCATCTTTACAAACAAACCCGGTTTTAATTGCAAGGACTTCTATTTTAATTTTTCCTTCGTCTATTAAATCTCTCAAATCCGTTTTGAATTCAGATAAGAGTTCGGTCATTCTTCTTGCTTGAAGTTCATTTTCAGTTGTGATGATTGTTTCAAAATCTTTGCGCGCATAATTTGATAGAAGACTAAAGAGTAATTCAAAGTTCGAATTAACCGGTGGCACTTCGGAAATTTTAGTATCTATTCTATTTTCAAAACGCCCGAGTTCGTCTTCAATAATCCATCGAGCATTTCTTGAAAACAATTCATCTTTTGATCGGATAAAAAGTTCTTCAGTTAATTCAATATCATTATGATTTTCTTCCGGTTCATCTTCGTAAAGCTCTGATTTAAGTTCATCATCAATAAAATCATCAAATTTTTTATCGGGAATAATTATCGTTTGTTTAAATAGTTTTTCAATTTCGTATGAAGAGGCAAACACGATTGTGTTATTCAAATAATCGAAAATGTGAGATGAGTAATCACTTTTAATATCTTCAAGTGAAGAAGCAAGTGTAACCGATTCTATTCTATTAAATGATCGCTGTGTTTCCGGATCGAAGTAGCGTATTGATTCGATAAAATCACCGTCATATTCCAAACGGCACGGCTGCTTTTCGCTGTATGACCAAAAATCAATAATTGAACCGCGAACCGCGAAACAACCGGGTCCGTCAACAAAGCGGTCTTTATCATAATTAAGTAAACTCAAGTATTCTATTAACTCATCGTAACTGAATTCCGTTCCGCTTACAATTTTTGTAGTATGTTTTTCTATTGAATCGATGGAAGGAAGTCGGGTCTGAAGAATATTGTAAGTTGAGATTAATATTAATTTTTCTTTTTGATTTATCTCCGTAAGTTTTTCTTGAATTGTTTCTTGATCAAAATCATCTATTGCAATTACACTTTTTTCCAAACCAAGAATTATCAATTCAACTTTTGTTTCATTAACAGATTTAACATCAGGGAAAAGCAGCAGAATTGATTTTTCTCTTTCAGATATTTTTTTTGTAACGATTGATTTTACGGAATCAGGTAAAGATGATATGTATAATCTTGATCTGTCTTCACTTAACTTTTCAATTTCTTCATAAAATTTTTGAAAAGTATTAAGACTATTTATTTTTTCAATTAATGAAAATTCTGTAACCATTAATAAAACTCTCTCGTCAGTGGCTTTCTCAAAAGTTAGGTTTTTTAAAATACGCAATACACCAATCACCTTATAAAGGCGTTGAGAATTGTGGGGGTAAATTTAGTTAGATCAATAACAAATAAAAAGAAGTAGTAAATCGAAAGAAATAAGATTATCGTCGGGGTCGGTAAGTAACCGACCCCTGGAGAGAAGCAACCACCCTCATCGGTTCATTACTTTATAGTAGAACGATTATGATAAATAGGGTTGCAAAAAATAAAACCAAACTAATTATCAAATCTTTCTTTACTTGGTCTTTGCTTTCGTATGGTTTGTTATATGATCTTTACCCCAAAAAGTAGACAAAAAAATAAGTTAGTTAAGTTAATTTTT
>DYHH01000017.1 GCA_020724265.1 Melioribacter roseus | reverse complement strand
GAAAACGAATTGAAGCAAAAGGTATTTCGGATTTCCAAAATATTGTTTCCGAAGGAATTAACGAACAGCTCTTGAGATGGAAAGGTATCGAAGCAACAGAAAAACTTGCTCAATCTCAAAATACAAAAATGGTAGTTATTGGCTCGGGCAAAGACGGGCTTCCTATAATTTTAGGCGGTGCTAATTAAAATGTGTGAGCTTAATAACCCTCTTAGAGAAAATCTTTAAGGTAATTGAAGAATTTATGTTACAACCGACAAAAATAAAATTAGATAAAAAAGAAACACTTCTAATTGAGTGGGATGACGGTGAAATTTACCGTTATCCCCTCACATATTTGCGAGATGAATCTCCCGATGCCGAAAATAAAGGAGAGACTATTCTTTGGAGAGAATATGCCCCCCCGCCAAAAGGTCCCGACAAACCCGGTAAATATGAAATTGAAAATATAGAGATAGTCGGTAATTACGGATTAAGCATCAAGTGGAAAGACGGTTATGATTATGGAATTTATTCTTACGATCTTCTACGTACATGGGGAAAATATTTTCAGATTAAAGAGAACACTCATCAGGATTTTGATAAGCATTCTCATTAAAAACAACCGGGTCAAAATTTCATTGACCCGGTGAAAAAAATCCAATTAACTTTTCTTCAAAGTAAAAATTGCACTATAAACCAGCACAACACCCAATTGAATTATAATCGGTGTGGCTATAATTTCTCCACTTAATAAAGCGATATTAACAAGAAGAATTTTTATAAAATAGTAGAAAAATTTAGCCGACAATATACTGACAGCCATTGCTGCAAATTTATTTTTTACTTTATCAATAATTATGAAATAAAAAATTACATTAACAAATAATTCCGCAGAGATTAACAACGCTTTATAAAATATCGGATGACCTGAAATAAGCATAGAGAAAAATGGCATTGTAACAGCAATAAATAATGCATTCTTTTTCGATGTGAACATTATTGCCAACACCAACATTAACCGCATGGGTTCGGCGTAATAAAGCGGAATTGCAAATAAATGTGAGAAAACCGGGACAAGATACACTACGCTAATCGCAAAAACATCGAATATACTTGTGCGGATTACTTCTTTAGTGGTTAACTTTTTTAGTATTGCTTCCATATTATTCCCAATTATTTTTCTTGAACGCAATTTAATATATTTTTATCTTTTATTAAAATAAACAGACCAAAACATCTAATTAAGGATACGGAGTCTAAGATGAAGCGACGGGAATTCTTCAGCAAAAGTGTTATTGCCGGTTTAGGCACTGCTGCTTACTTGAAATTCGGGAACAATCTTTCCCTTTTTGCAAACACAAAAACCGCCCCGGATGAAATTTTCGATATGGCTGCAATCAGAGGTGGGGAACCTGATGCCATGTTCGATAGAGGAATAAAATCATTAGGGGGAATTAAAAGATTTGTAAAACCGAATCAGACGGTAGTTGTAAAACCGAATATAGGCTGGGATGTTGTACCGGAAAGAGCGGCTAATACAAATCCAGCTCTTGTAAAACAAATTGTTAAACACTGTCTTGATGCCGGAGCCAAAGATGTTTATGTTTTTGACAATACCTGCGATAACTGGGCAAGATGTTATTCAAACAGCGGTATCGAAAAAGCGGCTAAAGAAGCCGGTGCGAAAGTAGTCCCGGGGAATACCGAACGGTATTATCAAAGCGTTGAGGTTCCCAAAGGTAAACGATTAACCCAAGCTAAAGTTCATGAATTAATTTTGAATTCCGATGTATTTATTAATGTCCCGATTTTAAAGAATCACGGCGGAGCAACGTTAACAATTGCAATGAAAAATTTAATGGGTATTGTTTGGGATAGAGGTTACTGGCATCGTAATGATTTACATCAATGTATTGCGGATTTTGCAACTTATAGAAAACCCGACTTAAATATTGTTGATGCATATTTCGTTATGAAAAGAAACGGGCCGAGAGGAGTTTCGGTTGAAGATGTTGTTACGATGAAATCGCAAATTATTTCTACGGATATGGTTGCGGTAGATACAGCGGCTGCTAAATTATTCGGTATTGAACCTGAAAAAATTGGTCATATAGGATTAGCCGAAGAATTAGGTGTCGGGATAAATGATTTAACTAAATTAAAAATTGACCGTATTATTCTTTAAAAATATATGAACTATTCTCTACTGAAAAAAGTGAGAGTAATAATTTCTCTCACTTTCTTTTTTTTCATTTCTCTTATTTTTCTTGATGTTAGTTTTACTCTTCCTGAAAAATTAGCCGAGTATCCTCTTTATTTACAATTCATTCCTTCCATACTAAAATTTTTATCTATTGGCGGTATAGCCGCAGCAGGATTTATCTTTGTACTTATTCTAACATTATTATTTGGAAGAATCTACTGTTCTTCTGTTTGTCCGCTTGGTATTCTACAAGATATGGTTACTTACCTTAGGAAAAAAATTGGGAAGGTAAAATTCTCGTTTACTCAACCTTTTACAAAAACAAGATATATAATATTAGTAGTTTCTATATTAATTTTTCTTTTCGGATCTGTGTTTGCGATAAACATATTAGATCCATACAGCAACTTTGGAAGAATTCTTGCAAATTTAATCCGGCCGATAGCCATTGGAATTAACAATACAGCTGCATTTACATTAGAAAGTTTCAACACATATTGGATTTACCCGGTTGAGTTAAAAGGTATTCATGTATTTTCTGTTTTGTTTAGCTTGGGTGTGTTAATATTAGTTGTATGGATGAGTTTTAAGTATGGTCGTCTTTATTGTAACACAATTTGTCCGGTTGGAACTTTATTGGGATTTTTCTCAAAGTATTCATTATTTCAAATAGTAATAGACGAGCCGAATTGTAAAGGCTGCGGTGTTTGTGAAAAGGTTTGTAAATCTAATTGTATCGATACTGAAAGCACTTATATCGATTTCTCAAGATGTGTAGGCTGCTTTAATTGTTTTACTGTTTGTCCAACTGCCGGCATCGAATATAAATTTAGATATGGTAATGATAAAAAGATTGAGAAAAAATTTGATATTGAAAAGAGAGATTTTCTTATCAAATCGGCAGTCTATTTAATAGGAGCTAATACAGTAATACAAGCTCAACAAAAAATCCTAGTCTATAAAGAAAATACAATTCCGGTAATAAGAGAATATGCAGTTTCACCACCCGGCTCATATTCAATTAAAAATTTTACCGATAAATGCACGGCGTGTCATTTATGTGTTACTGCTTGTCCGACTCACGTTTTACAACCATCATTTCTTGAATACGGAATTTTAGGAATCATGCAGCCGAGAATGGATTTTATAACGGGTTTTTGTAATTACGATTGTGTTATATGCAGTGATGTTTGTCCGACGGGAGCTATACTTAAGCAAAAATCTGACGATAAGAAATTAATTCAACTTGGTATTGCAAAGTTTATAAGAGATAACTGCATTGTATATACTCAGGGAACTGATTGCGGCGCATGCGCAGAACATTGCCCTACTAAAGCGGTCAGAATGGTGCTCGATCCGGAGGTAAATAAAAATGCTCCTATAGTAAACGAAGAAATTTGTATCGGCTGCGGAGCTTGCGAATATGCTTGTCCAACAATTCCTTATAAAGCTATCTACGTAAAGAGCAACCCATTACATCAAATTGCTCAAAAACCGGTACAAGAAAAATTAGACGAAGTAGATTTGGAAGAAGACTTTCCATTTTAATAACAAAAGTTACCTTATTGAAGAACTATTGATAACTTCACAATATCTTTTCTGAGTAATTTAAAATCAGGTGTCAACCAATAAAACGGAGCAATAATAAATGTAGTTAATGAACTATAGAAGGAAAATAATTATTAAAAGAGTAATAAAAAATAAAACTAAGCTTATTGCCAAATCCCTCTTCACCCGTTGGTTGGAGTTAAACTCCTTTTCGATTAACATAGCGCCTCCCTCAAAGCCCCTAAAAGAGATAATAAGTGAAAATATCTTTTTGTTTAAATCTTAAAGTGTTAAAAGCATTATATGAAATAACTATTCGATTGTCAATATTTAAATATGTTTTTTAGCATATTTCTTAATTAAAAGATACCCATCAAAAAAATACTACTAAATGAGATAGATCACTTTATGCAAATTTTTGAACAAAGAATATTCTTTGTAAAGATTTTCTTTATTAATCAACAGTATAATACCGGAATTAATTCCCATTCTATTAGTTTATTGCTGCAGAGATTTGGAGCATTCCATAAAGAAGTATGATTGTGGCAAAAAGAAATAGAGCGGCAAGAAATTTTTCTTTCCGTTTTTCATAAGTAAACGAAGTGAGTTTATTCATAACAGGTTTCCCGTAAATTTTAATACGAAATTAATTATCATGAATAAACTTATTATTAAGATGTTGTTAAGATATTATTAATCTTTAGCGGGATTATTTTACAATAGGGTTAAACTATTTTGTTTGTAATTCGTCTTAAGCATAAATAGGTAGAACAATGCTAACATTTTTTATATGGTTATTATTATTATTAATATGCTGGCCTATCGGAGTAATCGCACTTTTACTTTATCCAATTGTTTGGTTACTCTCAATTCCCTTCAGAATATTGGGTTTTGCCGTTGAAGGTTTACTCAAATTCATAAAAGCCGTTTTTCTTTTTCCTTCCAGAATCTTGGGACAAGCAAAATAACTCCCGGTTTTTGCAGCAATTTTTTTCTTAGATATATTTTCACTTTATCAATTGTAATTTGTGTAAGAATATTGTTATCTATGTAATAGAATAATTTCTATTAAACTATGAGCGATATAAACACACTACAATATTTAGTTGACCTTGTTGATGATGAAACAGAAGAAGTGCGCAATGAAATTCTAAAAGAACTTATCAACTACGGCTCAAATTTAGAAGAAGATTTACGCGAATTTTCGGATGAGCTTGACGAACAAAAACTCAAACTTATTAATCCAATCATCCACGAAAATCGCCGCCAATGGCTTTTTGAAAATTGGAATTCATGGCTATCAATTAACGACGATTACGAAGCTCTCGAAAAAGCAATGGAATTGATTATTGGTTTTCAGGAAGGAATCGTTGAACAAATCAACCTCGGTAATTTTCTTGATCATTATGCAGAAGAGTTTATGAATAAATTTCCTTACGGTGATGAATTTGATCTTGCAAATTTTTTATTCAGGGAAAAAGAAATCAAAGGGGCAAAACAGGATTATTATAATCCCTATAACAGTAACTTAAAATTTGCATTAGAATTTAAAACCGGTCTTCCAATTACACTAACGGTTTTATATATGCTTGTCGGCAACAGAGCCGGTTTGTTTATTGAAGGATGTAATTTCCCGGGACATTTTCTTGCAAAGATAAAATACGATGATGAAATTATATTGGTGGATTGTTTTAATCAAGGCAGAATGATTTACGAAAGCGAGCTGAGTAATATGGTGAAAAACTCATACTCCGCGGTTATGAAAATCATTACATCTTATACGCCCGCTTCTACTATTGTAAGAAGAATATTGAATAATTTATCAAACGCATACAAGCAGAAAGATGATAGGATAAACAGCGATTTCTTTTTGAACCTTATTAAAACTACTTCTTGGTGACGAATAATTTGATTTACTGAAATAAAACTGCGGATAGCCGGGTTAATTATCTTAACTCCGGCAATCCACTTAAATAAAATTACTTGACCAGCATAAGCTTTTTTGTTGCTGTAAAGTTATTAGCAGTTAAAGAATAAAAATAAATTCCGCTTGTTAAATTTGATGCATTAAAATTGCTTGTATAAATTCCCGCTTTTTGATCTTGATTTACAAGTACTGCAACTTCTTTCCCGAGTACATCAAAAACTTTTAAACTAACATGAGAATCTTCCGGAATTGAATACCGAATTGTTGTTGTCGGATTAAAAGGATTGGGATAATTTTGAGCCAAGAAATAATCGGTTGCTAATATCTCGAGTTGATCTATAGAAGTAGGCAAGCCGTTTCCATAATTCCAATTTACTTGTTCTGTTTGAATTACACCGTTATCCGATTCGTTTGGATCGTCGGCAACCGCTGTTAAACTTGCGCCTGAGCGTGTAATATACATAAACGAAAGGATTTCCTCTGTATCACCGTTAACGGTTCTTTCTGCCTCAATCTTTATTCTCAGGGCTTCTTCAATTGTTCCGTCCGGCAGCACGATTGTGCCATAACCATCCACCAATTTTGACGAGGTTTCTTCCGCCTCTGTATTAGAAATCGGAACACCGTTTAGTTCTGTGGTGGTGATTTTTGTATGGGTGGTCGTCCAAGAATCTTGATAGTTAACCGGAAACCGTAAAATATTACCAGGGGGATCAATCTCAATTGTAGTCTCTGACGTCGAACTGGACACCTCGGCAATAAAATATAGACCATCTTCGCTATAGTTGCCATCTTCAACTATCAAATATGTATATAGAATTGCTTCGTTTTGTCCAACATCGTAATTGGTAATTAACGCATGTGTTGCAGACGAAAATAAATCAGACTCCGGAGTAGACCCCGGATCGACAATATCTACTTCAAATTCTAGGTGGAAAGGGTGATTTTCAAAATCCCAAGTATTTTCACCGGGTGCACCGATATCAACTGATGACTCCAGAGTATCTGAGAAATTAACAATTACATTTCCGATTTGTAAGTGATTTTCTATATCGGCTTGTGTAACGACGGTTTGTGATTGAATGGTTAAAATAAAAAGCAAAAAAGTAAGCGAAATTACTATCCTCTTCATGAGTCTCCTCTATTTGTTAATAATGTCTCCTTTATTAATGATAGTAATTTTACGAAGGAATGTAAAGGATATTGTGCCCGATTATCTTGTTTGGTGGATTAAAAGATGCGATTAATTACTTAAGAGAGCTATTGTTTTAATTTTGCTTTCTTATATAACTCCTCGTATTGAGATGCGGAATGCTTCCAAGAATAATCTTTATTCATTCCGTTTAGTTGGATTTTTCTCCAGACAGGTTTGTTATGATAATCACCTATCGCCCTTTGGACAGCATTCACCAATGCTTGCGGTTTATAATCGACAAAAGAAAAACCGTTTCCTATATCCATTCCGTAAGTGTTGTATTCATTCCAATCTTGAACAGTATCAGCAAGCCCGCCGGTCTTGCGCACAACCGGAACTGTACCGTATTTGAGAGAATAAATTTGGTTAAGTCCGCAAGGTTCATAATACGAGGGCATTAAAAATATATCTGCGCCTGCTTCAATTAAGTGCGCAAGATCATTATTATAGCCGATATAAACACCAATATTTCGTGGAATTTGTTCATGTAGTGCTTGAAACATATTTTCATACTTTTGCTCACCGCTTCCAAGCACTATCCATTGAGCATTTAACTGCATTAATTCCCCTAATGCTGCTTGAACTAAATCAAAACCTTTTTGAATTGCTAATCGGGAGACAATCCCGATTAATGGAATTTCTTTTTGATAAGGCATGTTGAATTTTTTGAGAAGCTCTTCTTTATTTTTTTCTTTACCGGAAAAATCCGCCTTTGAATAATTGTATGGAATTAATTTATCTGTTTCGGGATTCCAAACATCATAATCGACACCGTTTATTATTCCGTAAAAATCCTTTTCTCTATATCTTAATAAATGATGCATGCCGGCAGAATATTCCGGCGTCATTAATTCTTTTGCATAAGTTTCGCTTACTGTATTAATTACATCAGCAAATGACAAGCCGGTTTTTAGAAAGTTAACCAGTCCGTCTTGTTCGATTCTTCCACCGTGATAAAACAAATCTTCACTAATTTCCGCATTATATAATGTCTGTGTCGAAAACTTTCCTTGATAACCTATATTATGAACAGTGAAAACTGTTGCAGTATGATCGAATAATTTATCCCAATTGTAATTGTCTTTTATATAAAGAGGAATTAACCCGGTCTGCCAATCATTGCAGTGAAGTATATCGGGCGACCAATGTAATCTTTGTATTGCTTCTATTACTCCTTTTGAAAAACAAATAAATCTTTGATCTTCATCTTTCTCATCTGTATATAAATTATGTCTATGAAAAAAGTACGGACAATCAATAAAATAAATTTCTACTTTGGAATTAGGTAAGTAACCTTTATGAAGATGAACATCAAAAACATTATCGGCAACCCGAATAGGCATGGGGCTTGCCCACGATTGATATTCAAGATTAAATTTATGTTCGTCAACCGAATAGTACTTCGGCATAAAAACTTTAACATCATGACCAAGTTTTTCAAGTTCGACGGGGAGAGCCCCAGATACATCAGCCAACCCTCCGGTTTTTGCAAAAGGAACAACTTCACTTGCGGCAAAAGCTATTTTCATTCGTTATTAGTTTGTTAGTTATTTGGTTAGCAAATATAGGGATATTTTGGTACTAAGACATCGTCTCTCAATTAAGTTGACTTTTTATATGTACTTCTTTCTTTATTAATCTATTAACTGAAGAATTTATATTTCCAAATTATTTTTTCTGATACTCTAAGTGAAGCAACATTTTATCATCCAACCTTTATCCTCACATCAACAGCATGAATAGAATTATCTTTTGAAATAATTAACGGATTCAAATCAAACTCTATTATGTTTTCATTTTCAATCATCATTTTTGATGATGAACGGATTACTCGTTTGAGCTTGTTCATATCTATTCCTTCTTCACCGCGAATGCCTTTTAATATTTTACCGATTACTGTTTCTTCTATTATTTCATCCAAATCATTATCCGACATATATGCAGAACGAATTGCCGTATCGCAGATTACTTCAACATATTTGCCGCCGGTTCCGAACATTATTATCGGACCGAATGAAGGATCACGAAAACCACCGAGCAAAACCTCGTGTTTAATTTCAATATACGGCTGAATTAAAAATTGTTCGACATCAAATTTGAAGCGGTTGAAATTGCTAATTATTTCATCGGCTCTCGCTATTAGTTCCTCTTTTGTTTTTATATTAAGCTTTACGGCATCAAGTTCCGACTTGTGAATTACTTCATGATTAATTCCCTTTAATACAACCGGATAAATATCGTCGTTGAGGTTTTTAATTTCGTCCGGCTTAATCAAAGTTTGTGTAATGATTGGTATATTATAATATGATGTGATTGAAAAAATTTCTTCTTGTGGAATAAATCCGGGTTTAAAATTAAATTTACCTTTACCGGTCATCTTAAATTGTTCTGCATATTCTTCCCGGTGGTCTTTCAATCCTTCTTGAGCCATAGAGTAGTATAACATATTTGAAATTACTTCAGCCGGTTCTTCGGGATTTCTAAATATCGGCAGTTTCTTTTTAGAAAATTTTCTATAATCATCCCAAAATTCGGGGAGCGGCATATCAATTTGCATAATCGGTTTGTCTGTATTTATATCATATACGGCTTCAACAACTTCAAACGGATCAACCATAACCGGCTGCACAAAAATAGAAATCACAGAATCAACGTTAGGATCTTGAACAACTATTTCGTTTACTTTTCGGTAAACTTCGGCAGTAGCCCCGGGGAGTAAATCAACCGGGTTCATTACACTTCCTTCCGGATTAACAACTTCTTTTAATTCATTCTTGGTTTCTTCCGAAAATTCTGCAAGTATCAGATTTTCTTTTTCTAATGAATCAACTGCGAGTATAGCCGGACCTCCGGCATTGGTAATAATCGCAACCCGGTTTCCTTTTGGGAAAGGAAAATTCTCGAATCCTTTTGCTGTATTGAATAATTCGTTAATATCATTAACTCTTAAAATTCCAAACTGACGAAGCACTGCTTCAACAACCTGATCTCGACTGCTTAATGCACCTGTATGGGAAGATGCAGCTTTCATTCCGGAAGAAGTTTTCCCGGCTTTTAAAACTATAACCGGTTTAGTAACTTCGCCGGTTATTATTGGTTTAACGAAATTCTCACCGTCAATAAAACTTTCTAAATAGGTTGTTATTGTTTTTATGTTATCATCGCTCTGCCAAAAATGAAGAAGATCATTTTCATTAATATCTGCTTTGTTGCCTACACTAATAAAATGAGCAAACTTAATATCTGTTTCGCGTAATGAATTTAATACGGCAGCTCCAAGTGCTCCGCTTTGTGATAAGAACCCTGTTCCGCCTGTCTCCGGTTTCTCTGCAACGAAAGTCGCATTAAGCTTTGTGGACTCGAGAGTGTTTATGACTCCCATACAATTAGGACCGACTAATCTTGCACCTGCATCTTTTACTTTCTTTGTTATTCGATTTTCAACTTCTTCGCCTTCTTTTCCGACTTCTTTAAATCCGGCAGTTATCAAGACAATCGATTTTACATTTTTTGCCAACAACGAATCAACGGACTCTTCGGCAAACTGCTTGGGAACTACAATTATACCTAAATCAATTTGTCCATCTATTACTTCTATTGATTTGTAGCATTTATAGCCAAGAACACTATCTGCTTTGGGATTAACGGGATAAATTATTCCCTTGTAACCATAATTGCTTATCGTGCGAAGCAATTCGTAACCAATACTTTTTTCTTTAGTCGATGCACCAACTACACAAATTGATTTCGGATAGAAGAAGTTTTTTATGTTTTCCATATTTTACCGTATCCAATTAAAAAATAAAACAAATTTGTCTTAAAAAATAAGAAATCTTGGTTGGATTATCATTAACAAAGGATTAATAACGTATCTCAAAATCATTATATTTATTTGTTAATAACCGGAGGATAAATTGAAAAACGTAATTATAATTTTTATGATTTTCTTTTCTTCTGCAATTTTTTCTCAAGAAATTTTCTCAAATGCTACCCGCCCTTCGGCATCGGACAATGGATATTTAACAGAATATGGTTATACTGAATTGGAAATAGGTTGGATGGTAGAAGAAAATTATTGGAGTGTTCCCGCATTGTTAAAATTTACCGCTCTTCCAAATTTTGAGTTAGGATTTTTAATGAGTGGCGTTGTAAATCATATTGAATTTGCAGGGAAATCCGAAACCAAGGTTGGTGATTTCGGAGTCCAACTAAAATCACAAATATTCAGAGACCCGGGCATGGCTGTTGCACTACTGGGGCGTACGGAATTTTTAGAGAACAAAAACAACAGATTTACAATTTATTCAGCTTGGTCTTTTCATAGAGGCATTTTTCAATTAGATGCAACTCTTGGTGGAGTATTTCACTCAAAAAGTTTCGAGGGGGATAAGTCATTTATTTATGCATTTGCTCTAACTCCCGACTTTGAAAGTCCAGCCGGAATCTATATTGAAGTCTTCGGTGAAAACTCAGAAGCTTTCAAACCTCTCTATTTTGATGTGGGAATTTCATATCAAATATCGCCACGATTTATTTTAGATGCCGCTTACACAGCCGGTTTAAATGATCATGCTATTGACTGGCAGTTTAACGTTGGCTTCACAACAACTTTATTTAAGTTGTTGAATTAATTGCCCCCTGCATTGAATCCTAAAATAAGATGTGATATATTATTCATGTAAAGAGGGAAAGGGATTGCCATGAATGAAGAACAACTATTACAAAAATTTGAAGATAGAATTCACGCCGGTGAAATAATAGAACCAAAAGATTGGATGCCGGAGAGATACAGAAAACAACTTATTAGAATGATGAGTCAGCATGCACATTCTGAGGTCGTTGGAATGCTCCCGGAGGGAAATTGGATTACACGCGCACCGAGTTTGAGAAGGAAAATGGCACTCCTCGCAAAAGTTCAAGATGAAGCCGGGCATGGGCTTTATATTTATAGTGCCACTGAAACTTTAGGGATTGATAGAGCAGAATTGCTGGAACAACTTTTATCCGGACAAGCAAAGTATTCAAGTATTTTTAACTACCCAACTTTATCCTGGGCTGATATGGGTGTAATCGGTTGGTTTGTTGACGGTGCGGCGATTGTTAATCAAACTATGTTGGCAAAAAGTTCATACGGTCCATATTCGCGAGCTATGGTAAGAATCTGTAAGGAAGAAAACTTCCACAAAAAACAAGGTTATGAAATAATTACAATTTTAGCTAACGGAACCCCTGAACAAAAGAAAATGGCTCAGGATGCTGTGAATCGATGGTGGTGGCCCACACTAATGATGTTCGGTCCACCTGATAAAGATTCTCCAAACTCCGCCGAACTGATGAAATGGAAAGTTAAATTAAAAAGTAACGACGAACTTCGTCAACGATTTGTTGATTTAACGATTCCACAAGCAAAAGCAGTCAACTTAACAATTCCCGACCCCGATCTTAAATACAATGAAGAATCCGGACATTGGGAATTCGGAAAAATTAATTGGGATGAATTTTGGCAGGTTGTAAAAGGCAACGGACCGATGAACAAAGAAAGACTTCGCGCACGAAGAAAAGCTCACGAAGATGGAACTTGGGTAAGAAAAGCCGCGATGGCTTATGCTGAGAAACACAAAAGTAAATCCTAAATTCTAAACGCTAAATCCGAAACAATATTTAAATTCTAATAAGGAATTTTGAAACTCTGATGAAAGGAAATAAAAAATATGATTGGGAAGATAGAACGCTTGAGTATGCTGCTAATGTTAGAAAGTTTTTACGAGGAGTTCCAAAGGATATTGTTAATATTGAAGATATAAAACAGTGTACAAGATCTTCAGGTTCAATCGGGGCGAATTATAGAGAGGCAAATGAATCATTAAGTAAGAAAGATTTTTTAATGAGAATAAAAATTTCTCGAAAAGAGTCAAAAGAAACTGTTTATTGGTTAAGTTTAATAATGTGTAATGAAGATCAAGAAACAGAGCGTGATGAACTTATTCAAGAAGGAACAGAATTAATGAAAATTTTTGGTGCTATTTTAGAAAAATCAAAATAGATGTTTAACTTGTTTTGAATTTCCCATTTTAGATTTGGAATTTGTTTAGTATTTCGAAATTAGAAATTAGGATTTAAAAATGAGCGATCAAGGAAAACTCTGGGAAGTATTTACACAATCAAAAACGGGTGCTTCGCATGAACATGCCGGAAGTGTACATGCCCCCGATGCCGAAACCGCACTACAAAATGCACGTGATGTTTATACCCGCAGAGGCGAAGCCGTCAGTCTTTGGATAGTTCCTTCCGATGCGATTGTTGCATCAAGTCCAAGCGACAGCGGTCCATTCTTTGAACCCGGAAACGACAAAGCTTATCGACATCCGCAATTTTATTCTGTTCCGAAAGGTGTTAGGGGAATGTGATGAACGAGATCAAAAATGAAATAAAAGCAGATTTGTTTGAATATTTACTTCGACTCGGCGACGATAGATTAATTCTTGGTCATAGATTATCCGAATGGTGCGGGCATGCACCAATTCTTGAAGAAGATATTGCTCTTGCTAATATTGCCCTCGATTGTATCGGTCAGGCTAACGCATTTTTAACTCTTGCAGCAGCAGTCGAAAATAATAATAGAACCGAAGATGATTTAGCATACTTTAGAGATGAAACAGAATTTAAAAATCTTCAATTAGTTGAACAACCGAATATTGATTTCGCTTACACAATTACCAGACAATTTTTTATTGATGCTTTTGCTGTTCATTTATATGATGAACTTTCGAAAAGTATAGTTGAAGATTTATCGGGGATTGCCGCTAAAGCACTCAAGGAAGTTAAATATCATCTTAGACATAGCAGGCAATGGGTTTTGCGATTGGGAGACGGAACAGAAGAAAGTCATAATAAAATTCAAAATGCAATTAATGATTTGTGGATGTTCACAGGAGAACTCTTTTTTGAAAATGATGTCGACAAAAAATTAATACAAGAAGGAATTATTCCTTCAACGAAATCAGTTGAACAGAAATGGAAAGAAGTAATTGAATCTGCATTAACTGAAGCAACTCTTAAAATTCCCGATGATTCCAATACAAATTTACGAAGTGGAAGAAACGGTGATCATACAGAATATCTTGGACATATATTAGCTGAAATGCAGATTGTTGCACGTTCACATCCGGGTGCAAAATGGTAAACCTTAACCTACATTTACAAGAAATCAAAAATATTCTTAAGAACATACCCGATCCCGAAATTCCGGTTATTAATATCGTTGAAATGGGAATTGTTCGTGATGTTGAATTTATCGATAATGAACTTGTAGTAAAGATCACGCCTACATATTCGGGCTGCCCAGCTATGAAAGCAATCGAGGATGATATTGTTTCCGAACTTAAATCAAATGGTATTGAGAATATCTCGGTACAAAAAATATTTACTCCAGCATGGTCAACAGACTTGTTAACAGATGAAGCAAAAAGAAAATTAAAAGAATACGGAATTGCTCCACCCGAAGGAAAAGCCGAAAACGAATTTTATCGTGATCTAATTACAAAACCAATTGAATGCCCATACTGCAATTCAAGAGAGACAAAACTTACTTCACAATTCGGATCAACAGCATGTAAATCACTTCATTACTGCAACTCATGTCAACAACCGTTTGAGCACTTTAAGTGCATCTAAGAAGAAGCACTAATTCCGAAATCCTAATCTCTAAACAAATTCTAAATTCAAAAAGCCAAAAATTGCGACGATTAATTGAGGTTGAATATTAGTATTTGGTACTTCGAATTTGTTTAGGATTTCGAAATTAGGATTTAGTATTTTAGAAAAAATAATCTCGTTGCTTATATGAAAATTTTTCTCGCCATCTTTTATCTTTTTTCATCGGTAATATTTGCTCAATTCGGCACTCAAGATTCCGGAGGACCAATTCTTCCCGAACAAGCCGCTTATGATGTGAAATTTTATGAACTTGATCTAAATATTGATCCGGATAAAAAGTTTATTTCCGGCTCAACACTAATTGTTGCCGAAGTTCTTTCGCTTATTGATTTTTTTGTTCTCCATCTTGATAATGTCTATAGCATAAAACAAATACTGATCGACAACGAAGCAAAACCTTTCGAACACGAAAACGGATTAATAAAAATCTCTATCGAGAAAGTGCAGGTTGGTGATATTTTAGAAGCTACGATATTGTATGAAGGAATTCCCCGCGAAGCAAAAATGCCGCCCTGGGATGATGGATTTGTATGGAAGAAAACTAAAGACGGTTCGCATTGGATTGGCTTAGCCTGTCAAGGTGGTGGAGCTGATATTTGGTTTCCATGTAAAGATCATCCATCAGATGAACCGGATTCTGTTTCAATAATAATAACCGCACCGGATAATTTAACATGTGCTTCAAACGGAAAACTTATTAGCGAAGTGGTAAATAATGACGGAACAAAAACAACTCACTGGTTTGTATCAACACCAATCAATAATTATAACATAAACATAACGTTAGCTCCATTTAAATTAATTGAACATACTTTTACAAGTATAACCGGCGAGGAATTCCCGGTAATGTTTTATGTACTGCCGGAAAGTTATGATACGGCGAAAGTATTCACCCTGCAGTTTTTAGATCATATTAGATTTTATGAAAAATATTGCGGACCGTATCCATTCAGAGCTGATAAATACGGAATTGCAGAAACTCCTTATTTGGGAATGGAGCATCAAACAATAATCGCTTACGGCAACGGATATAAAAATAATGAGTTCGGTTTTGACTGGCTTCATCATCATGAACTATCCCACGAATGGTGGGGTAATTTAATTACCGCAAAAGATTGGCGCGACTTCTGGATCCATGAAGGGATCGGAACTTATATGCAGGCTCTCTATACCGAAGAACTTCATGGTAAATCGGGGCTTCATGATTATATGAAAACAATAAACAGATTTATGAACATTAAACCTGTTCTACTTGAAGGAAGCATTCCCGCAAGCGAAGCATATCATCCCGATATTTATAATAAGGGAGCTTGGTTTGTTCATACATTGAGATATTATTTGGGTGATGAAACATTCTTTAAAATTTTACGAAGATGGGCTTATCCCAATGAAGAAATTGAAAGAATAACCGACGGTTCGCAATGCCGTTTTGTATCTACAGAAGACTTAATTAAACAAGCTGAGGAAATCTCCGGAAAAAAATTGACTTGGTTGTTTGATGTTTATCTTAAGAATGCGAAACTTCCGAAACTTGATGCTGTACTAATAGAAAAAGATTATGAAAGTGAACTTAATTTGGAGTGGATAACACCCGACGGATCAATATTTGAAATGCCGGTTGAAGTTCTTTTGGGGAACAATCAAAAGGAAATAAATATGAAAATCGGGAAAGGAAAAATTACTTTCCCTAATTTGATAACTCCCCAAATTGATCCTGATAATTGGATTACAAAAAGTGAAATAAAAATTAAAACATATTCTAAAAAAGGATTTTAAGCAATGAGATATATTTTGAAAATTATTTTTTTCGCGATGACAGGTTTACTTTTATTTTCTTCGTGCACAAAAGAAATTCCCGATAACCCGAAAAGATTTACGAACCTATTCGGGGAATATATGGGACAACCTTTACCAACTACCAATGCTGAAGTATTTGCACCCGGAGTTATTTCAACCGGCATGTATGAACGAGATGCTGCATTTTATCCCGATGGTTCAGAGTTTTACTACTCTGTTTTTCAAAATAATAAGGGGATAATTGTAAGTACTAAACAAATTAACGGAAGATGGACTCTGCCAAGAGTAGTTTCTTTCTCCGGAATTTATAGTGATATTGAACCCTTTATAACTCTCGATGGAAAGAAATTGTTCTTTGCCTCAAACAGACCGGTTGAAGGAAGCGAACCGAAGGATTATGATATTTGGTATTCCGAAAGATTGAATGACGGCAGTTGGGGCGAACCGATTGTGCTTGGTCCCGAAGTAAATACCGAAGCAAATGAATTTTACCCGTCGTTAACTGAAAGCGGTGATTTATATTTTACTTCCGATAATCACAAATCATTAGGCAAGGAAGATATTTTTGTTTCACACTTTGTTGATGGTGCCTTTTTAGAATACGAAAACTTGGGTGATTCCGTTAATTCGATTAACGAAGAGTTTAACTCTTTTATTGCCCCGGACGGTTCATATTTGGTTTATACTACTGCCGGATTCGGTGCAGGTTTTGGGCGTGGTGATCTTTGGGTCTGTTTTAAAAAAGATGATCAAACGTGGAGCAGACCAAGAAATCTTGGTGAAAATGTAAACTCGCGTTATCTCGATTATTCTCCATCAATCACACCCGACGGAAAATTTCTTTTCTTTACAAGCAATCGTCTTTTATCGAGAGATTATGAAACAAAAACTTCATACGAACAATTGTTAAGAGAATTTAACAATCCATTAAACGGAAACGGAGATATATATTGGGTAAGCACAGAAGTTATTCACAATCTAAAATAGAAATGATAGTAATCCTTTTTATTTTGCTAATATTTTTCTCTGCATGCTCGTCCGAAGAAAAAAAAGAATTACTCAATTTAACTTTACTGAGTGATGAATACTTAGGAGAACCATTCCCATTTACAAAAGCCGAAATTTTTCTTGATGGTTTGGTTAATGATCTGCATTCAATTCAGAATGTTACTTTTTCCCGCGATGGAAAGGAGTTTTATTTTACACGAACAACATTAGATACAGACTCATCAACAATATTTGTCTCCCATCTTAAAAATGATTTTTGGTCTTTACCAACTCCGGCATCTTTTTCCGGTGTGTTTAATGATTCAGATCCGTTTATTAGTTATGATAATAACCGGCTTTATTTTGTATCGGATAGACCCGCTCCTAACACAGATGAGTATTATTACGATTATAATATTTGGTACGTTGAAAGAGCAGACAGTCTTTGGGGCGAGCCGGTTTTTATTAATGAGATTAATTCAATAGAAGATGAATACTCTCCGTCTGTTTCTGAAAACGGAACAATCTTTTTTGCATCTGCGCGTGATGAATCCGATGGATATTGGAATATTTATTACGCAGAATTAAAAAACACAAAATATTCCGAACCCCAAAAATTAGAAAGTCCTATTAACTCAAAGTACCGCGATTTTGATCCGTATATCTTTAAGAATGAAAACAAAATTTTATTCGTTTCCGATAGACCCGGTGGGTACGGCAGCGGAGATATATATTTTTCTGAAAAAGATGATTCCGGTAATTGGAAAGACCCGGTTAATTTAGGGATAAACATCAACACAAATGAATATGAATATTCTCCTTACTTAAGTTATGATAACAATTTTTTGTTTTTTACCCGGTTAATAACGGGCGGCGAACATTTCTATCAAGAGAAATCCCCGGACACAAGAGACCCGTTTACATATATTTATCTTCCCGAAGGGGGGAGAAGCTTGGTTTATTGGTTTATTGCCGACTCACTAAATGAAATTATATTTTAAAACTGTCTTTTGTACCGGAAATAATCCCGTTTGTTAAATATCTTTTTGTTACCAATGCTCTTCCGTCAGAATCCGTCATGGGATACCTTCCAAAAGTTTTTCTTACAATAAGGTACTCGTCCAAAAATATTTTTTCCTCCCCAGTACCCCAAGTGTTCGGATTAGTTAACCCGGTATTTTTCATGGCTTTCGCCAATGTATCAACTAAATAACCCGGACGATTTACATGATTATCCAACAATAATGCAACTCCATATTCCGAAGTAACTAAATCAGAAATAAAATAATTTTCAACTTTGTAGCTGTTCGATTTATAAAAAGTTTTTATTCTTGAATAAGCATGTTCAACTTCAATCGCCATAACTAATTCATCTTGACCCGCTTTCCAAAATCTAAATGCCCATACGGGATCTCTCATTAATTCTTTTTTTGATGTAGTTATAATCTGCTGACCATCCCACTTAAGAAATCCCGTTGTTTCATTAGCTTGGAAAATATCAAGTCCGTAATCAAGAAAATATTTTTGAAATATTGCCGGTGCTTTCGTTTTTATTTTATTAAGAAGGGCAGGAAGCTCACCGGGATTAGTTGCTGTTCCAAGTGTCCATTGAAACATTCCGAAAGAAAGGTGAGCATTATCCCATGTGTTTACGGCATCCAGGTTTCCTTCGTTTTCGGAAACGGACAACATAACATTAATTGCGGATTTTGTTAATCCTAAATTCGGAAGCGATGAAAAATGTGATTCGATAAAATCTTTGGGTCTGTTCTTTCCGTATGTAAATAAACCTTTTTGATATTTTCTGAAAGTCCAGCTTAATGAGCCGTCGGAGATAATAATATTTTTACCGGATAATGTTTGAGATAATCCATGTGCCTTAATAGTTGTTCTTAAAAATTCAGAACCAAAGTATGGTTTGAATTTTTGTAAAATTGATTCGGCAAGTTTGTCTGTAAGAGTTTCACCGGAATCTAAATAACCTTCATCTTCTGCATAATTTTTTAATGCTGCGGTTGTACAATTTCCAAAATCACCGTCTGCTCCGTATTTATTCCACTTCAATTGACGTGTGTAGCCAAGTTCTGCAAGTAATGTTTGCAAAGCCGCTATACCTGTTTTGTATCTTCCTTTTTGTTTGATTCTTGTTTCAATTTCACCTTGTTGAACCGCTTCATTAATAATTTTTAGATTATCAATTAGTCCATAAAGATAAATTATTCTTTCAGCTGTTTTACCAGATACTGCACGACCGCTCGCTTTAATTTTGTTATAACTGCAAAAAGTATCAACTGCCGTCACCGTACAATTTCCGTAATCACCGTCTGCTCCGTACATATCCCATTTAAGTTCTCTTCCGAAGCCAAGTTCAAAAAGTACCTTTTGTAAGGACTTTACCGATTCTTTTTTTTCTGAGAGATATTTTAATATGCTTTGCGTTTGCTTTTTTTTGTGAAGGTCTTTGATTACGTCGATGTCTTTCATCCGTCCGCCAAGTTGATGTATTATAAATATAAGGATTGCTAAACTCGGAATAAATAGAATAATAATAATGAGGACTATAATACCTAAGATTCTTAAAGAAAGAATAACCCAGAAAACTCCCAAATGATTATTTGACCAACAATTAGTATTTTAGTTTTTATTACTGATTAAAAGAATGGAATAAAATGGAATACAGGCATATAAATTTTTCTGTTGGTAATTCTGTTGCAAAAATTATACTTAATCGCCCCGAAGTTTTAAACAGCATAAATATGGAGATGGGCAAAAACATTCAAGACGCATTAGACACTTGTGCAAATGATAAAGCGATACGTGCAATTATTATCACAGGTGAAGGAAAAGCGTTTTGTGCCGGTCAAGATTTAGCCGAAGCCGTACCGAAAGAACAACCTCTTGCCGATTTAGGAAATATTTTGGAAGAATGTTATAATCCGATTATTAAGAAAATTTATGAATTGGAAAAACCTGTTATAGCAGCAGTAAACGGTGTTGCTGCCGGTGCCGGTGCAAATATTGCATTAGCATGTGATATTGTCCTTGCTTCCGAAAAGGCATCTTTTGTACAGGCTTTTTCTAAGATCGGATTAATTCCTGATAGCGGCGGCACATACATTCTACCAAGACTTATCGGATTGCAGAAAGCAGCATCAATTATGATGTTGGGAGATAAAATCTCCGCTCAAGAAGCCGAAAGGATAGGCATGATTTACATGTACTATAATGAAGAAGAGTTTGAAAATAATGTTAATACATTAGCAAATAAACTAGCGGCAATGCCAACCCGCGGATTAGCTTTAACAAAAAAAGCATTACAGCAATCAATGGCAAATGATTTATACTCACAATTGCTGATTGAAAAAGAATTACAAATTGCCGCCGGTAATACAGACGATTACAAAGAAGGCGTCCTGGCATTTTTAGAAAAGCGCCAACCGAATTTTAAGGGGAGCTAATAATTGATTATTTACTATTGACAATTTTATCTGAGGTGATATGAAAATCTTTTTAAGAATTATTTTAACTCTTTTAACCGGTATGATTCTACTCTCATGTGGTGATTCCGATTTACCGGAAGCAGATCTAATTATTAAGAACGGTATAGTTGCTACTGTTGATTCATTAAATACAATAACCGAAGCAGTTGCAATAAAAAACGGATTAATATTAGCCGTCGGGACCAACGATGAAATATTAAAATACCGAGGTGACTCAACAAAAATTATCGATGCAAATGAGAATTTTGTTATGCCGGGATTTATTGATAGTCATGCACATTTCCTTGGTATTGGTAAATCAAAATTAATTCTTGACCTAATGAATGTTAATAATTTTGACGAAATAGTTGCAATCGTTGCTCAAGCTGCCGAAAATGCTCTTCCCGGTGAATGGATAGTCGGTCGTGGCTGGCATCAAGAAAAATGGGACCCAACGCCTAAGAATAACGTAAACGGGTATCCGTACCATGATCAACTTAGTGATGCTTCACCCCTTAATCCTGTCTATTTAACTCATGCAAGCGGACATGCTTTGCTTGCTAATGCAAAAGCAATGGAACTAGCCGGCATTACTTCCGAAACCCCAAACCCAAGAGGAGGAAATATTGTTAAAGATGCTGAAGGAAAGCTAACCGGTGTATTTGAAGAGAATGCAGAAGATTTGATCCTGAATGTATATCAAGATTACAGGAATACACTTACACAAGAACAAATTTTACAAGAAAAAATTCATGCATATGAACTGGCTGCCGAAGAATGCTTATCAAACGGCATCACTTCTTTCCACGATGCCGGATCTTCTTTTGAAGAAATTGATTTGATAAGAAGTTTGATTGATGATGACAAAATACCTGTAAGGCTTAATGTTATGATTTATGCCGACAATAACGAATTAAAAGAGAAAGTAAAAGATTATAGAGTTGTTGGATACGGAGATAATCATTTAACAGTTCGCTCTGTTAAAAAATATATTGACGGAGCACTTGGTTCACGCGGTGCTTGGCTTCTATCTCCATACGATGACGATACTACAAATTTTGGATTAAATGTAACCCCGTTAAAAGAATTAAAAGAAACAGCGGAAATCTGCTTAGAAAATAATTTGCAAATGAATACTCACGCTATTGGAGATAGAGGTAATAGAGAAATATTAAAAATCTATGAATCCGCTTATGCAAAAAATGATAACAAAGATTTAAGATGGAGAATTGAGCACGCGCAGCATTTATCAAATGCCGACATAAAAAAGTTTAGTGAGCTTGGAGTTATCGCTGCGATGCAAGGAATTCACTGTACGTCAGATGCCGTGTTTGTAAACAGAAGACTTGGTGCTTACCGGGCAAAAGAAGGTGCTTATGTTTGGAGAAAATTAATTGATTCCGGTGCAATAATTTCAAACGGTACGGATGCCCCGGTGGAAAAGGTAAGTCCGATTGCAAGCTTTTATGCCTCCGTAACAAGAATGCTCGCTGACGGAACCACTTTTTATGCAGAACAGAAAATGACACGTGAAGAAGCCCTGCGTTCATATACAATTAACGGAGCCTATGCATCGTTTGAAGAAAATATAAAAGGTAGTCTAACTCCCGGCAAACTTGCGGACTTAGTGATTCTGTCCAATAATTTATTGACTTGCGAAGACTCGGAAATATTAAGCACGCAGGTTATATATACAATTGTTGGAGGTGAAGTAGTTTATGAATTAGGAAACAACTAATAACTTTCTCTGATAGTTAAGTTATAAAAACAAAAATATGTCAACATACATTGCATTATTTAGAGCCATAAATGTACTCGGTAAAAATATTCTGCCGATGAAAGATCTAAAATCAATTTTAGAAAAACTCGGGGTAGAAGAAATTAAAACATACATACAAAGCGGGAACGTTGTTTTCAATTATAATGAAAATGACATTACGGGATTGTCTCAAAAGATAACCGCAGAAATAAAAAGAAATCACGGCTTTGAGCCGAGGATAATCATATTAAAGAAAAAAGACATTCAAAAAGTAGTTAAGAATAATCCGTTTCCGCAAGTCGGTGAAAATCATAAATCACTACATGTATTTTTTCTTGAGAGAAAAGCTGACGAAGCAAATTTTGATAAGATGAATGAGTTAAAAGCTGAAACCGAACAATTTAAATTGGTTGATAAATTTTTCTACTTTTATGCACCGGACGGATTCGGCAAATCAAAACTTGCCGACCGGGCAGAAAAATTGCTTGGCGTTCCGGCAACTGCACGTAACTGGCGAACCGTAAATAAATTATTAGAAATGATAAACGAAATCGATAAAAACTAAATTAACACCAATAGTTTTGGGAGAACATGTCAACACTATACAAGCTGTGCATAATAATATTAATCTCTGTTGTTTCTAATAACGCACAAACCGAAAAATTTATGGCGGTTACTTTTGATGATCTTCCGTTTCAACAGAACAGAGATTATTCAGCCGTTGAACAACTGGAATTCAATAAAAGAATTATTTCACACATTTTACAATATGATATTCCCGCAGTGGGATTTGTTAATGAAGGAAAATTGTTTGACGATGACAAAATAGATTCTACCAAACTTGATATTCTAAAATTGTGGCTTGATGCCGGATTGGAATTGGGTAATCACACTTTTTCTCATCCAAATATTAATGCCTTACCATTCGAAGAATACAAAGCTGATCTGTTAAAGGGTGAAAAAATTACGAGAAGACTTGCCGAAGAAAGAAATATTAAATATGAATATTTCCGCCATCCTTATTTACGAAGCGGGGAGACGGAAGAGATAATGTTAGCATTAAAAAAATTCTTAAAGAATAACAATTACAAAGAAGCTCCTGTTACAATTGATAACTCGGAATGGATTTTTGCATTCGGGTACAACAAAGCATTTAAGGAAAACAACATCGAGATGATGAAAAAATTAGGTACTGATTATGTGGACTATATGATAGAAAAAATAAAATACTATGAAGTGCAATCTCAGCAATTATTTAACAGAAACATAAAACAAGTTTTGCTTGTTCATTCTAATTTACTTAACGCCGATTATTTTGATGAACTGGCCGAAGCAATTAAAAATGAAGGATATGAATTCGTTTCAATGGATGAAGCTTTGCAAGATGAAGCGTATAATTCGGAGAATAATTTTGTCGGAAAATACGGTCCATCTTGGATTCATAGATGGGCATTAACAAAAGGTGTTGATAAATCTTTTTTTAACGGCGAACCAAAAGTCCCGCAATATTTGAAAGATTATTCCGGTATTCAATACGAATAGAGATTAATGCAATCAATAAATATTAATAATGCAATTACGCAAAAAGTTTTCCTTCCCGCCACAAATAATAATGTTGAAGTTTATCTTCAAAGGGAAGATTTAATTCATCCTTTTATTAGCGGGAATAAATATTATAAGCTAAAGTACAACCTCGAAAAAGCAAAAAAGGAAAACAAAGAAACTATTTTAACTTTCGGCGGTGCATATTCAAACCATATATACGCCGTATCGGCAGCCGCAAAGTTATTCGGATTCAAATCTATCGGTATTATAAGAGGAGAAGAGTATAAACCATTAAATCCAACATTACAGTTTGCGGTTGATAATGGAATGACCCTGTACTACCTTGATAGAAAATCATACCGTAATAGAACTGACAAAAATTTTAGAGAAGATATCGCAAAACAATTTGGCGATGTATATATACTTCCGGAAGGAGGGACAAACGAATTAGCCTTAAAAGGAACCGGTGAAATTCTTCAAAACATCAAGACGGATTTTGATTATTTATGCGTACCGGTTGGATCAGGAGGTACATTAGCCGGATTGATTACGGGATTAAACAACGGTAAAAAGGTAATCGGTTTTTCCTCGTTAAAAGATGGAAAGTATTTATCGGCAATGATTAGAGAGCTTATTTCTAATTCGTCAATTCGCAAATTCGACAATTGGAAAATCAACCATGATTACCACTTCGGTGGTTTCGCAAAAATTAGTCGTGAACTTATTGAATTTGTTAATTGCTTCAAGAAAAATAACAACATTCAACTTGATTTAATTTACAACGGCAAAATGATATACGGAATTAATGATATGATCAGCAAAAAATATTTCCCTTCAAATTCGAGAATTGTTGCAATTCATACAGGCGGGCTGCAAGGTTTAGCCGGAATGAAATCAAAGATTGAAAAGTTATACAAGAGCAGCTACTCCCCTTTTAAGTGAATCAATCAAATTAATTTATTAGTTTCGGCATACTAATAATGAAAGAATAATCTTAAAGTGATTGATAAAAAAATAAAAGTCGGCATACTCGGAGCAGGAACAATGGGAACCGGCATTGCTCAAGTTGCTGCAGCATACGGTCATGATGTATATATTTACGACAACAACGAAGCTGCTCTTCGAAATTCAAAAGAGAAATTAAAAAAAATATTTGCTCGTCTTATTGAAAAAGAAAAAATTAGTGAAATTGAAGCAACTCGTATTCTAAATAGAATTCATCATTCTGAATTTATCGGTGTTACCGAAGATTGCGGAATTATAATTGAGGCAATAGTTGAAATACTGGAAAACAAACAAGAAGCTTTTAGAAAATTAGAAAAGACTTTTTCGGAAAACGCCATACTTGCAACAAATACTTCTTCTCTTTCCGTTACCTCCATTGCATCAGCATGCAAGAAACCCGAACGCGTTATCGGTATACACTTTTTTAATCCTGCACCAATATTGCCTCTTGTTGAAATTGTCCCGGGGTTAAATACAAGTCAACATGTAATTAAAGAAACGCGGGAGTTAATCAGTGCCTGGGGAAAGACAACCGTTGTTGCAAAGGATACCCCGGGATTTATTGTTAACCGAGTTGCCCGTCCATTCTATGGTGAAGCACTCAGAATTTATGAAGAAGGTTTTGCAGATTTTGCAACAATTGATTGGGCAATGAAAGAATTTGGAAATTTTAAAATGGGTCCGTTTGAACTAATGGACTTAATCGGAAATGACGTAAATTATGAAGTAACAAAAAAAGTATTTGAACAATTTTATTTTGATCCTCGTTTTAAACCTTCACAAACTCAAAAATTACTTGTAGACGCAAAACATTTCGGTAAAAAATCCGGTAAAGGGTTTTATGATTATTCCGATGCTGCAAAGAATCCTAAGCCTCTTACGGATCCCAAATTAGGTAAAGAAATTTTCGATAGAATTATAGCAATGTTAATCAACGAAGCCGCAGATGCCGTATTTATGAATGTCGCATCGGTTAAAGATGTTGATTTAGCTATGACTAAAGGCGTGAACTATCCAAAAGGTCTATGCGAATGGGCTGATGAAATTGGTATTGATGCGGTCGTTGACAGACTACAAAACCTTTACGAAGAATACGGTGAAGATAGATACAGAGTTAGTCCATTGCTTAAAAGAATGAAGAAAGATGGAAAGAAATTTTATGAATAAACAAAATAAAGCCGAAAAAATTGTTCAACACATGCTTGAAATAGATGAGTTCAGCAGATGGCTTGGAATAGAAGTTATTGAAATTAAACCGGGTTTTGCAAAAATAAAGATGAAAGTAAGAAAAGAAATGCTGAACGGATTCGGAACCACACACGGCGGAATAACATTTTCACTTGCTGATAGTGCGCTTGCATTTTCTTCAAATAATTATGGAAGAATTGCCGTTGCTCTTGAAACAAGTATTGCTTTCCCCAAACCGGTTTATGAAGGCGACGAACTAACTGCCGCCGCCGAAGAACAGAGCAAAGGAAATTCTGTCGGTTTTTATAATGTAACTGTTACCAATCAACATAATGTAAAAGTCGGAATCTTTCGCGGAACAGTTTATAGAACTAAGAAAGAGTTTTTAACTGAATAAATCACATTATACACAAACATTGAAGGTCGCTTGTTTTTGACCTTCAATGTTGCTTTTATAGACTAAAATAGAGTGCCATTTAATATAATAACATCTTTGCATAAGGTGAGTGAATAACATTTGTTTTTAATCTTACTCTTAATCATAATCTTAATCGCTTTTGGTTTCAGAGTAAGAGTAGGATTAAAAATATTTTTAAAATCTATGAAAGTAAATCAATATGAAAGAAGCATTTATAATAGATGCAATAAGAACACCTATCGGGAAATTAGGCGGGTCTTTGTCCTTTGTTCGTGCGGATGATCTTGCCGCATTAACAATCAAAGAAATTATTAACCGAAATCCGTCGGTTGATTTTTCACGGGTTGAGGACGTAATACTCGGTTGTGCAAATCAAGCCGGTGAAGATAATAGAAACGTTGCAAGAATGGCATTACTTCTTGCAGGTCTTCCGGTAACTATTCCCGGCGAAACCGTTAATCGTCTTTGTGCTTCGGGAATGAGCGCTGTAATTAATGCTGCCCGGGCAATCAATGTGGGTGATGGCGATTTATATATCGCTGGCGGAGTTGAACACATGACCCGCGCCCCGTTAGTTCAATCCAAAGCTGAAAAATCATTCTCCGGTAAAGTGGAAATTCACGATTCGACTTTGGGATGGAGATTTGTAAATCCGAAAATGAAAGCTATGTATGGAACAGAAGCGATGGGTGAAACCGCCGAAAATATTGCCGAAGAATATAAAATCAGCAGAGAAGATCAAGACTTGTTTGCATTTAACTCTCACATGAAAGCGGTTAAAGCAAATCAATCCGGTCGAATGAAAAAGGAAGTAATGCCGGTTGAAATTCCTCAAAGAAAAGGTGACAACATAATTTTTGACGAGGATGAATTCATTAAGCCGGATACAACCCCGGAAATATTGGCAACTTTAAAACCGGCTTTCAGAAAAAACGGAACTGTAACGGCGGGTAATTCTTCCGGTTTGAATGACGGATCATGCACTTTATTGCTTGCCTCGGAAAATGTGATTAAAAAATATAATCTAATTCCGCGAGCAAAAATTATTACTTCATCTGTTGTTGGATTAGAGCCGAGAGTAATGGGACTTGGACCGATTTATGCAACTAAGAAAATTCTGGAAAAAACAAAATTAACATTAGCCGACTTCGATGTAATAGAATTAAACGAAGCATTTGCCGCACAAAGTATTGCAGTATTAAGAGAACTCGGAATACAGTGGAATGATCCCCGTGTCAATCCAAACGGCGGTGCTATTGCATTAGGACATCCGCTAGGCATGAGCGGCGCCCGCTTAATCGCTACTGCAATGATTGAGCTCGAAGAGCAGAAAAAGAATCGCGCACTTTGTACGCTTTGTGTCGGTGTTGGACAGGGAATGGCCTGTATTATTGAGAAAATCTAGTTATTAAGTTATTATGTTACTAAGTTATTAAGGAAAATAACTATGCACACTTTTGAAGATTTAGAAGTTTGGAGGTCTGCGCGGGAATTGCGCATATTTGTTTCAAAGGTTGTTAAAAGATTTCCTGTTGAAGAAAAATATAAACTGACGGATCAAACGTTAAGATCCTCAAGAGGAATTACCAACCAAATTGCCGAAGGATTTGGAAGATATCATTATCAAGAGAATATTCAATACTGCAGACAGGCGCGTGGATCGCTTTGTGAAACATTGGACCATATGATTGTGGCATTCGATGAAGAATACATAGACAATGAAATTTTATCAGAGTTCCGGGGGATGTACGAGAAAACCCTCAAACTGTTGAACGGTTATATAAGTTACTTAAACAAAGCAAAGAGAAACAATCACCCTAATAACTAAATAACTCAATAACTTAATAACATGATCTACGAGTATCGCGGCATTAAACCGGTAATCCACAAGACGGCTTTCGTTCATAAGACGGCGAGTGTTATCGGGAATGTAATTATAGGAAAAGATGTTTATATCGGTCCGGGTGCAGCAATACGCGGCGACTTCGGTAAAATAATTATTGAAGACGGATGCAATGTTCAAGAAAATTGTGTTATCCATATGTTCCCGAATGTAACCGTTAGATTACATGAATCAGCTCATATTGGACATGGTGCAATAATTCACGGTGCTACAATCGGTAAAAATTCTTTAGTAGGAATGAACGCCGTTGTAATGGATAATGTTGAAGTCGGTGATGAATGTATAATAGGAGCTCTTTGCTTTGTACCCGAAGGAATGAAAATTCCTAATAGAAAAATTGTTGTCGGCAACCCGGCAAAGATTGTAAAAGATGTTACCGATGAGATGGCTAAATGGAAAACCGAGGGGACAAAAATTTATCAAGCCTTGCCCAAACATCTTCACGAAACATTAAAAGAGTGTGAACCTCTGCGTGAAATTCCTAAAGATTTGCCCGAATATATCATTGAATATAAAACATGGGGCGATACTAAATAATTTTAATGAAATTCATATCTTTCCATAATTAATTTATACTGACTGAGTATTGTGGATTGACGACTTCCAAAAATAATCTTATAAACAATTTATTTTCTTATATACCGGTTCATATAAAGTTTTTAATATCTGTGTATGGAACCGGAATTTTATTTTTCACTTTATTTAGGATTATACTGCTTTTCGTTAACTGGCAGTATGCAGAAGAGCTTCCGGTTGATTCAAGAATTTCACTTTTACTAACTTCATTTTGGTACGGCTTCCGTTTTGACTCGGTGATTTCAGGTTACATATTAATTCTTCCGTTTATTGTTCTATCGATTTTTTCGTTTTTCAAAAAAAACTATACGCTTCCCTACTTTTTAATTTTGTTTTTAATTATTCCTCTCTACATAACCGCATTTATAGTAACCAGCATAAACATTCCCTACTTCAAATATTACTTTGCCAACACTACTTCGGTAATATTAAACTGGGTGAGTGATTTTTCTTTTATAGTTAGAATGATTGCGGGCGATTTGTTTATGGTTGGATTTGTTATTCTGTTTTTGTTGATGAGCTCTTTGTTCGTTTATATTGATCTAAAGTTTTATCGAAAAACAAAAACAGTTGTAGAGAACACGAATAAATTCTCAGTACTGTTTTTTGTTAAACGATTGTTTTTATTCATCTTCTTTTTCTTACTTATCTTTTTGGCAATCCGGGGAAGAATAGAAGAAAAGTCACCTATTAGAGTTGGCACAGCATATTTTTCCGAATATTCGTTTGCAAATCAGCTTGGTTTGAATCCTGTTTTTACATTGCTTACAAGTCTGCTTGAGGACAGCAAACTTAAAGAACAGCGAATTAATTTTATTGATGATCAAACAGCAATTGAGTACAGTCGAAAATTTTTGGGAATAGAAAATGAAATTGAACCAGCTCCGATTTCCCGTAAAATTATTCCCAAAGGTGAAGGATTAAAGCAAAATGTTATAGTAGTAATAATGGAATCGATGGCAGCTGTAAGAATGAACAGGTATGGAAACAACAGCAACTTAACCCCGGTTCTTGACAGTTTAGCAGAAAACGCAATAACATTTGACAATTTTTTCACTTCGGGAATACACACTTACAACGGGGTTTATTCCACACTTTTTTCCTTCCCTACAATTTTAAATCGTCACCCGATGAAGCCCGCTGTAATTCCGCGTATTCATACAATTGTTAACGAGCTTAAGAAAAATAATTATCGAAATTATTTTTTTGTTGCACACGATGATCAATTTGATAATACCGCCGGCTTCTTATATGAAAACGGATTTGAAAAAATTTTCTGTGAAAGAAATTATCCTTCGGAATGGATATTAAGCACACTTGGGGTGCCGGATCATATTTTGTTTGATGAAACAGTGAATATATTAAACGAAGTAAAAGATAATCGTCCATTTTTCGCTGCTATTCTTACAGCAAGTAATCACGATCCTAAAATTATTCCACCCGGAATTAATTTTACTCCAACCGCATCAAGTTTAGAAGAGCAATTAGTTCAATATTGTGATTGGTCGATAAAACATTTTTTGCAAAAAGCATCTCAAAGTGAATGGTATGAGAATACCATTTTTGTTTTTCTTGCAGATCACGGAAGAAGTACAATTCAGCCTTATGATATTCCGCTATCATTTTTTCATTCACCTCTAATATTCTTTTCCGAACGGATTAAAGAAAATCCCATGCAGTATGATGAGCTAGCAATGCAGATCGATGTAATGCCTACAATTATTGGTATGCTCAACTTACCTTATATCAACAGTACAATGGGGATTGATTTATTATTGGAGAGTCGAAGTTTTGCTTATTTCACGGATGACAATAATATTGGAGTGCTAAGCGATAGATTTTTCTTAATCAAAAATCGAGATGGAGGCATAAAGCTACACGAATATAAAACTCGAAGCATTAAAAATTTTGCGGATGATTATCCGGAAGTTGTTGACAGCATGTTAACCTATACACATTCAATGCTGCAATCAACCCAATATATAATTGAAAATTATTCATTACATAACTAGTCTTTGTTTATGTTTGAAAATATATTTTTTTCATGTATCTTTATAAAATCAGACACTTGGTATAATTAATAAATTAGGAGAGTTAAAATTGAAACGACTAGGCAAACTTTTTTTTACTGTATTATTAATTTCTTTAATTTTTGCTGCTTGCAGCAGTGATGATTCAAATCCGGCAGAACCAAAAGCTCCGGAATCTGTAGGGACATATAGCGGGCAAAACAGTATGGATACAACCATGACAATCATTATCGGAAATGTTGGCGGGAAAGCATTTGTTACAAGTTATAGTGTCAATTATAAAATGGTTTCGGGTTCGTCAACAACCCAGGGATCATATTCTAACACTTCTTCGGACGGTTTAGCGGAGGTAGTAAATAATAGTTTTTCGGTTTCTCTTGGCTCTAACAACGATGAGGTACTTACAGGAACAATATCCGGCAACACAATGACTGGCAGTTTTAAGTTCCCATCAATATTCCTCGTACCTGAAATTACCGGAACATATACTCTTACAAAAAATTAGTCCTTATTATTCTAGCGGGCGAAAAATTTTTGCCCGTCTAATTTTTTGTTAAACCTTTTACCTCATTAATTTGTTTAAAGAGATAAACCAAAATCATCAATAATTGTTAAGAAAGAAATATTTATGCGTATTTATATTTTGCTTCTACTGCTGCCTCTTTTAGTAATTCCGGCACAACAAAGACCAGGTTCTGGCGGGGGGATGAACCCACCGTCTATTACGGGAAAAGTTTTAGAACTCTCCACGAATATTCCTATGGAATTTGCCAATATTGTTTTATTTAATTCCGAAGATAGTACTCAAGTTACAGGAACAGTAACCAACAAAGATGGAATTTTCCTTCTTGAAAGAATAAAGCGCGGTTCCTATTACTTAGAAGCAAGTTATATCGGGTTTGATAAAAAAATTGTTGATAACATTATTATACAAAATCCCGGTCCACTTGATATCGGCGAAATAAAATTGACGCCTCACACTTACGGTACGGAAGAAATATTAATCAGCGGTCAACGCTCACCAATATCATATGAAATTGACAAAAAAGTAATTGATGTCGGAAGTCAATTTACTGCCGCTTCCGGTACTGCAGTTGATATCCTGGAAAATGTTCCGTCTGTTACTGTTGATATTGAAGGAAACGTTAGTTTAAGGGGAAGCGGAAATTTTACGGTTTTAATTGACGGAAGACCAACTGTTCTTGACGCAAGTGATGTTCTTCAGCAAATTCCCGCTAGTTCAATACAAAACATAGAGATAATAACTAATCCTTCCGCTAAATATGACCCCGAAGGAACTTCGGGAATTATTAACATTGTTATGAAAAAATCCGATCAAGTTGGGATTAGCGGTGTTGCTGAATTAAACGGCGGATTAAACGATCAATACGGTGCCGAAGGAATTTTTGATTATAAAAGCGGTGATTTTCAAGCCAACTTTGGAGCAAATTATAATAAACGTATGTTCAAAATGGTTGAAGAAGAAAATAATTGGACAAACCGCGATGAATTCTATTCTTATTATGATTCCGATGGAAACGGAACAAGAGGCAGAACTTTTCTTCGTTTAAACGGATCACTTTCATATAATTTGGGCTTAGGAAATCTTATTACACTGGGCGGAAGATTTTCCGATAGAGCTTTTAATAGAATTTCTAACTTAAGTTATAACCAATGGACTTCAGATGACCCCTCAAGACTATTTTTTAGAAGTTATTCCGATCGTGAGAGAAGCGGATATTCTTATAGTTTGTTTCTTAATTACCTCCTTAAGTTTAACGAAGCCGGTCACCAACTAACTGCAGATATAAGTTATGATAATGCGGAAAACGAAGAATATACGATTAACAATCTTCGTCAAGATGGTTCGGTTATAAGCGGACAAAAATCAACCGAAGAAGGTCCCGATGAAAACTTTAGAATAAAACTTGATTATACATTGCCTCTTAATGCTAAGAGTAAGTTTGAAGCCGGTTATCAAACTGATTTAGAATTATCGACTGAAAGAACCGGTCTTTACTATTATCAAGCCGATGTTAATAATTACGTTGAACAAATAGATTTCAGAAATGAAGCTAACTACGACAAAACCGTTCACTCTGTTTATTCTCTTTATTCAAATAAAATCGGCAGATTAGGATTTCAATTCGGTGCAAGAGGTGAATATACAGGCAGACAAATTGATGTCGCTCGAAACAACAGCAGTTTTGAAATCGATAGATGGGATTTCTTTCCTTCTGCTCACTTCAGTTATGAATTTCTTGATAAGCACCAGTTAATGACAAGTTATACAAGAAGAATTAACCGTCCCCGCGGCTGGCAGTTGGAACCTTTTGAAACGTGGATGGATGCATACAATGTTCGTATCGGTAATCCTGGTTTACTCCCGGAGTATATAGATTCATATGAGTTGGGTTATCAAACATATATCGGCAACATGGTTTTTTCGGTTGAGGGTTATTATAGAATAGTAAATAACAAAGTCGAAAGGATTAGCTCCGTTTATTCTGACGGCATTACTCTTAACTCAGTAGATAATGTTGGAAAGGATTATTCTTTAGGAACAGAGCTGTTTTTTAATTTTGACCCGATTAAAAATTGGAATGTTAACCTAATCGGTAATATTTATGATTATAGAATTGAAGGAACTATAAACGATAGAGAATTTTCGAGAACAAGCTTCAACTGGAATGTAAGATTTAACAATATCATAAAATTAACAGATAGACTTCAGATGCAGTTGAATGCAATATATAATAGTCCATCAGTTTCATCGCAAGGAAGAACAGAAGATTTTCTTTTTGTTAATGCCGCTTTAAGGTATGACGTAATTGAAAATATGTTAACCGCAACTCTTCAAATGCGTGATGTGCTAAGCTCATTTAAAAGAGAACATACTCTTCAAACTCCCGATTTATATACTTATAGACTTGCCACAAGAGAGTCAACAGACATAATGTTAAATCTTCGATTCAATATCAACAATTACAAACAGCAGCGAAGACCTCAAAACGGTGAAGGCGGTGGTCTCGATGGTGACGATTTTTAATTTAAATAGGGGGCGGTCTCAAAAGTAAAGTTTATTATAAAATTAGAACGCAGATACCGCAGATTTGAACTGTCGGCAGATTACGCTCTTTAGAGTCCGAAGACTCCAACGGAGTCTTCGACCGAACTCTGGCGAGATTTTCACAGATTTTTTATTTGATATTTACTTTTGAAACAGCCTCTTTTTATTCTATTCAACTCCAAATTGATAACTATTCGAAAATCCTTTAACTTAGCGGACGCTTTGTCTTAAATTGCACTAAATATTTTTTAGGAGTAAAAATTGATTCGACTAAAATCTTATGCATTAGGTAAATGGATTGAAGGGGCGGGAGATATTATACCCTTATTTAATCCTGTAAACGGAGAAAAAATTACCGAGTTTTTTTCAGACGGTTTGGATATAAAAGCGATCTTGAACTATGCAAGAAAAGTCGGTGGAGCTAATTTAAGAGAAATGACATTTCACCAGCGCGGCAGAATGTTGAAAGAATTAGCTCAGTATTTAATGACAAGAAAAGATGAATTTTATCCGCCTTCTTATCAAACCGGGGCAACCAAAATTGATTCGTGGGTAGATATTGAAGGAGGAATATCAACTCTATTTACTTATGCAAGCAAAGGAAGACGAGAAATTCCCGATGGCAAAGTTTGGGTCGAAGGAAATATGGAAATGCTTTCAAAAGAAGGAACATTTGTTGGTCAGCATATATGTGTTCCTTTACAAGGTGTCGCTATTCATATAAATGCATTTAACTTTCCTGTCTGGGGAATGCTTGAAAAGTTAGCTCCGACCCTTTTAGCCGGGATGCCTGCAGTTGTTAAACCTGCCCCGGTATCCTCTCATCTTGCAGTAAAAATAACCGAAGCAATTATTGATTCAAAAATTCTTCCTGAAGGTGCGCTTCAATTAATATTAGGTGAACCGGTTGACTTACTTGATCATTTAACAAACCAGGATGTTGTTACTTTTACCGGCTCTGCTGCAACAGGACAAAAACTTAAATCTCATCCGAACATTATTAAAAATTCTGTTCGATTTAATCTTGAGGCAGATTCCCTTAATGCATCTGTACTTGCTCCTGATATAACTACAGATATGGAAGAATTCAACCTATTTGTTAAAGAAGTAGTAAATGAAATGACTTCCAAAGCCGGGCAGAAATGTACGGCAATTAGAAGAACTCTTGTTCCGGCAAATTTAATAGGTGATGTTACCGAAGCAATAAAAGAAAGATTGGTTAAAATCAAAATCGGTGATCCTTCCGATAAAGAAACAAGAATGGGTTCTCTCGGAGGCAAGCGTTATGCGGAAATGTTAAATGAAAAAATTGAATTACTTAAAAACTCTTTGGAAGTCGTTTACGAAGGCAACGAAAAATTTGAAAATAAAAATTCTGCATTTGCTAGTCCCGTTTTACTTAAATGTAATGATCCGCTAAATACTTCCGAACCGCATGAGGTTGAAGCTTTCGGTCCAGTCAATACCGTAATGCCGTACGAAACAATAGATGATGCAATTAAAATAGTTAATCTCGGTCAAGGAAGTTTGGTTGCGTCGTTATACACAACAAATTCAGACGCTGCCGAAAAATTTATTTTAGAATGTGGTTCATATCACGGTAGAATAAATATCATCAATAAAGATTGTGCAAAAGAATCAACAGGGCACGGCTCACCTCTACCCCATATGACACACGGCGGTCCGGGAAGAGCCGGCGGCGGCGAAGAACTAGGAGGTATCCGAAGCGTATTAAAATATATGCAGAGAGTTGCTCTTCAAGGTCATCCGACAATGTTAACAAAAGTAAGCGGACAATATCTTAAAGGTGCGCAATACAAAATCGATCTGATTCATCCATTCAGAAAATATTTTGAAGAATTGGAAATCGGTGAGACCCTTATTTCACCAAGACGCACAGTAACAGAAACAGATATTGTAAACTTTGCCGGTATCAGCGGTGATTATTTCTATGCGCACATGGATGATATTGCTGCCCGTCATTCAATGTTTGAAAAACGAGTTGCTCACGGTTATTTTGTTTTATCTGCAGCAGCAGGCTTGTTTGTTCATCCGGCAAAAGGTCCTGTACTCGCAAATTACGGATTAGAGAACCTTCGATTCACAAAACCTGTTTATATCGGTGATACGATTCAAGCTAAATTAACTTGTAAAAGAAAAACATATAAAGAAAAACGTCAGCCTGAAGATATCCCCAATGGGGTTGTTGAATGGTATGTTGAAGTTGTAAATCAAGAGGATGAGATTGTTGCGGTATATTCAATACTAACTCTTGTAGAAAGAAAAGAAGATAATTAACTTTTAGTGTTAAGTTCCTTTCAATATTAGAATTGTTTTAGGAGAATTTATGAAGAATATATTATTTGTTTCATTATTAATCTTACTGATAACCGCTTCAACTTCATTTTCACAAAACGATCCGCCCCGGTTAAGTCCGAAAGCATACGTCTCGCAAGTCGTTGGTTACACCGAAGTTTCAATAAACTACAGTAGACCCGGAGTAAAAGAACGTGAAATTTGGGGTGGACTCGTACCATACAATAAAGTTTGGAGAACCGGCGCTAACGAAGCAACGGTAATTGAATTCGGGGATAATGTTGTTGTTGAAGGTAACGAAGTACCTAAAGGTAAATATGGTTTGTTTACCATACCCGGCGAAAAAGAATGGACAATTATTTTTAATAAAGTTTGGGATCAATGGGGCGCTTTTAATTATAAAGAAGATGAAGATCTTTTGCGGTTTAAAGTTAAACCACGCAAAAGCGATTTTACCGATAGACTCCTGTTTACATTCAAATATATTTCTCCTTATTCATCAGATGTAGTAATTGAATGGAACGAGGTAGAAGTTTCCTTCAGAGTAGAAACAAATTAACATTTTTGCTATCGTGAATAATTAATAGTAATTATGAAAAAATTCGACATACCCGAGCATTATAGAAGTTCAATAATTTCTACAATAAAAGAGCTTCGTAAAATTAAAGATCCGCGCAAAAAGGATTTTACTCCCACCGAATTGAATTTCGGTCCGGTTAAGTTTTACATAGCGCGTCACTTTGGTTTCTGTTACGGGGTTGAAAACGCAATTGAAATTGCTTACAGAACCGTTGAAGAAAATCCGGGTAAAAGAATTTTTCTTCTAAGTGAAATGATCCACAATCCCGGTGTAAATTCTGATCTTCAGCAGCAAGGAATTAATTTTATAATGGATACCGAAGGTAATCATTATGTGCAATGGGATGAAATTACAAAAGAAGATATAGTTTTAATTCCCGCATTTGGAACGACAATAGAAATTGAGAAGAAGTTAATTGAAATGGGAATTCCAACCGAACAGTATGATACAACATGCCCCTTTGTAGAAAAAGTTTGGAACCGTGCTTACGAACTTGGAGAGAAAGAACATACCGTAATCATTCACGGTAAGCATAATCACGAAGAAACAAGAGCTACATTTTCACATTCCGTTAGAAACGCAAAATCGGTTATAGTTAGAGATATAAAGGAAACCGAAACACTTGCCAAAATCATTTTAGGAATTCTTCCCAAAGAAGATTTTTATAAAATATTCAGCGGTAAATATTCCGATGGCTTCAACGTAGAAAAAGACTTGAAAAAAGTCGGAGTTGTAAATCAAACGACAATGCTCGCAACCGAAACACAAGAAATAGCTGATTTGCTAAAACGCACTATGGTTGATAAATATGGTGAAGAAAACATACAGGATCACTTTGCCGATACACGCGATACTCTTTGCTATGCAACAAATGATAATCAATCTGCAACTTATGGTTTATTAAATACAAATGCCGATTTAGCAATTGTAGTAGGGGGATACAACAGCTCAAATACTTCTCATATCGTCGAGCTGCTTGAAAAGAAATTTCCGACATACTTTATAAACAATGCGGATAAAATTTTATCTAAAAAATTGATCCGTCATTTTAATATTCACAGCAAAGAAGAAATTACTTCCGATAATTTCCTTCCGACAAAGGAGTCGGTTAAAATTGTTTTAACAAGCGGTGCATCCTGCCCCGATGCTTATGTGGATGAAGTACTTAGTAAGATTTTATCTTTCTTTAACAATACAAAGACAGTCGAAGAAGTTATTGAGAGCTTTAAACAGTAAGCTTGCCTTTTGTTGGCAGACAAGTCCAATGTTTTTGCAGTTAATTCAATAACCGGAATATTAATCTAACTGATCCCAAAGTTTGATACCGGGAATCTTACTGAAGTGAGAATCAAAAGTAATTAGTGTTGAACCGGTTTCAAAAACATGTGCGGCAATCCAGACATCATTGATGGGGATTGGAGAACCTTTCATTTTTAATTGATGCTTTACGTGTGAGAAGAATTCAGACGTTTCGACTGTTGCATTAATAATTTCAACAGAGGGTTTTTCAAAAAAGCGGGTTAAAATTTTTTTGTTTTCCTGCTCCTTGCTGCCTCCTTTAAATCCAGTTAGTAATTCGCCTATTACAAACACTGAAAGATAAACGATTGCCGAGTTTTCAATTTCTTTCAATACTTTTTCATCACCGGCTAGCAAACTGCTGTATGCATTCGTGTCCAACAGTACTTTTTTCACTTCCAATCGTCCCCATTCAATTTATTAAATTCATCGGTTCTTTTTTGGAATTCTTTCAGCTCCCGCTTATTCCAAACACCCAAAAACTCTCGAAACTCTTCTTCCTTTTTATTTTGTTGCGGACTGATTCCGAAGTGTTCTTCAAGAATTAACTTGATAGTCTGATTTAAACTTGTACCCTTTTCTTTTGCCCGTTTATTTAGATACTGGTACAGCTTATTGTTCATGTTATGTAATGTTATCGATTTCATTTTGATAGTGAACCATTTGTGAATCAATTTGGTTCAAAAGTAGTTAATAATTATTTAAAAATAAATGTAAATTGACATGAAACAGCTTAGAGCCTCTACGGTTAATTAATAAACTTCCAAGGTGAGATGGGGTAATGATTAAACCAAATCGGCAATAGAGCTGTAATTCGGGTCAAACAATCTTCGGTATGAACGCATAGCAAACGAATCGGTCATTCCGGCTAAGTTATCACAGATCAACCTTGCTCTGGTAAGTTTGTCATTTGTATTTACAATAATTTTATGACTGAATTCCGGGACAAGTTTTATGTTGTTTACCCTTTCAATATAATTTTCTTTCATTACATTAAAAAAGTTTGTCAACATAAAATCCCCTTTGGATTCCATTTGATGCAGTTGTGTTGATTTGAAAACCAACTCGGTGGCAATTTTTTTATAGAAGTTTGCTTTCTCAAGACACCTATCATCAACAACCAATTTATATTTATAGCGGTTAGTTTTGTTATCCATAAAAGTCTTTTGTTCTTCAATTGAACATGCATTGATAAAATCTCCAATCTGAGAACCGAGTTTTGGTTTTATCTTACCGTCTTTAATCCACTCGATTAATTCTTCTAAGTAACCGGATTCATTTTTGTTCAAAGGAAAATCTTTACCGTAATTAACAAGTTTAGCAATTGTAATAAAGCCGCCTATAATGCTATCTTGAATATCATTAATTGCATAAGCGGTATCATCCGCCCAATCCATAATTTGACATTCTATACTTCTGAAAGAATCTGCTTCCTCACCGTGCGAAAAATGTCTATGAATATCTTCGCCATCAAAGACAAAATTTAAGTATTCCTTTTGTTCTTTATATAGATAGTGATTGAAAGGATCATCAAGTTCGTTAAACAAACTTTTATATTTTAAAATGCTGTCGAGGAAAGCTCTGCACGGATTCATTCCTTTTCGTGAATTCTCTGTTCTGTAAATTGTTTCCGTAATTATTCTAAGCGTCTGAGCATTACCTTCAAATCCGCCGTATTCTTTCATCAGTTTATGAAGTGTTCTTTCCCCGGCATGACCAAAAGGGGGATGACCTAAATCATGTGTGAGACAAGCTGATTCGACCAGATCAGGATCAACAAAATAATCATCAGTGAATTTATCTTTTTCTTTATGATGAATGAAATTGCAAATTGATCTACCAATTTGTGCAACTTCAATTGAGTGGGTTAATCGTGTTCTGTAAAAATCATATTCTCCGGGTAAAAAAACCTGTGTTTTGCCTTGTAGTCTTCGGAATTCAGACGAATGAATAATTCTATCCCTATCAATCTGGAAAGCATTACGATAATCATGTTCGCGCTTGCTCTCGTGTAAACGTTCTGTATCAAATTCTGTGTAAAAATTATTTTTCATAATTCACTCATTTGAAAAGATTTGTTTAGCAATTTAACAAAAGTCGATTATAGAATCATTTTTATTTGATTAAAATAGGTGTTCAACCAATAGAGCGTGTTGTTGAATGACAAAACTGACCTTGAATCTTTCTGCAAATAGTTGTACAATACATTTGTACAATTACAAAGGGTTTGTTATGGCAGAAAGATATACATATTCCAAAGCAAGAGAAAACTTAGCCGAAATATTAAATAAAGTTTCCGAAAACAACGAAGTATATTTTATCGATAGACGACGTGGTGATAGTGTCGCGCTGATTTCGGAGAAAGAACTTTCATCGCTTTTAGAAACTGCTCATTTACTACGCTCTCCTAAAAATGCACAGCGTTTACTTGAAGCAGTAAAAGATGCCGAAAAAGGTAAAGGCAAGAAAGTACTTATCGATGACTTAAAGAAAGAGTTCGGTATTGAGTAAAATTATAAGGGAAGCCGTTTTACAAAAACAATTTATCGAAGATTTGAAATATTGGGTCGAGATTGACCGGAAAACGGCACTAAGAATTTTTCTTTTGATGGAATCAATTTTGCGAGATCCATTCAGCGGTATAGGCAAACCCGAACAATTGAAGTATCTAAAGAAAGATATATGGTCTCGTAGAATTACTCAAGAACACCGAATTGTTTATAAGGTGAGTAAAGAACAAATTAATTTTTTACAGTGCCGTTATCATTACTAATCTTTTATTTTTCCATCGACTTAAACGCAACCGCGTACATTTGAATCTGTTTCATCATTGCTCCGAGACCGTTTTTCCTTGTTGGCGAAAGATGATTGTCGATTCCGATTTCTTGTAAAAAATCCGGAGGGTTATCTAAAATTTCATTCGGTGTTCTGTTGTTATAAACGCGCATCAATAAACCGATTAATCCTTTTACAATCATTGCATCGCTGTCTGCATCGAAAAGAATTTTACCTTCCTTAAATTCGGGGTGCAGCCATACTTGCGATTGGCACCCTTTTACTTTGTATTTTTCATCTCTGAATTCTTCGGGATAAGCGGGAAGTTTTCTCCCTAATCGAATTATCTCGCTATACTTTTCTTCCCAATCCGGCAAGTATTGAAATTCTTCTACTATTTCTTTTTGTATTTCTTTTATGGACATTATGATTCCTTCTTAAAATCTTAAAATGTATACGCAACATTGTTAGAAATCCAAACAGTAACCTTCGAGGTCTCAAAGCATGTGACCTCGAAGGTTGCTCGATGATTTACGGGGTTTTCTTTTGTTTACCTCTTTCCTTTTTGTCTGCTGCTTTTATTACAAGCGTCTGAATTTCGGTTACTCCATTTAAAGTAATCTCAACGCTATATGTTCCCGGCTGTATATAGAATTTTCCGTTATCCGCTTTTTCTATTTTTATTTCTTCTTCTGCCGATTCATTTAATTCATTAACATATTTTTCAACTACCGCAGAATCAATCGACAAATCATATTTAACAAAGTTCAATCCGTAATCCGAATCATCTTTTAATTCTCTTAGAAGTATTCCACCGTCAGTAAGAATTTTTATTGAAGCTTCTGTGTTATTCTTAGAATAAAAAACAAACTCAACCGCCGAAGGTTCAATTAAATTCCAATCCCAGTTTAATCTACCCCATCTTGGCGAATACTTAATTTCTTTTTCAACAGGGAAGAAATGTAAATCTTTTGAAGTAATTGATTCCTCAAGCTTTTGAATATACTCAACATCTGCTATAAAAATTGATCTTCCGTGTGTTCCTAAAACAATATCATTATCTCTTGGATGAACCACTAAATCATGAACGGCAACCGAAGGCAATCCTTTTGAAAATGCAGTAAAGGTTTTACCGTAATCGGTTGAAATGTATGCACCGTGATCTGTGCCGACATAAAGTATATTCGGTTTCTTCGGATCTTCTTTAATAACATTTACCGGCTCGGCGGGTAAATCTTTACCTATTTGTTCCCAGGTCTTCCCGTAATTAGTTGATCTATAAATTAACGCATCAAAATTATCCCAGCGATAACCATTAAGTGATGCATAAACTTTTCCTTCATTGTGGTTTGATGCGTCAACTCTGCTGACCCAATAATCCTGCGGCAGTGAATCCGAAATTCTTTCCCAATTATTACCGCCGTCTTTTGTTATCCAGATATAACCGTCATCGGTACCGACATAAATTAAACCGAATTTGAGCGGGGATTCATCAATAGTAGTTAATGTTCCGTAAGGTACATTTCCTTTTTTACCTCCCTTAGTTAAGTCACCCGAAACGGCTTCCCATGTTTCTGCTTTATCTAAAGAGCGGTGAAGTTTGTGAGAACCGAAATAAACTATATCCCGGTTATGAACCGATAGATGAATCGGTGTCTGCCAATTAAAACGATAAGGTCTTTCACCGAGATCATGTCCCGGTGTAATGTATTTCGAATTTCGGTTTTGTGTGTTCAATCTAAAATAATTACCAAATTGATAACCGGTATAGACAGTTGTGTTGTCTCGTGTATCGATAGCAACCTGCATACCGTCACCCCCCATTAACCCTTTAAAAGCATAATCACCGCTTGCATACCATGAATAGTCATCCACATTAGTAGAAGGACCGAACCAAACACCGTTATCCTGCATGCCTCCGTATACATTGTACGGTTCAGCCATATCAACATTTACAGTATAGAATTGTCCTACCGAAGGAGTGTTTGCCTTGAACCATGTTTCTCCGTAATCATAAGTAATGTTAACGCCGCCGTCATTACCGTTTATCATATGTGCGGGATTGTTGGGGTTAATCCACAATGCATGATGATCAACATGAACATTTTCTTTATTAATAGTAAAGAATGTTTTTCCGCCGTCGGTTGAACGCAAAATAGGTACACCCAAGATATAAATATCGTCCGGGTTATCCGGTGCAACTCTTATCTCACCAAAATAATATCCGTATGTGTAATACATATTTTCGATATAGTCTAGGTTAGTCTTTACCCAAGTTTTACCGGCATCGTTTGACCTGTAAACTTCTGCGCCGGTTACCGGTGTATCAAACAACATGCTGTTTGCATCTTCAAGATATGCAACTATATCGGAAGGTTTTATTTCATTGTTGGTAACTTTTTCGAAGAGCATTTCGGCATAATATTTTTGAGGGAAATTATGTCTGTCCAAAAAATCGTTTACATCTTTTGAATTGAGTTTAAGGAAATCTTCTTTACCGATTTTTCTTAATAAATCTTTTGTAACAGCATAATCTTCTTTTTCTTCATCACGGTGAAATTGATTATCTAAAAAAGCATAGATTATATCCGGGTCTTTTTCATAAACAGCTAAGCCGATTCTTCCGACACCATCGCCGGTTGGAAAACCGCTGTTTTCGGTAGAGATTAATTCCCAATTATTTCCGCCGTCAACACTTTTGTAAATACCCGAAGTATTTCCACCTTCAACAAAATTCCAGGCTCTGCGTGTTCTATGCCAAGATGAAGCATAAAGTATATCCGGGTTTACCGGGTCTATAACCAAATCAATTATTCCTGTGCTTTGATCAACGTATAAAGTCTTATTCCAGGTTTTACCGCCGTCTGTTGTTTTATAAATACCGCGTTCTTCGGAAGGTGAATAAAGCGCACCCGCCGCTGCAACCCAAATTACATTAGTGTTTTCGGGATGAATAATTATTCTGCCTGTTCTATGTGTGCCGGCTAAACCGAGATGTTCCCAATTCTCACCATCATTTGTTGTTTTGTAAATACCTGTACCGGCATAAGATGAACGACTTGAATTGTTTTCTCCCGTTCCGGCATAAACTATATTGTTTTTCCAATCAACGGCTATATCTCCTAGGGTCATTGTAGCTTGATCATCAAATATCGGTTTGAATGAAATTCCGTTGTTGGTTGTTTTCCACAATCCTCCGGATGCATACGCAACATAAAAATGTGTCGGGTCTTCGGGATTAGCTTCAATATCGGTAACGCGTCCGCTTTGAACAACCGGACCGACATTTCTAAACTCAACATTTTTGAATGGTGATTTTTGCTGAAGCTCTATTCTTTTGTTATATCCTTCTAATCTTTTTTCAGAAGAAGTTGCGGGGATTGGATTAACATTCTGTGCAAATAAAATTGAACCGATAAATAGTAGCAGAAATAATCTCTTCATTGTTGATTCCTTTATGCATGTGGGTTTTAAGTCTCTAAATTTCTTGAAAGATGTGGTGAATATCAAATCCGAGGAAATCCCCGGGATTTTCTTAGATAAATAAGAAAACAATAATCTTGGTTAATAATTTTCTATCTGACAAATCCCGGGGATCATTTTGCAAAATCTTGTAGCCGCAGACTTTACGTCTGCGATGGTAATCTCTCGATATACATTAAAAGAATCCGATAAATTATAAACTACGAGTTATATATTCACACAGACAAATGTCTGCGGTTACTTTATAATCAACACAAAATTTTTTCGAATCAAATCTTATTAATAAAATAAGGAAGCATAGCCCGCCAGGTGGGCCAATCGTGGCGCATATCATGTCCCCACAGATCCAGCCAATGAGGAACACTTTTTGCGTTAAGAATTTCGGAAAGTCCCCGTGATGATTCGGGATCTTCATAAGCTCCTTGACCGGATGCAATTACAATCGAACTTTTTCGCATCTGTTCCAAAACAGAGTGGTCTGTAATATTCGGTAAATAATCAACAGGTGAGTTGAAATAACAATGGTCGTCGTAATAATCTCTTACATAATATTTAATATCATAAACACCGCTCATTGCTATCATCCCGCTGAATATATCCGGTCGTTGAAAAAATAAATTTGCGGCATGATAAGCTCCTACCGAAGCTCCGGCAGTTACTATCGGCACTAATCCCTTACTGTGAGAGTGTATAAAGGGAACGACTTCAGAAATAATATAATTGTTGAATTGACCATGACGGATTGACCTATGACCGGGTTCATTCTTTGAGTTAAGAATGCATTCGTTGTTAACCGTATTAACGCAAAAGACTTTTATTTTACCCGATTTTATATGATGACCGATGGAATAAATTAAGTGGAATCTTTCGTATTCCAAAAAATCCGCAGCAGCAGTCGGGAAAAGAAGCAATGCATACCCGTAATTACCGTAAACCGCTATTTCCATATCCTTAAATAAAGCTTTGCTGTACCACTTATGAATTTCTTTATGCATTATTTTCCCGCAGCATGTTATAAACTAATTTTCGAAATTTTTTGTGATGCTGAAATATCTGAGAAATTTACTCTCTATAAAATCGTATATGTAATACCAAGCTGCAATCCTTGTTTCATCTGTGCTGTCGGCGACTGCACTTTATCATAGATAAGTAAATAAGTTAAATTAACATTCAGCCATTTGTTAATCTTCGCGGTAATTAAATTATCCCACCTTACATCCCATACATCCAATCTGTCAAAAGCAGAAAAAAGACCAAGCTTTGAAACATAAGCTATATTTTCATCAAGCGGAATTTTTAGATCCGTAACACTTTCAATACCAGTCTCAAATTTAAAAGTCTCAATTTCATCAGGAGTTTCGGGATCGTCCGAGTATTTTGTGAATTTATTTGTAATTGTTTCTTTGAATGCAAGACCCAAACGTGATTGAACAACTTTACTTTTACCGTATGTAAATCCTATTGATTGGGTAATATAACCGGGATCAAAAAAGTCCGCAATTTCAACTTTATCATCATCGGAATAATCATAGCCTGTAGCAATTTGCGTTAATAGACTATTACTAAAATAAGGATCAACAAGCCACCCGATATTATAAGAGAAAACCGATTCAAGAAACAATTCATTATCGGTAACTTTCACAAGATCACTTCCGATTTTTGTTTGACCGTAAGCTGATTTTAATTCGTTTTTGAATTCCCACTTTTCAGCTTTATACATTGCGTTAAATTTTCCCGTGATTGTCCATGCTAACGAATTTTCGCCCCCCTGTGTCCAATTGCTGAATGCAATTTGACTTATATTCAGACCCGCAACAACACCTGGCACCCATCTGTTTAACGTAGTGTCCGGTTGATCTTGTGAGTTTATAACTAAGGTTAAAAGAGAAAACAGAAGCGAAAAAATCAATATTTTCATTGTACGTTCCTTTTGATTTTAATTTAATGGTTCAAACATAACTAAAAATGCTTATTTGGGAAAATAACGACACCGCCTGCTGGCGATTCAAATTTACATATCGATTTTTTTACAAAAAACTATGTCTTTGTTTATATTTATAGTTCTATTCGGAATAAAAAATCAAAAAGTTCAACGAAAGGAAATAATATGAAGAAGATACAAAAATTTATACTCCCTGTATTAATTATAGCTGCCGTTGCAATAATGTATTTCGGCTACTTTGCCCCGCGCGATGGATTAGGATCGTTTTCGAAGTTTGACCCGAACAGTCACGCCTCGCATGAAATTATTGTATCGCTTGTTAAAGAAAAAGGAATCCGGTTAGACCGCGCATCGGGAGAATCTATATTTTATGTTGTTGATGCCGATGGCAGAGAGGTTCTTGTCAGCGGACCCTCATCACTTCCCCCAGGAATGAACGACGCTCCGACAATTGTTTTAGTCGGTCATCTTAATCGAAATAATTCTTTTCATGCTCATGATGTTAGGATTAGGAATTAAGAGTAGGATTAAGAGTAAGATTATGATTAAGATTTTTAAAAAGACCAATATCAATTTATGATATTATATTATTGCGTTTATTGTTAGAGAAGATGAAGAGCGAATGAAAAATTTTGAACTTGTCTCGGATTATAAACCGACGGGTGATCAACCCAAAGCTATTGCCGAATTAACGTCCGGTATTTTGCGCGGAGATAAGCATCAAGTTCTGCTTGGTGTTACCGGAAGTGGTAAAACTTTTACTATGTCTAATGTAATAACAAATGTTAACCGACCTACATTAATTATATCTCATAACAAAACTTTAGCCGCACAACTTTATTCGGAATTTAAATCATTCTTCCCTAACAATGCCGTCGAATTTTTTATAAGTTACTACGATTACTACCAGCCGGAAGCCTATGTTGTTAAGAAAGATTTATATATAGAAAAAGATTTTTCTATCAACGAGGAAATTGACCGGCTAAGATTAAAAGCAACGACTTCATTAATAGAGGGAAGAAACGATGTATTAATTATTGCGAGCGTTAGTTCAATTTACGGTATCGGTGCGCCGGATGAATATGCAAGACAGATTCTCTTTCTAAAAAAAGGTGAATCAATCGAAAGAAAAAAACTTTTACGAAAACTAATTGATATCTATTATACAAGAAACGATGCTGAGTTTACAAGAGGGACCTTCCGTGCACGCGGCGATGTAATTGAAGTTATTCCCGCCTATCAAAATGAGGAAGCAGTTAGAATTGAATTGTGGGGAGATGAAATCGAACGGTTATCAATTATCGATTCGATCACGGGAAATGTAATTAATGAAGTTGATTCCATTCCTATTTACCCGGCTAAATACTTTGTTACAAACAAAGATCAAATAAAAAGAGCCGTAAAAGATATCGAAGCGGAATTAAAAGAACGACTTGAGTACTTTTGGTCTCAAGAAAAATATCTGGAAGCGCAGCGGTTAGAGCAACGAACCCGTTATGATTTGGAAATGATTAAAGAACTCGGGTATTGTTCCGGTATTGAAAATTATTCAAGACATATGGATGGCAGACCTCCGGGTTCTCGTCCTTCGTGTTTATTTGATTATTTCCCGAAAGATTATCTATTAATTGTTGATGAATCTCATGTAACAATTCCACAAATTCGGGGAATGTATCTAGGCGACCGTTCTCGAAAAGAAGTACTTGTGGAACATGGTTTTAGATTACCTTCTGCATTAGATAATCGTCCGTTAAAATTTGAGGAGTTTCAAGAACTCACTAACCAGGTGATTTATGTTAGTGCCACTCCGGCTGATTACGAATTCAACCAATCAAAGGGAGCTTATGTTGAACAAATTATTCGACCAACCGGTTTACTCGATCCCGAAATTGAAGTTCGGCCTGTTAAAGGACAGATAGATGATTTAATCGGCGAAATTAGAAAACGTGTCACGTTAAAAGAAAGAGTTCTCGTTACTACCCTAACAAAAAAAATGGCTGAAGACTTAACGGATTATCTTGATAAACTTAATATTAACGTTCGCTACATTCATAGCGACATTGACGCACTCGAACGCGTTGAAATTATACGTGATTTGAGAATAGGCGATTTTGACGTACTCGTCGGTGTAAACTTATTAAGGGAAGGTTTAGATTTGCCGGAAGTCTCTTTGGTTGCAATTATTGATGCAGACAAAGAAGGTTTTTTACGGAGTGAAAGATCATTGATGCAGACTGCGGGTAGAACCGCCCGTAATGTGAACGGAAAAGTAATTATGTATGCGGATATAATTACTCAATCAATGAAAAAAACCATTGACGAAACCACACGAAGACGGAAAATTCAGCTGGAGTATAACGAGGCGCATGGAATTACTCCTCAAACTATTTTAAAAAGCCGCGAACAGATTATGTCCGGCACATCAATAGCGGATATACGTAAGAAAGATAAAGAGAAAGAAGAAGCATACTTCACAAAAGTTGCAGAACCGGTAATTCGATATATGACACAAGATCAAAGAAAAGAATTAATAGAACAAATGCGAGAAGAAATGCACATCGCCGCAAAAGATTTAGAGTTTGAAAAAGCCGCTTCGCTAAGAGACGAGATTTCCAAGTTGGAGAAGATGATAAAATAATCAGCTTGTTATAGCAACCACTATTCCGAGACATCTAACTTAGCTTTGTTTCACTTTAATTCACTTCTAAAATTCGAAAGACCTTTTTTGCAAAATTTTTTGGCTGGCACACAAAATGAAACCTTTTGTCTTAAATTCAACTTAAGAGGAAAAAGTGACAACTTTTATCGGCAAAGAAGGGGAATACCAAATACATAGTTCTTCGCTTATATTTCAATCTCAACTAAATTTAGAAGGCGAAGGAGTTACAAATAAAATTGTTCATCTTACAGTAGAAAGTATCAAAAATATTGAAGATAGAAATCGAGTGAAGTATAAAATAACCGAACTCGAGCTTGATGAGATAGCTTATTCGTTGTTAGGATAATTATTTATTTAGCTGCGAGAGTGCTTCCTTGATGACATCTTCAATTGTAATTGATGTTCGTGAATTCATTACATCACGAACAATCTTTTCGGCTGTTTTAAGATTATAACCCAGATTAACAAGAGCTGCGATGGCATCCGATCTTATAGATGAGGGTGCCCCCGCTTCGGCGGGTTCAAATTTTTCGGTAAGTTTATTTATTTTGTCTCTTAACTCAACAAGCAATCTTTCGGCAGTTTTTCTTCCTATACCCGGCACGGCCGTTATTCTTGATAAATTGCCTTCATCAATAGCATATTTTAATTCGTCAACTTGAATGCCCGATAATAAACTTTGTGCTAACTTTGGACCAATCCCACTAACACTTATTAACAGTTCAAACATTTCTTTTTCGGATGGAGTAAAAAAACCGTACAAATCAATCGCATCGTCCTTTACGGATGTATGAATAAATAAAGACGCTGATTCATTTAAATCAGGAAGTTTCTCAAAAGTAGAAATAGATATATTAACGGTATACCCGACACCGTTTACATCGAGCAAAATTCTTGTCGGTTTCTTTGAAATTATTTTACCGGTTAAATAACCAATCATTTTAATTTGCTATTGACTATTTTCAATTGACTATTAAATTTCTAACAATGATCATCTATTTAATACTTTATCAGGGTTTGCTTCTACAAATTTTTTCCAGCTTCCCGCATTTTTTAGCGGAGAAGTCATTTTGAATGCATGACAAATTGCAACGGCAAGCGCATCCGTTTCATCAAATTTAATTTTAGTTTTTCTTATACTCAAAAGTTTTTTAATCATATACTGAACTTGCTCTTTTGATGCCGCTCCGTTACCTACCACGGATTTCTTAACTTCGCGCGGACTATATTCGGCTGTATCTAAATTATTATGTTTTGCAGCAAGCATCGAAACACCTCGCGCATACCCTATCTTCAATGCAGATTGAACATTCTTTCCATAAAATGCTGTTTCAAGCGCAAATGAATCCGGATCGTATTTTCTAATCAACAAAGTAAGTTCATTATAAATTGTTTCAAGACGGGGTGCCATTTCTTTTACGGCAGGGGTTTTAATTATACCGGAATCAATCAAGCTAAGTTGATTTCTAAAATATTTAACCACCCCGAAACCGGTGTAAATTGTTCCGGGGTCAATTCCAAGAATAATCATTTTATTTGCTGTTCTTCTTCAACAAAATCTGCATTAGTAAAAACATTTTGAACATCATCATTATCTTCGAGCATATCGATAAGTTTCATTATTCGTTCGCTTTCTTCTCCTTTTACCTCTATCATGTTCTGAGCAACCCATTGTAACGAAGCGTTTTCTATTTCCAACCCTGCATTAATTAGAGCTTTTCGAACTGATTCAAATGTTTCGAGAGAAGTAGTTATTTCAAAAAATTCTTCTTCCGTAGAAATATCATCGGCACCGGCATCTAAAACAATTTCCATTATATCATCTTCGGTTTTATCTTGAGCCCGAAGCGTTATTACTCCTTTTCTATTGAAGCCGTATGAAACCGCTCCGGATTCTGCCATACTGCCGCCGTGTTTGCTGAATGCATGACGGATTTCGGCAACGGTTCTGTTTTTATTGTCTGTTACACTTTCAATCATAACAGCAACACCCCCCGGAGCATAACCTTCATAAGTCATTTCAGAATAGCTTACACCTTCTAGTTCGCCTGTCGCTTTTTTAATCGCTCTGTCAATATTGTCGGCAGGCATGTTTGCTGCCTTAGCATTATCAATAGCTAATCTTAACCGGGGATTGGCATCGGGATCTCCGCCTCCGTTACGTGCTGCAACGGTAATCTCTTTTATCAGCTTGGTAAAAATCTTTCCTCGTTTTGCGTCAATCGCTGCTTTTTTTCTTTTGATTGTCGACCATTTTGAGTGACCGGACATATACTGTTTCTCCTAATTACTTACTAGTTCTTTCTCTTTTATTTTTAAGTCCTTTATTCTTAACTGCGGATATGATTTACCGTCTTTAACAACCGTCTCTATAGTAAATGCCATATCTACAAGATTTTTCTCTTTATCTATTTTGTCTGCGTAATAACCTAAATTAAATCCTATCGAATCAAAAATTTTATCATTTCCGTTTTGCTTAACACAAGTAAGCAGGTGGTTTGTCCCCACTATTCTTGGCGGATAAACAAGTTGAACATTTTCGGAAAGGAATACAGGCCTCATATTACCGGGACCGAAGGGTGCAAATTGGTTTAATATTCTTACAAACTTAGGTGTTATTTCGGAAAGCGAAACTTTCGTATCGATGTGAATTTCGGGAAGAATTTCTTCCTGGGAAAGGTGTTCGCGCAAATAATTGTTAAATCTTTCTTTGAATTCCGGAATTTTATCAATTTCAATTGCTAGTCCAGCGGCAGCTTCATGACCCCCAAATTGAAGAAGTAAATCTTCCGACGCTTCTAAAGCTTTATAAATGTTGAAACCCGATATGCTTCTTGCCGACCCTTTGGCAACGCCATCAATTGTTGTAAGCATTATTGACGGTCTATAATATTTTTCAACCAGGCGTGAAGCAACAATGCCTATTACGCCGGGATGCCAATTATCATCGTGTAAAATTATACCATAGTTTTTATGAAAATCATGGTCCATTTCAACAAGTTCAACTGCATGTGAAAAGGTAGCTTCATCTATTTTTCTTCTCTGTTGATTCTCGCTCTCTAAAACTTCGGCAAGCTTAATCGCATCGTCAGGATTTTGAGTAATAAATAAATCAACAGCACGAATTGCATCTCCGAGTCTTCCAACCGCGTTAATTCTTGGGGCAATTGTAAACACAATCTGTCCGGCACTTAAATTACCAGGTTCCATTCTCGCACTTCTTATTAATGCCAGAATGCCCGGTCTAGGACTTCTATTAATCAAATCAAGTCCTTCTCTTACAAGAATTCTGTTTTCGTCAACCAATGGTACAATGTCTGCCGCGCCTGCAAGCGCCACCAAGTCTAAGTGCTTCAGCGCCATATCTTTGTGCCCAATTCTATCACCAATTGCTTGTGCTAATTTAAAAGCAACACCAGCGCCGGATAAATATTTTAACGGATAATTACAGCCCGGCTTAAGGGGGTCTAATACAGCAACGGCATTTGGAATAACTTCTTTTGGTTTATGATGATCACAAATTATCGAATCAATACCTAGTGAATTAGCATGGTCAATTTCTTCAACGGCTGTAATGCCGCAATCTACGGTAATAATGAGATCCGTTTTTTGTTCGTTAAGGTAATCTATTCCTTCTTTCGATAAACCGTATCCTTCGGTTAATCTGTTGGGAATATATATTTCAACATTTGCCCCGAGTTCTTTAAGGAATAAATACATTAGTGCTGCGGCACATGTGCCGTCAACATCATAATCGCCATAGATAGCAATCTTTTGGTTACCGGTTATTGCATTAATAACTCTAATAGAAGCTTCTTCCATCCCCCCCATTAAAAATGGGTTATGCATCCCTTCAAGAGAAGGGCGAAAATAAGCCTTCGCTTCGTGAAAGTTAGAAATGCCTCTTGCGATTAAAAGATTGGCTAAAACAGGAGATATATTTAAGCTATCGGCAAGCGCCAGAACATCCGTCTGGTTGCTGCCTTCTTTAAGTTTCCAGCGTTTTATTAACATAGTTAACACTGGAGAAGAAAAGCTAAAAGACCAAGCATATAAGCCGAATTCTGTAATCCCGACAAGTCGGGACGGCAATTATTTATCTTGTTCCAATATTACTATTGGATTCTAGCGGTCTACCCGAAGGAAAACGGGCGAGCAACCCGCACTTCAAAAAAGAAGAACCTTCTGCTTGACCTTGCTCCGAGTGGGGTTTACCTTGATCCCGACAAGTCGGGACTCCCTTCAAAGGGACCTCCGGTATTACTACCGAAGCGGTGGGCTCTTACCCCGCCATTTCACCTTTGCCAGTCTAAACAGACTGGTAGTATGTTTTCTGCGGCACTAGCCGTTTCCGGCTGCTTTCGCAATGCGGAACCCGGGTGTTACCCGGCACCCTGCTCTACGGAGTTCGGACTTTCCTCCCCGACTTAGTCGGGGTAATTGCCATGCTTGGATCATCAGCTTAACTTCAACCATCCTTAATTAATAAATAAATTATCCTCAATTAAGAGAAATATAAGAAAATTTTTGTGTTAAAACATTATTAATTTTTTTTTGCGGTGACTGACTTTCGGATTTTACGAGGATTTATGTTTTTTAGGCGGGCGCTTTTTTTCTTGAAAAGAACAACTATTAAAGTTAATTGCCGATAAAGATAAAAAAGTTTTATAAACGAAATTTATTTTATTAATAGAGTTAAAAAATCTGTAATTGTGCTAATTACCCATCAAATCACTAATAAAATTTAAGTTCTCCGAATGCGAGTTTGACATAATAATTTTTGCTACCGCGGTTAATGGAACGGAAAGAAACATTCCAACTATTCCCCAGATATATCCCCACAACAACAATGACAGCAAAATAACAAGCGGATTTAATCCCAATCTATCTCCTAATATTTTTGGTTCTAATCCATTACCAATTATTGTCTGAATCACAATGAGTATGGCGGTAACCAACAGAGCATAACCAAATGATTCATACTGCACAAGCGTCATTACTGCCGGCAGAATCACTGCTATTGCAGAACCAATATTTGGTATGAAGTTTAACAAAAAGGCAAAAACACCCCAAACAATAAAGAAGTCAACACCGAACAACCAAAGTATAAAGCCGGCTAATGAACCGGTGAGCAAACTAAGCAAAAACTTTGTCGCAATGTATCTTTGCACTTGTGAAGTAATGTCTTTAAAAGTTTTCTCTATTTGTACCCCCCTATTAACCTTGAGGTTTTCCAACGTGTTTGTGCTTTCGTTAACCGGCACTTCCTGTTTCTTAATTTGTTTCTTGATTTTTTTAAGCGATCCTTTAACTTGTCTATCAACAAATCTTCCCTTAACAACTTCATATAAATTTTTATGCCCGATACTTATAAAAATGAAAAAGAATAAAACAAAAAACGTTGTCGAAAAAATTGTAAGCGTTGAAGTAAAAAAGCTACCCACAATTCCACCATAATCCAAATCTTCTATAATTCCCATTAGGCTGAATTCCGTAAAGAAAGGATCTTCTATTCCAATTGAGGTTGCAGTATTGCTTACAATACTATTAAGCTTTTGTTCATACACATTTATTTGGTCTGCAAACCGGCTGAATGATTCTATAACAATTCTTGAAATACCCCAGATGATCAATATCATTATAAACAGATCAACGAATATTGTCAGCACGGAAGGAATTTTCTTTTTAATTAAAAAATTATTCAACGGTTCGAAGATGAAGAAAAGAAAATATGAAATTACAAAAGGAATAAATATATGGTGCAGTTCTCTTAAAACAACAAATATTATTACCAGACCAATTACACTAACAAAGAATTTTATTGCCGGGTCATCAAAAATTTTTTTCATTTTTATCAATTATTTTATTGCTAAAATATGATTATAATCTATTAATTATTTGGTAATTTTAAAAAACATAAAAATATTTGTATCTACACACAAATTTGAGGAAAATTTGAAAAACAAAACAATAGTAATTTTGCTTATGATATCAATTTTCGGTATAAAAATATTCGCTCAAAAAAGTCATGTTGTTCCCCCTAAGTGGAGTAAAAACGCTGTAATATATGAAGTTAATTTAAGACAATATACAGACGAGGGAACATTTAATGCTTTTGCGGAACACCTTCCGCGCTTAAAAGAGATGGGAATTGATATTCTTTGGTTTATGCCCATTCATCCAATAGGTGAAAAAAATCGCAAGGGCAGTTTAGGAAGTTACTATTCCGTAAAAGATTTCAAAGCTGTTAATCCCGAACACGGAACAATAGAAGATTTTAAATCTCTTGTAAATCAAATACACGAACTGGGAATGTATGTTTTAATTGATTGGGTTGCCAATCATGCTGCATGGGATAATGTTTTGGTTGATACAAATCCTGAATTTTTTACTGTAGACAAAAACGGAAACTTCATTCCGCCTGTCCCGGACTGGAGTGATGTTATCGACTTTAATTATGACAACAAAGAGTTGTGGAACTATATGAAAAGCGCATTAAAATTTTGGGTTGAAGAGTGTAATATAGACGGATATAGATGCGATGTTGCAGGTATGGTTCCAACCGAGTTTTGGAATGAGGTACGAAAGGAACTTGACGAAATTAAACCGGTATTTATGCTTGCTGAGTGGGAAACCCCCGAAATGCACGAATATGCTTTTGACATGACTTATGCCTGGGATTTGCATCACCTTATGAATGATATTTCTCAAGGGACAAAATCCGTAGAGGACTTAAACAAGTATTGGAAAAAAGAAAGGAAGAATTACCCCGAAGAAGCATATAGAATGATCTTTACATCCAACCACGACGAAAACTCATGGAACGGAACCGTATTCGAAAGACTGGGGGATGCGGCAGAAGCTATGCTTGTGCTTTCCGCAACCGTTGAGGGAATGCCACTAGTTTATAGCGGGCAAGAAGCCGGGCTTGATAAACGTCTTGAGTTTTTTGAAAAAGATTTAATCGAGTGGAAAGAACACAAGTTTTTTGATTTATATAAAAAATTATTCTCACTGAAAAAGAAAAACAAAGCCCTTTGGAACGGTAATTTTGGGGGTAATATTCAAAAAATAAAAACCGGTAAGGATAAAAGTGTTTATTCGTTTCTTAGAGAAAAGGACGGAAACAAAGTTTTTGTAATAATAAATCTCTCCCCTACCCCTCAAACCATAAAATTAAACAACAGGGATATTTCCGGCGGTTATTATAATCTCTTTAGCGAAGAAAATATTTTTATAACAGGGAACGATGAATTTAATCTCGACGCATGGACGTACAAAGTATTCAGCAGTATTCAATAGATAGTTGCAATGATTCAATTGTCAATCTGTTTTGTTTTAACCAATGTTGTATATAGCACCTGTTATCCTTAAATTTTTGTATTTCTATCAAGGTGGTAGGATAAAACCAAAGCATATATGGATAAACCTTTCTCAAAACATGGTGGATATTCTCTCCCCGAACTTGTAAACAAGTTGGATAAGCTTACGCTGGAGTTGGAGCGTTATAACTCCTCCAAAATGAACAAACAAAAGCTGGATATTCTTTTGGAAAGCTCCTCTGTTCCGTTTGTGGTTGTTGACGAAAATTGTTCAATTATATTCGGCAACGATATTTTTGTTGACCTTTTCGAATTAGAAAAAGAAAAAATTACAGCCTATAACTTTCTCGATTTTCTAAAACAGGATAATAGAATTGAAAAAATTAGATCAAGCATTAAAAATCTATTTAACAAAAAGTCCGGGAAATATAGAGACCGTATTGAGATTAAATCAAAGACCTCCTCGTTATCTGCCTATGATATAACCGCCCGTTTTTTTGAGTACGATGATAATTTAAAACATGCCGTTCATATTATTCTTCAGGATATCTCCGAAGAAGTAAAATTTAAAGAAGCATATAAAAACGTAATTGAAAATTCTTTACAAGCAATATTTATAATCCAGGATTTCAAGATTGTCTTTGCAAACCAACGCGCTGCCGAGATTTCCGGTTACACCGCCGAAGAGTTATATTCCTTGGATATTAACGGTGTTAAACAGCTGGTTCATCCCGGCGATAGAGAGCGCCTCTTTGAGCTTATGCGTTTGAGTTTTACGGGTAAACGTGTTTCCCCAAAACAGGAATTCAGGGCAATCAGAAAAGATGGTATGGTTTCTTGGATTGAGATTCTGGCTTCGTTTATCAACTACAATGGAAAACCTGCACTGCAGGTTGTACAGTTAGACGTTTCCGAAAAAAAACATGTTGAAACAGAGGCTATAAATACCGCCAATATATTCAAAGTTCTTGTTGAGCAATCTATGGTGGGCATTTATATAATTACCGACGGACTAATATCATACGTAAATCCTCATCTTGCAAAAATGTTCGAATATGATAATGAAGAAATAATAAATAAAATGTCTCCCAAAGATGTTGTTCATCCTGACGATTTGGAAATGGTACAAGAGAATATTAGAAAGAGGCTGGATGATGAAATTACGAGTTTGAGATATGAGTTTCGGGGCGTTACAAAATCCGGAAGAATTATTAATGTTGAAGTTCTTGGCTCAAGAGCAATATTAGACGGCAACCTTTCTATAATAGGAATGATGCAGGATATAACCGACAGAAAACAGACTGAGGGTGCGTTAAAAGAAGGCGAAGAAAAACTTAGAAATATTATTGAACACAGCAATGAATTGTTTTATATACATGATACTAACCACGTGTTAAAATATGTAAGCTCTCAATCCGAAGAATTCTTCGATTACACTCCAGACGAGTTGATGATTAAGTGGACGGATTTTGCAACCGACAATCCTATCAACCAAATCGGATTTATGAAAACAGAGAAGGCAATTCAAACAGGAGAAAAACAGGAAGAATACTTGCTTGAATTAATGCGGAAAGATAAGAGCCGAATTTATGTTCAAGTTTCCGAATCCCCAATTAAAGATGAGCATGGAAAAGTAATTGGCATCACCGGGGCATTAAGAAATGTGACCGAAAAATATAAAGCCGAACAAGCACTAAAAGAAAGCGAAGAGCGATTTAGAGGCTTATATGAAAATGCAATTCTCGGAATTTACCGAACAACCCCTTCCGGCGAAATTATTATGGCTAACCCTGCTTTGTACAAATTGTTAGGCTATGATTCGTTTGAGGAATTTAAAAGTATGGGAGCCTCAAAAGCTCTTTATGAAGATTCTTCTATAAGAGATTATTTTATAAATGAAATGAATATAAAAGGGGCGCTTCATGGTTTCGAGACTACTGCCAAAAGAAAAGACGGTTCCACTTTTAATATAAGAGAAAGCGCACGTGCGGTTAAAGACGGAGACGGAAATATTCTATATTACGAAGGTATTATTGAGGACATTACAAATCACAAACAGGCAGAAGAAAAGCTTATTGAAGCAAAAAACGCAGCGGAACAATCGGATAAATTAAAAAGCGAATTCCTTGCTCAAATGTCGCACGAAATTCGAACGCCTATAAATGTAGTTTTCAGTTTCACAAATTTAATTAAAGATGAAGTGCGCGGAGTTTTAAGTGATGAGCTTTTCAACAGTTTCAGTATTGTAGATAATGCTTCAAGAAGAATAATAAGAACGATTGATTTGATTCTTAACATGTCGCAATTACAAACGGGTTCATATCAATCAAACTTTGTAGAAGTCGATCTTTATCAGGATATTTTATTAAATCTGTACCCGGAACTTTCAAGGCTTGCAAGTGAAAAGCGTCTCTCTCTGAAAATAAACAACGATGCCGACAATGCGAAAATTTTAGGTGATGAATATTCGGTTAGGCAAATTTTTGACAACCTGATTCACAACGCTATTAAATATACACACAAAGGAAACATTTCCGTAAACATTTCTCGAATGGAAAACAAAATTAAAGCAGAAATCATAGACACCGGCATTGGTATTTCAAAAGATTATTTACCTAAGTTGTTTTCACCCTTCACCCAAGAAGAACATGGCTATACAAGAAAATACGAAGGGAATGGCTTGGGGTTAGCTTTAGTTAAAAAATATTGTGAGTTGAATAAAGCCGAAATTTCAGTTGAAAGCGAAAAAAATGCCGGGTCTAAGTTTACTTTACTATTTCCCTTATTAACAACTTAAGAATCTTCCTTCAATAATTTGTCTTTATATACATCCAGCATTTTTATTTGTTCGTCGCTTAACTTCGGATAATCGAGTTTAAGCTTTTTCATTTCATTAACTATAATTTCCGAGATTAATAATCTGGCAAACCATTTTTTATCCGCCGGTATAATATACCACGGGGCATATTCAGTTGAAGTGTTGTTTATTGCATCCTCAAAACATTTTTGATACTCACCCCAATGTTTCCGTTCTTCTATATCTGAAGAGGAAAATTTCCAATTCTTGGAATCTTCTTCGAGCCGGTTCATAAATCTTTTTTTCTGTTCTTCTTTAGAGATATTTAAAAAGAATTTTATGGTTACAATTCCGTTTTTAAAAAGATATTCTTCAAAGTTTCTTATTTGTTTAAATCTTTCCTTCCAGATGTTTTTTGTTACTAAGTGCTGCGGGAGTTTTCTTTTCTTCAATAAATCGTGAACACGTACAATTAGAACATCTTCATAATGTGAACGATTAAAAATTCCGATTCTTCCTCTCTCCGGTAAAGATTTATTTATTCTCCACAGATAATCGTGATCCATCTCTTCGGCGGAAGGCTGCTTGAAACTAAAAACCTGAACACCCTGGGGATTTAATCCGCTCATCACATGTTTGATTGCACCGTCTTTGCCCGCAGCATCCATACCTTGAAAGATTAGCAGTAATGCGTATCTATCGTATGCATATAATTTGTCTTGAAGCTGGGTGAGCTTTCCAATGTTATCATCCAGCAGCTCTTTCCCTTCCGATTTTGATTCAACTTTTGAGTTGTAAGTTGTCCAATAATCTTTCAATCGAAATTTTTTATACCGGGCTTTGAATTTATCAACGTTGATTTTCATTTTTTCCCGAAGTTATTTTAGGATCATCATTTTTTTTGTTTCCACAAAACTACCGGATGTTAATTTGTAGAAATATACTCCGCTGCTTAATCCGCGTCCGTCAAACTCAACTTCATAAACACCGCTTGAAAGTTCTTCGTTTATAAGAGTTGCTATTTGTCTGCCAAGTATATCATACACAATTAATCGCGTTTTAAGGGGGCGAATATGTTCGTCCCCTACGCTTGGCAAAGTGAATTTTATTTTTGTTGCCGGGTTAAATGGGTTGGGATAGTTTTGTGATAAAGAAAAATCAATAGGAATTTCATCGATTTGATCTACAGAAGTTGGAATCGTACCATAAGCCACTCTGCTGTTTCTAATTGCGGTTCTAACTTCCTCTAGAGAATAACCCCCGGCAACAGCAAAGGCTACATTAACTCTTTCACCCGGTTGTAATGTATATGGTCCTCCAGAAACTGCAAAGGCAATATCTCCGGGTCCAAATTCAACAATTGTTGTAGCGCTTGCGATGGTCAGCCATTTTTCTTCTTTGCTGTAACCGTTAATAATATTTATGCCGCCGTATGTGCCTTCGTTAGACATTGCACGGTAACCGTATTTTGTATCGGATATTAATGCAACACCAATGTAATCATCGATTCTAGCATTTTGATTGGGGTCCATATCATATACATATCCGAAGTGATCTTCAAAATCCCATGCGGTATAATCATCATCAAAGTCATGAAAATCTAAATCGAAGAACACGCCGGCGTGAAATGTACGAATTGTAGTATCCCCGTTATTTGTAAACCTATAGCGAAGGATGATAAAATCACTGTATTCTTCCTGCGAAAAGCTGTATGTAAAAAGTTCGGTTTGTATACCAAGTTTTTCATCGGCAAAGTCATCGTTAAACATTGTGAAACCTTCATAGTCGGCATATTCCCCGGGAACGCTAATACTGAAAGGAATTATAGTTTTAAAATCTTCACTTTGGTTTATAAGATAATCAACATGCGCAGCATCCATAACCGTAGTCGGTGAGCTTCCGTAAATCAAAGCACCTTCGAAAAGCAAGTTGTCGCCGTTATTAAAAAACAATCCGTCTCCTTCCGATGGAAGAGAACCATAATCATTATACCCAAGATTTCCTTTGCTGGTAATAGTAAGCGCAATATTATTTCCTGCTTGAGTTAAATATGTTGTATTAAACTTGGTTCTAACCAATTGAAAATCATTATACCCTGCTCCATCGGTTAGTTTAAGTAGCAGTTCTATATCTTGGTTAACAGGAATATCTTCAGAAACCGAAAAAGAAAAAGGCGAAGAAAAATTGTTCGTTTCTTCAAGAGTGCCAACGCTGCCAATAGTATAATTTCCTTGATTTATTGTTACATATTGACTTCTGCTTTCAAGCGATACTTGTAAGGCTGATACGGGACTTAAATAATTTTTAAAGACAACACCGAGATTAAAATTTTCTCCCGGTTCAACTATGCCATTACCATTAGAAAGGTCGGTATAGACAAAATCTTCTGCACGTACCGATATCGAATTAGTATTGTTTAGTGTTTTGTATGCATTTATTCTTCCTGTGCCGAGATAATATTCAAAAAATGGATCGATTTTGTCAGCTATATAATCAGTATTAACTCTAATTTGTTCTGCAACTTGTAAAGGAGTATAATCAGGAAATTTTTGAATAACCAACCCGGCAAGCCCGGCGGCAAGAGGTGACGCCAAAGATGTACCGCTGCTGCTTTGCCAATAAGTATCATTCTGCCAAGTTGAATACATTCCCTGCCCGGTTGTAAATCCTGTTGCGGGGGCAGTAACATCAACTGTTGCACCATAGTTAGAAGCAGAATATCTTAAATCATTTGCGTCTGTTCCTCCTACCGAAAGCACCCCCTTGTATGCCGATGGATAAGCAGGTTCAATTTTATTATCGTTATCCGAAGAAGAGACAACTAAAGCACCGAGCGAAGTTGCATAAGTAATTGCGTCTTGTAATGCTTGTGAATATGGACTTCCTCCCCAACTGCAGTTAATTACATCAGCTCCATTGTTTGCTGCATACAAAATTCCTTCCCGTCCGTAAGCAATAATTCCGTTCCCTAAATCCTGCCGCGAAGTTTTAACTGCCATTAATTTACAATTATAACCTATCGATGCAATTCCTTCTCCGTTATTAGTAACTGCACTTGCAAATCCGGCGACATATGTTCCGTGTGTTGGCGCATCTTCCATCGGATCATTGTCCGGTGTCCCATTTGTACCACCGAAATCCCAACCTCTAATATCATCAACAAATCCGTTGCCGTCGGTATCGGTACCGTCGAGAACCTCGCCCGGGTTCATCCAAATATTATCAGCAAGATCGGGGTGATCCCAATCTACCCCGGTATCAATAATTGCAATAACAATACCTTCACTGCCCGTGCTTAAATCCCATGCTTGTGGGGCGGAGATTTTATTCAGATACCACTGGGTTCCGTCTAAATATTTGGGGTCGTTTGGTTCTAAGCTTATTTTATATACATACCAGGGCTCTGCCCATTCTATGTTTGACGTGTTTGATAATTTTTTTGATAATGCAAGCGGATCATAAGGCGATGAATATTCAATTACGTATGTTCTGTTTATATCGGAATAGTTAACCGCTTCTTCATTTAATACCGTATATGTTTTTTCAACTTTTGTTGCGCTTATGTTGTCTAAATGTTTCGCGGTTTCCGATGGGATTAACGAACTTTTATAAAAAACATTGTTTGAAGATTCTTTAAACTTCACAACAACTTTGTTTGCAAGATAATATACATCTCCTTTTTGTATAACCTGATCTTGTGAAAAAGTCGAACATACAAAAAACAATAGAGCTATAAAGATTCTTTTCATTTAACCCGCCGATTTAATTTTTTCTATATGTAAAAAGCTGTGTGAATTAGCAATATAAAAAATCATCCGAAGTATTAATTGTCACCTTTTAGGATTTTCCTTTGGCTGTAATTTATGTCGGGAACTAATTCATCACCTAATTCTATTTCTAAAATCTCTTTATTCGTATTTAAATTTACTTCTACTTTTTTTTCTCCGTTCTTCCAAACTCTTGGCGAAACAGATATATTTTCTTCCGAATTATCGGCAAAATAAATTTTCAATTTAATCGGAAGAGACAGACCCCCGTCATTACTAACAGTAACATATTTTCTTCCGCCTTCATTAATATATTCAACTAAATTAAGTTCAGGAGAATGAAACTCGAAAAACCACGGCTTCCAAAACCACGAGAGATTTTCTTTAGCAACTCTATCAAAAGTAAAAAAGAAATCATACGGGGTGGGGTGTTTTTCTTTCCACTCGGAAATAAATGTTTGTATGGCTTTCAGAAAAAGTTCTTTACCCAAGAGCTCTTCAAGAGCAAACAGCGCGCCTGCCGAACGTGAATAAGAAGCTACACGATAGTGTGTTCCTTTCAATAAAAACGATGGAGTCATTGGTGGAACTTCAAGAATGGTTTCCAATTGCCTTTCTTGAACTTTAAACCTCCCCTCTATAGGATTATATTCACCTAATCTTCTTTGTATTCTGGTTGGGGAAAAAACAGCCCATCCTTCATCTAAGAATGCGTAACGCCGTTCGTTGATTCCCATATAAAACGGAAAATATGTATGAGCAAGTTCATGTGTTGTTAATCCAACAGTGCTTTCGTAAGTTCTGGCTTCTCCGTCATTAACAATCATCGGAAACTCCATACCGCCACGACCGTTAAAAACTGAAAACGTCGGATAAGGAAAAATAACTCCCGGCATTTCAAATGAATGAAACTTGATCGCTTCCGTTGAAATTCTTACAACCTCTTTAAAGTTCACCGATTCTTTTAAATACCCGGCGTCAACGAAAACTGTTTTGTCTTTCAGATTAACAACTGCTCCATCCCACAAATAGTTCTTGCCTAATGCAAAAGCAAAATCCGGAGCTTTATCCGCTTTAAACTTCCAAGCAGAAAATTCTCTTTTGGTTACATCGGAGTGAATATCTTCTGCTTTTATAATATTTATAATCTCTTCCGATTCTTGTGCTTTATTATACCTTTCCAAAACATTATCTGTCAGAATTTCGTCCGGGTTTTCAAAAACACCTGTAGCCCAAACAATGTAATTTTGCGGGACTGTAATTTCAACACTAAAAGATGCAACACTGCTGTACATTTCTGCAGTGCCTGTATAAGTGATTTCATCCCAGCCGTGTATGTCGTCATAAACGGCAATTTTAGGATACCAATAAGCAATAAACATAGATGTATCGGAATATGCACCGGTTCTAACCGGTCGAAGTTCAGGTATCGGAAAGCTCCACTCTGTTTCTATTAATAATTCGTCTTTGGGATTGAGGGGCTCGTCTAATTTAATTTTCATGTTTGTAGTTGATCTGCTTATGCTTCTGCTCGTATCGGACACATCATAATCTTTGTAATCAACGGATAACTTTTTAATTAAGACGCCGTCATTAACAGCTTCTTTAGGTATGGGCCAATCGCGAACTGTTCCTGACTTAAACAAATCGGGATAAAGATGCATAACAATTTCTTTTAAAGTATCGGGACTATTATTAACATATCTTACCGACAATTGCCCGTCCAATATTTTTGTAATTGGATCAACTTCGGCTTTTATTATATAGTTGATTTCGTTCAACCAATAATTTTTCCCTGGCGCTCCGTTATAAGAACGAGTTTCTTTTTGATAGGCTTTTTTAATCGGCTGGGGGATATAAAGGTTTGTAGTTTGAGAAACAAGTATAATTGATAGCAATAAAAAAGTAATAATAGTTTTCATGGCTCTCTTATTTTTATTTATAGATATAAAAAACCCCAAATTAATTTTATAATATAATCAATTTGGGGTTAGGTTAAATTTATAAAACAGGTTCTTTAACTTCGAGTTTTATTTTGGAAAAAGCCTGTTCCAAATCTTCAATAATATCATTAACATTTTCAATACCGACGGAAAGCCGAACCAAACCGTCTGTAATTCCGGCAGCTACTCTTGCTTCTTTTCCCATAGAAAAATGTGTCATGCTGGCGGGGTGTTGAATTAAAGTTTCAACTCCGCCGAGACTTACTGCTAACTGGCAAAACCCAACACTATTCATCGCTGTTTCGCCCGCGTGATATCCGCCCTTTAATTCAAACGTTATCATCCCGCCCGGAAGTTTGTGCTGTTTTTGTCCTATCATATACTGCGGATGTGATTTAAGTCCGGGATAACGGACCCATTTAACTTTAGGGTGCTCTTCCAAATATTTTGCAATTTTTATTGCGTTCTCTGTGTGGCGTTCCATTCTTAACGCAAGGGTTTTAATTCCTCGATGAACGAGAAATGCATTAAACGGATCAATAACACCGCCAAGTTGATTTAATACTTTTCTAAAATTTTTGTAAGATAGTTCGTCTTTAACAACAATAATACCTCCTACTACATCCGCATGACCGTTTAAGAATTTTGTTAAGCTGTGAACTACGACATCGGCACCTAATGTAATCGGCTTCTGCAACGCAGGGCTCATAAATGTATTATCAACAACAACCTTTATGTTGCTTGCGTGTGCAATTTTTGATACTTCTTCTATATCGGTTATTTCAAGAGTCGGGTTACCCGGTGTTTCTAAATAAATAACTTTTGTATTTGGTTTTATAGCTTCCCTAACTTCTTCTATGTCTGAACCGGAGACGTAAGTTGTTTCAATATCAAAACGAGAAAAGACTGTGCTTAACAATGTTGCCGTGGGTCCATAAACCGATTTAGAACATACTACATGATCACCGGCGTTAAGAAGTGCAGCAAGCGCGGTGTGTATAGCCGCCATTCCGCTTGCACAGCCAAGAGCTTTGTATCCTTCTTCCAAATCGGCAATCGCATCTTCCATCGCTTCTATTGTCGGATTCGACATTCTGGTGTAAATGTATCCTTTTTCTTCACCCTTAAATAATGCTGCCCCGTGAGAGGTATTCTCAAATTTAAATGTAGATGTTTGATAAATAGGGGGTACAACAGGTCCGTATTGATATTCTTTAATTCCGGAGTGTACACACTTAGATTCAATATTGGGGTTTTTATGCGACATGATTTCACCTGTAAATTATTTTAAACGAAAAAAGGCTGACCTAATCGATCAGCCTTTTAATCTATTCTTTTAGTTTTTGATCTTCCTCTTCTTCACTAACAACTCTTGCAATGTCAGCAATTTGATCGCCTTCATTAAGACGAATTAAGCGAACGCCTTGAGTATTTCTTCCCATAACTCTTATATTGTTAACTCCTTGTCGTATTATCATCCCTTTTACGGTCATAATAACCAACTCATCGTTGTCATTTACCTGCATAATGGAAATCATCTTGCCGTTTTTCTCGCCGGTTTTCACTGTAATAATACCTTTACCGCCGCGTTTGGTGATTCGATAATCGTTTAAGTCGGAGCGTTTGCCAAAGCCCTTATCGGTTGCTACCAGCAAAGTTGTAGCATGTTTAACGGATATACCGCCGATAACTTTATCTCCTTTGCCGAGTTTAATTCCTCTAACACCCGTGGCGGTTCTTCCCATATTTCTAACATCACTTTCATTAAATCTGATCGCCATTCCGTTGTGGGTTCCGATAATAATATCTTGCGTACCGTCGGTAACACGAACTTCTATTAACCTATCTTCTTTAGAAAGATTAATTGCTTGTATTCCACCTTTCCGTACATTTGAATATGCACTTAGTACTGTTTTTTTAACTGTGCCGTTCTCGGTATACATCAACAAGTACTTATCGTCTGTAAATTCTTTAACGCTAATGAAAGCAGTGATAAGTTCGGATTTATCTTTTTCAACAAGGTTTAATATCGATCTACCCCTTGATGCTCTTCCTCCTTCGGGAATTTCGTGTACTTTAAGCCAGTAACACTTTCCTTTGTCTGTAAAGAACATTATATAATGATGGGTTGATGCAATAAACATGTGTTCTATGAAATCTTCATCCTTTGTGCCGGCGCCTGTAACTCCCTTTCCGCCGCGCGATTGTTTACGATACCCGCTTACCGGAAATCTTTTAATAAATCCTCCGTGAGAAATTGTTACAACAACATCTTCCTCGGCTATAATATCTTCTATATCGAACTCTTTATAATCGTGAACAATTTCTGTTCTTCTTTCGTCGCCGTATTTCTCTTTTAGCTCAATCAATTCTTCTTTAATTATATTCTTTCGCTTTTTTTCATCTGATAAAATTGATTTGAGTTTTTCAATGAGTTTAATAGTTTCTTTGTATTCGTCTTCTATTTTCTTTCTTTCGAGACCCGTTAATCTTTGCAGTCTCATATCTAAAATAGCTTTTGCCTGAACAGCCGAAAGCTTAAACTTCTTCATTAAGTTGGCTTGGGCAGTATTTACGTCCCTTGATTTTTTTATCGTTTCAATTACTTCATCAATGTTATCCAGGGCAATTATGTAGCCTTCTAAAATGTGTGCTCTTTTTTCGGCAGCATCAAGATCAAACTTTGTTCTTTTAACAAGAACATCCATCCTGTGATCTAAAAAGTGCTGCATCATTTCTTGAAGATTAAGCACTTTCGGTTGACCGTTTACAAGCGCAAGCATAATTACGCCAAACGTAACCTGCATTTGTGTATGTTTAAACAACTGGTTTAATATAACTGCCGGTTGCCCTGTCTTCTTTAATTCTATTACTATTCTTAATCCGTCTCTGTCCGATTCATCTCTAATATTGGATATATCGTTGATCTTGCCTTCTCTTACAAGGTCGGCTATTTTTTCAATCAGGTTTGCTTTATTAACCTGGTAAGGTATTTCTGTAATGATAATATTTTCGCGATCGTTTTTTTGAACTTCTATATTTGCTTTAGCTCTTACAACAATTCTTCCTCTTCCCGTTAGATAAGCTTCTCTAACTCCTTCGTAACCGTAAATAATTCCACCTGTCGGAAAATCCGGAGCTTTAACAAATTTTATTAAATCCTCGGTTTTACAATTAGGTTTATCTATTTGATAAACAAGTCCGTCAACTACTTCGTTTAAATTATGCGGGGGAATGTTGGTTGCCATACCAACCGCAATGCCGCTGGCTCCGTTTACTAATAAATTAGGAAGATACGAAGGAAGAACCGTTGGTTCCTGAAGCGATTCATCAAAGTTACGAACAAAGTGTACGGTGTTCTTATCAAGATCGCGAAGCATTGTTTCTGCTATTCTAGCCATACGAGCTTCGGTATAACGCATCGCTGCAGGCGAATCTCCATCTATTGAACCAAAGTTTCCTTGTCCGTCAACCAATGGATACCGTAGAGAAAAATCCTGAACCATTCTTACCATAGTATCATATACGGCACTATCGCCGTGGGGGTGATACTTACCGAGTACTTCACCAACTATTCTTGCTGATTTTTTATACGGTTTATTAAATGCAACTCCTAGTTCATGCATTCCGAAGAGAACCCTTCTGTGAACCGGTTTAAGTCCGTCTCTAACATCCGGCAATGCTCTTGCAACAATAACCGACATTGCATAATCTATATATGACGATTTCATTTCTTCTTCTAAAGCGACAGGTGTTATTTTTTCAAAAATTGTAGCCATTTAATTATTCTCATTTTTCTTTTGTTATCAAATATCCAAATTAGCGTACTTAGCATGTTTTTCAATCCACGCTCTTCTTGGTTCAACTTGATCTCCCATAAGGGTTTCAAATATTTTATTAGTTTCAACTCCTTCAAGTGTTACTTGTAAAAGAGTTCTGGTTTCGGGGTTCATTGTTGTTTCCCATAACTGTTCGGGATTCATTTCACCCAAACCTTTATATCGTGATAGAGTAACACCTTTTGGTGTTCCGTCTTCATCAAGTTCTTCTGATTTTCCGTTACCTTTAAATCTTTTTATGATTCTGTCTCTTTCTTCATCATCGTAAGCATAATGCTCTTCTTTTCCTTTTTTGATTTTATACAAAGGTGGTTGAGCTATGTAAACCCTTCCGGTAGCAATTAATTCTTTCATATGACGATAAAGAAAAGTTAATAGTAACGTTCTTATATGACTTCCGTCAACGTCGGCGTCTGTCATTATAATAACTTTACCATAGCGAGATTTTTCGGGGTCAAAATCCGGACCGACCCCGGCGCCAATAGCCGAAATCATTGCACGGATTTCAGTGTTCTCTAAAATTTTATTAATCTTCGCTTTTTCCACATTCAGGATTTTTCCTTTTATAGGAAGTATTGCCTGGAATCTTCTGTCTCTACCTTGTTTTGCAGAACCTCCGGCTGAGTCTCCTTCAACAATGTATATTTCGCAATGCTCCGGATCGCTGATTGAGCAATCTGCAAGCTTACCCGGAAGGTTCATAGAATCAAGAGCGTTTTTTCTTCTAATAAGATCTCGTGCTTTTCTTGCTGCTTCGCGAGCCTCTGCCGCTCTTTTACATTTATCAATTATCTTTCTGGCAACCGCTGGATTTTCTTCGAGATATTCAGAAAGTTTTTCACCAACCAAGGTTTCTACTGCTGATTTAACTTCGCTGTTGCCTAGTTTTGTTTTTGTCTGTCCCTCGAACTGCGGTTCCATTACTTTAACAGAGACCACTGCTGTTAAACCTTCTCTAAAATCATCTCCTGTTAAAGATATCTTACTGTTTTCCTTAATTAAATTATTCTTATATGCATAATTGTTGAAAGTTCTTGTTAAAGCTGTTTTAAAACCAACAAGATGTGTTCCCCCCTCTATTGTGTTGATGTTGTTAACATATGTGTGAATATTTTCTGAGTAAGCATCGCTGTATTCAAAAGCTATTTCAACAGGAACGCCATCTTTTTCGCCTTCGATAAAAATTGGTTTGTGAAACGGAGTTCTTGTTTCATCAAGATATTTTACAAACTCAACTATTCCCCCTTTGAATCTGAATTTTTCTTCTAAGTTTTCTGCTTCGTCTCTTATTGTAATAGTTACGGTTTTGTTTAAGTATGCAAGCTCTCTCATTCTTTCGGCAAGTGTTTCGAAGTTGAACTTGGTTACTTTAAAAATTTCTTCATCAGGTTTAAAGGTAACAACAGTTCCAGTTTCGTTTCTTTTTGCTTTACCGAGTTTCTTAACGGGCGCGGTCGGGATGCCTGTCCGGTATTCTTGATAAAAAACTTCGCCATCGCGCTTCACTTCAACTTTACACCATTCCGATAAAGCATTTACAACGGAAACACCGACACCATGCAGCCCGCCCGAAACCTTGTAAGAATCTTTATCAAATTTACCGCCGGCATGAAGAACCGTCATTACAACTTCAAGTGCGGATCTTTTTTCAACGGGATGAATATCAACGGGAATACCTCTTCCTTTATCTTCAACGGTTACGCTGCCATCTTTGTTTATTGTAACATTTATTGTGTCGTTATAGCCTGCCAATGCTTCATCTATACTGTTGTCTACAACTTCATTAACTAAATGATGAAGCCCTCTCGAACTTACGTCTCCGATATACATTGCGGGTCTTTTGCGAACTGCTTCTAAACCTTTTAATATATTTATGTTTTTCGCAGTGTAATTGTTTTCAACTGTTTTTGCCACTTACTCACCTATTCCTTAATTGGCTAAATAAATTTTATTTTCTTAATTACTTCTTTGCCTATAAACTTGTTTAGTTTGGAAATAATTTTCTCTTTGTTAAGATTTAACTCGCTTCTCCAAACAGAGTTTTCGGCATGTATAAAAAGAATACTGTTTTCAAACTTTTTTGCTTTCGCAACCTTTTTTAATTCCGGAAAAACTTCATGAAATTCGTCAACTACCGTGTAACCGTCTACTGCCGTTTTAAATTTCTTGAAGGTTTTTTCTTCGTTTAAAATTTCCGATATACTTTTATAGCTCCTCATATGAAACGATGCCGTTGTCGACTTTAATAATCAAGTTGCCGTTGCCGGTATATAATTCTTCTAATTTGCCGAAATCTGTCATTGTAATAAATGCTTGCCCGATTTCTCTCAAATATTCACTTATTTTCTGAGCCCGGTATGTATCAAGCTCTCCAAAAACGTCATCCATTAAAAATACCGGTGTAATTCCTTTTTTATCTTTAATAAAGAAAAATTCTCCGAATCGTAATGCAATTTGAAAAGTTTTATGCTGACCTTGCGAGCCGTATTTTCTTAATTCCATCCCGTTAATTGTAAAGAGAAAATCATCTCTATGTGGTCCTATCAAGTTTGCAGCTCTTCGAATTTCGTTATCTCTTTCCTCATTAAGTAAGTCGAAAAACTTTTTTTCAATCAACTCGTTGTTGTTATTAAAGAAAATGTATTCTATGCCCGGAGTTTCTTTATCACCCATAATTTTTTCATAAGACTTTTTAAGGTATTCTTTGAACCCGTTGCAAAAAGCTATTCTTTGTTCTATTAAATACGTTCCGTTTTTAACAAGCTGTTCCGTCCATGAATCAAGCTGCATCATCAACGATTTACTATAATTCTCTCTTATATTAGAAAGTAATTGTGAGCGCTGTTTCAGTATCCTGTTATAATCTATTAATGTTTTTAGGTATGTGTCGCTCGATTGAGATATAACCGAGTCAACAAATTTCCTTCTTTCTGCGGGACTTCCCATTGTAATAGCATGGTCAAGTTGAATTAAAGTTACAACCGGAAATTTTCCTATTAGATTTGAGGCTTTACTAACCGTTTTTTCGTTTAATGAAGTATTTTTTTTGTTAGTTTCTTTTGAGAAGAGCAGCTGAACTTTATTTTCAACTTTTTCTTTGAAAAGTCCCTTAACTTCAAAATCGTCTTTATTAAATGTAACTACTTCTTTATCTAAGGCTTGGTTAAGGTTTTTAGTTGTACATAAATAATATATAGCTTCCAAAATAGTTGTTTTTCCTTGTCCGTTGCCGCCAACTATATAATTCAGTTTATCAGAAAATTTAAGAACCGTTTTTGTATGTAGTCTAAAACTTGTTAACTCAAGTTCTTTTAAAACCATTCTAGTTGTTCAACCTTACGGGCATTAATAACATCATTAATTCTTCATCTTCTTTTTTCTTTTCCGGAACTACAATAACAGCTTTGGTTGGTGAGTGCAGTTTGAAAATAATATCTTCTTCATCATCAATGTGATTGAGAAGATCATTAACATAGGCTGAGTTAAAACCTATATCAATAGAATCACCCGAATATTTACATTCGATATTTTCGTTTCCGCTTGCACCCAAATCAAGGTCTTCGGCAGATATTTCAAGATTGTTATTAGAAATAGAAAACTTAACTCTCTTAGTATTAGATGTAGAGAAAAGCATCATTCGTTTTATTGCATCGTGCAATTCTCTTGTTTTTACTTTTAGTTCAAATTCGTTTTCTAAAGGAATAACGCTTTGATAATCCGGGTATTTTTGACCTATCAACCTTGTAATTAATTCAATATCATTTAATGAGAACGACATATGTGTTTTGCTCATAAAAATCTTCACATCATTTGAGTCAAAGATTTTCAACAAAACCGTAACAGCTCGTTCGGGAATTATATATTGCTCAACTTTACCATAATTTATTTTTTTTAGGAGAAGGTTTGCTAATCTATGACCATCTGTTGCAACAACTCTTAACCCTTCTTCTTCAAAATCGAACAGCGTGCCCATCATAGCCGGGCGCATTTCTTCTTTACTCATTGCAAAAGCTGTTTTTTCAAATGCATACTTAAGATCATTTCCGTTAATAGAAATTTGAGAAATATCTTCACTTCCTTCAGCCGGGAAAGAGGGAATTTCGGGGTACTCTGCCGGATCTGTGTAACTTAGTGTATAACTTCCTTTTTCGGTCTTTAGATTTAGTTTTCCGGTACTATCTGCGGAGAACAAAATTGTTGTTTCTTTTAATGATCTAACAACATCGTAAAGGAGTCTAGCCGGTACAACAGCTTCAAAATTTTCTTCGGCAACTACATTTAAAGACGACTTAAGCGAAATCTCTAAATCGGTTGCGTGAATTGTTAATTTACCGTCTTTTATCTCGAATAAAAAATTCTCTAAAATAGGCATTGGAGTTCGGGTTGGAACGGCAGGGATTATTTTTGTTAAAAGTTTTTCAAGCTCTTTACTGTTGACCTTAAATTCCATTTTTTTGCTCCAAATTAAAATTGAAATATATCAAAATAAGCTCTCTTTTTCAATTATTTATTACTTATCAACAATTACCATGTAATAACTCGTTAAAAATGTCATGTAAATAACTCAATAGAAATGTCAGTAAA
>DYHH01000016.1 GCA_020724265.1 Melioribacter roseus | reverse complement strand
ATAAATCTCACGGGAGAACTTTTTTCTCTTGACTATTATCCTTTAATATGTGTTCTATCTTTTCTAAATAAATATTGAGTGAAAATGACAGCGTCAGATTTTAAAGGTTACAGAGGCAAAGCATTATCAACATTAAAAAATTTTAATGCCCCGGTATGGAGTGATGTTGTAATCCAAACTGAAAAGGGAAAATATAAAGGAATAATTCTTCCTCGTTCCGAAACCGCGGATGATGAACATATCGTTATAAAAATGCCTATCGGCTATAACATCGGTGTTGCTGTTGAGAATATCACCGAAATAAAAATTAATGGAAGAAAGGAGGCAAACTATAAAATTCCCGAAAAAGAATTTCCTTATGACGAAGGAAAACCAAGAGTTAAACTTTTTGGAACAGGCGGTACTATTGCAAGTCGATTAGATTATAGAACCGGTGCGGTTATACCGGCATTTTCACCGGGTGAGCTTTACGGCTCGGTTCCCGAACTTGCAGATTATTGTAACTTGGAAACAGAAAAACTTTACGGCGTATTCAGCGAGAACATGGGACCCGAACAATGGATCGGAACTGCAAAAGCAATCGGTGCAGAAATTGAAAAAGGTGTTGACGGAATTGTAATCGGACACGGCACGGACGTAATGCATCATACTGCGGCAATACTTTCTTTTATGGTTCAGAACTCCCCGGTACCGATTGTAATGGTTGGTTCACAAAGATCAAGTGACAGACCTTCATCCGATGCGGCTTTAAATTTAATTCATGCAGTTAAAACTGCTGCCGAAAGTGATATTGCCGAAGTCATGGTTTGTATGTTCGGTCCGACTTCCGATATATATGGTTTACTTCATCGCGGTACACGTGTTCGAAAAATGCACTCGTCATATCGATCAACTTTTAGAACAATAGGAGATATTCCGATTGCAAAAGTGAGTCGAGATGAAATTACTCCTTTAAGAAAAGATTACAAGAAAAGAAGAAAAGATAAAAATGTAATTGTTAATCCCGTCTTTGAAGAAAAAGTTGGAATTGTTTATTACTATCCAAACATGAAGCCCGATATAATTGATTCGATGATTGACAACGGTTATAAAGGAATTGTAATTGCCGGCACTGGACTTGGTCATGTCAACAAACCTGTTTATCCCGCATTAAAACGAGCACAGGAAAAAGGTGTAGCGGTTTATATGACAGTTCAGACTTTGTGGGGTTATGTTCAAATGTATGTTTACGAAACCGGTCGTGAAATGCTTGATCTCGGTGTTGTCCCCTGTGCTAATATGCTTCCCGAAGTCGCTTATGTAAAACTCGGATGGGCGTTAGGACAAACAAGTGATCTCGAAAAAGTTAAAGAAATTATGCTCACTCCAATCAACGGAGAAACAACCGAACGCGAACCGAGCAATGGTTATTTAATTTATCAAGGCGGTCTGCCGGAGGTTGAGGAGTTTATTTCAAAGTATAGAAAGTAACCACCCCTTCTTCCCCTACTTGCTGAATGTCTATTATCGTTTAATAAAGAACGAGTAATTATAATGTCAGAATAGAACACAGATACCGCAGAAGAAACAGATCATCGCTGAATTTTTATCTGTGTGAATCCATTTTTTCTGCATAATCTGTGTTCCATCAATACATAATTTCCGGATGTTGTCGATAAGTTGTCCATTTATTTTTATCTTACCAAATCCCAAATTCAAAAGGAATTCTCAATGAAAACATTATACATATATCCACACCCGGATGACGAATCATTCGGTCCGGCACATGTAATGCACAAACAATTTAGAGAAGGTCACGAAGTATATCTTCTCACATTAACAAAGGGCGGCGCAACAAAAAAACGATTTGATCTCAATCTTTCAATTGAAGAAATGGGAGAAGTCCGTTATAAAGAAATGCTCTGTGTTGAAAAAACTCTCAAACTTACAGGCATGACGGTTTTGGATTTACCCGACAGCGGATTGAAAGAAATGGATCCTCGCGAAATTGAAAAAGTTGTAGAAGAACATATTCACAAAATAAAACCGGATGTTGTCGCGACGTACGCTGTTCACGGTATAAGCGGATTTCATGATCACTTAGTTTCGCATGCGGTTGTAAAAAATGTTTTCTGCAGATTGAAAGAGACTGCCGGTTATCCGAAAAGATTTGCGATGGTAACGGTTGACGAACAAACTTCAAAAGAGAGTCCGCATTTTAAACTAAACTTCTCAAAAGAAGAAGAGATTGACTGCATCGTTACCGCAGATGATGAAGATATGAAAGCTTTACACGACGCACTCGATTGTTATGAATCTTATAAATCTGTAATTGAAGAAACGAATATAAAAGGATTGCTTAAAAGAGAATCTGCGTTCGAATTATTCCAAGAAAATTATGATCCGCCGATTGCGGATTTGTTTGATAAACTTCCGGATTAATTTATGCTTCCGATGTATTTAGAAACATTAACACCTATTGAATTAAAAGAGCGATCGGATAAGTTAAATGAATTATTAAAGGAATGCCGGCTCTGTCCAAACGAATGTTTAGCAGATAGAGTTAACGGCGAAACCGGAGATTGTAATTCAACAGACGAAGTAATGATTTCAAGTTACGGTCCGCATTACGGTGAAGAACCACCTTTAACCGGTACTCTTGGTTCGGGAACTATCTTTTTTACTAATTGTAATCTTGCTTGTCAATTCTGCCAAAACTATGATATAAGTCAACTGGGAAGAGGAACATCTGTTTCGATTGATGAGTTAGCCCGGATAATGATCGGACTTCAAAATAGCGGCTGCCATAATATCAACTTTGTAACACCCACTCATTTTACTCCTCAGATTGTAGATGCATTAATTGTTGCCATAAATAAAGGTTTGCAACTACCTCTTGTTTACAATTGCGGCGGATACGAATCTGTTGAAACACTTAAGCTTCTTGAAGGAATATTTGATATTTACATGCCCGATATTAAATACTCGAAAAACGAAACGGCGGTAAAATATTCGCACATAAAAAATTATTGGGATGTTGTTCGCTTTGCCGTTAAAGAAATGCACAGACAAGTGGGTAACTTGAAAATAAATAAACGGGGAATTGCTCAAAGGGGATTATTGATTCGTCATTTAATTTTACCGAACAATATTGCCGGATCAAAAGAAGTTATTGATTTTATTGCCGGGGAGATTTCTTATGATACTTATCTTAATTTGATGGATCAGTATTATCCTTCTTATAAAGCTGGTAATTACAAAGAGTTGAATAGAAGAATCAGTAAGGAAGAATATTACGAAATAATTGATTACGCTAAAAAATATGAGTTGAGGCTGGCTAAATAAATCCTAATCCGTTGCTAACGAACTAAACAAATTCTAAAGATTATCAAATATAGAGGAACTAAGAGATTCCATCCGTTAGCTAACGGATGGAATCTCTGACAGATAAAATAGAATTTATTTAAGGAGCAAAAGTTTTTTTGAATCTGTAAACTCACCAGCAGTTATTCTGTAAATATACGTCCCGCTTGAAAGATCGCTTCCGTCAATTGTTAATTCATAATATCCGGCTTCTTGTGTATCGTTAATAAATTCTTTTACCTCTCTACCCAGCATATCGTATAATTTTATTGTTACGTTTACGGCTTCCGGGAGTTGATATTTTATTACTGTTGTTGGGTTGAAAGGGTTTGGATAGTTTTGAGCAATAATGTAATCAGTAGGTTTAGACTTGGCTAGATCATCCGAGCCTTTCTTATCTAAAGGTGCACCTGCTACTCTTGCTGTTACTTTTAATGATGGTACTGATTCAATAGACTGATTATTTACTGCTGTTACTCTATAATCAACATTATGTTCATTAGCTTGTTGACCACCGGTTAAATATTCTTCTGTCTGATCTTCATATAAAGTTGATGTTGTTGTTGCTAAGTACTGCCAACCCAACTCAGCTGTAATTTTTTTATATACTTTGTAGTTAGCTATATTAGGTTCAGAATTTGCATCCCAAGTTAAATAAGGGTGATTATTTGTACTCGGACCAACATCTAGATTTCGTGGTTTTGCTGGAGCACCATTAACTACATTTACTGCATTCCCGGCATCAATCCGTCCATAACCAAGATATCTGTTCCAGCCATTTGCATCATAGCTATACTGACCGATTTTATCTGATGTACGCTGAAGAATATCATATACATCAGTTGGAGTTAAAGTACTGTTTACTGAAAGCATTAATGCAACTGTAGCACTTACAAAAGGAGCCGATACAGAAGTCGCCGCCCAAATATGTACTGTGCCGGTTGCACTTACATCACTTAGGGCTCTATAATAAGCACCGGGTGCTCCAAAGTCTATAAATGCACTTGTTGGATTGCTAATGGGATCAGTCCCCGGACTATAGTTAAATCCATCCAAAAACTCTTCCGCTCCACTATTTAAATAAGTTGCACTTACGGCTATCACTTGACCTGTAGCTCCAAAATTATATGCCGCTGGATATCTTATTGAAGGTTGTGTCCATTCATCATTCCCTGCAGAAGCCACACAAATTCTTCCCTGCTGTAATGCCCATTCTATTGCATTTTCTAATTGATTGTAATTATAAGTTGTAACCCAGCTAAAATTAATAATGTCTGCTCCTGCGTTTACCAACTGGGTTATTGCAGCTGGCGCACTTGACCAGCCCCAGAATTTATTTAACAACAAATTTACATTCCAACCTAAACTTGCAATGTCGGAATTGTTATTAGTTAATGCCCCTACTACACCGGCTGTAATAATACCATGCCCACCATAATTACCATCAAGATTATCCCAAACAACTTTACCTGTTAATTCAGAATGTAGTTGAGCTACACCGCCATAACTATCGCTGAATCCAACTCCAATTAGCGGAGAACCTGTCGTTATATCCCAAGCATATTCAGCATTGATAACATCGAACGACCATCGGTAATCTTGATCTTGGTAATATGGATCATTCGGCGATGTAGTTAAATAAACAACAACCGGTCCTTCGGCATATTCAATATTTTCTGATGATTCTAATAGTTTTACTATTTCATTAATAGGTACTTTGTTTTCGAATTCAATTCTATAAATTTGTGATAGATCATTTACTCTAACTATCTCGTTAGTACGTCTGTTGGTTGCAAGAGTATCTCCCCAACTTGCATTAGGAACTGATTTTGTTATTGAAAATTCACCATACTTTTCTCTTAAGCTGTTCAATAATTGTTTAAAATTAGGAAATAATATTCCGTTTGCATTTATAATTCTTTCACCTCGTTCAACATCAACCATTTTCTTGTTAAACTTAAACGTCACTAAAGTAGAGTACATATTCTTATTCGCGTCTTCATAAATATTTGCCTCACTTATCATGTTTGGGGCTGTTATCTCTTTTAGTTGTCCTAAAAGTGAACTGCTTAATATAATAGCAACGAATAATATAGTTCTAATTTTTAATCCAGTTTTCATGACACTTTCTCCATTTTAAAAAATCCCTTAACGAATTAAAACCATTTTCTTAGTTTGTTTAAAAGTCTTATTGAAACCAAGTTCATTATTGCTTAGAGTTAACTGATAGTAATATACTCCGCTTGGTAGATCACTAGCGTCAAAGCTAATCTCGTAAAATCCCGCATGTTGCTTTTTGTTTATCAAAACAGAAACTTCTTGTCCTAAACTGTTATAAACAATAAATTTTACTATTGAAGACGATTTCAAGAAATAACCAATCTTTGTTGTAGGATTAAATGGATTTGGATAGTTTTGACGTAGCTCAAATCCTTTGATTTGATAATCGTCATTCTCATTAACACTTGTAATAACATCAAACATCCAACTTCGCTCGGATGGCCATGTATAAGGAAGACCACCAGGTGGGAGCTCATATTCTTCTCCACCGGCAACAAATATATTCTCATTCGACATCTGTAAATAATTATCCATCAAAAATATATTTACCGGAAATGATTCCTTGTAAACCGGTGTTAAACTAATTGGGTCATATATTTCCCAAGTATCTTCAGTAGTTTCCGGTTGAGCGTCACCACCCAAAATATAGAGCTTATCTATTTCCGAGAGATAATATATCTTGTGGCCTGTTCGATAAGCCAACATATCATTAACTGAAAACCATTGATTTTCATTAACATCATATACTTCACAGCTTTTTAGCCACGGATAAATTGGATTTCCTCCACTTACAAATACGCTCCCATTTTTTAGTAATATTGCACTGTGATTCCAACGATTCTCCAACATCGGTTCAACTAAAGTCCAACTATCTACAACAGGATCATAGATCTCACATTCATTAGTACTCAGGTTTTTATTAAATCCTCCAGCTATCAATACTTTCCCATCATGCAATAATGTTGCAGTATGCTGCCATCGACTAGTTTTCATTGGAGTTGCTATTTCCCATCTTTCTGTAACAATGTTATATATTTCTGCGTTACTTAATATATAGTCATCCCAAGTTGTAGTATCTATATAGCCACCCCCAGTAACCAGAATGTTACCATTTGCCAATTCAGTTACACTTGGATTAAACCACCTGTATGTTGGTATGGAGTCAGTCATACTCCAAATTTCGCTAACTGGATCAAATAATTCACAACTTTGCTCTTTATACCCACCTATTGCTAGAACCTTTCCAGTATTTAATAGAATAAGAGCATGCGATACTCTTGGAACATTCATTGGAGTTGTCATTCGCCATTTACCTAGAGAAAAATCGTAAATCTCTGCATCCGAATGACTACTATCTATACCATTACCGCTAACGAGTATATTTCCATTTGGTAATTCAACTATTGCGTGCCCTCCTCTTGCTATATTCATTGAATCTAGTTCAATCCAGTTCCCGTAATTTTGAGCAATGCTACATGATGTTAATAACAAAAGAATCTTAATAATTCTCATTTATCACTCTCCAATATATAATTAAAATGTGTACGTGGCATAAAGGTGGCTATAAATATTAAAGTGAAATTAAATTTTTGCATTTTCTTTATCCCAGTAATTTATATTTTTGCTATTGCAGACAGGGTGGCATGAGCTAAAAGAGCAATGCTTTACGAGAGTGAACTCTTTATAACTCAGAAACTCTGCTCTGCATTTATAAATATTTGTTTTTCAACACGTATCCCTCCTTCTCGGGTTAATACCCAATTTTGTTCATAATGTAAAGTAAGTAGCGTAGCCTTGCAATAACTTAGTTCAAAGGTTATATTTTTATCAATACGGTTATGTCAATGAGTTTCAACCAAATTAAATGTTATTGTTTTGTTGTTTATTGTCAATTGATAAAAGTAAACACTGCTGGAATAAAATAATATTTAAACATAGCTCTCGCCGCAAGCCATTTATTATAGAGGAGTATCTTATCTTGTTCTAAACTCTAAAATACAATTTTAATTTAAAGAAGCAAGTTAAAAATCTATAAATTCCTTCTTTTCAAATCTTGGGGGGGGGGGGATATCAACTATTTAATATTAAGCGTTCGATTTTTCGCGAATAAATTCTAATACCTACCTCCCAATCTCTAAATAATTCTAAAATATAATTTCGAATGTTCGAAACCGACAACTTAATTTGCAATCTAAGATTTAGCGCTTCTAATTTGTTTCGAAATTTAGAATTACCTAAGATTCAGTTTTTGCTGTACCTTCGTAAAACCAACTTTTCCATCTCAATTTCGTCTAAAATGGCACTGTAATCTTATAAGATTTATTATCTTTCAAGATTCAAAATCTCACATAAATAAAACACCTTCAAACAAATTGGGGAGATCATGCAGAAGCTGAAACTTATCATTTCAATCTTAGTTTTAACATCATTTCTATTTGCTCAAGATTCACCTTTCGTTTTTAATCCTTCTTTAAACTCAGATGGATCAAAAATTGCTTTCTCTTATCAAGGTGATATTTGGGTATCGGATGCTGATGGAAACAATCCAGTAAGATTAACAATTCACGAAGCATACGAGGGGAATCCGAAATGGAGTCCCGATAATTCTATGATCGCTTTTTCGAGTGACCGTTACGGCAACAACGATATTTTTGTAATTCCTTCAAACGGCGGAACTTCAAAGCGACTTACTTATCATTCGATCTCGGATGTGTTATCGGATTGGACTTCGTCAAACGATTTAATTTTTACAACCAACAGAGAATTCAAACAAATTGAATGGAATAATGAAATCCAAGCAATTTCAGCAAACGGCGGAACGGAAAGAACAATTCTTAATGCAGTTGGTGATATGGCTGTTATGAGTCCCGATTCCAGATTCATGGCTTATGTGAGAGGATACAGACCGACACGTGAAGCATACACAGGTTCGGCAAATTATAATGTTTGGGTTTACGATACGAAGAACGACACACACAATAAACTCACCGATTTTGAAGGTCATGATTGGATGCCGCAATGGGGCGATGCAAGAACAATTTATTACATCAGTGCACAAAGCGGAATTTATAATGTACACAGATTAAAAATCGACGATAACGGAAAAGCTGTTGGAAGCAATGAACAGCTTACAAATTTTAAAGAAGATGGATTGAGATATTTATCTGTAAGCCGTGACGGATCAACCGTAACTTTCTCCCGTCAATCTGATCTTTATGTAATGAAAGCAAACGGCGGAACTCCGCAAAAAGTTAATGTGAACATTTCTGCAGATTACAGATTCGACCCTGTTGAATACAAATCAGAAACTTCAGGCGCAAGTGAATACGCGGTTTCACCAAACGGAAAATTGATGGCATTTGTCGTTCGCGGTGATGTATTTATAAAAGAAGTTGATAAAGAAGAAAGTAAAAGTAAAAATCTTACAAACGATCCCGGCTCTCGTGATCAAATGGTTACTTTCTTAAATGACTCTACTCTAATATTTGTAAGCGACAAATATGACCAAAATGATTTATTCATGATACGTTCAGCCGATGAAAAACAACCTAATCTTTTCAAATCGCTTAAGCATAAAATTGAAAGATTAACAAGCACCGATGGTGAAGAGAGAAATCCGGTAATTTCACCCGACTTAAAAAAGATTGCTTATGTTGTCGGAAGAGGAGAATTAATTGTTGCTGATATTTCCGCGGATGGAAAATTAAGTAATTCGAAAACTTTATTAGATGGATGGGATACACCGGGAAGTATTGCATGGAGTCCCGATAGCAAATGGTTAGCTTATCAACTTTCGGATCTCTATTTCAATTCTGAAATTTATATTCACGCGGTTGACGGAAGCAAAGATCCGGTTAATGTTAGTATGCATCCAAGAGGTGATTACAGTCCATTCTGGAGTAAAGACGGCTCAAAACTTGGTTTCTCTTCCGCCCGAAACAACAGCAACTATGATGTTTGGTTTACTTGGTTAAAGAAAGAAGATTTCGAAAAAACAAAAGATGATTGGAAAGAAAAAGATGACGATGGTGATAATAAAAAAGATAAAAAGAAAGACGATGATAAGGATACCAAGAAAGATGAAGTTGAACCAATAGTAATTGATTTTGAAAATATTCACAGAAGACTTACTCAAGTTACTTCTATGACCGGAGACGAACAGAGTTTTGTTATTACTAATGACGGGGAAACTTTTCTTTTTACCGGCGACAGCAAAACCGATAACGGAACCGATCTTTACAGTGTTAAATGGGACGGCAAAGAATTGAAAGTTGTAATGGGCGGAGGAAGAAGTCCTTATAATCTTTCACTTGATCCCGAAGGCAAAAATATTTATTTCATGAGAAGAGGCGGATCGATCGGCAAATTTGATATTGGCTCATCCAAAGATGAATCACTGCCTTATAAAGCTGATTTTGTTGTTGATTACTACAAAGAGCAAAACCAGGTATTTGAAGAAGCATGGCGCGCTTTGAATGTTAATTTTTATGATCCCGATTTTCACGGCAGAGATTTCGAAGCTCTTAAAAAGAAATACAAGCCATGGGCAATGCAAACTTCTTCCAAGCAGGATTTCCAAACCGTTTATAACGAAATGCTCGGACAAATAAACGCAAGTCACATGGGATTATTCGGCGTTCCAAGCAGAGCGGAAACTCAAAAAGATAGAACAGGTTTGCTCGGTATTGATATTGAACCGGTCAATAACGGAGTTAAAGTTCTTCGTGTTGTTCCGAATACTCCGGCTGATAAAGAAATGAGCAAACTTTTTGTTGGTGATATAATTACTTCCGTTGACGGAAATAAAATCGATAACAAAGTTAATTTCTTCAACTACTTTAATAACAAAGCAGATGAAAAAGTTCTTCTAACCGTTAAAGGAAAAGACGGTGAAAGAGAAGTTGTTATAAGACCTACTGCTTCAATTAATAACGAACTTTATGATGAGTGGGTTGATCAAAGAAGAAAGTTAACGGAAGAATATTCGAACGGAAGATTAGGTTATTTACATATACGCGGAATGAGCATGCCGAGTTTTGAAGAGTTTGAACGTGAACTTACCGCAAGCGGTCTCGGTAAAGAGGGTATCGTTATAGATGTTCGCTTCAACGGCGGCGGCTGGACTACAGATTACTTAATGACTATATTAAATTATAAACAACATGCATATACAATTCCACGCGGCGCGGCAGGTAATTTGGAAAAAGAGAAAACCAAATTCCGTGAATATTATCCGCTTGGTGAAAGATTACCTTTCGCTGCATGGACAAAGCCGTCTATTGCTCTCTGCAATCAAAACAGTTATTCAAATGCCGAGATATTTTCACATGCCTACAAAAATTTAGGCATCGGAACATTAGTCGGTATACCAACATTCGGTGCGGTAATTTCAACAGGCGGACAAGGTTTAGTTGACGGTTCTTTTGTAAGACTACCCGGACGCGGTTGGTATGTTAAAGCCGATGATAAAAACATGGACTTCCACGGTGCAGTACCGGATATAATAATCGATAACGCCCCCGACTCTAAATCAAAAGGCGAAGACCCGCAGCTTAGAGCTGCAGTTAATGAATTGTTGAAACAGGTTGATAGTAAGTAAATAAAATTAAATTCCCGTAATCTTAATTGATTGCGGGAATTTTTTTTGTCCTCGATTTAAAATCAAACTTTTGAAATTGTTGATTGAGATTTTGGTTTGGGTTATATTAGGATTTAGAATTGCAAAAGTAATTTGAGGGATTGCTTCATTTTTTTATGTACAGCCAGTTGGAAAATTTGGTTAAATTTATTACAAATAATTATTTATTAAGGGAAATGCTGTGACAAAATCTGAAATAGCTGAACTAAAAAACGCAAACAATGGTGAACTCGGTAAGTATTTAAATCCAGCTAATGATACCAAAACACTTTTTTTTACCTTAGATAAATTGGGAAGATTACCAGAAAGTTTTGATGGAAAATATTTCGTTCCTCTTTGTAAGCATCCTGCCGAAAAGATAAGATTATTAGCAGTTAAGAATCTTGGAAAATTATGTGATGAGGCTTATTTAACTCATTTAGAAAATATTTCTATTTCAGATGAAAGCACAATGGTTAGACGAGAAGCTATTTCATCAATTGGAAGAATGCGCAATAAAAATGCAATACCTGTCTTAATCAATAGTTTGAATGATTCTGATCCCAAAATTGTGCTACAAGCGATTAGAGGCTTATTAGTATTTAATGATAACCACCAAGTTATTGCTGAGCTAAAAAAATTAATTAATCACCCTAATGAAGTAATTAGAAACGTAATCGAAAAAGAATATTTTGATAATTCTAAATCTACATACCTCGAAAATCATTGCAAATCTCCTGATCATTTGAAAAATGTTGCTGTAAATGGAGACGTTCTCAAAGTATTGAAAGTTGTTCAAGATGAATCAATTCACCTAACTTTTACATCCCCACCTTATTATAATGCAAGAGATTATTCAATTTATCAAAGTTATAATGAATATTTAGAATTTTTGAGAGATGTTTTTAAAGAAGTTCATCGAATTACAAAAGAAGGAAGATTTTTCATATTAAACACTTCCCCAATAATCATCCCGCGAGTTAGTCGTCAACATTCAAGCAAAAGATATCCAATTCCATTTGATATACACCCTTTTTTAATTGAAATGGGTTGGGAATTTATTGATGATATTGTTTGGGTAAAACCAGAATTCAGTGCAAAAGATCGCAATTCTAGTTTCCGTCAGCACAGAAAGCCTCTTGCATACAAACCTACAGCTATTACAGAATACCTTATGGTATACCGTAAAAAGACTCACAAGTTAATTGATTGGAATATTCGGCAATACGACTACAAGACAGTTCAAGAAAGCAAAGTCTTAGGTGAAATTGATAAAACAAACACTTGGAATATTGACCCAACTTTTGATAAAACACATACAGCCGTTTTTCCATTGGAATTATGTCTTAGAGTTTTAAAATATTATTCATTCAAAAATGATTTAGTTTTTGATCCATTTGGAGGTAGCGGTACTTTTGGAAAAGCGGCACAGTCGCTTGATAGATTCTTTTTCACGACTGAAATATCAGAAAAATACTTTCAGCGTATAATAGAAAACATTGGGCAAAATGTTTTATTTAATTCTGAATTTCCTAATAAATATTATTCATTGCATGAATTCAAAAAAATTATTGAGACAATCAAATGACGCTTACTGAACAAGTTGCAAAAAATATTATTTTAAAGTTGTTAAAAGGTGAGGATTATAGAATTGAGATCGTAACTCTCATTAATGCACAATTTTTACAGTATTCAATTGAGTTTTTCAAAAAGATTGTTGATGCCAAGTTAAAGAATGAAAAGATTACCACCGACTGGTATAAAAAAGAATTTCTTTCAAGTAATTTGACTTCTGAAGAAATAGCTATCAATTCTGGGTTAAATAAAAAAACTATTTCTAATATGTATAATTCTGCCACACGAGAGATTGTAATAGAAGCATCTAATACTCATTATGATCAACTTTATAATGCTATAAGTGCACTTGTTGATGATGAAAGTGATTTTAGTTTGACACTTACAATAAAAATGAAAACTGTTAGTGTAGAATTGAATATCAGTGAAAGTCTAGTCGTTATAAATACATTAGCTGTAAAACGTGCTGCCTTAAGGGGTGGATTGTGGAGCACTGCTGGTAAACGAGTTGAAAAACCATTAATGCAAACTCTTTGTAAATTATATGGAGTTTCTGATTCAAATTATTCTGTAAAACTAAAAGGAAAAAAAGATTCTGATGATTCAACTTTTGAAAGAGAAATTGATTTTTATTTGGTTGAGGGAACAAATAATCACAAATGTGAAGTTAAGTTAATGGGTAAAGGCAATCCAGAAAGTGCAGATGCTGTAATTGCGAGAGATAGTAAAGTTTTTGTTGCTGACAAACTTTCAGAAACCAATAAAAATCAACTTGATAGTTTAAATGTGCATTGGGTTGAACTACGAAATGATAATGGTTATAAAAAATTCGGCGAAGTTTTGAAGAATCTAAAAATTCCATTTTCTCTAGATGGGTTATATGATGATACTAGATTAGAACAAATATTTAAAGAAATATTCTAAACTACAATCTATCTTCGTAATAATTAAAAAACCCAGCATTTAGACTGCTGGGTTGTTTTCTAATCCAACGGTATTCTTTCTTTATATTTTGCAAGCCAGGCATCGAATGTGAGAAGTTCGGGATTAAGTGCGCGAGATTCATCAAGATTTCTTGCGGCACAAAAATCCGTTTCAAAATCTCTCTTAAATTGGAACATGTTTCCTAAGTCATCGGCACCCGGAAATCCGAAACCGCGGTAAACTTCAGGAGAAACGGGATTATACTTTACAGGTTTATCAAGTGCTTTACTCATAGCATCTGCCATTTGATAGCCTGTTAAATGCTCGCCAGCGATACCAACCGACTTGTTAACATACTTGTTATAATTCTTAAAAATTCCGTATGCACATTTACCGATATCTTCCGCTGCCATTCCCGGCAATTTTTTATCATCCATCGGGAATGCAAAATAATAATTACCGTCTTCACCCTTTTTGGGACCCATACCGAAGTACACCAAATTGTCCCAGTAAAATGAGGTATTCAAATAGGTGGTTGGAACATTAGCTTCTTCAAAAAATCTATTTGATTCTCCTTTCGCATCAAAGTGCGGGACTTTATATTTTCCTCCGAGTGTCGGCATTCTATCATCTTCGAGCGGAATCCATTTTCTTGTATCTTCCAGAGTTGACCAAATTATATGTTTAACCCCGGTATCTTTTGCCGTTTGGGCAAATAATTTTGCATGTTCCATTTCTTTTTCAGGTGAAAAATGTTCCCAAAAGAAAGTAACAGCAAATACTCCGTATGCACCACTGAAAGCTTTCACTATGCTTTCTGGATCATCAACATCAGCTTTTACAACTTCGGCACCTTTATCGGCAAGAGCTTTCGCCTTATCGGAATTTACATCTCTTGTAATAGCTCTTACGACAAACTCGCTATTTGTATCGGAAAGGATTGCATTTGCTAATCCTCCGCCTTGAGCCCCGGTGGCGCCAAGTATTGTGATTATTCTTTTCATTTTAAAACTCCTTTCAAAAAATTTATATTAAATACTATATTCGTTTTCAGAAGAATCGAATATAATACATTTTGTCCTAATTAACAGAGAGAATCAAGCAATGAATTATTATTACTGCCTACAAATGAAAATTCATTTTCCCGTCCAATTCGAGTGAATGGCAATATTATAAATCTTCGGTCGCAAAAAAGTGAATTCTATGGTAATTAAACAAATAACATAAATATTAGCGAAGTAGCTTTCCTATTATTATAATTGAATGGGTCTGTTAATAAAAACTGAAGATCGGTGATTTGAAACAGCCGCTGCTGAATTGTCGGAACAGAATATTAATTAAGAGGACTAATTGATATTTGTAAGGTCAAGCAATAAGATTGTCTCCATTTATTATTTACAACTCCATACTTACATCACTTACAAAAGCTTTTAACGAATAACGTTCTTTCAGTATTTTCAATTTTTCAATTATGGTTTTAATCTTTTCCTCATTGTCGATACACAGAATTACATTTCTACGGTTCACTTCTGTTATTTCATCCTTTACCCGTTTACCATTTTTCCCTCTGCCTGCGGCATCTGCAATAACCGTATAGCCTAAAGCCTCATTGTCTTCAAGTATATCGATTACCTTATTTAACTCGTAGCTGCCAATTATTATCTCTAACTTTTTCATTTTATATTCACATAATATTTTGTAAAAAACCTGCGATCGAATAATAGAGCGGGATTCCGAAAACGATATTAAAAGGGAATGTAATCGCCAACGACATTGTAATATAATAAGAAGGATTAGCCGAAGGCAATGCTAATCGTACTGCAGCCGGTGCTGCAATATAGGATGCGCTTGCTGTTAAAACGGCAAAAAGTGTAACACTTCCAACAGTCAATCCTATTGCAGTTGCCAATATTGCACCAAGAATTCCATTAAAAATTGGCATTAAAAGCCCAAATAGCCCAAGAGAAATTCCAACTTCTCTGAATTCATCGATTCGCTTTCCGGCAAGCATTCCCATTTCAAGCAAAAACAAAGTTAATATTCCCTGAAATGGTGAAACAAAAAAGTGTTCCGTAATTTCGTAGCCCTGTTCACCTGTTGTAAATCCAATTAACATGCTTCCGAATAGAAGAATAACGCTGCCGTTAAAAAGTGATTCGCGAATAACTTCATTTATATGAAATTGAGTTGATGCAGATTTCTTTTTTGTGAGATATGCAACAAGCAGTAAGGAGATGAAAATAGCAGGAGATTCCATTAATGCCATCATACCAACCATAAACCCGTCGTATATAACAATCTCTCTTTCTAAAAACGTGACGGCAGTAACAAATGTTATAACACTTACCGAACCGTAGTGAGCAGCAATTGCTCCGGCATTAATTGTATCAAGCTTATTTACTTTTTTTAATATTATAAAACTAATTAGAGGAATAAGAATACCGACAAATATCGTTATCCCGATTGAACTTAACAGACCAGGGCTCAAACCGCTATGTTCAATTTCGACTCCGCCTCTGAAACCGATAGCCATCATTAAATAGATTGATAATATTTTCGCTATCGATTCAGGTATCTTTAAATCGGATTTTATAATTGACGCAAAAAAACCTAGTATAAAAAATAATATTGCTGGTGATTTTATGTTGAGGAATGCATTCTGTAGTAACTCTAACAAAGTCAGCCTTTCTATATAGTTAAGGCAAATATAAAAAATGCAGAATTAAATGTAATACTCCTTTGTTTTTCAATAATCGGGTTTTATCGTAATTAAATTCATCTATTTTACAGAAAGTGGACTTGCATAAAATTATTCCTTGATGTTAAATCATGCATTTCGTAAATAAGAGTTGTCGTCCTGTTATTGTTGTGTATCATAAATACATTAATTAATAGCGAGGCTAGTATGTTCACGGATATTGAATTGTATAAACTGAGCTGCGATATAAGCAGGCGTGATTTTATAAATAAATCGGCCAAGACAATTGGCGGTATAGCAGTCGGTTCTTTTGTTGTTACATTTATCAATGCATGTTCAGGCGATGATTCATCACCGACTTCACCAAATGGAAATGGTAACGGGGGAGGAGCTGTTCAATTAACCGTAGATATATCATCGGCTCAAAATTCATCGCTTCAAACTGTTGGCGGGCTGCTCACACTTGGTGCAAATGATATTGATCCGCAGGGAATTTTTATTTACCGTCAAAGCGAATCTTCGGTCATTGCATTCAGCAGAGAGTGCACACACGAAAGATGCCAAGTCGGTTCCTTCGCTTCGAATAATATTGCAACATGCCCCTGTCATGGAAGCCAATATAATCAACTGGGTAATGTTGTAACCGGACCGGCAGCGTCATCGTTACGAAGATACACTGCAGTTTTAGAAGGGAATATTATTACAATCACTAGATAGGTCATAATGAATACAAAAATTGACGAGTTAATTAGTAAAATCGAAAAACTCGATGACAAAACCATACCGCAATGGGGAACAATGACCGCACAAAAAATGGTCGAGCATTTAATAAATACATTCAGAATATCTTCCGGCAAATTGGAAATAGAATGCTTCACGGAAGAAAGAAAACTTCCGATTCTAAAAAGATTTTTATCCGGCGATAAGGCATTGCCACGTGAGTTTAAGAGTCCGGCAAACGAATTAGTTCCGCAAGGATATCAATTTCAAACAATAGAAATTGCTAAAAGTAATTTGCTCGAAGAGGTTGAAGACTACTACAACTACTTTGAGAAAAATCCGGACTCGATACTAGTAAATCCCACATTCGGACCATTAAACAAAGAAGAGTGGGAAAGATTTCACATCAAGCATTTAACACATCATCTTACGCAGTTTGGTTTACTTATGTAGAGATTTAATTCAACAAATCTCTCACCCGAATAAGAGTACTCAAAAATGATTTGTTATTTTAATTCCATGAACCGGAGACTTGATGAACTTGTCCGCCTCTGGCGTGATCAAGTCTCTACTTACGGTGAATACTTTTTGGTAGAATTTCATATTTTTGTTTAAGTAAAAACTCCAACGGAGGAATGAATATGTCTCATCAAAAAGATTTTGTTTATTCCGATCAACCTGAACCACACAAACAAAGAACAAGAGATATTCTAAAAGCACATCCCGAAGTAAGAGAATTAATTTCACGTACTCCTATAAGTGGATTAATAATTATCGGAGTAGTTTCGTTACAAGTTGTTATCTCAATATTATTAAGTGAACAAACTTGGTGGATTGCTATAATAGTTGCGTTTCTTGTCGGTGCTTTCGCAAATCATTCATTGTTTGTTTTAATTCATGAAGCAACTCACAACTTGATTTTTAAGAGTAGATCTTTAAATAAGATATTCGGAATTATAGCCGATCTGCCGAATGTAGTACCAAGCAGCATTTCGTTTAGAACCTATCATCTACAGCATCATTCCCATCAAGGGGATTATAAGCTTGATGCTGATCTCGCGAGTAGATGGGAAGCAAAATTAATCGGCAGCAATTTTGTTGGAAAAAGTTTGTGGTTGCTTTTCTTTCCTATATTTCAAGCACTGCGTCCGCCAAGATTAAATATAAAATTTGCCGATACATGGACATTTATTAACTGGTTCTTTGTTTTCGCTTTTGATTTTGTAATAATTTACTTCTTCGGTTGGACTTCATTTCTTTATTTAGTTTTTTCATTTTTCTTTTCAATTGGGTTTCACCCGCTTGGCGCGAGATGGATACAAGAACACTTTTTAACTTATCCGCCTCAGGAAACATATAGTTATTATGGACCACTGAATATCGTTGCGCTTAATGTAGGTTATCATAACGAGCATCATGATTTTCCTTCGATACCATGGAACAATCTTCCGAAGTTAAAAAAAATGGCACCCGAATTTTATGATGATCTCCATTACCACAATTCTTGGTTTATGCTTTGGTTGAAATGGTTGTTTGATCCGAAACTATCACTTTATTCAAGAATGGTTAGGAAAGAAAGTTTATAAAAAAATCCCCGGGATTTTTCCAGTATAAAATGTTTATCGGAAGTTATTGACTACCATTTCTTTTTGATAAACCCCGGGGATTTAGACTTACCTTTTCGAATGCTCTTCCAGCAATTCCTTTGCTCTTGGTTTATAGACCGTGTGATAAAATATGTCAAGATATGCTTCCATACCTTTGTTTTCCATATCCGTTGAGTATTTCCAGAAACCGTAAATTTTGGATTGCGATAAAAGTTTTTCCGTATATAAAGGCCAATTATATTTTTCTTCTACTCTTTTTATAGCGTTTCGAGAAATTTTTTCATAATAATCACTATCGTCAATCATTTTTTGAATAAATTCTTCAAGTACTTGAATCGTTTTGCTGTCATTTGCAGGATCAATATGAAAACCGTGAACTTTATGTTCAATAATTTCCAAAGGTCCGCCGTATTTAGTTGCGAATACCGGTACGCCGGTTGTCATTGCTTCAATTACTGTTAATCCGAATCCTTCAAACAATGCAGGTTGAACAAACACTCCACGCTTTTCGGCAATTCTTCTATATGCTTCACCGGATTCATCCTTTCGCAATGGTCTTCCTATCCATCTTGCTTTATCGTGAAATTTATATTTTTCCAAAAGTTCATGAGTAAGAATTATTTGTTCTTTCTCTTCAGCATCGGATGATTCATCAGGATTAATTCTTCCTGCTGCTATTATCAAATTTGATTTTTCCTGTAATAGTTGCGATTCTCCGAACCAGCGAATCAATCCGGTTACATTTTTGATTTTATCGAGTCTTGACATGACAAATATCGGTGGTTTATCGGGGTCGGATAGTTTTCCCCATAGATACGGTTTTTCCGAGTTTTCGAAAAACATTTCATTGATACTTGCAGTTACTTCTTCAATTCGTTCATCGGTTTTAGAAGGAGGGAAGAATACTTTTTGATTTACACCAGGTGAAACTATATTAAATTTAGTGTGTTTCGGATTAACTCCGTTTTCAACGCGATATAAACCGGGCATTGTAAAATGTTTGTAAGATTCGTACTGCCCGATTGATTTATCAGTACCTGCAATTTCCTGATAAGATGAAGTTATTAAAAAGTTTGCCGAATTAATTGCAATCAAGTCTGCAGTAAACTGAAGAGAAAAATGATAAAACCTTTCAAGGTCTTTCCAATATAATGCACTAAAGAGATATTTACTTTTTTCAAGTGCGTGTGCAATACAGCATTGCGTTACCTTGAATCTTTTTGCAAGCAGATATGAAACAAGATTACCGTCTGAATAGTTACCGATTATTAAATCAGGTCTTCTTCCGAATTCTGCTAATAACTCTATATATGAATCTTCGGCAAATTCTTCTAAGTAAGGATAAATTTCAAAACGTGAAATCCACTTATCCGTAACTTTTTTATTGTGTTCACGAAACGGGACTCTAAGTATCCATGAGTTTTTTGTATTATAGATTTTTTCAATTCTTTTATTGCAGTCTGTTCCCATTGGTTCGGGAATTAATCTGGTTAGAACTATAATTTTGGGAAGCACATTCAATCCGGCTTTTTCCAACGATTCAATTAAAGCTTGCTCGAGTGCCTTTACTTGATCGAGAATATAAACAACCTGACCGCCTGTATCGGGAAGCCCCATTGCGCTTGTTTGCGAGAAAAATCCATGCGGAGAGATAATCACAATTTTAAAGATCATCGGTATTCTTGAAATAAATTCGGCTAATGACTGATGATCCGGCGAATTAAGAATATTATTTAGCAGATCAAAACTAATCTTCAACTCCTTAACGTTTCTACCAAGCCCGGGTTCAAAACCAATATCTTGAAGGTCATGTTTTACTTCATCATATAAATCTTCGTCTTCATATTCTTTAATAAATTTAATTGCAGCATCAAGTTGCTCGCGGAGATGTTCTGCATCTTTTATTCTATCATTTAGTATCAGTTGTTGACCGTTATGTTTATGAAGATGAAGAAAATTGAAAAAGATATCTTTCCATTTTTCAGTATCTGTAAACATCTTGCTTGACAAATAGCGGTTGAGATATTCAACTCCTTGACCTATATTTTTTGTATCGCGGACAAAAGGACTGTTGCCGTAAAACGGAGAGAAATCAAGATTTAGCATGTTGTTGCCTGTGTGCGGGTCAACAAAAGTCTCTTTTACCATTAAGTAATCTTTAACTGAAATTTCTTCGGTAAAAGATTCGGATATATTCACCTGGTAAAACTGCATATTACTGATTTTTTCCCGAACACCTATATAAATGGAATCGGATATGGCAAGTGACTCCTGGCAGCTATAAAGAATACTTTCAATTTTTTGGCTTGAGTCTCCATGTTTTTCTGCAAATTCGTTCAAGTATTCAATAATATTTCCTGTTACACAAAGTTTTTTATCTCTTTGCGATAGATAATTCATAAAACTATAAAATACACTCGAGTTCTCTTCTATTGATTTCAGAAATTTTGTCGTCATTTATTTTTATTCCTTTCCGAGAAAATTATAATATTCAATGCCTTCAATTATACCGTCTGATCTATCTGCGTTTGCAAAATAAATTCTTCTTCTTCCTTTAAGTTTATTAAGCTCGTCACCGTGATTACCAACTATTATGCCTAATAGTTCGCCTGTTAACATATCTTCATCGTTACCCGAATCACCGGCAACAAGGATATTATTATGAAGCAGATTCCATCTATAAGCAATATACCTTACTGCTCTTCCCTTACTTGCTCTTGCAGGAAGAATATCTAGATAATTCTTATGACTAATTATGCAGTTAGCTTTTATTTTATATTGTATTAGTTCGTCAACAACTTTTTGATAGTTTGTTTCGGCATCATCAATATAATAGCTCACTTTAAAATCACGCTGCGTATCTTCTTCTTGATATTCAAGAAATTCAAAATTGGAGAGTGCGTTAACAATTTGTTCTCGTTTCCATCCTTGTGAAATATGCGCCGCCCAACCTGTTGAAAACACGTAATCCTCTTTATTTCGATAGTAGATTTCAGAACCAACCGAAGAGATTATTAAATCGGGAAGTATAAAATCATTTTCCATTAATACTTTTCTTGCAGAGTCAATAGTTCTCCCGGTTGCAACACCGAAACCGACTTTGTGAGAATTATGTTTAATGAATTCTTTCAACCTGTCTGCCGCTTCTTTATTACCCAAAAGCGTATCGTCTATATCGAATATCATAAACTTATCATAGTTCAATAGTTTTTTGCCTGTTGATATAAACGTTTTCGGCTCTTCTTTATTTTCTTCGAGAACTTCTTTTATTACTTCAACATATCTATCTGCATGAGCTTTCCATGAATAAAATTTTTCAACTCGCTCGATTCCGTTTCTTGAATATTTCTCCCATTTATTTTCGTCGTCTAATATTTTGTGAATTCCTTCGGCAATGTTTTTCGATTCGGAGACGTTAACAAGTACTCCATTATCCAAGTTTGAAAGAATATCTCTCGGACCTCCGTCATCTGTTGCCACTACAGGAAGTCCGCTTGCTGCTGCTTCAATTAATGTTAGTCCAAATGGTTCATTGAATGCAGAGTTTACAAATACTCCTCGTGTTTCGGCTGCAACTCTGTACAACTCCGGAACTTCGTCTTCAACATCATGCCGTTTAGGAATTGCCATTTTACCGTAAAGATTATATTTGTCCAACAATAACAGCATTTCTGTTAACACTTCTCTTTCAATATCGGGCATTTGAGTTATGTCTTTTCGAATACCGGCAAAGATTGCAAGATTAGCTTTCTTTTGTAATTCTTTATCTTCTCCGAATGCTTCAATCAAACCGGAAATATTTTTTCTTTTTTCCGGTCGGCAAAGTGATAGGATTAACGGCTTATTAAGATTAGTAAAGAAACGCCAAAGTTCATCGCGAATGTGATCTCTGATTTTACGTTCTTCATCATCCCACTCACGCTTTTCATTATAAGGATAGAAACGATCTAAACCAACACTCGGCGGAATGACAACAAATTTTTCCTCATTTGTATTTTCGTATAAACCATATTGTTCTTTAATTTCTTGATTTGTACTTGTGATTATTCTATCGGCGAAAAAGATTACACCTTCTTCGGCGCTGATTCTCTTTTTCATTTTGTAACGTTTGTTTATTTCCTCTTCGTTCAAACCGTTTTTAAGAAGATTATTAAACTTGTTTCTTCCCAGTGAATGACCTGTATGAATCAACGGAATTCCGAAAAACTTTGTTAACTCGGTACAAACATACCCGGCATCCGCATAATGGCTGTGAATAATATCCGGCAGTTCTTCTTTACTTTTAATATACTTAATTGATTTATCGACAAATTCTTCGAGATGATTCCATAATAATTCTTTTCGAATGTATTTTAAACCTCCGCATCTAATACGAACAATTGACAGCTTGTCGTTTACTTTTTCTTCACGTTGTGAGTAATCTTCCGAAACATCTTTATCCTCAATTCTTCTTGTAACAATCTCAACTTTTCTAACATCGTCTCTTTCGCATAATGCTTTGGCAAGTTCAAGAACATATTTGGTTTGACCGCCGGTATCTGCATCTCTTCCAAGCTCTAAATTTTTTCCACGAATTAATCCGTGAATATTATATAGCTGAATGTACAATCCTTTTTCAGTCATTTTTTATTTTCTCTATGAAGTTATTATAAATATTATCATCTTCTGGAACAGCTCCCTTTATTGTACAAATTTCTGCAGCGAATTCGGATGCAAGTTGGTTTGTTTTTTCAATTTCCCAATTCATTAAATAACCAAGACTCATAATAGCGGCATACGCATCTCCGGCGCCGACCGTATCAACAATATTGTTTACTTCCGTTTTATGAAAAGATTCTTCATTACTTTTAAATAAATATGAACCTTCACTTCCGAGTGTTACACAAAGCAATTCAAGATTATATTTCTCGATTATTCCATTAGCGGTTTTTTTAAGTTCATAATCGTTGCTTATCAACAAATCATTAATTAATGCCAACTCATCAGCATTGAGCTTGACCGCGTTGCTTGCCTCAAGTGATTTATGAATTATTTCCTTTGTGTAATAATTTTGCCGAATGTTGATGTCACAAAAAACTTTTTTTGAACTTTGTATTAATGTTCTAATTGTGTTTCGTGAAGTTTCGTTTCTTTGAGCCAATGTTCCGAAATATAGCAAGTCGGATTTTTCCATTAATTCATCCAGTTCCGGTCTATGCTCTATGAAATCGTAAGCCCGGTTTTTAATTATTTCAAAAGTCGGGATTTTATTCTCATCAAGCTGCACATTTACCTCACCGGTATTCACCGAATCATCTATTTGTATATAATTAGTATCGAACTGCTGCTTTTCTAAAAATTCGATTATTTCTTTTCCCGAATTATCATTACCGATACGGGATATAAACTTTCCGTCATTAGTTAATTTCCATACATGGTAAATAAAATTAAACGGAGCACCGCCTAATTTTTTTTGTGCAGGATACACATCAAAAAGTATTTCTCCTATTGCAGTTGTTTTAAGCTTCATATTTTTTATACTCGGTAATTTTATTCATTATACAAAAAAAACACCAATTCATCAAAAAAAGTAAGAATAAGAATGTTATTAGTTATATTTCGGCATAATAAAATCAATTTCCTATGAAATTTAGAACCGAAATAGAGATAGAGCCCTTTCCGATAAAGATTGAGCATAATGAAACGATTTTTACAATAGGATCTTGTTTCGCGGAAAATGTAGGTAATTATTTTTTAAAGTATAAGTTCAATTCACTCATAAATCCTTTTGGGGTTCTTTACAACACCGCTTCGATAAAAAACTCTTTTGAATTAATAACATTGAAAAAAGTGTTCACTAAAGATGATCTTATATTTGACCAAGATGAGTGGTACAGCTTTTTTCATCATAGTGATTTTTCGAGTCATAAATTTGAAGACGTTTTAGAAAAAATTAACTCTAATACAAAAACTGTTGCTCAATTTATTAAAAATGTTGACTGGGTAATTATTTCACTTGGAACATCTTTCGTTTATCGGCATATAGAAAAAAATATTATAGTTTCTAATTGTCATAAAATTCCCTCAAAAAAATTTAACAAAGAATTTCTTGACGTTGAGGAAAACTCAATTAATATTTCTGAACTGATTAATCTTATCCGGAATGAAAGTCCTAAAGCTAAAATAATATTAACAGTTTCCCCGATTCGGCATTGGAAAGACGGGGCTCGTCAAAATCAACTGAGTAAATCAAGTTTACACCTTGCTGTTAATAATATAATTAACTCTTTCGAGAATGTATTTTACTTCCCCTCATACGAGATTCTGATTGACGAATTAAGAGATTACCGGTTTTACAATATTGATATGCTGCATCCAAACGATCAGGCTGTTGAATATATCTGGGAAAAATTCAGTCAAACTGTCCTTAGTGATAAATGCCAATTATTAATAACGGAGATCAAGAGAATAATTGATGCGTCTGAACATAAAATAAGGAACCTCCACTCGGTTAAAACAAAAGAGTTTTCTTCGTCTCAAATAAATAAAATTAGATCATTGGTTAAAATTCATCCACATCTTAATTTTGATGATGAGTTAAAAAAATTTTTTCTTTACTTAAATGAAAATAACTTACGAGAAACAAAATGACAAAAACTGAATTAGGAAAAGAGATTTATAATATCTCTCATATCACCGGTGAGTTTTTACTTCGCTCCGGACAAATATCAAATGAATATTTTGATAAGTATAAATTTGAATCCGTACCCAATCTATTAATTCCAATAGCCCGCGAGATGAAACTACTAATTCCGCAAGGAACAGAAGTTTTAGGCGGTTTAGAGATGGGGGGAATTCCATTATCAACAGCTCTTTCAATTGAAACAAATATTCCATCGGTATTTGTTAGAAAACAAGCAAAAGAATACGGTACGAGAAAATTAGCAGAGGGTATTGATTTCAAAAATAAAAACATGTGCATAATTGAAGACGTTGTCACAACCGGCGGACAAATTATTTCGAGCATGAACCAATTAAGGGGGCTTGGGGCTAAAATTAAAACCGTGTTATGTGTAATAGTTAGAGATCCGAAATCATATGATAATCTTGCGAAAGCTGATTTAGAATTAATACCATTGTTTACAATGGAAGAATTAAAAGTGCTTAGTAAGAGTTAATTCTCGGTTTTAAAACTTCTTTAAAATAAAAAAGGCGACATTTTCAGTCGCCTTAAAACAAAAAATATTATTATCTACCAAAAAAGATTGAAAAACCTGCAGATATACCGAATACATTAGCTCCATTTCTATCTCCATCCCAATCTTCTGGATTATATGTGAACATAAAATAATTGACACCTATATTCACAAGTGCAGCTTTACCAACTTGAACCTTAATGCCTGCTAATCCACCATAGCTAAGGCCACTAAATGTTGCATCATTTGTTCCATCATCAATTTTTGTAGAATTATAGCCAACCATTGCACCGACAAAAGGATATATACTGCTCTTTAGATCAAAATGATATTGAGGAGCGAAGTAAATCCCTAAATCTGTTTGTGAGTCATCTCCAAAGCTGGTAGATCTAAAAACTGGGAGTAAGCCTAATTCAAGACCATCAATAATAAAGTAGCCAACTTCCGGCATAAATGAGAACGCTGATTGAGAATCATCTGCTGTTTCACCATCTGAGACAGCTGTTGTACTTGTAAATGAAATAGAGCCTCCGGCTTCAATAACGCCCCTTTTTGCAAAATCTTGAGCCTGTGTAAATGAAACAAAAAGAGCGAATATTAACACAGTAAAAAGTACTTTTTTCATGAAATCCTCCTGTTGTGAGATAAATTTGTTATTTGAAAAATATTGAAACCCTTTCGGTTAGCCCTCCGAAAATGTTGTGTAAGTATAAGAAGAATGTTCAAAACTATCAACAAAACATTATCATTTTTATCTGATTTTTGACGGATTTCACAATTTTCATCTAATCTATCCTGTAATTGCTTTCGGAACAAGTTTCTCGACTTCAACACGAATAACTCCTTTTTCAATCATACCAAGAGCTATTGCCGCACCTTTGGATAGATCAATATCCCGTCCGTCAATATATGGCCCCCTGTCATTAATTCTTACAATAACTTGTTTGCCGTTTCGCGGATTAGTAACTCGCAGCATCGTACCAAAAGGCAGAGATTTATGTGCTGCCGTATATGCTAATTGATTATAAATTTCTGTGTTTGCTGTCTGCTTCCCGTGGAAATCAGGACCATACCATGATGCTACCATTGTACCACTTGGTATGGCGTCTATTTCTAATAATGTGTTTATTTCTTTATCGGTTTCAAAATACTCATATTCAGAATTCAGATTCTCATCAGCAGTTGAAACTTGCACTCCGAAAAATATAGCTGATATTGAGAATAGCGAAAGCAACATAATTTTTATTACTGTATTCAAAGATTTACCTTTTGTTTGTTCATAAATAAAAGCCGGATAATTTTAGAAGAATTGAAAAAACTAAATTTGCAACTCAAGTTTGATTCTACCCCCCAAAAGAATTTGGGAGATATCAATTGTTGTGCCCTTATAAAGCAATTGGGCGAAATTATTGAAATGATATTCGTGATTAGATTGACTTGTTGATTCTACGCTGATACTATTAACACTGAAAACTGAAAAGCTACTATATGTTCCGCCTTGCGTAATTGTGATAATAGAACACTTATTGTTTATTTCATACATATTTGATAGAGGTAGCTCACCATTTAATATGACAGCCGTGAAGAAAATCAACAGACAATATTTTAGTGGTTTTTTGATCATTAAAATTTTTATATCAGAAAAAGTATTGTTGAAACAGAATCTTTTTTGCAAGTCCTTTAAAAAGTATGATGCTAAGATGGTTTCAAAGTTTCTACTAATTTGTGATATGTATCACAACAATTTAATATTATTATATTAAGGACTGTTTTCGCATTATTTATTTTATCATTAACTTAGATGTTTATATCAAAATAAAAAATTTTCCTCTACTTAATGATTTCTTGACTACAAGATTATTGAAATTTTGTAACCGACAACTTTCCCCAATTTATAGTCTTCTTATTCTATAAATTTTTAATAAATTAGTTTATTATTGAAAAATGATTTGTGCTCATGCAAAAAGCAGATGTTTTGATATCATCAAACTCCCATTCAAAATCCATTGAGACTGTCAATTATTTAATGGGACACAAGCTAATCGGTTCAATATATGTTTATGGCGATACAGTTCTTTCTAAAGAGAATAGCTTAAGTTCTTTTGAAATAAAAAACTTATTTAATACTCGTGATTTAAAGTTGGCTGCAGAGTATTCTCAATCTAAATATTTACTGCTTATTTTTTCCAACGAAAGAGTTGTTTTTTTTGATAATTCCATTGATCGATTAGTACAAGTAGCAGAAGATTCCAATTCGGTGTTTGTTTATAGCGATTATTTTGAAATCAAAAATGGTGTTTCTGTTAATCATCCTTTAATTGATTATCAAAAGGGCAGCATACGAGATGATTTCGATTTCGGGAAAATAATTTTAGTTCGTTCTGAAATTATAAAAGAAAGTATTTCTAAAAATAATTTTCTTAACGCAGCATTTTATGATGCACGATTACGTATTTCAGAAAAACACGAGTTGTTGCATATCCCGGAATATCTTTATAGTTATGAGGAAATAGATTTACGTAAATCAGGCGAGAAACAATTTGATTATGTAGATCCGAAAAACAGAGAAGTACAAAAAGAAATGGAATACGCTGCAACAGAGCATTTGAAAAGAATCAAAGCATTTATTAGACCGGGCAAAGAAATAAAAACATTCAATAAAAACAACTTCTCAATTACCGCTTCTGTAATAATACCGGTAAAGAATAGGGTCAAAACAATTTCCGATGCTATAGACTCAGCTATTAATCAAAAAACAAGGTATAATTTTAATATTATTATTGTAAATAACCATTCTACTGATGGAACTACCGAGCTAATTGAAGGATATTCCTCAAAGCATGATGGTATTATCCACCTCATTCCAAAATCAAAAACATTAAACATAGGCGGCTGTTGGAATTTAGCAATTCAAAATGAAAAATGCGGAATGTTTGCCATACAACTAGATAGTGATGACCTTTATTATTCTGAAGATACAATTGAAAAAATTGTTGATAAATTCTTTTCTGAAAAATGTGCGATGGTTATAGGAAGTTATACAATGACAGATTTCAATCTTAACGAACTTCCCCCGGGGCTGATTGATCACAAAGAATGGACCGCTGAAAACGGAATGAATAATGCACTAAGAATCAACGGACTTGGTGCACCTCGTGCATTTTATACACCGGTTGTTAGGGAAATCGGATTTCCTAATACAAGTTACGGTGAAGATTATGCTGTCTCTTTAGCAATTTCGAGAAAATATAAAATCAGTAGAATTTATGAATCAATTTATTCTTGCAGAAGATGGGAAGGAAATACTGATTCCGATCTTTCCATCGATAAAATTAACAGAAACAATTATTATAAAGATAAAATAAGATCACTCGAAATAGCTGCGCGCATAAAAATGAACAACAAATGAAGAACCAGTTATTAGCTGAAAAGGAAATAGAACAATTCCTAAAGGGAAATTCATTCTTAGATAGAGTTGATGCATTATATGAACATCAATTAAATAATTGGAAAGTTGCTGCCGATAATTATGCAAACTTATCTTATACGATTACAAAAGATATTATAATTGACGGAACTTCATGCAGGATTCAAGTTAACCCAAAGAGAATCATTTCTACTTCTGCCGATGTTAAAAAAAACATTTCCGAAACCGAATGCATTCTTTGTGAAACCAATCTTCCCGCTGAACAGCGCTACATTAAATATTACAAAGAATACAACTTTTTACTAAATCCTTATCCTATATTTAATGAGCATTTTACTATTGCCAAAAGCAAACACATTCCGCAGTCAATTTTATTTTACTTAAATGATTTACTTCTAATTTCACGTGATGTAAGTAAAAAGTATATTGTTTTTTATAACGGACCTGCTTGCGGGGCTTCCATCCCATATCATTTGCATTTTCAAATGGGTAATAAAGAATCATTCCCGATACTAGAACAGATTTCAACAAGGGCAATTAACAAAAGCAACCTATCAATCGACAGAAAAAGAATAAACATCAATTGTTTTGAACTAACCAACCGTAATATTTTAGTTATAGAATCGCATGAATCGATTGAGATACTGAATTGTTTTTCTATTATTAATAATGTTTTGAAATCCGTCAGTTCAAATACCGATGAACCTATGATGAATTTACTTTGTCTGTACGAAAACAAAAAATGGAAATTGATCGTTTATTTCAGGAAGAAGCATAGACCACGCTTTTACTTTGAAGAAGGAATTAAAAAAATTATGGTTAGTCCAGCCGCCGTAGATATGAGCGGGCTTATAATTCTTCCAAGAGAAGAAGATTTGGATAAATTAGACGAAAATAAAATTTTAGAAATGTACAGAGAGGTGACTATTGCTAAAGAACATTTTGAATATCTTAAAACAAAACTAAAAGATTTTTATAATTAGTTCGGAAGTCCCTTAATACATAGAAGACTAACATCGTCTTCATATTTGCTTGAAGTAAATTCAGAGAATGCTTGTTTAATTTTATCAACAGAATTCTCAGTAGGTTTAATTCTTCGAATAACCTCTATTAATCTATCTTTTCCGAATTGTTCACCGGTGCTTGGATTTCTAGATTCGAGAATACCGTCTGAGATCATATAAATAGATTCGTCTTGCTGCAATTCGATAGTTATATCTTGATAATCGCCGACCTCATTAAATCCGAGCAGAAGTCCGTTTGATTTTATTACTTCAACTTCTTGATTCTTACAAACAAATATTGGAAGATCACCTGCACCACTGTAATGTGCCGTCCTTTCTTTTTTGTTTAGAAGAATAATTGAAAGTGTAACGAATACATCGGAAAGTCTTTCGTCTTTAAAAATAGATTTATTAACGCTCTGAACAATTTCACCTGCTTTAATTGCCCCTGTTGATTCAATAGCAAACCGTATTGCACTTCTAACATAACCGGCATAGGCAACTGCAAAATACCATGCGCCCCACTTTTTACCCATTACATCGCCGAGAACAACAACGAGATAATCATCATTCACATTTACATAATCAATAAAATCTCCTCCGGGTGTTTCTTCAAAGGGAACATGCCAGTGTTTGATATCATACCCTTCAAACTTGGGGAATTCGGAGGGCACAACTTTGGCTCCCATAGAACCGGCAGCTTTTTGTACTTCCTCAACTGCTTTAGCTCTTTCTTTCTTTTTGCTTTGCAATATGGCTCTTACTTTTGCAATTACAACTTGCGGCGTAGATGTTTTTATAATATAATCTTCTATCTCGAGTTCATATCCTTCAAGTATATCGTCATCTTCGCCTTTTGCAGTTAAAAAGACAAAAGGAATTTTTCTTAATTCCGGATGATCCAAAAGTTTTCTTCGGAATTCAAATCCATTCATTTCAGGCATCATAATATCACTGATAATTAAGTCCGGGTTGATATTAAGCGCTTTTTCGAAGCCCTCTTCACCATTGACTGCAATGTCACATTTGAAGCCGACTTTTTGAAGATTATAAGAGAATAATTTAGCAACGTTTGCTTCGTCTTCCACTAAAAGTATTTTATATTCTTCGGTCATAACTATTCTCTAATGAGTGTAACTTTTCACAGCTTCTTGTAAATTGCTGAAAGATTCAAAAACTCTAAAAAGACGGGTAAGTTCAAACATAGCTCTTACTGCCGGTCGAAAACCAACTAGTTTTAAATCTCCTTCCAACTTAACAACTTTTTTTAGTGAATTAACCAAAACTCCCAAAAAAGATGAGTCGACAAAATCACATTCGGATAAATCAATTATAATTTTTTTATAGCCGTCATCAATAGCATCAATCAACTTTGCTTTAAGTTCCTCGGCTTCTTTTACGGAAGCCCGTTCAACATTAATAATTTCAACAATAACGTCGCCGATTCGTTCTTCAATTATCATTTATATCACCGTTATTTTTATCTGTTTGTTTCGATACCATATTTATCCATTAGCCGGTATAGCGTTGCTCTCCCGATGTTTAATTTTTTTGCGGCTTCAACAATATTGCCGTTTGTTACTTTGATTGCATGCTTAATTGCTTCTTCTTTTAATCTTTCGAAGGGAATCACCGCAGATTCTTCTCCAAAGAGTGGTCCGTTATTAACACTTAAAGCTGCCGAAGAATCTCTTTTAACTATATGTGATGGAAGAATACTATGGTCTATTTCATTTTGATCGGATAAAATTATGCATCTTTCAATAAGATTTTCAAGTTCTCTTATATTACCGGGCCAATCGTAATCGTATAAGTATTTTAATGCACTCTTTGAAAAACCTTTTATTTGCTTACCTAATTTTTCATTGAACTTATTTACAAAGTGGTCAATGAGAATTATAATATCACCTCGTCTGTCTCTTAGTGGCGGCACCATAATCGGGAAAGAACTGAGTCTGTAATAAAGATCTTCTCTGAACTCTTTGTTATCGACAGCTTCTTTAAGATCCCTGTTGGTAGCCGAAAGAATTCTTACATCCGTTTTAATTGTTTCTGTTCCTCCAACTCTTTCAAACTCTTTTTGCTGAATTACTCTAAGAATTTTTGCTTGCAGTGACATTTCCATTTCGCCAATTTCATCAAGAAAAATGGTTCCCCCGTTTCCAAGTTCAAATTTCCCAATTTTTCTTTGATGAGCCCCGGTGAAAGAACCCTTTTCATGACCAAACAATTCGCTCTCTAGAAGTTCACGCGGAATCGAAGCGCAATTAACAACGATAAAAGGTTTATGCTTTCTTGTTCCGTTATAATGAATTGCTCTAGCTACAAGTTCTTTACCTGTTCCCGACTCACCTTCAATTAGTACCGTAATGTCGTTATCTAAAACTTTTGTTACTAATCTAAAGACTTTCTGCATATTGCTGTCGGAAGAGATAATATTATCAAAACTGTATTCTTTTTGCAGATTTTCTTGAAGCTCATCTACTTTTTGAATTAATTCATAATTTCGCAAAGCATTTTTAATAGCAGGTTCTAATCTATTTTGATCAATAGGTTTCGGGAAATAATCATAAGCTCCTAAACGTATTGATTCGATTGCTACTTCAACACTTCCTTGAGCAGATAACATTATAACCGGAAGATTTTCATTTACGGACTTTATCTTTTTTAATACTTCATTTCCATTAATATCCGGCAGCATTATGTCCAGCAAAACTAAGCTGGGATTCTCTGAAAGACAGTTAAGAACATCGTTTCCTTTTGTAAATGTTTTGACACTATATCCCCAGTTACTTTTTACCCAGTGAGTTAGAAGTTTTAGAATTGATACTTCGTCGTCAACAATAAAAATGAGTTTCTCCAATCGTTACCTCCTGCTGCTTTTGGGAAGTTTTACAATAAAAGTTGAACCTTTATTCAGTTCGCTTGATACTTTAATCAAGCCACCATGTAAATCGACAATTTGTTTTACAGTAGTTAATCCAAAACCGGCGCCCGGAATTTGTGTACTTGTCTTTCCAACTTTGCTGAATTTTTGAAATAGTTTCGGGATATCGTCTTTGGGAATTCCAACACCTGTATCACTAATTATAATTTCTATTTCTTTCAGAAAATCTCTTGCCATTAGAGTTACTCTTCCCCCTTTATGCGTAAATTTAAGGGCATTAGAAAGCAGATTATTAATTGCCTTTTGTATTCTATCTTTATCGGCATTAATGATAATTTCAGTTTCGGGAATTTCCGATGAAAATGTTAATCCTTCTTCTTCGGCTGTTTTACTCCATCTATCAGCAAGTTCATTAAGTACTAATATAATATCGAAATTAGTTTTTTCAAGAGCGTTTGTATCGGTTTCAAGTTTTGAAAAATCCAGAATATCATTAATCAGCCTTGCCAATCTTTTCCCTTCAGATAATATAATTCCACTAAATTCTTCTACCATTTCGGAAGGTAAATCTTTATCGGTAACCAAAGTTTCGGCAAATCCAACAATTGATGCTAACGGAGTTCGTAATTCATGTGAAATGTTTGAAATAAACTCATTCTTTAATTTGTTCAACTCTTCAAGTACTGTTAACTGCTGCTTAGTTCTATCTTGTTCAATTGAAATCATTCTATTGGCTTCAATAAGCTTGGCATTGAGTTCTTTTAGTTTTGATTCGTTTTTAATTCTTTCGGTAACATTTCTTCCAAAACCGATTAAACCGATTGTTTCATCATCCGATTTTAGATTTCTCGCATTTATTTCGAAAGTTAGAATCTCTTCAAACTTATCAATAAAGCGGACTTCAAATGAAGTTAATTCTTCCCGTTTTAAAATTTCTTGAAATGCAACAGCAACATTTGATTTATTATCTTCATCAACAAACTCAAGAAAATGTTTTCCAATAAGTTCATCTGGCGAGAATCCCAATGATCTTGCGCCTAGTGTATTTACTGTAACAAAATATCCGTTGCTGTCCAATGTAAAAATTAAATCTTCGGCAGTTTCAATCAGTAATCTAAAACGTTCTTCGGATTTTTCAAGCTGATTTCGATATTCAATTTCATCGGTAACATTACTAATGGAGCCAACAACACGAACTATTTTTTCATTTTCTTTAATTGGGAACCCGGTATGTCTTACAAAAAGATCGTTATTTCTTCCGTCTTTCATCTGGTATTCGACAAAGGCGTTTTCACCGAGTTTCAACTTTTCAATAAATTTTTTAAAGTCCGGAATATACTTGGGATTTATTTTTCTTATCAGCGAAACTTTATTTGATTGAATATCATCGCTTTCGTATCCGAAAATTCTTGATGCTGCGTCTGAAATAAAGTTATACTTTGTTCCGTCCAAATTAGACGAATATAATACCGAACCAATATTCTGTGCAGTTTCTTTGAACCAATCCTCTACCTGCATTTTGTCAGAAATATCCCAAAATGTTGTCATTACCAGACCGGTTTCTTCCTCTTTGGAAGTCATGTAAATAGAGTTTGCGTTGAACCAATAAGATTTCTGACTACTGTCAATAAAATTTAGTTTACAATCTGTAACGGATTTATGCTCAATAAATGCACGAACGAACGGTAGTTGATTTGCATTAACAGCGCTGCCTTTTTGATCGAAGAACTTTATTTTTTTTGATAAAACGATTTGTTTTTTAGAGTCTGATATTCCGAAAATATTATTAGCGGAAATATTGCTGAATAACAATATTCCGTCTAGTGCGGTAATAATTATCGGCACATCAACATCGATCAAATTTTGGGTGTTTATTTTTTCCACCGAATAACTATCGTTCTTGTGAAATTATCTAATAAAGATAAGAAATTCTATACACACAAATCATTACTATTATTTAGTAATTCTTAATAAAATAAATTGCACTTTGTTTCTTATCTTTGCAAATCATTATGAAAATGAAACTAAAAAAACCGGAATTACTTGCACCGGCTTCTGACTGGGCAACATTAAACGCGGCTGTTAATGCAGGATGCAATGCCGTTTATTTAGGCGTAGAATCATTGAATATGCGTGCAAAAGCAAAAAATTTTCAACTAAGTGAGTTGCACGAATTAACAGAGTTTTGCCACAACAAAAACGTAGGTGTTCATCTTACCGTTAACAGCATCGTATACGAAAATGAATTAAACGTTTTGGATGAAATATTAGATAAGTCTAAAACCGCAAATGTTGATATGATAATATGCTGGGATATGGCGGTAATTCAAAAATGCATTGAAAAGGATTTACCATTTTGTATTTCCACTCAAGCTTCAATATCAAATTCTTCCGCTGCAAAGTTTTATAAAAATATTGGCGCAAAAAGAATTGTTCTTGCCCGTGAATGTACATTAGAAATGATAGAAGAAATTAAACAAAATTGCGATATAGAGATAGAAACATTTATACACGGCGCCATGTGCCTGGCAATTAGCGGAAGATGTTTGTTAAGCCATTACAGCTTTGGTGCAAGCGCTAATAGGGGTGAATGTGTTCAACCCTGCAGAAGAGAATATGAAATTAAGGACCTCGATGATCAAACTGAATTTATAATCGGTGAAGATTATATTCTTTCGCCAAAAGATCTTTGTACGATTGAATTTATTGACAAGTTGATTGAATTAAAAATCGATTCATTCAAAATTGAGGGAAGGAAAAGAAGTCCGGAATACATTTCAAAAGTAGTATCAACTTACCGAAAAGCTATCGATCTCTACTTTGATAGTATGTTATCCGACGAAGTAAAAAAGGAACTGAAGGAGGAGTTGGCAAAAGTTTATAACCGCGGATTCTCAAATGGGTTTTATTTCGGTCAACCGGGTCATGAAGATTATGCCGCAAAATACGGAAGCGTTGCGGTTACTAAAAAAATATATATTGGAAAAGTGCTTAATTATTTTAAAGAACCTTCTGTAGCACATATAAAGCTTGAAGCCGGAGATCTGAAGTTAAACGATTCAATATATATAATCGGCAACAGCACCGGTGTTGTGGAAATGAAATTAGAATCAATGATGAAAGACGAAAAAAGCGTTGACGAAGGAAAGAAAGGAGATGAAATTACTTTTAAGTGTAATGAAGTTATACGTACCAGAGATAAAATTTATAAAATTATCTCGGTATAATATTACTGCCAGGTTAAACCGCCAGAACTTCTATCATCTTGATCGAGATTAAAACTTGATATTGCCTCTTCAAGATCTTTGTGAATTTCAAAAACTTTATTCATACTTGTCATTTCAAAAATTAACGATGATAGTTCGTTGCTATAAACAAGTTTTAGATCACCTCCGGAAGCGACGGTTTTCTTTAAACTGCTTACCAAAGCTCCCAAAAAAGTAGAGTCTAAATATTCACACATACTTAAATCAACAACAATATGTTTGTTTTCCTCATTAAGCAACTTAAGAACATAATCCTTAAATGAAACCGCATACTGAAGTGTAGCTCTTGTTAAATAAACCGTAACAACTACAACTTTTCCATACTCTTTACTTTTAAAATCCATCAATTACCCGTAATAGTGTAATACATGTTTTAAGAAATAATAATTGTCAAACATATCTTAATTAGAGAAATAAATCAATTTTTGTTTTGGAAGATACACTTTTCTGTAACTCTATAAATAAATTTCCCCTTCCGAATATAGAACGGCATTACCGGATATTTTAACTCTATCATTACAATCCTCGCAGATTAATGATCCGCCTCTCCCGGATACTTGAAGAGCTATAAGTTTTTTCTTATTTAATTTGTTTGACCAATGTGGCGTTAAAATGGTATGCGCAGAACCGGTAACCGGGTCCTCCGGAATTCCGGCATGCGGAGCAAAATATCTTGAAACAAAGTCAACATCATTACCCTTTGCTGTAATTATTAATCCGTCAGTTTCTAATTTTATGATTTCTTCGAAATTTGGTACAGCGTTTCTTACTTCAGATTCATCCCTTAATATAAACATCATTTTTTTAGCCTGGTATACTTCTAGCGGCGATGTGTTAATACAATTCAAGTGTTTAGCTGTAGTCTCAATTTTTACCGAATTTCCGGAAGGGAAATTTAATGTAATTAGCTCCCCCGATTTAGCAACAAATAATTGTCCGCTCAATGAATTAAATGCAATACTTGTTTCTTCTATTTTTAAAACATTGAACAAAATATATGCTGCAGCTAAAGTAGCATGACCGCATAGATCAACTTCAACTGTCGGTGTGAACCATCTTAGCTGATAACCTTTATCGGTTTTCACAAAAAAAGCAGTTTCGGAAAGATTATTTTCCGCTGCAATGTTTTGAAGCAACTCATCATCTAGCCATCTATCAAGAGGACAAACCGCTGCCGGATTTCCTCCGAAAAGTTTTTCGGTAAAAGCATCTACTTGATATAATTTTAGTTTCATTATTTGTTCTCTTTTCCAAAAAATAATTTTAAAAATAAATGCGCTCTTTCAGCCCAAGCAGATTCGTTATGTTCGGCAAATTTATCTTTAACCCAAACAAAGTTTTCTCCTTCTTGATAACCAATATTTTTAATAGCTGTTAACATTTCATCTATTCCCGCCTGAAGACTATTGTCCAATCCTATGCCGCCGTTATCAATATAAAGGAATATATCTTTAAGTTTTCCTTCATAAGTCAGAACATTATCAACAAAATCATATTTTCCTATTTTAAAAGCAGGAGAAAGACAAGCTGCTTTTGCAAAAACTTCCGGTTTTTCCCAGGCAGCCATAAAAGAAATTAATCCGCCCATAGATGAACCGGCGACAGCAGTATTTTCTCTTTCGGGTTTTGTTCGATATCGCTTATCAATCATCGGCTTTAGTTCACCAACTAAAAAATCGATGTATGCATAGCCGGTATCGTTTTCACTGTACTCTGTTCGTCTATTAGTTGTATTATAAACTCCCACAATAATAATTGGTTCAATCTTGTTTAGTTTTATAAGACTATCTGCCGTTTCATCAATTTGCCAGTCTATACCGAGAAAAGATGTTTCAGGGTCAATAATATTTTGTCCGTCATGCATATATAAAACCGGGTACCTTTGTTCAGTATTTTCATAATAACCTGGTGGGAGCCAAACAATTACATCACGAGGCAAAAGTTGTATGTGGGTTTTAAGATTAAAAATATATTCAACATTACCGGTTATTTGTCCCCATTTCTCACCTTCTTGATTCATTTTCCATTTTGGAATTTTAAAAGTCAGGATTGAATCACCAGCCACTTTGAGAGAAAAATTTTTAAATGCTTTTTCGTCTTCCCTCAACGCTTCGGTTTCCCAGCTTCCCTTGGTAAACTTAAATTCTAGAAATGTATTCGGCTTAAAAAAGAATGACTTTGTAAAAGTAGAATCATTCATTCGATTCATTTTAACAGTACCCGGATTCCAATTTGCCAGTTGTTGATTATTACCGGTTAGGAAAATGTCTTCACTTTCTGAATTTGGTTGAGTGTTCACAATAAACTGTACCAACACGCTGTCTTTCTGGTTGATCGCAGAAAAAGCAACCAACATTAAGGAAAAGAAAAAAAAAGTTTTTTTCATATATCACTTCTAATATTATTAATAATAAAAAATTTTAATCCCCTCAGCTTTACAATTATAAAAATATTTTATACCATTCATTAAATGTTAACCACCAATCCAACTCGCTTAATTTTGTTTTATTTCCGGAATAATATTCTTCAAATATATTTTTAATTTTTTCGTGATCATATATTTCGTTTTCAAGAAATGATTTGGAATTGATTTCATCAAAAATATACTCTTTCAAACCGCTATATAACTCATATTTAATTGGATCTGTAGTAATTTCTTTATTTACTTTTCTTTTTAATTTTCTATAAACGTGAGATGATATTGTTCCTAATGAATATGGGTATTCAATATAATCTTTTACAAGAGGATAATTCTGTAAATCCGGGTTATCATTTTTTATAATCTTTCTATAGAGCTTTCCGTTGATTTTATATCGTGACGGGTAAAGTAGAAGCTGCTCTAAAAAATCTTTCTGAGCAAACGGCATATATGCAATCGAAATTTGGTCTAAACAATGCTGACCGTGACTATAAACATTTGGAAGTCTATACCGAATGGAAAGCAGATCAAGCCAATTAAAAATATTATCGGTTGGAGCATCACTCATTTTTTCCCAAACTCCTTCAGAGGAATCTGTTAAAGATCGATTGAGAATTGTTCTATACTCCACATTAAATATATTTCCTTTGTTCAAAGAGATATTTTTCAACAGTCCGGCAGTATTTCTATGATTAATTATTTTTCTGCCGCCAAGTAAAAATTTATTTAAATACTGTCTCCTTCCTATTTCTCCGAACCCTCCATCAATTATTAATTTGTTGGATTCACTAATCGTTTTATGATAGTTAATATGTATTAAATCGGAGATGGGAACCGTAAGTGCAGTAAAAGGAAGATAATCTTTTATTAGTTTTAATGTTGTTTCAAGATTTACGAAATGATTATTATATACAGAATGAGTAAGTTTTTGTGAAAGGGCAATTGATTCGGATATTTTAACATCACTTAATTCTTTGCTTCCAAAAGTATGTGTAGAAAAATTATGCTGATAAGACGAATTAGAAAGTATCGCCAATAAAGTTCTTGAATCGAGCCCGCCTGAAAGTCCCAAAGATGTTATTTTCCCGGGATAATTTATTTTCGCGAAATGTTTTAGAGTATTAATAATTTTATGTTCGCTACTCTTAATATAATTTGGAGTGATACTATTTAATTCAGTTTTTAAACACGTATCAATTTTAAGCAAGCAACCTGGAGTTAATCGTTTTACATTTTTGATCGCTGATTCATAAAAAAGGGGCATTGATGTAAGCCAATGCCCGGCAATATAATTTAGCGAAGGTTTTAAGTCATCAATTAGGTATTTAAACAAATCTATTCTTGATGAGATAATAAAACCGTCTTTTGTAATTAAGTAAAAAACTTCTCGTAATCCTAGAATATCGTTGAAACAGATAATTTCATTATCATTGATTAAACATCCGGCAAAGTGTCCATTTATTTTACTCTGAAAATTTCTTTTAATTAATACATTCTTCCATCCCTCTTTTGATATAAATCCATCTTGTTGGGAATTATTAATCCCCACACCACTTATTATAAATTTAGGATCTGAATCAAAATTTAGAGCGAGTGTTTGATGATTATTTTTGTAGAAAACATCAAAATCATTAATTTTTATATAAGAATGCCCGGGCAAATTTTTTACGTCACCCGTTTTATCTGTTTTCGAATAATAAATTAGAAATGAAGACATTTATTTTTTTGATCACCATATTTTTGAGATGTTCAAATCAACTTAAAAAAAACTGGAGTTGCAATGAAATTTAATAGAAGATCTTTTATTAAAAGTTCATCTTTAATTACAGCCGGATTATTTATACCTGCAAATAAATTAATTGCAGTTTTGCAAGAAGAATTGAACAATATGACAACTCTCAGAAACAATGTAGGTATTTATACAGAGCGGGGCGGTACAATCGGGTGGTATATTGCCGATGACGCTCTTGTTGTACTAGACTCACAATTTCCTGATACAGCAAACAATTTTGTATCATTGCTCTTGGATATGTCTCACAAAAAAATTGATCTGGTTATCAACACACACCATCATCGAGATCATACTTCGGGAAATATTTCGTTTAGTAAAATATGTAATACCTTTGTTGCCAATGAAAAAACAGTATCGTTGCAGAAAAAGTTTTATGGACATGGTGAAAATGCAGATTCACAAGTCTATGCAAGTGTTGCCTTCAAAGATAAATGGTCTACAAAAATCGGAAGTGAAGCAGTTAATGCAGAACATTTATGGGCTGCCCATACCGGTGGCGATTCTTTTATTCATTTTGAAAATGCCAACATTGTTCATCTCGGAGATCTTATTTTTAACAATGTCTATCCTTTTATTGATATACCCGGTGGCGCTAATATTCAAGGATGGATAAATTATCTTGATGAGTTAGTAAAACGATTTGATAATGATACAATATTTATTTTCGGTCACGGCACTTCGGTAACCGGAGGCAAAAATGATCTTATAAGAATGCGAGATTATTTATCTGCTTTACTCGATTTTGTTAATAAGAATATAATGAAAGGAAAATCAAAAGAAGAAATTGAGGAGTTAACTTATATACCGGGTTATGAATATCTTAACGATTCCGGGGTAAGTAGATTAAAAATTAATTTATCCGCAGCTTATGAAGAATTGAGTTCCGAGTAAATACCGAACAATAATTTTACTGCTCTAAAGAAAATAATTTTTGTAAAAGTTCTTCATCTTGAACTACTTCTTCAAAAGGTGATTCAACTACTTCAACATTTTGATGAAGTGATTGAAAACGCAATTTCATTTTCTTGTTCAAGCGAGAATTCACAACATAAATTTTTACATTCTCTTCTAAATTTTTTTGAAACAGCGCTTTTATGTGAACATCTGCATCCGACAAAGAATACCCGATAAAAACAATTTTTTTTGTGGACCTTATTTCTCTTGCCGATTCACTTAATAGTTGTGAAATAGCCGGGTGTGTAAGAGTCTTTATGTTCGACGGCGGCATGATAAGCGTTTGAAAATCTGTTCCGTCCAACGGACAATTATACTCGTACTCTGTTCTTTCGGGATAAGTATAACCTAAAAATTTTCCTTTATTCAAATCAATTTTTTTATCCCAAGGAGTTAACAAAATCTGGTTACAGCAATTACAGTATTTCCAATTTAAGCTTCCGTGAATTTTTAAAATTTTTATCGGAACAGGTAAGCTGCCTGATAATAATGGAATCGGTTCCCTCGGATTTATCCAGCTAGTAAATTTTTTGTTTTCAAGAAGTTTATCATAATTCATTAAATGAATCGAGTAATCTAAGTAACCGAATTTCTCAAATAGAAAACGAAAACTTTGTTCTAAAAGGGTATCATAGTTAAGCGTAATAATAGAAATATTTGAATTGTACTTTTGAACCGCTTCCCAAAATTTATGATAGTAATTACTTCCTTTATTTGATTTAAGATCTACCACGTAGTGAATTAATTTTATCAATGCTTCTTTAATCGAAAGTAATGTTGAATAAGGATAATCTGCACTCAGACTTTCATTTTGCTGAATGAAATAATCCAGGTATCCGAACACCGCTTCAAGTCTGGGGTATTGATCAATTTGTTTTCCGTATTTGTAATTATGATTAATAAAATCAGCTACAAGTTTACCGAGATATGAATTATTAATTTCTTCAATTTCACCGGAAAGAATTAAAGGGAGAATATGCCTTTGAAGCGGAACACCGTCGGGATGTGAAGCCCCCGCACCGAGAATAAAAACAACATCTCTTGATTCAGGATAACGCAAATATATTTCTCTACTTTCCATATTATTAACCGTAATTATCAAAAAACCAATTTAATATAAAAAGTGAGATGTGCAAGTTTTGTTTTAATGAAATGAAATTTTAGAGGGATATATTATGCGGCTCTATGCCCTTTATCGTCAAACGGTTTTATCGGTTGAAGTCCGTATGCAGCCCTTGCTTGATCACATCTTTCATTCGGTTGACCGTCTTGATAAGAAAACAGAAATTCTCTGCAAACCGAGGAACGAAGTTCGTAAATATAACAGCTTACACAATTTCCTATTTCTCCCTGAAGAGCAATACATCGCGGTGAACTTGAATTTGTTCCTTTCATAACTCTTCTGTGCAGAGTTAAATCTTCTGTCAATTCAACGGGAACTTTACCGTATCCGTCGGAACATTCACTCCAATGAAAGGAAGCTCTAAAGTGTGCGCAGCAAGCTCCGCATGTTATGCATGGATTATACTCTTGCATAAATCTCAAAAATCCTTTATAATAATTTTTAACCGGGTATTTAAAAATTGAGCGGTGTATTAATAAAAATTTTTTGAAATATAAAAAAGCGAAATATTTTGTGATACAAACAACAATTTCAATCTACATAATCGGATAATTTGACATTCAATCCGGTATGTTGTAACATACCTAAGTAATTTACTAAAATTAAAAGGAGGAGTATATGCACAAACATAAAGTACTGAAATTTCTGATGATATTGTTATTAACATTTTTCGTCGCTTGTTCAAGTGATGATGATTCAAGTCCAACCGAACCGGATGAAGATAACCCCCCAACAGTAGAAATTACACCGATAGCAGTACCGCAAGGAATCCAAACTGCAGCTAATAGTGGAGATTTAGGGGCGTCTACAGCTGCCGCATTTATTAATATGGCGAATTCACTAACTGCATATTCTTATTTATTAACACCCCCGTCAGGTGCAGGTAAGGTTTCATCTTATTCTGCTGCAAATAATGAATGGACGTGGACCGATGGTGGGGTAACTTTTACATTAAGTCTGCAAGAAACTGCAACAAGTTTTACTTATACTTTAACTGTAAACGGGTCTTTTGAAGGCAACACTTATAATAATCAAGTTATGATGACCGTTACTGCTTCAAAAACAAGTAACAGTGGTGAATTATACTTTTATGAACCGGGTGTTAGTACACCATTTCTTTATGCCGAATGGGATACCAGCCCAACCGGTACATATAGTTTCTTAATGGAAATAAACGAGACAGACGGACAAATAAAAATTGATCTTCTACTAAATCCGGATGAATCAGGAACCATAAGCGTAAATGGCGCAGATGGTTCTTCGTGGAACATTAGTTGGACAAGCCAGGGTACCTCGGGAACCTGGTCATATTATGATGCTAACGGAAATTTAATTGATCAAGGCAACTGGCCATAGGAAATAATCTTTACCATTCAACAAAAAACCTCTTCGTAAATGGAGAGGTTTTTTTAAAAAAGAAATTTAATAACTATTCGTCTCTATGAACTGTTCCCGGCGAAAATGCCGGAAGACAAACTGCAATGTATTCTGTTTCTATATTTGGAGTGCTGTATTGAATCCATTCACCCTTTGAGGTTTTGATAGCTTCACCGGATTTAACAATTATTATCTTTTCATCTTCTGTTCTTACTTGAAGTTCTCCATTTAATACAATAGTGTATTCATCAAATTCGGGGCGCTGCCCGGGTTCAACCCAACCGGCAGGGCTTTTCATTTTCGCAATACTTACATCACTTGTGTTAGAATTAACTCTACCAAAATATTCTCTTATAATTTTGGGTTTATTACCGGCAGCTTCTATTATTGTCGGCTCATTAATTTTGATTGGCATTTTATCTCACTTTTTCCATTACAATATTTGAAACTACATCGCCTTTAATCGAAACTCCTATTACTTTGTTCAGTAGAGTATCTACGGTAAAAGTTAAGCTTAGATCGTCTTTAACGTATTTTATTCTTCCTCTTTCATCAAGCTTAGTAGTCTCTTTAATTATACCGCTTTCAATTCCTTTGTGTTGATTTGCTCCCCATGAATAAATAAACGAAGCTTCGGACTGATTAATGCTGACTATTACTAATTGACTTGGAATAACATCATTCCATTTACCAACCCATTGCCCCGAGAAAGCTTTTATGTTTTCAGGAAGATTATCTTTTGGTTTTTCAATTTCGTACTGGTTTTTAATCGGGGCTTCTTGAATAATTTTGTTTCTATTTAATTCAGCTTGTTTTGCCGGATCAATATCTTCTTTGCAAGAAATAAAGTGAAATGATATGATTACTATAAAAAAAAGGTTGGTTAATAATTTATGCAAAATTTATCTCCGCCAGGATGCTGTTATAAATTGATTTCTTTGAGATACAATTTTAACAAAATATAAACTAACAGAAAAAAGAATAACGATAGAAATAACAGAAAGTTCGGCACCCCAATCACCTCCGGTTATCCATATCGGTCCGTCAATATTAGGTGTAATTAAACTCGGTTGAATATGCCCCGAGTTTTGAATCCCGAAAATTCCGGCTTGAAAAAAATTCCAGAACCAATGAAATCCGAATATAAACCATATTCTTCTTGTCATCATAAAACCTGCGGCAAAGAAAATACTGAAAGCAATTATCAATGCAATTGTTGTGTATATTGATGCGTTGGGATTTCCCGAATGAGCAAATCCGAATAATATTCCTTGTATAGCAATTGCCGACCAACTTCCTAAAATCTCTTCCGTAAGCTTGAATAGAATTACGCGGAATAAGAGTTCTTCAATAAACCCGACTTTCAATTGATCGAAAAACATGAAAACTACATTTCCATAAGAGTTAAATTTCTCAATTGAATAATAGCCCAGCAAGTAATTAACAATTACAAAAAATGTAATTACTATTACGGCAAGTGCGGCACCAAATCCAAGTTCGATACTGAATTTGTTGAATGAGAGTTCATATGCTTTGCGGTTTTCAACTGTTTTTGTATATATATTATATATAACAACTAACGAAACGATTAACAGTAGATCTAGCAGGTAACCAAGATATAATGATAACGTTGCATCAAAAATTTTATTGAAAACATCTCTAATAATTCTAATTATAATCGGGCTTGGCGCCAGTAAAATTAAAATGATAATTAACCGAATAAGAGGAAATTGAATAAACTTTTCAATTCCGGATTGAGGAATTACATTGGGAAACAAATCACTGCTTTTGTTATAAAATAAGTTCTTCAAAAATTCTATCTCGTATCTATCATTATCCACTTACCGTTTTCATACTTTCCTCTTCCGGAGCGAGGAAGAAAAAGTTCGAATACACTTTCATTGTATTTTAATTGCTGACCCATTAAACATGCAAAAAATGCAGCATGTGCAACCAGCAATGTCTTTTCTTGATACAAATAATTTTTGTAAACATGATCAATTCTATTTTTTACATCTTGATAACTTTCGCCGTTAGAAAAACTAATTGACTTATCTCCTTTAAACCAGTTTTCAAGAGTTGACGAAAATAATTTGATATTTTCTTCATCATCCTGCGGTTCGCCTTCAAGATCCCCCAGAATTACTTCGTGTAATTTATTATCGATAGATATTGATAATCCAAGATGATCGGCAATTATCTCTGCGGTTTGAATTGCTCTTGTTGAAGGACTCGAAATTATTTTGTCAATATCTAATTGTGAATAATAATCAAGATAAGATTCAATCTGTTTTCTTCCTTCGGAAGTTAAAGGTGGATCAACTTTTAGGCATGAATAAATTCTTTGTGCGTTAGCTTCGCTTTCACCATGGCGCTGGATGTACATTTTTTGCTCATATTGATAGAAAATAATTTTCGAAAGTACTATATAAAAATGGGTTCCGCAAATTTTGATATTTGACTTAGTTAAAAGACTCTCTTCGATTGAGATTTCACCTGTAAATTGCTAATTTATTTTTTACAAGAAAGGCATATATATAAGCAGATAGATTGTTTTACGGTAATAAAAATTAGAATCCTTAATTACTTAGGAGGGAAAATGCCTTTCACGATTGAACAGTTTCTCGATACTATGGGGTTGTACAACAATTCCGTTTGGCCTCTGCAAATTGCATTTAATGCTCTTGCGCTTATAATGATCTTTTTTCTATTTAAGAATTCAACAACCGGTAATAAGTTTATCAGCGCATGTTTGGGGTTCTTCTGGCTTTGGATGGGAATTGTTTATCACTTAGTATTTTTTACTCCGATTAATAATGCCGCTTATGGCTTTGGAATAATTTTCATTATTCAGGGTTTGCTGTTCTTGTACTTTGGTCTTGTTAAAGAAGACCTTCAATTTTCCGTACGGAAAGATTGGCTCGGTATACTAAGTGGAATTTTTATTTTCTACGCACTTTTAATTTATCCTATTCTTGGTAATTATTTCGGACACACATTCCCACGCAACCCAACGTTTGGTCTCCCTTGTCCGACCACAATTTTCACATTCGGATTATTGTTCTTTACAATTAAAAGAGTTCCGTGGTATTTAATTATCATTCCGCTTATTTGGTCGTTAATTGGAACGAGTGCTGCGATCAATTTAACTATTTACGAAGATTTTGGTTTGGGGATAGCGGGCGTTATTGGATTCGTTGTGTTATTGTTAACAAATAAAACGAGGGAAGCGATCGAGATTAATTAACTCAACCCATTAAGGAATACAAAGAATAAATAGAGAAAAATCCTTCGGTGTGGTCATCAGTTTTCTATTGATGCTTAAGTTGAAAGCATTACTCGAAAAGAGAGCGATATATAAACTAACTTTGAAAGAGTGAGATTCTTCGTCGTCAAAATGCGACTCCCCTGAATGACAATGGTGTATCTACTCCCCAACTCCATCCATTATTGTATCGGGGACTTCAAGGTTTGTCATTTCATCTGTTACCTCAAATTCAAAATCTGGATATTCATAAATCGGCATACGCGGTTCCGTTTCCCCGATTGAATAACCGAATAAACCTGAATACTCTGAAACATCTTCACCAATATCTTCTAACTGTTTTAAGTATTCACTTATCGATTTACATTCTATTACAACAATCTCTTCCATCTTTTCAAGAATCGGACTGTGTGTTCTTGTTGCATCATGATCGAATGAAAGTATTCTTCTTCCGTAACGTGTTATTCCGATTGTGCGATAAGTTAAACTCTTACCAACACCGGGTAAGTTCAATACATTTCTATCGGTAGCAAGAAACGGAATATTTGCATCACGTTTTACGGCTCTAATATTTTCAACCATTTGTTCGGGATTTTCAGGTAATTGTCTGATCTCATCAATATTATCATGCGGTATTTCACCGATTATTTTTTCTTCGCAGCTTTCTTGCACAGCTCGTGAGTTGGGTGCGAAGTTATAATAATTTTCCATGTAACCTTTTACCGAAAATGTGTAATACGGAAGTACCCCGACTTCATTAAGAACTTGTCGAAGTTTTAAATTATGTCCGCGCCTCGATGCAGCCGCAGTATATACATGTTGATTAGTTACAATCCATCCCGATTCAATAAATTTTTGAATTGCTTCTTTTGCTTCGGGAGTTACTTCCATCGGTGCTTCAAAATGTGTTTGAATTACAAATTGCTTAACACCAATTTCAATCGCCTTATCTTTGAATTCTTTTAGAATTGCGGCAAGATTATCGGTAACACGCATCGGTAAATAAACCGGCAATCGTGTACCTAATCTTACTCTAACTAACTCGGCATATTTTTCGTTATCGGAACGTTTTTCATTTGCTTCTTTTTTACGCTTAGCCATTTCATAAACTGCGTCCAAAATTTGTTTTAACGATTTATCACTGCTCATTAATGCATCGCCGCCTGTAATTAAAATATCTCTAAGCTGTGAGTCTTCTTCAAAATACTTCATTAATCTCAAAAGTTTTTCGGGCCAAGTTTCATCCGGTTTTAGTTTGTTTAGATTAAAATTTAGATAACCGTTTTGGAAGTCATACATTCTTTGACATGATGCGCAAAGTCCCCCGCAAGCCCTTCCCATTGTATCGGGAATTAGTATAGCAACTTCGGGATAACGCCGGTGAACATTATGATGCGAAGGTAAAATCCATCCGGCAACATTCGGTTTGCCCGGTTCAACTTTATCTTCCTTTTCCCAAGCGTTTATAAATCCAAATTCATCAACCAGTTGTTTACTGTAAACAACATAATGACGAATTGCGAGATCGGCACCGATTGCAAAGTATGGTACACGCACATGAAGCAGCGATAAGTAGTATGGATTAACAAAGAAAGGAATTCCTTGTTTCTCCGCATCGTATAAAATTTTCATCGTGTCGGGATCGAGAGAGAAGCCGAGCATTTCGTTAAGTAAGTCTGCGCTTCTTACTGCAAATCTTAAATGAAAAGTACTTTCCTTCCACCACTCTAAAACCGTGTTGAATTTCTCTTCGCGTGTTTGATTGTTTTCGAATTTATATTTTGAATCGTTGATCTCGCCTTCGTCAATTTTATCTATGATGATATTGATTATTCTATCGCGGTTTTCTTTTCGTAGTTCAACAATTCGCGGATCGAGACCGGAAGGATATCTGTCCATATATTCAAAAAGTTCTTCTTTTGAAATTTGTCTTCGTTCATCTTTGCCGGTTAATTGCCTGAATAGATGCAGCATATCTTCAAAGAAATCGGGTTTGGCACCGCCGGTACCTTTATTAACTCCGAGCCAAATTAATTTAATAGGATTACTAACCGCAAGTTGTCCGCGTAAGTTTAAGTCGATAAATTTTCTTCCGGCATTATCTATGTAATCCAAAATTCTGATTGCAGCGATACTACTCCACTTTAAGTCCTTAAATGAATAACCGCTTGACGGACCTTTTTCATAATACTCAAGTGCTTTGGGATGATCTCTTAAATAAGTTTTTACCCATTCCTTAATTCCGATCAATGCTTCGGTCTCGTTCTTAGCGGCGAACATTATCTCTTCAAGTTTGGGATTTTCTTTTAGAAGTTTTTTTAATAACCTGTGTGACTTAACAGAAATAGCAATTTTGTCGAGGTCTTCGTGGTAAGGCATGATTTCCTCTTTTATTAATTTATAAATGATTTTGGGCGTGTTTTTTAAAGATACGGAATTTTGAACGGAGAGTGCAATTAATCATATCCTTTTAAGAAATTGGCTTCTAATTTTCTTTGAATAATTTTAGGAATATCAATATCAACATCGTAATCCCATCTCATAAATGGTTTATTTAGTTCAACAATATATTTTCCGAAAAGATAAACAAATTTTTCGTTTTTAATTTTTGGTAATAACGAATTTATTTTATCAAACAAAGATTTAATTTTCACTTTATTTTCTATAGATATAATGTTCGCTGAATATAGATCGTGTAATATAATAGGTGCGAAAGAGCATAATAGGAATTTGACTTGTTTATCAACATTATTTGCATTTATATCAAGGTGATAATTAAATTCAACATCGTTAAGAATATCAATTACAACTTTATTAACCTTATCACAAATCTCGGGATATTTATACTTTCTGTTAAATTTTGAAAGATAAAATGAAATAACACCTAATGAGAAATAATTTGGTGTTGTACTTAATTGATTAGATAGAATAACCTTTGGAAAATCCTTTTTAAGCTTAGCAGACATAATAACAATATTCAACAACTCGGAATTATTACTATCACAAAATTTTAATATTTCATAATTTTTCTTAAAAACTAATTCCTCAAGATCCTTATTAATATTTAAAATGTTATAACAGGTTTTGCAATATTTAATTACATTTTTTGTGTTAGGCGAGAGTATCAACAGATACTGAATTATGTCAAGAACATAAGGCAATCTATGATTAATAAGTTCATCCTGTATTTTTTCAAGACTAATTAAGTTTTTAAAAATCTCTTCTGTTTGAGTTGACAGAGTTGACAGAAGATATGAAATTATATGATGTGAGTGATTAGTATATTCATTTAATAAAGCTTTTATCTCATTAATCAGTGAAATTTTGTAATCAATGTTACGTTTCGATGAAATTTTCTTATTAAAACTACTACTTTCGTCTCTAAGCCAATAACTTAATTTGGATATTATTCTCTTTAGTTTCGGTACCCAAGAATGATCTTTTAAGAAAGGTCTCTTTTCTGTGAATTTTTTCTCGTGGTTGATTGAAAGTTTAAATTCAGTCAATCGTTTTATATAAACATCTATGATTGTTTCAGCAATTTTGTTATCATTAGTAAATACAAAAATGTCATCGATATACCTTACAACTTCGTAATCATCCTTAAACAGCAAATTTCTTTTCGTTAGATCAATATAGACCAGTTTATCAACTCTTGAAAGAATAACCTCGGAAACAATTCTTGAAAATTCAGGACCAATTAAGATACCATTGGTTTCAGAGTTGTTTGATTTCTGCATTATTCTATCTAAGACTGAGCCTAAATTAAACGTATTCTTATTAAATCTAATTTTTTTAGCTAAGGCTTTTGTTCCTAGATAGGCCCACTCTATAGAGTGAGTATAAATACTAGAAAAGAATTGCTGTATATCTAACTTTTCAAGAAGTGAATACTTCAACTCAAGATCAAATAATTGTCTTGATTTATATAAGTCAACAATTGTCACTTTGGGATACTTAAAGTAGTTTCTCACCCTTTCTAATTTCCAATCTTCAATATCCACTTCGACAATATCTTCAGACATATGCTTTTGACGAGTAATAGCTGAAGGATATCTACATGAAAAAATATGATTCGTTTTAAAATAATGTAAAAGCTCCTCATCATACAATTCAATAAATTTTGTAAATATAAGTTGGCTTATCGGATGAGGCAACCCCATCAATCTTTTCCCGCGACCTGTTTTTGATATAAAAAAACTGAAAGGCTCAGTCTCAATCCCTAAACTAGATTCAATTGAAGAAATTGAAGACCATATTTCACTAGAATCTATAAAATTATAAAAGTCATAATTGCTGTAGTGTAAAGGCAACTCTTCTGGAAGTACGTCAGTCAATAGAAATGTATTTTTCAAAAAACACCTATTATATTTTTAGAATTTCTTTATATGTTTTCTCAAGTTCTTTTCGATTGAATCTCATAAGTTGTGCAAGAGACATACTTTTATTAAGTAACAATATTTTTCTGCGAAAGTAATCATTGTCTTTTTTGTGAAAAAGATTTATTGCTCCAGAGTCAACAGATCTGGCAAACGAAAGAGAGAATATTTCATTTTTTAATTGACGATCTTTTTTTATTTTATTTTGCAGAACATTGTAAAACCTACTTTGCAAATATCTGTCTAACCCTTTCCACTGTTCTGAACAAACACTTTTATAATTTTCTACAGTACCATAATTCACTAGTCTAGGTCTTTTTATTAAATTCAAATTTCTTTCTAAATGAGGATTCTTTTTTAGCATTGTATTTCTTCTAACGAGAAATCGAAGTCTTTCTTTTAATAGGTCCAAATTTTTATTAGTTGCATAGTCGTTAAAGGTAAGGTCAATTTTGTTTAGTATTTTTATTAATTTTTTATCATCTATAAATAACTTTAATTGTCCACGAACTTTGATAAACTTATATCCTAAATAACTGAATGAATTGAATAGATTTGATTTTGATTGGAACAAAACATTCATATATTTTTCATTGTTGTTTTTAAGTCCGAACTCCTTAAATATTCTGAATATTGTTTTCTCGATATACTTTATTTCTTCTGTCTGTAAATTGCCATTAAAGATTAATACTATATCATCTACATACCTATAATAACAACAAATTCTTTGATCTATCCTCCTCATCTTGCGATCAAACTCTTCTAAATATATTTCAGCTAGAAGACTGCTGAGAGATAATCCTATCGGAACTCCTTTACCATTTTTATTTTTCAGATACTCTTTGACTAAGTAATACTCAAAGGGAGATAATAGCGATTGTTTTTTTATTCTATTTAATAATAACGTATGTGGTATTGAGGGAAAGAATTTCTTTATATCCAATCGAAAAACATGGCGATCAATATGCGTTTCCAATTTGCTTTTAAGAACACTAATTATTCTATGTCTATTCTCATATCTAACTCGATATTTTTTTCGTAAAATTCTATGTAATAACTCTATTAAAATTCTATCCCGTACTGTCGGGATATATGCTTCGCGATTGTTTGACAATAAAATTTTTTTCCATCTTGTAAACTTGTATTCCTGAGATAAAGATTTTTCAATTATAAGATCAAACTCATCGTTCTTAATTTCAAAAAACTTTTGACTTGTAATCTTATCTACACCTGTTTTCAGAGTAGATGAATACGTTTCAAAAATCTTATCTAAATTATCTTTTGTTAAATATCTTTTCATAATAAGGGCGAGGTAATGTGTTGTGTTTTACCGAGAAGTCACTCGAAATTGAATGAGTTAGAGAACTAATCAAAACAACTAGAGTTATTGACTGCCCAGATTGTTTTTTAAATGCCTCGCCCTATAATTATCTCATTTTAAATTTATAGTATAGAATTTAATTATGCTCTCGTTAATTTGTTTGTTAAATATAATAGCAACTATACCCGCAAGTATTGGTGCGCTATTAAGTAATATTTTATCCCAAGAAATCAAATATCACTTTCAATTAATTTTATAATACCGACAACAATAAAAAACACTCCACCGATAATAATTCGAGTTGTTGTAATAAATCTGCGAAAAGCAGATCCGTCACGTTTAGCAATCTTTTCATAACTCTCTGTAATTAGTTTATTAAATAGTATTAAAACTAAACCAAAAATAATCGGTATGATTGATGTAAGCATCAAATCTAACTGACTCATTAAAGTTTGATAAAAGTTGATTGCCGGTAATCAAAATATTTCTAATTCCAATTAGAATCAAGTTTAAAGTAAACAGCAATCAATTAATCCGATTTCATCTTAAAGCAAGATGTCGAATATATAATTAGAGAAAACATATAAAATTTATCTCTTGTATCATTAATTAATTTTTGCATTTTTGTGTTTGCAATTTCAAATTAAACAACAGCTTTCCTCTTTACGAAAACTATCGTTTCGAAAAGTTAATTGTTTCGACTTCGTAATTTCAGCTGCCGGAGAATATGAGTATATCATTAAAAGAAGTAACCTCGGATAAAGATTTAAAACGCTTTGTAGATTTTCAATACAAATTGTATAAAAACGACAAGTATTGGGTACCCCCTCTTAAAAAGGAAGAGCTTTTCTCTTTACGTCGTGATAAAAATCCCGCCTTTGATTTTTGCGAAACAAAATATTGGCTTGCTTATAAAAACGAAGAACTCGTTGGAAGAATTGCCGGCATAATTAATCACAAGTTCAATGATAAGTTCAATAAAAAAATTATGCGTTTCGGGTGGATTGATTTTATCGACGATGAAGAAGTTTGTTCTTCACTTTTAAGTACTGTTGAAAATTGGGCTAAAGAAAAAGATATGCATGAAGTCCACGGTCCGCTTGGCTTTACCGATATGGACGGAGAAGGAACGCTTATTGAAGGATTTGACGAGGTAAGTACACTTGGTGCTATTTATAATTATCCATATTATCCCAGACTAATAGAAAGAAACGGCTATACAAAAGATATTGATTGGATTGAGTACCAAGTTAAAATGACTTCGGATCCGGTACCGGAAAAGATCAGCCGAATTAGCGACATTGCTTTGAATAGAAACAAACTACATGTGCTTCGTGTTAACAAACCAAAAGAACTTTTACCTTATGCAAGAGAGATGTTTTATTTGATTAATTCTTCCTATAAAGACCTTTACGGTTTCGTTGAACTTTCCGACAAACAAATTGACATGTATGTAAAACAGTATTTCGGTTTTATTAAACCGGAATACTTGCCTGTTGTGCTGAATGAAAAAAATGAAATGGTTGCTTTCGGAATTACGATGCCGTCACTTTCAAGAGCATTCCAGAAAGCAAAAGGCAAACTATTTCCGTTTGGTTTTATTTATATTCTTAAAGCGATGAAAAATAATCCCGGGTTGGATTTGTATTTAACCGCTGTTCGTCCCGATATGCAGGACAAAGGTGTAAATGCAATTTTAATGAATGAAATAAACAAACTGATTATTAAAAATAACATTCGTCTTGTAGAAACAAATAGAGAACTTGAAAGTAATTCAAAAGTACAAGCGCAGTGGAAATTTTTCGAACATCGACAACATAAAAGAAGAAGATGTTATAAAAAGGAAATTCATTAGATCAACTCTCTATTATTGAGGGCTGATCCAAATTCAACTTTTCTAAACATCAATCAATCTTTTCAAAATACAAATCATTAAAATGAAAATCGGGATTGGGTAAATCTATTTTAAAACCTGTTACTTCACCATTGGAATTAAAATTAAAAGTTACATATCCGCTTGGCAGAAAATCATCGAGTTCGATTTTAAATGTATCATAGTGCCAGTGTTCCATCTCGCTTTCAAATCCTTCGGTAGGAAACTTAATAACCAAAACATCATCTACTAACTTGATACTGGCTCCGCCGTAAGAATTATCATTATACTTGCCGGTATAACCTGCTTGTTCAAGTGAATGGTTAGTAGCTGTTATGCGGTTTTCATCTTTCTCATTTTTTCTTTTCGCATCTTGTTCCTTATATCTATTTACTCTTTCTAAATAATCTGCAGCCCAATCAACAGCATCATTCCCTAAAAATAAATCAACAATTTGAAGACTTAATGCTTGTGGTAACGCGTTTATTTCGTTGGTTAAAATTACAAGTCCGAGATTTTCTTTTGGGACTAACATAGTTCTTGAAATATACCCCGGCATTCCTCCGTCATGATAGATAATCTTTTGACCGTGATAATCATACATAAACCATCCCAAGCCATAAAGGTGAAAATTTGCTCCGGCATTTCTCATTGAGTTGCCAAGCCAAAGAATTGTTCTCGGGGTGAACATATCATTAATAACTTTTTCGCTTAATACTTGTTCGCCGTTGTAACTGCCGTTGTTCAGAAGCATTTTTACCCAGTTACTCATTTCATCCACGTTTGAAAATATTGAACCCGCCGCATGCGGCTTTTCAACTGCTAAGGGATATCTTTTCTTTTCTAGATGGGGATAAGCAACATCATCTTTTTCATTCAATTGAGAACTGCTTGCTTTTGACGTGGACATATCAAGTTTATCAAATATTTCTTTATCCAAATATTCATACCATTGCATACCGGATGATTTCGAAACAATTTCTCCGGCAATCATATACATATTGTTCTGATAACCGTATTCGCTTCTGAATTCTCTTTCAATCGGAATGTATTGCATTCGCTCTATAATTTCTTTATTGCTGTAACCGGTTTGAAACCAAAGTAAATCTCCGGCAAATGTTTTTAATCCACTTCTATGACTTAATATGTCAACCATGTTCAATTGATTTGTAATCCATATATCGCTCAACTTAAAATTCGGAATATGGTCAACAACCTTGCCGCTCCATTTTAAGTTTCCTTCATCAACTTGTTTAGCAACCAATGCAGAAATAAATGCTTTTGTGCAGGAGGCAATATTAAACAAACTTTTTGTTGTCAATGGGGTTTGTTGTTCTATATCGGCATAACCATAAGCTTTAGAGAATACAACTTGCGAATCTTTTACAATCGCAACTGCAAGCCCGACAGCTTCAAAATCATTAACTGCTTTTCCGATATATTGATCAAGTTTTTCATAATCGACTTGAGAGAATATATTTATGCTTAACAAGAAAAGTGTAAGCAACTTGGTAATTATTTTCATCTTTTCTCCATTGTGTTTTATTGAGCTATTGTTAAGACGAAAATTTATCTAAAATGTTACTTTTTTGTAATATTTTTTTAATTGTTAAGCAACATTTTATGATTGAAGTAATCTTGTTCTAAACCAAGAGCCAAGATATTGTCCGGAGAAAAACGCAGTAATCATTAAAGGAAAAGTACACCATTCATGTCCGATGTTGAAATAGTATCTAAAAATTAGAATTATCGGCACCGGAATATGAATAGCCAGGAACCATTTAATTGAAAATCGTTTTTGAGTAACACGATAATACCCGAAGGGTAAATTTATAAGAAATGTTATTGCAAGTAATAAAATGAACATCATTTATTTTTCAGCTTTACAGGTTTACAAAGATGTGTTGATTCGTTTGCCACACGAGCACATTTTCGACAGATAAATTTCGGTTTATCAATCAAAGTAATTATTTCATCTAAATGTTTTGCGATATACTCTTTGCTCAAATCACAAAAAGTTTTGTCTTTTTTCATTACGTACTAACTCAAATTATAAAACAAAATACTAGTAATTAATCTCCAATTACCAAAAATTTATGTGCAAACATAATCAAATAATCATTGAAAAATGTTCGCATAAATGCTAACTTTATTTATGCGTGAGGTTAATTTTTATAAATCAGATTCCGGCAAATCTCCTGTAGCTGATTATTTGGATTCTCTTGATGGCAAACATGTTCAAAAGATAGCCTGGGTTTTGGAATTGATTGAAGATTTACCCAAAGTTCCAAAGCAATATTTAAAGAAATTGACTAATACCAAAGATATTTGGGAAATAAGAATAGTTTTTTCTAGCCATATTTTTAGACTACTGGGCTTTTTCGAAAGTAGTCAAAACTTTATTGTGACAAATGGTTTTACTAAAAAATCACAAAAAACCCCTTTAAGTGAAATTAAGTTAGCTGAAGAAAGAAAAAGAAATTTTTATCAAAGGAAAAAACAAAATGAGTGATCTGAAAAAGTATATTGCAAAGAGAAAAGAAAACGACAAAGATTTTGCGAAAAATTATGACATTGGGTATCAGAATTTTAAAATTGGTGTTTTGTTAAAACAATTGAGAGAAGAAAGTGGAATGACCCAGGAAGAATTAGCCGTAAAGTTGAATACAAAGAAGTCTGTCATTTCTAGAATAGAAAACCATTCGGAAGATATAAGGCTTTCAACTCTTCGTCGATATGCAAAAACTCTTGGAAGAAAAATTCACATTGAAGTTGTTTGATTATAATTGCTCAATACAGCTCAAACTTAACAAGCCTGCCATCGAGTCCGCCATTTTGAAGCGGACGTTTCATTGATGTACGCAACCCGATTCTCTTTATATATTCTCGATCACCAAAGTAAACGTAAGCTGCTGATCCCTTGCATTTCTGTTTTAGGAAATCACCAAATTGTTTGTAGAAATCCGATAAATCTTGATTACTCTTTAATCTAATACCAAACGGCGGATTACAAATTATTGTTTTTTCATTTAGTTCTTTTATATCGAAAACATTTGTTTGTCTTAATCGAATGGATTTGTTCTTATCAATTTCATTACAATTAATTTGTGCCGCTTTAATTGCTTCTTTTGAGACATCGCTTCCACTTATTAACCCCGGTTTTATTAGTGCAATATTTTTTCTTGCCGTTTCCTTTATCTCTTTCCACAATTTCGGATTGAAGTCGGGAAGTTTTTCAAAACCGAATTTCTTTTTATAAATTGACGGTGGTGTATTTGTAGCATGAAGATAAGCTTCACAAAGAATTGTACCCGAGCCGCAGAAAGGATCATATAACTCTGTAGTTCCATCCCAACCCGAAATTTTTATTATAGATGCCGCGAGTGTTTCAATCATCGGCGCTTCAACGGATTCTTTTCTATAACCTCTTCGATGCAGCGAACCGCCCGAAGCATCTAAACTTATTACCGCAAAGTTATTTTCAATAAATAGATTAAACCAAACATCAGGGTTTCGTGTATCAACATTTGGTCTCTTGCCTTTTTTATTTCTGAAACGATCAACAATTGCATCTTTTAGTTTCAGTGCGGCAAATTTGGAGTGATTAATATTACTATTAATGGTAGACGCAAAAACCGCAAATGTTTCATCGGATGAAAAAAGTTTTTCCCATTCAATATCGTATGCTGTTTTGTAAAGATAATTTTCGGAATGGCAATCAAACGAATATAATGGAGCAAGTACACGATTAATTAGTGCTGAATGAAGATTAACTTTATATAAAACTTTTTGCGATGCGTTAAAATAGACACCTTTGTATGCTTCCTTTACATCGTTTGCGCCAAGTTTTTCTAATTCAACACTTGTTATATCTTTTATATCATCGGCAACTTGAGCAAAGTATCTATTGGATTTTTGGTAATTATACATAATAATTTCTTTATAGGAATGAAAGATAACGAAAAGATTCGGTTGGTAAATTATTGGCAGAAAAAAAAGTTGATGCTGTTTCAAATAAATTAAAATGAAACAGCATCAAAAAAATTACAATGTTGTTTCCGGAATAACTTTTGAGTCTTCTAAAATCATATCATACTTATATCCGGATCCGAAATCTTTATCGAGAGTAACAAATCCTTCCACAACAACAACTTCACCGACCCGTGCGTTATCGTTTGATGTAACGGTTAAATCATAATTGCTTCCGTCACCGGTTCCGTCTTGAATATGTATCCAGTTGCGACCCATGATTCCCAAATTAACTTTTACAACCTTCGCTCTAATCTTAACTGATTTTCCTTCGTAAGATTTTTTGTTTTCAAAAAGTTGTGCAATGGTAACTCCCCCCTCCGCGGGTTTAACTGAAATGTTTGCATCAGCTTCGGGTTTAACGTTTGAATGCGGCATCATTCCGCCCATACCTGGGTTAACCGTCAATGGTTGATCTCCGATTGTTTGCACAAACAAAACCGATTCAAATGTTCTATCTAAGTCAGTACTGTAAAAGTTTGTCATCTCCATTGCATCGTCATAATACAAAGTCATTCCTTTTTCAACGTTATCTCTTCTTGTTACAGCGAGCCATACATCATCACCAAGTTCATCAACTAGAAGATAAGTATAGGCATTTGCTTGAAGAATATCTTTTACTACCACTTTATGAGTTTGACTCGACATTCCCGGTTGAGCTGATTGCTTTGATAAATCTTCTTTCTTATCATCAGAGCAGCCGACAAACAACAAACCGGTTATTACAACAAATAAAATTATTTTATAATAGTTCATAACTGTTCCTTTTTTAAGTAATAGTTCTTTATTTGAGTTGTCAAATATAATAAAAGAGTAATAAAGGTTTTAGGAAGAATTAAGTACAAAAAAACCGCTTATACAAAAAGCGGTTTTAAATAGAATAATTATTTGCTTAATTCAAGAAAGACTAACTTCTTTCCTTTCTTGTTTTTTATGTTTGTCGGTTTGTAAGCTAGTTCGAAAATTGTTGATTTCTTAATGTAGGATTTGTATTTCAATTCAGCTGTTTTGTATTCTTCCTCTAGATTTCCGCCTTTTACTGCGATAAGATATGCCTTCTCTTTAATTAATGGAATTGAATAACGAAATAGAATAATTAATGGAACTGTACCGCGGCTTACAACTAGATCAAATTTGTTTGCATATTTTTCTTTGAACTCGGGAGATTCAACACGATTGTTTTCTGCAACAACATTGCTGAGTTTTAACTTATTAATAAATTCTTCGACTGCTTCAATTTTTTTTGCAGTTGAATCGGCAAGAACACCTCGTAGCATCGGTCGAGTAATTGCCAAAGGAATTCCCGGAAATCCACCACCGGTACCTATATCTAAAAAGTAATTTAACTTCTGCGGAATAAATTCTGAAATAAATGCAGAAATGAATATGTGATTTTCAATTATATTCTTCTCATCACGTCTTGAAATAAGATTGACTTTTTGATTTTTTTTGAGAACAAGTTCGGCAAAATGAGCCATTCTTTCAAGTTGATATTCATCCGGAGTTATGCCGTTTTCCCAAAAGAATTGTCTTAATTCAAGTAGATATTGTTCTTGTTGATCCAATTCAGAACTCCCAAAAATTAATTCTTCAAATATACTAATAATATGGAAATATCAGATGGAGAAACACCCGAAATTCGTGAAGCTTGACCGATTGAACGTGGACGAACTTTATGAAGTTTCTCTTTTGATTCATTAGATATAGTTTTTAATTTCAAAAAGTCAAAACTTTCTGGAATTTTAACTTCTTCCAACTTCTCCATTTTTTTGATTAGATCTTGCTGCCGCTGAATGTATCCTTCATACTTCAATTCGATTTCAACTTGCTCAAGAGCTTTTTCATTTGCCAGTAAAGAATTAACGAGAGGATATTTTTCGAGATCAAGTTCCTGTAAAAGATCTCTCAAATTTAACTCCGGTCGTTTTGTCAACTTGCTAACCGGCTCGGCATTATCAATAAGATTTGTTGCCTTTGATTCAAGCAAATTATTTATCTCGTCCGGCTTGAATTTTATTTCATCAAATAAGTCTTTGCTTTTTGTGATTAGAACTTCTCTTTCTTTCATTTCCTTCAATTCATTGTCGGATATTAAACCAAAGCGATGTCCAAACTCATACAATCTTCTATCTGCGTTGTCTTGCCTGAGTAACAATCTATGTTCCGCTCTTGATGTAAACATTCTATAAGGTTCATCCGTAGATTTACCGACAAGGTCATCAATCAATACACCGATATAAGCATCGCTTCTTTTGAGTACGAATTCATCTTTTCTACCTAATATTTTTAAAGCAGCATTTATTCCGGCAATCAACCCTTGTCCGGCAGCTTCTTCATAACCGGAAGTCCCGTTTATTTGTCCGGCAAAGTAAAGTCCCTTAATTAACTTCGTTTCCAAAGTAAGATCAATTTGATATGGCGGCAAATAGTCATATTCAACAGCATAACCGGGGCGAACCATTTCGGCGTTTTCTAATCCCGGTATTTTTGCAATTGCTTCTCTTTGAATTTCTTCGGGTAAAGAAGTTGAAAATCCATTTACGTAAATCAAATCCGAATCCAATCCTTCCGGTTCAAGAAATATTTGATGATTAGGTTTATCTGCGAACCTAACAATTTTGTCTTCAATAGAAGGACAATATCGAGGACCGACGCCGTTAATTAATCCACGAAACATCGGTGAACGGTCGAAACCTTTTTCTAAAATTTGATGAACCGAGCTGTCTGTTTTAGTTAACCAGCAGCTAACTTGCGGAAGAAAGGGAAATTTACTCCTATCAGTTCTCCTTGAAAACGGTTGAGGGTTTTCATCACCCGGCTGTTCTTCTAAAATTTCATAATTTATTGACTCAAGTTTGAGTCTTGGCGGAGTCCCGGTTTTTAACCTTCCGGCTTCAAATCCCATTTTTATAAGAGATTCTGTTAATCCAATTGCCGGCTGTTCACCAAACCGACCTCCTTTTGTAGCATTCAAACCTGTATGCATTAATCCATTAAGGAATGTACCTGAACAAACAATCAATGCTTTACAGCTAATTTCATTTCCTTTTAAAGTGCGGACACCGACAATTTTCCTATCTTCTTCAATTGCCTCGATAACAGAATCCTCAACGATGGTTATATTTTCTGTCGAGGAAATAATTTTGCTGGCTTCAACCGAATAAAGTTTTCTATCGGATTGACATCTTCCCGCCCAAACCGCTGGACCTTTAGATCTATTCAAAATACGAAACTGAATTCCACTTCGATCTGCAATTTGCCCCATAATCCCACCGAGTGCATCAATTTCATGAACGAGATGTCCTTTAGCACTTCCACCGATTGCGGGATTGCATGACATTCTTCCGAAGGCGGATTTGTCCATAGTTACGACACCAACCGAAACTCCCATTTTTGCCGCTGCATGAGCGGCTTCAATTCCGGCATGTCCACCCCCAACTACTATTAAATCAAAATACATTTATTTGAATTTCCTTTCTTTTCGAACTTTTTATAAAGTTTCACGTGAAACAGAAAGTATCAGAGCAACCTTCGAGGTTACAGGCATTGCAACCTCGAAGGTTACTTTTGGGATTGTTTCACGTGAAACTTGTCAAAAAACTGGGATTTTACTTCCCAATACAAAATTTTGCGAAGATATTGTTAAGAATATCATCTGTTGTAACTTTCCCGATAATCTCGCCAAGTGAACTTTCTGCATTTCTAAGGTCAACCGCAATAAATTCACCACTCATTCCGTTTTGAACCGATTCTTTTGCTTGCACAAGATGCTGTTTTGCCTTTTTAAGTGCGTTAAAATGCCGTAAATTTGATACTATTGCTCCTTTTTCGCTGTAATTTTCAGAACCGATTGCCTTTTGTTTCATTGCTTTGAAAAGCGATTCTATTCCCTCCCCCGTTTTCGCAGAGATTTGTACATCACATTCAATTATATGATCATGTAGTAAATCTATTTTATTCACTGTTATTAGAATCTTATCTTCCTTAATGAGCTGTTTTAATTCCTTGTATAAATCATTCGCAAATCCATCAATAATGTCATTAAGAAATAAAACCACATCTGCATTCTTAACTGCATCACGACTTCTAAAGACCCCTTCTTTTTCAATTACATCTTCGGTTAAACGAATTCCTGCGGTATCAAAAAGTCTGAATAAAATTCCATCCAAAGAAAATTCTTCACGAATTACATCACGGGTTGTTCCGGGAATTTCGCTCACAATCGCACGCGATTCTTTTAGCAAATAATTTAATAATGACGATTTACCGACATTGGGTTTTCCAACAAGAGCCACATTTACACCGTCTCTAATAACTTTTCCGAATGCGTATGTTTTTAATAATTCATCGATTTCAATAACGATTTCATCAATTCTTTCAATAACTTTTTCTTTCGGTAGGAATTCCAAATCTTCTTCGGCAAAGTCTAATTCCAATTCCAGCATAGACGATGAGTTAATTAACATTTCCCGCAAAGAGTCAACTTTAGCCGATAAAATTCCGTCAAGCTGATTTCTGGCACCTCTTAATGATGCTTCTGTTCTGGAATTAATGATATCAACAACGGCTTCTGCTTGTGCAAGATCCATTCTGCCGTTTAGAAAAGCACGTTTTGTAAATTCGCCGGGTTCGGCTAATCTTACGTCTTTCTCTAAAAATGATTCAATTATTTTTTGAACGATTAGTTGACTTCCGTGGGTGCTTATCTCAATTGAATCTTCACCGGTATAAGAATTCGGTTCACGAAAAACCGAAACCAAAACATCGTCAATAACTTCATTGGCATATTTTATCTTTCCGTAATGAATTGTGTGAGTCTTTGCATTAATTATTCTACCGTTCCCTTCGAATATTGAATCGACGACTTCAATGCTTTTTGGACCGCTGACCCGAATTACGGAAATTGCACCGACTCCTGCAGGTGTTGCTAAGGCTACTATAGTATCTTCGCTATTTTGCAAATACTCTGTCAATTCTTTCTGCGTTATAATTGAAAAAATAAGCTGCAAATATACAGATAATTTCAGGTAATAGCAAAAAGAAATTCTCGTAAGTTGTTTGTATAAAATGAGTTACGGTAATAATCGGGGGATTGTTTAATCAAGAAGTGTATGAATCAATTTTAAAATTAACAAAAAATACAATTTGAGATATTATAGTCCGCTTAACTTATTAGCCGAACCATTTTGAAAATGAACTTTTTCTTTTAATTCTTCAATTCGTTTACGTGCATAATTTAGAATTGACGGCTCAAGTGAGTTGCCTTGTTCAACAAACAATTGATAATACAACAACGGCACAATTTTATCACTATAGTATTGGTCATAAGTAGATGCTAAGTAGTAAAAATAATTTGGGTTACTTTTGTCGAACTTCATCGCAGACTTAAAATTTCGAATTGCTTCTGCATGATTACCAATTCTGTTATTTGCTATTGCCATATTCGTATAAATTGCCGAGGTAAATTTTGGATAAATCAAATCCAATGACTTGCCGAAATGAATAAGCGCATCTTCGTTTCTTTCCAATTCTTTTAATGTCATACCCAAATAAAGTTCGGTTAAACTTTGTGTTGAATCCATTGCCGTGGATTTATTTAATGCTTCAATTGCTGATTCAAGTTTTTGTTCTTGTGCTTCACCGACAAAATTTTCAACTGCTATTTGATAATAACAAATACCTAATCGTTGGTATAGCTGTGCCGATTCGTCTCCATTTGCAATAAGTCTTACAATTGCATTGACTGCACCGGAATAATTTCTTAAAGAAAAGTAAATATCGCTTTTTAGTTTCAGCAGTTGTGTATTATTATGGAATACCTCCAAGCCCTTGTCAATCAAAGCAATTGCGGAATCCGGCAGTTCTTTTTGATAATAAATTTTTGCAAGATTACTTACGGTAAATATGTCAGCGTTGTTTAATTTAAACGATCTTTTATAATGATATAGTGCCGTATCTATTTTATTTTCTTTTTGAAATGTATATGCCAACTGTCGATGATAATAGCTATTAAGTGAGTCGCCGAAGAATAAAGCATAGTATATTTTTTTAGCATCATAAATCCGATTTGCGTCAAGATATAATTTGGCAAGATTAATTAATGCAAAACTATTCAGCGAATCTAAACTTATTATTTGTTCATAGGTACTTGTTGATTTATCGAGAAATCCAATTATCGAGTAAAGCTGAGCTAAGTTAATCAGAATTTCTATATTATTAGAATCGAGCTCGTCCGCTTTTTGAAACGAAATAAGAGCTTCATTATTCTTTATTAAATTTTTGTAACAGATTCCCAATTTTAGATATGCTTCTGAATCTTGATTTATATTAACGTACTCATTCAAAATTATAGCCGCTTCGGAAAATTTATTTTTCAAAATTAGCTTGTTTGCTTCTTCTAATTTTGTCTGAGCAATTATTACAGAAATAAATACAAATAGAATTACTATGTTTTTCATTTATCGCCAATATTGTTTTGAGTGTGTTAAGATGCATAGGTAGAGGAAAAGTTGCTTAGTTATTTTAGAATTATTACTGCTTTTATTCAATTATAAATAAATTTGATCCGACATTAATTTTGCGATTTATAGTATGAAAATTATGAATGATTTGTAAGTTAAAAGTGTGTGTGGAATTTATATTAAAAGACAATAGCTCGTCTACTGTTTCAACAAGGAGTGAAACTTTACCATCAAGGAAATTTAGATTTTTAATTCCATGTTTATCGGTTCTATTTATTCGCCAGGTAATTTGATTTTGCGGAACATTCATTTCTATTCCGATTATGTTTTCAATTAGCAAGGCAACCGGACCGAGACCCGACCAGCCTACAAAGTCTTGTCTTGAATAAAATGTATTATCCCATCTTGTTGCCGGCTCGGTAAATTCGGGAGAATAACATTCCCATATTGTTTTATAACCGTCGCCGAATCTTTCTTCAAATGCAATTTTTTCTTCATCGGGTTCAAAATCAAAAAATATTTCTGCAATCTTATTTATGTGATTATCTGCTATTTGATTGGCTAAATCATATTGTCCGTATTTTTCTAATCCTTTAATAACCATATAGTTTGTCGGTGCCCAAACTCCACCAAGCCAGTAATGCCCGCTTGAATCATACATCGGTTGATTCGCGGCAAGAGCTGGAATCATATGCGGGCGCCAGAATTCATCGGGATTTGCAAGATGTTTGAACAACGCTTCGGCTCTATCTCTTGTTGCTGTTTCGGAAAGTAATGTCCAAAATCCACCGATGTGCATTACATTACTTATATTCCCATCTTCCCTAACGTCATAGTAAAAATGAGAATCTTCATCCCAGCACAATTGATTAAGCAGATTTGATATTCGAGAATATTCATCAGTAAATTTTAATACGGTTTTATTATCTCCAACTTCAGCCGATATATTAATTATCATTTTTGCGGAAAGAGCCATTTGTGCTGTTAAATCAATCCAACCTGCTTTACCAACATTAGGTCTTGGAATATTATCCATTCCGCTGCCGAGTTGAGTTGTGTAGTATAAACCTTGCCCGACAGAGTCCCGCAGATTATTATTTATCCAATCATAATACTTTATAATGTTTGGAAGTACTTTTTTTAGTCGCGATTTATCACCGGTAATTTGATAATATCTCCATTCCATCCAAGCAAAAAGCGGTGGGTTAATCATTGGTTCGTCAACTGTGGGTTCGTTTACCGGTTGCCCGTTTGATTCCCAATAAACTCTTTGGATGTATCCATCGTTTCTTTGCTTGTTGTAAAAATTATCCAATGATTGAATTGCGGGAAATAAATTAGAAGCATACATTCCGAATGCCGCCATAAATATAGTATCCCATTGATAAATCAGTTCGTCAAAACCTTCATCCATATAAAACTGAACAAAGCCGTTTTGAGAAGTTCCTCGTTTAATTTTATTCCAGGCAATTTCCCATGCAGCATAATACAAGTCGATAAGAAGTCTATCATTTTCTAAAATGGGTTCTGGAACAAGTTGTTTGGGAAATGGAAATTCAGGTTTTTCTCTTATCGGTTTCGGCGGATCTCCTACTTTAACAATTGAATTAAAGCTATTACCTCCGTCATTAATTTTCCAATCATTGCCGGGATCAGGAATCCATTGCTTATTGACTACAAACTTGTAATAGTAATAACCCGGATTAAGATATAATGTAACCGACCAGGTAGAATCATTTTGTTTAATCAACGGGTTAATAGAACTCGACCAATCGTTAAAACTTCCTGCAATAAAAACAGAATCCGCTTGTTTCGAATGAAGCAAAAAGGTAAAAGGCAGTTTTTCTTGAGCACTTAAAGTTGTTAATAAAAGAGACAATATGAAGTACTTTGCTGCTTTCATAAATATAAATGTAATAAGAAAGAAAGTAATTTGTAGTGATCAGAGCCGTTTAAAGAGAAATTACTTTATCTAATCAAAATCATTTTTTTCGTTTCGGAAAAATTACCTGCCGATAATTTATAATAATAAACACCGCTCGATAAATTTCCGCCATCGAACTCAACTTCAAAATTGCCTGCTTGCAGCGGTTTGTTCAGTAATGTCTTAATTTCTCTTGCAAGGACATCATAAACAATTAACTTCACGTTTGACGTTTCACGTTTTTTATCTGGGAGTATTGAGAATTTAATTTTCGTTGTCGGGTTAAACGGGTTTGGATAATTTTGCTCAAGAATAAATTGAGTTGGGATTTTCGGTTCATTGACTTCGGCAATGATTAACGGAATTTTCCAAAGACCGTGTATTGCATTCATGGCGGCGTATAAATTTTCATTATGAATAAATAATTTGTTTATGTAATCTTTTTCAAGCGTTAGGTTGCCGGTAATTATACTCCATGAAGAACCGTTATCTTTACTAACCATAACTCCAATTTGATCAACAGCTAAAAAAATGTTTCCATTCTGAATAAGAATATCGTCGACATAATAATGGTTTAGTTCTTCACTTAGTTTTATCCACTCGATACCGCTGTTATTTGTATAATACACTCCATCCGATGTTGCTGCATATAGTTTATTATCATTGTAATAAAAACTGTTTACATCACCCACATTTGGAATTACTCTTTTTTCCCAAGTCTTTGCCGAATCAATGCTAACATTTATATTGCCTTTCAATCCGGCAAGAGCAGAACCGACGAAGAAATTTCCTTCGGGAGTTATCTCTAAATCCATAACACCATAAATAGTTGAGGGGAAATTTATTCCGGCAATTTTCCAATTATCTTCATTAATCGAAGTCTTATAAACCCCGCTCGGCATAAATCCGATTTCGTATGTAATTGCAGTGTATAAAGTGTCACCAAATAAACCAATATCCATAATAAACGGCTGAGTTTCAAATCCATTACTGAATGAATGCCAGGTTAAACCGAGGTCATAACTAACAACAACTCCGCCGCCGTATGAAGCAACCCAAATTGTGTCGTTGCGGGATTGAAACCCCACAATATTAAAGACAGTTTCAAAAAGATTTGTTTGAACAGGTGTCCAATTTTCACCACCGCTACTGCTTCTAAGTAATCCGTTATCTTCCGTACCTATATAGAGAAAGCCATTAAATTCAATACTTGATAATACACGCGAGCCGGGATTTTTTACATTACTCCACTGGGCTAAAACATTGTTATTAAACAATAAAACTATGGCAATAAAAATGAATTGAGGGCTGATTTTCGAAAAGAATTCGTTTTTCATACATGTTGTCCTAATTAAAGGAAACAAATATTCAAAAAAATTTTCCTATTTGCTAAAAGATTTTTTAATGAATGAGAAGACAAAGAAAACTATCTATCAAATTCAATAAATTCTATTGGGGCGCCGTTTTCGATTATCATAGCTACTCGTACACCTTTGGAAGGAGAAGAAATTTCATCGATCAATTCTTTCCCTTTTATTGCTTCTTCAAGATTGTCAACTTCAAATGCAATGTGAGGAACTTCTTTTATGATTTCTGCTACCGGACTGTCATCTTCGAAACGCATCCATTCAATTCCATATACGCTTGAGTCAAAACCGGAGACATAAAATTTAAGATGTTCGATATATTTTTCGTTTGGTCTTTTTACTTTGGTTGGAATTCCGATGTGATGAAACTTCATTCCCTTTAATGTTGCCGGTGGTGGTTCGTGGTCTTTCCGTTTTTTATTATTCATTTTGTTTTGTTAATCAACAATTTATTCTTCGGCAAATGCTATTATATAACCGTCAGGATCTTCAAAGTAAATTGCTCGATGACCCCAATCTCTTTCTTTAAAATCATCAAGAACAACTACATTCATTTCTTGAGCACGCTTAATATATGCTGCGGCGTTATCAACAATTAAATAAATTTCTGCTCTTGGTGTGTTAATTATTTTTTGCGGGAGTTCAATTTTTTCCTTTAATAATTTCTTTATCCCCGCTGCAGGCATTAAACCCAAGATGGAATTATCAGTAAGCGTGAACTCGGTCATACCCGGAACATTAAGTGTCGGATTAATATTCAGCAATTTGGAATAAAACTCGGTGCTTGCTTGTTGATCGCCAATATAAAAAATTATGTGTGATTTGTTGATCATATTATAATGTTAATTACGAATATATCTATCGATTCGATACATTTGATATGGCAGGTAATTTGCAAAAAGTATTCTTAGCTTTTCTTAAAATATTTTACTCCTTCTAAATCTATAAAATCTTCATCTTGTGTCCACACTATAGCATCATTTATTTTTGCTGTTATGTAAATAATACTATCTGCCATTGGTATCTTTTTTTCAAAACTAAATTTTGCAGCTTGAATAGCTATCGATGAGCTAACCTCAATTACTTTCGCTTGTTGCATTAAGGCAATCACTTGTAAAGCATAGTTTTCATCTTTTTCGAGTAATACTTTCTTGTAAATCTCATATATGTTAATTGTCGATACAATTAATTCTTCTGTATTTTCAATAGCAGATGCAAAATTCTTAGCATTTTTGCTATCGGCTAAGTATTCCAACCACCCCGATGAATCGACTAAATTCATAATCTATCTCCATCCCTTTCAATATTAGTGTCAATTCCTTTGAGAAATCCCCTGGCATCTTTAATATTTTTATAAATAATAAATTCAATTCTATCTCCCAATTCAAGAATTTGAAGTTTTTGACCGGGACGAAGATTCAGTTTTCTTCTAATTTCCTTTGGGATGACTACTTGATATTTGGGTGATATCTTAACCGTTGTCATTATCCATCTCTATAATGTTTTACGATAAATATATCGATAAACATTTTGCAAGTCAATATAAATTGTCTTGCATTTTTGCAGCTATAAAAATTTTTATGAGTGCATCACAACTACTTATGCTGGTCAAAAACACTACCTCCGATAAACTCACGTAGAACGGAATCATTAGGTACCGGTGAATCATCTTCTACCGGTTCGATTTCACTTAATACTCTGCTTAATCTTTCCGCTCTTGTATAAGCATCTATTCGAAGCGGATCATTTTTATATTTTTCTGTCCACTCGTTAAAATCATTTAACAATCGTGGTCTATAAAGAGGCACTTCAAACGGCATTGATGTGTTGACAATATAATCAGCCGTATTACAATAAGGAAGTATGTTTCTCTTTTCTGATGATCGCACATAATGCCAATGAAGCAATGTCTGTTCGGGTTTGTAAGCACGGTGAACAGAATCGCGCAGCATTCTTCTAATTAAACGAAGGTCAGTCCATCGAATAAAATCGCCCGCATTTGTTTTCATTTGAAGTAATGGTTCGAGATACAATTTGAATTTTTGTGCCGAGGGGATTGCTTTGCTGAATTCGGGATAAAGTCCGTGCAAGCTGTCAATTAATAATACTTGATTTGCTTCCACTTTTAGTGGTGTTCGATCGAGATATCTTTTGCCTTCTTTAAAATCGTAGTATGGAATTTTTACTTCTTCGCCGTCTGCTAATCTTCTTAAGTGTTCGTTAATCAATTCAAGATCGAGTGCTTGCGGAGTTTCAAAATCATAATCGCCGAACTCATCTTTCGGATGAAGCTCCAAATCAAAAAAGTAATGATCAACGATAAGCGGGACGAAACTCATATTCATCTTTTTTAATTTTTGCTCGAGCTTAAATGTAGTTGTCGTTTTTCCGGATGACGAAGGACCACTTACCATTACCATTCTTAGTTCATCACTTCTTTCTTTGATCATTTCAGCGGCTGTGTTCAGTTGATCATCATAATAACTTTCCACTTCGTGCACTATTTGAGCAAACTCACCTTTCTTTATTCTCTCATTTGCAGATTTGATTGTATGCAGCCCGTGATCTACAGCCCAATTAAGAGAACGCCAAACCTTTGCCCAGGGAATGTACTCTGACGGCTTAGAAAAATGTCGTGAATCTTCTTTTCTTCTTCGTGCTGCTTCTTCGCGATAAAGTATATATTCTTTTGCAACTTTAGCATGACCGTTTTCTATTAATACTTTTTCAACTATGTCCTGTATTTCTTCTATGTGTGGTTTATCATTTTCGTTATACCGTTCGTCAATAATTTTTATTACCTGTTTAGCAAGTTCTGCGGCTTTATCTTTATCCCGCCCGCCAACGGAAACAGCGGCTCTATATATTGCATTTGCAATTCTATCTTCGCTGAATGGAACAACGGCACCTGTACGTTTAATTACAAATTTCACTTTTACCATTCTCTCTCCGAGTTTGTGCTAAATGTAGATTGTAATTTAATTTTTGTGGGAGTTTATTACAAACAATTTGATGAATCACGAATAATACTAAATATTCCGATCGGCACAGATTAACTCTGTGTAAATATTTTTTCCGTGTGATCTTTGTTCTTTTTAAAATTGGAAACGTATTCCGGTGGCAATGGTAAATGCTCTTGTTAAGCCGTCAACATTAACATCTCTTTCCAAAAACGGAAGAGCAAATTCAATGAAATGCGAGTAGTTTTCATTTACATTATAAGTAGTGTTTACAAATAAGTTAAGTTTACTTTGATCGCTTCCCTCGACTTCCAGATACAATGGTATTGAATTAGCGTCCGGGTCTGAGCTAAAAAAGTACATCTTCGATTTGCCTAATCTTTTTATGAAGAGTAATTGCGGGTTAATCGAAAAATCATCTATATTAAAAATATAGCCTGATCGTAAAAGCAAGTCATCTCCTCTTTCAACTATAAAGAGATCCTCATCAACAGGTTTACCTGCTAACTGGTAACCTGCGCCGAACGAAAAATTTGAGAAAGAGTAGTCTATTCCCAGCATAAAATCATTCGAACCAAGACCGCTTCTGTAAGGTTGTCTAATAAATTCTCTGTTCTCATCGGCGGTAGCAAGTCTCATGCCGGCAGAAACGGTTAAATAAGATTCGTCAAATTTAAATCCATAGCTTAAGCCGAATATTAAATCGCCTATTCCTTTTACGTTATAAAGGGGACCTGATTGCAAATTAAAAGGAAGCTCAAAATGAAAATTTGTGTTATCATAAAAGTTATAAGTTCCACCAAGTTTTATAGAACTATAACTAATATCATCTACTTTACCGCTGTAACCGTAAGAATATCCGAGGGACAAACTAAAAGAGTTTATTTTTTCTTCTATGGTGTGTCCACCGAGTGAACAAATACCTGCATCTGAGCACTGCGCAAATGAATGTTTTACAAGTGAAAAGAAAATTATGGCGAGAACAAAAAATGATTTTTTCACTTTCCCTCCGATTAGTTGATGAACACCAAACTAAAATGCTTTTGAAATCTCATTTCTTCAACTAATACCGAATTTTTGCATCTTACGCCAAAGTGTTGTCGGATGAATATTCAACTCTTCTGCAGTTTTACTTCTATTGCCGTTATGCTTTTTTAGCGTGTTGATTATAATGTTTCGCTCGGCATCTTTAAAATGATTAAAATTGTTTGAAATGCTCTCGGTAGTAGAATGAAAATTCCCTTCACGTAATCTTTTCGGTAAATGCTCAATTTGAATTACATCGCTATCGCATAGAACAAAACAATGTTCGATTACATTTTCAAGTTCACGGATGTTGCCCGGCCAATTGTAGTCCATTAAAATGTCGAAAGCCGAAGAAGAAAAGTGTTTTATGTTATGCTCAAATTTTGAATTGAATTTTTCAATAAAATGGTTAACCAAAATCGGTAAATCATCTTTTCTTTCACGTAATGGCGGAAGCTGTATGTTCATTACATTAATTCTGTAATATAAATCTTCTCTAAATCTTCCGGCTTCAATTTCTCGCTCGAGGTCTTTATTAGTTGCGGCAATAATTCTTGTATCTATTTTAATTATTTTGTTTGCACCGACTCTCTCGATTTCTTTTGTTTCCAAAACGCGTAATAATTTAGTTTGAACCGTAATCGAAAGATCACCAATTTCATCAAGAAATAGAGTTCCGTTTTGAGCAAGTTCAAATCTACCTACTTTAGATTTTATTGCACCGGTAAATGCACCCTTTTCATGTCCGAACAATTCACTTTCGATCAAACTTTCTGCAAACGCACTGCAGTTGACTGCTGTAAAAGGTCCTGTTCTTCGATGACTGTTTAAGTGAATTGCGCGTGCAGCAAGCTCTTTGCCTGTACCGCTTTCACCGGTTATTAAAACCGAGCTGTCGGTTTGTGCAACACTTTCGAGTACATTTATGATTTGTTTAATTTCTTTGTTCTTGCCAACTATGTTTTCATATTTAAATCTTTCGTCTAAGTGTTCGGAGAGATTTTTGATTTCGCTTATATCTAAAAAGGTTTCAACCGCACCTATTCTTTCGTTTCTGTTATTTAATAATATTGTAGAGTTTATTCGAATCGGAATTTTTTTACCGTGTTTATTTGTAATGGTAATCTCATCCCCAATAGTAGCTTTCCCTTTTTTAATTGTCTGTTCCATATGACATCCATTTCTACAGAGAGACGAATTGAAAATTTCCCAACACTTTTTACCAATAGCTTCGATTACCTTATATCCAGTAATTTTTTCTGCTGCTGCATTAAATGAAGTTACATTCCATCCGTCATCAATTGTAAAAGTCCCTTCGATATTGCTGTTGAATATTGCATCGAGTTTATTTTTTTGATCGATTAACTCAGTAGTTTTTTCTTCAAGATCTTCTGCTAAGTTGAGCATTTCTTTTGTATCACGAAAAACTAAAACAGCGCTGATCACGTTTTCATTTCTAACTATTGGTGTGATTGACGCAAGTACATTTTTTGCACTTTCTTTTTTCGTCATAATGTTGAAAGCAAGATTTGTAAATGCTCTGTTATCTCTTAAAGATTCTTTCAGGAAATTCATCCCGTCAGAGCCCTGTTCGAAAAGAATTTTACAGTTTTCACCAACAACATCATCTTCGGTGTAGCCGGTTATTCTTGAAGCGGCTTCATTGAAAACAATTATGTTACATTCTTTCCCGATGACGGCTATTCCATCGGGGATAATTAAAACTTCCTTTCCTCTGTCGATTACTTTTTTAACATCCATTCATCACCCCAAAGTAAGATTATTACATCTGCAATATTGCAAAAATCTTGCACTAATGAAATACAATGCAATAAATCATTGCATAAACGCAGCGGCATTATTCTTAACTATTCGAATACTGTTCGGAAACGAATAATTTTCCAGGCACTCGTTTTGCATCTTTCCCAACAATCATTTCCCTTGGAGAAAGCAAATGAATAATTTAACTGATTGGAGTAAGTATCTTTCAATTTTTCTATGGCTGGTTACTATCCATTCGTTATTCGTCGGTGTCGGTTTAATTTTATTGCCCGATTCATTTTTAGATTTTTTCGGATACAATGAGTGCACGGAAAGATTCTTCCCGTCACAAGGCGGTGTGTTTCACATTGCAATGGCTGTCGGTTACGCAATGGCAGCTTTTAATTTGAAACGTTACGAATGCTTAATAATCTTTTCGATTGTTGTAAAATTTATGGCAACGATTTTTCTTTTCACTTACTTCATTTTTGTCAGTTCTATTTGGCTGGTTCTTCTTTCGGGTATATCCGATTTCTTAATGGGTTCGATAATCTTACTTCTCTATCGGTTTGAAAAAAGTGCCGGTGATTTATGAGCTTATATAATAAGGATAGAACGATTTTAATAATCGGAGCAACGGGATTTGTAGGGAGTGTAATAACTCGTTAAAAATGTCATGTAAATAACTCAATAGAAATGTCAGTAA
>DYHH01000015.1 GCA_020724265.1 Melioribacter roseus | reverse complement strand
AAGGAGCATCTGTTATGGCAGAGCGCAAACAAGGATCAGTAAAATGGTTCAACAGCACAAAAGGTTTTGGTTTTATTCAGCAAGCAAGCGGTGAAGACGTATTCGTACACTTTAAAGCAATTGTTGGTGACGGCTATAAATCTTTAGAAGAAAATGATAAAGTTGAATATTCTGTAACTGAAGGTGCAAAAGGTTTACAAGCATCCGAAGTTAGATTGCTTAACTAATCATTATAGATTTTAGATCTAAGATCCCGGCTTCTGTCGGGATTTTTTTTACTCTTATTATCTGTCGAATCATTATCCCCTTTTTGAACTTCATTGCTGTTTTTGTTTTCTCCGCTTAAAACATTAATCCGATTTAAAATTATTCATTAGCGCAAGAAGAAATTTCTATCTAAATTGTTATCATAAGTGTAAAAAAGGATTATGAAATGGAATATAACGTTGAATATTTACCCGAAAAGAAAATTGTGTTTATTAAAATGTTAGGACGATTAAATTTTCAGATAGTAGAACAATTTTCAAAAGAGGCGGTTAAGATAGCACGCCAGAATCAATGTAGTAAATTTATTATCGACCACACTAAAGCAAAAATCAGAGAAGGTGCTTTCCAAATACATGCCGCCGGCGATGAGCTGCAGCAATTTGGTTTTCAAAATACTGATAAGATTGCTATACTTATATCTGATCTTGATGATAACCCGGATTCATATGAATCAATTAATATCAACAGCCGCTGGAGTGATATTAAGTACTTTGATGGTACCAACATTCAAAAAGCATTCAGCTGGCTTGATGAATAAGAATAGCAACAGAATAACATCGGGTTTTTAATAATGTTTTATTAATGAATTGAGCTTTTGGAAGGAGTAAATATGAGCAAAGGAATGAATATCAAAAAGAGTGAAAAGAAATCGCCAACAAAAACTAAAAAAGAGAAAAAGCAAGCTAAAAGGGATAAGAAGGAGAATGATTCGACTAGAATGAAACAAATTCCTTTAAAGTAATCTGTTTGTTAATTGAGTTAAAAATTACTATTCAATTGTCTTTGTTTCATAAAGCTTCCACCAAGGGACACGAACATCATCATGATGTTCAAAATGATATCCGAAAAAATAGCATGACAGCATAGCCCAAAGATGATTTTTACTTTGTGTTCTTGCTTTATGAGGTTCCATTTCCTCTTCGTGTGGTTTTCTATGCGGTAAATAGGTGCCGAAATAAAATAACTGAAGTGATCCCCAAAATGCCGGTATAACCCAAAACATCCAGATATTAATCTCGTCAAACCAAATTTTTAATACGTTGAATAAAACAGCCATCATAACCAATTGAAGTATTGTAGCATATCTATACATAAATGTAAAGTACCACACAAAAAAGTTTTGTGATCTAATTGAATAATCGGGATCTTTCTCAGTACCGGGATATTTGTGATGCATAAAATGATTTTTAACTAATCTATTGTATGACAATGCTGCAAATAGAAAAGTGGATAACTGTCCAATAATTTTATTTATCTTAAGATTTTTACTTACCAACCTATGCATTGCATCATGACCGGTAATGAATAATCCGGTATATAAATATCCTTGTAAAAGAATATGAAAATACAATAAAGGATTAGAGAAGCTTACCTCAAATGAACTTAACAAATAGAATAAGTGAGTTCCCCAGAATAAAATAATTATTAATGAAATTAAAACACCCATATCATAAAGTTATATTTAATATTAAAAAGAAAATCAGTTGCACCGTAAAATACTTTATTGGTAAATACGACTTTACTTCGATTTTTAAGAAAACGTAATAAAATACGGCAAGTAAAGAAACGGCATACCAAGCCAAGTAATTCTGCAGCGGTATTTCGCTATTATACCACTGCCAATAACCAAGTTTTATTGCAACCGGTTCAAGAAAGAAATCAAACAATACTGTAAGCAGCGGTGCTGCCAAAACAACAATAAAACTGTTTTTTATAAACCGCCGGGCAATCATTGCAGAACCAAGAATCACCAATATCCAATTAAACCCAATTATTATTGGAGTATCAAGAATAGTCGGTCCTAAAATATTTCCGTAGATATAGCTTCCGAAAATTAATCCGGTTTGAACACCAAACACTTCAAAGCAAAAAGTAACAATATATGTTATGATCATCCATTTAATTAGCTCCGAATCTTTTTGCAATGAACCGTAAATAACCAATCCGCCTGTGAATAATAATGTGAAAGGAGTCAAAGCAATCATAAGATCAAATGTAATATCGATGGAATGGCCAATGACCCCAACTGTATACATTAAAATAAGAATTGCGGTTATAATTCTATTTTTCAAATAGGTCTCCCTTTCCATTTAATCTTGGGCGAGGTAACAGAATTAATTCCAACGGCTATCATAACAATCATTTGCAACGGATGAAGGACTACATTAACAAACCAATTCTGCTTACTTATAATTGATATAAATATTCTCTCCATGAAAATCATCATTACAATCACAGTGAAAACACTATTGGCAAGTAATAAAAACAACGGAAGCATAAAAAGAACAAGGAATAATATGATCAATAAAATAAAATCCGGTTTTCCCAGATTAAAACCCCGGTAAAAATTCTTTGAGAAACCATTAAATGCATCCGGGAAAGATTTATACATTTTACAATAAACCGAATTACCTCCGAGCAATGTAATAATCTTAAATCCTTCCGATTTCACTCTTCTTGCAATCTCCATATCCTCAACGACTTTATCTTTTACAGCTTCGTGTTTGCCGATTGCTTTATAAACTTTTTTCTCTATTAAAATAAATTGACCGTTTGCCGCACTGAATTTTTTGCTCTTAAGTTTATAAACAAATTTAATAGGAAGAAAGTTTATTAAAAGCCAATTCATTAACGGAGTAACTAACCAAGCCCCAAATCCACGAATAATTTGAGTAGGAAATATTGATAACATAGAAGCTTCTTTTTTCTTCAGTTCATTCAATGAATTCGTTATAACATTCTTGGAAAAAGTAACATCGGCATCGACAAATAGTAAGTATTCTCCCTTTGCATATTCCGATAATTGGAAGCATGCCCAATTTTTACCAAGCCACCCGGAAGGTAATTTTTTTCCACTTATAATTTTAATACGTTCATTATTGTTCGAATATTGTAAAACTATTGAATGCGTATTATCGGTTGAATTATCGTCAAGAACAATGACTTCGTAATTAGTAAAAGATTGTTGAAGAATTGATTCAAGTAATGCAGCAATGTTCTTTTCTTCATTTCTTGCGGGTATAAGAACTGAGATAAAATCATTGCTATCAATTTTTTGAGATACATTAATTAAATATAGTGATGAACTATAATTGTAGATCACAATTAAAAGAAATACCGAATGCGAAATGAAGAGAATAATAAATAAAATCAGTTCAAGTAAATTCATTCGAATAAATCCATTAAAAAATTCTTCTCATTAGCACTATTGTTAAGTTCATCAATGTTGTTGGTAAAGATTTTAATAAATCTATCATAATCTTTTATAATCTCGGTTCCTGATACTAACTCTCCAAACCGACAAATTACCGAAGGATTTTTTTTGTCGTAATATTGGATCTTGAATCCGACAGGTAAAACCAAGGTATTATCAGAATGTTCTTTAATAAATAATTTTAATCCGCCTTTAATTGATAAAGGGCGTTTTTCAAACGGCTCAATTTCTCCTTGCGGGTAAGTAACAACAAAGCTCTCTTTGTTGTTCAGAATATCATTTGTGTATTTCACTGTATCAACAATAGACCGGGGATTACTCGGTTCAATTGAATAAGCACCAACTTTTTTAAAGAACCAATATTTTTTTAATGACGACTCCAGCATCATCAAATACATTTTCCTATTAAACTTATTACGAGATAAATAATCAATAAAAAATCCGTCCCACCAACTAATATGATTAGGTGTTACGATAAGAAATTTTTCAATTGAATGCTTCGGCAGTTCATTAACGAGATAGAAATGAGAAAAAGATTTTTTCAAGAGTCTATCAATGTAAAAATTAAATACGAACCTTGCCCATATAGAATGCCCGGCTTTAATCATCTCTCTTTTTTATATTTGTTTATCAAATCAGCAGTAATTTTCCCTGAAAGTAAAACAAGCGGAATACCGCCTCCGGGATGAGCACTTCCGCCGCAGAAATACAAACCTTTATAATTTTTCGACTGGTTTTGCTGTCTTAAGAATGCCGCCATTCTATTGTTTGACGAAATTCCGTATATACTTCCACCGATACTGCTTGTTTGTCTTTCAATATTAACCGGAGTAAGAACTTTCTCAAATTTAATTTTGTTCCTTAAATCAAAATCCAAATGAGTTGAAATCTTGTTTATTATAATCTCTCTGGCTTTTTTAACTTCTTCATCCCAATTTTGGTTATTGTTATAAGGTGCGTTAATCATTACAAACCAATTTTCATATCCTTTGGGTGCATCATCCTCCTTAAACTTGGACGAAATATAAATGTATATAGTGGGGTCATTCGGAGTTTTATTTTTTTCGAAGAGTTCATCAAATTCAATTTTGTAATTACACGAAAATAAAATATTATGCACCTCTAAATTTTGATTTAATCCTTCCACACCCCAACAAAAAACAATTGCAGAAGAGGATTTCTCAATTGCACTATATTTTTTAGCTGCTCTTGATATTTTATCATCCAGTAAATTGCGGTATGTGTTTTCCACATCGGAATTTGAAACAACAATATCATAATCTTTAGTCTTATCGTTTATTATAATCCCTGTAACAACATTATTATTGTGAACTATTTTTTGAACATTTGAATTAAGAAAAAACCGGACTCCCTTTTTTTCAGCAACATTTTTTATGGCTTTAGGGATTGAATGAATACCCTCAAGAGAAATAAAACCGCCTAAGTTGTATTCTACATGCTGAATAATATTAAGTGTTGCCGGAGCTTTATAAGGATTCGAACCGTTATAAGTAGCATATCTATCAAATAACTGGATATTTCTATAATCCTTGAAAAATGATGAATTCGCATCGTGCATAGTTCGGTTTGTATCCAAGCTTTTAATATTGAAAAGGGCTTTAAGAGCTGATAACGAGAAAAAATTTTTCTTTTCGGTAAAACTTTTGAATAAAAATAAATCTGAAGATAGTTTATATATCTTTTCGCAATAGTTGAGATATTTTTTTACGGATTTTGCATTGTCGAAGGTTTTATTTTCAATTTCTGTTGCAAAATTATCAACATCTGCATAAGCATTAATGATTGTAGAATCCGGGAAAAAATATTTGCATGTAATAGGAAGCTGTTCGAGTGTAATATAATCTTCTAACTTTTCTCCCGAAGATTTGAAAAGCTCAACGAGAACAAACGGCATTGTAATTAGTGAAGGTCCTGTGTCAAATCGAAAACCCTGTTCACTAATTTGTCCGGCTTTACCGCCAACAAAATTGTTTTGTTCATAAACATCCACATCGTAACCAAGAATTCGAAGACGTAGAGCAGCGGATAACCCACCTAATCCTGCCCCGATGATTGCTATCTTTTTTCTATCCATCGTTTTTTTGCCGTTGTATATATTAACAGGTTGAATGACAACATCGAAAAGGAATAGAAAAAGTCTTCAACCGGAATTGTAGTTATTCTAATTCCCCAAATAGCTTTTTCTCCGTATTGAACTATTGGAATTGATGTTAGAAAATAATTTACTGCAAAAAATGGAAGGAAAGTAAATAATATGAATTGCCAATAAAGTTTTGATTTGAGTAACGGCGAATTTAATATTCTTGAAGTAATGAAAAATAATCCGATAAAAAGCAACGCAGTCATTGTATAATACTGACCAATAAAAGTTAAAGACGAAAGAATAAAAAACATTGCAGTATAATTATATAGTTTGCAATAATAAACAATTTCTTTATCCTTTAAATAATACCGGGCAGTTTCATAAAGAAATATTATTGCATAAGGTACGGTAATGAAAAAGAGAATTTCTTCAACCGGTAAATTGAAAAGGTAAACACCGAGTAAATATGATTCGTTGAACGACCAATCCCCTCTTCCGGTTGCAATTATATCCCATACTATATAAACAGAACCGACAACAACAATAGAGACAAACACAGCAGGAAAATTCTTATAGAATTTCAAATTCTTCTCAAATGTTAATACGAGAGGAATCAAAACAACGAGTAGATTTATTAGAAGGTACTCACTCATTTAATTTGGCTAGTATAAAACGATTTTTTAAAATTTTTGTTTCATCTGAGCTTAACATTTCGGACTCGAGTAAAAACTCAACTATACCCTGCTGAATTTCATAACTAACATTCGAAAAATCATTTTGGAGAAGCAAGTTATATATTATTTCCAAATCATTCTTTTTTTCTTTCGCATAGCCGAGTATTCCGGGTACGTAATATAAAATTGAAAATCTCATAAACCGGATTTCCAGATTATCCGGCTCTTTATTAATTGCTTTCTCAAATAACTCCATCGAATCATTTAGATAGCTCATCTTTGTAAACGGCCAAAAAGCATGTTTAGATTGTAAAGCATATATACCCGCATTATAAGCTAGTATTAAAGGAGAATAACTTTCAGCTTCTTCACCGAAATTACTAATTATAATTTTCTTAAGAGTATCAATATATTCTTCATTATCAACACCTGCGTAATAAGAAAGCCTCAAATCATCAATCAACTTTACTTCATCGGAATAATGATTCGATTTATTTAATGCTGAGAATGAAGTACTTAAAACAAATAACAACAATACAAATTTCATAGGCTAAGTTAGATTTAATATTTTTACTTCCCACAGTCCTTTAAGAAACAGCATAAATTTATATAGATTAGAAACCCTTACTCTTTTTTCGCTTAGTTCTTCAATTGTGCATCCGCGAATTTTTCTAAACAATCTTTGATAATAGAGAAAGGCTGAATAGACGCCAAGCTTTACTCCAATTGGTAATTTCATTATTCCGATTAATGCTTCATTAAATTCACTTTCAATTTCTAATTCAAGTGATTTTTTATTCTCATCGTTAAGTTGAAAAAATTGATCAACGTTAGGAAGATAAATTCTTCCCCGCTCTTCGATATCGCTTTTTATATCGCGAAGAAAATTAACCTTCTGGAAAGCCGAACCAAGAAGCCGGGCTGGTTCTTTTAACTCTTCAAATTTTTGTTTATCGTTTTTAACAAAAACACGCAGACACATAAATCCAACAACTTCCGCTGATCCGTAAATATATTTATCGTAAGATTTCCTTTTATAAGATGAATTTGTCAAATCCATTTCCATACTGTCTAAAAACGCATCAATATATTCTTGATCTATTTCATATTCATGAACTACCTTCTGAAAAGCATGAAGTACCGGGTTAGTAGATATTCGATTTTTAATTGCATCATTAGTATCGTTTCTAAACTTGGTAAAGAGTTCTTCTTTGTTATAATTATGAAATGTATCTACAATTTCATCTGCAATTCTCACAAATCCGTAAATGGCATAAATCGGGTCTCGATACTCATGCGAGAATGCTTTAATTCCAAAACTAAATGAAGTACTGTAAGCTTGAGTAAGTTTCTTACTCGTTTTGTATGAAACATCATGATATATTTGCATAATCTTTCTCGATTCTTTCTGTTACAAGTTTTGAACTAATTATTACCATTGGTAAACCGGTGCCGGGTGTAGTTGATGCCCCTACATAGTAAAGATTACTGAACTCTTCATCTTTATTTCGTGGTCTGAAAGCACCAACTTGATCAATATCATGCGCTAAACCGAGACCGGAACCTTTATAAAGATTTAGTGATTTAGCCCAATCATCAGGTGCCATTATTTTTTTCGTAATTAGGTTGGATTCAATATCAAAACCAGTTCGGTTGGATAAATCGGAAATAATATTGCTTGCCAAATCTTCCTTATCAGACCAATCGTTTTTATAACGTAAATCCGGAACGGGACAAAGTATGTAAATATTTTCGCAGCCTTCAGGTGCACAACTTTCTTCAGATTTTGATAACACGTTTACATAGTAATAAGGTTTTTGCGGATTAATAGAAGAAGTAAAAATTGTATCGGCATAACCTTTGAAATTGCTTCCCAAGAAATAATTATGATGAGTAAGTTTATCGACTTTACCTTTAACACCGAGATAAATTGTAAACGGTGCTAAAGTCCAATGCATTTTATCGAGTTTTTCTTCTCTATAATCTTTTCTACCTAAAATATTTCCTCTGAATGAAGCTGCATCGGAATTTGAAATAATTATATCGGCACTCCACCTGTTTCCATTTTGATCTATTACTTCGTTTAGTTTACCGTTGCTGTTTCCAATTCCTACTATTTCCGTATTGTAGACAATCTTTACTCCAAATCGATCGAGAATTTTCAGAATTTCTTCAACCATTTTATACATGCCGCCTTTTACTTTCCAGTACCCGTTGTGACGCATTTCTGTATAATTTAAGAGCGAGTAAATAGCCGGAGTTTGAAATGGAGTAGAACCCAAGAAAAATGCTACTAAAGAAAAAATAATTTTCATCTCTTCGGATTTGAAAGTTTTATCAACTTCACTCCACATCGTTTTGAAAAGATATGGAAGATGCTTTAATGGAACCCGGCTAAGTTTTAGTATGTATTCAAGTTTGTTGTTAAAATTAGACTTTACAACTTTATCTTCCGTATCGTGAAAAAAGTGACCGGCTCGCGTTAAATATTCTTCAACTTTTTGAGCAAGGTTTGGTTCTATATCTTTGAACTCTTCTTCAAGTTTTTGTAAATCTTTATAGATCAATCTCGGTTTATCGTTTCCTTCAAAAAAAACTTGATAAAGCGGGTCAAGCTCTTCCAATTCAATTGGATTTTTCTCACCGGTACTATTGAATAATTCATCAAGTTCGTAAGTCATACTCATAAAAGAGGGACCCATATCAAAACGAAAACCGTCTTGTTCAATTAAATTAAGTCTGCCGCCTGCCCGGTGATGTTTTTCCAGAATTGTAACTTTATAACCCTTTTTTGCAAGTCTTAAAGCAGTACTCAAACCTCCCAAGCCGGAACCGATTATTAAAACTTTTTTCATATTGTTCTTTTTCCGAATTTTTCTATTATTTAATTAGCTTAACGTTTTTAAATACAACTAAGTTCAATTCTGTATACGATTTTTGGATTACTGCAGGTTTGTGTTTATATTTAGTTAAATAGTAACTATGTTTTGTCTGTATATTACTCTATAATGAAATTTACTATGGGGAATAAAAATCCTTATCACTTCATATTAAGATGAAAATCTTTATATTCTTTATGAAAAGTGGTTTTTATGAGTTAAGTTAATAATATGAAAGATCTAATCACAAAGTTAAGTTTGCCGATAATTGTGGTTTCCTTTTTACTTGTAGTAGCAATTATAATTGCCGGCGGATATTTTGCATATGTTATTCAAGAAAGAGCGATAGTCAATAATAGGTATTATGAACTTTCTGCAATAAAAACATTGAAAGTAAAGCAAATCGTTGAGTGGAGAAAAGAGAGAATCGGTGATGCAAATATAATGTTAAAAAATGCGCTCCTCACTAACGAAATCAAATCATTCATTGAGAAAAAAGATTTAGATTCACGGAACAATATCCTTTCATGGTTTAACCTACTAAAAAGATCATACGGTTATGAAGCAGTTATTCTTACAGATGCTGAGTTTAACCCAATAATTTCTACCGAGGAAAAATTAGTTTATTCTTCAGACCATTTGAATGATTATTATGACCTTCTAGCAAAAGACAGTGTTGTAATTTCATCTCTTCATCAAACGAATGATGAAGATATTCATTTAACATTAGGAATAAACTTAAAAGAGAATGGTGATGTATATGCTCATGTTTTGATAAAAATAGATCCTAATAATTTTTTATTCCCTCTCATTGAATCCTGGCCTACACCGAGCAAAACCGCTGAAACAATTTTGGTAAAAGCTGAAGGAGATTCACTTGTTTATTTAAATGAACTTCGTCATCTTTCCAATACAGCCTTAAAACTGAAAAAACCAATGTCGGAAAAAGATTTGCCGTCTGTTCGGGCAATATTAGGTCAAGAAGGTATGTTCCGTGGTTATGATTATCGCGGTGTTAAGGTACTTGCCGACATAAGCAAGATTCCGGATTCCGATTGGTCAATTATTTCAAAAATAGATGAAGACGAAATCTTTGGTGATCTCAAATCATCATTGCGAAACACTATAATTATTTTGATAATTCTTATCGCAATGAGTTATATAATATTCATATTGATCTGGCGTTCATTAAAGTTTACTGCACAAAACAGAGAACTTACTTTACAGAAAGAAAAACTCTATTTTTCTGAACACCTCCGTTTATTAAATGAATATGCCAACGATGCAATTTTTACTTCAGATTCTAATAGAAATATTCTTTATGCCAATAAAAAAGCATCTGTAATTTACGGTTACGAAAAAGATGAATTACTTTCGATGAAAATGGATAAACTCATTTCTCCAAAATCTTTAGAGTTGATGCATGAAAGATTACAAGAACTTTTGGATAATAAGAGTATACTTTATGAATCTTATCATGTTAGGAAAAACGGCGAAATATTCCCGGTTGAATTAAGCATAACTTACTTTTCCTCGGAAGACAACGATTACATATTGAGTATTCATAGAGATATTAGCGAAAGAAAAGAAGCAGAAAAGAACATAAACCATTTAACTAATCTTTATGCAACTCTAAGCCAGATAAATCAAACAATTGTTAGAGAAAACAACAAAGAAGAACTCTTTAAAAAGATTTCCAAAATACCTGTTGATTTCGGGAAGATGATCGGATGTGCTCTTTATATTAAAGATGAAATTTCAGACCGGCTTATTTTAAAATCATGCTACGGTATTGAAAATTATTTCAACTATTTGTTAAATCAAAAAGACAATAATAAATCTGAAGACTTTGTTTCAAAAGCATTCGAGGAAGACAAACCCCGGATTATAAACTCATTACGAAATTATAACACTAATTCGCAGTGGATTATTAGAGCAGCCGAAGCCGGAATCAATTCCTGTGCTGCCGCACCAATCCATTTTTATTCCGAACCAATTGGTGCCCTAGTAATTTACTCACAGGATGAAAATTATTTTAACACTCCGGAATTAAAACTACTTGAAGAGATAACAACCGACATATCTTTTGCTTTGGAAGTATTCGATCGAAATCAAAAACGTGAACAATATGAAAAAGAAATCGTAGAAAACGAAAAAAGATTAGCAAGGTTATTCTCTAATTTGCCAGGAATTGCTTATAGATGCTTGGTTGACCGTGATTGGACTATGGAATTTATGAGCGAAGGTGCTTTTAACATTACGGGTTACACTCCAAATGAATTTATTGAAAACAAAATTATTTCTTACGGTGATTTAATTTTGCCGGAAGACCGTCAATTTGTTTGGGATGAAATTCAGTCGGCTATTGAAAAAAATACATCTTTTACTTTAGTCTATAGAATAAAACCAAGAGATGGAGATTACAGGTGGGTTTGGGAAAGAGGCGTGGCGATTAAAGATTCCTCAGGGAATGTTACCGCTTTAGAAGGATTTATTTCCGATATAACAGATACGAAAGAAGCATCGGAAAAGCTGAGAAAAAGTGAAGAATCTTTTAAGTATCTCTTTAAGAACAATCCGTTAGCTATGTGGATCTACGATATTGAAACGTGGAGATTCTTAGAAGTTAATGATGCAGCAATTTCTAAATATGGTTATTCAAAAGAAGAATTTCTATCAATGACTTTAGTTGAAATTCGTCCCGATCATGAAAAAGATAGATTGATTGAAATCTTAAAAAAACCGCGTAAGAATATTACCGAAAATAGTGAATGGCAGCATAAGTTGAAGAACGGGGAAATTATAGATGTATTAATTATTTCTCATCAAATTGAATTTGAAAATAAAGATGCAGTACTTGTTGTTGCCGTTGATATAACCGATAGGAAAAAAGCACAAAGTGAATTGATTGTTGCTAAAGAAAAAGCTGAAGAAGCAAATAGATTAAAGTCCGAATTTCTTGCACAGATGTCACATGAAATCAGAACTCCAGTAAATGTAATCTTAAGTTTCAGCAATCTTATCAAAGATACAATCGATTCATACCTTGACCAAGATATGAAGGAAGGATTTAATGCTATTGAACATGCAAGTACGAGATTAATAAGAACCATAGATTCAATATTAAATATGGCACAAATTCAAACAGGCGCTTTCGATATTACTCCAAAAAAAATATCACTTTATAACGATGTTTTGCTATCACTTCATAAAGAATTTTTACCCTTGGCACATTCAAAAAATCTTACATTTAATATCGAGGTAAATTGTGAACAACCAATAATTTACGGTGACCATTACAGTATTTCGCAAATGCTCGCAAATCTAATTGATAATGCAATTAAGTATACCTCTAAAGGAGAAGTAAAGATAAAATTGAATTGTGTTGAAGATAAAATTATAACTGAAATATCGGATACCGGTGTTGGCATCTCCCCGGAATTTCTTCCTCACATCTTCGATGCTTTCAGTCAGGAAGAAACAGGTTACACCCGCCGATTTGAAGGAAGCGGGTTAGGACTTGCCCTTGTAAAAAGTTACAGCGAGATGAATAATGCTAAAATTGAAGTAACAAGTCAGAAAAATCAAGGAACTACTTTTTTCGTATCTTTTCAAAAAGTATAATACCTTTTAAGTAAATTCTTTTAGCTTGATGAAAATTAAATAAGAATAACCCTGTTTATAATCTTTAACTAATTGATAATAATATGAAAAAAAATGATACGCCGATAATAGTTGAACAAACCTTTGAAAATAATATTCATAGAGTTTGGAATTCGATAACAGACATTCAAGAAATGCACGGTTGGTATTTTGAGAATATCCCGTCATTCTTGCCGGAAATTGGATTTAAAACTCAATTCAACGTACAAAGTGAAGAACGAAATTTTTTACATATCTGGGAAGTAATTGAAGTAATTCCCGGCAAATTGATTAAATATAACTGGAAGTATGAAGGTTATAAAGGCGATTCAAATGTTACATTTGAATTGTTTGATGAAAACGATAAAACAAAATTAAGATTAACAGTAGAAATTCTTGAAGACTTTTCCGATGATATACCGGAGTTTAAAAGAGAGAGTTGTATAAACGGTTGGAATTATTTTATCAAAAATCGATTAAAAGAATATTTAGAAAAAAAATAAAAAATGTGTTTCTTGAAAAAACTTTATAGAAACACTTTGATTGGAGAATTCAAAAAGTGACTGTTACTAGACTAAAACCACATGTGATAATTTTATATTTCTGTTTTTTACTTATTCTGTTACCTGTAAGTTTATCCTCTCAAGATCACGGCGATTGGAGTTACAACCTTGGATTGTATGAAGTGAATATTCGCCAGTATACCGAAGAGGGTACATTCAAAGCGTTCGAGCCTCATTTAGAAAGATTGAAAGAAATGGGAGTTGGTATTCTTTGGTTCATGCCTATTCATCCTATCGGAATTGAAAATAGATTGGGAAGTTTAGGAAGTTATTATTCTGTTAAGGATTACTTGAATATTAATCCTGAGTTCGGAACTTTAGATGATTTTAAGGAACTTGTTAATAAAGCTAAGGATATGGGTTTTTATATTCTTATTGATTGGGTTGCGAATCATACTTCGTGGGATAATCCTCTTACTATTTCAAATCCTGAATGGTATACAAAAGACCAGCACGGAAATTTTATGCCTCCCGCTGGTACAAATTGGAGTGATGTGATTGATCTTGACTACAGCAATCAAGGTCTGCGCGAGTATATGATTGATGCAATGAAATTTTGGATTACCGAAACCGGTATTGATGGATTTCGATTCGATGCAGCAAGTATGGTTCCGCTTGATTTTTGGGAATTCGCAATAACAGAACTAAAAGAAACTAAACCGGAAATTTTAATGCTTGCTGAAGCTGATGGTCCCGAATATCAACAAGCCGGTTTCGATATTTCTTTTGCTTGGGGCTTATATGGTTTTGGAGGTGGTGTTTTCACACAAATTATAAATGGTATTGTTTACCCGGCAAATATTATTAACAGCTATTTACGTGCAGAATTGAATAATTTTTCTGCTGAACATTATAGATTATATTTTACTTCCAATCATGATGAAAATTCTTGGTACGGAACAGTCTTCGAAAGATTTGGAGATGCTGCCGAGAATTTTGCTGCAATAACTCATACAATAAACGGTATGCCGTTAATTTACAGTGGTCAAGAAGCAGGATTGAATAAACGTCTTAAATTTTTTGACAAAGATTTAATTATATGGAATGAGCATCCGTACTTTGAAGTATACAAAACATTATTGAATCTGAAAAGAGAAAACTCCGCACTTTGGAACGGTATAAATGGTGGAAAAGCCGTGCGAGTTTTAACAAACAATAATCCTGCTATCTTCGCATTTGTTAGACAAAAAGATGATGATAAAATCTTTGCACTTTTTAATATCACAGATACATTACAAACTGTAATACCGGTCGGAGAATTATATAAAGGTGTGTATGTTGATGTTTTTTCCGGTGATACGGTTACGTTTACCGAGGAAAGTGAACTTGAATTATCATCTTGGGGTTACAAAATTTTCAAACAAAATTCTGAAATTACAGGAATCAATGAACAAGAAAATATAATCGTTGATTATATACTCGAACAAAATTATCCGAATCCGTTTAATCCAACAACAAAAATACAATACAGTATTCCTAACTCATCTCATGTAAATATATCCATCTATGATATTTTAGGAAAGTATGTAGAAACATTAGTCGATCACCAACATTCAAGCGGCGTGTATGAAATAGAGTTTAATGCAAAAGACTTAAGCAGCGGAGTATATTTTTACAGGATGAAAAGCGATAATAGAATTATCACAAATAAACTTATGTTAATAAGATAAACTAAAATAGATGTGACTTGGTGCCAATAGGTCTCTATTTCTATTTTATTTAACCCGGTCTTTTATTTTTAATACTTAGCGATTTCACGATTACACCAAAATTCTAACCCAAGTGTACTCAATCTGGTGTTACTCCAAAATTTTTACGAAGAGTTAAAAAACAAAATATATCATTAGTGTATTTACTGTAAAATAAAAAGCATAAGCCCCCAATTCGAGAATGTATTGGCGTCTTTACGAAAAAAAGATAATTTTCTAATTTGCTAAAAAAAATTTGTCAAACTCCTATCGTTTACTTTTCTAATTGCTATATGAGTAATAAACTAAACAATATAGAAGATTACTCAAATAAATTTCGGGGTAACACCTTTATTGATGAATTTTGACATTATTCAAATAAATAATTATCTTAAATAAGAACTATTCCTATTTAATAATAATTACCTATGACAAAAGAAAAGTACGGAAATAAATTAAAAGACAGCAACTTAAAAGTTACACCTCAAAGAACAGCCGTTCTTGAAGCTTTGGACAATTTAAAGGATCATCCCACTGCAGATAAGATTAAAGAGTACGTGGTTAAGAATAATCCCAACATAGCGGTCGGTACAATTTATAAAACCCTCGAAACTTTTGTTGAAAAGGGAATGGTCAATAGGGTAAAAACCGAAGAAGGTGTGATGAGATATGATGCGATACTTGATCGACATCATCATTTGTATTGTGAGGAGACTAAACGTATAGAAGATTTTTTTGACGATGAACTAAATGAGATCCTAATAAAATATTTCGAAAAAAAGAAAATTTCTAATTTTGCAATAAAGGACATAAAGCTTCAGATAATTGGCACGTTTGATAGCAAAAAGAATTAATTGAGTACCCTATTGATCATTGTAATATATTTATACAAACAGTACGCAAAGTTTAATCATGTTTTTGGGAAAAGTCATCAAAAAAAGAATGGTGCTGGAAAAATAAATCAGTATCCTCAGCGTTTTATAAACTGATGTAATTTAGAATCTATGTAACTAAAGAAAGGAGAAAATATGAGTAGTAATTCAAATAACGGCGGCAAATGTCCGTTCCCGCATTCAGGCGGAATGGGAGCTTCAGGAACGAAAACACAAGACTGGTGGCCCAATCGCTTAAGGCTAAATATTCTTAGACAACATTCTTCTTTATCCAATCCAATGGATAAAGATTTTAATTACAAAGAAGAATTTAAAAAACTTGATTACGATGCTTTGAAGAAAGACCTTCATAAGCTGATGACTGATTCGCAAGAATGGTGGCCCGCAGATTTCGGTCATTACGGACCTCTTTTTATTCGTATGTCGTGGCATGCAGCGGGTACTTACAGAGTAGGTGACGGAAGAGGCGGAGCTGCAGGCGGTTTTCAGCGTTTTGCTCCGTTAAATAGTTGGCCCGATAATGCTAACCTCGATAAAGCTCGTAGACTTCTATTACCGATAAAACTAAAATACGGTAATAAAATTTCTTGGGCAGATTTGCTTGTTCTTGCCGGTAATGTTGCTATGGAATCAATGGGCTTTAAAACATTCGGATTTGGTGCCGGACGAGATGATGCATGGGAACCGGATGAAAGTATTTATTGGGGATCCGAAACTATTTGGCTTGAGGATGACAAACGTTATTCCGGTGAAAGAGATCTCGAAAATCCGCTCGCTGCTGTTCAAATGGGTTTGATTTATGTTAATCCAGAAGGTCCCGGAGGCAATCCCGATCCTGTTGCAGCAGCAGTAGATATACGCGAAACTTTTGCCCGTATGGGTATGAATGATGAAGAAACCGTAGCGTTGATTGCAGGCGGACATACATTCGGCAAATCACACGGTACCGGTGATCCTAAACTTCTTGGACCGGAACCCGAAGCAGCCGATATCGAAGAACAAGGATTAGGTTGGAAAAGTAAATACGGCGAAGGTAAAGGTCCTCATACGCTTACAGGCGGACCAGAGTTAACATGGACTACTACCCCAACCAAATGGGGACATGATTTCTTCAAACATTTGTTCGAATATGAATGGGAATTATCCGAAAGCCCTGCAGGAGCTAAACAGTGGGTTGCTAAAAATGCAGAACCGATTATTCCCGATGCACACGATCCAAACAAGAAACACTTACCAGGAATGCTAACTACAGATCTTTCTTTACGATTTGATCCCGAGTATGAAAAAATCTCGAGGAAGTTTTATGAGAACCCAGATCTCTTTGCAGATGCATTTGCACGTGCATGGTTTAAATTGCTTCATAGAGATATGGGTCCGAAAGCAAGATATCTCGGTTCCGAAGTACCAAAAGAAGATCTTATCTGGCAAGACCCGGTTCCGGCTGTTGACCACAAATTAGTTGATGATAAAGATATTGCCGATTTAAAGAAAAAAATTCTCTCCTCAGGTCTTTCAATTTCAGAATTAATTACAACTGCATGGGCATCTGCATCAACATATCGCAACTCGGATAAAAGAGGTGGTGCTAACGGCGCACGCATAAGATTAGAACCGCAGAAAAACTGGGAATCTAATAATCCAAAGCAATTAGCAAAAGTACTCGGTACACTTGAAAAAATTCAAAGTGAATTTAATTCAGTACAAAAAGACGGCAAAAAAGTTTCGCTTGCCGATATTATTGTCCTTGCAGGCAGTGCTGCAGTTGAAAAGGCAGCTAAAGATGCCGGATATGATATTGCCGTTCCTTTTACTCCCGGCAGAACCGATGCATCTCAAGAACAAACAGACGCAAAATCATTTGACGTACTTGAGCCAATTGCAGACGGATTCCGAAATTACGCTAAAGGTAAAGCGGCAGTATGTGCAGAGCATTTATTAGTTGACAAAGCTCAATTACTTACACTAACGGCGCCGGAAATGACAGTACTTGTCGGTGGTATGCGTACATTGAAAGCTAACTACGATAACTCCGATTACGGTGTATTTACCGATAAGCCCGGCATACTTTCAAACGATTTCTTTGTCAATCTGCTTGATATGAACACAGAATGGAAAACAACAGATGAAACAAAAGAAAAATTTGAGGGACTTGATCGTAAATCCGGTAAACCGAAATGGAGAGCAACCCGAGTTGATTTGATTTTCGGTTCCGACTCTGAATTAAGAGCACTTGCAGAGTTTTATGCATGCAATGATAACAAAGAAAAATTTGTTAAAGACTTCGTTGCAGCTTGGACAAAAGTAATGAATCTCGACAGGTTTGATTTGGACTAATGATAATTAATATTCTTGCTTGCATAAGAAAAGCCGTAGTAGAAATACTGCGGCTTTTTTTTGATAAAATAAAAAACCCTTGCAAGTCTTTATCTTACAAGGGTTTAATTACTGTGAGCGCGGGTGGTCTCGAACCACCCGTCGATTACCAATCGGTTCCACCATATAGTAAAACGTTCTTTCGTATTATTCCAATTATCTTTCTAATCGCATTGCAAAACTAAACTCTGTGATCCCATTCGAGTTGAGGTTTATTATCTAAGATTTCTTCAATTCTTTCCATTACTTCAACGGTTAACTTTTCAACTGCATCAAGAGCTTTCATGTTTTGTTTTACTTGATCTGCATTTGATGCACCGGTTATTACTGTACTTACATTTGTGTTTTTTAAACACCATGCGATCGCAAGTTCGGGCATGGTTACACCAATTTCTTTGGCAATTGGAATTAAATCCTTCACTTTCACATTACGTTTTTTCCCATCTTCATTTAAAATCCAATCTCTCAGCCATTCATAACCCTTAAGATTGAGTCTACTTCCTTCGGGAATTCCATCAACATACTTTCCGGTTAATAAGCCACTTGCAAGGGGACTCCAGATTGTTGTTCCTAAACCAACTTCATTGTAAAGTTGAAGATATTCCTTTTCAATTTTTTCTCTTCTGAACATATTGTATTCCGGTTGTTCCATAAGTGGTGGAATTAAGTGTTCACGTCTTGCAATTCCGTATGCTTCCATAATTTGCTGAGCTGTCCATTCACTCGTTCCCCAATAGAATGCTTTACCTTGATTAATAATATGGTTCATTGCTCTAACGGTTTCTTCAATCGGTGTGTGAATATCAGGACGATGGCAAAATATTAAGTCAACGTAATCTACTTGCATTCTTTTTAATGCGGCTTCTGTCCCTTCAATTATGTGTTTCCGCGAAAGACCTTTATCGTTTGGACCTTCTCCACCCCAAAATATTTTTGTTGATAAAACAAGATCACTTCTTTTCCAACCGGTTTTCTTTAATACTTTTCCCATCAATATTTCCGATTGACCGTTTGCATAAACTTCGGCGTTATCAAAAAAGTTTACGCCCGCATCGTATGCTTCTTTCATACATTTGTATGCAACATCTTCACCTATTTGATCATGAAATGTAACCCATGAACCGAATGAAAGTGCTGATACTTTTAATCCGGATTTACCTAAATAACGATATTCCATTAATCCTCCTTTTATAATGACATATTTATAATTATGAATTTTTGTTGAACCCCGTTGGGGTTCTTTTTTTAAAATTACATTTTTCTATTCATGTTGAACTCCTTCGGAGTTCCTATTAATTCACGACGGTTTTGAACATTGAATTCCTTTGAAGTTCATGCAAAATTTTGATGTAATTTCAGATTCAAATTTACTTGGATTCTATTCACATTCATCTCAATCGGAGTTCTTTAAAGATGGTTTAATATAAATCCCGGAGGGATTTAACATGAATAGACAACAAGGCGAAAAAAATAAAAACAACCCTAAAAGGGTTGAACGTTTTTAATCATTTAACTATCCAATTGAAACGTTATTAACATTAAACTCGTTCAATTTCTGCAGCCATTCATTTTTCATTTCTTCAGTTGCATTTTCGATATGATAATATTCGTTATCTCTTCCAACCTTAACAGCTTTATCTCTTCCGCTATCATGATAAGCCATCAAATCTACCGAAATTAAATTCGGAAGCTGAGAAACCAACTCGGCTATTCCTTCAAAATGATCATCTCTATCATTCACGCTTGGAATGATAGGACATCGAAGAATAACTTTTGCTCCGTTATTGTGAAGCATTTTTAAATTATCAATGATAACTTTGCTGTCAACTCCGGTGAACTCTTTATGTTTTACCGGATCGGTTTCTTTGTAATCGTAAAGAAATAAATCGACTAAATGAATTATCTCGAGATAGCGATTTTTTGGTGCGAAGCCGCAAGTTTCAAGTACGGTATGTATTCCGTTTAACTTTGCAAGCTGAAGCAGATCTCTGGTAAACGAGAACTGATTCATCGGTTCGCCGCCGGAAATTGTTAAGCCGCCGCCGGAGTTTTTGTAATATTCTTTATCGCGTAAGACTAACTCAAGAGTTTCGTTAACGGAATTTTCTTTACCAATAATTTTTAATGCATCGTTGGGGCAAACTGAAACGCATTCTCCTGATAATTCACATGTCGAGAAATTTATTTTGTGTTGTTCATCTTTGATGTAGTGCGCTCCGGTTGGACAAGCTTCAACGCACTTAAAACAGTTCATACATTTATCTAGAGAAAATGATAACTGTGGTTTTGATATTTGTGTTTCGGGATTGTGACACCATTTGCAGTTAAGCGGACATCCTTTTAAGAACACAGTTGTGCGAATTCCCGGTCCATCGTGAAGCGAGAATCTTTGTATATCGGAGACAAGTCCTTTATGATGATTATGTAAATTCATTAGTAAGCCGCTAAGTCGCGAGGACGCAAAGTCTAATACAAAGTTCTATTTAAAATATCTTTTTGAACGTCAGGTGAAAGCTCAACAAATCTTGCGCTGAATCCACCAACTCTTACAAATAAGTGTTGATATTTTTCCGGTTCTTGCATTGCGTTCTCGAGATCATTTCTATTTACGACAGTTATCATTGCCTGCTGTCCGCCTTTTTCAAAATATGTTTTTAATAAAGCTTTCAACTCATTTCTGTTTTCCATGAACATTTTTCTACTGAATTTCATATTCTGCACGGCTCCCGCATGTATTGAGGTATCCGGCTTTGTGATTGAATTCAACATTGCGGTTACACCTTCTTTGTCGCTGCCGCCCGAAGGTGCATTGCCGTTGTTCATGTATGTCCCGGATAACCTGCCGTCTGCTGATGCTGAAGTGGAATGACCCATTAATGTATTAGCCGAGTTATTAATTATAACTACTAGGTATGAATGCAAATCGACCTTGCCTTTCTGATCTCGCACATAATTACAAACGTGTTCGTGAACTTTAACAAGCATTGAATCGGCTTCGTCATTATCGTTACCGTATTTGGGTTGCTGTAATAATTCTTTTCTAAGATTGTCGTAGCCCTCAAATTTATTGTCGAGTGCATTTAGCAATTCTTCTTGGGTAATTTTCTTTTGCTCATAAACTAATTTTTTAATCGCGGTTAAACTGTCCGCTGTGTTTGTGTTTCCGTATGTTTCAAGCGTTCCACCCAAATAGCGAATTCCTCCTTCGAACAAACCTTTACCTTTTTCTAAACAATCGTCGTATAAAATACTTGCAAAAAGAAAAGGAGCAGATTGAGCAGCTATTTTATATTCGATTACTTCCTGCTGAGCCATTAAATCGACAAAGAATTCAATTTGTTTTTTATATGCATTCCATAAATCATCAAATGTTTCAAAATCGTTGAACTCTCCGAACTGCAGACCAATAACTTTACCGGTTATAGGATCAACACCGTTATGAAGAGTAACTTCGAGTGCTTTCAATAAGTTTATTACTCCGCTTGGTGTTCCGAACGATTGATGTTCTAAAATATATTCACCGCAGCCGTAAGGAACATATTGCTCGGCTTCCAGCGGTTTGAATTCAAGCGCTTTTACAATCGAAGGGATATTTACTTCATCATTATATAAAATTGGATAAGTTCTTCCTTCACCAATTACATCGAGTGCTTTTTCGTAAATTCGTTCATCCATTCCGTCATAAATTCTTAATGAAAGCTGCGGCTCGACTTCCAATACTGTTCGACTTGCCTCAAGAGCAAGTAACGCAAACGCATCGGCATTTTTCTCATTCCGCCTTCCTTTTCCACCGATTATAATTCTTCCGTGCACAACTGTATCTCTATCGGCCATTAACTTCCAAAGTGATTGTAACAACATCAATGCTTCATCTTTTGTCAATACACCGCTTTGTAAATCATTGGCGAGAAAGTCACCGAAATAAACATCCATTCTTCCATGATTGCGTATATCGCTTATCAATGAGTAAAGCCAAAAAAGTTGTATTGCTTCGCGAAGTGTTTTCGGTTTACTTTGTGTTATTAAATCAAGTGTATTGGCAATTTTTATAAGCTCGTTTTTCCACTTCTTATCATTAGTTTCTTCAGCAAAATATCTTGCTTGTGTAGCGTAATGGTTTGCCACTTTAACCAAAACATCAATTGCTAATAATGCTCCTTCGTAGAATTCTTGTTTGTCAGATTCTGCTTGCTCGAGTTTTGCCTTAATTTCCTTTTGCAATCCCGGTATTCCGAGCATTACTAATTTTTCGTTATCAATATTTCCGCCGGTTAATCTATAAAGAGGAAATGCAATTCCGGAAGCATTCATCCAGTCATCGGTCGGTAACCATTTTTTCATTTCATCAGGATACGCTTCACGAAGTTTGTTCGAAGTATCTTCCTTCTCCCAAAATTTCATCATGTCTCTGATTTCTTTTCCTTCCTTAGGGGAATAATTGAAGTCAGTTAAGCACTTTTCTATTTCTTCGAATTGGCAGTAATATCCGAATGCAGTCGATCCCCATTCGTCAATACTGAATCCGACTAAACCGTGATCAATTCGTCCGGCGAAAAGATCGCCCTTCTTTATTTCGGCAAAATAATCCGGGTATTGAGCATCGAGACATTTTGCTTCTCTAATTGCAGGATGGTCGTTTTGATATTTCTTATATGTCTCGGTAAATTTTAGTTCGGTTTTGAAATCTTTCTTTTTCATAAATATTGATATTATGTAGTTAATTGTTATATTGACATTAGATAAATACAAAGATATATAGGCATTATCTTGTTTTAGAATGATTAATTAATTGTATTATATTGATTTTTACGAGATATGAGTCCAATTAAAATATATACTGAAGAAATCCTCGATCCACAGACAGAAATTCATTATGCGTTTCACAAATCGTTAAAAGATATAACTGTCAAACATACTCATGATTTTTATGAAATATTTTTAATTGCAAAGGGAAAGGTTAAGCACATCATTAATGATAACGAACAAGTTCTTGATGAAGGTACAATGATATTTATGAGACCGAATGATATTCATTATTATCAAAAGCATGAGAAAGATGAAGTCGAATTGATAAATTTAGCTTTTCCTAAAAAAACTATTGCCGAGTTATTTGATTATTTAGGAGAAGGATTTGAAGCAGAGAGACTACTTGAAAGTAAGCTTCCTCCCTCAACAATTTTATCTTCGACTGAAAAAACAATTTTAAAAGAAAGATTTGAAAAACTTCAGTTAATTCCTCTAAGTAAAAAATCTGAAATAAGAACGGCCCTTAGAATTTTATTAGCGGAGATAATGACAAACTATTTCTCAAAAAGTTTTTGGATACAACGAAGTTCTGTTCCGAAATGGCTGGAAGAAACCAGATCCGAAATGCAGCAGAAAGAAAAATTTGTAAACGGATTCGGATCGATGGTAGAAATCTCACATAGATCAAAAGAGCATCTTTGCAGAGAATTTAAAAAACATTATGCTCAAACACCTACTGAATACATTAACGATCTTCGATTAAATTACAGCGCTAACTTACTTATGACAACCGACGAAAGCATTCCCTACATTGCAATGGAAAGCGGTTTCGAAAATTTGAGCCACTATTACCATCTATTTAAAAAGAAATACAACTTATCGCCAGGTGATTTTAGAAAGCAGCACAGAAAGAATGTTATACCCTCATAGTGCTTTTTATTAACTAACTACTAAGATAAAAATATTTTTCTCTGTGGTGCTCCGTGTCTTCTTGCTGTTTCTCTGTGAAAAAGCTTTGTGGACACAAAGAACACGGAGTACCCCCCCCGAAGGGATCACTTTTTGAAAAGAACCACAGCGAAGTACAGGCATGTATTAATAAGCATCTTTTCTTAATTCAATATGCAATAAATACACAATCTTTTCAGACTCATCAATTATATAAAACAGTCTATACTTACCGATTCTAAATCTCCAAGTTTCCGGGTTATAACCGACTAACTTTTTAATATTTTTACCAAAGTGAGGTTCATCTTTTAATTGAGGAAAAATTTGATGTTGCAATTTCTTGGTAATTAATTTTTGATAGGGATGATTAATTTTGCTAAGAGTTTTTGAAAATTCTTCGGTCTCAAAAATTCTGTAATTACTCAACAAATCTACCTCGTTTATTTTTCACATCTTTCAAGGCACGGTTAAGAGATTTGTTTAATTCAGAATTGTTTTTGATTTCTTCCATTTCATATTCATCAACAAATATATCTTGTTCAATGAACCGGTTTACCGCTGTCTCAATAAAATTTGAAATTGGTCGATTATCCGATTCAGCTAGCTTTTTGAACTTTCTATAATTCTCTTCACTTAGACGAAGTGTTACAGTTTTAGACATGACGAACCTTGAATATTATTACTTTATTTATATTCTAATGTATTCATTCTCACAATTTAATTCAAGTCAATTAAAAATTAACCTTCCTTTTATTCTCAGCGGACTTCAAAGCACCCAAAACTATCTCCATATCTCGATAAGCTTCTTTAAATGAATAATCTACTTTAGTTCCTTTAACAATTGCATTATAAAAATCATTGAACTCCGCATCATAACCATGTCCGTCGGTTAAATCTTCAGTTTTATCTTTCTTGCCTTCCTGTTTAAGTGTCAAAACATTTGTATTGATTTCGATACTACCTTGATCGCCAAAGATTAGGAATTTATCCTCCCAATGACCGTTTACCGAAAAGTAAAGATTATAAAGACCAACAATTCCATTCTTTAATTCAAATTGAAAAACAGTCGTATCAAACGTTCCGATCTTAGGGTTGACGGATTTAATAAGCGCATTACCGGACTTAAAATCACCGAGTATCATTCTTATTGCAGCAACATTGTGAACACCTGCATCAAGTAAAAAGCCGCCGGGATGTTCGTGTTTTTGTCTCCACTTGGTTGACCAATAATCTTTATCAGTCGTTACATGATAATATAAATTCCAATTCACAGCATAAGGTTTACCGATCTTTCCTTTTTCAATTAGATCCTTTGCTTTCAGAAAAACTTTTCTGTACCGAAAATTTTCGGCAACCATATTTACAGTTTTACTTTTCTTATCCATATCCAAAAGTTGTTTTGCTTGATGCATATTCCCGGCAAGAGGTTTTTCTAAGAAAACATGCTTACCGGCTTTTATTGATTCTTTAGCCACATTGTAGTTCAAATTAATTGGTAAAGCGATATCAACTGCTTCAACATCTTCGCGTTTTAATAATTCTTTGTAATCTAGATGATATGGAACATCACCAACCATCTTAGAAAATTCCTTTGCTTTCTTTTCTGTATGATTACAGACCGCAACAATTTCAAATTTGTTTTTTAATTTCTGCAATGCCGGTAAGTGTAAATTCTTTGCAGCTAAACCTGTTCCGATAATTCCGAGTTTTACTTTTCTCATTTCTCTTCTCCGTTGGGAATTATAAATATTAATTCACCACCTTTTATAATTTCGCTGTGCTTTATGAAGTTAGAATTCATACGACTTCCATTAAATATTACTTCTCTAGTATTTCCAAATTTCTTTTTGATTACCAACTCATTTCCACTATAGTAATTTTGATCAAGTTGAATTTCTATTTCATCAAATAACGGTTGATTTAAAACGTAATCATCCGAACCGGGGCAAACCGGATAAAATCCAAATGCAGAAAATACAAACCAACCGGATATTGTACCGCAGTCATCATTTCCGGGTAATCCGTTTTCATCAATTCCGAATTCCGAGTCCATAATTTGATCTACTAATTCACTTGTGTGAAGTGAATAGTTATCTGTGTACTTGAATAAATACGGATAAAAAATATCCGGTTCATTATTGATTGTAAATTGTTCATTAATAAATGATTCCAATAACTTTTCTGAAAACTCTTTTTCACCACCGAATAATTCAATCAATCCGAGCACATTATGCGGAACAAACCAGGTGTAATTCCAAGCATTTCCTTCAACATAACCAGGTCCGCCCGAACCAACCCAATCACCCGAACCTTCTGTTGCAAGTTGATCAAACGGCTCCATCCATTCGCCGTTTTTTAATTTCGGTCTGAGGAATTTAGTTTCAGGATCGAACAATTTTTTGTAGCTAAGTGATCGTTGGTAAAATTTATTTTGATTTTCTGTATCATCTAGTAATCCCGCTAATTGAGAGATTGTCCAATCTGCATAATTGTATTCCAAAGTAGTTGACACAGGTCCCCACGCCCACCATTCATCTTCCATGTTTTGATCGAAAGGAATGTAGCCGTATTCTAATATATAGTGATACGCTGCCCGTACAGGTGGTGCTTTTTCATTTTTATCAAGATTTACAGGCTTAAGAATTGCTTCGTATGCTTTGTTGATGTCAAAATCACATATACCTTTTACATAACTGTCAACAATGACCGGTACAGCGGGATTCCCGACCATCATATAAGTTTCGTTACCGATCAATTCCCATTTTGGTAAGTAACCTTGTTCATCATACATATCAATCATTGTCTTAATCATATCTGATTGTTGTTTAGGATAAGCCAATGTTAAAAACGGGTGCAGTGTTCTGTACGTATCCCACAATGAATAAACTGAATATCTGTTTCGATCGGAATAATTTTTCACTTTATGTTCATTCATAGTAGGATAATCACCATTGAAATCACTTATGATATTCGGATGAATCAACATATGATATAAAGCAGAGTAAAATTTCATCTTGTTAGTTCTCTCTGAATCGTTGACAATTATTTGACTTAATACTTTGTTCCATTTATCTTTTGCATAATTAACTACTTCATCAAAATCCCAATGAATAATTTCCTTTAACAAATTCTCCTTTGCGTTTTCTTTGTTTGTATATGATATGCCGGTTTTAATGATCAACGGTTTATCAGGCTGAATTTTTATTCGTGCAGAGCAAACAAGCGGTTCGTCCTTTACGGAATACTTTGTTTCATCTATTATTGTATCATCATGAGAAATGGTCATTTTCTCTGCTTCATAATTTAGCTGCGAATAAAAATAAACATTCTTTCGATTCTCTTCCCCGCAGAAGCCGCCGCTTATGTTATAGCCAGTAATCTCTCTGTTCGATAATATTTCAATTTCGCCGCCGCCAACTAAACTTAAATTTCTTCCTACATCAATTAATAAATCAATTTCAACTTCTTCTTCAGAAGTAAATTTAATTATACCGCTTCTTTCCGATGTCGAGACTTCAGCTTTGATTTTGTATTCATCCAAGTAAAGAAAATAATAACCGGGGGATGCTGTCTCATTGGAGTAGGTTGTTTTATAATTCTCGGGGTCAGTTGTATTAGTTTTAGTAATTGTAATTATTATGTTACCAAGTTCTGAGCAGCCGGTGCCGCTTAAATGTGTGTGACCGAATCCGTAGAAATACTTTCCCCCATAAATATAACCGGATGGAGAGCCAGGTGAATTGTGCGGACTAACACTCACCATCCCCCAAGGTACAACCGCACCCGGAAACGTGTTGCCTCCGTTTGATGTGCCGATGAACGGATTTACATAGTTAATTAATTCTGTCTTTGATTGAGGGAATAGATTAACTGCAACATTAAAGAAAAGAATAAATAAGGTTGAAAACAGTTTTACATTTCTTAGCATAATAATATCCTTCAAAATATTACACATAGAACCACAGAGATATTCACTGAGTACCGCAGAGAATAACTGAGTAATTACTCAAAAAAGTAAATTTATTTCATTGATACTCTGTATAAATTTCCGCCGGCAGTCACATATAATATTTCTTGCGATTCATCGGCGAAAATTAAATTGCTCGGGTCTTCGGGAAGAATCACTTTTTCAATCAATACTCCTTCTAGGGAGTAAACATAAATACCCGGACGATACGGATCACGTAACGCCGCATAAATGAAACCGTCTTTACCGAGTTTGATTCCATCGGGACCGGTTGGTGGTAAAAATTTTGCAATATATTTATTGAAGGTTACTTTACCTTCTTCGTTAATCAAATATTCCGCAATGAAATTTGGAATCTCCTCATCAGCATTTTCATCATTGCATCCGACGTACAACTTTCTGTTATCCGGTGATACTGTAATACCATTCGGCATTGAAATATTATCAATTATTAGTTCAATCTGACCGAAAACATTTAAGCGATAAACTCCGTTAACTGGTTGTTCAATCGGTTCTTCGCCGGCATAGCGTGGATCGGTAAAATAAATTGTACCGTCGTCTGCTATCGTTAAATCGTTTGGAGAGTTATAGGGTTTGCCGTTAAAGCTGTTTGTTAAAATAAAACTTTTACCGGTAGCTAAATCGGTTTTTATTAATCGTCTTCCGCCGGTGTCCGCTCCTTCGCAAATATAAAGTGTATCATTTTCTATAATCATTCCGTTAGCCATGTTGCTTGGCGAACGATAAATAGAAGTTTGATTAGCTGAAGGAGAATACTTCCAAATATGTCCCGGTTCGTTTCCGGTTTCGGAAGTGAAAGTTAAATCGGTGAAGTAAACATTTCCTTCCGAATCAACAGCGGGACCTTCGGTGAAGAAACCACCGTCGAAAATCAATTCAATTCTATCGGAATATTTATGCGGATCGTTTTTCATGTCATCGATACAGCCACACTGTGAATAAACTACATCGACAAATACCATTGCTATAACTATGTAAATTGTTTTTTTCATCTTTTTACTCTGCTTAATATTTCGTTTACTTGCTCTGCGGCTTTATCAAGAGCTTCTTTGGGATCCATATCGCCAAGCAGTGTGCTTTCAATTGCCTCGGCAACTCGTTGATTTATTTCAACTCGATAGTATGTTATATTCTGTCTTGCATAACCGATTTCAAACTGTTCAACAAATGCAGCGAGATACGGATCGGTTTTTAAGTAATCTTTATATGATTGTAATTCCAAAGTCGATTTGCGAACAGGCATATAACCCGATTCAATCGAAAACTTTGCTTGAATTTCAGGTGAAGTAAACCACTTAATAAATTTCCATGCTTCATCTGGATGTTTAGAATTTTTGAATATCGTTAAATGTTCACCGGCAACATAAGTAGCTCTTTTAACGGGACCTTCGGGAAGCGGAGCAACACCCCAATCAAAATTTTTAATTTTTCGAAGAGAAGGCAAATCCCACGGCCCGTCCATTATCATTGCACAAGCTTGAGCAATGAATCCCATATCGTGAGTCATCGAAAAAGAATCAAAACCAATTTGATCGTACATTTTTTTCCAAAGTGTTAATGCTTTTACTCCGGCTTCACTATTAAAAAGTGCTTTAGTTTGCTCTTTATTTAAGAACTCTCCTCCGGCTTGCCAGAGATAGGGTTCCCACTGAAGCAGCATCCAAATGCTTAGCGCACCCGATGCTGGAAGTGCCGGTACATAAAATCCATAATGATTCATTTTCCCATCACCGTCGGTATCAATTGTTAACTTGTTCGCATACTCTTTCAACTCATCCCAAGTCTGGGGTGGTTTGTTAGGATCAAGTCCGACTTGCTTAAACAAATCCTTGTTATAAAGTAAAGCTAATGTTGTGGCTTCCATCGGTATTGCATAAAGCGTGTCGTTCCATTTTGCATTACTGATTAACTGCGGGAAGAAATCATTAAACTCTTTTTCTGTAAAGCCGTTTTCACCGTTTATGAAATAATCCATTTTATAGATTGCATCAGCGAGTATGAGCTTATCGAGAAAGTCAGTATGAACCCACGCTAAATCGGGTGTGGTGTTGCTTTGAATTGCGGTGATAAGTTTCTGCACAAGTGGATCGCCGGATGGAACGTACTGCTCAATTATTTTTACATCGGGATTTTCTTTTTCATATTGATCGAGTAACTCTTTTAATGCAGGATGAGTATTAGCAACGAAGCTGTGCCAAAATGTTAATTCAATTTTTGATGAAGTGAATTCGTTTTCGTTTTTGCAAGAGAGAAAGGTCAGCAACGAAATCAATAGAACTGCTTTTAGAGCGCTCCATACTTTCATTTTATTTCCGGTGTATGTGATTAGTCTTTAAATACAGAAAGATATTCTTCAAAGAATTTTTCTTTATTAACATCAACAGCAACCAAATGATTGCCGCGTTCTTTTCTAGGATGCCAATGAGTTAACCCCATTTTTTCTTTGTTATCCAATTCAACAACGACTTGACCTTTTTCAAATTTACAGATTGAATCGTTAAAGATAGTGGCAGCAACTAAAGGATCGTGAAAAGTAACAGCATCCCATTCTTCAAACCAAACTTTTGAGAAATCCAAAACCGGTTTGAGTAAATCGTGTTTACATATTTTTGCAAACTCATCCGAGTCCATTGTAACTCTTGAAGTAATATCTATACCGATTGAATGATGATTTTTTGCGTTTGCATAATAAGTTATGTATGAAGCGTGATAATCTCCTTCTGCATTCCATTCCACATCGCTGTAAGCAGGGGCTTCCAAATTATAGTTGCCTGCCATTGTATATATTCCTTTAAGTAATGATGGAATCTCCGGATCGATTGAGAAAAGTAATCCGATGTTTGTAAGCGGGCCGATAGTAAGTAAAATTATTTCATCGGGATTTTGCCTGATTGTTTCCCGCAAAAATTCAATTGCTTCACCTTGGGGAAACCTCGTTTCGTGTTCCCATTTATCCAATGCCTTTGCTTGCTGTGCTTTAGTTTGAAGTTGTTCGCGGATTAATGGTTTTTCAATTCCGGGATAAATCGGAATATCTTTACCTGCAATTTTACACAAGGCACTTGCTATCATTGCCCGCTTGGTAGATTCTCCTGTTACGGTTGTTATTCCAACCAAATCACATTTGGGATTGGCGAGTAAATATGCAAGTGCAACCGCGTCGTCTATGTCTGTACCGATATCGGTATCGAGGAGTATTTTTTGTTTCAAGATTTTCTCACCTTATAACGGCGGTTATTTACTTAGCAACAATAGAACGCAGATGACGCAGAAACTACAGATTAACGCAGTTTACAGATCAGTGTCAATCAGTTTTTTCTGTGTATGCCCGCGTATTGAGCGGGCATCTGTGTTCCATAATTATATCTGAAAGTTCTTAGAATGTTATTACTTTATTCAATCAATTAAAACCTATCTTACTCGTTTCCCGTTCTCTAAAAACTTTTCATCCAATCCTTTTAACGAGCCATCCGGTTCGCAAATAATTTCCGGAGAATATTGGATAGCCCAAGCTCTTCTCATTTCGTCAGTGTTATTCGGTCCGGAGCGATGAAAACATGTACTTGAAAAGACAGCAATCGAGCCTGCTTTAGCTACAACGGGAACTCCTCTTTCATCACCAAAATACCCAACGCGGTCTTTCGATCCTTCCATCACTTTATGCTCAATTTTATCTTTTGTTCCTGCTTTAGAATAAGGCAATAAATAAACAGTTCCATTTTCTTCGTTAACATCAACCAGAGGAATCCAACAGTTTACATAAGGTTTATGTTCACTGTCAACATAACCGGAATCTTGATGCCAGGTAAACTCGGCTCCTTTTTTATCCAATCCCTTTACGACAAACTGTTCCCAGAAAAGATATGCATCATCACCAATTGTTGCTTTACAGATCTCTTCCATCAAATCACTAAAAATAAATTCTCCCAATGCTTTCCGTTCTTTATAGGCAAGGAATACAAAGTAACGGCTGTTCTTTCTGCTTAAGTTTAATTCTGTTACACCTTGCTTTTCCATCTCGGCATCTTGTTCCGCGATCAAGGAATCACACTCGTTGCGTAAAGTTTCGAGAACATCATCGGGGATAACTTTATCAAGAATAAAAAATCCGTCTTCTTGATATTGCCGTTTTTGTTCATCGGTTATATTTATTTTTTCCAGTGTCGTCATACCCTCACTCCTTTAATTTATTTTAATATTGCCTCTTCCGATTCTTTATCAAAGTAATGTATCTTTGCAGCATCAACGTATAACTGCATCTTTTGTCCCGGTTCCGGTTCTTCAATAGCGGCTATTCTTGCAATACAATTTGAAGCGGCGATGTTGAAGTATAGAAAAATTTCGTTCCCCATTGGTTCGGTTACATCGAGTGTTACTTCGATTTCATCCATACTTTCTGCTTTAGCAGTACTTGGATGATGAATGTTTTCGGGACGAATACCGGCTGTTATTTCTTTATCGACATAATTTGCTAAAGCATGTTCGTGTTCGGTAAATACTTTTATATTAATTGTGTTTTCTTTATCAACAAAGTAAAGTCCGTTTTCTTTAATAATTTTACCGTCCACAAAATTCATAGAAGGCGAACCGATAAATCCGGCGACAAATTTATTAGCAGGGTGATTATAGAGTTTAAGCGGTGTATCTATCTGATGAATATCACCATCTTTCATAATTACAATTCTATCACCCATAGTCATCGCTTCAGTTTGATCGTGTGTTACGTAGATCATTGTTGCTTCAAGTTTTTGATGAAGCTTAGAAATTTCCGTACGCATTTGAACTCTCAACTTCGCATCAAGATTACTTAACGGTTCATCAAACAAAAACACTTTTGGGTGCCGGACAATCGCTCTCCCGACAGCAACTCTCTGCCGCTGTCCGCCCGAAAGCGCTTTAGGTTTTCTATCAAGTAAATCTGTTATTCCTAAAATTTCTGCCGCTTCATTTACTCTCTCTTTTATCTGATCTTTTTTGTACTTCCGAAGTTTTAAACCGAAGCCCATATTTTCAGCAACAGTCATGTGAGGATAAAGAGCATAATTTTGAAAAACCATTGCTATGTTTCGATTCTTTGGTGAAACATTGTTCACTAATTCGTTATCGATATAAAGTTCACCTTCGGTTATTTCTTCGAGTCCGGCAATCATTCTAAGTGTTGTAGATTTCCCGCATCCCGATGGACCTACTAAAACTAAAAATTCTTTATCTTTTACTTCTATGTTTGCGTTGCGAACCGCAACCGTTCCGCCCTCGTAAACTTTTGTCACATTTTTAAGAACCACATCCGCCATAAGTCACCTTTGTAATATTTTGATGATAATTAAATTGACATACTAATTTGAATATTTCTCCACGGTGTTGCTTATATTAACAAAAGTGCTCTTAAGCGTACCGTAAAGATTCTTATAAATATTGTAGAAATCTTCATATATATTGATATTTTCTTTATTCGGAGTTGTCGCCGATTTTATTTTAATGATCGAAGAACATGCTTCATCCACTGATTTAAATTTTCCCGAAGCAACTGCGGCGAGAATAGCGGCACCATAGGGCGCGCCTTCAGTTGAAGTAAGAGTTACAATTTCCTTATTCAATAAATCAGATAAAATTTGAATCCACATTTTACTTTTTGCACCGCCGCCCGATATACGCACTTGGTCGGTTTTTACACCGAGACCTTCATTTAATTCAAAACAGTCTCGCAAGCTGTAAGCCACTCCTTCCAAAACAGCTCTTGTAAAATGAGAAGTGTTATGCCGCACTGTTGCTCCGATAAAAGTACCTTTTGCATTTGGGTCAGGATATGGCGTTCTCTCCCCGCTCAAATATGGTAGAAAAAATAACCCTTCCGAACCGGGTTGAATATTTTCCGCTGCTTTTGTCAACTCTGAATAATCAACTCCATTATGAAAAGTATTTCTATACCATTGAAGAGAACCTGCCGCAGAAAGCGTAACCCCCATTACATGCCAAGCATTCGGGACCGAGTGACAAAAGGAGTGAACTTTTCCACTTGCTTCTATTAGCGGCTTATCACTGTGAGCGAATACAACTCCTGATGTACCAAGTACAAGAGAAGTTATTCCTTCACTTACCGTTCCGGTTCCGATACCGCCAGCAGCTTGGTCTCCGCCGCCGGCAGCAACTATTAAATATTCCGGTAAGTTTAACTCTTCGCATAAACCTTTTTTAACTCTACCGGATATTTCTGATGATTCATATAGTTGCGGCATCCACTCTTTTGGAATCTCTAATCCTGATAGTATTTCATCCGACCATTTTCTCTCCGGAACATTTAGCAAAGATGTTCCCGAAGCATCCGAGACATCAGTAGCAAGCTCACCGGTTAACCTGAATCTTATATAATCTTTAGGAAGAAGAATCTTTTTAATTTTATGATAGTTATCAGGCTCATTGTTCTTTATCCACAAAATTTTAGGAGCTGTAAATCCAGTAAGAACTTGATTGCCGGTAATTTTTATCAACTTCTCTAAACCAATTTTGGTTGTAATCTCATCACATTCTTTTACTGTTCTTTGGTCATTCCACATAATGCAGGGACGAACAACATTTAAATTATCATCGAGAGTAACTAAACCGTGCATTTGTCCCGTTAAACCGATTCCTTCTATCTCATCTTTCTTAACTTTAGATGCAACTGATCGAATACTTTTCTTGCTTGCTTCCCACCAATCTTCGGGATTCTGCTCCGTCCAATTTGGTTTAGGAGTAAGCATTGGATATTCATTTGTTGCAGAAGAAATCACATCACCCATTTCATTAATGAGTAAAGCTTTTGCTCCGCTTGTGCCGACATCAAGTCCGATGAAATAACTCATTTAACTTTCACCTCTTCTTTATCAACATATTTTGAAACCCATTGCGACAATCTTTTACCAAGTTGTTTACAAGCATTAATTTCTTTTTGTTCACGTGGTTCGCCCGCACAAGTTGCTCCGTAGTGAAGCGTAAACTTATCTGCAACATAATCGGTTAAACCGAATACAAGAAAACCAAAGTTCATTAAGATTGTCATAAGCGACATACAAGTAATTTCAGCTCCTCCTCCCCATCCGCCCTGCGATGAAAATGCGCAGCCGATTTTCCCATCAATTTTTCCCCAAACATTGTCACCTATTTCGTCCCAAAACTTTTTCATCTTCCATGAAACGATTCCCATATTTGTGGGAGAACCGAGTGCAATACCGTCACACCATTCGATATCTTTGTACGATGCGTCATCAACTCTTTTAATCTTAACTTCGTGATCGCCAAAGGATTCGGCACCTTCTTTTACGTACTGAGCCATCTTTTCCGTATTGCCGCTTGCACTGTCGTATAGAATTAAAATTTTACCCATAACTAAATTTACTTTTATTTTGGCAGATAATATTGTTTATAGTTTTCCGTCCAGAAATTTTGATAATACCAATGCGGATAATATTGGTATGGTTCGCTTAGCACATCTAATCTCTTCATCTCATCTTCGGTTAATTCCCAATCGCTTGCTTTTACGTTATCAAGTAATTGATCATTATTCCTAATGCCGACAACTACACTTGATACACCTTCTTTTCGAAGCAAGTAATTCAATGAAACTTGAGTTACGGTTACATTTCTTTCCTTTGCGATGTTTTCAAGTTCATCTAAAATCTTTTCACCTTGTTCAAGATTGTACGGATTGTGATCACCGGGACTTTTCATTCGTGTATCTTTAGGCCAATTGTTTTTGTCTCTATATTTACCGGTTAAAATTCCACCTTGAAGCGGACCCCAAACCATCGTTCCTATACCATATTCAAGTGAAGCAGGAATTATATCAAGTTCGAGATCTCTTCTTAAAATATTATAACTTGCTTGATGAGCAATCATTTTTTGATAATTGTTCTCTTCAGCAATGTAATATGATTTAGCAAGTACCCAAGCCGGAAAGTTTGAACAACCGATGTATCTAACTTTACCGTCGGCGACTAATTGAGTAAGTGCGTCGAGTGTTTCTTCCAAAGGTGTAACAAAATCCAATGCGTGAATTAGATATAAATCGATGTAATCGCTTTGCAGTCTTTTTAAGCTTGCTTCGCAGGCATCAATTACTCGTTTTCTTGAAAGACCTTTGCCGTGCAGTTCGCCATTCATTTCAAAACCGAACTTAGTACATATTATCGCATCTTTTCTTTTGTTGCCAAGTGCCTTCCCTAACATCTTTTCAGAATTGCCGGAAGAATAAAAATCCGCTGTATCAAAAAAATTAACTCCGTTATCAAGAGCAGACTTTACAAGTTTATCGGCATCCTTCTGATGAAGTTCACCAAGATGAGTCCATCCATTTGATCCAGTGAACGTCATCGCACCAAAACATATTTCGGAAACGGTTAAACCTGAGTTACCCATTCTCCTATAATTCATTTCTCGCTCTCTTTATGAGTATGATTCCAAAGATGTCCTTCACGTTTTTGTCCAATCAAAGAAGTCTCAAACCAAACTCCTTCAACTGTTTTATGCACTACCGGGAAATCGTGATGATCACCCGCTTTCGTGAAAACACAATCACCTGCTCTTACATTATATCTGTTTCTTTCAGTTACGACTTCACCGCTTCCGCCGAACAAAATCCAAAACTCATCGCAGTCGTGATAATGATTATCGAACTCTGTATTTCTTTGATAATCAGTTGGATCACCGATGTTCTTAGGATTATCGGTTTCACTTAATTGAAACACACCGCGGGTTCCTGTTTGGCAATTCCATTTTCCACCGATTCGAATGATCACTGAATTTTCAAAAGCTATTATTTGTTTCAGTTTATTTTCATCGTGCAAATACTCTTCGACATCATTTTTATTTATATCACGTATATGACTTTCCGTCTTAACGAGAGCTTTGCCTCTTCCCATCAAGAGAACTTCTTTTTCTTGATGGTTCTTAACTTTATATACTTCATTGGCATTAAGATGAATAATATCTATTACTTCAACTTCGCTTTCTTTTAGCGTAGATTTATTTTTATAATCAAAAACGGGCATATTTATTAACCTTCATATTTTGGAAGCATCGGTACGTCATTTATATCCGGACCGAAGAACTTATAAATTATTAAATCTCTATCACCTGTGTTTATTACTTCAATTTCTTTAACGGCTTTGTCATGACAAACAATAAGTTCATCTTGTTCAAAGTTTTCACCTTCTATATCTAATCCGTCAAATGTACCATTGCCTCGCCATACTAGAATGTTGTAAACTCCTTTATCTTTGCTTATAAATTTACCGCCGGGCTTTACAACTAACTTTTTACCGCTAAATTTATTCGTGTTGTAAAATATCCAATACTCTTCTCCGCCTTCTTGCTTTGTTTCCTCGATTAAGATAGGCGGTGTATGACGGTTCTCATAAAAATATGGATCGCCGCTTATTTCCCAGTTGATCATTTCAAGAATTATCTTTTCGCCTTTTTCTTTTCTATCAGTTTCGGTAACGTCTTTCCAAAGCAATTCTTTATCGATAATCTTACCGCCGGTTTTGGGCTGCAGCATTGCGAAAACATCAGAGTCTTCCTGAAGTTCAATTGTTAGCGCGGAACCGGGTGCGTGAAGTGTACCGGAAGGAACATGATAACCGTCGCCGGGAATTTGCATAAAAGCTCTAGCATGCTGAAGTATCGTATCATCTTTCCATTCGATCATGTGAGGCATAAGCAAGTCATACTTTTTCTGCTGAGCTATGTACGGATGAACTCCGAAATATGTTTCGGCTTCTTCGCCCAACGGAACGTCTTCGGGAAAGTAATATGCTTCTTCTTTAGAGTTACAGCCGACAAGTTTTGCATGATGTTCCATTTGATGTATGTGGTAAGGCAAACGGTATTTGTAATCAAATATTTTGGGAAGACGTTTTAAGCCATCGTGTTTTTTTGAATAATCATCACCCAATAATTCTTTTGGAAGCAGCTCTACTGCTTCTTTTAAAGTGATTTCTTCATCACTATCGATATTAAGAATACTTAATCCTTCGTTCGGAACTGAAACTTTATTATCAGCTTTAGTAGTAGAACCAACCCACCGTTCGCATATTCCGCCGCGTTCACCAAGTTCATATTGATCTTCCGGCAAACCTAGTCTTCTTCCTGGTGGTAGAAAATCTCTAGCAACCCAAGCGGGTTTTAATCTTATTATTCCATCGTTTTGCTTGATAGTATCAAGTATAGTTTTTTTCTTATTGCTCATTTTATTTACCTGTACTTAATATTAAATCAATCTTTGGTTTGAAATCTTCACTTGATATATAATCTATTAAATTATTTCTCAGCGTTGCGACATATGGATCATTTTGATTTGACAAATCTAAAGTCGTCAAAAGTAATTTCCCTTTACCATAATTCATTTCAATTATGTAGCCGGAGTTAAGATATACCCAAGCAATAAAAATTCCGGCAGGAACCGATTCGAATTGCTCCTGTGGAATTTCGCTTATGACATATTGAGGTAAAATTTCATATGCTTCAAAACCAAATGATTTTCCGAAATTTATATTTTGGAACACCGGATGATCCGGATCATACCAATTCAATGCAGATGCCCAGTTGCCGTCAAGCCAATCACTTTCACGTGATATAATTTTATAAGGGAATGTTTCGGGAAGAACATCAGTACTGTCGGCTATACATAAAACTGTATTGCCGGATTCAACTCTTTCTAAAATATTCTCGTTAATTTTATTTGTAATTATTATATCTTTAGTCTCATGCAATTCGATCGTTGGATAGACAAAAACGTCAACATAATTTTGTGCTATTACTTTTCCATCAGACATTAATTCAAAATCAACTTTTATTTTTCGCGGTTCGTTCAATTTAGTTGCTGAAAATTTTATATCCGCAATTTCTTGAACATCTGCTAGATTGATTTTTTTATCAATATTGACTTCACCATTAGAAAAGTTTTCAGCATTCCATCTAAGTGATAAGTTTGATAAATCATTACCGCTGTAATAAGAAAGAAAGGTATTGATTGCTACTTCTTCACCGGTATAATAATTGTGTTTTTCCGCTCGAGGGATAATAACATCCTGCTGCTGAATCATCTGCAGCATATTTTTATTTAATTTAAAATTGCGCCACATATCGAGCAACCCGTTAACTTCCCAGTTGATATCTGTAAACTCGGTAACACAATAACCTTGAATTGCATCCGCTAAGCGAATTTCTTCAATTTCATATTTCAGTGCTTTCGTTTGTGCAATTTGGCTTTCTTCGGCAAGTTGATCGTAGTTATCAAAGATTCTGTCGTACTTATAATCATCAAAACGTTTTTGAACTCCAGCTGGGAGAGTTATCCACTCATCATAAAATACTCGATCGAACCAGAAAGGCAATTCATCCGGAAGTTTGGGTAATCCCCAGTTACCGAATTCAGAAATCATCAATACTTCGTCTCCGGTTTCCTTTGAATCGCCGTGCTCGCTGAAAAGCCATTTGGGACGAGTATTAATTTCTTTTACCTGCTCGGAAAACTTTTTATAATTTTCTGGCATAGCCCAATAGATGTGATAATCATTTATGTCGGTCTTGAGATGAAAGTTGCCCCAGCAAGCACTGTTGTCAACTATCAATCTACCGACAGCTTTTTCTTTTACATAATCAAATTCATTAAGCAGCCATTCTCTTTGTTCTTCTTTTGAAAGATCAATTCCCCAGCTTTCGTTTATTATACTGATAACCACGAGCGATGGATGATTCCAATCTCGTTTAAGCATTTGATCGAAAGTATATCTGCTTCTTTCTTTGACGCTTTCATCGAACACATCCCAATTTGGAATTTCATACCAGACTAAAAGTCCGAGTTCATCGGCAACTTCCAAATATTCTTTTTCGGGAATTTTAATGTGGCAGCGCATCGTGTTGATGCCAAGTTCAACTGCTTTCTGCATTTCATCGCGGATATAATCTCTACCTGGACTTTTATAAATAGTTTCGGGATAAAAATTTTGATCCAATGCAGAGATCATATAAAATGGTCTGCCGTTTAAGTAAAACTTCCCGTCTTTTTTGGTGAACTCGCGGAATCCGAATTTATCTTCATAAGTTTCATTACCTATTTGAACAATAACTTTGTAGAGATTTGGTTTACCGATATCCCATAACTGCGGATTATCTATTTTGCCTTCAATTGATATTTCTTTTGAATGTATCTCAAATTTCTTTTCGAAAACTACTTGCTCATCGGAAGAAATTATTTTTATTGTGAGATTGTCTAAGCGTGTAAGTGTAAGATTATGATTAAGATTAAGAGTAAGAATAAACTCACCGGAGTTTTTGGGTGTGACATGAACTGTTTCAACAAATATCTTCTCTTTAATTAATAATTCAACCGACTGCCAAATACCGCTTGTTTGAACATACCAACTTTGTTTCCCGTGAGGGATATGCCAGTAACTAATTCCTTCAGTTCCTTCTTCATCAGTTGCCGGATCATTTACACGTAATAATATTTCGTTGTTACCTTCATTAATAAATTCTGTTACATCAAAACTGAATGGTGTGTAACCACCCTCATGTTTTCCTACTAAATTTTTGTTGATGTATAATTCAGATAAATAATCTACTGCATCAATATTCAGTAAATATCTCTTGCTATCAATCTTTTCATCTATAGTGAAGTTCTTCTTAAACCAACCGATGCCTTGATAATCTAACAATACATCTGAATATAAATGCCATGAACCGGGAACATTGACTTGTAACCAATCTTTGTGCTTATCAATATTGTTGATGTTCAAATAGATTGTACTATCAGCTGTAAATTGCCATTGACCATCTAGTGATATTTTTGATTGGGAGTTAATCAATGCTGTTGTAACAAAAATTAATATCATTAATAATCTTTTTTTCATTTGTATTCCAAATAATGTTAAATACCAAGTTTTTGTAATTCCGAAGGAATCATTTTTTAATGACTGAGGAATCTCACCTTAACATTGAGCAAATATTAAAGTGAAATTCCTCGCTTCACTTCGTCTCGCCTGCCCGAAAGCGGACGGGCTCGGAATGACAATCCTCAATTTTTTCACTTAAGTAGTTTTATTAATCAATTCTCCTTTATACTTCCTCCACTTCTCAACAAACTCAACTTCTTTATCACGATTACCGTAACCAACCGAATCTTTTTTGAATTCATTCAAATACCAATCGATTGTACCAGGCATCCATTTTTCGAATGGAGTTGATTGAAAATTCAAGTCTCGTTTTGCTCTATCAATACTAAAAATTGCAGTTCGATAAGTATTGAACGGGAATGCATGACCTTCCGGACTGACACTGAACGGTAGTTTTTCGAACACATTTAAAACAACATTCACTCGTTCGGGATTTTTATCCAAAAGTTTACAAAGAGCATCCAGATAATCGTTTAATGAAAATATTTCTTCGGATGCAATATTATATGCTTTGCCTTTACTATCATCTGACTTTAACAAATCGACAAAGGTTTTAGCTAAGTCTTCAACAAAAACGTGCTGTGATGCATAATCGCCGCTGCCCGGGATAAGCAAGGGCTTACCGTCCATTATTCTTTGGATCCAAAAGTAATCACGTTTCATCGGATCGTTTGGACCACAAACATATGGTGCTCTAATCATCGATACTTCAAACTTACCTTCGTTATGTGCTTTCCATAAAACATCTTCACATTTTCGTTTGTCAATTCCGTACTGCATTCCGAAAGGATTCCTATCCCAGAATTTCATTAACGGATGTTTATCATCTTCTTCTTTAATCGGATTTCTAATTACATCCGAAACCATGTAAACGGAAATTGTGCTTGTGTGAATTAAACGGGGAACTTTACCGCCGAATACATCACTTATCATTTGCGATTCATCCGGTATGTATGCGATCATATCATAAAGTACATCAAAACTCTTTTCATTCGCAAGTTTGTTTAGGAACTCTTTATCGTGTCTGTCGCCATACACAAACTGCACTTTATTTTTATCAAACAATTCAATTTTAGATTCACCACGGGTCACCAATGTAATATCGTGCCCTTCTTCGATTAAAAGTTTTACAACGTTGCTGCTTATAAATCCCGTTCCGCCTATCATCAATACTTTCATCATAATTCCTACTTGATTAGAATCATTTTCTTTGTTGTAAAATTGTTTTGATATTCAACTCTATAGAAATAAACACCGGATGATAATTTGCTTGCATTAAATTCAACAGTATGTCTTCCTGCATTCTCAAATTTATCTACTAATAACTTTACTTCTCTCCCGAGTGCATCATATACACTTAATTTCACATTTCCAGCTTCAGGTAAACTATAAGTTATTTTTGTACTAGGATTAAATGGATTCGGATAGTTCTGCGAAATTGAAAATTCATTTGGAACTGTTTCATCGTAATCATCTTCAACAGACACAACTAATGCAACAGTATCGGCGAGACTTAATATTCTAGTTGTGTATTTTTCGATTGGGATCGTAATATTTATTAATCCGTCATAATCGGATTGAAAATATTCACCGTTTATTAAGTCGGTTAAGTAATAAGTTTTTGTCGAATCCAAATTCATATCAGAAACAGGAAGATAAAGGTTCATACCGACAGCAATATCACCCATATTTATTGCTCCGATTACATTCTCCTTATTCGTCCATCTTCTGAACGCGTAGGTAAAGTTATTCGGACTGACATTAATCTCCTCAAAATTGTTACTATATAATGCGGGTGATTTGGTTCTAATCTCGGCTAATCTTTGATAAAAAGGATAAAGACCATAACCGTCTTGCTGTTTGATTGTTTGTCCCGGATAAAATAATCTTTCAGTTCCATAAGGATGACCTTGAGCCCCAATTTCTTGCCCGTTATAAACCATTGGAATTCCATCTAATGCAAAGATTAAAGCTGCAGCCATCTTGGTTCTTTCTAACCCATGATGAGTTATAAAATGATAAATATCATTGTTACCAATGAATCTAAGTATCTTTGCATTCGGAGCATAACCGTTCCCGTTATTAGTCAAAGCATTTCTTAGCAGACTTGCCCGGTTGTTTTGATTACTACTGTTGAAAATAGTCGGATTAGAGTTTTCGCTGTAAAAAGTCTGAAATGCCCAATGTGAAACCCAGCTTTCTTCAGCAAACCAGTCGAAACCGACATCAAATCTTTCATCAAATGTTTCTGGCCATGTTGCTTTATCTTCAGCAAGCATAAGTATTTCAGGTTTCATACTTTTTAATGCAAGCCGCATTTCTTTAGCGAACTCGGGCGCTCGAGCATTTACTCCCCAAATTGCATCATAACGATAACCGTCAATATCATATTTTTTGATCCAATGTTTTGCGGCTTCAATCATCCATCTACGTACCTCGGGATTGTTATAGTTATGATTAACCAAATCATTCCAGAAATAATAAATGAACCCACCTGATTTAAAGTTATAGTGTTGCGAGTAAGGAGCATTATCATTTTCGGTTTGGTAAAAATCATAGTAATGAGAACTCTCTCCATTTCTAACTTTATCTTGAGCATAAGGATGATGAATTGAAGAATGATTTTGAACAATATCGAATAATACACGCATTCCAAGACTCTTGGCTGTCTGAATCAACTCAATCAATTCTTCTTCAGTTCCAAGATCATCTCGCATTTCAAAATAATTTGTAATGTCATATCCTTGTCCACCATACTCCGTTTTCATTATTGGTTGAATCCACAATGTATTAATTCCCATCTCGCGTATTTCTGGAAGTTTGTTCATTATGTTTCGAAAATGATTATATAGAGTAAATATGTAAGGAGTAACTTCGTAAATAACAGCCGAGTCAATCCAAGCTGCATAATCTGTTTTGATGTTGAAAGGTGTAATTGAATTCGAATCAAAAGTAACGAATGTACCGAAGAAAGCCGAATCATTTTCCGAAGTTGTGACTAATAATCTAAAATAATATTCCCCATTAGAAGAACTATTTGGAATTGTTGCATTCGCGGTTAAACCAGTACCTGTAATTGAAACGTCGGAAGGATTTGATTCATCAGCATACCAATAAAAATTCAACGGAAGTTCTTTCGGATTTTCTACAATTGATGCATTTATTGTTACTTGATTACCCGAGACTTCGGGTGTTAATCTAACTTCGGGTATTAAATCATAACCTAGAGTAAGCAATAATGTATCTGAATAAATAACACTTCCTGAACTATCTATCCCTACAAAAATTGTATTTTCATTATTGCGTACCTTAATATTTACTGAAAACTTATCATCGATAATTTGAAAAGGAATTTCTTCTTCATTAAGATACAATGTTCCGTTTGATGAAAATTCACCGTTAACTTCACCTTTAATAACTTGCTCTTGTCCCCAAACAATTGCATCTTTTTTGTGAATACTAATACCTTGAGCAATGCTCGAACTGACCGCTAAAAACAGAATAATAACATGAGTTAATAACTTCATAATATCCCTTATTTATGATTTCGGTAATCTTCCCCATTTATCAAGAAGTTCTTTTAATCTATAGAATGATCGTTTCGGTGATGCGTCTTCGCGAACTAATCCACCGTTTCTAATAAACGGTCTGAAGTCGGAGAAGTCATACCAATTTATTGCTTGAACATTTTTGCGTGCATAATAAAGTGTATATACTTCTTCCAACCAATCAGCTTGAAGTTCTTCATCCCATCTTCGGTGCCATTGATAAGGTGCATCTTCGATTTTCATTTCGTCGAGTTTAATTGCTTGATCATAATAACCCGCTGATGCGCCGATCTCGGTAATGTAAATTGGTTTATTGAATTTATCTAATCTTTCAAGTAAACGAACTATATCGGATAAATCGCGTTGTGGGAAATAAATTTGAATACCGAGTATATCGAAATCGACACCGTCGTTAATTATATCCTCCAAAAATTTTCGAGGTGAGCGTAAAGGTCTATCTGCATCTTCTTTAGAACGCGCATATCTTCCTCTTGCAGCGTATTCAGCCCACGGACAGCAGTTATTTATTAAACGTTTTACGTTTGGGTTAACTTCTTTGACTGTATCACATGCAAGTTTTGTTATTTCAGAAATTTGAGCAGGCGTATGATTATGAATATTTCCCCAATCGTGATATTCATTAACTACTTCCCAACTTTCCAATTTATTTCCGTAATGACCAACAACTGTTTCAGTGTGACTTTTTACATAATCTTTTAGCTGAGAAAAATTTTTGTTTTTTAACCAATCGGGTGTAACGGTAGGATGAAACCAAAACAATGGTCTTCCCTCAATTGTTATATTATGATCTTCAAGCCATCCAACAATGTCATCTTTAATTCCAAATTTGTGGTCACCTTCTTTCGGTTCGAAGAGCGGATACCAGGTATCCCAGATGTAATGAGTAACGGTAGCAAAGTTGAAAAGTTCGACAAATCGCTTTGTCATTTCTTCGGATTTTGCCCAAATATATTGGCGCGACTCACAACCGAAATAAACTTTATCTGTTCGCTTTTGAATCTCAATTTGTTGACGGGCGTGTTCGAGTTCAATTTTTTCTCCAGCCCAAAGGATATAATTCAATGCACGGTTAGCAATTTCACCGCTCTTTGGTCCGTTATTTAATCTTTGTTTTGCATCGTTGCAAAGGTCTTCACCTAAGTTTACCAAATGTTCAACTTCGCTCGAGAATTTCGTGCCAAGTAGTTCATAACGTTTCTTAACCTCTCTATTTCTAACAACACGCGATAGAGCAAATTCATAATTCAGATTTGAATCGGAAGGAAAATCATCAACACTATAAAGTTTACCTCCGTTAGTTGCATCTAGAACAACGTTTCCGAATCCTTCCACGAACCAAAGAGCATTAATTGAAAATCGTTTTCCTTTCAACGAATCTAGTTCATCAATTACAACCGATCCTTGATTGAACCGGACAGTTGATTTAAATGGATCAACATTTTCATCTGCTAGATAAACCCAAGTTGTTTCTCCCATCCATTCATGCGGATATGATTTAATCGAAAGTTCTCTGTTGGTTTGTGCAAATATGTTTGATGATTTATCAATCAACGGAAGAGTTGTAAAGGCAGCCGAAACCATCAACCCTTTTTTAACAAAATTTCTTCTCGATTCTCGCATTTATTTTCCTTTCATTTAAGAGATTTGAATTGTTTTTGTAGTTTTATCAATCGGTCAACTGCTGCTTTCTTTTCACTTTTTGGTGAACGCAGAATTCCTCCGCTTTTTAAGAATCCGTACGGATCAACAAAATCATACCAGTTAGCTGCTTCAATAAATTTTTGTCCATATGCATAAGTGAAAGTATATTCTAGCCAATCACCTTGCAGTTCTTCGTCCCAATGACGATGCCATTCGTAAGGATATTGTGAAAAACTTCCTTCTTCCTTATCAATAAACTCCTGTTTAATTCCGATAGATGGAGAGCCGACTTCTGCGAGATGAACTATTTTATTGAATTCTTTGTATCGTTCAATTTGTAATATTTGATCCGAAGCAGATCTATGTGTAAAATAAACTTGAACACCGACTATATCGAAATCAACGCCGGCTTCAATAATCTGTTTTGTAAACTGATGCGGCGTTCGCTGCGGATATTTTGCTTCTATATCATGCCACTTACCTTTTTGAACGTAATCACCGAACGGACAACAATTGTTCAGCAGCAATTGAATATTCGGATTTGTTTTTCGTGCTACATCGAATGCAATCTTTGTAAGTTCAATTGTTTGTTCATGATTAAGCTGAAGTTCATTTGCCCAATCATGCATTTCATTTACTACTTCCCAAACTTTAATCTTATTACCGTAATGTGAAACAACAGAGTGAACATGTTCTTCAACATACTTTAACAAATCTTTATACGTTTTTTTCTTCAGCCAATCCGGCGTAACCCAAGTATGAACCCAGAAAAGCGGTCTGCCTTCAACAGTTATTCCTTTATCTAAAAGTTTATCGAGTAGTTCATCACGTTCTTTGAACTGCTTATTCCCTTCTTCCGGTTCGAAATCGACAACATCGCCTTTTAAGTAATGTGTGATTGTTGCGTAGTTAAAGAGTTCTGTAAATCTTTCAAAGAAAAGTTCTTGGTCCATTTGGAAGTAACCGCGTGTGTCACATCCAAAGAAGAAATCTTTTCTATAACCAATTTTTGCTACACCGAATTTTGCTTTTTCCAACTCGAGTAAATCACTTACCCATAATGCATGTTTTAGTGCTACTTGTGATTTTAAAGCTGTTATATTTTCGTTTGACTCTTTTGTTTTCTCTGCATCACTTAAATATTCTTGAGAAAGTCCGTGAAAAGTTTTTACTTCTCGTGAAGGAATAAATCCTTCACTTAAAAACTTCTTCAGTCTTTTTTCATTTCTTTTAACACGTGAATTTGCTAACTCATAATTTAGATTTAGTATTATCGATTTATCTTTTTCCAAAGAATAAAATTCACCACCATTATCAGCACCTATAAATAGATAACCATAACCTTCGACATTCCAGCGTACGTTTATTCCAAACTTTTCAACTCCGGCGGAATCGGTTATTATTATTCCCTCTTTATCTAATTTTATGTCTGACTTAAATACATCTCCATATTGATCAGTAGCAAATACAAATTCCTCGATGTGCGGACCACGTCCGTTTTGTACAAAGTGTGGTTTGAATGTTAGTTTTGATTGTGGCATAACAACTTTCTTCCTTCGTTTTGTAAAACCGTTGAAACGGTTAGTTCGCTATTAACTTTTTATTAACCAACGACTTAAGTCGTTGGTTACTGACTGAAATAACACCGATGAAAATAACCGTTTTAACGGTTTTTAATTCTACAACGACTTCCAATACTTCTGCATATTTTTTAATCTTTCATAGATTGGTCTTGCCGGACCTTGGGGCGATTTCAAAAATCCGCCGTTATCTATAAATGAATACGGATCAACAAAATCGTACCAATTAATTGCTTCAACCCAATCTTTAGCATAAAAGATTGTGTAAATCTGTTCCATCCAATCTGCTTGAAGTTCATCATCCCAATGACGATGCCACGGATAAGGAAGTTCCGGTAAACCAACCTCGCCGGACATAATTGATTCTTTTGTCGGTCCTGCAGTTGTACCAATCTCAGTAATCTGCACAGGTCTTCCATACTTTTTCAATCTTTCGGTCATTCTAATGTTATCGGCTAAGTCGCGATTAGTATATTGGAAATACAACTGCTGTCCGGTTATATCAAAATCAACTCCGGCTTCGTGACACATTTTTATAAATCTGTGCGGAGTAATTATATCATATTGTTCAGGAACAGTGCTCCAATCCATCAACTGAACATAATCAGCTTGGATACAACAGTTGTTTATTAATCGATGAACTTTGGGATTTGTATCCTTTGCTACATCCGCGATAAGTTTTGCAATTTCTACCATTTGATCGGGAGTTAATTTTAATGGGTTACCCGGGTCGTGTGCTTCGTTGATTATTTCCCAAGCGTACATTTCGTCGCCGTAATGACTGACAACTTCGCGAGTGTGTCTTTCTAAATATTTCAAAAGTTCGGGATAACTTTTCTTCATTATCCAATCAGGCATACAGCAGTCTGCCGACCAAAATATTGGTCTTCCTTCAACAGTAACTCCGCGTTTTCTTAATTCACGAAACTGTTCGTCTCTGTCAAGATAAGTGTATTTGCCTTCTTCTTTTTCAAAGCGTGGCAAGTAATGTGTTATTGTTGCATAGTTGAAAATATCACTGAACATATCTAGGAAATAATCTTTATCCATATGCGGATAACCTTTAGTATCGCAACCTATAAAGAAATCGGGACGCTGTCCTCGAAGCACAATATCTTTTCTTGCTTTATCAAGCTCGAGCATTTCTCCGCCCCACATTGAATAGTAAAGCGATTTCTGCGAAAGCTGTGCTCGCTTCCATTCGTCTGCACTAACTCTTTGTGCATCGTGAAAATACTCTTCGCTTAGATCGAGATAAGCTTTTACATCTTTTTCCGGTAAGTAACCTTCTTTCATAAATTGATTGTAACGTTCACGGTTCTTAACGAGACGAGATTTCGCTAACTCAAAATTTAGATTGTACTGCTTTTCATTTCCGATCGAAGGAAATTCATAAAACTCACCGCCATTGTCAGCAGTCATATAAATGAATCCGAAACCTTCAACGTTCCATCGAACATTTATTCCAATTTTATCTCGTCCTTCTGAGTTTGAGATTTTTACTCCATCGGGATAAGCAAATATATTTGAGAAGAAAGCATCCCAATTTTCATCACTCGCAAAAGCCCATTGCGGGAATGCCCAATCTTTTTCTGTCAATGATTCAAATGAATTAACCATTCCATAATGCGGACCGCTTCCATTTTGAACAATGTAAGGTTTAAAAACTAGTGTTCCTTGCTCAATCGATTTTGGCACACGTGGTTTCGTTAAAATTGTCGGCGCACTAAATAATGAATTAGCAGCAACCAAACCTCCAACACCAACTAGCGTGGAATTACGTATAAAATCTCTTCGCCTCATTTTTATCCTTGTTTAGTTCCAAGTGATTTCCATCTTTTTTGTAACTCAATAATTCTGTTATATGATTCTTTCTTTTCTCCATTTGGTGATTCAAGTAAACCACCTTCTTTTATCCATGAATATGGATCAACAAAATCATACCAGTTAACTGCTTCAATCCAAGGTTTACTGTAAGCTAAAGTATATAATCCTTCAAGCCATTCAGCTTGTAAATCTTGATCCCAATTACGATGCCATATATATGGTTCGTTGGGTAAACCGAGTCTGCCGTCATTAATTGAAGCTTTTGTTGGACCTGAAGAAGCGCCGACTTCTGTTAATTGAACTGGTCTTCCGAATTGCTCATGTCTTTCAATTAAAATAATTGTGTCTTGAAGATCACGATAAGGGAAATACATTTGTTGACCGGTTATTGTGAAATCGACTCCTGCATCAACTAAGTCTTTCATAAATTTAACAGGTGTTCTCTGCGGATATTTTGCATCGAGTTCGCCCCACTTTTTAAGTTGAACATATTCAGCAAACGGGCAGCAGTTATTTATCAATCGATGAACATTAGGCGCTGTATCTTTCGCGACATCACAAGCAAGTTTTGTTACTTCAACAATTTGTTCAGGAGTTAATTGCAATTCATTTGCCCAGTCATGTGCTTCGTTCACAACTTCCCAAGCATACATTCCGTCACCATAATGTCCTACTACCTCTTTTGTATGTGATTCAACATACTTTAACAGTTGATCATATGATTTATTTCTTAACCAATCGGGTGTTACTGTGTTATAAAACCAGAAAAGCGGTCTTCCCTCAACTGTTATATCTTTCTTTCTTAATTCTTTGTGGAGTGCCGTTCTTAAATTGAATTGCTTTTTACCTTCGTGAGTTTCGAAGTTCTGATATTTTTCACTGATTAAATAATGTGTAATAGTTGCATAGTTGAAAGCTTCCGTAAATAATTCCATGAAAACATCGGGATCCATTTGCAAGTAACCGCGTGCATCACATCCAATAAAGAAATCGGGACGATAACCGGTTTTAAAAATTACAGAGTTTGCTTTTTCTAATTCAAGTTTTTCTCCGGCAACCATTGCGTAGTAAAGAGAATTTTGTGCAAGCTGCGAAAATTTGTATTCATTGCTCATTGATTTTTTTGAATCCTCTAAAAGCTCTTCTGATAAATCAAGCAGTGATGCAACTTCTCTTGAGGGTTCAAAATTTCCTTTGCGTTTTTTGTTTCTGTAAACTCTGCTCTTAGCCAATTCGTAGTTGAGATTGAGTTCTTTGGTTTTTCCTTTTTCGGGAAGAGTATAAAACTCTCCGCCGTTATCGGCTGTAATAAAAATGTATCCAAAATTTTCTACGTGCCAGCGTACATCGATACCGAATTTTTCAGTTCCTTCTGTATTGCTTATAACTACACCTTTGTTATCTGCAGTTATGTTTGAATAAAAAGCATCCCAGTTATGATCTGAAGCATACGCCCAATCGAGTAAATGCGGACCTTTGCCTCTTTGCACGAACACGGGTTTAAAAACCAGTCTTCCTTTTTCTGTGTTGTAATCGGTGCGCTTTGGTGTAAGGACAGTGGGCGCCCCTAAAATTGTTGAACCAACAGACAAACCGACACCGGTTATCATAGTGTTACGCAGAAAATCTCGTCTTCTCATTTTATTTTTCCTTTAGTAAGTTATTGACTTTTTGGATATTAAAACTAATTACACAGAGAACCTCAGAGTTTTCACAAAGAACCACAGAGAAAAACAATCAAAATGCTTTTTAAATCTCAGTGGTGCTCTGTGCTTCTCAGTGCTCTCTGTGTCCCACTGCATTTTGATTACAACTATCAGATAAACCTCTCAACTACTTTTTTGAATCTATGATACGAGGCTTTCTTTTCTCCACTTATATTTTTTAAAAGAGCACCGTTCTGCATATAAGAATGCGGTTCAACAAAATCGAACCAGTTGCCGGCTTTGATGTACGGCTTACTGTAGATCAATGTATAAATCTGTTCAATCCAATCACCCTGTGTTTCTTCATCCCAGTGATGATGCCATAAATACGGTTCTTCCGGCGGGAAAGGTTCATTTGTCATTTTTACCGAGTATTCAGTCGGTCCACCGGGACAACCGATTTCGGAAATGTGCATTGGTTTACCGAATTCCTCGTAACGTTCAATTAACATTATAGTATCTTGTAAATCTCTGTATGGGAAATACATCTGTTGTTCTATTATATCGATGTCGATTCCGGCATCTAAAATATCTCTTGTAAATTGCACCGGAGTTCTCTGCGGATGTGAAGCAGGAGAACCGGAGTAACTTTTCATTCCAACATACTCTGCAAAAGGACAGCAACTGTTTATTGTTCTTTTAACCCTTGGAACGGTTTCTTTCGCGGCATTGGTTATAATCCCGGTTAACTCATTGATTTGTTTGTGATCAAGATGAAATTCATTAGCCCAATCGTGAAGTTCATTAACCATTTCCCAAGCGTACATTTTATCTCCGTAATGCTTGGTAACTTTTCTTGTGTTTTCATTAACATATTTGAGAAGCTCGTCATACTTCATCCCTTTCATCCAATCAGGCATACAGCAATTGTGGAACCAATACAGTAATCTTCCTTGTGATTTTATTCCGTGTTCGGCAAGAGTATCAATTAAATGTTCACGGATTGCAAAATTGTGTTTACCTCTTTGTGGCTCAAAGTCGCGGTTGATTGCATTATTACTTTGCGGAACGAAGGTTATGTTTGCGTAATTGAATAACGGAACAAAGTTTTCCAAAAATATATCTTGATCCATTTGATAAAATGCTCTTGCATCACAACCGATAAAGAAATCATTCCTTTTACCTATTCTTGCGATTTCATAATTGGCTTTATCAAGTTCAATTTTTTCGGAAGCCCATAATGCATACATCAAACTTTTTTGTGAGAGCTCCGCACATTTTTCTTTATCGCTTTTAAACTTAGTCGCGTCTTCAAAAAGAGTTTGGGAGAATGCATGTAATCCGGCAGATTCTGTTGATGGCTGCCATCCATTCATCGAGTGAAGTTTTATTCTTCTTTCGTTTCTTTCAACGCGACTTTTTGCAAATTCGTATTGCAGAATAAACTCTTGTGATTTCCCTTCGGGAGGAAGCTCATAAAATTCACCACCGTTATCAGCCGTGATGTTTGTGTAACCAAATCCTTCCACATTCCATCTTGCGTTGATTCCGAATTTTTGTTTTCCTTTAGAATCAGAGATTTTAATTCCATCCGAACCAAGCTTGATGTTTGTATAAAAAGTATCCCAATCTTTATCTGTAGCCCAAACTAAATCATATAAATGCGGACCCATTCCTTTTTGAACAAATATCGGTTTAAAAATGAGTTCTCCACCAAGCGTACTTTTAGCAACACGAGAAGAAGTTAAAATTGTCGGTGCCGATAAAATTGCGTTTGTCGCTGCAATTGTTCCGACACTTCCGATCAAAGTATTTTTAATGAATTTTCTTCTATTCATTATTGACTCAAATTAGTTGTTTGATGAAATCGTGGTTCTTTCATAATAAACAAGAACCAATAAGCAGAAAGTGCGGCAAAGAATCCGGCTAATACGAAAACAGGAATGTATCCGAACAAATCTGCAAGCCATCCTGCGAAAATTCCGGATAGAACAAACGGTACAGTAATGACATGTGTCAACGCTACATAAGTTGATGTTTCTTCAGATGGCGATAACTCTGCAATAATTGTTATTCGAGAAACTTGGATTAGAGCAATTGTCATGGCAGAAAAAACAAATACGGAGTAATACAGAAAAAGAGTCTGGGTGGTTAGAGCAAGAATACATGCAATAACGGTAAATACAGCCCCAAAAAATAAATTTAATCTGTGTCCGTATTTATCCGATAAATAACCAAAAAACATACTTGCAAATATTGTAGCACTCATCATCACAATTGTAAAATCTCCGGCATAACCGGCTGTTAGATTAAACTTTTCAAAAGCATAAACCGTATAGAATGCGTTTGCCATTCCGGCTAGAATCATTAATATATCCGCAATAAGAAAATTTTTATAATTTTTCTGAGTTTTTAGAATGTTTGGTAAACTTTGTAAAAACTCTTTCCAATGAATTGCATTTGCGGCCGAGTTAATTTTTTCTTCCTTGAGAAACGAAAGGAAGAGATATGAGATCATCATAATAGAAAACGCTACGGCGAATAACAGGGAAAAATTAGCCGGGTACTGAACATTATCAAGAACTTGTTTTGCAGTGTACCCGGCGAAGATACCCATCACAGCACCAAGAGTGACCCGGAATGCAAACAACCTACCACGTATATGAGTCGGAGTAATTTTTGTAAGCAAATCAAACCAAGCAGGTAAATTCATTCCGCCGCCTAAAGCAGCGATTAGGAATCCACCAAAGAATATTACTAACCCTAAATTTGTATCTACTTTATCTATAACAAAATAACTTAATAGTGCTAACAAGAACCAAGGTAATCTTTGAGCTAATGCAGTAACCATCATAATCTTTTTCTTATTAGATCTTTTGCGAACAAAATTTGCTGTAAAGATCTGTGGTAAATGGAACCCAATTGCCCAAAGTACCGGAATTAAACCGACGGCTAAATTTGTACCACCGATTTTTTTTACGTAGACAGGGATCACGGTATTTAGTGCAACAAAGTTCATGGCAAATGCAAATATTGCTCCATCAAATACATTTAAAATAAAATTACGCTTGACGTTGCCAGTCCAGTTATAAGAAGGAAGCGAGAATTTACCCACAGTAAACCTTAACCTCCTTAGCTTTCAAACTGAACTTACACGAAACGCCGTTATCTGTTTTATTTAGCTGTAGTTTTTCACCGGTGAACTGCTCAGTTACCTCAACATCTTTATCATAGTTGAATGTAACTTCACTTTTGACTTCTATTTCTTCTTTGTTTTGAAGAATAAGCATCAGACTCTGACCGTCTTTTAATGTGTCTACCCTTACTTTCACATCATCTTTTACTTTCGGTTTATTGAGTTCTGTTGCATGTTCAATTAACGACGGGATAAGTCTTCCGATTTCGTCAATGCCTTTTCTATGATAATTCATTCCGGTATATGAACCGATTTGTATCGCTTTACCTTTACCATAATTCGCAATTGTGATTGCCGCTTTACCATCCTCAAATTTTGCTAATGCTTCGGCACCACTGAGTTCAAAAGTTTCTTTAACAAAACTTCCGATTACTTTTGCACCTTTTTTGAGTAACGGTAAATCGACTGTTAATTCAATTTCGACTTCGTTGTTTTCATCGGCTGGTTCAACATCGCGCTGTTTGATTCCAAAAACTTCGTGAAGACCGTAGCCGGGAACTGTTTTTTCGTGATGTCCACCTTCTTTATTCCATCCGGCAGTATAGCTTTCGCTTAAAATAACTCCGCCTTTTTCAACCCAAGATTTAATTTGTTCAGCAATCTTTTTGTTTATTAAATAAGGGAAAGCAAGAACGAGAATTTTATAGTTATCGAGTTCGCCTTTGGCAAAATCTTTCGGATGTAAAAAGTCACTTGTAATATTTCTTTCATATAGTGCTTTGTGAATTCCTAATATTGAATCAGTTGCACTTCCTTCTTTGCCGGTTGAAGCCCAAGCAAACACTTGGTTTTCGGGATTATACATAATCGCCACTTCAGCTTTTTCCGGTTCGCCGTCCATCACTAAATCAACATTTTTATTTAAGACTTTTCCGACTTCGGCATAAGCTTTTAAATAAGAAGTGTCGTCACCGTCGAGATAAGATAATCCCCAAGTCGGAGCTTCTCTTCCAAGAATTTCTGGACGATATTGCCAAAAGATGAATCCTTTTTGATTACCGGCAACTCCACTAAAAATGAATTTCTTAATATCATCTGCATCAATTAGATCCGGCAAATTAAGTGTGTAGCCTGGAAGCATCAACATCTCTGCAGATATAACAGGTTTGCCTCTTGCACATGAACGAAGAATATCAATCATTGCAGCGTCATCCATTTGTGTAAAACCGTGCAAGTCACCGTATTGCCCTACATTCCAAGGATCACTCGCAGTTGATGTTACAGGGAAACCTTGAATGAAAACGTGATGACACATTAAAGGATGTTTCCCTTGGTCAATTTCTTTTGCAACTTCAAATCTCTTTTTAACATTTTCACCAAGTGTATGAACAAAGAACATGCGCCAATCGATCATATCGTTGAACGTATTTCTTGTTAATGGTATTTCAGCTAGTTCAAATGATTTGTAATTTCTATTCCAGCTTATGTTTAATTGTTCGATTGAATCATACTTTGTGCTTAACCATTTTTTGAATTTAGTTTTACAGTTATCACAGAAGCAGAGCATATCTCCCATTTTGTTTAAGTCGTTTGCATAATCTCGCATCTCTGCCATGCTGCTTGTTAATTCCGGTTCACTGCCAACGTTCCATATTTCAAGAGCAGGATGGTCCTTATATCTCTCAACTGCTGCTGCCAAAAAATCGAAAAAGTGTTTGCTTACACCATCGTGATTAAAACAGTAACCGAGTCCACCGATTTGACGATGCGGTTGTGACTGCGGACCTATTTTTCTTCCGCTTAAAGTTACCATTGATGCATCGGGATATTTTTCATAAATCCATGCCGGTGCAACATCAAAAATTGTATTGAGCATAACTTTTAAGTTATACTTTTGCGCTAAGTCCATTAATTCATTGATGTCATCAAAATTATATTCACCTTCGGCTGGATTATTCCATCGCCATTGAATCCAATATTTTACCGTATTAAAACCAAGTTCGGACATTCTTTTTAGATCACGATCCCAATCCTCACGATGTGGTGAAGGCGCTCTGTAATATTGAGAACCGAATGGAACGTAATTTCCTTTTATAAGATTTCGCATTAATAACTCCGTAAATTTTTATATCACAAATTGAGATAAATGTTTGAGTCCGAGCTGCAGACCTTTCTTGGTTTTCTCAACCGAACCTTCCCAAAGCGGGTCTTCGTGTTCGATTGACAAAACATAATCGTACCCTTCTTCCTGAAGTGCTGAGATAAATTTCTGCCAATCAATTTCTCCCCAGCCGGGCATGCGATATCGCCACCAACCGGATTTCCAGGGAGTCGGATCAATTTGCTTTCCGAAAAGACCGTAGCGATAAACTCCGTCATCTAATATTTCCGTATCCTTTGCGTGAGCGTGAAATATTTTTGATTTGAATTCTCTTAATGCTGCAATGTGATCGATGCCTAACCAATATAAGTGAGACGGATCGAAATTTAATCCGAAATTATCACTCGGTACTTCATTGAATAATGCTTCCCAAAGTTCGGGCGAATATGCGTAATTCCCGGGCAGTCCGAACTTAACCCAATTTTCCATCGGACAATTTTCAATCATTATTTTTCTGCCTTTGTCCTCTGCATATTTTAATATTCCTCGAAATACTTCACCGATTTCTTTCATATTTTCGGTCGGAGTTTTATCGGGTCTACTGCCGACAAACGTACCGACTAATTCAACATCAAGCATTTCTGCTTTATCAATAACTTTTTTAAGATGGTTGATGTAGTATTCCCTTTTCTTTAGATCAGGATGAAGATTATTATCGTAATAAGCCATTGCAGAGATTTCCAATTTGTTTTCTGCAAATAAATCTTTCACTCTTTTTGCATCGTCTTTTGTAAAGTTTGCAGCATCAATTTGCCTAGCTTGATAATCTCTGTCGCTTTCAACAGGCCAAGCCGCAAGTTCGAGTGCTTGGAATCCGACATCAGCCGACCACTTTACCATTTCTTCCAAACTTAAAGTCGGAAAGCAAGCTGTGATGTAACCTAATTTCATTTTATACTCCTTGTTCTTTCTGTTTTTTATAATCTCTTTGAACTCACTTTTAAAACAATAGAACGCAGATGACACTGATGCGGTAGATTATCGCTGAGTAAAAATCTGTGTGAATCTGTTCAATCAGCGTTATCTGTGTTCCATTTTTGTTTTAAGCAAAAACAATTTGTATCATTCAACGTCAACCCACCTCTGTTCTCTGTTGCTTTTCAAAATCGCTTCAACAATTTTATTTTCAATGTGTCCGTCCGCGAAGGTTGGGAAGTCCGATTTATCTTTTTGCGGATTTTTCCCCTCACGAATAAATTGATAAAAGTTTGCGAACAAATTTTTCGGTCCGTCGGGATAACCTTCCGGATGTCCGCCGGGATAACTCGCATACTTTCTTACACTTTCATCAATTAAGGCCGGGTCTTTGATTACAATTTCATTTGCTTTCTCACGGTAACCCACCCACATTTCATTCGGTCTTTCTTGATTCCAAGAGATTGCTTTTTTACTTCCGTCAATTTCAAAACTGAAGTGATTTTTTCTACCCGCACTGACTTGTGAAACTGTGAAAACTCCTTGTGCACCGTTTTCAAATTGAATTAAAACTGAACCCGCGTCTTCTGTATTAATATCTATTTCTTGATACTCTGTTGAACCGCTTTCTTCCTTCCCCTTAAATGTTGCTACTTGTTTTGTAGGTTTTTTTCGTTTCTTATGAATAGTTACCAAGTTTGCGAAGACACGTTTAATTTTTTTCCCCGTTACAAATTGGACAGTATCACACCAATGCGAACCAACATCTGCAATTGCTCTTGATGTACCACTCAGCTCGGTTTCCAATCTCCAATTGTAATCGGTATCGTAGTAAAGCCAATCTTGTAAATAATTCCCATGAACTAAATAGATATCGCCGAGATTTCCTTTTTCAATTTCAACTCGTGCATTCTGAACCAAAGGATAAAATCTATAATTAAAGTTGATTCCGTTTACTACATTTTTCTTTTTCAATAGTGTTAAAAGTTCATCGGACTCTTTTGCAGTAAGAGTTAACGGCTTTTCCGAAAGGATATTCTTTCCCGCTTCGATTGCAGCTTTGTTTATTTCAAAGTGAAGAAAGTTGGGAGTACAATTATGAATTACTTCAACTTCATCATCTTTCATCACTTCTTGCCAATTTTCATAATATTTTGGGATGCTATATTTAGATTGTAATTCACTAGCGCCGGTTTTATCATCTGAAGCAATTGCAACAACATCAACACCACCGATTCTCTGCAGTGCTTCGATGTGCGCACCGCCCATAAATCCCGAACCGATAACCGCTGTTTTTATACGTTTCATAATTACTCCTCCTTTAATCTTTTTGCTCTTTCAATCATCTTGCGAGTTTCAGGTGTATCCATTTCTTGTTCATAGCTATAAAGACTTAACGATGGAATAACATTCAATTTTGCATAAGATTCTTCTTGAAGTTTAAAGATCGGATCAGAAGTGTGTTTGGTTAATAGATGCGCCATAAATTTTGTGTAATCACCAAACAAATAAGATGAAATCGGATGAACATTTCTCCACTGAACTCTATCATCCATTCCATGAACTTCCGCAATACTGTCAATGCCATGAATTTGTACAACCGGCAATCTCGGCAGAACTCTTTCGTTAATTCCCTCACCGGCAAAAAGTACACTTGGAAATTCTTCTTGTAATCGTTTTATATGATCGTGCATCCCTTGAATAAAATTGGGTCCCCGATCATTGTTAAAAGCAAGCAATGTTTGATCTACAAATACTGCATCAAGTTTATACTCATTTATAAGTTTACCGAGAACCTTAGTCATAAAATCGCCCCATTCTTTGTAACCGGGATTAATATATGCAAAGAATGGTTCAGGAAGCCAATCACCATCGATATCTAATCCCCAAGTAAGTTCTCGTCCCCAAGGATCTGTCGTTGTAAACTTTTTGAATTCTTCATATAACGGATGGACAAAAGTCATTGCAAGTATATTTGTGTGAATCATTACTTTATAACCGAGTTCGTGTGCGGTATCGACAAGTTCTTTGAATTTTTCTGATCCGCCGCATTGTTCACTTGGATCATAGTTTGGAGCATTAGAATCAACTCCATTTTGAGCATTGCCGGGTAAATAAAGCAAAGTTTGATTTGGATCGTGTAGTTTTTTCCAATCATGCAGTCGGTCAACTATCTGATCAAATGTATGATGTGCTTTTGTACCTTTCCTCGCACCCCACGGTTCAAGAATGAAATTTATATTATTCATCCACTCGGGATAATGTGGATGTTCTTTATATTCAACCAAGTTGAAGTTTTCTTTCATCCATTTCTTATGAATATCAACTCCGTTTTTCCAATCACCTTTGAACGGCTCAATAAAGAATTCATATTCAAGGTGGTTTGAATTTAATGGTGCATCAGCTTCGTGTCCGAATGTTATTTCAAAATTCTTTTTTGTATTACCGACTCTCAACAATTTTAAATCGTTTGATTTATCTTCAGATCTAAAAATCAAACCGCCGTTTTTAGTTTTACCAATTACAAACTGAGAATTCCACCAGAAAGGATATTTATATGAGAGAGTTTTTCCTTGTGGCATCTCGCTGCTGATTGATTGTCCGCCCAGAGCTGGAACTAAAACTTCATCGAAATCGAATCCGTTTAATTTCCATTCAACCAGCCAGATCGGTCTTGGTGCATCGACTTTAATTTTGACTATAGCTCCGTCAGCTGATTTGATGAATTCAACAATTGCGGAATATTCTTTGCTTTCATCAGCAAAGTGAAATTGAAATAAATCATCTTTCTGTTCAATTGAATTAATTGTCTGAAGCACTGTTGGGTCTGATACAGCATTGTGGGTTCTAATAATTATAGACTGCTCACCACCGGCACAAACCTTTGTGCTTTCTTTAAAAATAAAAAGACCATCAATTGAAAAGTCTTCTGCAAAATCGATTCGTAATGAATCGGACTGAATATTTTTAGTCATATTAACCGCAATTGTTTTTCAAAATTGAAGTTCGATTTCTTTTATTTCTTTTTTATAAACATCTTCGTTAGGTGTTCCTTTCCGAAAGATCACAAAGTAAGATGATTCTTCTTTCCCTACAGGTAAACACGCTCCGTGCCATACCGCTTTATCGATTAGAACCGCTTCGCCGATATCAACTTGAAAAGATTCAGCTTGTTCCTCTGATTCGCCTTCTTTCAATAATGGAAGTACAAACGGTGCGTCAATCGGGATTAAAATTTCAGGAGTGTTAAGATGCCGTTCCATTCCGTTAATAATATTTTTCGGTTGTTTGTAAACCGTACAAATACCAATTTCCGTTGAACCGTCAATTTCATAGTTAGCAATATCGGACCAAAATCTAAAATCCGCAGCTTGTGCTGTCGGTTCACCCTTTGGTGATTTTACAACTCTACCGAATTTTTTGAAGTTATCTTCGGTTATTGGTTTTGAATTTATTGTGATCATGATTTTGTTCACTTCGCTAATTAATCTAATAACAATGGAACGCAGATGACGCTGATTAAACTGATTTACGCAGATTACTAATCAGTGAATATCTGCCATATCTGCGTCATCTGTGTTCTATTCATTTCTTATTTTTTAATTTCAATCACTGCAATCTTTCCGCCTTCAAGTGTTACATCTTTTACAACTGTTTGGTTATCTGATTTTTCTAGTGAAGTAAATTCTGCACCTTCACCAAGTTCATTGTAAAGTTTAGCTGTTCCACTTAATGCGGATGGAATTGTAAAACTTACTGATTCAGCACGAATATCTTTTACCATTCCGGTTTTGTCATCGGTTCTCTTATCATATTGTACAACCTGCAGCCATGCAAATAAAAGTACATCACCGTTTTCTCTTTCGAAAGCAACATAACGGCTGTCGGTATTTTCACCTGCGTTCGATACTACATTTTCACCGATACTTTTTACAGGATCACTCAGTAATTCATCTACAAAAATCAATGCTTGGTTTGCCGGTTTTGGTGAATGATCTGCCCATGCAATTCCAAGGTGTTTGTTGTTGTAAATATCACCAATAACTTCATCACCCGGTGGTAAATCTTTTATTTCATACCAAGCCATTGCATCAATTTGTCCGGTTGAACGAACAAGTGCAACTCGCTTAACTAAATCTACTGCTTGATATTCGGGGGTGTGCTCATATTCGTAATATGCTGTATATGAATCCGATACCATCGAGCCTTGACGGAATGTGCTGTATCCAACTTCTGCCATCCATATAGGTTGGTTATCGCCATATTTTGCAACTACGTTGTAAACATCGTTTACATAGTTAGTAATTTCTTCAACTGGATTTTTATGCCATGTTTCGAAATAGTTATGGCAATTTACTATATCGACATAAGGACTTAATCCATGGTCTTCAAAAAGTGCTTGAATCCATTCGGGTCTATAAGCGATTCCACCCAAAACAATTTTAGCTTCGGGGTCAGCTTTTCTAACAGCATCGGCTCCAATTTTATGAAACTCTGCAAATTGTCCGACGTCTTGAGTTCTCCAATAAATCCATATATCGGGTTCATTCCATAGTTCCCAAGTTTTGATCCACTTTTTATAACGTGTTGTTAGATCAAACATGAACTCTCCCCACTCTTCCATGTCAACGGGTGGAATATTCCAGTATAAAGCTGAATCAATTGGTTCAGTTGAATTCCAGGCGGGAGTATAACAAACGTAAGGAAGCATTGTAATCCCGTATTCTTCAACACCGGTTTTTACGAAGTCATCCCAAAAGAGCCAATCGTATTTATCTTTCTCATACTCAATTGCATCCCAGCCGAATGATATTCTAAGATATTTTATTCCTGATCTTTTCAATAATTCAAAATCTGCAATATAAATATCCCGAGTAGTTGTTTCTTCAGGCCAGTCCTCGCAAAGACCGAGAGGCATATGGTAATATTCCGAATTATTTTTAGTTAATAGCTGATCATACATCAACTTATCTTGAATAGCTTTTTCTTCATCGTGAGCGCAGCTAACTAAAATCAAACTCGTTAAAATGATTAAAAGTGTTTTCTTCATTGTTTTTCTCCGTTTTGTATTTGATTGAAACTTTTGTGTTCTCTAATTTTTGCCGTCCACTTCAGTGGACGGATTGAAGAATCGAACAAATTGCCGGACTTCAGACCCAGTTGAGATTTAACTTTGGTGCTAAAGCCCGTTGACTTCTTTTGTTCTCATTCTCCATTGGTTGAAACCAACGGCAATTATTTCTTTCAACAAACAAATCTTTATTAACTTACTTCCTCATTCCAAAAATCTTTACGCCAGGCGAATTGTTCCATCTCTTTAATTTCATCTTTAGGAAAATAATTTCCGTCACTAACTGAGGTATTCATTTCCGCTTGCTTAATATTTCTTATTCCTGGTATAGCTGTTGAAACAGCATCATTGCTTAAGCAAAACTTTAATGCAAAATCCGCCATTGATAATTCAAGATGTTTCTCATCTTTATATTTTTTTATTTCCATTACTTTATCAACAACTGCTTTCAAATTATTTCCACGGAAGTAATGTTGTCTCACATCTCCTTCGGGGAAAGTTGTATCGTAATTATATTTGCCGGTTAATGCGCCTTCATCAAACGGAACACGAACAATTACTCCGATGCTATGGGATTTACAAACTTTTAGTGTATTCCAAGCCGGCGACTGTTCGAATAAATTATAAACCAATTGAATCGAATCAATCTTTCCTTCAGTCAGAGTGCCGTCAATAAAATATGGATCGATATCAGGAACCGAAGCGCCAGACGCTCTTATTTTTCCATCCTTCTTTAATTTCTCAAATGCTTCAAACCATTCTACTTGATCGTTAAATCTCATTGACCAAGTGTGAAATTGATATACATCGACATAATCTCGTTGTAATCTTCTCAATGATTTTTCACACTCTTCAATAATATATTCATTCGGGAAGGCTTTACGTACATCGTAATCAATTCTTGCCGGCCAATCGAATTCTTTAGGCGGAACTTTTGTGGCGACAAATATTTCTTCATTTCTTTCCTTCAATACTTTACCGATTATCTCTTCACTTTTGCCTTCACCATAACCTTGTGCAGTATCAATAAAATTCACACCGAGATCAAGTGCACGATGAAGCGCCTTAATTGATTCATCATCACTCTGCGGTCCCCATCCGCCGCCGATAGCCCAAGCACCGAAACCGATTTCGGATACTTCCCAATTCATATTTCCGAATTTTCTATACTTCATAGATTGGATTCATCCAGTTAAAAAGTTACACCAGATATTAAAATAATATTTGCATAAGGAGTAGTTTCACCTGTTCTAACAAAAGCAACATCACCGTTAGCTCTTGTCAGTTCTTTAAATTTCTCATGAGGCACAAATTCCAACACAACATTTGGCAGAAGTTGTTTAATTTCTCCGAGCAAACCATCATTGCCGCTTACTAATTCGTCGGCAATTATAGCTTTTTCTACTTCCAACTCTTCGAGAGTAATTTTAAGCACATCGAGAAAGCGAGGAATATTTTGAGTAACAGCAAGGTCAACTAAATCAACACCTTTGGGTATCGGTAAACCGCTGTCGCAAATGACGAGTTTATCTGTATGCCCCATTCTTGCAACAATTTTTGAAAGAGGTGCGTTTAATATTCCGGACTTCTTCATTTTATAAATCTCCTAGATTAGTCAATATTTAGAGAATAGCTTCTACTTCATTTAATGTCGGCATAGATGTTTGCGCTCCCATTTTAGTTACCGAAAGAGCAGCGGCATAATTGGCAAATCGTATTGCTTCATCCAACGACCTTCCGTTTGATAAAGAATAAGCTAGAGCTCCGTTGAAGCTATCACCGGCAGCAGTTGTATCAACGGCTTTCATTCTGCATGCTTCAAATCTCTTCGTACCATTTTTATTTACCAATATTGAGCCTCGCTCACCGATTGTAAGTAAAACATTTTTTACACCCTTCTCCAATAATACAATCGCAGCTTTTTCAACAGAGCATTCTTCTTCAACTTTACATCCGCTAAGAATCTCCAACTCGGTTTCGTTAGGCGTAAGAAAATCAACGAGTGAAAGAAGTTCGTCATTTAATTCGAAAGCAGGTGCCGGATTAAGAATAAATATTGCATTATTTTCTTTTGCCAGTTTTGCTGCTAATGTTACAGTCTCAACCGGTATTTCAAGTTGACAAAGAACTACTTTTACTTTGTTGAAGTAATCTTTTTTAGTAATCAGATCATCGGTACTGAATTTCATATTGGCGCCGGAGATAACAATAATTTCATTTTCCCCTGAACCATCAACGCTAATTAATGCAACGCCTGTCTGACCATTTTTTTCAACTATTATGTCTTTAATATCTACACCATTATCAGCAAGAGATTTAACAAGTATATCATGAAAATCGTCATTGCCCATTTTTCCTAAGAAGTGTGTTTTCGCCCCCAACTTTGCACAACCAACAGCTTGATTTGCACCTTTACCGCCGGGGAACATTGCAAAGTTTTTCCCGAATACCGTTTCGCCCGGATTGGGAAAACGTTCGCTTGTTACCACCAAATCCATATTGGCGCTGCCGACTACAAGTACACCATTTTTATCCATAACCAATACTCCGGAAATTCCTATAATTTAATTTCATACACCGGTGCATGAATAATTACCGGCGGCTCGAATATGCCGGATTTATGTTCGACAGCTTCGAGCATATTTATTAATGTGTTTGTTACGCTTAATTCAATTTTGTTTTTCCCTTCTTTCACCAAGCCGGTTATATCAAGTTGGTAAGGATTCCATAACGCAACTTTGGATTCACTATCGTTGATTTTTACTTCAAGCACATCTTCACCACAGTTAATGTTCATGAATAATTTTCCGTTTAAGTATTCTTTCGGAAAATCGAATTCGGTTGAGTAAACGCCTGTGCCCGAGTAATGCGGATATCCTTGTTTTGTCCAGTCCCCTAATTCTATTGTGTTTACTTTTTCAGCAATTGAATAAGTATTGTTATTCTTTTTAAGAGTGAAATCACCGACTACTTTTAAAAGATCAAGTATTCCATCGGTTCTTCTTACAACTACCAACTTAACTGCAACAACATTCTTTCCTTCATTTACATAATCTTTTATGTCAACCTCTTTTATCTCAGCGTCAATCTTGCTTCTTCTGCCTTTATCTTTTACTTCTTTCCCGTTAATGAACATCGTGTATTCTTTGCCGCTGAATCCGTCAATTAATATTCTAGGATTTACCGGAACTTTTTTCATTTCGAATGAAGTGCGGTACCAAAGTGTTTCGGGATAAGTTGATTCATCTCTTTCCTGTGGAAGCTGCATTTCCCAAGCACCCATTGTTACATCAAGCCAATTGCTGTCATCGTAATCTTCTTTCATTATATCATTCGGATTTGATAAATCACTCTCAATCATCATTTTGTATTTACCGATGCATAAAACATTATCTTCGGTAATATTGAATGAATAATTTCCGTTCAGTTTTATGTCGTCAAGTTTCCTTACTGCTTCAGCATTAACATTTTTTTCACCATCCATTGTAGCTACTTGTGCTTCCGCTTTTTCAATTTTTTCTTTTGAGTAACCGGTGAGTTTTTCATTTGTTAATTCAGTTACGGTAATATTACTTGAGGTGACATACGGTACTTCAACTTCATCTCTTACAATTACAAAATGGGATTGTGTTGAATCGAACGGTAATGTTATTTTAAGTCGATTGTTTTCAATCGAATAGTGATTCATCTTTTCGATTTCACCTGTTTCGGGATTCCATAATTCGGGTGTGCCGACTTTCTCAAATGTTATATCAACTTCACCGTGATTTACTTGCTGAGTATTTGTGAAGAAGCATAAATCAAAATCATCTTTTACTTTATGCAGATAGAATACATCTTCTTCGCTTATCGTAACATCGGGGACAAGAATTTCATTGAGTAACTTTTTAATCTCTGATTCTTTCTTTTCATTCGATAAACCTTTCCCTTCGAATAAATAAACAGAACCTTTACCAATGTTGCTAACTTTATTCACCGTAAAGGAAGAACCGTTGTTTAAGTGTTTTAATAAATCAGCCGGGTCTTTGCCGAATAACTTTTTGATATTGATTAATGAGTTATCATCTTTTGCATCTAGTATTGTATTCGGAATTACAGTATCAGCAATCAGTGTTCCGCCTTGTGATACAAACTCATGGAGTTTATCAAATGCACTTTGCTGTAAAGCTGTTATCGGCGGAAGGAAGATAACGGAGAATTCTTCTTTATTGATTTTTAATTTACCATCAACCACTTCCGCTTCGGTGAGAATATCTTCGTCGGTATAATCAAAATCATAATGTAATCTAAGAAGTAAATCAGTTAAGTAATCGAAATCGGATTGCATTAAATTGAATAGTTGATCAGGACCACTTGGTTTATAATTCGCCCATGCGCTGTTAATTGGATAAAGCATTAAAATTTTTGCGATATGTTTTCCACCGGAGAGCATATGACCCAATCGGGACATATACTTCACAAAGTTGTCATAATATTTCCACCAGGTATGATGATAGAACTGCGAAGGCGGCCAATCGCGTTTACGTTCACCTTCAATCGAATAGTGATAGCCGTGGTTGTTAAAAATTGTTACACCGAGAACGTACTCCCAGTTAGCAATCCATTTCATTCTTTCGAGAGTGCAATCCCAATAAGTTCCGCCCATTGATTCACATAACAATTGATTACTTCCGTAATGATGAGCTGCTGAACTTGCAATCTTTAAAGCAACATGTTGACTGGCAGCTTCTTTTGAACCGACAATCGGATAAAGGTGGTCAACTCCGGTGATGTGCATATGTTTCAAATGTTTGAAAATATTTCCTTCGCATCTTGCATGCATCCAAATCCATTCTTCGCCGAGTAAGTGGCCTGTGAATAACACATTATTTGCTTCGCACCATTCTCTTATCTGTTGGTAGTAGGATTCCGAATATTGTTCAGTTAAAGTTTTCCAAAAATCATAACGGATTTGTGCTGTCTTTTCACCCATGTCTAAAAAGAGTGCGCCTAAATATGGTTTTAAATCGTAGCCTCTTCTTTCACGAAAAATCTTAAACATCTGTGTCGTCCAAGGTATAACTTGGTTTTGCATTCCAACATGATAGTAATGCATTGCCGGTTCATCGGTGTAAAAGCCGGGCATAACTTTACCAAACTCTTCGCCAACGGCAGTTTTATATTTTTCATGTGTTTCATCTAAAAACTTTCTTGTTGATTCGGGATTTAAGGCATCTATATAATAATCGATTTCCTTTTCTAAGAAATAAAGCAATCGCCAATTTCCTTTTGGTGCTTCCCAAGGGATAACAGCATTAAATGATAAGTTTGGAGTAAGATCAATAATTGTGTCTGGGTTTAAATTTGATTGAAACTCTTCTTCCGAACATGCATAAGCAACAATCGGTTTTGAATTTCCTGTATTTACATATCTATCATCCGTTGCTTCCAAAAATGTGAACAATGGCCCCGGTACGGGAAGCGCAACCATCTCTAAATATTTCTGTCTGAGTTTTGGATTTTCCTGTGAAACTTTTCTATAGGCTGTACCACTCGGCCAATTCATTTCATCATAAACCCAAACATCAATTCCGATTTCTTTTGCGACTTTTACAGCGTGCTTAGTTCGTTCAAACCATGTATCGGATAAATAACCAATTGATTCACCGAAACGACCGTGTATAAATAATCCGGAAATTCCTTTTGCGTGATATTCTTTCATCTGCCAAATCATTTCCTCTTCATTCATTTCACCATTCCAAAACCAAAAAGGTAAAACACCCATAGCTTTTGGAGGATTAGCAAAATTATCTCTCGTTAATTTTTCACCTTCAACCAGTAGTTTAGCAAAGTTCATAAATAAGTATCTCCTTAAAAGTTCTATCTAATTATCAATTTAATTCTGGAACTGAAGATTGTATGACAACCATAATCAGTCCTTTAAGTAAAACGAAGTTCGTAACACATGGCTTAAGAATTGCAGCAAAAATTTATATGCTTTTTAATATTGGGCTTCTAATTTCTTAACAATCCACAAATAACCTATTTTCAGGAAGAATATTGAAACAATATTACCTATCGATAAATAATTCCCAACTTTTAACAATCTCTTAAAATTTCGAATTAAGATTCCAATATCCCCGAACTATTTTTTTCACCAAGACTACATCAAAAAGCAAGCAGCAATGTGAACCTATGTGGTGAATTCAGAAAATCATATTTAACATATGAGTAATCAAATTGAATTTTAAAATCCGAGATTTTAGTATTTACCCCAAGACCAAAAGCTAAATTGCCTTCATCATAGTTTAATCTATAACCACCCCTTAAGAAAAATTGATCAAGGAAAACATATTCCAAACCCATATTGAGTCTTTCCGAATAATCATTTGAGTGAATTGCATCCATATTGAAAGTAACTCTATGTTGATCTGAATTACCGCCTAAGAAAAGGTCTTCACCACCTAATAAGTCAACAGACCAACCAACTCTAAATAGCAGCGGTAGTTCATAAGATTGAATCGATTCATCACCTGTTTGCAACCATCGTGCTTGTGTAGAAAAATTTTGAGCGCTCATTGCAAGTCTGATACCCTTCCAGCCGGTGTTATAAAAACTTCCGACATCAAAACTAAATAGGTCTGTAGTATACTTGTAAAGGTCTTCTCGCAAATATCTAAAATTAACACCTATTGAAAGTTTGTCGGTAAATTTCCTAGCATATGCAACTCCAATAGCCAAATCTTTACCGGTAAACTTCATACCGGTACGAGTATCGAGCCCACCCGATTGACTAGTAACGGGCGCTAAGTCTAAATCCCCGTAATCAAGGTAGATATAGTTTACAGCCAATACACCCCAATCTCCTAAATTAATTCCTGCAGCTACCCCTATAACATTCAAATCAAGGAACCATTTTGTATAGTTAAAAGAAAATTCCAAATTTTCAATTACTGTTATACCGGCTGGATTCCAGAATAAAGCATTAATATTTCGTGGATCTGCTATAGAAGCTTCACCAAGAGCCGATTCTCTTCCCCCTACCCCAATCTTTAAGAATTGGAGAGAGGTTCGCCCAACTTTGTTAAACTGAGCTTCAGTTGAGACCGAAATAATTATTAACATCAAAAAAATTATTAGCTTTTTCAAAACTTCCTCCAAGTATACTTTCACTAACTTTTATCTTATGATCATCAATTTACCGTTAGTACGACTCCCTATTGTTCCTGCAGTTTCGGACTCGACAACATAAATATAAAGTCCAGGAGCAACTAATAAACCTGAGTCAGATCTTTGATCCCAATCAATACTACCGGCTAAATTTCCGTATGAATCAGGACCATGTCTTAAAGTCCTAACTAATTCACCGGCAAGATTGAAAATCTTTATAGTGGCTTTTTCGGGAAGACTTCTAAATTCAATTTTTCTTGAATCAGTTCCCATAAAACTGTATTCAAAATTGCCTTCAATAAATGGGTTAGGAACAACGAAAACATCCCAGCCTTTTTCCTTAATATCGACGGGACCCGGTCTTGCTGAAACTTTTTGAGTACGGTTGTAATCAGCACTTTTCAATTCAGGAAGATTGTTTACTAAAGTACCGTTAATTGAAGTCCAAGGTTTTGGATTTGAATTATAAGCTTGTACGTAATAATAAAATCCGAAGCCGAATTGAAGGTCTTTATCCAAATATTCGTAGAGTCCTTTTTCAGAATTCCAAAACAAATCAAAATCAATTTTGGGAATATCCATTAGAAGAGTCCACACGCCTCTTTCATCAGTACCCCGAAAAATTCTGTAACCGCTTAAATCATCAGCACCGTTATAAAATACTTGGTTAGATCCATCGTTAAAAGAAGTTTCTTCGGCAAGTTTATCCCACCTAATAGCAATTACTGCAGTATCAGACGCAACAGAAGCATTTGAAGCAGTGCAATTAGGGGCAGGCGGAGATTCAGGAACATCTGCAACGATATCAATACCGTCAACCCTCGCACCGAATCCCCATTTAATAGCATTTCTGGCTGCTTGGGCGTTTCTTTGAATTGCGGCAATTGAACTATCGGGGAAGTTATGATCCGGGTCTCCTCTAACAACATCCCACATATCCAATTGACCGGCGATTTCGGCAACAACCAATCTAACTGAATCACCCGGGGCTAACTTATAAGGACCGAAGGAAGAAGTATACCAACCATATAATCTGCCATCATTAGCTCTTAAGAAATCATGTGTAATAAAATCATAAATAAATTTTTCATTAAAGGATTTGAGACCAAAAGATTCATTGAAATCCAGGCTTTTCCCGTTAAAACTACCCCCTTCATCACTATAAACACTGAAGAAAGAGGGATCAGCATCAAATGGATCGTTGCTAAAAGCAGTTTTAGGCGGAGTTCTATATAAAAACTGAAAACCAAAACAAGCAGGGTCTTGTAACTCCGGTTCCCAATCAGGAGATAACCTAAGCAATTCTCTCCAATTACTTTTAATTGCCCACTTATCCCATGGTACCGGTTCTCTTCCGCCATTATAATCTCTGCTATAATATAATAATCCTTTCCCGTCGCCACTTTCCAAATTTTCTATAGCATAAATATCCGAGCCTGGTTTCTGCCCATAACCACCAAAGCCCCCAGCAGGTGCCGCCGATTCAACAAATTGACCGGGTTCATAATGGAAATTGAGAGTACCTTTTGTAGAAACAGAAATTCCGGAATGAAACACCAACCAAACTTCCTCTAATGTTTGTTGATGATTTCTTATACTGTTAAGAGTCGGCACCACCATATCACCTGTATTAACGAAAACATAGTCGTAAATAATAAAATCAGAATAGCCGGGGAAACTCCAAGCCATAGATCTTTGCTTAATAGTTATGCCTGTAACAGTAGGAATTGTAGTGTAATGCATTTCTTCGGGTAAGGCAGGATTAAAATTGGGCTCACCAACAAAATTATTAGTTGTTACGAACGGTGAATAATTATAAATAGTACCTCTTTGTTGCCAAGTCATAGAAGAATGATAAATAAGAAAATCTTTTGGCTTCGGTGAATAATCCGGAGGTTCTAAGGATTGTAAACCTTTTGCAACAACCCATGGACCGCTTCTGAAATTATGAAAATTGGCATTTGTAATTTTTGTCGGAAGGTTCGCATCAAGTTCATCGTTAGGGAAATAAAATTCAGGGAAGCCTGGATAAAAACCAATACCGGTGACTTGTTCATAATCCCACGCACCACCATGACCGATAAGCCCGAAGCTATTTAAGGTCTCCCATAATTTTCCCCTTGTATGAGTAACTAAATGCCTTTGTGAAAACAAAGGGGTTGTAAGAAATAGCAGAATGATAGCAATAATTAGCGAATTTAATTTTTTTGTTTTTTTCATTTCTTCAAATTTCTCCAATCATGATTAATAACTAAAATCCGAATGCAACACCAAATACAACTGAACGAGGATAATTGTAATATTTTAATACATCGGGAAAAGGTCCACCGTTTGGCTTCTCATCAGGAAATTCCGTGAAGTTAGAGTTTACAAATTTTGCTTGGTCTTCCAGGGAAGCCGAGGAAGAACTTATACTGTAAAAATTGAGGTGCTTATCATTGAATGCATTTTGTATTTCAACAAAAGCAGCAAAATTAAACCCGCCAAGCAAGAACTCTTTTCTTATTCTAACCAAAGCATTCTTATATGCGTATCTCATAAAAGATTTACCCCCGAAAGAATAATTATCCGGGATAATTTTTTCGTGCGGATAATAGACTGAATAGTCTATAGATAATTGCATGTTCGAAAAAATACCAAAGAGAAAATCAAAATCAGAAGGCACATTAAATACCAAACCGCACTTTAAGCGAGAGGGGTCGTAGAGTATAAAATCACCAGTATAATCTGTAAGGCGGGTTTGAAGCCCCGAAAGAGGTGAGGCTATAACATCCGGGTCACCAGATCTACCAGCAATACCGGTGCTCCAAGAATAATTTAGGTAACCTCCCCATAAGCCTGATAAAGGTTTTCTTAATGATATTTCTACACCTTTTGAGTCGGAGTAATTTGAATTTCCTGTAGTCTTATATGATCCGCCATCATCGGTAAATACTGTTATAGTACGTATATTATTAGTATAGTCTTTATAAAAAGCTGTAATATTAGCAACAATACCGCCGATATTATGTTCAACACCTAATTCGTACTGAACGGTTTTTCTAGGTTTTAAGTTTCTGTTTCCAATATTGTAAGGAGAAAATGTACCATCCTCGTTTTCCACTAGGTATGTATTTAGAATACCGGTTACCCGTTGCCCTGGTGCATTACTTCCGGTTCCTTCGCCGTAATCACCAAATGTTGCTCTTTGGAAGAAATGACCGTAAGAAAAATGGAGAACCGTGTTTTCAGAGATCGGATGTGATATTCCAATTCTCGGAGATAATTGACCTGTAATTTTTGTTTTCTCCATTCTTGGGGTTACATTTTCCTCTTCGTCAGAACTTGTTCCCAATGGGTTGAATTCGTCAAGATATACATAATCGTTAGGATTATAAAAATCGAATCGGAGACCCAGATTCATAATAAGACCCTCAAATTCCAACTTATTCTGCCAGTAAACTGCTCCTTCATATGGGTTGTAGACTTTATCTTCAATTATATTGTAGGCTTTACCTTGCTGAAATCTATCAAGATTATAATACGTAAAATCAAACCCGGATTTAATTTGCCAATTCTTTCTAAATTGACTTATCAAATCACCGGAAAATGTAATATCCGTGTTCTTATCATTACCCCGGTAATAATACCCTGTTGTATGCAATCCGTAGAAATTACTGTACCCTTCGGGAATCGGATTTCCATTTTTATCAACAGCTCTGAGATGATTGCGGAATATTTCACCTTCATCCCACCCATCTTCATCGCCGGGGAAGGTAGATTGACCTCTGTAGCTGTAAGTTCTAGATAATTGTAATTCATAGAAAGTATTGTTGCTCAAAACATGAGTCATTTTAATAGCTTGACTATTAATTCTATTCTCCGGAAAGCCTTCATAATCATAAAGAGCGTACTTATTTTCGAATCCATTTTCAAAGGTAAGATAGTCCATTCCGTAACTGGTTTTTGAATCATTATAAAAACCGGAAAACATCAATTTTATTGCTTTACTAACTTTATAAGTTAGTTTCAAAGTTCCATCATACCAAAACCCCTGATCGTAAAAACTGTTTCCTGAAACTGGTGGAGCAGTTCTAAATTTCCCTGTAAAAAAGAAATACAAATCTTTAAGCGGAGTTGGCCCGCCGATGGACATTTCTGTTTGATAACTTGGCTTGTCTGTATAATCGGTTAGAGGTTGATGATTTTTCATATAATGATTATAAGCTTCTTGAGGTGTCCATTGACTATTCGGGTCATTACCCGGTGTTCCGTCCGGGTCTACCCACATATTTGGATTGTCAATCCACCATTGTAAATGTCGTGCATGCGAATTTTCCCAAAATTTAGTCGAAGAGTAATCATAAAGAGCAGTTCCCCAATGTTTTAATCCTGGTGGTGTATACTTAAATTCGGTATATACCTCAAACTTTTCGGATCCTTCCTTAGTTATTATATTGAAAACACCAGATTGAGCTTCGCCGTATTCTGCACTAAATCCGCCGGTTATAATTTCCAATTCTTGAATGGAAGAAAGATTAATACCGGTGTATGGTTGAAAGTCCAATGGATTTCTTGCTCTAACACCGTCAATAAGAAAGGCTACTTGATCTAGAGTACCGCGTCTAACAACTAACTCTCCGGAAGAATTCACATCAATTCCGGGGAGTGTTGATAAAATGGTCATCAATTGATCGGTTGGTCGCGCTGAAATTTCAGCAGCGGAGACAAAGTGCCTTGTTGAGGTTAAATCTTTTTCGACTAACGGTCTTTCTGCCGTTATAACAATACTTTCATCCAGTTGAATTGATGATTGAGTGAGAGTAAAATCGAGTACAGTGGTAATATTATTTTTTATTTCAACAGTGGTTTGAGTTACAGATTGATAACCTATCATTGTAGCTTTAACTTCATAGATTCCCGGGGGAATATTTAGAACAAAGTAATCGCCATCAATATCTGTAGCCGAACCAATATCTTTGCCAATAATGACAATGTTTACACCAAACAACGGTTCGCCTGTACCCGCTTCAGTAACTTTACCTACTAATTTCCCTCCGGCAAAAATCATCGTCTGAATAAAAAGAATTGATACTATCACCAGAAGTTTTAACTTACAACTAAACATTTGTTCGGTAATTTTTAATTTCATATCAATCACTTATTTCTTTTTGTATAATTTTTATTATTAACACAATTTTCAATCCATTACAACAACGGATTTAATAAAACCATTTGGTTTATCTCTGGAAAGCTCGAAAGCTTCGTTAATGCTATCTAATTTCAACTTATGCGTTATGAGACTACCCATATTAATTTTTTTCGAGTTAAGAAGACTCATTCCGATGGCGGAGCCTTTAAGAATTGTTGACATATCTCTGAAATGAGCATTGATAATATCAAATGCCATCCAATTCCAGTATCCTAAATCATTAATTACTCTCTTGCCTGGATGGTATCCGAAAATAACCAATTTACCTTCCATCCTTGTAATCTCGGCAGCAATATCCAGTGTAGCTTGAAGACCACCTATTTCAAAACTCACATCAACTCCACTATCGCCAGTGTGTTGCAAAATCGTTTTTTTCACATCTTGGTTGTTAGAATTTATTACTTCATCAGCACCCATTTGTTTTGCAAGAACAAGCATTTCATCTCTAACATCAACTGCAATTATTTTTGAAGCACCTAAAAGTTTTACTTTTTGCAATATTAACAGCCCCATGAAACCTGTACCAATCAGCGCAACTGTATCACCCAATTGTATGTTTGCTTTAATTACACCGTTTGTAGTACAAGCGACAGGTTCAAGAATAGCGTGTTCAAAAGGCAAATCATGTTTCATTAAAAAAAGTCGTTCTTCTTTAACGGCGATTTGTTCTGCATAACCTTTCCCTTCAACCCAAGCAGCTACCCTATCCCCAATTTTAAACTTCGCACAATCCTTCCCGATTTTACTAATTTCTCCAGATACTTCATGTCCGATAAATCGAGGATACTCTAACCCGGGGATTTTACTTTCCCATTGATGAATTTCGGAATGGCAAACACCGCATGCTTTAATATTCACCAAATATTCCTTTTCCGCTAAAACTGGTTCGGGCAAAGTTTCAATTCTAAAATCATGAGGACCATACAATATTGCGCTGCGCATTTTTACCTCTTAGAGAATTAACAGGGTGGCAGAATTTTACCCGCCACCCATTCAACATATTGATTAAATAAATACCGAAATAATCATTTTTATTTCGAATTCCATATAATACTATTTATAGTTTAGGTCAAATGACCATAGGAGAGTATATTTAATTAATAAA
>DYHH01000014.1 GCA_020724265.1 Melioribacter roseus | reverse complement strand
CCTAATTAGTAATTTAATACTTTTTTAGTGTGTCTACCAATTGGGGGAAGCTCACACTTCTCCTCTTCCCCTCATCCCTTCACGCCTTCCCTGTATGCCCAAACCCTCCTTCACCACGTTTTGTCTCATTAAGATTTGAAGACTCTTCTATTTCTGCTTTATAAACTTTGGATAAAATAATTTGTGCAATTCGTTCACCGGATTTAATTTCAAATGGGTCTTTACCAAAATTGAATAAAATTATTTTTACTTCTCCCCTATAATCGCTGTCAATTGTACCGGGCGAGTTCAGCACACCTATACCGTATTTGGCAGCCAAGCCGCTTCTCGGTCTTACTTGTATTTCATACCCAATTGGAATTTCGACCGAAAGATTTGTGGAAATTAATTTAACTTCACCCGGTTTTAATGTTTCCGGTTCCTTAAGTACAGCTCGAATATCCATTCCTGAACTTCCTTCTGTTGCATATGAAGGTAAAGGTATTTCCGAGAATTCATCCGATATTCTTTTGATTTTTATTTTAATTGAATCCATTCTATAAGTAAGATTAGAAGGTGAAAAAAAATTAGAATAATTTTTTGAGAGAAGAAATTTCTTCTTTACTGATAACTCTAAAAATAAATAAACCTGCTATAAAGCCCAAAAGAATTGCAATCTTATTTACAAAGTTTACGTTTTCAAATCCAAATACGTAGTAATAAAATATACTGGCAATAAATAACAATAAAAAGATTGCGATTATTTTAAAATACTCGTAGTCAATCTTATAAAATTTTTGTGCCGTAATAAATAAACCCGCAGCCATAACAAAATAACTTACCAGTGTAGCAATTGCCGCTCCCATTATTCCGATTACCGGAATTAATACAATATTTGTTATAATGTTCAGAAGTGCACCCGCTCCAGTTACAACCGGGAAATATTTTGTCTTTTCTTCAATATAAATACCTGCTTGAAAGTTGACGTACATACCATGAAAAACATAAGCAAGTAAAACTACCGGGACAATATATAGTCCGGATAAATATTCTTTTCCGATTATTGTACGTCCGTTCATTATTTCAAACCCGGCTATATCGGAAATGAATAATGAAAGAAAAACAAGAATCAATGACGATACAATAAGATAGAGAGTCAATATTTTGGAAAATAATTTTTTTGCATTTGCATCTTGTGCATTATTTAAGAAAAATGGCTGCCAAGCATAATGAAACATGGAAACAAACAACATCATAAAAATACCGAGCTTATAATTTGCCTGATAAATACCGAGTGCGCTTTCGCCCAAGATTCTTACAAGAATCGGTCTATCTATCACCTGTACAATTGTTGCCGCCATGCTTGCAGGTAAGTATGGAATACCGAACTTCAACATTCTTTTTAGTAATTCATAATCAATCTTTGGCAGAAAATATTTAATTATTTCGGGAAGCAGTGCCGCAAATGAAAAGAACGATGCAACAGCATTGCTAATGAAAATTGCTTCTATATCATATTCAAGAAATAGTATCAGGTAAATATTCAAACCGAGATTTATAAGAATGTTCAATGTTTTTATTATTGCAAATTTCTTTGCTTTTCTTTGCAGACGTAAGTTCGCAAAAGGTACAAGAGCAAGTGTATCAAATAATAAAATTAGGATTACATAATTAAGTAAATAAGAATATTGAGAAGGAATACTCATCCCATCGCTTAAGTTCCCTTTAGCTAAAAATATTATTAATGAAAAGATTACGGTTGTTGCAGTTACAAAAACATATGAGGTGGAAAAAACATTTTTCTTATTACTTTCATCTGTAATTGAACTATACTTAAGAAATGCGGCATCCATGCCGTAGATGTATATTATGTTAAGGAAGGCAATGTAAGCATAAACATTTGAGAAAACCCCGAACTCATAAGTTGAAAATATATTCGTATAAAACGGAACAAGCAGAAATCCGAAAAATCTGCCGACTATTGTACTGATGCCGTAAATAGCGGTATCTTTTGTAAGTTCTTTTATCTTTTCGATCATCAGTAAATATCTATTTAATAAAATATCAGTTAGCTATTCAAAATATTTTTTTAGAGCGTCGGTATAAATCTTAGGAGGGCGGGTAGGTTTTTTTGAATCCGATTTAATAAACATATGAGTTGTGTATCCCTCGGTAATTACTTCACCTGTTTCATGTCTTGTAATTTTATAATCAATATGAACTTTTGCCGATAAGAGTTCGCTTACCGTTGCTTCAATATCAAGCAGATCATCGTAACGGGCAGGTGAAATGTATCTTAATTTTGCTTCAATCAACGGAAGTTGATAACCTTCTTTTTCGACTTCACTGTAAGCGAGACCACAACTTCTTAATAACTCGGTTCTACCTACTTCAAAATATTCAAGATACTTTCCGTTGTAAACAAACTGCATTTTGTCGGTATCGGCATAACGAACACGAATAGTAGTAACATGTTTCAACATTATTCTTCAAAAACTCCCATTGCCCCAAATTTTTCTAACCTGTTTTGAACTAATTTGTCCGGTTTGATTTTCATTAAATCAGCAAGTTCTTCCAGTAAAATTGATTTAAGAGTATCTGCAATTTGATTATAATTTTTATGAGCTCCGCCTAACGGTTCCGGTATAATTCTGTCAATAATTTTTTGTTCTAAAAGATCCGGTGCTGTCAATTTAAGTGCTTCAGCCGCTTGTTCCTTGTAATCCCAACTTCGCCATAAAATACTTGAACAAGATTCCGGACTGATAACAGAATACCAAGTATTTTCAAGCATAAGAATTCTATCGCCGACACCAATACCCAAAGCACCTCCGCTTGCACCTTCGCCAATGATAACAATGATTATCGGTACTCTGAGTTTACTCATTTCAAATAAATTTTTTGCAATAGCTTCGGCTTGACCTCTTTCTTCGGCTTCGAGACCGGGGAAAGCACCGGGTGTATCGAGTAATGTTATTACAGGAATGTTAAACTTTTCGGCAAGTTTCATTAAGCGTAATGCTTTCCGGTAACCTTCGGGGTTAGGCATACCGAAATTTCTATAAACATTTGATTTTGTATCTCGCCCCTTTTGATGACCGATAATCATTACTTTTTGACCGTCGAGTTTGGCAAGACCGCCGACAATTGCTTTATCGTCACCGTAATGTCTATCGCCATGAAGTTCAATAAAATCAGTTGTCATCATATTGATATAATCTAACGTATAAGGTCTTTCGGGATGCCGGGCAAGTTGAACTCTCTGCCATCTTGTAAGGTTATCGAAGATACTTTTCTTTAAGGAAAAAACTTTAGATTCGAGTTTTGAAATCTCGTCTTTTATATCCAAATCGCCTTCATACTGGCGCATTTCTTCAATTTTACTTTCGAGTTCATAAATCGGTTTTTCAAAATCTAGTGTATTATTCTTTGCCATTATTTCTCCTGTTTGAAAATCATGTTCGAAAAACTTCTGCTTAAAATTTCGATATCAAGCCAAATATTTTGATTCTTTGCATAAAAGATATCGAGTTTACGTTTTTCTTCTTCATCGTTTTTATCAATGTTCTCGATATTCCACAACCCAGTTAGACCTTTTTTACCGAGATATAAACCTTCCATATAACTGTATGCTTCCGGACCGACAAAACTATTTTTTCCCGTTAATACTTTCGGAACATTAAGAATAAAGTTAGAAAATTCAGTTGCTCTTCCGGTAAGCTTGCGGTGCGAATATATTAAAGGGTACAGCAAAAGTAAAATAAATGTACTTAATATAAAATCGAATGCTGTTTTTGCCGTTTTATGAGGTAAGGAAGAAATATTATAATAAACTTTTAATAAAGGAATATCCTCCAACATTGTAATTGACGATTTGCCGACTAAGTAATCCATATCGCTACCGGCTACCATAAATTCAACATTCATACCCTGGCAGTTTGAAACAACACCGAACATTTGATCAAAAGTAAGCTCGTCGGAAGAAAAAATAACTTTATCAATTTTATTCTCTTGAATTACTTTTTTAATATTGCTTAACGATCCGATTACATTGAAGTTTTGAATTTGCTCACCAATATCTTTGTTGCTTATTCCAATCAAACCAATTATATGATGAAGCGACGTTAAACTTGATTTCAACTTCTTTGTTAATGTCAGGGCTTTGCTGTTGGTTCCTACGATAATTGTTCTGTTCTTTCTTTCATTAGCGGAAAGCCCGACTTTAAAAATAGTTTTTGCAATTATTCGCCAGAATGCAAAGCCGAAAAACATCAAAGCATATGCAATGAGCACAACCGCTCTGCTGAATGCGTACTGTTTTAGGAAGAACGTCATTGACGTAATAACCATCAATCCGACAATTAACGAAATTAAACTTCGAAGAACGGAAAAACCATCTTTTCGGTACGAGTTCATCAAAGATGAAATTATGACTTGAATAAAAGCCGGTACAAAATAAACTCCGGGTTTAAATATTTCCGGGAATCCTTCCCATCTTTCATTACTGTAAATTTCTTCGGCTGTGAAAAAAGATAACACACCGAATATCAGGTCAAGTAATACGGCAACAATTACCAACCGGTATAAATTTAGGAATGCAAATAATTTTCTAAAGAAGATGGCTGCTTGTAAAATTAATTCAACAATAAAGAAAGATGAGAAATGCTTACGAACAAAAAGATGCATGGCATCATAGAAAACTTTAGTTTCGTCAATGCTGCTCCGTTTTGTACTTTCGCCTTTGTAATGAATAATTTCGGTTGAATGAACGTAATAAACTTTGTATCCTTCTTTCTGAGTTCTGTAACATAAATCAAGGTCTTCGCCGTACATAAAAAACTGCTGATCAAATCCTTTTGTTTTTTCATACACTTCTCTCCGTATCATCATAAAAGAACCGGATATTGCATCAACTTCATATGTTTCATTTTCATTAAGATAGGTGAGATTATATCTTGCAAATAGTTTACTGTTGGGAAAGAGTTTGCTTAAGCCTGTTATTTTTGTGAATGATGTCCACGGACCGGGAAAACTTCTTCTGCAAGCAAGCTGCAGTGTTCCGTCTGGATTCAATACTTTGCATCCAACCATACCCGCATCGGGTGTGTTTTTCAAGAATTCGATTAGTTTTGTAAAAGTATCTTCTTTTACAATAGTATCGGGATTAATAAGGACGAGATATTCACCTTTTGCAATTTCCATTGCTTGATTATTAGCGGCACCGAACCCGACATTTTTTTGATTCTCGATAATTTTTACGTCGTTAAATTTATTTCGAACTGCTTCAACACTTCCATCATCAGAAGCATTGTCAACAATTATGATTTCATGTTCAAATTTAGATACAGCTTTATTGAGGGAGTCGAGAAGGTTTAACAGAAATTCCTTCACATTATAATTAACTATTATTATAGATAGCTGCATAGTAATAAATTAATCCAATGTTCCGAAGATACTATTGAAGCGTAATTTCCAAACCATGAATATTGCTTCGTGAACAATTTTCTTAGACATCTTTGAACTGCCGTCGGTACGATCGACAAATGTAATAGAAATCTCTTTTAGCTTGAATCCTTTTTTCCATGCTTTAAAGTTCATTTCAATTTGGAATGAATAACCGTTTGATGTAATCTTATCCAGGTTAATTGCTTGAAGCACTTCCCGCCGCCAGCATTTATAACCGCCTGTCGCATCGTATATCGGCATTCCGGTTATAACTTTAGTATAGATATTTGCAAAGTAACTTAACAACAACCTGCTCATCGGCCAATTGACAACATTTACACCTTTTATATATCTGCTTCCGATAACAACATCGTTGTTTTCAATATGTTCTAAAAATTGTTTTATTACTTTCGGATCATGAGAAAAATCAGCATCCATCTGAATTACAAAATCGTAATTGTTTTCAATTGCAAATTTGAATCCTCTTACATAAGCAGTTCCTAATCCTAATTTACCCTCTCTTTCTATTAGCTTTAATTGAGAGTCGGAATCAGATAACTCGTTAACTAGTTTCCCGGTTCCATCAGGAGAATTATCATCAACAATAAGAATATCAATTGCAGGATATTCAGAACGCAGCTGCGAAATTAATTTCTGAATATTAATCAGTTCATTATATGTTGGAATAATTATGAGTGTTTTTTTCATGATTCACCTAATTGTAATGACCTTTACCAAAAAGTACAACGAATACGGTTCGAAATATAATTTTCAAATCCATTCGCAGCGAAATGTTTTCGATATAAAATAAATCGTACCGGAGTTTCGTTTTAACGTCTTCAATCGATTCGTCGTACTTGTGTTTAACTTGAGCCCACCCGGTAATGCCGGGACGAACTCTTAATCTTCTTTTATATAACGGAATTTCTTCGGAAAGTTTTTCAACAAAGTAAGGTCTTTCAGGTCTGGGACCTACAAAACTCATTTCTCCTTTCAATACATTTATAACTTGAGGTATTTCATCCAATCTTAATTTTCTAATAATTTTTCCGACCGGTGTAATTCTCGGATCATCTTTAGTTGACCAAACCGGTCCGGATTCTTTTTCAGCATCTTGAACCATGGAGCGAAACTTATAAATTTTAAAAGGTTTACCGTTCAATCCGCTTCTTTCCTGTTTGTAAAACACGGGTCCTTTGCTATCGAGTTTTATTGCAGCAGCAACAATTAATAAAACGGGAGAAGTAATAATTAAAAACAAAAGCGAAATAAAAATATCCATCAAACGCTTTACTTTTTTTTCCCATTCCGGCATTAACTGCGGCATAATATCTATAAGTGGAAATCCGTAAATCTGAGTAGTGCGCGCTTGCCCGCTTATTATTTCATATAGATCGGGAACGATTTTTATTCCAACATCCAAACCATCGGTTTTTTCAATTACTTTTAAGAAGATATCTTCTTCATGATGTTCGAGTGCAATTATTATTTCCTTACAATCATACTTCTGCAAAACCGATCGAATATTTTCTGTTACATCTACTGCTTTTATCCCGAGATGTTCTTTGCCGACATTTTCTTCTTTTACCGCAACATAAGCTTTAACATCAAGACCTAACCCACGGTGATTAGTAATTGAATTATGAATTCGGTGTGCTTTATCATTAAAACCAATAATTACAGCTCCTCTTCTTCCGATACCTTTGAAGAGTAAATTCCTTTGAACGCTTCTTACTAAAACTCTCCCGATTGCAACTGAAAAGAAGAAGATTATCCAATAAATGAAAATAAAATAACGTGTGCTTGATTTTATATTATGCGAAACATCATCATAAAAAATCAGAAAGAATAAAATAAAAATACCGACAAAAGTTGCTTTAAATAAAAGTGCTATCTCATCAAACCGGGAATATGCAAACCAAGTTCTATACATTCCTACAAAAAGAAACAAGACTAACCAATAGATATAAACAACAAACATCGGAATAAGAAAGATAGGTTCGGAGAAAAGTTCGAACCATCCGGTTTCGACACGCAGAACATAAAATGCCATCCAAGCAAAATTTATTGTAATAAAATCTACAATTAGGACCAATATTTTTTCGAGACGTTTATTCAATTAAGCAGCCTGTGCAATATATTTTTCAAAAATGTATTCACCAATAGAAAGAGCCGAAGTAGCAGCCGGAGAGGGTGCATTGCAAACGTGAATAATATTTTTTTGTTCTACAAAATAAAAATCGTCAATTAGTTTTCCATTTTTGTCGCATGCTTGAGCGCGGACACCGGCTCCACCTTTAATCAAATCACTTTCCTTTATTTCCGGAATTAGTTTCTGGAGAGCTTTAACAAATGCATTCTTATTAAACGATCTATAAAATTCACCCATTCCTACTTGCCAATAATTTAATGCAACTTTATGAAAACCCCTCCAAGTAATACTTTCGATTGTATCTTTTAGATCAAAACTTATTTTAGAATAACCTTCTCTTTTAAATGAGAAGACTGCATTTGGTCCGCATTCAACGTCACCGTTAATCATTCTTGTAAAATGAACACCCAAAAACGGGAAAGCAGGATCGGGAACGGGATAAATTAAATTTTTAACCAATGTTTTACTTGAGTCCTTTAGTTTATAATACTCGCCTCTAAACGGTATAATTCTAACATCCAAATCAGGCTTTGTCATCCTTGCGATTCTATCGGATTGTAAACCGGCACATGTTATGACAAACTTAGAGTAATATTCTCCGTTATTTGTTTCAATAATTATTTCATCCTGAGAATTTTTTATTTTTTGCAATGATGTATTAAAAATAATTTCGCCGCCTTTTTTACGAATCAATTCAGCTAATTTTTCAGACACAACTTTGAAATCAATTATCCCGGTTTGAGGTACAAAGATTCCTTTAATTCCGTTTACATGATATTCTTTTTCTTTTAATTGATTCTCTGATAAATATTCAAGTCCGTTTAAACCATTTTCAATTCCGCGATTGTAAATATTCTCCAAAGCATGCAATTCATTTTCAGAAGTTGCGCCAATAACTTTACCGCAAATATCATATTCTATATTGTTCTCATCACAAAAATCCAAAAGCATCTGATAACCGCGTCTACAGTTAATTGCTTTTAAGCTTCCCGGTTTATAATAGATACCGGAATGAATTACACCGCTGTTGTTCCCGGTTTGATGTTTGGCTACTTCATTTTCTTTTTCAATGAGTAATAATTTTACATTGGCATTCTTATTAAGGATAGTGTAAGCAGTAGCTAAACCTACAATACCGGCACCTACAATTATAACGTTGTAGTTCATTTTTTAGTGTTTAACCCAGTAATTGAATAAAAAGGTAAAATTTCAATCCTATTACTTCTTTTTTGTTTATCTAACCCGGCATAAACAATAAGGCGATTTGAGCCGGGGTTTATTTTTTCCCAAAATTCTAAACCATTAAAATAATCTTTTGTGACAGTCTGACCGGATTTAATTTCCACCGGAGTGAGAGTATCCCCGTTTTGCAGCAGCAAATCTATTTCATGTCCAACATTATCACGCCAAAAAGAAAGATTACTCTTCAATCCATTGTTAAACCTTTGTTTCAATAATTCTACAACTACTAAATTCTCAAAAAGACTTCCTCGAAAAGGATTTAACACCAACTGTTCGGCACTTTCAATCCCCAATAATGAAGCCGCCAAACCGGTATCGTAAAAATAAATTTTAGGCATTTTCACAATTCTTTTATTAAAATTTTTATGATGAGGATGCAGCCTAAAAATAATATAGCTCATTTCAAGAATTCCAATCCACGAAGCAATAGTTTTACCATCGACACCTGTTTCTATCGCCAAATTATTCATATTCAACAATTGTCCGCATCTTCCGGCGCACAATCTAATAAACCTCTCGAAAGCTGAAAAATTAGTTATATTTTTTATTAGCCGAACATCACGTTCAACGTAAGTGGTTATGTAATTTGCAAACCAAGTAGCCGTATCGAACATTTTGTCATATAGAGGAGGATAAAGCCCCTTAAAAAGTAATTCATTAATTGAAGTAGATTTATTTATCCCAACTTCGTTCATCGAAAAAGGCAATAAAGTTATCAGTCCAATTCTACCGGCAAGACTTTGAGAAATATTTTCCTGCATAAGAAAATTATTTGAGCCTGTCAGAATAAATTGTCCGGTTTTGTCGCAGTCGTCCAGGACCTGTTGCAAATAAGAAAAAAGTTCCGGCACTCTTTGAACCTCATCGAATATTGCACCATCGGGGTATCCATTCAAAAATCCTCTTGTATCTTCTGAAGCGAACTTCCTGTAATCGGGGTTCTCAAGACTCACATAAGGCTTTTTCGGGAACACCTTTTTTACTATGGTAGTCTTACCTGATTGTCTCGGACCAATAACGGTAACACTTTTAAATTGTTTTGCCATTTGCAAAAGCGATATTTCTGCGTTCCGTTTTATCATAGCACAAAATTACAAAATGGGAATCAGATTCCCTAATTGTAAGGAAATTTGAACTATTTCCGCTTCGAGTCCCCAAAAGTAATTGGGGAAAGGTTCAGGAATTAATTATCCTATTGTTACTCCTGGTTGTATATTTCTCCACTTCATTTTCTTTTTCAGTAAGTAATAATTTAACTTCCGGATTCTTATTAAGAATTGAATAAGCAGTAGCTAAACCGACAATACCGGCACCGATAATAATGATTTCATATTTCATTTGTTTCTTAACATAATATTTATGAAAGGTGGATACTCACGTTTAATAAAAAGTTTTGATACCTGTTTACTTTTAGCTAATCAAAATTTTTGTAATAAATAAGTAGTTTTATCTCTAGTTACAAAGAGAAATGCCTTAATTTTTTCTTTTACTCCTTTTGAAGATAGTTCTTTTCTCCAAGTTGGAAAATATCCGGTTCGTTTATATTTATGTACTTTTAATCTATTTTTAGTAAATAATTGTTTTAGATCATTCTTAGAAAAAGTAAAAGGATGTCCCCTATCTAATAAAAATTTTTCCATTAACCATCTTATAAATCTTCCCCATACATTATAAGTATTTTGTTTGAAGTAGACCACCCCATTATTTTTTAATACTCTAGTTATTTCTTTCATCACATCAGTTGGTTTATCACAATGATCGAGCACATTATCCATTATAATTAAATCAAACATATTATCTTCAAACTGAATGTTCTCTCCTTTAGCTGTAAAATACTTAACTGATTCATCTCTTTGCTTACTAAACTCATCGACTGTTTCGTAAAAATATTCAAGCGGATCAATGGCATATCTATTATTGCTTTCTTTTAAGTAAGTTAAGATTCCACCTGCACCACTTCCAACTTCCAGTATTTTTGTGTCTGATGTAATATTTATATTATCTTCAACAAATCTCAGTAATTCATCAGCAAAATGTTTATAAAAATCGAAATCAATATAATTACTTCTGGATTCCCACCACTCTTTCTCATATTCTTGGGCTAAAGCCCATCTACTTTTATCTATTGTCATTTATAGTTTGTAAAAGGTCAATTCAATTATTTAACAACTCTTGATAAACTTTATAATTCTCTTCCACCATTTTTTTATCGGTAAATTCTTTTAAAGCTCTTTCTTTGGCATAAGTTCCTAATTTTAATCTTAACTCTTGATTCGTAATTAGTTTATCAATTGCTACGGCTAAGAGTTTTGTATTCCGCGGGGGAACAACAAATCCTGTTTTCTCATGCAGATTCAGATATGTAGTACCGGTACCTAAATCTGTACAGATGACCGGTTTGCCGCATGCCATTGCTTCAATTTGTACAATGCCGTAAGTTTCACTTTTTTCAACTGACGGAAGAACAAATAAGTCACATGCTTTGTAATAGCTATGCAAAGTTTTTTCATCAACTTCCGGAATAATATTTATTCTTGATGATAGATTTAATTTATTAATTCTTTCAACCAACTTATTTTTCAAGGGACCTGAACCTATAATTATAAGTGAAGCATCCGGAATTAAGTTAATTGCATCAATTAAATATTCATAACCTTTGTAATAAACTAACCTTCCAACAGATAAGATCATAGGTCCATTATTCGATGCATGAATTTCATTCGATAATAAATTTGACTCTTGGCATGAGTCAACCCAATCTAAATTAACACCAATAGGAATTACTTCAATCTTATCTTTGAACAAGGGAAGAAAATCGGAATTTTTAATCATATTAGGATTACTAACAATTATCTTGTCAGCAATACCTAAAAACTTGAGAATAAATTTTTTATAAAACGACAACACCCACTTTTGGCGAACTATATCACTATGCCATGAAACTACTATACGAGAAAAGTTTTCTTTTAATTTGGGAAACATAATCATTGAAATATCGGCTAACGGGAACGGTTCGTGCACATGCAGAATGTCGCCAGAATATCTTCTAATTTCCTTAAAATATCCGGGGCTTATTGGAAGCGATGTAAAAAAACCATAAGTAGGCAGATACTTAACATCAACACCATTAATTACACTATTTAAAGTCTTTGTACGATTAACTTCACTGCAAGTTAATACTTTGACATCTTCATTAAAGTAATTAGCAAAACCTTCCGATAAGGTTGTTATAGTTGTTTCAATTCCCCCAACTTTCGGATAGTATGCTTTATTTGTTTGTACAATTTTCATAAATGCTCGGTAGTATTTTTTCCACTAATTAATAAAAAAAAAGTAGAGTTGATATTAAAAACTATTAAAGATATTCACAAGCTTAGTTAAATGATTTTCTGCTGTAAATTTTTCAGCTTGTTTAATTGCTTTTTGTTTTAGCGATGAATAATAATTATTATCACTGAGTAATAAAGCAATTTTCTCCGCAAAAAATTCATAATTATTTACTTCACCCAAAATGCCTCCGTCGCCAACTACTTCGGGTATTGATGAATTATTTGAGGCAATAACCGGCAACCCGCACTTCATCGCTTCTAAAGGAGGCAAGCCGAATCCTTCATAATGTGTCGGGAAGAAAAATAACGTTGCCAAATTATAGATACTCACTAAATCTTTATCATCAATATCTATCAATCGAATAAATCTATCACTCTTTGAATTAAATGTATCGGCAATCTTATCAAAACCAAAACCTTCTCTTCCTACAAATACAATTTTAATATTAATTCCTCTATTCAGTAGAATATCGGATACCTTAAAAATTCCGGTAATATTTTTTCTTTCTTCAAGTACACTTACAAAGAGGATGAATTTTTCAGGTAAGCCGTATTTCGTTCTGAGTTCCTTTTTTTCATCCGAGCTGAGATCGATTGGTCTATACTTATCGTTAGTCCAATGATACAGGTATTCTATATTATTTGGATCAATATCATAAAATTTAACTATATCTTCTTTTGCAGACCGCGAAACGGTAATAATTTTATCACTTCTTTTTATTGAAGGAGGAACCATTATATCCAAATACTTTCTATAATGGAAGGTATAGTATTCTTTACAAACTTTAGTAAGTACATCATGTATCGCAATTACATTTTTCCAATTCTTTTTAAACATGGGAACGAAAATATACGGGGTAAAAAAAATGTCAATTTTATGTTTAGTTATAAGATTTGGAAGGACAAAATTAAGCCAATAGTGTTCATGAATTTGGCGGGGCAGTTTGCTTTTTTTTATAGGAATATATGTATAAAAATTATTTTCCCTAGGAAGATTTTCATATTGAAAGATGAAATACTCATTTTTTTGGTCAAACTGTGGTAAGTATTCAATTAAGTTGGATAAATATCTTGCAGTTCCACGAATTTTCGTACTTAATAATCTCGCATCAATTCCAATTCTCATCCATTTACCATAAATTCTTCAGAATTTATTTTACCCATCTTACCTTTAAGATAATCAAGAAATGCTTGTTTGACGACAACAATATTTTCTGATTTACCCTTTAGCAGCCAAAAAATAGTTTTATTAAGCATGGCTGTAAATATATAAATAGTAGTTATGAAGTGAAAACCATAAAAATTCTTTCGAGCGAAATGGAGACGGTTTCTTGTGGTATAGTAAAGTGGGATTTGCTTCAGGTCTTCGGAAGTTGAACTACCAACTTTATGGTAAATCTTGGAAGTCGGTGAAACAATAATTTTATAACCGGCTTTAAGAGAACGGTAACAAAAATCAGTGTCCTCTACATACAAGAAAAATTCCTCGTCAAATAAACCTACTTTTTCAAAAACTTCTCGCTTAATTAAAAGACTACATCCGGAAGCAAAAGTTACAACCTTTTCGTTTTTGTCAATTTCTTTTTCACTTTTATCGCAATAAGCAAATCCGGATCCGCGCAGTTTACTTATCTTACCTCCAACTGTCCAAACAATTTTAGGATTATCAAAATAATTAATCTGTGGTGCTGTAATACCCACATTTTCATTTTTGTTAAAGCTGTCTAATAACTTGCCTAGAAAATCCGGTTCAACAATTGTGTCATTATTCAATAATAATATGAAATCAGCACCATCTTGTAATGCGAAATCAATTCCCAAATTATTACCGCCGGAGAATCCCAAATTGTTTTCAGTAACAATGATCTCTTTAACAAAATCACCGAATTTTTCTTGGATTATTTTTACATCATCACCGGAAGAATTATTGTCCACAACAACAACTTCAAAATTGGGATAATTAATTTTCTTTAACGATTCCAAGCATTCAAGAGTATCGGAGTATCCGTTCCAGTTTAATAGTATTATGTAGATTTTAGGAGTCATTAATTATCAATTAAATTTAATGGCTGAGAATCATTAAGTTTAAATATAGTTATTCATTTTTGAGCAATTATAATGTCTTGGTAACTCATATAATTTTCTCTTCCGCACCAAGAGCCATAGTATATCGGTTCAATAATTCTTAAAGAATTTTTACCAAATATCTCTCTAATGAAATCTTCAGAAAAACCTATAGCATTTTCCGGTACTTCATTTGATTTGGTAAAAGAATAATTATCCATTTTATATATTAGGTTTTGGGATGATTGACGCCTATAAATTAGTTTTTCAGATTCTTCATTAAGCAAGAAAAATGTTATCAAACATCTTCCGCCCACCTTTAATACTCTTGATATTTCTTTTAAATAATTTTCTACGTCACTAGTGTACATATGAGTAAAAACTGATGTTAAAAACACAAAGTCAAACATATTATCATCATATTTAAATCTATATTCTGAAGATTTTTCTTTCCCGCCGGCATTATACATTTTATTGTAAATATCTGCATGTTCGTAATGAAAATTCGGAAACTCACTTGATATATTATTCTTGCACCAATCTATCCCCATGCTTACAATATCAAAACCGTAATACTCCCCCCCCCGACGACAAATATTTTGTAAGAGGTACAGACATTCTACCGATACCGCAACCAACATCAAGAACTTTATCTGTAGGCTTTAATTTTCCTAAATCCTTAAAATATTCCAGAAATTCAGTGCCGGTTTTTTCATAATCACCATCACCTATAAATATCATGCTTCTTGGCGGAATTAAAGGATTTTTCCCTTTTACAAAATCGAAAAAGTCCAGCATTTTATAATAAACCAACTTCAAAATTTTATAAACAGGTTTTACAAGTGTTTTAATTTGCCTAACAAATTTTATCACAATAGCTCCAAGTTTAATATTTAGAATATTCTATTTAAGAAAAATTCCTTTGACCCTTTTTCCCTTTTAGAAAATCAAGTATCCCAATTAGGATCATTTTAATTTTCAGAAATTTTTGCTTTTCAAAGAGTAATATTTTCGCTACGGTTCTTAAGTAAGAATCATACTCAATTTTCAAAAGGTCGGGTAATTTGTCTTTATATAATTTTCTTAAGAAAAGTAAATTGCGGGTTTTGTAATAAAGTCTAAACGGTTTATGATTATGAGGGAAATATCTTCTATTAAATAATATTTTTGCCGATAAATTTGCTTCATCATGTTGTAGAATTGTCTTATTTAATCTATAAATCGAATAGTTATTTACATTCATTTTGAAACAATACTCAATATCAACATAATCAATAAAAAAATCTTCATTAAATTCACCTATCTTTTCATAAGCTTCGAGAGAGACCAAATTGCCGGAGGTCATCACTACATCTATTTTTTCCAAATCTTCAGTAAACCTTAAATGTGTATCATACTTGTTTGAATGTAGCGGCGAAACTATACCGACATTTTTTTTTTCTACCATTACACTCAATAGCATATCAACCATATTTTCCGGCGCTTTACTATCCTGATCCATTGTTAAAATAAAAGAGAAACCATGTTCAATAGCTTTTTTGGCACCCAAATTTAATGCTGCTGCAACACCTATATTCGAATTATTGAATAGATAACTAACCTTTTCTTTTAATTCATTTTTAATAAAAAGATTCTCTTTCTCTGAATTATCGATTATGAATAAATGCCCTATTTGATTTAAATACGAATTGATGCTTTCAATAACAATTTCAGATGGATTATATAAGACGACAATTCCAGCCACCTTATTTTTATCAATATAATCTTTATTCATATTCTGCATAATATTAATTATTGGCTGCGCTATTATTTGTTAAAATATTATCAACGAAGTTGTCTTAATTTTGTTATAAGAAAATTCCTTTCCTCAAGTGTAACAAAGTATTTCCATACAATAATTAAAAACCCACTTAGAAATATTAATGAGTAAAGCATTTTATGAAACAATTCATTAAATAAGGAAGGAATAATTAGAAAAATGAATGAAAGTATTAATGAGACTATCCCTAATCCTGAACTTAATTTTATATCAAATTTTCTATAAGCGAACAAAAACAAGATTAAGGTATCGACAACAATTCTTAATAACCAAACAACAGCTGCGCCCTTAATACCCCAATTTTGTATAAATATCCACATAAGAAAAAGATAGATTGGCAACTCGATAAGGTTTAGTATTGCCGGAATACTTGGTTTTCCAACACCCTGGAAGAAGTTAAAGGGAACATAAGCAATAGAATTAAATAATACTCCCATTGCCAATATTTGTAAAATGACAGCACTTTCCCGGGCAAACTCGCTTCCAAGCCATAAATCAATCCCCTGGTAAGAAAAAGTCACAATTATAAAAATGACCGGATATAAGATTATAAATATAAACTTGATACCGGTGTAAAATATTTTTTTTGACATTTCTTGATTGTTAACGAAACTTGCTGAAAAAACAGGAAATAGAACTGCTGCGAGTGCAGTGGGTATTAAGAGCAATTTAGTCACAACTTCATAAGGAGTTGCATAATAAGCAACGGCTTCTGCTGAAATTAATATTCCAATTAAAAACCTATCGACATTAGTAATAAATGGACCTATAATATTTGCAACTGTTATCCAACCACTGAATCTTAGAACCGGTGAAATCAACGTCAATTCAAATTTTCTTTGCTTTTTAATTCCTTTACTAACATTAAAACATAATTTCAGATAGATAATCCAAACAACAATCCTTATTAAAATCAAAAACAGGATAATCCAAAATAAATTTTTTGTAAACATTAGGCATAGTAAAGGAATAAGAAAGGTAAAAGTCCCAAGAAAAATTCTTATAACATTTATATGTCCGAATTTTTGGTAAGCTTCCAATACCCCTCTAAGTCCCGCAGTAGTAGCTACAAGAGGTATTGACAAAACAAGCAGGTAGAAAGTATTTAATGTTTCAGATTGTAGATCTTTGGAAATGTTAATAAGACCAACAATTACGGGAACAAAAAAAATTAAAATCATCGACAATAATAAACTAATACCCAACATTAAATAGAAGGAAGTCCAGAATAATCCCGGAATCTGGTTATGTTTATTTTCGCTTACTTTTTCAGCAATAATTTTAGTAAGGCTTTTTCCTATTCCAAAATCAAAAAAACTAAAATAGCCGATTACTATCCAAGCCAAATTAAGAATTCCAAATCTTTCGATTCCCAATCCATTAATTAAGAATGGAATAACAACAACAGCAACCAGTATCGGAACACCATAACCTAAAAGATTATAAATAGTGTTCTTTGTAATTGATGTCCCGCTATAATCTAAAGTTTGGTTCTGAGAATCTTCCACTTTCAACAACTTATATTAGTTAGAGTGTTGATTTCTTTCACCGAAGAAAACTGCTACCTTTTCAATTACAGGTACAATAAAAAGAAGCAGTATGAGACTGAATGTCCAAATATCTAACCTTGTAATCATCATTAAGAACGAAAATCCTATTATTAAGGTCAAGAAAGCTAATAATACTAACGTAATCATACCGTGTCGTTCAAAAAATCTGAACCAAAGCCAAGTAATTAAAAAACCTAGTATATATGGGACTAAATATACACCTACAATGCCAAAATCAGCATGCAATTCTCTAATGTAAGTACCGGTATTAGCCCACATTGGAAACCTATAGCCTTTTTGCAAATCTTTGGGTCGTTTAATCACATCAAAATTTGATAGGATATAATGAAAAAGTATGAAGCTATTTTCCCCAAATTTTGTTTTCTCTCCATCTGATTTTAAATACTGATTCAAAACTCCAACATCACAACTAAGGTAAAAATATATTGATGGCGTAATAATAAAATTATCTTCGAGTTGTTTTAGTTCTTTACTTGTGCCTTTATAATATTCATTACTAACCCTAGTAGCCCTAACTAATGATGCACTAAAAACAACGAACAATAAAAGAATGCTGAATGCAAACACTGCATTTTTTGTGGAAAATTTAAATCTTTTCTCAGTGTCTGTTTTAAGAAGGTATCTAAATAAAAGGAAGGTTATAAAAAATTCCATCAGTGCAAAAAGCATACTAACTCTGCCAAGCGTTGCCATACTTTTAATGATGATTCCGATAAAGGGTAAAAAAGTTAGAAAAGAGAACCTACCCTTATATGCGGTATATAACCCGGAAAGAAAAACAGCAACAAATCCGAAATTTGAAATATATGGGATTACCCCTTTTGCACCACCACTTAGATTTAATTTGTAAACAAGAGCAGCATTAATTAAAGCTGCCGGAATACTACCGAAAAGATTAATTAAAACCAACCAATGTTGGACAGCGGCAAATATTCCAATCATACTTGTAATCAATAATGCATACTTTAGAGTTACACCGCCATCTTTTAAAATTGGCAAATCCAATCTTGTATGGATGATTTCTTTGGGGCTTGTTTGGAATATATTTCTTAAACTGATTAAAGTTAATATGCCGAAGACAAAGGATAAAAATGCGGAAATTATATAAAACCAGGTTAATGGCATTAGGTCATAATAAGGTAGTAACTTTAATTCATACAATACAATCAAGATTCCCCAAATAGCAGAGTACAATGTTAAATGGTTCATCCACTTCTTGAATAAAGATTTTCCTCCAAGAATTCCAAGTAATGATACAACAAAAGTTAATAGAATAGACATTATCTCTACAACTAAAATTTAATTCTATAAAATTTAACAATCCTTTGCATGAAGGTGTTATGCATAGCCTGCAAAGGATTGCCAAATTTTTCTCGGTTGAAAGCTTTCTCACCAAAAAATACAAATGGGATCAGAAAGAACGATGTGAGGAAGAATACACCAATAACGATTACAACTCTTTTTGGTCCATGTTTTAATTGAGGAGGGACAGCTTTATCTATTGTTATTAATGTTGGCATACTTTTTTGCTCTTCAACTTTTGCCTGTTCATACATAGGCAGAACAATTTCAAGAATCGATTGCTGAATTTCTACTTCTCTATAAGCTCGTAAATATCCTAAAGCAATATCCGGCATTTCCTTAAAAGGATATAGAATGTTTGAAGATTCACCAAGATTAGTAGAATTCTTTAGTTCATTGACTTTCTTTTTTAATAAATTTATTTCAGCTAAAATTCCCAAATATTGGGGTGAATTATCACCATAAATTTCTTTTGCGAAATAGGATGCCATTTCTTTCTTAATAAGTTCAGCTTCAATTTCTGCAGCAGCTTTAACTGTTACTTCAAGTTGTTCCGGAACTACAACTATTCCGAATTTTCTTTGAAAATTATACAAAGAATCTTCAGCGATTTTTAAATCTTCCACGTTCTGTTTATATCTTTTCTCAATAAAAATTCTGCTGTTTTTTGCTCTCTCAATATTTATATCTACATTAAGGCTGTCTACAAGTTTTACAATATAATTCGCAATATCGGCACTAACTTCTGGATCCTTATTAATAATGCTTATTTCTATCATTTCAAACTCATTTACATCGGCAGAAAAATCATTACTAAACGCTTTTATTGCTTTATCTATATTATTATCATCAATTTCATAATAATCTATCAAATTAAATTTCTCAATAATTTTTGTTAAAGTAGACCGACTGTTTACTATCCCCATTATTACATCTTCGGAAGCTCCTCCCATACCAAATATCTTAGAACCAAGTGCTGCAAAGGACGATTTACCGCCAAGGAAACTAGACAAACCTCCCAATCCTGATAATCCAGATTGGCTATCGGGAGGTATCATTATTGTTGCAGTTGCCTTATAGGATTTGGGAACAATTAAAACAACTACAACAGTAATTAGAATTACTATGAATAGATTTATAATGATAAATTTTTTCCATTTGAATAAAACATATAAATAATCAGAAATGCTTGGCTTATTTTCGCTTCGGTTACTATTTGGCAAAGTTGTGTTTTCCATTTTCAAAATTATTTTTGTGAAATTATTAGTTATTTATGATCTATAGAACTTACTCACCAATATTTTCCATAGGAATAATAAAATTCGATATGGATATTTTGAAGAATTGATAGAGTTTTGCAAAAAAGTTACATCCAATTTAAAATCTTATTTAAACGCCTGTAAAAACAGCAGCAAGACTGTAGCCACAGAACCAATTATAGTTGCAACTGATCCAATTCTAAGTAGATAGTAATCAAAGTCCCTGTAAGGTTCTTTAGCTGCCCAAATAAAATCCCCGGGTTCAATAATATAATTGGAATCTTCCTCAAGCTGAATCCATGCTCTTGTTTTTCCTTTTATCAGGTATAAATCACCTCTAGCAGTTTTTCCTAAACCACCGGCTTGGTCTACATAATATTGATAATCTTCACCGGTTCTAAATTCGATGTAACCAGGTTTAAGTACTTGTCCGAATACATATAATAATTCATGCCTTTCGGGGATATAAATATAATCGCCATCTTTAATTGTAAACTTTGCAGTAGGAGATGCCGTGTCTAAAACTTCGTTAAAATTAAGAATACCAGATGCACGTGTAAATCTAAGAGTATTATCAATTAAGAAAACCGAAGAATCTTCCAAACTGATATTAGCCATTCTTTGCATCATCATAAGATCATATTCTCGGGAAAAAAACGGTTGGTTAAGTACGTTCTCGCCCCGAATTACTTCTGACCTATTTAAATCAGCTCTATTTGTAAAACCTCCTGCTTTAAGAATTACATCTCTTAAGGTAGTATTGTTTTTAGTAATATAGTGAAATCCGGGTCTGTTCACTTCCCCCTGTACATAAACTTTGAAATCTCTTTTCTGAGTCTCATCAGCAAGCACTTTAATTCGATCGCCAGGTTGAAGTGAAAAATCTTCGTCAATTCCTATAATTAACTGAAATTCCTCATTGCCATCGTAACTTAATCTTGAAATCTCTACATTTTTTACCGATTCGTAGGCAGGATTTATACCTCCGGCAAACAATATTGCATCAGATAATTTATCACCTTCAATATATTGGAACTTTATTGGCTGGGGATTTAAAATATTCGTTTTATCAATCCCATTTACGGCTCCGGAGACTTCAACAAAATTTCGATCTAAATCAAGAGCCGGAAAAATTAATACATCGTCATTCATTAAATAAGGATTATCAATAAAGTTTCCTGTTAATCTAAATTTCTGTAGATCTAATAAGAGCGATTCACCATTTCTCCTAACTAACTTAATTCCTCGTAATGCAAAACTGTTGACTCTCCTTTCTATTAGGTCCAAAGAGTATCTGTCCTGTGCTGTACTATAGAGAGCAATTTTATATTCATTAAAAATACGGCTAATGAGATTATCGACACGCTCGCCCGAATATGCAGGTACAGTTCCATTTATAATAAATTCACCACCAATAGTTACACTAATTGGTGGGGTTGAACTCATTACATCCATTAAATTTTGTTTTTGACTTGAGACTTGTGCCGGTAAAATTAGAAACAAGATTAAAATCATTAGTGATGCTGTAAAAACTGTTCTTTTCATATTATTCTAAATTTGATTTTGAATTGTATATTTAAATATTTATAAGAAAATTCATTATTATCATCACGATCTATTGTTTGTTTAATGTGATAAATTATCAAAAAGCAAAAAAACCTAAATAAATTCCTGTTTGTATAAAGAACGAATCTGCTTTTAAATCCGAGGGAACATTTGAAATAGCTATATCGTTATTTAGTTTCCAGTCACCTGCTAAAGTAAGTACATATCCAGCCCCGATTCTAAATGCAAGATATCTTGTTACCGGATAATCAATATTTAATGTAGGAGTAAAAGTAAAAAATGAATTGTGCATCGATAACATTTTTGTGTCTGCATCATCTTCAAACTTATCCCAAACATCATCCCAATTACCGGAATTCTTATTTTGATAAATATCGATCTCTAAACTTCCGGCACCTATAATAGCCCCGATAGAAACAGCCGGAGTCTTTATGAATGGAAATGTATATTCAACCGTAAAACCACCGAAGCCCATAGAATAATCAACTTGTCTGTTTATGCCATCAACTACTCCGTCACGAGTTTGTGAAAGACCCATTCCCATACCACCTAAACGAAGGTTGTCTATCAATAATATATAAATATACCCGGAACCTCCGTAAGCCATCATACCGGAGGTTGAAAGTTTATCAACACCGAAGTCAGGAAGCATTTGGTTAACGGGGTCTACATTCGGGAATACATATGTTGGATTAAAGCCACCGGCAAGCCCAAATTTAGTTATCCACCCTACATTCTGCCCGTCTTGTGCATGTAAAGAGATGGAAAGGAAAAGAAATAAAATTGAAACTTTTTTTATCATTATGAATATTTTACTTTACCTTTAAGGAAAGCAAAGTTATTAATAAAAAGTAAAAATAAAAAGTAAATAAAGGGTCAAAACAAAAGGCTGTACTGATCTTAATTTATAACCAAGTCACCACAACAAGGCTAAGATTCAATAACAGCCTTTTGGCAGAAAGGAATAAGGGTTAACGCTAATCCATCATCATACGAAGAAAAGAGGAACTGTCTTGTTCTCTAATTTCCAATTCTTTCTTTTTCTTTTTTTCATCTTCCTTTTCATTTTCAAAGGCATCAATTTGTTCGATATTGAAACCGCCTTTGACCTCGTTCTCGGAAGATTCGTATATTCTATTTTTTGAACCTTTCACTCTGAAAATTGTTGGAACGTCAAGATCGTCATCTTCATTTATTTCGAATTTGCTCTTATCGAAACCACCGAATTTGAATTCCTCTTTTTGTTCTTTCGGTTTTTCCTTTTTCTCCGATTTTAATTTACTTACACCTGAAAAATCACTTTTTGATGAGAAGCCTGTTGCTATTACGGTATAAGATATATATTCGTTCATTTCATCTTTATTAACTAATCCAAAAATCACATTTGCTTCTTCACCGGCAGCTTCATAAATAACACGGTTTCCTTCTTCAATTTCCTGCATTGTCATATTTGTAGAACCGGTTACATTAAGAAGAATATTTTTAGCACCTTTAATAGAAATACCTTCAAGCAAGGGGGATGAAATTGCTTTTTGAGCAGCTTCAACCGATCTGTTTTCACCGGAAGAAATTCCGCATCCCATCAATGCTTCGCCGCTCTGATTCATAACAGAACGAACATCTGCAAAATCAACATTAATGATTCCCGGAACTGTAATAATATCTGCAATGCCTCTGGTTGCTTCGTATAAAACTTCATTTGGTTTATCGAATGCAGTTAAAGCACCCACCGAACTATCAAGAATATTCAATATTCTTTCGTTCGGTATAACAATTAAGCTGTCGACAAATTGACGTAGTTCTTGAATACCGGATTCGGCGTTCATCATTCTTTTTTTACCTTCCCAGCGAAAAGGTTTTGTTACTATACCGATAACAAGAGCACCTACACTTTTAGCAATCGAAGCAATTATTGGTGCACCACCTGTCCCGGTACCACCGCCCATTCCTGCTGTTACAAATACCATGTCGCTGTTGTTTAGAACACTTTTTATTTTATCCCGGTCTTCTTCGGTTGCTTTTCTACCGACTTCCGGGTCAGCGCCGGCGCCAAGTCCTTTGGTTAAGCCTACTCCTATTTGAATTTTATGATCCGCACTATTCTTTTGCAGAACTTGTGCATCGGTATTGATAGCAACATATTCAACACCGGTTAGCCCTCTTTTGATCATACTTTCGATGGCATTACAACCACCGCCACCAACGCCTACAACTTTCAGACGTGCAGAGAGATCATGATCGCGTTCTAAAGTGGCAAATCTTGTCATTGTTTCCTCCTTGTTGTGGTATATTTATTTTTATTATTTATTATTCTATAGTTCATCAAAAAACTCTTGAATTCTTTTAAAGAAATTGCCCACGTTTAAACTTCTTTTATCTTTCTTCAATTTGAATGTTTTTGCCGTTTCCTCTGATGGCGAACCCGGAACTCCTTTAATCAAACCACCAACAGTTGCAAACTCGGGGCTTTCAATTTCTGTTGATAATCCCGAGCCAAGTTCAAGCGGAATTCCTATTCTTGCGGGTAATCCGAAAACTTCTTCCGCTAATTCTTTTGATCCTTTAAGCAAAGATCCGCCGCCGGTAAGCACAATTCCGGCTTTAATTTTATTTTTAAATCCGGCTTGTCTTAATTCGTTATCTATTATAGAGAAGAGTTCTCTCATTCTAACGTGAATGATTTGTGTAAGCAATGTAACCGGAATTTTTACGTTACCTCTAGCACCTACACCTTTTATATAAATATCTTCTTCTTTTATTATTGCTTCTTCGGTAGCATATCCGAATTCTTTTTTTAATTTTTCCGCTTCACCTGTTACAATTCCAAGTGATTCACGTATATCATTAGTAACCTGATTGCCAGCAACACCTATTACTTTTGTATGCTTGATACTTTTATCATGGAAAATTGCAATATCTGTTGTTCCGCCGCCGATATCAATCAAAGCAACACCAAGATCCATTTCGTTTTCATCCAGGACCGAAACGCTTGACGCAATGGGCTGAAGTATATAATTAGCAACTTGAAAACCGGCTCGTTCAACAGATTTTTTAATATTTTGAATTGCCGGTATTGATGCCAGAACTACATGATTAACTGCTTCCAATCTTGATCCCGACATACCAATCGGGTCTTCGATGCCTCCTTGATAATCAACAAAGAATTCTTCTGGTATAATGTGAAGTATTTGCCTATCCGATGGAATTCTTATTGTCTTAACATCAGCCCGTAATCTATCAAGATCTCCTTGGGTAATTTCTTTATCGGGATTACTAATTGTAACGTAATTCCTGTGCCGAAGGCTTGTAATATGTTCTCCGGCAACACCAACATTCAAACTTTTCACTTCAAATCCTGCTCTGTTGGAGGCAATACTCATTGCTTCTTTAATAGCTTCAGCTGTTTTAGCAATATTGGCAACTAATCCCCTATTTAATCCGTCAGATGGAGCAACACCGAATCCAAGGATATCGAGCTTCCCTTCAAATTGCTCGGCAATAACCGCACAAACTTTCGTAGTACCTAAATCTAATCCTGCTATAATATTTTTTTTCATGATCGAGTTTCCTCTACTTGTAAATTTTCCCCGGCAATTCCGAGATAGACTTTATCGGTAAACCGGAGATCGACATATTCGAGTAACCTATTTGCTTGAACCGTACTAATACTTTCCCACAACCTTTCAAAGACAACTAATTTTTTAATTTCATTCTCTCTACCAAGTATCACCGGGTAATCAACCGAAGAGAAATAAATAATGGCATTCCTACTATTTCGAAAATCAATTTCCGAAAGGTTATCATATAAACTTGGGTTAAGTAATTTAGCCGCAGTTAACATTTTGAATGATGTTTTTATCTCGCTTATATTACCAGCAAGCTGGAACGGCTTTATTTTATTATTGGAATTAATTTGAATTACCGGGTAATTAATATTCTGTGAATTTTCCAATACCGGTAATGCTTCAATTTTTGATGACATTAAAAATCTATCACCGTTGGCTAGAAGTATTGCTTTAAATTCTTTTTCGACTAAGTTTACAATTACTTTTCCGTTGCCGGCATATCCAACTGTTACTTGTTTTATATAAGGATGCTTTTGAAGTCGATCTCTTATAACCGAAAGCGAAAGCAAATCATAATTATGTTTGTCTTGAAGATTAGCATATTCGAAGTAAGAATTTTTAGGTAGATGTACGTTCCCGTTGATATCAATCATCGTGATTTCTATTTCATTTTTGCTTTCAATACTAAGCGATAAATAAATTACACCCGCAGTAAGAATTACAAAAATTACCAACGCTATTTTTCCGCTGAGATTTTTCATTTTTTATTTTTAATCAACTCGACAAATTTTTCGCCGTATTTCCAAATATCACCGGCACCCATTGTTACTATTATGTCGTTCTTCTTATGAATTTTCATTAAAAGTTCGGGTACTTTATTTTTATCCGGTTCATAAATCACATTTTTATGACCGAAATCTTTTGCAGCTTTTGCGATCAACTCGCCTGTAATTCCTTCAACCGGTTTTTCTCTTGCCGGATACACATCAGTACAAATAAAAACATCCGTATTTAAAAATGATCTTCCGAACTCAGCATAAAAATCATTTGTACGCGAGTAAAGATGAGGTTGAAATACAGCGACTAATCTTCTTTTCCACCCTGCTCTAATTCCCGCTAATGTTGCATTCGTCTCAGTCGGATGATGAGCATAATCATCGATAACCAAAATTTCCTTATTGTACTTAGTTTCAAATCTTCTATAAACACCTTTGAACGATTCAAGAGATTTTTTAATTACATCGAAACCGATTCCCATTTCCTTACCGATACAAACCGCTACTAAAGAATTCTTAACAAAATGAACACCGGGCATTTGTAAAGTTATTCTTCCTAATTCTTCACCTTGATAAATAACTGTATAACTGCTTGTGTATTCATCATGCTTTAAATCAACCGCACGAATATCTGCTTGTGAAGTAAGTCCGTACGTAAATATTTTTTTATTAATAAGAGGAATGATATCCTGCAAAGCGGGTTCATCCATACAAAGCACAACAAACCCGAAGAACGGAACTTTATTAGCAAATTGAACAAATGCGGATTTTATATCATCCAAATCTTTGTATGTGTCAAGATGTTCCTTTTCAAGAGTTGTAATAGCGGCAATACTCGGAGTTAATTTTAAAAATGTTCTGTCGAATTCATCGGCTTCAACAACAATATATTCGCTGTTTCCCAATCTTGCATTTGTTCCGCCAAGTCCGCTGAGTTTACCGCCAACAATAATAGTCGGGTCAATACCGCCTTCGGTTAAAACAAGACCAACCATAGAAGTAGTTGTGGTTTTCCCATGCGTTCCGGCAATGCTAATTCCGTACTTCATTCTCATACATTCAGCTAACATTTCGGAACGTTTGATTACAGGAATTTTTCGAGCGATGGCTTCTTTTACTTCGGGGTTTTCTACTGTTACCGCGGAAGAATAAACCAATACATCAGCTTCGAGTAAATTTTCCGTTTTATGTCCTTCGTAAATTTTTATTCCTAATGATTCCAACCTGTCGGTTACTTCGCTTTTTGATAAATCAGAACCGGAAACATTGAATCCTTGATTTAAAAGAATTTCCGCAATACCGCTCATCCCGATACCACCGATACCTACCATGTGTATATTTTTAACCGTGTTCATCATCATAGCCATAATTAAATCTGCTCCGCTAATTTTATTGCACTTTCAGCAACAATTTTTGCTGCGTCCGGTTTTGAAAAATTTTTTATGTTTTTTTTTAATTCACTTAATCTAACTTCATTATTAAGAAGCGAGATTATTTTGTTTCGCAATTCCGAATTCAAATTTTTGTCTTCTACTAATTCTGCGGCATCGGATTTTTTTAACGATTCTGCATTTTTAAATTGATGATTAGCAGCAACGTTCGGTGAAGGAATTAAAATTACAGGTAGTCCCAAATAACTTACCTCGGCAATTGTAGTTGCACCGGCTCTTGCAATTACTAAATCCGAACATGAATAAGCAGCAGACATATCATCAATATATGCCGCAACTATTGTCATTTCTGAATTATATTTTTTGTATTGATCGTAATAGAATTTGCCGGTTTGCCAAATGAGTTGAATATTATTTTCCGTCAAGCTTTTTATTTCACCGGCAATTGCATTATTTATTGATTTAGCACCGCCGCTTCCACCTATAATCAATACAACTTTCTTATTAGGATCTAAATTCATTTTAATACAAGCTTCATTTCTATCTATCAAGTTAAGTGCCGGTCTAATCGGATTACCTGTAACGTTTAACTTATCAGTCACCCTAAAATATTTTTTCGAGTCTTCATAACTGATATGAATTTGGTTTGCTTTCTTTTCAAGGAGCCTGTTAGTTATTCCCGGATAACTATTTTGTTCAAGTAAAATTATTTTAACACCCAAAGTAGAAGCAGCCGAGATTACTGGACCTGCAACGTATGCACCTGTTCCAACTGCAACTCGTGGTTTAAAACTTATTAGTGCAACCAAACTTTGGAAATAAGAAACAAACACTTTCAAAGGAAAAAGAATATTACTTAGATTCATCTTTCTTGAAAACCCGCTAATCCAAACGTGTTTAAAATTAAATCCATTAGCAGGAACAACTGAAGCTTCAATTTTATTTTTAGTACCAATAAACAAAAATTCAGATTCCGGTTTTAGTTCACGAATTTTTTCAGCGACGGCAATAGCCGGGTAAAGGTGTCCCCCCGTACCTCCTCCGGCAAAAACGAAACGATATATCGGAGAGCCTTTCATACTTGAGCCATACTCAATTCTTTTTTACGAATAGTTTCATTAGCTATATTCAATATTATTCCGATGGAAATTGCGAACATGATAATTGATGTTCCACCAAAACTTATAAAGGGAAGTGTAATACCGGTTGTAGGTAAAAGTCCCGATACAACACCGGCATTAATAAAAGCACTGATAATTATATTGAACGATAAACCAAAAGCTAAAAGCTGACCGAATTTATCGGTTGCTTTCTTTGCAATTACTAATCCGGCTAAGAATATTGCGAGATAAATTAAAAGTGTTATAAGAGTACCGGCAAGACCATATTCTTCACCCAGGATCGAAAAAATAAAATCACCGTAAGATTCGGGAAGAAATAAATCACTTTGCCTGCTGTTTCCCATACCTTTGCCGAACACACCTCCGCTTCCTAAAGCAACTTGTGCTTGGTAGACTTGTACATTTATACTATCACCTTTTGAAAGACTGTTGAAAAAAGCAAGTATTCTGTCGCGCGAATGAGCAAAAAGCATCATTAGCCCGAAACCAACACCTGCCGTTCCTCCTAATGTTAGTATTATATGTTTAAGTCTTGCCCCTCCTACATACAATAAAGTAAAGCTTGTTAAAATGATTATCATACTTGTACTAAAGTTCGGCTGAATAAGTACTAAACCTCCTACAACAACAACCCAGAACAGCAAATAGACCAAACCGTTTTTAAAATCTTGAACAATTTCGCTTTTCTTTTCAAGTAAGAATGATAGGTGCATGATCAAAACAATTTTTGCCAAATCCGAAGGTTGAAATTGAATGAAGCCGAGATCAATCCATCTAGCGGCACCTTTAACTTTATCGGCAAACAAAAATGTAAAGATCAACAGCAATACAACACCAAGCACAGAATATTTACTATAACGTTTGTAATATTCATAAGGTATTGATGCAAAGATTATCATAGCTGCAATTGCAATAATTACTTTCCAAAAGTGTGAGTTGAACAAATGATAAAAATTATTAAACTTCATTTGGCTGTAAGTACCGCTTGCGGAGAAAACAAGTACACCGCCTAAAAGCATCAAAGCGATAACACACACTATAATTGTTCTTGTAAGTAGTTTCATTAGCTTAAACTCATTACTGCATCTTTAAATACTTTCCCGCGGTGCTGATAATTTTTAAACATATCAAAACTTGCACATGCGGGTGAAAGAAGTACAATTTCATTTTTGTTTGCTTCTTTTCTTCCGGAATTAACACAATCTTCAAGTGTTTCTTTTTTATCTACCTCTACGTATTGATTAAAAAAATTATAAATAACTTCCTTCGAAGTACCGATTGCATAAATCTTACGTACTTTCGAAATAACCAGATCTTTCATGTGGTTATAATCGTTCCCTTTATCTTTTCCGCCGAGGATCAACAATATCTTTTCATCAAAACTATTTAATGCATACCATACAGAATCAACATTTGTAGCTTTTGAATCATTGATAAATTTTATTCCGTCAATTTCTCTTACAAACTCCAATCTATGTTCAACGCCTTTGAATGATAAAAAAGCTTCAGCAATACTTTCATTTGATATGCCTATCAACTTAGCAGCAATTAACACGGCGAGAGCATTTGCATAATTATGTTCGCCCTTGATAAATAAATCAGAGGAAGTACAAACTTTTTCGGATTGATCATTACAGATGTAAAAAAAGTTACCGTTTGAAAAATATGCTCCTTTATCGACATTATTCTTCGTTGAAAAATAATACTTCTGTACAAATGAATCTCCAGTCACGTTATGTAAGTTAGTATCATCGGCATTAAGTATAAGATTATCGCTGCTGTCTTGATTTTTAAAAATTCTCAACTTTGCCGATTTATAATTTTCAACAGAATTATCGTATCTATCTAAATGATCCGGAGTTATATTCAATATCATTGCAATGCTCGGTTTAAAATATTTTATGTAATCCAGCTGAAAGCTTGATGTTTCCAGTGAGATAAAATCATCTTCATTTGCTGTATACACCAGGTCGGAAAAAGGATCACCTATATTACCGCCGGCAAAACATTTTAATCCGGATTCATTTAATACATGGTTAAGCAAAGCAGTTGTTGTTGTCTTACCGTTTGAACCGGTAATTGAAATAATTTTTGCTTTACAAAACCAAGAAGCAAATTCAATTTCACTGAATATTTCAATTCCTTTTTCTTTTGCTTTTTTCAACACAACTGAATTAGTCGGGACTCCCGGACTTGTAACTATGAAATCACAATCGAATACTTTTTCTGAATGCGAACCGAACTCATATTCTATTTGCAGTTTATCAAATACTGCTTTTGCTTCGACTAATTCAATATCCGACCTTGAATCGGAAACAAACGGAACAGCATTCTGACTTAATGCAAGTTTAGCTGCCGCTTTACCGCTTAATTCCGCACCGATTATCGATATTTTTTTATCTTTTATATTCATTAGCGAATCTTGAATGACGCCAAGCTTACTATTGCCAATATTATAGTTATGATATAAAACCTAATTACAATTTTCGGTTCAGACCAACCTTTCATCTCAAAATGATGATGGATAGGGGCCATTAAAAAAACTCTTCTTCCTTCACCGTACTTTTTCTTCGTGTACTTGAAATACAATCTTTGAATAATTACCGAAACAGTTTCAAGAAAGAAAATACCGCCGAGAATAGGGATAAGTAATTCTTTCTTTATAAGAATTGCTATTATACCAAACGCACCCCCCAAGGCAAGCGAACCCGTATCGCCCATGAATACTTGAGCGGGATAAAAATTAAACCACAAGAATCCCAAACCCGCACCAATAAAAGCGGCTATAAATACTGTCAGTTCACCGGCTCCGGGCAAGTACATAATGTTCAAGTAGTCTGAATAAATAACATTGCCGGACATGTATGCAATTATTGCAAGTGTTAACATTACGATTATCATCGTACCCATTGCTAAACCGTCTAACCCGTCGGTTAGATTAACACCGTTTGAAATTGCGGTTATTATAAAAATCACAACAGGTATATATAGATATGAAAAATCGAAATTCAGGTTCTTAAAAAACGGAAGTGTTGTTTGTGTATTGTATAAAGAAAACTCGGGTAAAAAGTATATTACACCACCAACAATTAACCCGACAAATATTTGTCCCATTAACTTGTACTTAGCAATCAATCCTTTGGGATATTTTTTTACTACTTTAAGATAGTCATCGACAAAGCCAACAAGACTTAAGAAAAGCATACCGAGTGTTGTTAAAATTATGTAAGTACTTTTTAAGTCGCTCCACAACAAAATCGGAACAGTAATAGAAATCATAATAATTATACCGCCCATAGTTGGTGTACCGGCTTTTGCTTTATGAGTTTCGGGACCGTCAATTCTAATTGTTTCACCGATTTGTTTTCTGTGAAGATAGCTAATCAATTTAGGCCCGACATAAAACGCCAAAAACAGCGCGGTTATAGCCGCCAAAGCAGAACGAAAAGTTAAATACCGGAATAGATCGAACCCCGGGGGATTAAAAACTTCGTTAATATAATCGAATAAGTAATAGAACATTATTTTATTCTCTTTTTAATTATTTCTACAAACTCTTCCATTTTCATTCCCCGGGAGCCTTTTACAAGAATTACTGCATCGTTAATGTCCATAAGCGAAACAAAGCGTTTTAAACTTTCGCGCAGAGTAAAATGAAGTGTTGCAATTTTTGTCGATGGTAATGCATTGTACAAATTATTCATTAGCTTACCGTGCATATACACTTCGTCAATTCTTCCTTTCATAATTGAATCTTTCAGATCTGCATGCAATTTTGATTTTGCTTTACCAAGTTCAAGCATATCTCCTAAGATCATAATCCTTCGTTTATACTTATTCACATTATTAAGTACTTCTACTGCAGCTTTTACAGAGTCCGGATTCGAGTTGTATGAATCATCAATTAACATTGTTGAATCGGAGGTAATAGGATTTAGTCTTCCCGTTACAGGTTGAATGTTTTTTGTTGCATTAGTAATCTCTTTCTTAGTTAAACCAAGAGTTATTACAACCGAAACAGCGGTTAAATAATTTTTTACGTTTGCTTCACCAAGCAACGGAAGTTTTGTAATAATTTTCTTTCCCTTACCCACTATTTCAATTTCCGGATACCCAAGCGGAGAATAACTTTTTACTTTCCCTTTTATATCTACTTGCCCTTTGAAACCGTAAGTAGTAACATTTTTAAATTTTCTTTTATTCTTTCTTTGATACGGATCGTCATTGTTGATTAATATTTTTCCACCGATTTCATTTGCAACATTTAATAAAGCGGACTTTTCTTTATATACACCGTCTCTATCCTGCAAGAATTCTAAATGAGTATCGCCAATGTTTGTAATCAGTGCAATATCCGGCTCGGAGATCTTTGCTATATATTCAATTTCACCGAAATGATTTGTGCCTTCTTCAAGAATAAGTACATCTGTTTTTTCATTTGCGGAAAAAACGGTTAACGGGACACCGATATGATTATTATTGTTTGCAACTGATTTCGTTACTGTATATTTGGCTGATAAAAGTGTCGCAAGCATTTCCTTAGTTGTAGTCTTACCGTTGCTACCCGTTAACCCAATTACATTTGCATTAAGTTTTTTTCGCCAGGCATTTGCAAGCTGTCCGTATGCTTTGGTAGTATTATTAACAGTTATTACCGGAATATTTATTTTCTTAAAATCTTTCTCTCTCTTTTTTGAAATAATAACTGCCGAAGCTCCTTTATTTACAGCTTCTTTGACATAATTATGCCCGTCTGTTTTATCTCCTTTAATTGCAACAAAGAGAGAACCCTTTTTTATTGTGCGTGAATCGATCGAAACATATTTAACCGGTTTGAAATTATCAGGATTATAAATTACAGCAGATGGTAAATTGAAAATATCTTCCAAGGTAATTTTTATCGTTTTCATTGATTCTCCTTGGCTGCGAGAGATAAATATTTTAAAGCAATTTCTTTATCTGAGAAATAATTTCTTACGCCGTTTATTTCCTGGTAGTTTTCGTGACCTTTTCCTGCAATAAGAATAACTGCATTATCTTCGGAGTTTTCAATTGCCGATTTAATTGCAAGTTCTCTGTTTTCAATTCTATGATAATTCTTTCTATTTATTCCCTTAACAATATCATCAATAATAACATTTGGGTCTTCTGTCCGAGGATTATCGGAAGTAACATATATTACATCGCTGAGGTCATCTGCAATTTTTCCCATAACCGGTCTTTTGGTTTTATCACGATCACCACCGCATCCGAAAACAGTGTGTATAGATCTACCTTCTTTATTTATGTGATGAATTGATTTTAATACTTGCTCCAAACTGCTTGCGTTGTGTGCATAATCAATTATTACTTTCTTCTCCCCTTTTTTGATCAGCTCAAAGCGACCCGGTACTTGCGGAGTACTTTTTATTCCTTCAATTACCTGTTGAAGGTCAATACCAAGCGAAGTTGCCGAAGCAAATGCTGCTGCAGCATTATATGCATTAAACAAACCGATAAGTTTTGTTTCGAGATTGTAAACTCTTTGTTTATATAAAATTTCAAATTTTGTTCCGCTGAAATCATAATGAATATTCTGCAGTTTGTAATAAGCATTTAAATTTTTGCCGAAGGAAAATGTTTTGGCTTTTGTATTATTAATAATCGCGGCTGCATTGGGATCATCAATGTTATAAACTGCTGTTGCATCAGAATTCAATTGAGCAAATAAAAGTTTTTTAGCATCACGGTAGTTTTCAAAAGTCTTGTGAAAATCAAGATGATCTGATGCAATGTTTGTAAATATTGCAGAATTAAAATTTATGTCGGCAACTCTTTTTAAGTAAAGTGAGTGAGATGATACCTCCATTACACAATACTTTGATTTCGCATCAATCATTTGAATCATCATCTCGTTAATTTCATTGGCTTCCGGCGTGGTTAATCTAGATTTTAATTCTATATTTCCGGCATAATTGGCTATTGTGCCAATCATTCCGCATCTGTCGCCGCTTTGCTCAAGTATTGATTTAAGATAATATGCAGTAGTAGTTTTACCTTTAGTGCCGGTTACACCAATTACAGTTAATTTTTCGGAAGGTTTTTTATAAAACTCGTTTGAAAATTCGGACAATGCTTTTCTACTATCTTTAACAAGAATTTTTACTAAACCGGCTTTATTAAAAATTTGTTCGGGTACTGCAAAATTATCTTCCAACACAATAGCAGATGCACCTTTATTAATTGCATCAAGAATAAAGCGATGCCCGTCTGTTTTAAACCCAATTACAGCGATAAACAGTGAATTACTTTTCACATTTCTCGAATCACTCGTTATGCTGTTAATTTCAACAACTTCAGCATTACCTGTTACATGAATTGTTTTCACATTATTTAAGAGTTCAGAAAGTTTCACTAAAACACCCCTAAAGTTTGCAACATGTTATTGTCTTCACACTTAATTGTACAAACCGCACCACTGTTAATTTGAGTGCCGGGTTTAATGCTTTGTTCAACAACCTTACCGCTGCCTTTTATATCGTATCTCAACCCCATTTCATTCAAGATTGCAAGTGCATCACGTAATGATCTGTTAACCAAGTTAGGCATCGTTAATCTGCTTGAATATTGATTAGCAGTTTCAATTTTCGGAACAACTTCACCAATATTTGCAGTCTGTAAGAATACCGGTTCGTCATTTGAAAAACTTGATTCGAGCAATTGATCAAGCGGATGTTCCTCGCGTGAGAAAGAGATTCTTTGTGGAATTACTTTAATATCTTCCTCAACAATTCTACTTACAATTCGTTTATAAACCGGTGCTGCTACAATACCGCCGTATTTTCCTGTTGCTGGTGAATTAATTAAAATTAATCCTACTACTTCAGGTTTATCTGCCGGGAAAAAACCTATAAATGAAGCGTTATAATCTTTAACATATTGTCCGTCAATAAATTTTTGTGAGGTTCCGGTTTTACCACCGACAAGCATATTGCTGCATCTAGCAAGTTTACCGGTTCCGTGTTCGACAACACCGAACATTAAATTTTTTATGCGCTCTGATGTTGTTTGAGAAATTACATTACGAATTCTTTTGCTATCAAATTGTTCAATAACTTGATCGTCTTCATCAACAACTTTATCTATTATTCTTGGTTGATAAAGAGTTCCTCCATTAATGAGTGACGAAAATGCTGCAATCATTTGAATTGGCGTAACGGAAATTTCATATCCAAAAGAGATAAATGGCTTGCTTAAAGTTGAATAATAATCAGGCTTCTTTAAAAATCCGGCGGATTCACTCGGCAGCGAAATTGAAGTTGAATTACCGAACCCGAAGTCGCGTAGATATTTATAAAAAGTTCGTTCATCAATTCTTTCACTCAGTTTTGTAATTCCAACATTACTTGAGTGTTCAAGAACTTCGCGCACGGAAAGTTTTTCATATTTGTTTACATCAATAATATTTGCATTAGCAATTTTGTAACGTCCGTTTTCTGTGTTGATTATTTCATCTTCGTTAACTAACCCGTTATCAAGTAAGACCGCCATTGTTAGGGCTTTCATTGTAGAGCCGGGCTCATAAGTATCCGTTAATGCCCTGTTGCGTCTTACTTTGTCGTTAACTTTGTAATATTCGGAAGGATTGAAAGAAGGATAATTCGCCAATGCAAGAATTTCACCGGTATTCGGATTCATTAATATTCCGATTCCGGATACTGCTCCGCAATCATCAACACCTTTTTTTAATTCTTGTTCGAGAATTTTTTGATACTTAGTATCAATTGTTAAATAAACATTGTTGCCGCTTTTTGGTTTTCGTGAAAGTTCGTCTTTTACGGTAACAATTCTTCCTTGAACATCCCGTTCAACATAAAGAAGTCCGTCAATTCCGGTTAGATAGTCATCGAATGTTCTTTCGACTCCATCAAGACCAATTAGATCATTGTTAACATATCCGAGTAAATGTGATGCTAGATTTCCATAGCTGTAATTACGGGTCGGATCGTCAACCGAAACGAAACCATCGACAATAAAATTTTGGAATTCGAGAAGTTTTTCGCGCGGTACTTTTCTTTCTAAGAAAACATTTCCTTTTGCTGATTCCATCAAATTCAAGTAATGCTTTTCACTTTTTGCAAATACTTGGGAAAATTTGGCTGCTATTCTCCCTTTGGATGTTTGTGACAGCATCCGTGTATCAACAAAAAAAGAAACATCATTAAGAGTATAAGAAAGGATATCTCCATTGCGATCTTTAATCATCCCGCGTTCGGCTTTTATAACAAGAGCTTTGTCCTGCTGGTTTTTTGCAATCTTTGCATAACGATCATGTTCGAGCACTTGTATATTGAAAAGCTTTACGGCTATTGCCATAAAGCCTACAACAAGTAAAAATGTTATAAGAAGCGCTCGTGAATTAATCATAGTTTCTGTTTACTATTTTTTCAATTTGCTTGATACGGTTTGCATCAATTACAACTTCGTCAAACGGTTTTAATGATCTTATAAGCCCTAGTGAATCAATACCTAATCGAACAATTCTTTCTTCACTTTGTAATGATCTTAAATCTTGAGCAACGATCCGTTCAATTTTATCGTTAATGACTTTTAATTTCGATTGGAGATTTTGTTCTTCTCTTTTAAGCAACCTTATTTCCGAGCTGAGAAAGAGATGCGGAAAAATCCATAAGCAAACTAATGCGGAAAGAAAAATTAAATTCTTTAAAAAATTGCTTTTGCTCATACCCTTTCTGCCACTCTTAATTTTGCGCTTCGCGATCGTCTATTTTCTTTTATTTCTTTTTCGGAAGGAGTGACAGGTTTTTTTGTTATTATCTCAATTCTTTTTTCTTTACCGCAAATGCAGACCGGAGTTTTCGGCGGGCATATGCAGTCTAAGTTTTCATACTTGAATTGCTCTTTTACAATCCTGTCTTCTAAAGAATGGTAACTGATTATTACTATTCTTCCTCCCGGGTTTAACAGATTAATAGACTTTTCAAGAAACTCTTTTAATTCGTCTAATTCGTTATTCACATAAATCCGCAGTGCCTGAAATACTCTCGATAATGTTTTAAATACATAAGGCTGCGGAGTAAAACTTTCGATTAAATTTTTAAGATGAGTTGTTGTGGTGATCTTTTTTTTACTTCGCTCATCTTTAATTAACCGAGCAAGTTTTCTCGAGTTTTTTTCTTCACCGTAATGAAACAGAATATCTGCAATTTCTTTTTCCTCGAACTCGTTGAGAATTTTATAAGCCGGAATGCCATCTTCTTTATTCATTCGAAGATCAAGAGTTGCTTCTTCTCTGTATGTGAATCCCGAATCAGATTCATCAAGCTGAAATGAGGAAACTCCCAAGTCAGCAAAGATGCCGTCAAATTTATCAATGAACTCAATCTTAGAAATTATATCAATATTTTTAAAGCCGGTTTTATAAAGAACAACCCGCTTATCATTTTGAAATTCTTTTTTACAGTATTGAAAAGCATTATCATCTTTGTCAATACCGATAAGTTTTGCAGATTCATTCAATTTTTCCAAGAACTTTTTTGAATGACCACCGAAACCGATTGTCGCATCGAGATAAATTCCATTTTGATCGGTGATCAGATAATCAATACTTTCGTTTAATAGAACCGGTTGATGAACAAGTTTATCCATTTCGTTTCATTACATCTTTTGCAATTTCCTCATAGGACTGCAAATTCTCTTTGATGTAACTTTCATAAACATCGGGATTCCATACTTCAATTCTCTTATTTAAACCTAATATGAGAACTTCATTTTTAATTTCTGCGTATTCTATTAAGTTCTTGGGTATTAACAATCTTGACTGAGAGTCGAGAGAATCTTCTGCCGCTTCTTGCAAAAACATTCTAATAAACATTGCTTCTTTCGGGTCGAATTGGTTGATAATATCTAACTTTTCTGCAACCAATTCTTTCCAGCGGTCCATCGGGTAAATTTCAATACATTTTGCGACGCTTCGAGTAAGTATAAAACTGTTGTTAGCTTCAGGGTTAACATATTTACGCAATTTTGCCGGTAAAGCAATTCTGCCTTTTGCGTCCATCGAATATTTAAAGCTGCCTACGAACATAAATTTTAAGTTTGATGTTTGGGATAATTCAACATTTTTCCCCACCCATCCCCAAAATAATGCTTTTCATGTTGTAAAGTCAAGAACTTTTTCAACAAAAATTCGAGTTTTTGATTCAGCTAACTTTTTGTGAAATAAGGAATTGTGGAAAAGGACAAAAGAGTTTATTTAATATAATCGGTAATAATTCCGATTTGAAAGCATATGGTTGTTTTACTGAAGTTCTTGTTCGTGTCTTTTACCGTCTTCTAAACTCCTGCATAAATTGGTTGGCTATCATTCTATCGTAAATAATTAATGTATTTTCATCGTTTTTCTTATCAGCGTTTTCACTCCAATTAGCGGAACCGACAATAACAATCTCCTCATCAATAATCATAGTTTTTGCATGAAGTTTTCGCTTTTCTCTATCACGATAAACCGTTGCAGGGTGTTTCCATCTTCTCATTGGATGTAATGCAGAGGTTCTCGAAGGTGTTCTTCCGGTCATGTTGATTGATGCCGACCACCATTGGTTCCAAAATGAAGCATCGAAGATTCCTTTTATATCAAAATTTGTTCTTTCTCCGACAAGATCTTCCGTGCTTCCTTCCCATTTAACTTTTAATACATCAACAAGAGGTTGATAAGAAAATGCAAAAATAGTAAAGTAAACAGATCGGTCAGCTTCGCGTTCAACAACATTTACAATTTTTTCAAGCACGTTATCTGATGGAGCAAAATAAACTTCAATCTTTCTTCCATCGATATAAAGAAGATGTTGTGTATTATCTTTTTTGCGTGTATTGAATTTTGCAGATCTTGGATTTGGTTGAAACTGACTACCACCCCACATTTCATTAAATTCTTTTAAATAAATGTGAGCTAAATCTCTATTTCTTATTTCAATAATGTGGTTTTGATTACCGTTTAACTCTCCGCTTTCCATTTCCTCTACAGAACCGTATAACCCGGTGACTGTAAAATTCCAAGAACCGGTGAAGACCCATTGCGAATCAATAATCGCAAACTTATTATGCATCTGATACCCGGGTGAATAATAACAATTACTGCAACTGCGGGGGTCTTTTAATTCTGCATCTACAAGTAAATAACCCTGAGTTTCTTTGTTGCCAATTTTTAGGCTTACTTCTTTATAATCAACGGGTAATGAAGGAAGATTAAATTTCTTTCTAAGAGTAGAATCAGCCACTGCAAGTATTGGAGAATCCGATAACAACATAATATCGTCATCAGTACCGGGAATATTATCCATTCCTCTGCTCATCTGTTCCAAGTATAAACGCATAAGTGTATAACGTTCAACACTAGTGGTATCATCATCAAATTCTTCTTCATAACTTTTTGCATCAATAATAAATCGAATTTGTATACCTTCACCTGCACGGAATATTAGTGAATTTATTAATCGGGGCAGGTTAATTTCATATGCCATCATATCAATTGTTGATGAAGCATTGTTGATTCTTTGAATTAGCTTATCCTCAAAATTAACATTGAAATTTGCTTTATTATTTGGGAACGCATAACTAGTGTCGGCATCTTTGTTGAAGTAGACATTTATTTCGGATGGAAAATCCTGTTGCGGTTTTAAGACTTCCGTAGTGCAAGAAAAAAGAAGTAGTGTCGTAAGAAAAATTATATATGAAGTTTTGGGAAAAGATTTCATCGATATGGAAATATAATAGATATAAGTGAAGATGAAAATTTTATATTAAATAGAAATATGTTTCATTTGAAGTGCTAAAAATCTCTCGAGCCGACTATCGGAATTGAACCGATGACCTATTCATTACGAATGAATTGCTCTACCAGCTGAGCTAAGTCGGCTTTTTGAAATTCTTTACTAATAGTTAATGAATGCAGGAAACTGGAGTTTTGGAAATAAGGAATAATTGAAAAATTTTCCCACATAGTTGTAGCTATGTTTCATCATTCCACCGTTCCATAATTCCTTTTCAAAGAACTAAAGCAATTTTAAATAATTATTTTTTCTTTTTGTGCCTGTTTTTTCTGAGACGTTTTTTACGCTTGTGAGTTGCCATTTTATGACGTTTTCTTTTCTTACCGCTTGGCATTAAAATACCTCCTACATATTCGAATGATTATTAATTAATTCTTTTGCTTTATTTGCTATATCGGATGATGGATTCAATTGAATCGCTTTATTCCACCATTCAACAGCTTTTTCTAAATTATTTAAAGTATAATTTACTATACCAAGATTGAAGTGTGCAATTTGATGAACAGGGTTAAGTTCAATTCCTTTAGTCATTGCTGAAATTGCATTATCAAAATCGTTCATATCGAAATAACAAACACCCATATCAACCCAAACATCGGCTTCATCACCGTGATCGTTAAGATATTGTTTATACCATTTTATTGCTTCTTCTTTAAATCCTGAATCTCCCAGTAAATGTGCAAGATGGAGTATTGATTGGTGATCTGCCGGATTATTTGTGACTCTTTCACGTAATGCATTAATTTCCTGAAGTTTACTTAAATCCGCACCGCGATGAAAATCTTCCATTGATTGTTGAGGGAATGAACTTGTTTTAGGATAATCAAATACGCCCGACATATAAAGCATTGCACCGCCCAAAATAATTAGACCTAACACTGTATAAGCAATAAGAGTAGGATTTACATTAAGACTCTTTTCTTTTTTCTTATCGGATTGATTTTTTTGATTACCTTTTTTTTCGAATACTTTTTTTGTTGATTGCGATTTTTCTTTGCTCAAATTTTCAATTTGAAATTTTGCGCCACATTCATTACAAAATTTTGCATTTATGTCGTTTTCTGTACCGCAAACATCGCAACGCTTATGCTCTATATTTTTTAATTCAGCACTGATAACTTTTTCTCCTAACAACTATTTCTTTTCAATTTCTTTCATACCTTTATCGACAGCGGACTTAAAATCTTTAGAAAATTTAAATACGGGAACAAAATGTTCTTCAACAAAAACTTTTTCGCCTGTTCGAGGATTCCTGGCATACCTCGAATTTTTCTTTTTGACTTTATAACTACCGAATCCACGGATTTCAATTCCATTACCTTCCTTTAAGGAATTGATTACTGTGTTAAGAAATCCTTCAATTATAGCTTCAGTTTCCAATTTAGTTAACCCGGTTCCGGAAGCTACTTTCTCTACGATGTCGGCTTTTGTCATGTTTACCCCAAATTTTTGCCATTTTTTATAATTAGAGCTTAGAAAAATATCAAAAACTCGAATAAAATCAAACTACAAATCGCTATAATTTATTGAATTATAACAACTTACTTAGATTTATTTCATAGAGTAGTTAATTCTCATTATGACACAGAGTCTCAATCTTAAACTGAGCAAATGCTGATTTTGGATTATTAAGCCAACAATTTTTTGGTATACATCTTGTCTAATTAAGTTAGTTAATTTAAGACAAGGTTTAGAATGTCACTTGTACCTATTTTATATACCAGCATAATCTTATTCTCAATTCTGATGATTGTGATTATTTCAATCTCTTATATAGCATATAAAGTTAGGAACAGAGATAATCAGAATAGGGAAACGAAAATTAGTTCATATAGATATATGCCATCATCGCAAGAATTGCCGATTAGGAGAGAATATCAACCGACTGTGGTTAGAGTTGTTCCTTCTATAAAACAACCGGAACTAAGAAAGACGCAGGTATCTCTTTCGCAAACAAGAAGAACAACCGTATTAAACAGTACAGACTTCTCGGAACATCAAAATGAAACAAGATATGGTGAAGAAAGACAAAGCAATTTTACCCGAACAAACGGCGGTTCTTACAGAAACAGAATTGAAGTACTTAATAATCTTCAACCATCAGAATCACCAAAAGAGAAATTTTCCGTAAACGGCTCGGGTTCAATTGCTCTTCCAAAGTATTACGAAAATTTCAAAGCCATTCAATATTATTCAGATGACGATGATGAGTACCTGTACAAACCTTCACAATATTATCGTTAAAAAACAATTACTTCAAAGTTGAAAAAGGGTATGTAACTTTATATAATTGTTTATCCATAATACAATTATATTGAATGGAACTACTACCTATAATATACAACAGTCTTATAATCGCAGCAGGTTTATTTGTTGTGACAGTTGCAATTTCATTTGTAAGTTATAAAGTAAAGCAGAAAAGCGGTAAACTAAACAATGAACGTACCCGCGAAGAATATCCGACGATATTCCGCGACAAAAAAAGAATTGAAGAAGAATTAAAACCACACAGTAGATTAAAACCTTCAAAACCGGTTCTACCGCAACACCGAGAAAAAAGAGTTGAGAAAAAAGAAAAACAAGTTGAAAAACCGAAAGAAAAACTTCAAACTAAGCCAAAACAAAACAAAGAATTGCCTTCAAGGTTAGAAAGAGTTACCGAATTACTACCCCCTGAAAAAACACCTCCTCCTTTGAAGAAAGAACATCCCAAACCTAAAAGTACAGTTGAAGATAGTAAGAAAAAGAAAAATCTTAAAAGTATTGACGATGATGATCCTTTGAAAAAATATACCGATTCTGCCGATGATGATTTGCATCCGTTAAAAACCGACGAATAACTTTTCTTTTTATTATGAAATTATTTATTAAGAATATGGTCTGCAACAGATGTATAAAAGTTGTTAGAGATGAATTAACTAATCTCGGTTATTCAATTGTAGATATTGAACTCGGCAGTGTTGAAATAAAGGAAAACCCATCTAAAGAAGAACTAAAAAATATTGCTAATATTCTGGAAGCCAACGGTTTTGAATTAATCGAAGATTCCAAAAAGAAAATTGTTGAACAAATTAAGAATATTATAATTACTAAAATACATTACTCCGATTCCGAACAAGACATTATTTTTTCAAAAGTGATTGAAAAAGAACTCGGGAAAGATTATTCGCAGCTTAGTAAAATATTTTCATCCATTGAACAGATAACCATAGAGCATTTTATCATTCTTCAAAAAATTGAAAAAGTAAAAGAATATTTACGATACGGTGAAATGACTTTAAGCGAAATTGCTTACTTACTCGGTTATAAAAGTGTAAACCATTTATCAAATCAATTCAAGCAATATACCGGACTTACAGCCACACAATTTAAAGAAGCTACCCAGCATAAAAGAAAGCCTCTTGATCAAATTTCTTAGTCGACAAAATTTCATAAAACTTTTCCAAAATTCTGTAACGCCTCCTCTTTCTTTCATATATATATTTGTAGCGTAACTTAAACAAAAAGGAGATACACAATGAACAAAGAATATAAAGTGGAAGGAATGTCCTGCCATCATTGCGTTAGAGCAATTGTGATGGAATTAAATAAATTGGAAATTAATTCTCATCAAGTCGATATTGGTAAAGTTCATGTTGATTTTGACGAAGAAAAAGTAACTGAAGAACAAATCAAATCAGCAATCGAAGAAGCAGGTTATAAGGTGGTGAATTAAGTTATGAAAAAGTATACAATACCCGTAAAAGGAATGACTTGTGCAAGCTGTGTTGCGCGAGTGGAAAAAGTTGTCGGGAAATTTGATCATCTTCAAAATGTTGCCGTTAATTTTGCTAATGAAAAATTAACATTTGAATCTGAACATGATAAAGTTGACCTACATGAAATTGCCGGTAAAGTTAAAGAATATGGGTATGAATTAGAATTACCCAAAGAAGATCATAATTCACATACAATGGAAAGTACTTCCGGTCATCAGCATGATGAAGAGAGTTATGCCGGAGTGAAACGCGACTTTCTGATCTCGCTTATATTTACAGTTCCTATTTTCATTATAAGCATGTTTTATGATTTTGAATTCTTCAGAGAAATCTGGCAGTTGGATCGTGATACTACAAATAAAATTTTGCTGATTTTAACTACACCAGTCATGTTCATCTCCGGCAAAAGATTTTTTATAATCTTCTGGAACAACCTAAAACATTTTTCTGCGGAAATGAATTCACTTGTTGCAATTGGAACGGGAGCTGCTTACGGTTACAGTGTGCTTACAACTCTATTCCCTTCCTTAATAGTTAACGAAGGAACTACACCTCATGTTTATTTTGAAACGGCTGCAGTAATAATCACTTTAATTTTGCTTGGAAGATGGCTTGAAGATAGAGCAAAGAAGAAAACAAATTCCGCAGTTAAAAAGCTGTTAAAACTTCGTCCCGATAAAGCTTTGGTAAAAAGAAATGATAAAGAAGAAATTGTTTCATACTCAGATTTAATTATCGGAGATGTTGTTATTGTAAAGCCTGGCGAAAATATACCGGCTGATGGCGAAATAATTTCCGGAAGTTCGAATATTGATGAATCAATGATCACCGGTGAAAGTATGCCGGTTGAAAAATCTATAGGAGCAAAAGTTATCGGAGGTACTTTTAACACAAGCGGCTCATTCAATTTTAAGGTAGAGAAACTTGGCGATAACTCAGTGCTAGGAAAAATCATCAAAATGGTTGAGGAAGCCCAAGGTTCAAAAGCACCTATTCAAAAATTAGCTGATAAAATTGCATCGATCTTTGTACCTGCGGTAATTTTTGTCGCAATTTTAACATTTGCCGCTTGGCTAATTTTTCCGGAAACACTACAGTTCGATAAAGCGCTGATTAACTTTGTAGCTGTATTGATTATTGCTTGTCCTTGCGCGCTTGGTTTAGCAACTCCGACTGCGATAATGGTTGGAACAGGCTTGGGCGCAAATAAAGGAATACTTATTAAGAACGGTGAGATATTAGAATTAATGCGTGAGATTAATACCATTGTTCTTGATAAGACCGGGACAATCACTGAAGGCAAACCAAAAGTAAGCAACATATTTTCAATCGATTATAATGAAAGTGAATTACTTCAAATAATTGGTTCGATTGAAAATAAATCCGAACACCCGCTTTCTAAAGCAATTGTTGAAAAAGCAAAAGAATACGAATTAAAATTTGATGAACCGGATAAATTTAATTCGAAAAGTGGATTTGGTTTGTCGGCTGAACTAATTGGCAAACAATATTTAATCGGCAATAAAAAAATGATGGAAGAAAATTCTGTAAATCTTTCACAAGTTGAATTGAAGTATAGCAATTACTCAAATGAAGGTAAGACAGTAATTTTCACTGCTGAAAACAATAAACTTATTGGTTTGCTTACAATTGAAGATCCAGTCAAAGAAAGTTCAAAATCTGCAATTGAGAAATTGAAGAGAAGTGGATTGAAGGTTATCATGATGACAGGTGATAATGAGTTGGTTGCAAAATCTTTAGCAGCTAAAATTGGAATCGATGATTACTTTGCGAATGTCTTACCTGAAGATAAGTCAGGTAAAGTTAAAGAACTTCAGGCGAACCGAAACAGAATTGCAATGGTTGGCGACGGAATTAACGATGCTCCGGCTCTCGCTCAAGCTGATGTTGGAATTGCAATAGGAAAAGGAACCGATATTGCAATTGAGACGAGTGATGTGACATTAGTCAAAGGTGATTTAAACGATGTAGTTAGAGCAATTAATTTATCAAAAAGTACGATAAGAACGGTTAAGCAAAATTTATTTTGGGCATTTATTTATAATACTTTGGGAATTCCTTTAGCTGCGATAGGTTTACTAAATCCTATGATTGCAGCATTAGCAATGTCGTTCAGTTCTATTTCGGTTGTCACTAATTCACTTAGGTTAAAGCGTGCGAAGATATAAATAATAAAAAAAGTCCATCATATTTAAAGAGATGGACTTTTGTTTATTTCTTCGGTAACCTTTCAATATACGAGCTGTTGCTTAAAATCGTAAAGGCATCAATCTTTCTTAAATCCTGAAGATTTTTACAATTCATATAGCTTAATGCGCTCTTTAGTCCATCGGATATTGTATTGATAACATTTCTAACAGTTCCTTTATACGGCACCATTGTTTCTTCGCCTTCAATAAATTCACTTTTCATTTTAACACCGAATGATGCAGAGCCGCGGTACTTTTTCCAAAGTTGATCGCTGTATTTAATTACTTCACCGGGAGTTTCTTTTGTGCCGGCTAACATTCTACCGAGCATAACTACATCGGCACCGAGTGCAAGAGCTTTTGCAACATCGCCGGGACTTTTAATTCCGCCGTCGGCAATTAATTCTATTTTTAGATTTTCTCTTTCACGTGTTAAGAAAACATCCAGCACGCTTGATACTTGTCCGATACCAATACCGGTTTGCACCGATGTAGTACAAACACTTCCGCCGCCAATACCAATACGAACCGCATCGGCTCCGGCGTTTACCAAATCTTTTAACGTAGCGCCGTGTGCAATATTACCTACTATTGTTTTTACATTAAATTTTTTCTTAACCGATTCACACATATTTAATACTTCTCTGTTGCTTGCATTTGCCGTATCGATACAAACAATTACACCAAGTTCGGCTAACTTTTCTAAAATATCTTCTTCCGTATATAAACCAACCGAAACTGCATCAATCGTGTTTTCAGTTTTCGGATAGTTCAAAAACGTATCGAGTGATGAATCGAACCGATTTAGTATTCCGATACATCCCATTTCTTTTAATGTTTTTGCCATATCAATCCCGGTAACAGTATCCATCGGACTTGATACAACCGGAACGTTCATTTTTCTATTTAAAAATTTTGTATCCGTTCGTACTTCCGATCTACTTTTTATTTCCGATACTTCGTGAGGGATTAAACTTATGTCATCATATGTTAACGATAATGAGTATTCATTAAGTTCAGCTTTTGTGTAAACTTTCATTTTTTATCTCCTTGCAAAAACATTGTATTAAGTTATTAACTTTGTTAGTAACCTCGAAGGTTAAAAACAAGTAACCTTCGAGGTTTTTTTAAATTGATTTTTCCATTTCATCAAGTAAAGAATTCATTTTATTTACAACAGCTTTAATCGGTTCTTCGGAAGTCATATCGACTCCGGCATCTTTTAAAACATCAATTGAATACTTTGAACTGCCTGCTTTCAAGAAATTCAAATACTTTTCAATTGCAGACTTCCCCTCGCTTTTTACTTTTTCAGCTAATACTTGGGATGCCGCAAAACTTGTTGCATATTGATATACATAAAAATTATAATAGAAATGCGGTACTCTTGCCCAAGTATAAGTTTCTTCATCATCAACTGTCATCACATCGCCCCAAAGTTCACTATAATTTTTACCATAAAGTTCACATAATTTTTCGTGAGTAAGAACTTCGCCTTGTTCGGTTAATGAATGAGTCATTTTTTCGAAATCAGCGAACCGGGCTTGTCTATAAAAGGTTGTTGTGATGTTGTTAAGATTTTTTTCTATTAAAAATAATTTTTCATCACGAGATGATGCATTAGCAATTAAGTAATCTAATAGTAACGCTTCATTCATAGTTGAAGCAACTTCAGCTAAGAAGATAGAATAATTTGCATAAGGATAGGGCTGATTCTCACCAGTATAATGTGAGTGCATATTATGCCCCATCTCGTGTGTAAACGTGAAAACATCATTCAATTGATTCTGCCAATTCATCAAAACGTAGGGATGAACACCAAACGTAGTTCCGGAAGAATAGGCACCGCTTCGTTTACCTTTTGTTTCAAATACATCAATCCATCTTTCGTTAAATGCACGTTTCAAATTTGTGAGATAATCTTCGCCGAGCGGCTTTAACGATTCCAACAATATTTCTTTAGATTCTTCATAAGTAAATTCTTTCTCGATCCCCGGAAACAAAGTAACGTATGAATCGTAAGGATGAAATTCATCAAGATTTAGTATTCTCTTTTTAAGTTTTCCCCATCTATTCATTGGTTGAAGATTCTCTGCAACAGTATTGATCAATGTATCGTAAACTTCAACAGGAATGTTATTTGGTTTTAACGATGCTTCTAAAGTTGATTTATAATTTCGAGCTTTTGCGTTGAATATTGCCGCATTTATATTCCCGTTAAATAATGTCGATAAAGTGTTGCGGTATTCGATAAACGGTTTGTAATAATTTTTATAAACTCTTTCTCTGTAACTTCTATCTAATGAATAGAGCGATGCAGTATAACGAGCATGAGATACCTTTACTTCTTCACCTTTTTCATTTTTTACGGTCGGGAATTGTAAATCGGCGTTATCAAAAATGCTGAATGTATTATACGGAACTTGTGTAACAGGCTGAGATAATGCAAGAATTTTTTCTTCACTCGAAGAGAGTATATGCTCTTTCTTCCGAAGTAAATTTTCAAAATAATGTTTGTAAGTTTTTAGGAATTCTTGCTCTTCAATATAACTCTGCAATTTATTCTCTTCCATTGCGAGAACTTCGGGAATGATAAACGAACTAGATGCAGTAATTTCCGAATACAAAATCATGACTCTATCGTTACGTGAATTGTTTTTCGAGTTGGAAAGATCGATATCCTTGGTCAACATTGAATAGAGATAAAGTTTTTCAAGTTGAATACCTATCTCTTGATCGAACTTTACGCAAGCCATCAATTGCTTTGAGGAATCTGCAAGCTTACCTTTAAATTGCTCATACTCTTTTAAATTTGCTTTTATATTGCTAAAAGTGTTTTCCCAAGCGATTTCACTTTCAAAAATATCTTCAACTTTCCATTTGTACTTTTCGGGAATTTCATCGCGTGAATTAAACTCATATTTCCCTTCAATTACTTGTGCTTCATTTTGGTTAAATAAAAAATAATTTTTAAATAACATTTGTCTTCCTTTGTTAAATGCAACTTGCAAATATATGATTTTGTTTCGAGAGGATAAAACTAAGGCTGGAATACACATATACCATTTAACGAGAAATGACAACTATGACAATGGCTTAAATTTTTTCCGAATTGCTTAGCTCTGATTAAATCAACTTTTCGTTTTATTTCTTCTCCATAAGCTATTATTTCTTCCTTTTTAAAAGAATACTTTATTGGATTCTCCGGTTGCTTGACAAATATCAAATCAACATCAATTTTTTCTGCCTCTTTAAACTTTTTTGAAACTGCATAGGCATAAAATTTCAATTGCGGAATGTAATGCTCTGATTTTGATAGTAATTTTTCTAAACTTATGTTATCGGTTTTATAATCCACAATTGTAACCGAACTATCTGATATTATAAGTTTATCAATGATACCATATATATAATAGTTACTTTCCTTTGAATATATTTCATATTCATTTTTGAAATTGGGAAATTGTTTTAATCTTTTATACGTATCACTCTCATAATAATTTCGGAGTTCAGTCAAAATTGAATCAAGCAGTTTATCCTTATTTGAATCAATTCTGTAATCATATTTGCTAATAAGTTTATTTACCTTTTCTTCAAGCTGAGACAATTTTGTTTCTTCTTCCAAAACTTTATGAATTATTTGTCCCCTTATATCAGCATAGATGCTAAGATTCTCATCTTCGTTATACTTGAATTCATAATCGATTATAAAAGTTTTTGACAGCTTGAACAACTCTGTATAACCTAATTCATAAGTTAGATAATATTTAGTCGGGCATTGATTGAAAATTGCAATCTTAGTTGCCGAAACAATTTCATTTTTTTCATGATCGGTGATATTATTGTCAAAAAATTCTTCAATCGGTTGATAAGAATCTGAATTATCATCTGCTTTCTTAAATTGTGAAAATGATTTTTCAATTTTTACTTCCGTAGAATAAATCTCATTAGTTACAATAAAATTTTTTGATTCGTCCGCCATAAAAAGTAAATGAGAGTTCAGCTCAAATCCATCATTTTGAAAATCAATATTTAACCCGGTTATAACAAAATCAAAAAAAGAATTTCTTTCGATTTTATTATCTAATACTGTTCCGGACAGAAAAAGATTATCAACGGCACGAGTTACGCCCACATAAAACAATCTTTTGGCTTCGGCAACTTGCTTTTTATATTCTATAAAATTGCTCAAGTCAATTACGGAGGGTGAAACATAATCCGAAAAATAATTTTCATTAATCGGCACTTTGGTTAGAATACCCCATGTTTTATCAACCACAATTTTCTTGGCGCGTACCGAATCGTCTTTGAATTTTCCGTTGCAATTAAAAAGAAACACATTTTTAAATTCCAGGCCTTTCGACTGATGCAGTGTCATGATTTTAACAGTATTGCTTACATTACTTATTTGAGCTTGTCCTTCATCTTCATAAAAGGATATTGCTTCGTTTAAGAATGCTTTGAAATCATACAGTGATTTAAAACTTTGGACAGAGAATTTTCTCGACAATCCCAATAGCTTAAAAAGATTTGAGATTTCTTGTTCATAATTTTGCATTGAAGCAGCCGCACCCCAATACTCACAAGATCGGAATATCTCTCTTAACAAAGCCGGTAACCGTATAGATGAAGCAAGTGTGATATGTCTTTTTAATAATGATAGAATTTCGTAATACTGTTCGTAGTTATGACAATAAGATCGAAATCTTTCAAAGAAGTTCTTTCCCGGCTGGAGAGATATTTCAAATATTGTTTCATCGCTAAGTGAATAAAAAGGAGAACGTAATATACCAACGAAAGCCGCATCGTCGCCGGGGTTTAATAAAAACGCAATATAGTTGTAAACATCATATACAGTTTGCCTTTGATAAAAACCTTTTCCACCTGCTATTATAGAGGGTATATTGAAATCGTTAAAAGTTTTTTCCAGTTCAAAGAAATCTTTTCTTTTTCTGCATAAGATTGCAAAATCACTCCAGTTAAAATTGCTGTCATTATTAATCGAGTTAATTATTTTATCAGCAATAAATTCAGCTTCGCTTAATTCTTCGTCGGTATTTATTAAAAATTCTATTTTACCGTTATCATTCCGTGGTCGTGAACAAATTAGCTCGTTATACTCTACTTCATTATATAAGGCATTTGCATTTTTAAATAGGTTGGCAAATAACTCATTTGTAAAATGCGCAATTTGCGGTGATACACGAAAACTGTGCGGCAGCAGCAATTTTCCGTCTTCATTTACTTTTGTTATTTCATCTTTTGTTTTGTGAAATACCTTAAGCTCGGCTTCACGGAACATATATATACTTTGCTTTTCATCCCCGACAACAAATAGGTTTCCTCTTTTCAAGTTGTTAAGTATCGGCATAAATATTTCGTATTGAATTTCATTTGTATCCTGGTATTCATCAATCATTATATATTCATATCTATCTTTCAGCAGATCCGCAAAATTATCTTTGGATGTAAGTTCTTTAGTAACTAACAGGATATCTTCAAAATCCAGGTAACCGTTTTTCCTTTTCTGTTCGTCATACCCGGTAAGTATTTGAGAGACAATTTTAAATATCTTTTTTGAATACCCTATAAGTGTGTGAAGTGATTTCTCATCAAACGAAATTGATATTAATGATTTTATTTCATTAAAAATATTTTCTATATCCGAAATTATTGCGTCATCAATTTCGTACGAATCTTTTCTATAACCTCTTTTTTTAATTGTTCTATTACTTTTTGTTAGTAATGATTCCGAAATTGTTTTTACATGTTGGATTTTATTTTGAGGTAATTCTTCACCTAAATATTTTTCAATATTAGACCTAATTTCAACAGCAGTTTGATTTTGCTCATCGAATTCAAGAATACGGTTGTTAAGCTGTGATATTAATTTAATTAAGGGATCAAACTCTAAATTGATTATCTCATTTAAAATATTAGTAATCTGCTCAGTATAGAACCTGTAAATCTCTTCATTACTTTTTAAATATAACGATAGACCGAGTTTCTCAATAGGTTTTCTGAACCTTACAATTGCCTTAAGTTGATTAACAAATGTACTCTTACCGCCAAGTAAACGTATAATATCTTTTATATCTTTTGAAAGTTCACTGTTAGAAATATTTCTTGAAATAAAATCTTCAATTGTTAACTCCAATAATTCTTCTGCATCCTGTTGATTTATCGGAGAAAAGTTTGCGTCAACACCTATTTCAGGAGAATACTCCTTTAAGAGATTAATACAAAATGAATGTATCGTTGAAATGTTTGCTGAGGTTAATTGTCGTCGGATTCTCTGTAGCCTGTTTAATTTTTCCGAATTCTTTTCGTTAATTATTCTATCATCAATTTCATTTGCAATTTTTTTATTCAACTCACCTGCTGCTTTTTCGGTAAATGTAATCGCAACAATTTTATTCAAAGGAATATTTTCTTGAAGTGCAATTTCTATATAACGATTAGCCAAAACAAAAGTTTTTCCCGAACCGGCATTTGCCGTTAAGGAAATATGTTTTTTATAATTTAGTGCTGCAGCTTGATGTGGTGTTAATTTCGGCATATTAAACAAGTGGAAGTTTTATTTGAAATATTGTTCCTTCGTTATTGGTTTCTTTAAGAGTAATTTCTCCCCCTATATTTTCTATAGTTTTCTTAGCCATACTTAACCCGATACCCATTCCATATTGTTTTGTACTAAAATTAACCTCAAAAATTTTATCAACGTCTTCGGTTTTAATTCCTTTTCCGTTATCCTTTATAATTATATATAATAACTCATTTTCTTGTTCAATTTTTATTTTAATATTATCGGCATCAGCCTGGATGGAATTTCTAATTAAGTTTATGAATACTCTTTTCAGCTGATCTCTATCTGCTTCAATATTATAATCATTCCCGGATACGTCAATAGTGATTCTTTCATCGTCAAAAAGATTAATGGAATCACTTATAATTTCTTTAATATTTACAAACTCTAGTTTGGGATTCGGCATTCTCGCAAACGATGAAAATTCAGAGGCAATGTTTTTTAAAGTTTCTATTTGATTGATAATAGTGTTTGTAACCTTTCCAAAAAGTTGATCAAATTTGGGTGATTTGTCGTTGTAAGATGCAATCAACTGTTGAACCGATAATTTCATCGGGGTCAAAGGGTTTTTGATTTCATGTGCTACTTGCTTTGCCATTTCCTTCCACGCAGTCTCTCTTTCAAATTCGGCAATCTCAGCTTGACTCCTTTTCAATTCTTTCACCATGTAATTGAATCCTTTAACCAATTCACCTACTTCATCTTTGCTTGTGGCTTTTACTTCAACATTCAAATCACCGCTTGCAACCGAACGAGTAGCGTTTTTCAAACTCTCTATTGGTTTTGAAAATTGGTTTGTTAAAACAAATCCTAAAATAAGAATAATGACCATGGCTACCGAATAACTTATAAAAATATAAACATCAACTTCTTCCCCCGAAAGTGGCAGCATTATTTTATTAAAACCGTCCGTTACTTTTATTACATAATATTCACCGAACAAACTAGTTTTATAATAAAATGAGTTGAAAGAGTAATTCTCAATTTTTTCTTTGACTATTGCTTCTGTTAATCCATGTGAGAATAATCTTTGGTATGCAACCGGGTTAACGATTTTAGGAATTAATCCAACATCATAGAACTGATTTTGGGTCGATAATATATAACGGCTTCCTCTAAAAAGAGTAAAATCAACTCCCAAATCATTTTTTGCTTTGTCAGCTGCAGTGTTTAGATTGAGTGAACTTTTTACTGAATAATTTTCAAGATAGTTTGAAATACTAACCGCTCGTTTTTCTAATTTATATTCGATTGCGTATTCATTTTTTTCACTTGTAATATTTCTAAAGAAAAACGACACTAAAATTAGCGGTATTAAAGAAATTAATATGAAGGAAAGCAGCAGTTTTACCGCAAATGATAATTTTATTTTTCTGTACTTAAAAAGAAATACGGAAAAGTAAATTGTGAATGCTATAAGAATGAAAAGTATATGAACAAAAAATATTTTAAAGAAATCAAATAATCCCCAGCTTAAATCTTTTTCCTGAAGAGCAATGACTATTACCCTGCTGATTCCTTCCCTTTCGCGTTTAAGAATAAAAACAAGATGGTCTTCATTATTAATTTCAAATTTTATCCAAGCTTCACCGTACTGATTAAACGGTGCGTCAAGTATTGAAATAATTTCGTTTTCACCTAAGTTATAATTCGATATAGAGTTTATTAGAGTCCCTTGATGAAAATCAAATATCTTCAGTTTAGAAAAATCAATTGAATCATTAATATAGCTTGCATCCGAAACAATAAACTCCGGGGCATCAAACACTCCGAGAGAACTCAAATCATAAATTACACTTACCGTTACGTAGCCAAGTACTCCTTCAACGTCTTCTACCGAGGCTATACCTCTAATTAATTTGTTGTCGGAATAAAGAATACTTTCTTCAAAGATTTTTATTTCATGCAAATCACTGAGCTCAATAGAGTATTTATCCCAATCAATTTCATATTCTTTGATAAACCGGAAATCAAAGGACCCGATTTTGTTATGATTGTAATCAAGTAAAGAAACAGAGCTGCCGAGTGATTCTTTTTGTAAAATACTATTGCTCCACAACTTAAACGCCATCGAAGATGCATTTTTATTATCGAAATAAAATGATTGCACTGTTTCTCTATCAGTGATTGCTCTAACCAGTGTTTCTTGTACGGCAAACTTTAATAAGTCTTCATTTTGTCTCGTTAAATTGTATGCGGTATTTTTTAGAGAAGTTCTTTCTGCTAGAGAATTATATTGTGTTAAAAGAAGAATTACAATAATCGATGAAGCCACAGAATAGACAAAAATATTTGTAAACCTCCAATTTTGTTTTTTGTCAATCATTAAAAGAGCAATAAATGTAAAAAGAATAAACAATACTCTTATAAAGGGTGTCCCCTGTGGTTCTCTCTGAATTAAATCAAAAACCAATGCCGCGAGTTGAACAAAAAAGAATAATCCAACAAAATAATTCAGTCTGCCTCTATTATTTGGAACATTTGTATAAATAATTAACAAAAAAGCAACAGTCCCAACAAAAGCAATTAATCCCAGGAGTAAAACATTAAACAACATAAAGGATTCAATCCCGGATGGAATAAGAGAACTCTCTCTATAATATCTTAACGATGAATCTACAACAACACTTTTTACTGAGGCACCCAAACCACGCAATGATAAGATGAAAACAAGAGTAAAAGTTAATGAAGTAGCCGTAAACGTAAACCAAGAAGAATCTCTGTCATTATAATTATGAAAATAATCGAGTGCATAACTAAATGCCAAAAAAACAATCACAGAAAAAGCAATCAACGAAATAAAAAGCTCAACCGGTGAGCCGGCAATTCCGTTTCCGAATAATGAAGAAAAATATTTTGAATTAGATATCCCCCAGCTTGTTGTTAATGCCGTGATGTTCAAATATAGAATTAGGTAACGAAAAATAAGAAGGTAAAATGCAAAAATGATAAATTTTGTAAAACGACTTTTAATCGTAATAGAATTCTTAAGAATCAATAAACCGATTAAAAAAAATAAAACAACTGTCAGCACCGATTGGGTAAAATCAAAATTATAGGAAATATTTTGCAGCTCTGTTTCTCGAGTTGGTTTAAAGAAAGTAACCACCCCGATTTTATTATTATTATTGTTTAATATCGGTAAAGAATGTTTTCTTCCATCCCTTGAAAGTACGGCTTCTCTGAAGTAGTTGATTTCAAAATTTGTATTAAATTTTCTGTTGTAGTGCTCCGTTAGACTTAATAGAGAGTAATATTTGTTTTGGATTTGATAATTTTTTTCAAGGGGTTCAAATAAAACGACTTTGTAAGTATAAGACGAAATTTTTACAGTGTCATAAATAGATAAATAATCAACTAAGCTGTTTGAAATAAAATATGTTTCACCGGGTCTGAAGTAATTATCAATTATTTTATTTTGGTTGAATACCGGAGAGAAAGACCATTCTATTATCGTATTGTCTTCATCTAATACCGCAAAAATATAACGCGATGATATTGAGTAAATATCCTGGTTGTTAATAATGTTTTGTGCTTTTAATTTGCCCTTTAGATCACTCAATTGTTTTGTTATTTCTGATTGCTTTTCCTCAATATCATTATTAATAAAATTTTCTATTGTCTCAAGCTTCTCATTAAGTATCTCTTCCCATTTTTCTTCTTTGTCTTTAAGAATAATTGGATTAATTATACCAATTAGTAGTATAGATATTACAATTAATCCGATTGCATAAAAAACTATTTTGCTGTTAAAAAAGTTGATACTTACCTCATTAGTTAATCGATATTTGTGAAATATAAAATTTAGAATCTGAAGACTGCAATGAAATAAAAATCTTGTGAGAGCCCCTTAAACCATTTTTCAAATAAATGTATTCACCCCAGCCAAATGGTGAATCGGCATTAATCGATTTACTTGCAAAACTAAACTTGATGGCTTTATATGCTTCAAAATAATCTTTAATTAAATTGTAAATCTGCGAATAACTGAAGTACCCTGTTAAATCAGAAGTAAAACTGAAATATGTTTTGTTGTCTATGTATTCCGAGAGTTGTTCAACATTTCCGTTATTAAAAGCATCTTCAATACGGATTATAGTTTTTAAAGCATCGGGGTTATCTTGTGCCTGCACAATAGAATGATTTACAGTAATTAACAGAAAAATCAAAAAGATGTAGTATCGATAAGTGTTCATTTCTTTGAATAATTTGATGGTATTAAAAAATAGTCAAATGCAAATAAAAAAGCATCCGTCAAATGACGAATGCTTTCTATTATCGGATAAGTAAAAATCCGTTAATACTTTTTTCTTAGTTCTCTGCTTTCACCCGTAGGTATTATTTCGCGTGATCCTCGCTTCAGTTCTCTTTCTCCTCGGACAGTTTGATAAGCCCAATCAAATACCATCATATTTCCTTGAATACTTTTTATTCTGATTTTTGCATAATGGTCGTCGGCAGTCCAAATTACATAAGTGTGTCCCGGAATTGCTTCAACATATTTTACATTTTCCCCTTCATACAAAGGAACCCAACCATAAATAGGAGCTTCGGTAATATCGTAGATATCATAAGTTGCACCCATATCTTGAATGTCTGCTTCTTCCCAAACATTCACATAGTAAGTACCATAATAGTTTTCAAAGAAGAAATCGGTATCCCATGAATCAAAGGGAAGAACTTTATAAGCTGAAAAATCATAACCGGCTTTATTGGGTGAAGTTAAGTAATCGAATACTGATCTGTTGAATCCTTCCGGGCGAGGAGTGTCTTTAACATAATCATAACTTAGCTCACTTTCGTTACCGTCATAATCATAAGCGGCAACCGCATAAAAATATGTAACTCCGTTTACTGCTTCATAATCTATAAAGTAATTGTTAGTAGTGCTTCCAATTAAAGTATATCTACCTTCATAAGTATAATTATAATAGACATTATATCCGGCAATGTCTCTTTCACGGTTATGATCCCATCTTATCTCAACCCAATTATCACCGGTTATAGTTACAACATTTGTCGGTGGTGAGGGGGGAGTATTATCATAAAAATATTCCGCGTCACAAGAAGTTAAAAACAAACTTATTGGAATTATCATAAAAGCTGTCAGTCTAATCATTATTTTTTTCATGGCTTCCTCCTTTTAGTTGAATTAAGGCAAAGAGAATGCCAAAACGAATTCATTTAGAAAACGAAAAGATTATTAAATAATTTTTTGGAAATGTTCTTTGAAGTGTATAATAGATGTCCACCCATGTATAGATGAGTGGACAGTAAATTTATATTTTAACAAACTCACCATCGTAATACATTTGCCCTCTATTGATTACTGCTACTGATTTTCCGGTGAGAAGTTTTTTATCAAACGGAGAATTTTTTGATTTTGATTTGAACTTAGAAACATCAACAGTCCAAACTAAATTCGGATCAATAATAGTTAGATCAGCTTTTTTGCCAGTCTCAACTGAAGGAATTTCCAATCCAAGTATTTTACGAGGATTAATAGCAAACTTTTCGATTATTTGCTCAAGTGTTAAGTGTTTCTTATGATATAATTCAGTTAATGCTAGCCCGACTTCCGTCTCCAATCCGATTACACCGTCCGGTGCATAAATAAATTCCATCTCTTTTTCTTCAATAGAATGCGGTGCGTGGTCACTAGCTATACAATCTATTGTCCCGTCCTTTAATCCGGCAATAACAGCTTCAACATCCTTTTGTGAACGAAGCGGAGGATTCATTTTATAATTAGTATCATATGTTTTAAGAGAATCTTCCGTTAAGGTAAAATGATGCGGGGTTGCTTCGGCGGTAATGTTAAGTCCACGCTTTTTAGCCTGCCTAACAAGTTCAACGGATTTTTCGGAAGAGATGTGAGAAATATGAACTCTACCACCGCAATATTCAACCATAATAATATCTCTCATTACAATCAAGTCTTCTGAAATAGTTGGTTTGGAAGGTAGTCCCAATTGAGTCGAAATTTCACTTTCATTCATTGCACCATCAGTAAATGAGGGTTCTTCACAATGTTCAATAACAGGAATGTTATACATTTGACAATATTCAAGTACGTTTCTTAGAATAGATGCAGTTCTAATCGGAGCGCCGTCATCTGTAACTGCAACAATCCCGGCTTCAACCATTTCCGCAATCGGAGATAGCGCTTCTCCCGATCTTTTTAATGTAGCAGCACCGATCACATCCACATTGACTAAATGATTTTTTGCTCTTTCTTTTATAAGATTAACAACTTCGGCGGAATCGATATCCGGCGAGGTATTCGGCATACATGCTACCCCGGTAAAACCTCCGGCAGCGGCACTATTGCTTCCGGTAATTACTGTTTCTTCATCTTCTCTTCCCGGTTCTCTAAAATGCACATGCATATCATAAAATCCGGGTGTACAAATTTTTCCATCAAGTTCAATAACTTTAGCATCTTTTAATTCTTTAGGATTAGTTTTGCCTAAACTTGTAATTATTCCGTCTTCAATAAGAACATCCATCTTTTCATTTAATTTTAACGATGGGTCAATTACTTGTAAATCTTTCAATAGAATTTTCATTTCCTTCCTTCCGAATTTAGAATTAGTTCTTTGTTCCTAATAAATAAAGTACAGCCATTCTAACAGCTACACCGTTGGTAACTTGATCAAGAATTATTTGATATGGACCATCGGCAACTTCTGATGATATCTCAACACCGCGATTTATCGGACCGGGATGAAGAATAACAATATCTTTATTAAATTTTTCTAGTCGCTCAGCAGTTATACCAAAGTAATTATGATATTCCCTTAAACTCGGGATTGTGCTGCCTGCTTTTCGTTCTAATTGAATTCTTAATACATTTAATACATCATTGTTTGCAATCGCTTCATTAATATTGTGAGTGACTTTTACTCCAAGTGATTCTATTCCTTTAGGGATCATTGTTTTAGGTCCGCATAAAGATACTTCGGCACCCATTGATTTTAATCCATGAATATTTGACAGAGCAACACGGCTATGAGCTATATCTCCGACTATACAAACTTTTAATCCTTCTATTTTACCGAGTCGTTCCTTAATTGAATACATATCCAATAATGCTTGTGTTGGATGTTCATGTCTGCCGTCACCTGCATTTATAATATTTGCGTTTGATATCCTTGTTAAAAATTGCGGCACACCTGCAGACTCGTGTCTCACTATAATCATATCAACTTTCATTGCTTCGATATTTTTTACAGTATCTTTAAAAGTCTCCCCTTTACTAGTACTGCTTCCGGATTTGGAAAAATTTATTGCATCGGCAGAAAGTCTCTTTTGTGCTAACTCGAATGAGATCCTTGTTCGAGTTGAGCTTTCATAAAATAGATTTACGATTGTTTTGCCTTGTAAAGTCGGTACTTTTTTGATTGGTCTTTCTAATACTTCACGAAATGTGGTTGCGGTGTCAAGAATTAACTGAATATCTTCTCTTGGTACACCATGTAATCCTAATAAATGTCTGCTTGATAATGGCATTGTTATTCTCTCTTTAAGCTTCTTTAGAAATATCTATTAAATAGACGGCATCTTCACCGTCGGATTCTTTTAATTTTACTTTTACTTCTTCGTTAATGGAAGTAGGAATGTTTTTACCTACAAAATCCGCTCTTATTGGAAGCTCACGATGTCCGCGATCAACTAATACACAGAATTGAATAGAATTCGGTCTTCCCAAATCCATCAATGCATCAAGAGCTGCTCTTGCTGTTCTCCCGGTATACAAAACATCGTCAATTAAAACAATATCTTTTTCGGAAACATCGAAAGTTATATTTGTCGTAGAAACTTCAGGCTGTTTAAGTCTCATTCTAAAATCATCACGGTACAAGGTAATATCTAAAACTCCAAGATCTACGTCTTTTCCGTCAATCTCTTTAATTTTTTCATGAATTCTTTGTGCAATAAATTCACCGCGTGTCCTCATTCCAACAAGTACAATATTATGTGTACCTTTATTACGTTCAATTATTTCGTGAGTTAGTCTGGTGATAGTGCGTTTAAGACCATCTTCATCAATTATTTTTGCTTTAATATTCATATAAAAAAAATCCTCATTGACTATAAGTCGCTGAGGTCTCCATGTTAGTGTTATATGTATTTTTTATTTCCATTCCTTGCTTATCTCTCCGGATAAAATTAAAGGAAAAACTTGTGCAATAATAAGTAAGAATTAATTCAATGTAAACAGATCAAAAAAAAGGGGTCAACAATGTGACCCCTTTTAGAAAAATTAGTTGAGAACTTTGAACTCAACTCTTCTGTTAATTGCCCTGCCATCAGCAGTTTTATTATCAGCAATCGGTTGGCTTTCACCGAATGATCTTACTGATAATCTGTCGGCAGAAATACCGCGAGCAACTAAATAATCTTTAACTGTCTTAGCTCTGCGTTCACCAAGTTTCATATTATAATCATCTGAACCGATGTTGTCTGTATGACCTTGGATTTCTACTCTCATATCAGGATTTTGTAATAATACTTGAACAGCATGGAATAGTACCGGATATGATTCACTTCTAAGTGTAGCTTTGTTGAAATCAAAATTAACACCAACTAAAATCCACTTTTGATCCATAGGTTTTTCAACAACAACTTCCTTAACTACTTCTTTAGGAATGTGTTTCTTAACTATGTTTTCGATTCTTTCATAATCGATTTCAGGAACATCTGCGCTTATACCATCATACAATTGACAATATTTTGATGGTTCACCTTTAGAGAAAGTATACATTAGACCAAGATTGAAGGTCATGTAAGCATCATACGGACCACCAACAAAACCGCCGGCTCCACTTGTACCGAATTGACCGTCTAATCTTGAATTCGGAGCAGTATGATGAGTTGCTTCTGTTGTTAAACTCCAATTCTCACCAATTTTCCAATCGATACCCAAACCAAAATTAAATTGCCAGTCTAATTCATCATCAAGAGTTGCGTTTGGAGGATTATCGTGCATATAATAAATGCCGCCAAAACCTGCTGTTAGATAAGGAGAAACTGCTTCGCAAGGTACAAAGTAATAGAGCATATCAAAATTACCAGAAATAATATTTGTATTACCCTCTCTTTCTCGAGGATCATACCAATTATAGGAAAGATGATTAAAACGCCCTTCAAACCTTGCACTAAAATGCTCTGTAAAATTTCTTTGAATAGCTAAGAACCCACCTAAATTATCTTCCTTAGGAGTAGTATTGTGCTCAATGAATCTTGGATATGAAAAACCAAATCCAAATCCCCAGCTATCTTTAGCAAGCTGAGCAAATGTGTTGCTAGAAAAAGCTAAGAATAAAACTACTGCCATTAAAGTAAAGAGTTTTTTCATGGTCACCCCTTTCGGTTATTTGGAATTTATATAATTTCTATAATTCGTTAAGTATTATTTAATAAAATATTATAAATAATACAACAATAATAAACATTTTTTTAGATTATATTAGATATATAGTTAAAATAATCGAAAAGTTATCTATTGCCAAAGCATAAATCAATAATTATTTTTAAGTCTTGTTTTTTATCACAATATTCGGGGTGTAGCGCAGCCCGGTAGCGCGCTTCGTTCGGGACGAAGAGGCCGTAGGTTCAAATCCTATCACCCCGACTTGTTTTTTCTGTTCCTAATTACTTTTATTGAAATAGAGGATATTAATATGGCGCAAAAGTTTTCTTTCGATATAGTTTCCGAAATTGATTTTCAAGAAGTGGATAATGCTGTTAACCAAGCAATTAAAGAAATTAATCAGCGTTATGACTTGAAAGATTCCAAAACAGAAATCAATCTAAATAAAAAAGAGAAGTTAATTACAATAAACACAAAAGATGATTATTCACTAAAGTCTTCAATCGACATACTCCAGACAAAATTTATAAAAAGAAGTATATCACTAAAAGCAATGAAGCTGGGTGAACCTGAACCTTCAGGAGGCGGCAGAGTCAAACAACAAATTGATTTGCAAAGCGGAATTTCTAAAGATAATTCAAAGATAATTACAAAGCTGATAAAAGATAGTAAGGTTAAAGTTACAGCTCAAATTATGGATGAAATTATTAGAGTTCAGGGATCAAAAAAAGATGAACTACAAGAAGTAATTTCTCTTGTTCGAGATGCGGATTTAAATTTCCCTGTACAGTTTGTTAATTATAAGTAGATATGTTTTTCAACCGGCATAGTACGCAAGAACTCATTTTAAACCACGTTATGTCTTCTTTACAATAATATTATTTCCAATATCATTCGTATTTTCTATATTTCAAACAAGCCTTTCAATAAAAATAAGTAATTCATTAAATGAGCCGGAGGTTCATATGGATTCATTCTTTAAAAAATCAGTTTACCTAATTCTTTCTTTTATTTTGCTTACTACTGTTGTGATGGCACAAAAAGATTTTTACAAAAAAATTGAGTCCACAAAAATTGCAAGCTATGAGCAAACTTTGCACCAATACCATTTCGGTGAACCAGTTCCTGAGGGAATTAAAATGTTTGCTTCTGAATTCGATGCTGAAGGAAATCAAATTTCATACACAATTTTTGATCGCGATGGTGACTTGCAGTCAAAGATTAGAATGGAATATGATGGGGCAGGAAATGTCGTAAAAAAAATCTTATATGATGATGACAATGACATCGAGAAAATTTTTCGATATCGATATGATGCAAAAAATAATCTCATAACAGAATCGGAACATAAAGCAAATGAAAGCTTAATTCACAAAAAAGAATACGAGTATGAAAACAATCGTTTAACAAAAATGACCGAGTATGATGACGATGGTGATATTATTATGCGCGAAATCTACTACTATAATGCTAATAATATGCTCGATAAAATGATCGGTTATGATTCAAAAGGTAACCCCGAAATTAAGTTGGACTATAAGTATAATGAAAACGGAAACATGACAGAAATGATAACTTATGATTCCGATGGTGAGATTATTCAAAAAGATGTATTTGACTACGATGATAAAGGAAATCAAATCAGCGAGATTATATATGAAGCCGACGGAGATGTGAAATCAAAGAAATTAAAAAAATACGATGATAACAATAATCTAATTGAGGAATCATTTTATGATGACGATGGGGATTTAATTTATACGAAAAATTATGAATATAACAGCAATAGTTTATTAACCGGCGAAAAGGAGTTTAACTCAAAGTCAAATTTGATTTATAGTTTTGAATACCACTATAATAATGAAGGTAATATTGAAAAAGAAATAATTGATCATCGCGAGAAAGAAATCTTTCAAGAGCTTCGATACAACTATGATCAGAACGGTAACCTGATAAAAGTTATCGAATTTGATAAATTACGTGAACCAATCAAAGCGTATATGCTGAAATATAGTTATTAACTAATTGCTAAATGAAGTTAAAACTTAAATTTGATTTTATGCTGTAATCAGCATTTTTTCAAAAAAGTTAAAAAACACTTTTTATTATTTAGTAGACATTCATTATATTGTTATATGTCTAAAATGTGATTTGGGACAAATTATTTGCGACAGTTGAAAACAGCAATAGACATCTTCGGACCAACTAATTTTTTTAACTTTTCCTTACTCACTTTTTCATTATTGAACAAGTGTCAGGTTCGTATCTCCATATTCAATTTTTTATCCAAACAACAAAATTATTCCAGTATTAATAAATTATTAAGAATTAACCACAACATACAAAAAGAGGGATGTACTTCTTATTATTACATAACTAATTAATTGTTTTTCACTAACCAAAAAAAGGGTTAACACATGTCTAAAATCTACAACTTAATTCTCGCTTTCCTCCTGATCACCTCAGTTGTTGTAGCCCAAAACTATACGGTAAAAGGTAAAGTGACTGACTCCAGAACCGGAGAAGCACTTATCGGGGCAAACGTGTATTTAAAGGGAACAACATTCGGTGATGCTTCTACTCAGGGAGGGTCATTCGAGTTTACAGCTCCAAAAGGAAGCTACACACTCGTCTGCAGCTACATAGGTTACAAAACAGTTGAGTACGATATCAACTTATCAAATGATATGGAAGTTGATTTTGAACTCGAAGATTTTGAATTTTCTCTCTCTCTTGAAGTTATTGCGGACCGTGCTAAAGAAAGAGAAACTCCTGTTGCTTTTTCGAATATTGACAAACAGCAAATGGAATTTACTCTCGGTTCAAGAGATATCCCTATGGTATTGAACACTACTCCTTCTGTTTATGCAACAGAACAAGGCGGTGGTGCCGGTGACTCAAGAGTTAACCTCCGCGGTTTCGATCAAAGAAATATTGCTATCATGATCAACGGTGTTCCTATCAACGATATGGAAAACGGTTGGGTTTATTGGTCAAACTGGGATGGTCTCAGCGACGCTACTTCATCTATTCAGGTTCAAAGAGGGTTGAGTGCCGTTAACTTAGCTACTCCATCTATCGGTGGAACAATGAACGTAATTTCAGATCCTACACAACAAAGAGCTTCATGGTTCTTAAAAACTGAAACCGGTTCAGGAAACTTTTCGAAGCAGTCCGTATTTGCACACACCGGACTTGTAGACGATAAATTTGCACTCAGTTTAGGTCTTGTTAAAAAAACCGGTGACGGTATTGCACAGGGTACTTTTACCGATGCTTGGTCATATTATTTAGGAGCCGCTTACCAAATCAACAAAACAAATAGAGTTGAACTTTATGCAATGGGCGCTCCGCAGCGTCACGGACAAAGAAGCTATAAATTAAACGCAGCTTCTTTCAGTCATGAACTTGCTCGCAATTTAGGATTCTCAGAAGAAGTTTTACAAGATCCTCTATTCCAAGAATTAGGATTGAATTACAACCCTAACTGGAATGGTGCCCCTTCTGAATATGCCGGCAAACAATACTATGAAATGTATTGGAACACTAAAATGACCGACCGTTACGACCCAAGTTATCTTTGGGAAAGAGAAAACTACTATCACAAACCATTGGTTAACTTAAACTGGTATACTCAGTTTAGTGAAAAATTCTCATTGTATACCACAGCTTATTGGTCAGGCGGTAAAGGCGGTGGTACAGGTACATACGGAAGTATGGTTTGGGATTATACCAATAGACAAAGAGTTGCTGATTGGGCAGGTACAATAACAAGAAATATGGGTAATACAAGAGATCTTGATCTTTATGGTACAGGTGACACTACCACTTACAGAGTATCTCGCGGTATTTTAAGAAACTCTGTTAACCAACAATGGACAATCGGCGCTATCTCTAAAGCATACTATAAAGTAAATCAAGATCTTACACTTTCTTTTGGTGTGGATTGGAGACATGCCGAAATCGGTCACTGGAGAGAAGTTCGTGATCTTCTAGGTGGAGATATCTACCAAGAATTTGCAGGCAACAATCAATTCATTACTAATCCAATGGATTTATATGTAAGACTTGGTGACAAGATTAACTACGATAATACAAATACTGTTGACTGGATTGGCGGATACTTACAAGGTGAATATACTGCAGATAGATTAACTGTTTACGGAACTGCAGGTTATTCAATGATAAAATATGATTACGAAGATCGCTTTAGAACTGCAGCAACATTACCTAACGGTGATCCTGATCCAAGTTCGGGAATTAGAGTTATTGAAACAGATTGGATTGGCGGTTATCAATTCAAAGGCGGTGCAAGCTTCCGTGTAACTGCAGAAACCGATGTTTACGCTAACTTCGGTTATGTTTCAAAAGTGCCGATATTTGACCAGGTTATTGACGACGTTAACGGTGTTCAACTTGAAGATCCTAAAAACGAAAAATTCTTATCTGCAGAGTTAGGAGCTAACTTCAGGTTGATGAAAAATATGCTCAACATTAAATCAAACGTTTATTATACCAACTGGACTGACAGAGCTCAATCACGCGGTGTTCAAAATGCAGACGGCAGCGAAGGTCTGGTGCGTTTAGACGGTATCGAATCAACTCATATGGGTATTGAAGCTGAAATAGCTTTCCAACCTGTTAAATATTTCCGTTTAGACTTTGCCGGTTCCAAAGCTATTTGGGAATATGGTTCAGATGTAAGCGGTACCTATATTCCTGATGCCGGTGATCCTACTTCAGCTGTTGAATACAACTATTATATTGACGGCTTGAAAGTTGGTGACGCTCCTCAGTTCCAATTATCTGCCGGTCTATCTCTATTCCCGTTCAACGGTTTTCAAGCACAGTTAGTATGGCAATTTAATGATGATTACTATTCAGCTTATGATCCTTTCAGCAGAAATGATCCGGATGATAGAGCTCAAGTATGGCAGATTCCTTCATTCCATTTATTCAATTTACATGTGTCATATCGTCTGCCTCTCAGCGGTGCTGATATTACAGTATTCGGTCACGTTTTCAACTTATTTGATGAACTCTACGTTGCCGATGCTACGGACAACAGTTCATTTAATGCTTATACAGGTAACGGCGTGAACCACTCAGCTGACGATGCTGAAATATTCCCAGGTTTGCCAAGAAACTTTAAAGCCGGTTTCTCAATTAGATTCTAATTCTTGGTTATTTTGTTTTATAAAAAGCTGCTCTCTAAATGGGCAGCTTTTTTTTTACTTTTTTAGAGATTCTATCTTTTGAAAAGATGGAATCTCTTTTCCTTATATTTATAACTGAATTTGAAAAATATTACAACAAACGGATTAAACGATGAAAAAATTTCTCATACTTTTCTTATTTATAGCAGCACAAATATTTGCAGCAAAACCATATGTTATATTAGTATCATTCGACGGTTTTAGATGGGATTATGCGAATCGAAATATTACCCCGAATATTCAAAAAATTATTGATAATGGTGTACATGCTTTATCATTAAGACCGGCATTTCCATCAAAAACATTTCCAAATCATTATTCAATTATAACCGGTTTGTATCCGCAGAATCATGGAATCATTTCAAACAGATTTGGGGATCCTCATTCTGGTGAATGGTTTGGAATGCGTACCACAAAAAACAGCTGGTGGGTCGGCAGAGCTTTTTGGGAAACAGCGGAATATAACGGAATAACTACAGGAACATATTTTTGGCCAGGCTCGCGTTTGGATGATGAAACAAGGAGACCAACATATTCGAAAGTTTACGAACACGAAAAACCTTACGAAGAACGAATTGATTCATTAATAAAATGGCTTCAATTTCCTAAAGAGAAGCGACCGCATTTTCTATCAATTTATTTTGACGAGACCGATACAAAAGGTCACCGTTTCGGACCAAATTCTGAAGAGATTAATCTTTCAATTCAAAGATGTGATTCGCTTGTCAACTATATGTTTATTGGTTTGGACAAAATCGGTTTAATCGACAGTGTAAATATAATTTTAACTTCCGATCATGGCATGACCGAGATTTCCAAAGAGCGAACAATAAACATTGAGCAAATGTTGGATGGACTTGAATATACTGCAACCGGCGGTGATCCTTTCATGATGATTCAACCTTCTGAAAAAGATAGAGAAAAAATAAAAACAAGATTGGAAGCTAACCAAAGACATTATAAATTTTATGAACGGGAGAACGTCCCGGAATATTATCATTATTCAAAGAACGGGTTAATCTCAGACTTTGTTTTAATTGCGGATTTAGGCTGGTTGCTAATCCATAACGATGATCTTGAAAAATGGGATAATTATGCTTCGGTTGGTACTCATGGTTTTGATCATAACCAATTAGATATGCACGGAATTTTTATCGCAAAAGGTCCGGCATTCAAAAAAGGGTATAAAACCGGGACAGTATGGAATGTAGATATTTATCCGCTGCTATGTGAAATATTCGGTATACCCCAACCACAAAATATTGACGGTAAACTTGAACGAATCGGATTTATCTTAGACTTCAACTAACAAAAGAGTTTAACGCTTTATCTTGTAGAAAATGAAAATAATTTTCTAACTTATTCCTTGCCTCATTTAGGTCGAGTTTATTATTATTTTGAGAAAACAGAGCTACCAACCCGGTTATGATAGGCGCGGCAAAACTATTACCTGCTGATTTAACTCTTTCACCATTAAGATAAAGTAAATCTTCGTGAAAACCTTTGGCTATACACTCAGTAGCTTCATCATGCAAATATATTATTTCAAAAATGCTATTTAATTGACCGTTCTTTACTCCTATAGAGTTTTCAAAAATTGAAGGATAACTATATTCATTTGAATTCGATTGGGCAGATACAATTATTATTCCATTTTGTTTTGCTAATTCACACACTTGATATAAAGGTTTAAGAGCTTCATCAAGAAGTGTTCCCAAACTAAGGTTAATAATTTTTACTTTGTTTTTAATGCACCAAAGTATAGCTTCAACTAAAATATTAACAGAAGTTTCCAATCTTTTTCCAAAAACTTTTAAGGGAATAATAGTTGTTCCTGGCGCAATTCTAAGAATCAGGTCGGTTACTGCTGTCCCATGTCCATTTTCATCAAAATAATTTTCATTTACTTTTAAGCTAAGTTCATCGAATCGATCAACAAAACCAGTACCATTTTGAATTCGAGAATCGATTAGTGAATAATTCCAACCGCTATCAATAACTGCGATTGTAACTCCGCTGCCAATGGAGTTTTTAAAATAATCACTTAAACAAGTTTCTCTAATCGAACAAATAGAGCCTTCAAAAAAATGATTTCCATTGGTTATAGCATGTTTCATTTTTATAAATTCTCTGTGATATAATCATAAATTAGTTGAGCAATTTTCCCGGAGCGAGTAATTATATTTGCTTTTACAGAATAACCGTGTTTGAATAAATCTAAGAATAAATTGTTTTCACTATTCTCATCAAACTTGACCGATACTCTATAAAAACCAGCAAAGTTTGCATACTTAACATCTTTATTACTTATAGATTCAGCTGCAACGGACTTTACCGTTGCATTAAGAAGTTCAATATCTCTTTTGGATTTTAACGCAATTATTTCAACTTTAACCCGATCTCTTAATTTAATTTTATGAATTTCATTTTCTTGTACAAAAAGAGTTGCATTCCAATCATCAACAATAGAAATCTCCAGGAGCAATGTTCCTTTAGAAAAATATTCACCTACTAATCTATCAACACCTTCCGATAAGATTATTCCATCAACAGGTGATCTTATTACAAGGTTTGTGAGCTTTTCTTCATTTATCTTTTTTTCTTCTGACAATTTGTTTATAGAAATTTCCAATTCATTCAGTTCATATTCGTTGAGTGCTATCATCTCAGATTTTAAAACTTGGTTGTCTATTTCCGATAACGCTATATTAACTTCAGCCATAGCAAAATCCAGATTAATATGTTCACCGGGAATATAGTTCTCGAATACAGAGTCAGGATCATCATTGGGGAAAAAATCAAATAATCGATCTCTGAACGAAGCTTTTGCTCTTATCAATTGTGACTTTGCTTTACTTAACTGAATTTCATTTTCTCGCACTGAGTAATTGATGTTCTGTTTGAGTCTATTGTAACTATTCTTTTTAAGAGCCAGTTCTGAATTAATTTGGATGAGACGTTCTCTTAACTCGGTTGAATCTAATTCAGCAATTTTCTGATTTACTTGAACCGTATCACCGCTAAAAATAAATACTCGATTTATCACACCGGATTCGGGACTATGCAATCGCGATACATTTGAAGCTTCTAAAAATCCGTTTGCATTAACAGTAACATCCATTTCAACAGTAAATATAATTATACCGGTAAGTGAGACCACTATCAAAAGAATAATGAAAGTTACACTGACTGATTTTGTCACTACTCTAAGAGGTAGATTTTTGTCAACGTCAAATTCCGGCAACATTAATTCCGATTCTTTGGAATTTTCTTTCTCGTTTGGAATATTATTATTCATTTTAATATTTACTTGATTGAATGTATTGAATAATCGGATGGTTTAGAATTAGTATTGATCATATTTCTATAATCCTCGCTTTTTTGCATCAGCTCATCATGGTTCCCAGAATCAACAATTACTCCATCTATAAGTAAACAAATTTTATCTGCTAATTTAGCAGAATGAACTCTATGCGTAACAAAGATAGTAGTTTTTTCACCATATTGATTAAATATTTCATTCAACATCTCTGACTCAGTCTCTATATCTATATTTGATGTAGCTTCATCGAAAATTAAAATAGGTGTATTCCTAATAAGAGCGCGAGCAATAGCCAATCTTTGTCTTTGCCCCCCGGATAAACTTGCTCCCCATTCGGCAATTGGTGTGTCATATCCTTCAGGTAGTTTACTGATAACATCATTCATTCTACAAACTCGTACTGCATCTAAAACCTTATCACTATTTACATTTTCTGTTCCCAACGTAAGGTTTTGCCAAATAGACCCTCTCAACATACTAAACTCTTGCCAAACAACGGATATCTGTTGCCTTACCTCCTGTAATCCGAATTCTGTAGAAGGAATCCCGTCATAATAAATTTTCCCTTTATCCGGAATTTCCATTTTTGCGATGAGTCGTAGCAACGTGGTTTTACCTGAACCACTAGGACCAATAATCGAAGTAATTTGTTTTGGTTCAATTTTTAAGTTTATGTTATGCAACACCTCGGTTCTTTCCGAGTAACCAAATGTAACATCTTCTAATTCAATTGTTCCCTTTAGAATTTTTAGCGGCGCAGTAGATTTTCTGCGGACAGAATTTGGATCTATCTCAGTTGGGCTGTCGAGGTATTCGAACATACGGTTTAGATTTACAGCTGATTGCTGGAATTCGGAATAAAGGTTAACAAACTTAGAAATAGGATTATAGAGATAGCCAATATAAGCGCTGAAAGCTATAAAATCACCAAGGCTCATTTGATTAGTAAGAATATAAGTCCATCCAAGCCAGGTAAAAAGTGCTGTGCTTAAGGCATAAAGAACTCCATTCGATACTCCAAGAAGCTGCCCCAAGCCTCCGGCTTTAAGTTGTAGATCTAGGGCATTTTTCATTTGTTTTTCATTTTCATTATAAACATATTTTTCAAGTGCCATTGTTTTTAGTGCGCGTATATGGGTAAGAGTTTCAAATTGAAAAGCGTTCAAATCTGCGTATGCCTCTGAAGATTTTTTCCAATATTTTCTTATTATTCTTCCTGTAAGAGTGATGATTATCATTGTAAAAGGGACACTAACTAAAGCCACAATTGCAAGCTTCCATTGAAGAAAAAATAAAAACGGCGGGACTAATAACAAGTATATACCATCAACAAATATTGCTTGAAATACTGTATTAACCGTCTTTAATGCAGCACTTACATCCTTAAACCTACTCATTATTTCACCAACGCGATGTTCGTCAAAAAAACGAACACGCAAGTGCTGTAAATGATTAAAAAACAGTAGACTCAATGAATTTGATAATCTTGAATTAACATATAAGTTAAAATAACTTTGAACGGTTCTTATTAAAGTGGATGTAATACTGACTGCTAAAACTCCGCCGACAAGAACATGCATTAAAGAAACATCTTCGGTAGGATAAACCTCGTCAATCAATAATTTCGTAAGAAATGGTGTTACCATCCCTAAAACTCCCACAACAACACCAAGTGACATTCCCTTGATGAGTTTCGACCAATACGGCTTAATCAACTGAATTAATCTTCTAAAAAGTTTTAGTGATTCTTTTAATTTTGGTATTTGTTCAGCCATTTCTAATCGTTAATTTAACAAATAACTTATTAACTAGTTTTCTAAAATGGTAGCGCGTGGTGGAGTTGAACCCCCATCTCCGACCTGAGGAGCCGGTGTCCTAAACCGTTAGACGAACGCGCTGATTTTATTTTTCATTAGCTTTAATTACCTCTATTGCTTTTTCCAAGTATTCATCTCTGCCTTCTTTTACTGCTTTTATGGTTCTTTTGACAGGGTAATCTGGTTTTATTCCGAATTGGTAAAGTTGCGTACCATCAAGTTTTAAAATCTTAGCTCCTGTGAACATAACCGTGTATCCATCCAGTAAGGGTATATGATTCACATTACCATTTGTTCCGGCCGTAATTCCTCCAATTAGCACGCCCAAATTATTATGTTGTGCAATATCCAAAAAGGTTTCCATATAACTTATTACATTTGGATCAGTCAAAAAAACAAGGGAGGCATTAATATATGGGCTTTTCGATGGTATTGTTGTTTGATTTTCTATAAAGGTCAACTTTTTTCTATCCGGGTATACTATAGCGGGAATATTCGATGGAGGAGTCTCAACTGGAGAGATAATTAAGTTTACTAATGCTCGAATTGGATTAAAACGTAATGTATTTTCTCTCCTAATACTTGTCCATCTAAAATCAAAAATAATTCCATTGGCGTTAACTAAGGCTGTTAAACTATCATTATACTCATTCTGATCTATTGACAAACAATTTATATAATAAATTCCTTTTCCCAATTTTTTTATTGAGGGATAATTAAATTCACTCAATCTTGTTTGGAAAAAGATTTCAGGTTTTAAAACTCGATTTGTACTTAGTTTTATTGTTTCACTCTCTCTGATAACCTCTATATTTGCTTTGCTACCAACCTGCCCATTTCCAAAATTAAGTAACGCCAAAAATTTCTTAAACTGGGGTGAACCACGTTCATATTTTTGCATTCTTATAATAACATCTTCAGCTTTTTCCCCATCCAGGGTTTTAATAATATCACCTTTTTTAAATAGTGTATCTTCAGTAGCTATTACAACAGATTGGTTTTGAATATGATCTACTCTAATAGGTAATCCACCTTCGGGAGAATCATGAGTAAAATTAATATAGCTGTGTCCATCACCAAGTTTGGCCATCATTTTACGTAAAGTATCGTAAAATTCTTCCCTAGTATTGTTTTCAAAAACCTCTATTAATGTCTCGGGAAGTACTTTAGTCCAGTCAATTTTTATTTCATCGAAATATGGGAAAAAATGTTGTATAACGTTCCAAACAATGATAACATTTGCTAATCTGACATCAAGATTGTTAATTGTCAATTTTGTTATATCAAAACTATCTAATTCTTCTGATAAAGTAATATAGTTGTTGTTATTCAGACCATTAATTTCGAGGCTATCATAATTAAGTGTTAATGGGATTTTGCATAATAATTGAGAATCAACTTTAGTCTCATAATATTCAAATTCTTGAGGTACATTATCAAACAACTTATAAGAATATATCTTTTTCAAATCTGACTTATCCACTTTTGATAACATAGATAGGATCTCGTTCTTCTCAAGTGGTTTAGATTCTAAAAAAACTCTCATACTCTTGTATACATTTGAATTCTTTGATAACCAAACACCATAATGCTGCCATGCAACAGCTTTTTTTTGACTATTATCTTTTGAAATAAAAGCAAATATATTTTGAGGGTCTTCCTCTTTTGAATAAATTTGCAAAGCAGGTGTAATTGGAAGAAATAATTCCTTTAAAGTAGTTTCTAACTCTTTATTGTCCCTTGACTGCCATATCTTCATAACTCCATAAACTGCAAACTTATTCCAGTCAATATCTGTTACAACATCAGATGGACAAAAAAATCTCATATATCCATAAAGTTTTGCAAAGGCTTCAATTTTATTTATTTGGGCAACAAATAATTCCTTTGAACTCTCAGAGCCAGACTGAGCAAACGAAACTAATTGCAGCCATATTAGAATAAACAATATAGCATAAACTTTAATACTATTTCTTTTCATGATTATAGTTCCTCTGTGAAGTTTTCTAATCAAATATAAAACAGGGACCGATACCAAGACAATCGATAAAATTTCTTTATTTTTTTTCAAAATTTGCCTTATAACTTTGGATTCAGTCCCATTATTAAACTAACAAATTGCTGCACCAGTACAAATTGAAATATCACACGAATTAAAACATGTAACTGCACATGTGTGGATACAAGTGCCTGGGCATCCACTCTCGGGGTTCAAAGCTGATAATTCTTTTTCATACGCCTGAACTGTTCCACTTTCTTTTTTAATAGATGGGGAAATTTTGAATGATTCAACCTTCAGATCGTTCAGATCCAATTTCAGCTTTTTCATAACAAACTCCTTTTAATTAGTTTATATTTTTATGGGGGGCGCTACCCAATAATTATTTTTCAGTAACCAATATTAAATCAGCTTCATAACTAACTTTTAATTGCTGCTTAATGAATTCTCTCAATTCATCAGTAGAAATTTCACTTTCAAGCGAACTTTTTATTTTTGAAACAAGGTTCTCAAACTCTGTCGGTTGTTGTATGTTATTAAATAAAAGAGCAAGAAAAGGATTAAGCTTTTTCAAATAATAATGATTGTTTTGCTTAAATAATAAATAGTGTTGCTCATCTTCACAGGGTCCTTTTGGTTTTCCATTTCCTGCATTCTCCAACCAATCGGTCAAATTACATTTCTGTTCAATGAGTTTTGAAGTTTTGCTTAATTGCAAAACACTATTTGACCAGTCAATTTGTTCTACTTCTTTTTTGACTAAGCTATTGCGAAATTCTTCAGTGAAATCTTCGATATGCAATGTCTGTAAATATTTCTCCTTTTCAAGTTGGAAAAAATCTTCAATTTTATTTTTATCATCCTCTGAAAGACTATCAATATATCTTTGGATATTTTTATAAAGAAGTTCAACATCTGATTCTTTTTTACAAATCATTTCATTAGTATCTGGTAGCCCTTTAAATAGCAATTCACCGCCGGTTAATTCGAGATACTCTTTTGTCCTACTGAAGTAAGTATTAGTATAACTTTCTCTTAATTCTATTAAGCCTCCTTTTGAAGAAACTATTCTTTCTTTTTTAGAGGGTTGAACAACCAATACCGAATCAACATCTTTTGAATACAAACGCAACAAAAAATACCCTATGCCGGCTTCACCCAGCATTAAACTCGGGTCGGAAATACCGCCCATAGTTCCGCATGCCCAGGGTTTATTTTGTGCTTCATATTCCTCAATTCCTTTTTCCGCAAATTCTTCAGTCATTCTTAAAGCATTCTGATCTTCTAGTATCTCCCCGGCATAAATTAAAGCTTCACAGTTGCCGCCGATACCATGGCACAATGAATAATTTGTTCCGTTAGCAAGTGATCTTTTTGTCCCTTCAACCGCTAGTTCAGCTTCTTTTTTATAAACATCTAAACCAGTTATTTCATAGGCACGCAGCCGGGATAAAGCAATACCGGGAGAGCCGTGGCACCATGCATACATATACTTGTCTTTATAAGGTGGCAAATTTCCTTTTTTAAGCTCCTCTTTTAATTCCTCTATTCGTTCTTCATAAATGTATTCCGATAATTCCGAGTAACGGAAATCAGGCCAGTTGTTTGATTCTTCATTAAAGAACTGTCTTTCGTAAAGGAATGCTTGCTCTGCGGCATAAAGATATTTTGACAGCCCAGTGTAATTATATAACTCAATAAATGCATGCCCAACTCCCGAAGCACCGTGGGCCAGACCACATAAATTTCTTATGTTGGTATTTCCACCGCCCCATGACCAGCCGGTTGGTTCCATGTTTGCTTTTTTAATAAGATTTTCACCAAGGCTTACAGCAATTGTAAAAGTCAAATCATTTTCCAAATGTTCATTAATTACTAATAAAGCCGGGATAGCCCCGGCAGCTCCTCCTATAACATCCCATCCGTAATCTTTATCTTCGTTCCCTTTAAGCGGTAGTAATAATTCCTCAGCAGATTTTAAATATTCATCTTTACCGGAAGCCAAAGCAAACAAAACCGATGCGTATGCAATTCCTATTCTCCCGCTGTGAAAACCGAAACTGTTATTTGGTAATTTCTCTCCTTCTTCAATCGCATATTTAACTGCCCCTTCAGCAGTCTTTAAAATCTCTGCTTTATTATCACTATACTTTGAAAGTTCATTTAAGAATAACGCTATCCCCGCTGTACCTTGATATACAGACCCCCTGGCTAACTCTCGTTTTGCTTTTTTTAGCTCGGGATTTTCTCTGTCAGGCGCCATTACATTCCATGTACAACTTCCATCTGACCAAATTGCTGAATCAACCAACCTATCGCCAATTCTTTGAGCAGTTTCTAAAAAGATTTCCTTTTCCACAACTCTAAATCCTTATTAATTACTCTGGTAGCGCGTGGGGGAATTGAACCGCCCATCTCCGACCTGAGGAGCCGGTATCCTAAACCGTTAGACGAACGCGCTTAAGTTCAGTTTCTAAACATCACAATTCACACCAATTTTTGTTGGATCAATTGGACATCCGACACATGTGATATTATCACATGTATCTCCGCATGTTGCGGGACAAGTTGCATCACAGGTCGCTCCACAAGTACTCCCACAATTGGTTACAATACATGAATCAAGTGTTGCCTGGCAAGCTTCATCGCAGGTGTTTGCGGTTTCCGTTTTAAAACCCTGAACAGTGCCTTGTCTTTTTACAAAATGCGGGTTTGTTTCAAAGGATTCCACTTTTAGATCATTGAGATCTAACTTCAGTTTTTTCATAACATACTCCTATTAATTAGTTATTGATTTATTTACGAGG
>DYHH01000041.1:13009-15146 GCA_020724265.1 Melioribacter roseus | reverse complement strand
CCAAATACAAAATAAACATCATTATTTTTTACATCGAATTGCTTAAAAAGCGGTGATCTGTTTACACCAAGTATATTTACCTTATCTTTTACATATCGGAACATGATGTATTCATGTTTCTCTAAATAAGATTCCAACACATTTGCACTAAAACGTATTTTGCTCTTTACAGGTCCAAATATTTCATCTGCTTCAGTTTTAGTTATAATTTTACCTTGAGCATAGCTCGATATTGATAATGCAATAAGAAATAAAATAAAAGGTAATAATTTTTTCATTGTACCCCCTTGTTCATAGAACAAATTGTCTTTAATGTTTATTTTATTATAGTAGCTTTTACCTAACTTCCTTACCGCCGAGTTGTTCGATAATTGCTTTTGATAATGAATTATTAGGAATAAATTCTTCTTGATTTTCCTTTACAATACTTTTATTTGAATCAACTACGAAATCTATATCAACTTTTTTCCCGAAAAACTCTTTTATTCGTGAATCCAATTTGGGTTTGGAATTTTTTAAATGTTCAATATCTTCCTGATTATTAATTGCTATTTCTAACTTCGAGTCATTTAACCGTATTGGCAAAGAGTTACTTAAAAGCGGTCCAAAAGTAAAATCTTTTTCAACATAATTTAAGAACTCCGACCATTGTGAAATAAGTGAATCAAGATCAGTATGTAAAGAAACATTGGGCATTTCAAATTTTTTATTATTTTTTTCAATGGAAAGTAAACTTACATTAATATCATTCGCTTTTACGTCCGGTTTTTCATCATTGTTAGATTTAGACGGTGAATTGCTAAACAAGTTTGAACTAATTTTTTTTTGTGAAGAATTTTCGCCTCCTGATCCACCCGAATCGAACTTGGAGAGAATAGCGCTTATTGTAGAAGTTCTTTCCAAACCAATTAAGTGACTGAGAGATATTTCGGTTTTTAGTTTATGATTTTGTGTATTCTTCAGCTCAGTAAGAGTTGTATTCAGAAATGCTAATATTCTAAGTAAGTCTCCTTCAGAAAATTGGTTTTTATAATCAAGATATTTTTTCTTATAAATTTCCGCAGATTCGATCAATTTATGTCCGCCGGTAATTACAACCGTAAGAATATTTCTAAAATGTTCAATCAACCCGTTAACAAAATCAATATAGTTCCAACCGTTCTCATAAACTTTATTAGAAATTTCAAAAGCTTGAACAAATTTTTTCTGAATTATCGCATCAGACAACTCAAAGAAAATTTCCTCGTCAATTAAGTTAAGCATCTGAAAAATACTCTGAGAATTAATATCAGTTCCGCAGAAAGAAATAACCTGGTCAAATAAACTCTGTGCATCTCTTAAAGCGCCGTCGGCTTTTTTTGCAATAAGTGTTAAGGACTTATCATCAATTTTAATTTTTTCTGCGTCGGCAATTGACTTGAGTTGGTTTTTAATGGCATCTAATTCTATTCTACGAAAATCAAATCTTTGACACCTGGAAATAATTGTAAGCGGTACTTTATGTATATCTGTTGTAGCAAAAACAAATATTGTATGCGGTGGCGGCTCTTCCAAAGTTTTTAAAAGTGCATTGAAAGATTCGGGAGTAAGCATGTGCACTTCATCAATTATATAAATCTTGAATTTACCTTTTGACGGTGCATATTTTACCGATTCTCGGAGAGCTCTAATTTCTTCAATTCTTCTGTTAGAGGCACCGTCAATCTCAATTATATCTAATGATTGAGAGCTTTGGAATGATTTACACATATCACAGCTATTACAAGGTTCACCATCTTTGGGATTTAGGCAATTCAATGACTTAGCTAAAATTCTTGCAGTTGTAGTTTTCCCAACACCTCTCGGACCTGCAAAAATAAATGCATGCGCAATTCTATTATTAACAATAGCATTTTTTAATGTCTTAGTGATGTGTCCTTGGCCAACTACATCATCAAAAACTTGGGGACGCCATTTCCTAGCAGTAACAACAAAATTCATATCAATTCTTGTTCTAGAGATTAATAATTAGATACCAAGATAAATAAAAATTTCAAAACTTTGCTAAACAAAAAATGTAAACATTTTTTTGATTTACTCGATTATAAATTAAGAAAACCGGTAAATATATGAATATACTTATAGTTGAAGACGATCA
>DYHH01000041.1:0-12909 GCA_020724265.1 Melioribacter roseus | reverse complement strand
ATTTGAGTATTGATTCCCCGGAAATGTTAATAGGAGTTTTAGAGGACCTCAACGAAAATAAATTAATTAATACAGAATAAAGTTATCCCAATTTAATTTTTCCGATAGATAACCTGAAATTTCTTCAAGATACTTTTTATCAATATTGCTAAAAGCGGAATATTGATAGCTATCCAAATCCAATACACCAAAAAGTTTGTTGTTATTTATTATTGGTACCACAATTTCCGATTTAGACCCGGCATCACAAGCGATGTGCCCGGGGAATTCATCAACATTTTCAACAATTATTGTTTCTCTTTTTAAAGCAGAAGTCCCGCAAACTCCTGAACCGACTTTTATATTTGTACAAGCAGTTTTACCTTGGAAGGGACCGAGATAAAGATCATCATCTTTAAGTAAATAAAAGCCGATCCAACTAATTTTATCAAATGCTTCTTTTAATGCTGCGGTAAAATTTGATAAATTGCTAATTATCGGTTCATTAGAATTAATAAGAGATTTTATCTGGGGAAGAATTTCCGTATAAATTTCTTCGTCGGATTTATTCTTATCAACAATTAAATTTTCTGCCATAATTATTTTGCTTTTTTAGTTCTTCGCGTTGTGGTTTTCTTTTTCTTACTAACATTAAAAACAAACGGCATAGCTTCCCCGATTGTATTAACCGGTATAATCTTTAAACCTTCTTTCACTTCCTGCTTTATTTCAGTTAAGTCCTTTTCATTTTCTTTCGGTATAAGAACAATCTTCATTCCGTTTCTTCTGGCGGCAAGTAGTTTTTCATTTAGACCTCCAATAGCCAGAATTTTACCGCGTAAAGTAATTTCACCTGTCATCGCAACATCAGGTTTAGGAACTTTACCCGAAACAGCAGAATACATTGCCATTGCAAGCGTTATACCAGCCGAAGGACCATCTTTAGGAATTGCACCTTCCGGTAAATGAATGTGAATTTCTTTCCCTTTATTGAAATGCGGCTGGAGTCCGAACTCGGATGCATTTGCGCGTAAATAACTTAATGCGGCTAAAGCCGATTCTTTCATAACATTACCGATTTGACCGGTAACATTTAACTTTTCTGAACCAGGCATAACCGAGGCTTCTACTAAAAGAATATCTCCCCCTGCACTTGTCCAAGCCAAACCATTTACACTGCCAACCGTAGGTTTACTTTTGGATTTCTGTGCTCTAACTTTAGGAACACCAAGAAATTCTTCAATCTTTGTTTCATCAATAACAAATTTTTTATTTTTATGAATCTTCTTACCGTTCTTTAATGATTCTGCAACAATCGATTTAGCGGTTTTTCTTAAGGTAGAAGAAATTTCTCTTTCTAAATTTCTCACACCGGCTTCACGTGTGTATTCATTTATAATTTTTGCAATCGCTTCTTCTTTGAAGTCAACTTTAAATTTATTTAAACCATGCGCGGTTATTTGTTTTGGAATAATATGCCGTTTTGCAATTTCTCTTTTTTCAAATTCAAGATAACCCGGAAGTTCAATTATTTCCATTCTGTCCTGCAATGGAAGAGGAATATTCCATCTTATATTTGCCGTAGTGATAAACATAACTTGCGAAAGATCATAATCGATATCAAGATAGTGATCGTTGAAAGTATGATTTTGTTCGGGATCAAGTACTTCAAGCATAGCCGAAGAAGGATCTCCCCGGAAATCCATACTCATTTTATCGATTTCATCTAACAACATAACGGGATTAATGGTACCTGCTCGTTTCATAGATTGAATAATTTTTCCGGGCATTGAGCCAATATATGTTCTTCTGTGTCCTCTTATTTCGGCTTCGTCTCTAACTCCACCTAAACTTATACGAACGAATTTTCTGCCTAATGCTCTAGCAATTGATTTACCGAGAGAAGTTTTGCCAACTCCGGGAGGTCCGACAAAACATAAAATCTGTCCTCTCATTTCTTTTACTAAATTTAGAACAGCAATATGTTCAACAATTCTATCTTTTGGTTTATCCAAGCTGAAATGATCATCATCAAGTATTTTTCGTACGTTGCTAATATCAAGGTTATCTTTAGTTTTGTTCTTCCAAGGAATATCAACCAGCCAATCTAGATAATTTCTAATTACTGAAGATTCTGGTGAGCTTGGAGGTGTTTTTTTTAGTTTATTAAATTCTTCAAGAGCTTTTTCTTGGACAAGTTTAGGCATTTTAGCTTTGTTGATCCGTTCTTTAATCTTTGTAAATTCCGGTAAACCTTCTTCATCTTCACCTAACTCATCTTGAAGAATTCTTATTTGTTCTTGAATTATAAATTTACGCTGTGTTTTAGTTATATTTTCCTGAACCTTAGATTCAATTTCTTTTTCGACTTTCAAAATATCTACTTCCGAACTGAGAATTTTTATTACTTCATAAAACTGTTCTTTAAGAGAAAACTTTTCCAAAATTTGTTGTTTTACTTCAATGGATTGATTTATATTTGCCGCTACATAAAAAAGCTTGCGGTCGAATTCGTCAATATTTTCAAATGCATTGATTGTTTCAATTGGAATGCTTCGGTTAATCTTCACATATTCTTTAAACATATTTGTCATTTGTCTAACTAGAGCATTCATTTCTTTTCGGTCTTCAACACCCGGTAAAATTACCTCAACCTCTGCTTCAAAAAAGTTTTGATTCTCATGGAAGTTTTTAATTCTTCCTTGAATAATACCATCAACAAGAATTTTCATTAGCCCGTTTGGGAGCTTTAGTATTTGGATAATTTTAGCGATTGTTCCTTCTCTATATATCTCTTTAATTGAAGGTTCTTCGATATTAGCTTTTGTTTGAGCAGAAAGGAAAATATATTTTGAGTTCTCCAATGCAAAATTAGCAGCTCGAATAGATTGTTCTCTTCCAACTAATACAGGAAAAATCATGTAAGGGAAAATAACTGTATCACGCAACGGCAGCACAGGTAAACGAGTCGGGATGTCGTCAACTATTAAATTCTCTGCAATCTTATCCTTTACTTTTTCATTCATCGAGTATAAATCTCCATTTAATTCATATAAACTTTTCAAATATACCAATAATCGTTTTCGCCGACAAGAAAGGCAAAAATTACTCATCCTAACTTTTAATTGAATGGTGATCTCATTAAGTTTTCAGTATTAATAAAAAGGTGAAAGTTCATGCTAAATAAAATAATTGAAATTGCTAAAGAAGCCGGTGAGATTGTAAAGGATGGATTTCAAAGTAAGTTTGAAATTGATTATAAATCAAACAGCACGGATCTTGTAACTGAATATGATAAAAAAGTTGAAGCGGTTATAATAAATTTTATTAGAAAGGAATTTCCTTCACATTCAATTTTAGCTGAAGAAAGCGGACAATCGGAAAAATCATCGGATTTTAGATGGGTTATTGATCCGATAGATGGTACAACAAATTTTGCTCACGGACTTCCGATTTTTTCAGTATCGATCGGAGTACAGAGAAATGGCAAAACTATCTTCGGTGTTGTAAACGATGTTATGATGGGAACTATTTATTCTGCTGAGTTAGGAAATGGCTCATACAGTAACAACACTAAATTAAAAGTTTCATCAAATTACGAATTAAAGAAAAGTCTGCTGGTAACCGGTTTCCCATATGATTTGGAGAATTATTTACCAAATATCTCAGAAAAATTCTCTGAATTTTTATTGAAATCAAGAGCTGTAAGAAGACTCGGTTCAGCGGCAATTGATTTTTGCTATATTGCTGCAGGAGTTTTTGACGGGTATTGGGAAATGAATTTATATCCTTGGGATATGTGTGCCGGAAAATTAATTGTTGAAGAAGCCGGTGGCTTAGTAACCAATTTTTCGGGTAAAGATATTGATATTTTCTCTAAGGAAATTTTAGCAACTAACGGAAGAATTCATTCTCAAATGCGTGAAATTCTTACTTCTTAATTTGTCTTTAACTCCCCTAAGTTGTTGTATTTCAAATATTTATTAGGATTTTTATTTGCTAAAAAAAAGGATAATGCTTAAATTTGTTTTCTATGTCAGAAAATGTTGTAATTGCGATCGACGGTCCCGCCGGAGCGGGTAAAAGCACTGTAGCCAAAGGTTTGGCGCAGTTGCTTAATTATGTTTATGTCGATACCGGGGCAATGTACAGAGCAATTACATTTATTGTTCTTAGAAATAATGTTGAAGATGAAATTGATGAGATTATCAAAATTGCTAACCAAGCCGATATAAAACTGAGATTTGAAAACGGAGTGACAAGAGTTTTTGTAAACGGTGAAGAAGTAACGGAGAATATTCGTACGCCTGAAGTTAATGGAAAAGTTAGTGATGTTAGTAAAATTCCAGAAGTCCGCGAGCAAATGGTTAAGATTCAGAGAAAGCTTGGTCAAAATACTAATATTATTGCCGAAGGCCGCGATACAACCACAGTAGTTTTTCCCGATGCGACAATAAAAGTTTATTTAACAGCATCTCTTGATGAAAGGGTTAAACGCCGTCATAAAGAATTGGTAGAAAAGGGAATGAATTTAACTTTTGAAGAAGTAAAAGAAAATATTATGCAAAGAGATAGAATTGACAGTAGCAGGGAAGCAAGTCCGTTAATAAAAGCTGACGATGCCGTTGAAGTTGATTCTACTAATATGACTATACCGGATGAGATTTATAAAATTTTAGAAATGATTGAAAAAGCAACAGGTAGAAAACTAAAACAAAGTTTATAAGTCATCACAAACAACAAATGTAAAACTAAACTAAAATGCTTTCACTCCTTTTGATGACTGGGAATTTGAGAGCATAGTATTTATTTGGAGGACCGATGTCCGAGCAGCAAAAAGAACAAGAAGTACAAGCGTCAGTCAAAGAAACTCTTGATGATGCAAAAATATTTAATGAAGACGAATATTCGGAAGAAGAATTACAAGTTCTTACAAAGTTATATTCGGAATCATTTTACGACATCAAAGAAGGCGAAATTATAACCGGAAAAATTGTTGGTGTATCCGGCGATAATGTAGTTGTTGATGTTGGTTTCAAATCAGACGGCACTATTTCTAAAACTGAATTTAACGCAACCGAAGAAATAAAAATCGGGAATAATGTTGATATTGTTATTGAAAGCGTTGAAGACGAAGACGGAAATCTGGTTTTAAGTAAGAAGAGAGCCGATTTTCTTAAAGTATGGGATAGAATTCTTAAAGCACATGAAAATGATGAAATCATTCCCGGTAAAATTCTTAAGAGAATTAAAGGCGGTATGGTTGTAGACTTAAACGGTATTGAAGCATTTTTACCAGGTTCGCAAATTGATATTCGTCCGGTTAGAGACTTCGATGCATTCGTTGGTCAAACAATGGATTTCAAGATTGTTAAAGTTAACATCCCAACCGAAAATATTGTTGTTTCTCATAAAGTACTTATCGAAGAAACAATTGCAGATCAAAGAAAAGAAATTCTTGACAGCTTAGAAAAAGGTCAAATTCTTGAAGGTATTGTAAAAGCTATAACCGATTTCGGTGTGTTCATTGATCTTGGCGGTGTTGATGGTCTTGTTCACATAACTGACTTAAGCTGGGGAAGAATTAATCATCCTAGTGAAGTTGTTAAACTTGATGAAAAAATTAAAGTTGTTGTTACAGATTTCGATAAAGAAAAGAAACGTATTTCTCTCAGCTTGAAACAATTACAACCGCATCCTTGGGAAAAAATAGAAGAGAAATTCAAGGTTGGCGATAAAGTATCCGGCAGAGTAGTATCATTAACCGATTACGGTGCATTCATTGAAATCGAAAAAGGTATTGAAGGTTTGATTCATATTTCGGAAATGAGCTGGACTCAGCACATCAGCCATCCATCGCAATTTGTTTCAATGGGACAAGTGGTTGAAGCGGTTATCTTAAGCTTAGATAAAGGTGAAAAGAAAATTTCGCTTGGCATGAAACAACTTACTCCGGATCCATGGCAGGAATTACTGAAGAAGTATCCTGTCGGATCAAAACATACAGGAATTGCAAGAAACCTTACAAACTTCGGCGTGTTTGTTGAACTTGAACCTGGTATTGACGGACTTGTTCATATTTCCGATTTATCATGGACAAAGAAAATTCGCCACCCCGGAGAAGTTGTTAAAAAAGGTGAAGAAATTGAAGTAGTTGTTTTAAGTGTAGATACAGAACAAAGAAAAATATCTTTGGGTCATAAACAAGTTAATGATAACCCATGGGATAATTTCGAAAAAGAATATGCCACGGGTAAGAAAACCGAAGGCAAGATTGTTCGAATAATTGAGAAAGGATTAATTGCAGAACTTCCATTGGGTGTTGACGGATTTATTCCCGGTACTCAGTTATCTCCTTCAAAAATCAAAAATCTATCTTATTGTTTCCCGATAGATACAAAACTTGAACTCATCGTTCTTGAATTTGATAAAGAAAACAAGAAAATTGTTTTGAGTGCCATTGCACCGTTAAAGGAAAAATCCGACGAAGATATAGCAAAATATATTGAGCACTTTAAGTTAGATAAAGTTTCTGTTGACGATATCAAACAGGCAGATACAGGTAAGTTCGATCCTTCTGATTTCGATCTTTACGAAGATAAACAAGAACCACCTGTTCCAACTCCTCCTGCTGAAGCAAAGAAAGAAGAAAAACCGGCAGAAGATCTAAAAGATGAAACTCCTGCCGAAGAACCAAAAGAAGAAAAAACTGAAGAAAATAATAAGTAATAGTTGGTAGACTTTTTAGGGCTGTAATTAGTTAATTTTGTTTATAACTTAATTGCAGCCCTATTTTTTTATTAAGGAATAAAGTGTCGAAAAAAGTAGCATTCCATACTTTAGGTTGTAAACTAAATTTCTCGGAAACATCGACAATTGGTCAGGATTTTCTTAACAAAGGATTTGAAATTGTTGATTTCAATACTGCTGCCGATGTTTATGTTATAAATACTTGCACAGTTACTGAAAATGCAGATAGAGAATGCCGACAAATAGTTAGACGTGCCCTACGTAATAATCCTGAAGCATTTGTCGCTGTTACCGGATGTTACGCTCAATTAAGACCCGAAGAAATCACAAAGATTTCAGGAGTTGATGTTGTACTTGGCAGTAATGAAAAATTCAACATCTTTAATTATACAGGTGATTTTTCCAAGAACAACCTCTCATGTATTTATGTTTCCGATACAAACGAATTAAATGACTTTCATTCTTCGCTATCACTTGATGGGAATGAAAGAACAAGAGCTTTCTTTAAGATTCAGGATGGATGCGATTATAAATGTTCATTCTGTACAATACCTCTTGCACGCGGCATAAGCCGGAGTATGAATCCCGATGACGTAATAAGAGAATTTAAAACATTACTAAATGCGGGTTATAAAGAAATTATTTTAACTGGGGTGAATGTCGGCGACTACGGTATTAATTATGGAATGAATTTATTTGATCTGCTTCGAAAGATGTTATCTGTTGAAGGGGATTATAGAATCCGGATAAGTTCAATTGAACCGAATTTACTGAACGATGATATTCTTAATTTGACATATGAAAATGAAAAATTAGTAAATCATTTCCATATTCCATTGCAAAGCGGCAGTCCCGAAATTTTAAAACTTATGCAGCGTCGATACAAAGTTGAAGAGTATCAAAAATTGATCTACAAAGCGACTGAAAAAATTCCTAATTTAGGCATCGGTGTTGATGTTATTGTCGGGTTTCCCGGTGAAACAGATGAGCTTTTTAGAGAAACTTATGATTTTCTAAAAGAACTTCCTATTTCTTATTTACATGTTTTCACTTATTCGGAAAGACCGGATACAAAAGCTGTTTCTTTGGATGGTAATGTTGATGTATCAATTCGGAAAAAAAGAAATAAAATGCTTCGTATCTTAAGTGATAAAAAGAGATCCGAATTTAATAGAAAAATGATAGGAGTTGAACAAACCGTTCTTTTTGAAGATCAAAATGAAAACGGAATGATGAAAGGATTTACAGAGTCATATTTAAGAGTTCAACATCCATACAATAATGAATTGATTAACAAACTCACCAAAGTAAAAATTAAGGAGGCAAATGGTAATATTTGTACTGTTGATATAATTGAAAACAACATTCAAACATTAGCCGGATAACACTATGAAAAAATTCTTGTTAATCAGTTTTATTCCTGTTTTATTTTTTGCTCAGACTCATAACAAATCAATAACCGAGTTAAAGCAGCAAATCGATATTGAAATTGAAAGCACTCATTCAATGCAGTTAAAACCAAGTCCCGATAAAAAGAAACCCGGTTTAGCTATTATTTATTCTCTTATTCTTCCCGGTATGGGGGAACTTTATGCAAATGCTTATGATTCCGGATTATATTTTACAATAGCCGATGGTGTCTTTTGGAGTGCCGTTGCCGGATTTAATATTTACGGTGCATGGAAAGAAGATAATTATCGTTCGTTTGCTGAATCGCGAGGTAGTGTTTATTTAGATGGAAAAGATGAAAAATATTTTGCTGATATTGGTAATTATGTCGATATCTATCAATACAATCGAACGCAAGAATTAAACAGAAACTTCAACGCTATTTATGATGAAACTACTCATTTCTGGCAATGGGAAAGCAATTCCCAAAGAAGCGAATACAGACAAATGTGGACTTCATCGGAGAATGCTTATAATAATGTTCGTTTTGCTGTTGGTGCGTTAATTCTTAATAGGCTGGCTAGCGCAATTAATGCTGTACGTTTAGTTTCAGCATATAATCAAAGAATTGAAGATAATTCATGGAATGTTTCTGTTGGAATGACATCAAATCCGAATTTACCTCCTTCGTTAAATTTAAACTTCGTAACCAAATTTTAATAACTTTGAAAAACCATCAAGGTCACTGCTTTTAGACCTTGATGGTTGCTTTTAACTTTCCACTATTCCAAGCAACCTTCAATGTTTACTAATTCTCAATCTTGGAGATAACATTGAAGGTTTTGCGGGCTGATTTACATTTTCTTAATTTTGTTCCATGAACAATTATAAACTCACCATCCAATATGACGGTACAAATTATTCCGGCTGGCAAATTCAAGAAAATGCCGTTACAGTTCAGCAAAAAATTAGAGATGGAATTAATCTTATATTAAAAGAGCAAGTTAATTTACTTGGATCGGGAAGAACAGATACCGGTGTTCATGCTTTAGGTCAAGTTGCCAACTTTCAATCCGAGCAAGAAATTGATTTGTATAAATTTATTTATTCACTTAATTCAATTTTACCGGAAGATATTTCAATAACAAATTCTGAAAAAGTCGAATTAGATTTTCATTCAAGGTTTTCTGCAAAGACAAGAAGTTATATTTATTTGCTATCACATAAGAAGAGTCCCTTCTATAAAAATTATTCGATGGAATATCCTGAACTATCTCAACAAAAAATTACTGTTCTTAATAACCTTTCAAAAGTTTTTATTGGTGATAATGACTTTACTTCTTTTTCTCGAAAGAACGAAGAGATAGATAACAAGATGTGCAATATTCTAAATATTCATTGGAGAAGAACCGGTTTCTTTACATTATTTTATATTGAAGCCGATAGATTTTTACACGGCATGGTTAGAACGATTGTCGGTACTTTATTATATGCACGGAAGAATAATTTCGATGAAAGTTATTTAAAAGAAATTCTAGAAAATAAAGATAGAGAATCAGCCGGGCAGGCTGTTCTAGCAAAAGGTTTATTTTTATATAAAGTGAGGTATTAATGAAAATTGATTTGTCAGGCAAAACTGCATTAATTACGGGTGGTTCAAGAGGTATTGGAGCAGCATGTGTTAAATTGTTTGCAGAAGCAGGAGCAAACGTTGCTTTCACATACATAAAAGCTAAAGATAGAGCAGATGAATTATGCCGTATTAACGAAGAAAAAATTAAAGCATATAAAGTTGATATGGAATCTGAAACCGAAATTAACAATTCGGTTGAATCGGCAATTAAAGATTTCGGAAGTGTAGATATACTTGTTCATAATGCAGGCATTTGGAATGACGGTACATTAGAAACAATGACATTGGAACATTGGAAAAAATTATTGAGAACAAACCTTGATTCGATGTTCTTATTTACAAAAGCAGTTGTTCCCAATATGAAAGAAAAAAAGTGGGGTAGAATTATTCACGTATCTTCCACTGCCGGTCAAAGGGGAGAATCATTTCATTCACATTATGCTGCATCAAAAGGCGGGATGATTTCATTCACAAAATCGATGGCATGGGAACTCGGACCTTTCGGAATTACTACTAACTCGGTCGCTCCCGGCTGGGTAGATACTGAAATGAATGATGATGTTTTTGCTGATAAAGATTTCAAGGAGAAAGTTAGAAAAGATATTCCGGTTGGAAGAATTGCAACAGCAGAAGATATTGCTTATCCGATTTTATTCTTAGCAACTGATTATGCAAGACATATCTGCGGAGAAATATTGAATGTAAACGGAGGCAGTGTATTAGCCGGATAAAATGACTTCAATTAAAAAGAAATATATTTTTGAAAAATCTGTTTCTATATCGAGTGATATAGAAGACATTTTTAATTTTCATTTGGATACTAATAATCTGCCGAAGATATCTCCGTCATTTCCGAAAGCTTCTCTTATTAAGATAAGCGAAATTCCGTTACAAAAAGGTTCGGAAGTTACAGTCGGTTTGGATTTTATTCTTTTTAAAAAAGAATGGGAAATTTTAATTAAAGAATTGATACCGAATAAACTCATCGGTGATTTGCAGTTAAAAGGTGTTTTTGAATATTGGTACCATTCTCATATATTTGAAGACAAAGGAGAACAAGTTACAATGACCGATAAAGTTGAATTCATTCCACCTTTTGGTAAATTCGGTAAGTTGTTGATTCCTTTTATTCGGCTACAATTATCTATAATGTTTAATTACCGTCATAAAAAAACAAAATTATTTTTCGAAAGTTGATATGGAATTCTTATCACAACTTCATCCGTTTGTTGTTCATTTTCCAATTGCGCTATTAATAGTATATGCATGTTGTGAAATTACCGGAATAATATTGAAGAATGATTTTATTCTTAAAATGGCTTTTGTTCTTTTATTTATCGGAGTTGTTTCATCAGTTGGTGCAGTTCTTACAGGAAATCAAGCAGCAGAAATTGCTGTTATAAAAAATGTTGAATGGGCATCACTTATTGAAAAACATGAAGATTATGCTACAATTACCTTGTGGTATTTTTTCGCTATTTTAGTGTTGAGAACATATTTAGTATTAAAGAAAAAGTTTTCAGGAACTTTAAAATATATTTTTATTCCTTTGGTACTAATAGGTAGCTTTCTTATTTATGAAACCGGTGATCATGGCGGTAAATTAGTATATGATTACGGAATAGGAACTAAAGTCAATCAATATGAAATAAGTAACGAATCTCAGTCAAATTCCGAAATAGAATGATAAAAAAAATATTTATTGGATTGGTTTTTATTGCGATTACAATTTCCGCACAGGCTTTGGAGTTTGGTCAAGTTAAAGGTTTATTTATGTCGGTTGGTGTCGGTCCCCGTATTCCGCTTGGTGAATTTGCCGGCTCACATAATGTTGGTGTTGGTTTTAATGCTGCATTATCATATACCGATAATAAACTTTTACCGATCTTTTTCTACAGCGATATCGGTTTTCAGCATATGCCCGGAAGCCAAGATTATTACAAAACTTCCGACCATGCTTCTATTTCTTCAAATATGATAATAATGAATTTTGGAGGACGATATTATTATTCTCCTTTAGTAGAAAATATTGTATTACTAATGCCGATTATTGAAGCCGGATTATCAATATCTTACGCAGAAACTTCTCATATTATGAGCAAGGATTCCGGTAAAAATAATTTTATTGAAGATGAGTTTAATGTTGGTTTTCATGTGGGTGCAGGTTTTTCTATGTTTCTTATGGATGTTGTTACACACTATCATTATTTCAGAAGTAAACAATACATCTCTTTCGATTTGCGTGTTAGAATTCCAATCTTTGTTTCATTTTAGCGAGGTGAAAATGATTTACAAGAATTTGCAGCTGGAAATTAAAGGAACTATTGCACTTGTTACAATCAATAGACCGGAAAAATTAAATGCACTAAATCATGAAACGCTCAAAGAACTGAACGAAGCATTTAATCAATTCAGAAATGATGAAAAAGTTGATTGTGTTATTATTACAGGTGCAGGCGAAAAGGCTTTTGTTGCCGGTGCAGATATCAAAGAACTTAACCAGTTAGTCGGTGTTACGGGGCATGAGTTCGCGAAATTTGGTCAAAGTGTTTTCAGTAATATTGAAAATTTGGGTAAACCCGTTATTGCCGCCGTAAATGGTTTTGCTCTCGGTGGCGGGTGTGAATTAGCTTTAGCATGTCATATTAGATTAGCTTCAGATAAAGCGAAATTCGGACAGCCGGAAGTTAATCTCGGTGTTATTCCCGGTTACGGCGGTACACAAAGATTGACAAATTTAATCGGTTCGGGAAAAGCTATGGAATATATCCTGACCGGTGATATGATAGACGCAAACGAGGCTTTCAGAATAGGGTTGGTTAATCATGTTTATAATGCCGATGAACTTATTCCAAAAGCATTCGAGCTTGCCGAGAAGATTTGTTCGAAAGGTCAATTAGCCATTAGATTATCAGTTCAAGCTGTTAAAGCAGCAGATAAAATGAATATTCAGCAAGGACTTGAACATGAAGCCGCATTGTTCGGGAATGCTTGCAGTACCGAAGATTTCAAAGAGGGAACACAAGCATTTTTAGAAAAACGTAAACCGAATTTTAAGAAGAATTAATTTTCAGCATCAAACCAACATATCTCCGTGAGATAGTATCTCACGGAGATTTTTTATCCCGTTATGAAAAAAAAAATTATATACATTCTAG
>DYHH01000003.1:118681-254841 GCA_020724265.1 Melioribacter roseus | reverse complement strand
TATGACATTTCTAAAGAGTTTTACATACTGACATTTCTAATGAGTTACTACACATGAAAAATTTATAGTAACTAACTATATAATTTGTTAAAAATAATAAGTAATTTATTAGTTAAAAAATTTCTCCATTTACTATAACAAAAAAAATATTCATGTTTAATTCGGTTGTTATCTATCTTGTTTTCTTCTTAATTTTTGCTAGTAATGTAAGTGCTCAAGAAGCAACTATATCAGGAATGATTAAATCAAAAAATAATGGAGAAACTTTAATAGGTACAAACATTCTTCTATATGAGGGTAATTTAGAAGAAGGAAATCGACAAATAAAAGGTACTTCTTCCAATATTTACGGATTTTATTCATTTTCAAACCTATCTGCAGGTACATATACGATTGAATTTCAAAACATAGGATACTCTCCTCTGACAAAGTTGATAGAAATAAAAAAACCTAATGAAATAATAAAAATAAATGTAGAGCTAGAAGAACAAAGTATAGAGATGCCGGAAATTTTCGTTGAAGCGGAAAAAGTTACTAACAATGAAATTGGAAAAATAGAAATAACTCCAAAAATTTTAACAAAACTACCTACGCTAAGTGGTGAAAGTGATTTATTCAAAACTCTTCAACTTTTACCTGGAGTTAAAGCAGCAAGTGAGATTACTACCGGTCTTTATATCCGTGGAGGTACTCCTGATCAAAATTTAACTATTATTGATGAAATACCACTTTACAATCCTGCACATTTAGGAAATTTAGCTAGTACTTTTAATTCACATGCGATCCAAAATGTACAATTATATAAAGGTGTTTATCCTTCAAAATATGGTGGCAGGATAGGAAGTATACTGGATATTAAATTAAGATCAGGAACTACTGAAAAAGAAAAGGGGCGTATAGGACTTGGATTAATAAACTCGCATTATATTTTCGAAGGTCCACTAAATGAAAAATCAACCTACTTATTATCCGGTAGATTTATGTACCTAGATAAAATTCAGAAACAATTTAATACAGTATCCTCAACTCCACGTTATTCATTTTCTGATATAAATTTCAAAACTACTTTTGAAATAGAAAACCAAGATATAATTTCTATTAGTTCTATTTACAGTAATGATAATTTATATAGCTCTGAAGGTAATAAAGAAATGGATTATGGAATAAATTGGAATAACTTTACATTAGGTTTGACCATGCTTCAAAATACCGATAAATCAGTTTTCTCGAAAACAACAATAAGCTTGGTAAAGTATAATTTCAGCTCAAAATTAATTGATAAGAATTCAGTCAATTTGTCTTCTGATTACTATACAAAATCTGAGATTACAGACTTTAATATTGCTAGAGGTATTGAAATTAATGTTTTTGATAACGATTTGATATCAACAGGCATTGGAATTTCATTACATAACTATAATATAATTTACAGCAGTGTTTACTATGATAATCTGAATAATGGAGAGGAAACTACAAATATTGAGGGGAATGCGTATTTCAACCATAATTCGAAATTATTGGGTTTCATAGAGTTAAATTATGGACTAAGAGTAAACTATTTTAGTGATAACAAAGATATTTATTACGAACCACGTTTTTCTGTAAATATTAATTTAACAGAAGATGTTGTAATGAAACTTGGTGGTTCTCGTACTTCTCAATTTGTTCATTTAATTCCACGAAACGATATTGCATTACCAAGTGAACTTTGGTATCCATCAACTAAAGATATTCTCCCTTCTAAAGCTTATCAATATATGACCGGGATAGATCTGTTATTTAATAAACTTGAATATCGATTATCAATTGAAACTTATTACAGAAGAGTTAAAAATTTATATGAGTTTAGAGATGCGTCTACTTATCGATTAGGTGATCCAATTTCTGATTTATTTACAAGTGGCGAGGCAGAATCATATGGTGTAGAACTTTTCTTTAATAAAAGATATGGAAGATTAACTGGTTGGATTGGCTATACTTATTCATACACGAAAAGGTCTTTCCCTGAACTAAATAAAGGTAAAATATTTTTTCCACGTTATGACAGAAGGCACGACATTTCTTTGGTTGCTGCCTATGAATTACTAAGAAATTTATCAATAGGTTGTACATGGACATATTCTTCGGGACAAGGTTTTACTCTACCAATTGGTCAATATGAATTTAGAGACATTGGGTTAAGCAATACTGAAGAAATAAAATTTAATTATAGCCAAAGAAACAATATTAAATTTCCAGACTATCATAAATTGGATTTAAATGTAACCTACAAAACTACACTTTTCAACTCAAATGTTGATTTATATTTAAATTTACTTAATGTTTATAATCGAAAAAATCCTTTCGCTTATTATATCACGGCTAAAAAAACAGAACAATATGAACCACCTAAATTAAAACAAATAGTTTTGTTTCCTTTTATTCCAACTTTCGGAATTGTAATAGATTTTTGAGGAATATGATGAGAAAGTATTTATTATTGCTTAATGGAGGCTTAATTCTTTTCTTTGCTTGTCAAGAAGAGCAAGTTATTGAAATTCCACTTCCATATAAAAACATATATGTGGTTAGTGCAGAATTGCAAGCTAATACAAATTTAAAAGGTATTAAGATTTCTAAAACAATACCTCTTACTGAGAATTTTTCTAATACTAATACTGTTGTTGAGGATGCAATAGTTTACCTTCGAATCGATTCACTCCGAATTATCCCATTAAAATATAGCACTAATAAATATTATAAACCTTTAGAACCATTTACTATAGATAAAGAACAATATATTGAAGTATTTATTAATGTAGAGAATAAGGATTTTTATGCATCTACTCATATTCCAAAAGATTTGGTAGTGTCAAATCCAAAAATAAATAATAAAGGACAATTAGAAGCACTAGTATTAGCTGAAGAAAATTCTGTATACTCAGCACTTTGGTATGCGCAAAATACAAATGGACCAGTTAAGAAAGCAACAAGTTTTGAGTCAATTAAAAGATCATCAAAAAAGGATTTTATAAGTGTAAACACTTCACCAATTCCTCAAGACATACTTAAATCTGATTCTCTCTACATTCAAATAATTGCATTTGATAAACAATATTGGGATTATTTTGAAACTCGTGAGAACAACAAACCCATTGAAGATATTTTTGCAAGTTCTGGTGGAAGTGTTGTTTGGAATGTAAGAGGTGATAATGTAATTGGATTGGTGATTGGAACAAATTACAGTATGTTAATTTCGGTAAAATAATTTTTGAATTGGTTATAGTCATATATGAAAATACTAAAAAAAATATTTCTTCTTTTTACTATAATAATATTACCTTCATGTTTGAATGATATTGAGGATGCAGATTATCCATCATCAATTATATCAGCACAAATTCTAACCTATCTTGAATCTGAAAATAATTTGTTGTTAGATCCATTTAGATCACATTCAATTCATATTGATTCACTTTACAAACATTTATTAGATTATAAAATAATAGATATACGTTCTGAAAATGATTTTTTAAATGGTCATATTCATGGTGCAATAAATGTTCAACCTAAAAACCTAATAAGTTATTTAAATAATAATAAAGCTGAATTAAAAAAGGAGCAAGTCCTAATTTCACAAAATGGACAAGAAGCTGCGTACTATTATGCTTTGCTTACATTTGCAGGATTTAATGATGTAAAATACCTTGAATATGGTATGTCTATTTGGCATGAGGACTTTGCTACTGAGTGGGCACAAATAAATTCTAATTTTAGCCGCATCGGGACTTTTCGAACCAAGATTATTAGTCATGGTAATCTAAATGAACTACCCTCCGTGGAGAACTATTCGGGTGAAATAAAATCATTTATTATGAATCGAATAACCAATTTAATTAACAACGGTTATGCTTCAATTTCAAAATCGATTGATTATTTTTATGCAGATTATGATGGGATAGGTTTTATTAATTCTCAAATTATTTGTTATGGTCCTTTAGTACTCTATAGATCATTTGAATTGGGGCACCCTCCCGGAGCGATTCGCTTCGAACCCTTTTTGGATATTAGATCAACAAAATCTTTGCAAAGAATTCCACATGATAAAATGATAGGAATTTATGACTGGAATGGACATCATTCAACTTTTGTCGTAGCATACCTTCGTCTTCTTGGTTATAACGCATTAAATCTACATTTCGGTGCATATGCTATGATATATGAGGATTTTCTGATAAGTAATTATAAAAAACAGTTTATTCTAACAAAAGATAAGATCAGAAATTTTGAATATGTTAAATAGTAAGCTGAATCCTCTTTTTTTGAGAGGATTCAAGCTATAATAAATGTTATAGGTTAATTATATTTATTTATCTTTCTTTTCGTCTTCATCCATTACTTCATAAGATGCATCTTCAACATCTTTATCAGATGATTTATCTTCGCCGGTCGTTCCGGTACTTTGCTGTTGCGTTTGTTCTTGCTGAGCACCCGGTGCACCTTGCTGCTGATAAATCTTCTGTGATACTTCATTCCATATTTTCGTTAATTTATCGGAAGCAGATTTTATTTTTTCATTATCATTAGTTGACATGGCATCTTCAACTTCTTTAATTCCGCTTTCAAGTTTAGCTTTATCATCAGCGGCTAATTTATCACCGAGTTCAGTTATTTGCTTCTTTGTTTGGAAAACCAAACTGTCGGCTTGATTCTTAGTATCAATCGCTTCTTTTTTCTTTTTATCTTCTGCAGCATGTTCTTTCGCATCTTGTTTCATCTTTTCAATTTCTTCATTGCTTAATCCGCTGGAAGATGTAATTCTAATGCTTTGTTCTTTGTTAGTAGCTTTATCTTTAGCAGAAACATTTAATATACCGTTTGAATCAATATCAAAAGTTACTTCAATTTGAGGAACACCTCTTGGAGCCGGTGGAATTCCATCAAGATGAAATCTTCCGAGTGTTCTATTATCTGTCGCCATCGGTCTTTCACCCTGCAATACATGAATTTCCACTGACGGTTGACTATCTGATGCAGTCGAGAACACTTCACTCTTCTTAGTCGGTATTGTCGTATTTGCATTAATAAGTTTTGTCATAACACCGCCAAGAGTTTCGATACCTAGAGAAAGCGGAGTAACATCAAGTAATAACACATCTTTAACATCACCGGCAAGTACACCACCTTGAATAGCGGCACCGATTGCAACTACTTCATCAGGATTTACTCCTTTATGAGGTTCTTTACCGAATATCTTTTTCACAAGGTCTTGTACTTTCGGAATACGTGTAGAGCCGCCGACTAAAATTACTTCATCGATTTGTGAAGCTGTTAAACCGGCATCTTTAATAGCTTTTTCACAAGGTGCAATTGTTCGGTCAAAAAGATCTTCCGTTAGTTGTTCAAATTTTGAACGGCTGAGATTGATCGTTAAGTGTTTTGGTCCGTCTTGCGTTGCTGTTATAAACGGTAAATTGACATCAGTAGAAGTTGAAGACGAAAGTTCGATTTTAGCTTTCTCCGCAGCTTCTTTTAATCTTTGTAAAGCCATCGGGTCTTTTCTTAAATCTATACCTTCTTGTTTTTTAAATTCATCAGCAAGATAATCAATTAATCTTTGGTCAAAATCATCACCACCAAGATGCGTATCACCGTTTGTAGATTTAACCTCGAAAACACCGTCACCTAATTGCAGAATCGAAATATCAAAAGTACCACCGCCCAAATCATAAACAGCTACAATTTGCTCTTTATTTTTTTTATCAAGACCGTACGCTAAAGCTGCAGCAGTTGGTTCGTTGATAATTCTTTTAACTTTTAGTCCGGCAATTTCACCGGCATCCTTTGTAGCTTGTCTCTGTGAATCGTTAAAATAAGCCGGAACGGTAATAACAGCTTCGGTAACTTCTTGACCGAGATAGTCTTCAGCTGTTTTTTTCATTTTCTGTAAAACCATTGCAGATATTTCCGGCGGTGAATATTTTCTATCGTCAATTTGAACACGTGCAGTCTTACCGTCACCTTCAACAACTTTGTAAGGAACTTCTTGTATTTCATTTCCTACTTCGTCTATTCTTCTTCCCATAAATCTTTTAATCGAGAAGATTGTATTGTGTGGATTTGTTACTGCTTGTCTTTTTGCCGGTTGACCAACAAGTCTATCGCCATTTTTTGTAAAAGCAACTACCGATGGAGTAGTTCTTCCTCCTTCGGAATTAGGAATTACAACCGGCTCATTGCCCTCCATTACAGCAACACAACTGTTTGTCGTTCCTAAATCAATTCCAATAATTTTTCCCATTTTATATCACTCCTTTTATTTAATTAACAAAACTTCATTTCAGAATTATTCTTTTTATCGTAACTTTACAGTTACAAATTTTCTTAAAACATAACAGTGTTATTTTGGCATTTATATTACTATAGAATACTTTGGTACAATGACTATGCCAAAAGGTGAATTTATGTAAAATATTGTATTACAATAATTTATAGACTTAACCGTAAATGCTGATTTATGTCATTTTGACATTTTTATTTCGATAAATGTTTTTTAGATATATTCTATGACATTTTTACAGACGAGGAATAACCATGGAAAACAAAGAATTTCAAATTGAAGAATTCGATATTAAGCTCGATACGGAAGAAATTGGGAGACAATTTGTCTACATTCAACAAGTTGATTCCTCTAACTCTTATTTGCTGAATAATAAAGAATTAAAAATTAATGGTACTGTAGTTTTAGCTGAGGAGCAGACAAAAGGAAGAGGACGAATGAATAGAGATTGGCAAAGCCAATCCGGACAAAATTTAACTTTTTCAATTTTACTTCGGAAAGTTGACGGCAAAAAAGTGAATATCATTAATCTTGGAGCATCACTAGTTGTTGCACAAGCAATAGAGAATTTGTTTCAACTAAATACTTCCTTAAAATGGCCTAATGATGTATTAATAAATAATAAAAAAGCTGCCGGTATTCTAATTGAGTCAACTTCAAAAGCAAATGAATTAGACAGAGTTGTTGTGGGTATCGGAATTAATGTAAATCAAATTAATTTTCCGGGTAAATATAAAATTGAACCGACTTCTGTGAGAAAAGAATTTAAGCATAAAGTCAGCCGTGAAAAATTGCTAAGCGAGGTTCTCAATCTTTATGAAGAACTTTTATACAAAATAGATGAAAGCCATGAAGAAGTTTTGGAAGATTGGAAAGAAAGATGTAGTATGATCGGCGAAAAGATTAAAGTTGAAGGATCAAAAGAAACCAAGTTCGGAATTTTTGACGATATCGATAGCGAAGGATTCTTAATTTTCAAAACCGGTGATAAAACAGAACGAATTCATTTTGGAGATGTTAGTTTAAGTTAAATTGAAAGGACTATTCTGAAAATTTATTTTGATAACGCTGCAACTACAAAACTTCATCCGAAAGTTTTAGAATCTATGCTCCCTTACTTGAATGAAGAGTTTGGTAACCCGTCGTCAATTCATTCGTACGGAAGAAGAGTAAGAGTTGCAATTGAAGAAGCAAGAGAAACGGCTGCAGAGTTTATTAACGCAGACCCAAGCGAAATTTATTTCGTTAGCAACGGAACAGAAGCAAATAATTTTCCAATATTCGGAATTGCAAAAACGGTTTATGATGAATCACGCAAAAGTAAAATTATTACCTCATCGGTTGAACATACGTGTGTACTGGAAAGTTTTGAACACCTTTCAAGCCTGGGTTTTAATTCCAAAATAATCGATGTTGCGGATGAGTGTATAGTTAAGATAAATAAATTGAATTCGTTAATCTCAAATGACACTTCATTAATCTCTGTTATTCATGCCAATAACGAAACCGGTTCGGTAAATAATCTTGAATCAATTTCGAAGCTTTGCAGTGACAAAGCGATTTTTATACATACCGATGCAGTTCAAAGTTTTGGAAAGATTGACATTGATGTCAAGAAAATGGGGATACACTCATTATCGGCATCCGCACATAAACTACACGGACCAAAAGGAATCGGCTTAGTTTATGCAAAATCCGGCACTCCTCTTTCTCCAATGATCTTTGGAGGTTCACAAGAAAGAAATAGACGAGGCGGTACCGAGTTTGCAGCGGGTATTATAGGCTTTGCTGAAGCAATAAGAATTGCTAAAACAGAAATGAATGATAACTTTGAAAGTGTGCGTCAGTTACGACAGTATTTTATTGATGCAGTAGAACAATCTTCGTTGCAAAACTATTCGATTAATTGTAAAGATAGCTCATTCCCTTATATCCTATCTTTTACTTTTAATAGTAATTTTTATAAAAATGATTCTGAAGCAATGTTAATGTTTCTCGATATCAATGGAATTGCAGCTTCAAATGGTGCAGCTTGTACTTCCGGTACACTAAAACCTTCTCATGTTATAATGAATATGGGAAGATCAAAAGACGACGCACTAGGAACAATTAGATTTTCTCTTAGTGCTTATAATAAAATTGAAGAGATTGACTATGTAGTTGATAAACTTTTACTGATGGCAAATAAATTCAAAAAATAATTATTTCTCATCAGCAAAATATTCTATTAATAATGCTATCTTATCCCGTAAATCTTTTCTATCCACAATAAAATCCAAGAAACCTTTTTCTTGAAGGAACTCCGAACGTTGAAAACCTTTAGGTAAATCTTTTCCGATTGTTTGTTTAATGACTCTCGGACCAGCAAAACCAATTAGTGCGTTAGGTTCCGCAATATTTATATCCCCTAGCATAGAATAACTTGCAGTTACACCACCGGTTGTTGGATCAGTCATAACAGAAATAAAAGGTAATTTTGCTTCGGCAAGACGAGCAAGTCTAGCACTGGTTTTCGCCATTTGCATCAATGAAAAAGCACCTTCCATCATTCTTGCACCGCCGCTTTGGCTAATTACAATAACGGGTATTTTTTCCTTATATCCACGATCAATTGCACGTGCAATTTTTTCGCCAACTACCGAACCCATACTGCCGCCGATAAACTTAAAATCCATACAAGCAAAAGATACTTTTTGATTTTTTATTTTCCCTGTACCGGTTTTTACAGCATCCATTAAATCGGATTTTTTTATAGTTGAATTTATACGTTCATTATACTTTTTTGTATCCTCAAATTTAAGAGGGTCACCTGATTTCATTTTTTTATCGGTTTCTCTGAAAGTCCCTTTATCAAATAATAAATTAATGTATTCTTTACTTCCGATTCTGAAATGATAGTTGCATTTCAAACATACCCAATGATTTAATTCTAGTTGTTTGTTATGAATAATTTCGCTGCAGCTTTCACACTTAATCCACTGTCCATCCGGCATATCAAGTTTTTTGCTATCCGGCGAAATATTGTGTTTTGAACGTTTAAACCAAACCATTAGGATTCTTCTCCTTTAATAACATTAGCCGTTACAATTATATTTTCCTGCTGTCTAACTTTATCCGATGATAAAATCGTAATAGAAGTGTTTAAAACTCCGGATAGATCTTTAGAATTAAATTTTACACTAATACTTGCAACTTCACCGGGTTTTAAGTTTTGCTTACTAATTGATAATTCGAAGTAATCGGATGTTGAAACTACCCCTTTTATGTGAAGATCTTCTTTTCCTCTGTTCATCACATTAATTTGATCCGACTTAATTTCACCCTGTATAACATTTCCAAAATCAATTTCTTTTTTACTTAAAGCAATTTGCGGTTCTTTTACAACTTTTGCATCCAGCTCACCATCAATAAGTATTTTGGTTACAAAAGATAATCTAACTTGTGGTCTGTCAGGATCATTAGAAAATACATAAACGTATTTTTTTTGAACTCCTCTTCTGCCCGCAGAATCAAAAGTTACTTTTAGCTTTGTTGATTCACCCGGATTAAGCTCCTTTTTATCCGGCTGTGCAGCAGTACAGCCGCATGTTGCTTTAATATTTGTGAGACTTAGTTTTTCGGTGCCTTCGTTTTTGATAATATATTCATGAGATACAACATCACCTTGATTGATATTTCCAAAATCATAGTTTTCTTCGGAGAATCCTATCTTAGGTTGAGCGATTAATGACGCGGTAAATAATAAAAAGATCATTGAAAAATTTGTAATTATTTTCATGATTTATTCCTCACTTTGAATTCTTTAAAATATTTTGGTTCGAGCAAATCGTAGTTCGAAGTTAATAAATCTTTGCCAAATAAATAAGCCCAACGTCCAATATCAATTGCAGTTGGAGTTACGATATCTTTCATAACTGAATCGGATGTATTTGAAAATACAAGATCATCATTCTCTATAAAGGATGATAGATTTTCTTTGTTCAACAAGCTGAGAGAGTTTAGTTCTTCAATCCCCTTTTGCGTTTTGAAATACTTTGCAAAATAAACTTCATCTCTTGATGCTTTTTTAGCAATAACAAAGCTTTGACCAATTAATAAATAATCGGCAATTTTATTTGCTAATGCAATAAATGTCGGGACAGGTATTATCGGTAAACCTGAACCGGATGCGATTCCCTTTGCAGCAGCCATACCAATTCTTAAACCGGTAAATGAACCCGGTCCTTCGGAAACTGCAATTGAATTCACCTGAGAAATATCAATATTGTTAGAGTGCAATATTTCATTAATCATTGGCATTAATTTTTCCGAATGGATATGTTTTCCATTTATGTTTGTTTCTGAATAATATTTATCATCAATCAAAATCGCAACGCTGCACAATTGATCGCTTGTTTCAATCGCTAATATTGGAAATAACTTATTCATTCTTACTTATAGAAATTTTTCGCTTATCGTTGTTACAAAAAACAATATTTACCTGGTAATACTTTGCCGGCATTAATTGGTGAAACATTTCAGACCACTCAACAAAAGTAATTGAATGCTCGTCAAAGTATTCATCAAAACCTATATCAAATAATTCTTCAGCTTTTTTTATCCTGTAAAAATCAAAATGATTTATTTTTTCAATTCCGTTGTAAATATTAACTATAGCAAAACTAGGACTGGATACATTACTAATTCCAAAGGTTTTACATGCCGCTTTAACAAAAAAAGTTTTTCCGCTACCTAATTCTCCAGTTAATCCAATAACATCACCGGGTTTTAATAAATGCGCAAACTCCTTAGCAACTTTTTCGGTTTCTGTTTCCGATATAACTTCACTGACAAACGGTAATTTCATTTATTTATTTTCCATAGTAATTACCGGTAAAATCATTTCTTCCATTGAAATTCCGCCATGCTGAAAAGTATCCTTATAATAACTCAAATACTTGTGGTAATCCGTTGGGTAAACAAAATAATAATCTTCTTTAGCAATTATATAACTGATGGTCAAACCTCTTTTAGGAAGTTTGAATTCCAAAGGGTTTTTAATAAATACCGCATGTTTATCATCGACTTTGAGATTTTTACCAAATTTAAATCTTAACCCGGTTGAAGCTTCTCTATCACCCAAAACTTTTGCCCCGCGTAATGCTCTAATACTTCCATGATCAGTAGTAATAATTACTTTAGCATTTTTCATTTTTGAAATTGATTGAAATATTGAAAGCAAAGATGAATGCTTGAACCAACTATTTGTTAAAGAACGATATGCAGACTCATCGGGAGCAATTTCTTTAAGAATTGCCGAATCGGATCTTCCGTGAGCAATCATATCTAAAAAATTAACTACTATTGCCATGAAATGTGTATTGTGATGTGACCCGATATTTTGTTCAAATGCTCTGCCAACGTCAGGATCGATAATTTTCATGTACTTTAAATCATTCTTCAATTTTATCTGTTTTCTATCCAAGAACAATTGAAGAAGTTCTTTTTCATATTTATTTTGACTTCGTTCGTCATCATCTCCTTTACTCCATAAATCGGGATAATATTTCTCAATATCCGAGGGAAATAAACCACTGAATAAAGAATTACGAGCGTATGGAGTTGCTGTTGGAAGAATTGAATAGTAATAATCGGTTGTAAGATTATATAAATTAATTAGATGACGCTCCATTACTTTCCATTGATCCAAACGAAGACAATCTAAAACAAAGAAAAAAATCGGACCATCCGAATTTTGTATTTGATCAATAACATACTTTTCAACAATATCCGTTGTTAATGTAGGTCTATCACCATTAGAATTATTTACCCATTTTGTATAAGACTTTTCAATATACTTACTAAATTCTTGATTACATTCTTTTCTTTGATCGGTTAAAGTCTGGCGAAGATCAACTTCGGGGTGTGCATCAAGCTCCAATTCATAATTCACCAATCTTTTGTAAATGTCAATCCAATCATTAAAATTAGGGTTATCAATTAATCTGCGTGATATTTGATTAAAGTCATTCAAGTAATCTCTTGCAACATATTCACCCGAAATCTTTTGGCGATCGAAAATCTTTTTACAAACAAGCAGAATTTGAGATGGAACTACAGGCTTTATGAGGTAATCACTAATCTTACTACCGATTGCATCATGCATTAAACTTTCTTCTTCACTTTTGGTAACCATAACTACCGGTATGTGTGCATCAATACTTTTAATTTCAGCAAGAGTTTCAAGACCGCCCATTCCCGGCATCATTTCATCAAGAAATATTAAATCATATTTATTATTCCTTACATTATCTAAAGCATCTTCACCATTAGTAACAGTCTCAACTTGATAACCTTTTTCTGTAAGAAAAATTACATGCGATCTTAATAATTCGATTTCGTCATCAACCCAGAGTATTCGTTTTGAAGGCATTTCAATCCTTATGCTATTTATTACTGAATAGAAATATGAACTTCAAGACCTGCCTCGTTAGTAGTAGTAGGAGGAATTCTTGCAGCACCTTTCGGCTCAATGGAAGTTCGTTTATAAAATAGTGAAACAGTAACTCTCGAACTCATGACATATTTAATTCTTGGTTCAATACTGGTTCGGGTAGTTCCGTCTTGAGGTGTTCCTTCCTCGGTAAAATTATCCATTTCATAAATAATCGTTGAATTTTCACTTGTAGTATATGAAAGAGAAACTTCCAAATCATTTTTTAACGATAGACCGAATAACGGTATTTCAAATCCTGACTTCGAGAAACTTGCCGTAAATGAAATATCTTTACTAAATCCTTCGGTTATATTTCTTGTTGTTGTCCCCAAATCATAATTGGAAGTTGTATTATACTGAACAGAACCGGTTAAGTTTCCATCGAATAATTTTTCAAAGGTAATACTTAGACCGGCAAGCGGTGCAAACCCGTAACTTATTTTCTGTGTTTGAATTTGTTTGTTTCCGTCAGGATCAATTCTCCAACCTTCTGAGTATTTAGAATTATATGCATGTTTGAATTGCACCCGCTGTGCAAACTCTTTAAAGAGGGGAAGTTTTTCTAAGCCAGTCCAGGTAATCGACCAATTAGGTCTTGGTATATATTTCATAAAATCTTTTAACAAAGGAATATTAGAGAGCCAGGGTACTGTCTCAAATCCCTCTAAAAAAGCTTTACTTAAATTTTCACTTCTGTTTGGAAGTTCCGGGTTATATAAAGCGGCAACCTTCTCAATGTTATTATCAAAGAAGTTAAAGAATAAGAAATTTGGAATTGATAAAAATGATCTATCAATAGTTCCGCTTGAATTTAGGTTTGTAATAGTAACATTTCCAAAATCATCAGTTTCAATAGAGGTTGTTTTATTTATGCCCCATCCCACATTCCATTTAAGATCTAATGTTGCTCCGTCCCATAGTGGTCTTGAAGTTGAAAAATCAACACTATTTTTTTGAGAAAAATTATCACTTAAATTCCCGTTCGGTGCACGGGGTCCAACATCATACGAGAGACCTAACATATATGCACGACTCGGTCCATTATTAAAAGACTGACTAAATCCCCAGAAATTGTTAAATCCTGAACCTTCGCCTGCTAATCCGGTATTTGCCATAGAATTATTTTGAGAAAAATTCACACGAATTTGATCATAATCCAGAAGCAAATATTTTAGAGTAGCTTTTATATACGAGAAAGCTTTACTAATTGTTGAAGGTGAATCATCATCAATATCTTCTTGTTCATTATTTCCTTCTTCAGGTTTATTATCACCTTTAACATCTTTATCAACATCTCGCTCTACTCCTACACCAGTGTCTTCAGTTCGAGCTCCTCGTCCTCTGCCTCTAGTATCTTGAGTTCTACCACTTGGTTGTCTAGTTTGTGTTGAAGAGGGTGTCTCTTTAAATAATGGCTCCCATAGTGCTTTCCATCTAAGGTTCAAGCCTGCACCAATTCTATTTCCCCAGCTTGCTGAGCGTCCGATAATAGGTTGAGTAAAATTGTTATTCCACGAATAAGAGGCAGAATAATTCAATGTTATGTTAAAATATTTGTCAAGATCAAATATCGATGGAAGTTTTGGCGCAGCGCGCACATCGAAAGACTGTCTTAAATTATAATCTTGTCCAAAAAATGCACTACTGAAAATATCACCCCAAATTTCACTTTCGGATCTTTCTCTGAGTATAGGCTGATCGTTTTTATCAAGACCAATTTCTTCGGTTAATAAATTTGTTAAGGAAGATTGAAAATCAGCAGAATAATTAAAACTAAGATTTAAGATACCTCCTTCGGTCAACTGCCAGCCAAATCCGAACTTTCTAGTTGTAGTAAAATCTCTTTGGATGTTGGGTTTGGCACTATCTGTTCTTGTTAGATTAAACGACCTATTACGAGAAGCCGTAAAAGCTGCATCAAATTTAGTTGGTGAATAGAAAACCTTTACATCTTTGTAATCACTAAAAATTTCCAGTATATCACCGATAAACGGTATATCCAATGGTTTAAAGTAATTCTCTTTACTAAAGTTGAGGTTATAACCCATGTTGGCATTCCAAATCCATTTTTCATTTTTGAGTGTGGTTGGATTGCGCATTGTAGTAATATTATAGTTAAAACCAAAACTAAGGTTATTGATTGTTTCCTTAATGTACCAAGCATCCGAAGGGATAATAAATTTGATATTGCTAAGTGACCAAGTATCAGTAACACTTAGTGTTTGGCTCTCGAATTTAATTCGCTCTGCTTCTGCTTCCGCAGCTTTATCGCTGAACCCATCATTAATCATTTTTTTTCTTAACTGTTCGGCAGCTTGATCAACATTTACATCAGTACCTGGTAAGTATAATGGTTTTGAAATCGATTCGCGTCTGGAATAATTAAGCCTTAGATTACTGCCTTGTAAATTAACGGGGATTAATTTCAATATATCGAAATTTACATTAACTCCCCAGCTTCGTTCATCAATTCGTCTGCCAAATCTTTCAGCTAAACGGTGAAAATACGGATCAGTTTGCTGTGTATTTACGTCAACTGTTAGTAAGTCAGCAAATTTTACTGAAGTCGCTGCAGTATATGCCCATCCCGGAGTATCTTCGGCATCAAGGACTCTCAATTCATTTACCCACACACTACCGGATACAGGTTCCCCGAAATTATTAGGTCTTGAACCATCACGGGCATAAACAGGATTTTGGATACCGATAATAAAATAAGTAACACGAGTAAGAGTGGGGCTGCCCCTTACAGCATAAGAGGCACCATCTTGATTTTCAAGATAATACCTAAATACTTCTCTTTCATTATCGCGCTGTTCTTTTATTGCAGTAAGTTCAGAGAATAGCATTCTAACTTCATTCCAACCGCTTCTAACCGGCTGTCTATATTCATAATAGTTTAATGTATCGGTACCGAATTTAAAGTAAATTTCTGCACCATAAGTATTTTCATCCTCGTAATAAGATACTGATCCTCTGCCGGTATAAAGATCACCATGCAAGAACATTTTTAATTCTCTGTAATTAAACAGGTCTAATGGTTTATATAAATATTTAACAATTTCCCTCTTATCTCCGTCTTCCAAATTTTTAAGAATAAGATTAAGAGACTGCTCATTCTTCAATACATCTTCATCAGGTTTAGTTCTATCTCTTTCTCTCTGAACTCCGGGAGGAGAATAGTATTCCGGGTTATCTTCCAGGTTAATGGTTGTAACTTCTAATACTTCATCATCTTCCGTCACTCTAGGAGGATTTAAAACTTTTCTCCATTGGTTGCCAACTAAGTTCATTTCAGCAAAACGTAAATGAACAGTTTCGTTTACACCACTTATCCACAAACGTATGGTCTCAACTAAAGTTAGAGAGGGATTGCCAACTTCATCTGTAAAATCCCTCAATGGAATTCTGAATAAATACCAGCTTTTATTATCACCACCACCCTTAATAAACGGGTTATTTTCTCTAACCGTATCAATTGGGATTGAATATCTAAAATAACTGTTAATTCTATCTAAAGTTAAATTCCTATTTAAATCTTCCGTATCAGGCAATCTACCAACATCAGTTAGAGCAGCATTACCTTCAACACCATTAATAAACCGATAGTCACCTGAACCTTGAGTAAAACTAAAATTATCACGGTTGGGATCCGGATTAGTAACCGGATCATATCCGGGTTCATCTTGGTCAAACAAACCATCAATACCTGTGTCTTCTCCTTCATCAATTAGGTCATTCTGGTTGCGGTCTTCTGTATTCAGGATACCGTTTGGAATAACATCTTCGCTTATTTGTCCGAGATCAATATTAAGAACAGCATTTTCGGATGCGGAACCAATCTGCATCCAAAACTCTATGAATTCGATATTTTCTTCAATAAGATTACTTGCAGTTGATGAAAGCGGTTTCATCATGCCGCCCCAATTTAATTCCGGTATATCTAATGTTGGGTTTTCGGAATTGTATTGACCGCGCTCTGTTGGTTCAAAAACAAAATCTAAAACAGTAATTGTCTGATTATCCCTTGATGCTTTTCTTTCCGGCCAAATATCGTTTACATTATCAATAGCCGGCAGTCGATTAAACCAGTAAGCAAATGCTTTATAATCCATTAATTCAAGTGCTGATAAAGATTCCGAATGACCGGGAACTTTATTTGGCGGCGATAGATACCGCCATTGCCCATAATTAATCCCGACAGGTATGATTCGTTTAGATCCTTCAAAGTCATCTATGTATGCAATACTTTTGTTCTCATCACTAGCAACAGTACTCTTTTTAGTATTAGGATCAGGACTCATATATGCAAATTCGGCATTAAGTGATATGCTTGACATTTCACTGGTTGAGATAACGTTATCTAAAGCATCTGTTAAAAACGGAAGATCAAATTTTGTCTTTAAATCCACTCCATATATTGTATTATTCAACGGCTCTTCACCGATACGAACTTTATCGCTAAGAGTTTGCTGATTTAGATTAAGGAATGAAAAACCAATATGAGAATCTTTATTAAATTGATAAATACCTCGTAAACCTAATAATGTTTTTGAAGCAAGCTGAAATAAATCATTTTGTTCGAAAGTAATTCGTAAATCCGCACCGGGAACGAGCGCATCGCTATTGAGAATTGTAATTTGACCGATATTATAATCCACTGTATAATCGGAACCGCGGTTCAGTTTTCTACCACCGAGAAAAACCTCCACCGAATTTTCGACAACATTAAAGCCGATATTAAAAGTTGATGAAACAGCAGCTGAATAAACACCGGTAAGAATAAATTTATCTTTGGTTTTTTCTTGCTGTGCAAAAGTTACTTGCTTTGTATAAACTTCATCGAATTTTCTATCCTGAGGAAGAGCTGTTGGAAATTGTTCTCCAAATGGCTGCAGTACCGGGAAAATTATTTCTCCGGTTGAAGCATTGATTGTAACACCGGGTTTAAAGTCAAAAGCACCATCAGGTTGGTCACTTGTACCATCTTGATTTGTTTTATCTAGTCCGAATAACTGAACATAAGGCGTTCCCTGGTAATCATTTTTCGGGTCACCTGTTTCTTCCTGGTATTTTATCTCGAATTCAAAACCTTCTTGTTTAACATCTCTTCCACCAATAGGATAAATATTCTTAAGTTGAAGTTTCCATGCAGTTGCAAAGTCACCATCGGGTTGAAGATTGGCAGGTTTTACAAGTTTAAGCACCATTACTATAGAAGTATCCTGAGCATTTATATCTCTAAGAAATTCTCCATAATAAAGGTCGTCTGCAGCACCGGGTCCGTTTTCGATTCTATATGCAACTGCAATAGCATCCTCTCTTTGTACATTCGATCTAAAACTTATATAGCCAGTTTCATCATGCAGAATATAGTCAATGTCTTGTTCAAGTTTTACAAATCTACCTCCGATTACACTTCGTCCGGCACGTTCATCAATTGATGTACTTCTTAAATCGTTTGAATAAATATCTTCTGCACTACGAGGTGCTAAATCGATATATGCATTTGCTCTTCTTTCTTTACTTTTGTCAACGATTGCTTTAGTAGTTTTCCAAACTTCAATATCTTTAACTTTATACTCGTTTAGTACAATTGGTGTATTTTCTCCATAGTACTTATTAAAGATGTTTAATTCGGGAGAAGTATCAGCGTAAACAGTATCTAAGAAATAGTGGTTTGTTGAATAATCATATACTCTTCTTTCAAATTCCTGTTTCTCCGAACCACCGGTAACGGTTACTTCCTGAACTTCACCTTTTTTTTGCGAAGCTAAAGCAGTTAAACTAAAAGGTCCAAATTGAAACAATGCTTTAATGCCAAAAAGGGCTTCACTACCACCAACTAACGATGAAGTTTGAAGAGAAACATTACCGGCTTCTATGCTTTGAATTATTTCATCTTCGTACCCGGTGTATTTTATTTTTAACTGATTTTCGTATTCAAAGGTTCGTTCGGTATTCCAATCTGCAGATATAGTTAATTTATCACCTATAGTACCGGCAACATTGATTTGAACCTGCTGTTTAAAATCAGGTTCATTTCTAGTATTACCTAATGCCGATGCAGTTACTCCTTCAATAGTTTCGTTACGCCAAGCTCCCCTTATATCAACAGCTCCGCTAATCCTTAAACTAATTTTGGGAGGTCCGAAAATGCTTAAAAATGAAGTACTGGGAAGCGGAATTTCAATATTTGTTATATCGGAGAAAAAATCTCCCAAACCACGTTTTCCATCATCAAATGTATATGCATAGCCAAGTTTTGCCCAGTCATTTGCTTCATTTTCCCTAAGTTTAATTTCAATGTATTCTGACAACGGGATTTTTAGAAATAACCGCTTTTTCCCTTCGGATGTTTTTTCCATGATAAGTACATATTGACCTGTTGAATCAAGTTCTACTGTTCTTTCTTCAATAATTGTAGTAGGATAAACAAAAAATCTAGTCCTTCTCTCCTTAGTTAAACTATAAATGTAATTTGGTTGAAGACTATATTGAAAATGTTGTAGACGTGCGGTAGAATCTATTGATAATGAATCTAATTTAACTGTATCAATTAACGCAAGTGAATCGGAAGGTGATAAGTTTAGAGTATCACTCACCAAATAAGAAGAATCACCAACTGATATTGAATCAGTTTGATTCGATCTTATATCATTTGCCGATGAATCAAAAGGTGCGATTTGAAATTCTAATCTGTCATCCCATGAAGAAAGGTTAATTGTTTTCCCTTTACTTTCGGAAAAGATAGAAAAAATTGAAATCACTCCTAAAACAAAAATAGGAATCAAAAAGTTTTTGATCCCAATAGCCATAAAATATTTTAGATATCGCAGAATATGTACCTATCTAAATTTATTAGTAATTACAGTAGAATTTTTTCTATCAACCCTCCCTAATTTGTCAACAAAATGTAGTGAAAAATTATTGATTTCAATCAATAAATTCAATTTATTTTTTTAAGAGATAAATTTATGGATGGACTTATATTATATCGTTCAAATTTGTTTTTTGAGATAGTACTTCAATGACTTCATTCTTTTCAATGATAACTGCACTAAGATTATTACCTACACACGCACCCGTATCAATATATAAAGCGTTTGCCGATTCATCAAAAACAATTTCTTTTTGTTTAGTATGACCAACTACTTGCATTTTTCCAATATCGAGCAATTGGTTTCGAGTCCATAAAACACCGTTATCATTCCGGTAACTACTAAAAATTATTTCATCCAAAACCGATAAATTTTCTTTAAAGTTAGTAGGAAGAAAGTTTTTAAAATCTTTGGAAATGCCTGCATGAGAGATAAAACAGTCTTCTAAATTATAATATAAAGGAGCTGATTTAATTACATCAATATGTTGGAATAATGCTTCTTCATGTTCTTCATAAGATTCCAGTGTCATTTCATTTCCGTTATAAATCCATGATCTTGCGAATACACTAGAAGGGTCTTTAAAGAAATGATAAAACATATAATCATGATTACCTGGTGTGAAAAGAATTTTCTCATCAATAACAAACTTAATTACTTCATAACTATGATTACCGCGGTCAACTAAATCACCAACGGTATATATAGGAATTCGGCTGTATTTTTCTCTAATTCGATTATATAACTCGACAAGAGTATGATAACAGCCGTGAATATCTCCAATTACAGCAACCATTAAATTTTGTAAGTCTCCTTAGCAAACTGCTTAAGTTCATCTCTAAAATCCGGGTGAGCAATTTCAATTAGTGCAGTCGCTCTTTCTTGTACGCTTTTACCGTATAGATTAACCGCTCCGAATTCAGTTACAACATAATGAACATCTCCACGTGATGTTACTACGCCGGCACCTGGCTTAAGGGTTGGAACAATTCTACTTATTTGACCGTGTTTTGCTGCCGAAGGTAATGCAATAATCGGTTTACCTCCCTCACTTCTGGAAGCCCCGCGAATAAAATCTACCTGTCCGCCAATACCGCTGTAAAATTTAGTGCCTATTGAGTCCGAACATACTTGACCGGTTAAATCAATTTCGATTGCCGAATTAATTGCAACCATTTTATGATTTTGAGCAATTATAAAAGGATCGTTTACGTATTCCTGCGGATGAAATTCAAAAATAGGATTGTTATCAATAAAATTGTAAGCTCTTCTAGTTCCCAGGACAAAACCGGCAATAATTTTACCCGGGTGCAGTGTTTTCTTTTCGCCATTTACAATTCCCATTTCAACAAGATCAATTAAGCCATCGGAAAACATTTCAGTATGAATTCCTAAATCATTTTTATTTTTCAAATAAGACATAACGGCATCGGGAATAGCGCCTATACCCATCTGTAATGTTGAACCATCTTCAATTAAATCGGCAATGTGGCTACCAATTTGATTGTAAACTTCTAATTCTTCTTTTGTTGCATTCGGATCAATTTGCGGAAGTTCCATCAAAGGTTCGCTGTGTTCAACAATATAATCGATTTTATTAATATGGATAAAACTGTTTCCCAAACCTCGAGGCATTTTATCGTTTATTTGTGCAATAATTGTCTTAGCTTTTTCAGTTGGTGTTTTTATATTTCCGACATCAATACCGTAACTGCAGAATCCATGTTCATCCGGAGGTGATACATTTATTAATGCAACATCAGCTTTTAACAAGCCCCTCTTGAAAAGCATCGTAACTTCAGACAGGAAAATTGGAATAAACTCTGCTCGACCTTCATTAACTGCTTTTCGAGTATTTCCTCCTATAAAAAACGCTTTGTGTTTGAAATGCTTTTCCATACCGGGTTGAACATAGGGTAAATCCCCAACAATAAGTATATGGTAAATCTGCACATCTTCAAGTTCATCTTTTCGTTTTACCATAGCACGTATTAATTCCAAAGGTGCTGCACATCCTGGCTGAACAACAATTTTATCACCGGAGTTGATAATTTTTACAGCTTCATCCGCTTTTACAATTTTTGAGTTGTATTTAACAAGCCAAGCCGGATTATTATTCTTAGTAGTCTTAGTTTCTTCGTAAGTCATATCATTTTTCATAATTAGTTAGTTGAAAAAAAGTGAAGTCTTCTATACTCAATACCAAATTTTTCTGCTAATGTTTCATTAGAGCAGAAACCGTTATAAGTACAAACTCCTTTTGCTAAACCGGTATCACTTAATAATGCATTAGTCAAACCGTTATCTGCGATGTTTAGAATATAATCAATCGATGCATTTGTTAGACCATAGCTGGCTGTCCGTGATACCAAAGCAGGCATGTTTGGAATACAGCAATGAATAACATTATGCTCAACAAAAATAGGGTCGGATATAGTTGTGGGTCTGCTTGTTTCAACTACACCTCCTTGATCAATCGAAACATCCATTAAAACTGCTCCCTTTTTCATTGATTTAACCATGCCTTCCGTTACAAGATGGGGAGCTTTTTCGCCTTTAATTAGCACAGCCCCTATAAATAAATCCGCAAATCTGCATCCTCTTGCAATAGTGTAAGGATTAGCAACAACAGTAGTAATATTTTTACCGAAATGATTTTCAATTTTGCGCAACCTTTGTAAATCTTTATCCAAAACAATTACATGAGCTCCTCTTGCAAGAGCAGCACGTGCGGCATTAAAACCAACAACTCCGGCACCAAGAATAACAACTGCTGCCGGTGCAACACCGGTTATACCACCCATTAGAATTCCCCGACTGTTTGGTACATCGCTAGCCATAAATCTTTCACCTAGTTGAATTGCTAACTGACCGGCAATTTCACTCATTGATTCGAGAACAGGAAGCTCATTATTCTTTTCAATTAATTCATAGCTTACAGCTGTTATTTTTTTCTTACATAGTTCGTCAATAATTGTCTTCTTACCTATTGCTAAATGTAAAAATGAAAATATTATTTGATTTTCCTGAAGCATTTCAGCTTCACCTTCTGAAAGAGGTGCAATTTTGGCTATAAGTTCTGCTCGCTGATAAACTTCTTCAACAGTATAGACAACATTAGCGCCAACTTGTCTGTATTCCTCATCCGAAAAATGGCTGTCAATACCGGCATTAGTTTGGATAAAAACAGTATGACCGGCTTTTACTAAAGCATCTACACCGGCTGGTGCAATCGCAACTCGTTTTTCTTCGAGTATTGTTTCTTTTGGTATTCCTATTCGCATAATTTGTCTAAATTTATTTAATTAATAAAGTAAAAAATACTTATAAATCCGGTTAGAAACAAAGAATATGCTTATACTAAACAGGTGTTTTTGCCGATTTCCCCTTTAAGACACGGAGTACATTTTCTGCACAAAGTAAAGCCATTTTTGTGCGTGTTTCAATTGTGGCACTTCCCAAATGCGGCAGTACAACTACGTTTGGTAATTTCAATAACTCAGGATCAATATTAGGTTCATTTTCGTATACATCGAACCCTGCTGAATGAATTTTATTTTTCTTTAATAATTGAATAAGATATTTTTCATCAACCACTTCTCCCCTAGCAATATTTATAAGAATTGCATTCGGTTTCAAAAACGAAAGATGTTCTTTATCCAACAAATGATATGTTTCATTGGTTGAAGGAATTTGTATAGTAATAATATCCGAAACACTCATTAACTTTTTAAGAGTAACTTTTTTTGCACCGATTTTCTTTTCGAAATCAGATTTTCTTGAGCGATTGTAGTAAATAATTTTTGTGTCGAAAGCTTTAAATCGTTTTGCAACGGCTTGCCCGATTCTTCCTGCACCTATAATACCAATAGTTTTACCACAAATATCAAGTCCTAATAAAAGTTTTGGCGCCCAACCTTTGAATTTCTTTTTCTTCACAAAATCATGTCCATCAATAACTCTTCTTGAACAGGTAAGAGCAAGAGTTAAAGCTATGTCGGCAGTCGCGTTTGTAAGAATATCCGGAGTGTTGGTTACAATAATATTTTTCTGCTTGGCATAATTAATATCAATATTATTATAACCGGCAGCATAGTTAGCAATAATTTTACACTTTTTTAAGTTGTCAATTATCTCCGAATCTATTTTATCAGTCAGTAAAGAAATTACAGCATCTGCGTTACGTGCATAATTGATAAATTCTTTTTTAGTGATGGGTCTATCCTTCTTAAAGGTTACAACAGAGTGACCATTTTCACGTAATGTCTTTTCTACATTCCCGGGTAAACTTCTTGTTATAAATACTTTCATACTATCCAAATAAAAATCTTACAATAAACAATGCACCTAAAATACCGGCAATATCGGCTAATAAACCTGCGGCTAAAGCATATCTTGTTCTACTAATATTTACTGCACCGAAATAAACAGCGATTACATAAAATGTAGTTTCAGTACTTCCCATTATTGTGGAAACTAAAACGCCGATAAATGAATCGGCTCCATGAACAGAAAGAATTTCAGCCATAACACCGAGGGCACCGCTACCCGAAAGGGGACGCATGAAAGCCATTGGTAATGCTTCCGCAGGCATTCCTATTAAGTCCGTTGCAGGAGATATTAATGCAATTAAATATTGCATCGCACCTCCTGCTCTAAATATTCCTATTGCTACAAGCATCGCAACTAAATATGGAATGATTCTTACAGCAATTTGAAATCCTTCTTTTGCTCCTTCAACAAATGATTCGTATATCTTAACTTTTTTAATAACACCGTAACTGACAAATAAAAGTATTATAAATGGGATTGCAAGCGTAGAAAATATTTGAATGAAAGATTTGAATGCATCAGTTTCGATGCTACCGAAAAATGAGGCAAACATTCCGCTAAGAATAAATAATAATGCGATTAAAAATACTATTGAAAAAACAGCAATCGATTTAATTTTTGTTTGAAGCCATTCTCTAAATTTCATATTACGTAGTGAGAATGTTTCAAATATTTTAGCAGATAAAATCCCAACTGTTGTTGCGCAAAGCGCACCGAAGAATGAAGTGCCGATTATTATAGTAGGATCACTACTACCGGCAGCGGCTCTAACTGCAATTGCAGTTGCCGGAATTAGTGTCAGCCCGGCAGTATTTACAGCAAGGAACATACACATTGCATTAGTAGCGGTTCCCTTCTCTGTGTTTAATTCGTCAAGCTGTTCCATTGCTTTCAAACCAAAAGGAGTAGCAGCGTTGCCCAGACCTAACATATTTGCAGAAAGATTCATTATAATTGAACCGATAGCCGGATGATCGTGCGGTACAGAAGGAAATAAAAATTTTGTTATTGGTCTTACTCCTCTTGCAATCATTCTTATCAACCCGGCTTCCTCGGCAATTTTCATTATGCCAAGCCATAATGCCATAATACCAATAAGTCCAAGAGCTATATTTACTGCCGTAGTTGCATAATTTAATGTTGCACCGGTTATCTCTTTCATCTTTGTAAAGCTGATATCTTCAAAAATAATTTCAGCTTTTCTTGGTAATTCTGCACCTTTTGAAATCAATGTCAATGTTCCAACCAAATCTTCTTCGGCACCGGAACCTTTTGCCATTTGCTTCCAGATATGCGGAGTATTACCATCTATTTTAATGAAGAGTGAGTAATTGTTCTTCTTTGGGTTATAAGTAATCTGAGCTGAATGTCTTACCGTATCATAAACTTCTGTTTTGTAAAAATAGTTAAATTCTTTGGGAGGAATTTTCAATATTACTTTTTGTTTTTCGAAATTTTGTTCGATGGGTTCATCTGAAAAAATAGTTACGTTTAATGATTCACCGTTACGAAATTTATTTGATGATTCATCAATTATGTCTGTTGTAAGAGCAGTGGCAATTCCTAAAAAGAGTAAAGCCATCCAAATATAATTGAGCATAAGTTCTCTGCTTTAGTATGGCGTAAATGATAAGTGAAATTAAAAATCTTTTTTCAAAAAACATAATGTTTATAATGGATACTGTAATTTGTATTTTGCAAATAAAAATCCATGAAGATAAGCCTTTTTCAATATTCACCCGAATGGGAAAACGTCGAAGAGAACATTTCTATAATCGAATCAACAATTACAAGAAAAATTTCCGATGAAGATATAATAATTTTTCCCGAAATGACTTTAACCGGCTTTACGATGGAGTCAAAAAAATTTGCGGAAGAAATTGACGGAACCGGGACAAAATATTTTATTTCGTTATCGCAACGATTAAAAAAACATCTCTTTGTAGGAATCATCGAAAAAGATGGAGAAAATATTTACAACTCACTCGTACATTTTGACAGCAACGGATTAATTCGTGCACGTTATAGAAAAATTCACCCATTTAGTTACGCGAAAGAAGACGAATCTTATAGTGCCGGAAAAGAAACAGTAACTACAAACATTGAGAAAATAAAAATCGGTTTAACAATTTGTTATGATCTACGCTTCCCGGAACTATATAGACTATATGGTAAAGATAGAAATGAAATAATTATTAACATTGCTAATTGGCCTATTAAAAGAATCGTACACTGGAAACATCTTTTGAAATCACGTGCGATAGAAAATCAATGTTATATGATTGGAGTAAACCGGATCGGTTCTGATCCGTTTAATGTGTACAGCGGCTGCAGTGCAATCTTCGATCCAATGGGTGAAGAAGTTTTAGTGTGCCCGAATGAAGAAGGTATTTTTAGTGCAGAGATTGATCTAAGTAAAGTTGAAGAAGTAAGAGAAAAACTGCCGTTTCTTGATGATATCAAATTACTCTAGAATGTTAAATTCTAAATCCCAAACACTAATTTCGAAACTCGAAATCCTAAACAATATCTAAATCTGAAATTAGAATTAACAAAACAACAATCAACCGTTTAGCATTTCGTATTTATCATTTCTGATTTGTTTAGGATTTAGGATTTAGAAATTAGGATTTATTCTCCATTATACTTAGTTATAAGTCTTATCCCATTCTTAAAAGTCATGTAGTACCAAATCCATTCGGTCATTACACGGTAACGTTTCCTGAAATTTACAAGAAAAGCAATATGAACTAATGCCCAAACCAACCATGCGAAGAATCCGGAAATTTTAAAGTTACCTATTTGCAACACTGCTTTTGCTCTACCAATTGTTGCGAGATTTCCTTTATCGAAATATCGGAATGGTTTTCTTTGCTCTTTAGGGATTGATTTCTTCAAGAGGTTTGCAACATATCTTCCCTGCTGCATAGCAACAGGAGCAACACCTGGTAAAGGTTTTCCATTTTCATTGAAAAGTGAAGCATCACCAATTACAAAAACATCAGAGTCGCCCGGTAAAGAACAATCTTGTTCAACTATTACTCTACCGTTACGATCCGTTTCGGTTTTTAATGAATTGATTAAAGGAGATACTTTATTTCCGGCAGCCCAGATAATATTAGATGCTTCTATAAATTCATCGCCGACTGCTACACCATTTTCATTAACTTCGGCTACCATAGAATTTACTCTAACTTCAACACCAAGTTTTTCAAGTGTTATTTGTGCTTTTAAACTCAAATCTTCATCAAATGATTGTAGAATTCTATTCATTCCTTCGATCAGAATTATTTTTGTATCTGCTGTATTAATATTTCTAAAATCTTTCAGTAAAGTTTCTCTTGAGATTTCCGCAATTGAACCGGCAATTTCAACACCGGTTGGTCCACCACCGATTATTACAAATGTCATCTCTCTTTTTTTTTCGGAATCACTTTTTGCTATTTCCGCTTTTTCAAAAGCGAGCAGCATTTTTTCACGAATCTTTAAAGCATCTGAGATAGTTTTAAGTCCCGGAGCAAAATTTTCCCACTGATCATTTCCGAAATATGAATGTCTATTCCCTATTGCAACAACAAGGTAGTCATACTCGTATGCAGTATTCGATAGATAAACCTTTTTTTCTTCCCTGTTAATTTCAGTTACTTCGCCGAGAATAACTTCAACATTTTCTTGATTTGAAAATTCGGAACGAATCGGAACTGCTATATCACCCGGTGAAAGTGCCGCAGCAGCAACTTGATATAAAAGAGGTTGAAACAAGTGATGATTTGTTTTATCAATTAATGTTATCCGGTAATTTGAGTTTTTTAACTTTTTGGCTATAGTTAATCCGCCAAAACCACCGCCGATAATTACAACTTTTTTCTTTTCCATATAAAACCAAATTTTATTACTAAACAAAGATATCTTATCTTAAATACAATTTCACGGGGAAATCAAAAGTTGCTGAATTGCTAAATGGTTGTGTTTATGTTTTTGAAGAGTATTTTGATGACAATTATCTACGGAACTATATAGAAATTGATACTTTTTACAAATTAAATATTGTCCGAAAACCATAAGACAATTGGACAATTAATCCAGACTTAAATTCCAAATAATCTTTTAATCTCCTCGTTATCAATTTCTTTTTGAATTTCATTTTCACTTTTAGAATCGTTTTTATCAGAAAGTTTTTTTAGAAACTCTTCCGATTTGATAACAGAGCAACTGCATTTCTTTGCAAATTCACCTAGAGAAAAATCTGAGGTTATAACTACAAGCTTTTTAGGATTTTTAGCATACTCAATCTGTTGACGAATTTTTTCATCAGCTGTTTTATTATCCGAGTAAACAATTTTCATTTTTGCCGTTCTAATTTTATCTTTCTCAAAACCATCAAAATGAAGAGATACTTTGTATTTCCTATTTACAAAATAGCGGTCTAAAATAAACGTTAATTTTTCACGTGATTGTTGAGGGTCGGTTTCTTGTAAGGATTTTAGACTACTCTGTTTACCTATTAAGTTATTTCCGTCAATTAAATAGTGCTGCATTTATCTTCCGGAGAAAATATCCCTGCTCTTTGTTACTTTGATATCTCTAAGTTCAGGAGCTTTCATTCTGATTTCGAATCTAAATCCGCGCCATGTGCCAAGCGGGTTCCAAGTAAAATTCATTTCCCAGCAGTCTAGATCACGAAAAATAGTTACTTGAGGTGCCGAAATTTCTTTAGCCTGGAAATCATAATTTCCTCTGAATGTAAGTTTCCAAGCTTGAGTTAAGCTAACACTCAAACTCGCACCAATTGTCGAACGAATTGTTGACGCATCGGGAGTAGGTTTGTTAAAACTAAAATTATAATTAAGATTTAGATTCCAAGGTATGGAAAAATCCGAAGGTACTTCATCGTACAATCCAATATAATCAGTTCTATTAAACGCAGAGTAGTCGCTTGATTCTTCAACTCCGAAACCGCTTCTTCTTGTTTCGCCGGAAATTTTGTCACCGCTTAAATTTGTAGAAATGGAGAAGTTAAGATTTGTCATTCTTAACAAACCTTTACCTTTATCAACTAAAAATTCATTTACCTTTGTACCTTCACGGAAATCATAAAATGTATATGCGGATGAACCACTGAAAGAAAGTAAATCACCTATTTGTGTTCTGTAACTTAGTCTTAGATCTGAGAGTTTTAAGCTATCTGCTGCTATGTTGTATCCAAGACTTGCATTCAAATTAAGCAGTTGAATTTTTTGCTGCTTTGAAGTTGTATCGGTCGGATCTTTCATTGTTTTGATTTCGAAAATATTTCCAACCGATAAATTTAATTGCTGTTGTTCACCTCTGCTGGCTCCTCCAAAAACTTCACTTTGATATTGGTCATATCTTACTAATTTTCCGTCCTTATCAATGTATTCACTGTAATAACCGTATTTATCTTCACTGAAATCCGGTCGGTAATTATAACTTAGAGTTGGTGTGATGGTATGTCGAAGCGCCTCAACTCCGAGTCCGTTTATGTTAAACATCCCGTAAATTTTTGTTTGTGCCGAAAGCGAAAAATTAAATGTGCGTACAAAATTAATTTCTTTTATATCGCGTTCTTCATTACTATAAGTTGTATCAGTTACTACTCCGGTTGTATCAGTAATGAATTCGGGAACACGAAATTTTTCGATTTTCTTGTTATACCATTTTTCAGTGTAATTAATAGAAGGAGTAAAATTAAAATAACCAATCTTAGGCGAAGCTTTAACAGATGCATTATGTTGAATACCGCCTCTGATATTCAAATTACCGTCAACTTTGTTGCGCTGATTCTTTAATTGACCCGAGTAATTAACACCGACTAATTCATACCAATTTTGATCGCGGGAGGTTGAGTATTTTGGACGAAAAGGATAAATGACCGGAACGTTGTAATTTATATTCGGTAGAGTTTCGTAAATATCACCGGATTGAAGATTTTGTCTTCTACTATAGTTAACGGTCATACTTGTTCCGTTATCCCATCTCTTATTCAAAGTAGCATTAGAAATAATATCTTTTTGAAGAAGATCATTATAACTAACGCTGTTGTTTGTCAGATATGTAGATGATTGAAATTGCAGGTTAACATCAAGACGAGTATTAGGATTAAATTGTTGATTATGGAATAAGGACAAATTCCAATCTATTTGTTCGGTTCTTGAAGGATCGGAATCATCACCTGCTTTAATTACCGAATAACCTGCATTAACATTACCGCTGAAATTGTATCTTTTAGCATAACGAAACCTGCTACGAGTTCCCCACCCTCCCCGTGTATAATAATCACCTGTAACTGCTAAATCCATGTAATCACTAATTGCTAAGAAATAACCAAAATTTCTAAAGTACCAACCCCGGTCACCTATCTGCCCGTAACTTGGTGCAATTATACCCGATCGTCTTCCGCTTTCTGCCGGAAAAACTGCAAAAGGAATCGGTACCGGAACAGGAACACCACCGATATACATAAATATCCATTGTGCGATGACTTTATCTTTATGTATAACTTTCATTTTTTTTGCCGAAAAATAAGTAACCGGTTCATCACCGCCGCAAGTTGTATAAATTCCGTCTTCAATGAAGTAAATATCTTTATCAACTTTTTTTACTCTTTGTCCGCTGTAAGTTTGACCTTCGGTTTCGTTTTTTGCTAATGAAATAAATCCTCGTTGAGTCTTAAAATTGTATTTGATACTAGTACCTTGATAAGTATCTCCGGCTTCTGTCAGTTGTGGTGTTTGAATTAATTTTTGCCCTGTTGTATCTGAAGTATCAATAATACCGAAGGCTTCTAATTCATTAGTTGGGAAATCGACAAAAATCTTTCCCGATTTAAGATCCGTTTGTTTATACTTCAGTTCACCTCTACCATAGATATTCATTTTTTTATTACGAACATCAAATGTAAGTGAATCTGTTGCTATCGCGGTTACTACATCGTCAACATCTGTTCTTGGAGTAACTTGTTTGAGAGTATCTGCTGAAGCTGAATCTAAAATTGAAAGTGAGTCGGAATAAACGAATTGAGTTGTATCTTCTATATTAACTTGTGCAGATAAATTAATATAAACAGCTAATAGAAACGAAAATATTAATAGCTTCAAATTCATCCGCAAAATTCTTCTTCATTTTTTAAGATCGGTAAAAAACCAAAGCCGAAGCACCTTTAATACCGGCTTCGTTTTTCAGTTTAGCAGGTTTTACAACAATCTTTGGTCGATTTGGTTTCATTACTCTTTCTTTAATTGTTTTCTCAACTGTTTCGAAAAGGATTTTGCCAAAGCCAGAAACTCCACCGCCGATAATTACAGTAGGTATATCCAAAACATTTATAATAGAAGAAAGAGCCACACCTAATTTAAAGGCGGCATCGGTAATTATCATTTCCGCATAATAATCTTTTAGAAGATAAGCATCATGAATAAGTTTAGGAGTAAGTGTTTCACCATCTTGGATTAATACATTCAGTTTAGAGTTTTTGTGCAGAGGTAATTCTTTTTTTACATGTTCAATCAGATAATTATTGCCGATGTATGTTTCTATACAACCTCTTGAACCACACTTGCATTGATTACCGTATTCTTCTATTGAAAGATGACCGATTTCACCGGCTGCACCACTCTCACCTCTATAAATCTTCCCGTCAATAATTATTCCACCGCCTACACCTGTGCCAAGAGTTACCATTATGAAATTTTCATACTTTCTGCCAGCACCAAAAATCATCTCACCAATTGCCGCAGCATTTGCATCATTTTCTACAAAGACTTTTTTGTTGAATTCATTTTTTATAATACTACCGAGTGGAATACTTTCCCATCCTTTAAAATTTGGAGGGTTCTCTACTGTCCCCTTTTTCTGAATAACCGAACCGGGTGTACCTATTCCAATTCCTACAATTTTTTGTTTTGATTTTAGTAACTCATCAATGCCCTTTTTTATTTGATTGATTACCGCATCAGGACCTTCTTCAGCATGAGTATCAAGCGAGAATTTCTTTTTAATTTTGCCTTCGTTATTGACCAATCCAAACTTTATGGATGTACCGCCGAGATCAACACCAATTGCATATTTATCAGTTTTCATAATAATCCTCTAATTGAACTCATGACTTATTTTTATTTCATCGGGATAATCAATCGTACCGACAGGGGTTCCTAATACAGGTTTAGCAAACAAGGATATTCTTGATCGACTTCCATCCTTACCGCCGACTGCTAAAATAAAATTTGTCAGTTCATCGAAACTCTTGTCTTTGAAAAATTTCAGCAAATCAATATCAACACGAATTGGAATAATTCTATTTTCTCCGACTCCGGGAACTGTAAATGCTTGTTCGATATTACCGGCTAATATTTGTTTGTCATCCAACAATACTCTAAACGGAAACGACTCGATAGAAATATCGGTTGCAGGAAAACCACCCGAACCGTCATTAGGATTATCGGCTTCTACATTAATTAAAAAGCTAAACGGCAATTCACCTTTTACAAATGCACCGGTTAATTTTACATAATCGATCGGACTAAAATCAGCTATCTTACTTTTTCCTTCAAGTGCAACATCTGCAACTCTAAAATTATTATAAGAATCCACTTTGAAATTTAGTCTAGCAAAATTTGTAAGAGTTTCATAAACTCCGCAAGATGCAATTAATAAAGTTAGTGCGGCTATTAAAAATATTTTTTTATTTTTCATGAAATTTGCGACTCCTCAATTTTCTTAATTATTTCATCTGCTACCTTTAATGCTTTTAGTCCGTCTTCACCACTGACAACCGGTTTAGTTTTATTTTTAATAGAATTAATAAATAATTCCAATTCGTACTTAAGAGCATTTACTTGTTTAATTTCAGGTTGATCATAAACTACAAACTTTTTCTTTTCGCCAACTCCCATTTCGCCAAAAGAAATAAAATGATTTTCATCCATTTCTTTTTGATCTATCAGTCTATAAACTTCGGCAACACCTGTAATAAAATCCAAAGCAATATATCCGCTTTGCTGAAACATTCTCATTTTACGCATCTTCTTCTGCGAAATACGACTTGCCGTAACGTTAGCAACCGCACCATTTTCAAATTCCAATCGTGCATTAGCAATATCAATATTACCGGATACAACAGGTACACCGCTGGCTTTAATTTCTTTTACATCACTTTTTACAAGACTCAATATTATATCAATATCATGAATCATTAAATCAAGAACTACTGCAACATCTGTTCCGCGCGGGTTGAATTGAGCTAATCTATCTGTCTGGATAAATTTCGGGTCTAATTTGTATTGATCTAATGAGAGAAGCGCCGGGTTAAATCTTTCGATATGACCGACTTGTAAAATCAATTCTTTTTCGTCTGCAATTTTTACAATTTCTTCAGCTTCTTGAATTGTAGCCGTGATGGGTTTTTCAACGAGTACATTTACATTTTTCTCAAAAGCTTTTTTTACCAATTCGTAATGTGCGCTTGTTGTCGCTACAATGGAAACTCCATCAATTTGAGAAAGAAGTTCATCAGTATTTATAAAAGCTTTTGTATTAAATTCTTTTGCAACTGCATCAGCTTTGGATTCATCAATATCATAAACACCAACTAATTCTGCAGTTTCAACTTCGTTAAATAATTTTGTGTGAATCTTGCCAAGATGCCCCGTACCGATAACACCGACTTTTAATTTACTCATTAAAGATTTCCGCTATTTATTTTTAGGTAACCGATTATCTGATCATACCCGCCGTATTTTTGTGATTTATAATAAACAAAAATGTAGTAGTTGTTAGTAGTTTCCCAAAAATTTCCTTCTAAGTTATACCAATCAATATTGTGAACTTCATTTCCTTTAATTTCACCGGATACGTATTGATAATCATATATTCCGCGCTTGAGCTCGGTAGAGACTCGATAAATTCCTCCATCTGCTTCAAGTTTGTATTCCGGAAAAACTATCCAGTCATTAAATGCACCTACTAAAAATAAATCATCGGAAATAATTGATTGCGGAGAAAATTCAAACTCGACCTGCATATAGTCGGCATAATTGTCATCATATCTAACAAGTTCAAAACCGCCGTTAAAATCCGGCGCCCCAAACTGTTGGAATCTATCGTAATCAAAACCTTCAAAATGGGCATTTGTAACCGGTGGTTGATATTTATTACGATCCCGCAAATTTACTTGACGATATTCATTACCGGGTCTGATATCACTTGCAATAAATGTAAAACTTCTCGCACCGTTTGTTTCATAATACCTTAAATTGTCTCTACGCTCTTTTTTAATATTGATCGGGTAATCAATTTTTTTGTTCTCAATAATTTCTACAAAATCCAAGTCCATTGGGTAGGATGTATCAGGGATTGAGAAACTAACTCTTAGGTCATAAACACGCTGCAGCTCTGTAATTGGTTCAATTTGACTATTCAAGCGATACTTTGTCAATTTATGTCTTATTGAAATTTGCGGATTAATGACATAAAACCTTCCTTCTGCATAAACTTGGTCCGGATCATTTGATTCGGTAACAAAAAATTTCCACTTCCCGGAAAAAGGAAAAGTTACATCTATATTAGGATACTGATCCTTAAAATGATATCTAACATTTCCACTTACAACGGGTACATGATCAAACCAAAGATTGTAAGCTGTATTATAACTTTGATTTTCTAGAAATATATTTTCGTAAGGAACCCAGTTTTTATCACAAAAATAAAATTTGATTACTAGATTTGGTTCAAAGGATGCGGCAATGTCGAATTCAATAGTAAGTTTTTCGTTTTGAGTAACTACCGGAAGTTCGTTGTTGTTTATTGTGTATACCTGTAAACTTTTTATCTCAAGCGATTGTGCAAGGATAGAGGTAATAATAAATAAGAATGCAAAATATCTTTTCATTTTAACTAAAAAATCTCAACACATTTTATTGAGGAATAAGGCATGAAAATCATAACCAGATTTTTATCACGAACCGATTCGAGTAACAACCCGTCATCAAAAACTTCACGCAGTTTCCCGGTTTTGAAGACAATTTCGTAAAAATTAGATTGTTCTTTTCTCTCACCGTAAACAACTCCGTAATTTTCATTCATGGTTATGTTGAGAGTTCTGTCGATAAATTTTTCCCAATCAATTCCCATAACTACTCCAAATTGAACAAATATTAATTGATAAAAGTACCCAAAAAACGATTCTTTTCCAATATCAAATAAAAAGCTCTAATCTACATTAAAAGGTTACAACTCTCTGTAATAAATAGAAAGTTCAATCCTCTTTTCATATTCTTAACAAAAAGTAGTAGTTTTGCTTTTCGTTTTAACACATCAGAGGAAAAATTGAAAGAAACTGTTCAATCAAAATATGGGAGTGATGTAATTGAAATTACGCAAAACGGAAGAGAATATCTTCTTATCGGAACAGCGCACATTTCCCAGCAATCGGCAGACCTTGTAAGAAAAGTTATTGAAGAAGAAAAACCTGATGTGGTATGCGTTGAACTCGATGAAAAACGCTATCAGTCTTTGAGTGATAAAAAGAAATGGGAAGAACTTGACTTAAAAAATGTGATAAAAGAAAAACAGTTATCGACTTTGTTGATAAATATTCTTCTGGCATCCTACCAAAAAAAGTTGGGTGAAAAATTAGGTGTGAACCCCGGTGTCGAATTACTTGAAGCAGCAAAAACCGCGAAAGAAAATAATATACCAATTGAATTATGCGACAGAGATGTAAGAATAACTTTACGCCGTGCTTGGAATTCAATGTCATTCTGGCAAAAGTTAAAATTTCTTACAGCCGGTTTAGCCGGAGTTTTTGAAAAAGAAGAATTAAGCGAAGAAAAATTAACCGAACTGCGAAAGACAGATGTATTAAATGAAATGATGACCGAACTCGGAAAAGTTATGCCGGTTCTAAAATCGGTATTGATCGATGAACGTGATATATATTTAGCGCAAAAAATAAAAGAATCAATAGGTAACAAAGTGATTGCAGTTGTCGGTGCCGGTCACTTAAACGGGATAGTTGACCAATTAAATAGCGGCAAGCAAGAAGACCTTGCAAAGTATGAAATTATTCCCCCGGTTTCCCCAATTCTAAAAGGTATCGGGTATGCAATCCCGGTAATAATAATCGGTGCAATTCTGTATATAGGAATGACTAAAGGTGCATCAGCAGCGGGAGATAATGCTATTTATTGGATACTTGCAAACGGAATTCCAAGTGCATTAGGTGCTGCATTAGCTTATGGTCATCCGTTAACTGTACTAGTATCATTTTTAGCTGCGCCATTTACAAGTCTTACACCTCTGATAGGTGCCGGTTATGTTGCCGCCTTTGTTCAATTGATGCTTGTTCCGCCAAAAGTAAAAGAGTTTCAATCGGTTAGTGAAGATGTAATGAAAGCAAAAAATTGGTGGAAAAATAGGCTGCTTAGAATTTTACTTGTGTTTTTACTTTCCGGAATAGGAAGTGCGATTGGAACTTATGTAGGTATGTTTGAAATTGTGAAGAATTTGTTTTGATTGACTGATTAATTGAGTTGCGAGTAACCTTCAAGGATACTGAACGCTATCATCAATCACTTACCTTGAAGGTTGCACTGTCATTATATCATCTCACTCATCAATTCTTTTCTTGGTTGAGGAATTACAACTTTGTTTACAAGAAGACCTTTATCCGCAATAATTTGAGCGCCGGCATCAACGGCACTTCTTACAGCAGCAACTTCACCGGTTAGTGTACAAAAAGCTTTACCTCCGAGCGCCATTGCAAGACGAATTTCTATCAATTGAACTTTTGCTGCTTTTACTGCTGCGTCTGCGCCTTCAATTAATGATGCAACAGAAAATGATTCAATAATTCCCAAAGATTCTAATTCAGTTGCAAGAGTATGCCCTGATAATGCAGGAAATACATCGGGGTGAACATGAGGAATTACAAAGGTATCTATAACTGCAAAATCAATTTGACTGGCTGCATTATCAACTGCAGATTGAACCTCGGCAACTTCACCGCATATTAATACCATATACTTGCCCGAACAAATTGTGCGTGATAAAACCAATTCAACTTGCGAAGTTTTTAACATTATATCCGCTGCTTGCATTCCGGCAGCAATGCTTGTCAATTCTATTAATCCAAGTGAATTCATTACCATTTCCAAACCTTTCTATTTTGATATTCTTATAAATTCTTCATTTATGTGTGTAACTTTTCCGCTAATTGATGCATGAATAACCGAACCAAGTTTTCCTTCTTCGGGTTTTGCAATTACATCTCCAATATTTACAATATCTCCGATGCTTAATACAGCTTTTGCCGGAGGACCGGCATGCTGCTTCAACATGATTTTTACAGAATTTGGTTTCGGGCTTTCTTTTGTAAAAGGAGTGTGTGTTTCATATTCATCAACGTTCAGTCTTTTTCTTAACTGTTTTAGCGGAACTCTTCTTCCCTCTTTTATAGGATGAACTTTCACAGGTTTTTGCTGTTCATATTTTTGTCCCATTGCTTTCATTTCTTCTTTGCTTTGAACACAGGCTTCGCGTGGATATAAATCTTCCGGACATGCATACAATGAACATAAACCGCAAGCACAACATAAATCTGCATATTGATTCCACAATTCTTTTCCTGATGTGGTAAAGACAAGTGACCTCATTACTTTATGGGGTTGAACATCATAACCCAGCAAATAACGAGGACAGAATTCGGTACAATATGTACATTGATCGCAAGCTGATTTCCCGATTCTGTTCATATCTTCTTTCGGGCGTTCCATCCTATTAATCATATAATGATTCTTCGGTAATACAATTAACGCAGCTGTTGTTTTGGTAATAACTTCGGATAAATCAAAAGTTAAACTCCCCATTAAAAGTCCGCCTATAAAAACACCGAAATCATTAACGGTTGCGCCTCCGGCGTGTTTAATCAATTCTTCAAAACTTGTTCCTACCGGAGCAAAAAATGTAGATGGATTTTTTACGGCACCGGCAATACAAACAAATTTTTCCGTTACCGGTTTACCTTCTGAAGCTCTGCTAATATTATAAAAAGTCTCTACATTATTGACAACACAACCCACATCAAGCGGGATGCCGTGCGGTGGTATCAAGCGTTTTGTTGCTTCATAAACCAATTCATATTCATCACCGGAGGGATAAAAATCTCCCAAAATTGTCATTTCAATTTTCCCGTTGGAAAATTCATTTTGGATAAGTTCCATTGCATCCGCATTTTTTGCTTTTATGCCGAAGTAACCTTTCTTTGCATTAGTATTCTGCATCATCAATTCCATGCCATGAACAATTTCTTTCGGAAAATTTCTCATAATTTCATAATCTTTATGAATCAACGGTTCACATTCGGCACCGTTTGCAAGTACAAATTCAACTTTAGATTTTGCTTTAACATGAGTTGGGAAACCTGCACCACCGGCACCAACAACTCCGGCATCAAATATTTTTTTGTCTAACGACATTTTATACCTTTCGCTTAATCACTACGATTGTTTTATCGTCTTGATATTTGCTGTCATTTGTTGAAAACTTGGATACATCTTCAATTATTGCAAGAGCAATTTCTTTGGGAGTTTTTGAAGAATTTTTCCTAATTAAATCCTCCAAGCGTTTTTCTTCATAGAACTCAAATTTTTCGTTTGCCGCTTCCGTAATACCGTCGGTGAAAATTACTAATACATCACCGGCGCTAAAATTAAAACTATCTGTATCATAAGTTGAGTGAGGTGCAGGCCCAATAAGGGGACCAGTTGGATACAACAATACCAATTCATCTTTACTTTTATGATAAAATATAGGTGGATTGTGACCGGCGTTTGCATATAAGCATAATCCTTTTTTATCAGACGAAATTTCACAGTAGAAAAGTGAAGCAAATTTATCGTCTTCAAAAATTTTATTGACTAATTCATTCATCCGGTAAAACAGAGGAGAAATTTTAATTTCAAATGTACTTGCCATTCTTAATGCGCCGGAGATATACATAGCTTCGGCGGCAGCAGCTAAACCTTTTGATGCCGCATCACCGACAGCAATGCCGAGTCTGTCACCTTGTGCACCAATCTCAAGATAATCGAAAAAATCACCTCCGATTATTTTAGCAGGAACTGTTATCCCGAATAAGTCATAATTGTTAAATGAATATTCGTGTTCGGGCAGTATGCTTTTTTGTAATTGTTTTGCTCTATCAATATCTTCAATCAAATCTTTTCTAGAAACAGATGCTCGCCATGCATTTAGCTTTGAAGTTAGTATTGTTGCAACGATATTTAAAGTATAACCGAGGTCATCATTTATTTCTTCGCTGTTCACAACTAATAAATATTCGTAGTATCTATCATCTGCAACTTTAATTTTTAATCCGACACCGGATGCCGAATACTTAAAAATTCCTTTGCTGATTAGAAATTTGTTTGTTTCATTAGCAAGAACCGTTCTTTCTTTTGTTATCTCTTTAAAGATGGGGTACTCTTCAAGAGGAAGTTTAAAATCCGATGGAATTTTTTGAACATCGCCGGTTTGATAAATCAATTCGTAAGCTTTTAGAAATTTATTTAATTTCCAAATTCTTCCACCTGTAACTTTAATTTGCTCTCTTGCAACAATTTGATCAAGAACTTCTACCAACATTTCGTTTTCAGTTTTGAATCTACGGGAAGTTATCGAATCTAAAGTGCGTATGAGTTTTTTCTGTTCCATGATTGTACTTAATATAATGAAAAGTGAAATAGATTTGTAAAATTAACTAATTTGATTGGGTTATAAAATCAAAAACTTTACTATATATAAAAATTCTCTGTTTTGGGGGGTAATAATAATTAAAATGAATCAAATGTTTCGGCTAAAGAAATGTCCTTTTCTGTAACTCCGCCTGCACTATGAGTTGATAAAATTATTTTAACTTTATTCCATGAGTGAATAAAAATATCCGGATGATGATCTGCTTTTTCGGATTCAATTCCTACCTTAACAACAAAACCGATTGACCGGGTGAAGTCATTAAATTCAAATTCTTTCACAATAGAATTATTTTCGTATTTCCATCCGGTCAACCGGGTTAATGCAGAATTAATTTCTTCTTCACTCATTTTACTCATAAAATTCTTTCTTAATCGATTGCTTCTTCTTTTTTATTCTCGTTGCTTTCATCATTATCACTAACTTCTTCATCACCATCTGATTTCTTAGATGATGATTTAGGTGAAACAAAATATAGTTCTTCGGTATTTTTTTTATGTTTTACAACAATTTTACTTCCCTCTTTGAAATGACCGAGCAGCATTTCCTCTGCAAGCGGGTCTTCAATATATTTTTGAATTGCACGTTTTAAAGGACGCGCACCATACTTTTGATCGAATCCTTTATCTGCTAAAAATTCGAGAGCGGATTTGTCAAGTTCTATTTCCATCTTGTTGTCTTCAACATTCTTTACCAATTCTTTTATTTCTATCAGAATTATTTTCTTAATGTCATCAATTTCAAGATTTCTGAAAACAATTGCTTCATCAATTCTGTTTAAGAATTCCGGGTTGAAAAGTTTTTTCATTGCATCTTCAACAGTATTCTTTAATTTTTCGTAAGCATTCGCTTCGGATTCATCAGCAAAGCCGATTCCGCCGGTAGCTTTAATATCTTTTGTACCAACGTTGGAAGTCATAATGATAATTGTATTTTTGAAGTCAACTCTTCTTCCTAAACTATCTGTTAATTGTCCGTCATCAAGTACTTGAAGCAATATATTAAATACATCGGGATGAGCTTTTTCGATTTCATCAAAAAGAACTACCGAGTAAGGTTTACGTCTTACTTTTTCAGTTAATTGGCCACCCTCTTCATATCCAACATATCCGGGAGGTGCGCCTACCAAACGAGAAACCGAATATTTTTCCATGTATTCACTCATATCAATTCGAATCAAAGCTTCGTCCGAATCGAAAAGATATCTTGCTAAAACTTTAGCAAGTTCAGTTTTTCCAACACCGGTGGGACCTAAGAAAATAAAACTGCCAATCGGTCTATGCGGATTCTTCAAACCGGCTCTTGTTCTACGAATTGCTTTGGTTAGTTTAATTACCGCTTCATCTTGCCCCACAATTTTAGATTTAAGAGCTTCTTCCATTTTAAGAAGTTTTTCAGATTCTGCTTGAACAACACGAGTAACCGGAATTCCGGTCATCATTGATACAACAGTTGCAATATCGTCTTCGGAAACATCATGAATTATATCTTTTGTTTTGGCATCCCATTCTCTTTTTGCAATTTCAAGATCAGACTGTAAAGTTCTTTCTTTATCTCTTAACCTTGCGGCTTGTTCATAATCTTGTTCTTTAACAACACGGATTTTCTCATACTTAACTTTCTCAATTTCTTCTTCGAGTTTTAGAATTTCTTCACTAACGGTAAAATTTCCCATGTGAACACGCGACCCGGCTTCGTCAATAACATCAATTGCTTTATCGGGTAAATGTCGATCTGTAATATATCTTGCACTCATTTTAACAGCGGAAGTAATTGCTTCATTTGAATATTTTACTCGATGATGCTCTTCATACTTAACTTTAATATGTTCTAAAATTTCAATTGTTTCATCAATAGACGGCGGATCAACCATCACTTTCTGGAATCGTCTATCCAATGCACCGTCAGTTTCAATATATTTCCGGTATTCATCTAATGTAGTTGCACCAATACATTGAATATCGCCGCGAGCTAAAGCCGGCTTAAACATATTTGATGCATCGAGTGAACCGGAAGCACCTCCGGCACCTACTATTGTATGCAATTCATCAATAAATAATATTACATCATCAGCTTTTTCAAGTTCGGTCATTAATGCTTTCATTCTTTCTTCAAATTGACCGCGATACTTAGTACCTGCAACTAACCCGGCTAAATCTAAAGTAACAATTCTTTTATCCTGAAGAATTCTTGGAACTTTTCTTTGATGAATTCTAAGAGCCAAACCTTCGGCTATAGCTGTTTTACCAACTCCAGGCTCACCTATTAATACAGGATTATTTTTCTTTCTTCTACTTAAAACTTGAGCAACTCTTTCAATTTCTTTCTCACGCCCGATTACAGGATCAAGTTTATCATCGGCAGCAAATTTTGTCAAATCCCTTCCGAAATTATCCAAGACGGGAGTTTTAGTTCTTTCGGTTTTTTGTCCCCCCTTTGATTGTGGAGCACCGGGATGAGTAAAACCTTTCGTCGGCTGATCAGGATCTTTTGTACTTAGAATAGAATTTAATTCGGCTCTTGCAGTATCATAATTTACATTAAACTGATGCAGAATTTGAGTTGCGATATTATCTTCATCTCTAAGAAGAGAAAGTAGAATATGTTCAGTACCAATAACGTCGGATTTATATATTTTTGATTCGATCTGAGTTATTTTGAGAACTTTTTCGGCTTGCTTTGTTAACGGGATATTACCGATTGTTAAAGTACCACCGGCACTTCTAACCGTATCTTCGATTGCCTTTTTTAATTTAATAAGTTCTACATCAAGGTTTCGAAGAATTTTAACCGCAACACCTTGACCTTCGCGAATAATTCCGAGAAGAAGATGTTCGGTACCTATATAATCATGCCCTAATCTTAGAGCTTCTTCTCTGCTTAATCTAATTACTTCTTGTACTCTTTCGGAAAAATTTCCGTCCATAATAATATCCTTTACCTAATTTGTTTTTATCTCTAACATATATGTGATTAAAATTGTTTCAAAAATACATATAATGTATCCTGATTACAAGATAACAAAAGATGCAGAAATTATACAATCCATAAATGATTTCCGGTTTTTTAGAACATTGTAGTTTTTTTTGTTAATTTACTACCAATAAAGACAAATAAAAAGGAGTAACAATGGACGCAGTATCAGGTGTATCAATATTAATAATTATTGGAGCAGTGTTTTTCTTATTGCTTTTCTTCTATTTTGTTCCGATCGGATTATTCATAACAGCATATTTTTCCGGTGTTAGATTAAAAATATTCAAAGATCTTGTAGGGATGAGACTCAGGAAAGTTTCACCTCCGGTCATTGTCAGAAGTCAAATTTCAGCAACAAAAGCAGGTATTGATTTAGAGACACCGCTATTGGAAGCCCATTATTTAGCAGGCGGAAATGTTATAAAAGTTGTCAACGCACTTATTTCCGCTAACAAAGCAAATTTAAGTTTAAGTTTCGAAAAAGCCGCAGCAATTGATCTGGCAGGAAGAGATGTTCTAGAAGCAGTTAAAATGTCCGTACTTCCAAAAGTAATTGAAACTCCACTTGTTGCAGCAGTAGCTAAAGATGGTATTCAGTTAAAAGCAATTGCAAGAATAACGGTTCGCGCAAATATTGAAAGATTGGTCGGTGGTGCCGGTGAAGCAACAATTCTTGCACGTGTTGGCGAAGGTATTGTATCGACAATCGGTTCAAGCGATACACACAAAGCAGTTCTTGAAAATCCGGATAGTATTTCTAAAGTTGTGTTATCAAAAGGATTAGATTCCGGTACAGCGTTCGAAATTCTTTCGATTGATATTGCAGACGTAGATGTTGGAACAAACATCGGTGCTATTTTGCAGACGGATCAAGCTGAAGCAGATTTGAAAGTAGCAAGAGCAAAAGCAGAAGAAAGAAGAGCAGCTGCAGTTGCAACCGAACAAGAAATGAAAGCAAGAGTTGCAGAAATGCGCGCTAAAGTTGTTGAAGCAGAAGCTGAAATTCCGAAAGCAATATCAGAAGCTTTCAGAGCAGGAAATTTAGGAATTATGGATTATTATAATCTGAGAAACATTCAAGCTGATACCGATATGCGAAATACAATCGCAAAACCTGAGGATAAAAAAGATAAGGATCAGAATGGATAATTTATTTGAATATCTGATAATTCTTTTCTTCATTTTTTCTATACTTCAAAGTTTTTTGGGAAAAAAGAAAAAGCAGCAGCAACAACGCCAACAGCAATCCCAAACTACAAGCAGTACAACAAGTACATCTAAAGAGAAGAAACAAGAATCAACATCGGATATTCTTGAACAATTATTCGGTCTAAAAATTCCGGAAGAATCAAAATCTACGTCTCGATCTTCTTCCGATAGAAATGCTGAAGTATTAGATCCCGTTGGCTATCATGAAACAACCTGGAATCCGGAAGAAGATTACGAAGATTCTATTGGAATCGAAACTGTTAGATATTCTAAGAAACGTTCTGAAGCCAAGCAAACGGAATTTATTGACCCGGTAAAATCCCTTGAGAAGAAAATTTCCGATGCTAAAAAAAGTATGGCAAAACTTCCCGATTCAATAGAAGTGGAAGAACTTAGTGAATCGGAATATTCTTCATCATTTGTAAAAAATATCAGAAAGAAAATTGCAAATCCGGAATCCATAAGAGAATATATTTTAGTTTCCGAAATATTGAATAAACCTAAAGCTCACCGCAGATAATGGCAAAGAAATATAAGCTTACCAGGATTGATAAAGCGGGCTTCAATGCAAAAACCGAAGCCCGCTTTTCTATTAATTATGAAAATGAATTAAACCCGGCTCAGTTTGAAGCAGTAAAATCAGTAGAAGGAGCATATCTCTTAATTGCCGGTGCGGGTACCGGAAAGACAAGAACATTAGTTTACCGCGTTGCTCGACTTGTTGAAATGGGTTATGATCCAAAATCAATTCTTCTTTTAACATTTACAAGAAAAGCCGCACGCGAGATGATGAACCGCGCTGCTTTATTACTAGATAACCGATGCTCAAAGATTAATGGCGGCACTTTCCACTCGTTTGCAAATCTTACTTTGAGAAAATATGCTAAAGATGTCGGACTCAATTCCGGTTTTATTATTCTCGATCAAGGTGACAGCGAAGACGTAATTAATCTTATTCGTGGTCAACTAAATTTACAAGAATTAAAAAAACGTTTCCCGAATAAGCAAACAATCTTTAAAGTATTATCGTTAAGTGTAAATACAGGTAGAAAGATTGAAGAAATACTTGAAATAGACTATCCGCATTTCGCGAAATTCACGGATCAAATTCTTGAAATAGAAAAAATCTATCAATCATATAAAAAGCAAAACAGTTTGCTCGATTATGACGACTTACTTATTTATTTAAGAAAATTTCTTTTTGATCTTTCGCCCGGTGCCAAGAATCTACTTTCAACAATAAAATTTGTAATGGTTGATGAATATCAAGATACTAATAAATTGCAAGCGGATATTGTTCAAGGATTGGCTCAGAATCATAATAATGTTATGGTTGTTGGTGATGATTCACAATCAATCTATTCATTCCGTGGTGCAAATTTTAAAAATATTATGGATTTCCCGAATCTCTTTGAAAATGTGGAGATAATTAAATTAGAAGAGAATTACCGAAGTACGCAATCGGTTTTGAACTTTGCCAATTATATAATAGATCATGCAATAGAAAAATACGAGAAACATCTTTTCACAAGAAAACCGTTTGGAGAATTACCGGCAATAGTTTCGGCAGCAACAGAGAATATGCAGTCAAGATTTATAGTTGATAAAATCTTAGAACTCCGCGAGGAAGAAGTTCCGCTTAGTGATATAGCTATTCTCTTTAGAAATTCATATTTCTCTTTCGACCTGGAAATTGAATTGAATAAAGCAAACATTCCTTTCGTAAAATTTGGCGGGATGAAATTTGTAGAAACCGCGCATGTTAAGGATGTTTTAGCATTTATGCGTATTGCAGCTAATCCAAAAGATTTTGTTAGCTGGTATAGAATTTTACTTTTGCATGAAGGTATCGGTCCGAAAAAAGCACAAATGATTCTGGATGAAATATCACAGAACAAAATTCATTTTAAATCAAATCCCGATGCAATTGCAGAAAGATCATCTTTCGGAGAAAAACTTTATCAACTATTTGTATTACTTCATGATCTTCACTCGAAAAAGGAAACACCGGCAGAGAAAGCAATGCAGGCTATAAAATATTACGACCCGCTTTTTATGAACAAATATGATGACTTCAACAAACGAAAAAAAGATTTGGAAGTTTTTGTAAACATCGCTGAAAATTATAGAAGTCTTGACAGCTTTTTAGCTGATATGGCGCTTGAACCTCCTCAAGATACTGTTACTGACGTTGAAGCCGAAGATAAAGAAAATGAAAAGTTAGTACTTTCAACCATTCATTCCGCAAAAGGATTAGAGTGGCATTCGGTATTTATTATTCATGCTTTAGAAGGAATGTTCCCTTCCGGTCAATCTTACGAAAGTATTGAAGCATTGGAAGAAGAAAGACGATTAATGTATGTTGCCTCAACAAGAGCTAAACAAAATCTATTTGTCTCATATCCGATGAATATCTTTGATAGGTTTCAAGGGGTTACAATTTCAAAACCATCCAGATTTATTCAAGGAATTTCGGATGAACTTGCTGAAGAGTGGCTGCTTGAAGAAGAGTTTTAAAAATAATTTTTTGAATTTATTATGCCACAAATAAAATTCTCAATAATAATCGCAGCTAAAAACGAAGAGCAAAATCTTCCTTTGCTTTTTAATTCACTCACTAAACTGAATTATCCAAAAGAATATTTCGAAATTATCTTTATTGATGATCAATCAACCGATAATACTAAAATCATCATAGAAAACTTCATCAAAGAAAACACATATATAAGTATTTACGAATCACATAATAAAAAATACTCCGGCAAAAGAGGTGCATTAGAAATTGGTATTTCACACGCTAAATATGAATACATAATGATAACCGATGCCGATTGTGAACCTCAACCGGAATGGTTAAATAGTTTCGCCGAAAAATTTAAGCAAGGTTACGATTTCATTTTCGGTATCGCTCCCTTTCATCAAAAAAATAGTTTTGTAAATAAAATTTCTTGTTTCGAAAATCTTCGTTCACAACTACTAATGTTTACAGTCGCTAAGATGGGATTTCCCTATTCTGCTGCAGCTCGTAGTTTTGGTTTTAGAAAAACAGCATTTGATAATTTAGAAGGATACAAGAATACGACAAAAACAATAAGCGGCGATGATGATCTGTTACTGCAAGAAGCAATTAAGCATAATATGAAAATTGGAACGGTTGAGATTCCGGACGCTTTTGTTTATTCATCAACAAAGAATAAATTCAAAGAATATTTAATTCAAAAAGCTCGTCATACTGCGTCATCAAATTATTATTTGCTTAAGCATAAAATTTTTCTTGGTATTTGGCATCTTCTTAATCTTAGTTTCCTATTTTCTGTTGTTCTAACATTCATAGATATATTGTTTGCTCTACCGTTTGTAATAAAATTGATTTTCGATGTAATTACCGTTCAAGTCAAACAAAAACATTTCGGATATAAATTTGGAATTGCAGAGTCTGTTTATCTGCAGATAATTTATGAATTACTGATAATTGTTAATTACTTAAAAGCAACATTTGGTAAAACAAAATGGAAATGAAATTTTTGAATTATATTTTTAATAAGTTATTTTTAACGGATTAATTGAGGTAAAAATGGATGATCTATCGCTCGGCAAGTTAGCTGTAGAAGCAAAGTCAAAAGCAATGCCGACTTACTCAAAATTTCACGTTGGTGCAGCGCTATTAGCTGAAGACGGAAAAGTTTATAATGGTGGAAATATAGAAACATCTTCTTATAGTCTAACAATTTGCGCTGAAAGAACTGCAGTATTTCAAGCAATTATAGAAGGTCAAAGAAAGTTTAAGTCAATTGCAATTGCAAGCGATGCAGAAGATTACTGTCCGCCATGTGGTGCCTGCAGACAAGTATTATTAGACCTTTGCGGAAAAGATTTGGATGTAATATTAATCAATGCTAAAGAAGAAATTATAAAGTACAAAATAACCGAACTTATTCCCCACTCATTTGGAGAAGATTTCTTAAAATAATTATGATGGAATTTCAACCTCACTCAACACCAAAAGAAACCGGATGGATTGAAGTAATTGCCGGTTGTATGTTCAGCGGAAAAACAGAAGAATTAATAAGACGTTTACGCCGGGCACAAATTGCAAAACAAAGAGTAAAAATTTTCAAACCTAAGATTGATAATCGTTATGCCGAGAACAAAATTGTTTCTCATAGTGAACAATCCCTCCCTTCTGAAGTAGTAACATCAGCTCAAGAAATTTTGGAACTCTCACAAGATGCTCAAGTAATCGGTATTGATGAAGCTCAGTTTTATGAAAGCGATCTTGTTGAAGTATGTAATAAATTAGCAGACAGCGGAAAAAGAGTGCTTGTAGCAGGACTCGATCAAGATTACAGAGGAATACCATTTGAACCAATGCCTCAGCTATTAGCCGTTGCCGAATACATTACAAAAACCTTAGCAATTTGTGTTAATTGCGGAAACCCAGCAGATAGAACACAAAGAAAAATCAAATCTCAAGATAGAGTGTTAGTTGGTGCTTCGGATAGTTACGAAGCTAGATGTAGAAAATGTCATTATATTCCCGAATCTGAATAAGGAAATTCTATGGATTTTATTGCAATCTTACGAGGTATCATCGGAATAGCCGTACTTATTGGAATTGCATTTCTATTATCAAATAACAAATCAAAAGTTAATTGGAGATTGGTAATTACCGGTTTGGGTTTACAACTTTTATTTGCCATTCTAATTATCAAAGGCGAATCCCTCGGAGAATTCTTTGCCCCTCTCGGTTGGCCTAAAGATTTTTTTAGATGGGTTAGTAGTTTCTTTGTACTTGTTTTAAATTTTACCGGTGAAGGTGCTCAGTTTGTATTTGGTGATTTGGCTATTAGTCCGGGACAAGAAGGAAGTCTCGGAATGTTCTTTGCATTTCAGGTATTGCCGACTATTATATTCTTTGCCAGCTTGATGTCGATTTTATATTATCTCGGAGTTATGCAAAGAGTTGTTCAAGGGATGGCTTGGATAATGGCTAAATTAATGGGCACAAGCGGAGCAGAATCTCTTTCTGTTACTGCTAATATTTTCGTTGGTCAAACCGAAGCACCATTGATGATAAAACCATTTCTAAAAGGATTAACAAAAAGTGAATTGTTAACCATAATGACCGGTGGAATGGCAACGATTGCCGGGGGTGTAATGGCAGCATATATTCAAATGTTGGGACATTCATTTTCGCAATCTATGGGATTACCTCTTCAAGAAGCTCAGCTAATGTTTGCAACTCATTTATTAGGAGCAAGTGTGATGGCTGCTCCGGCTGCTCTAGTAATTTCTAAAGTAATTTTTCCAGAAACTCAAGTACCTGAAACAAAAGGAGATGTAAAAGTAAATATTGAGAAAAATGCTTCCAACTTTATCGAATCTGCTGCAGTTGGTGCCGGTGATGGTTTGAAATTAGCTTTAAATGTTGGCGCTATGTTAATTGCTTTTATAGCTTTAATAGCTTTAGTTAATTATATCTTGATTGGAATTGGTGATTTATTTGGAGTGAATGCATTCTTTGAAACAGAATTCGGAAAACCATTAAGTATGCAATTATTATTTGGGCTCGTGCTCCAGTTTTTGGCTTTTGCGATAGGAGTGCCTTGGGAAAACGCACTTGAATTTGGAAGCTTAATCGGGACTAAAGTAGTACTAAACGAATTTGTTGCATATTTTGATATGAGCCGATTAATCGAAATTAAGTCATTAGTAAACGAGAAAGCAATAGTAATGGCTACTTATGCCTTGTGCGGATTTGCAAATTTTAGTTCAATAGCAATTCAGTTGGGAGGTATAACTCCACTTGCTCCCAATCGTGGGACAGATATTGCATCACTTGGAATAAAAGCAGTTATTGGCGGAACATTGGCCACTTTAATGACGGCAACTTTAGCTGGAATTCTTTTTTAATATGATAACTTTGAATGAAAAATACCGCCCCATTTTGGATAAAGTAAAATCCGAAGCCCCTTTCAAACCAAAAATAGCTTTGATTTTAGGAAGCGGGTTGGGTGATTTTGCCGAAAAAGTAAATACCTTGAAATCCATACCTACTGATTCTTTACCAAGTTATCCCAAATCTACAGTTGAAGGACATAAGGGATACATTCATTTCTCAAAATATACAGATAAAGAATTGCTGATTTTCCAAGGGAGGATTCACATATATGAAGGTTATCCTCTTTCGGATTGTGTTTTGCCGGTTTTAATTGCTAAAGAACTTGGTTGTGAAGTTGTTATTCTTACAAATGCAGCCGGAGGCGTTAATCCTAACTTTAGTCCCGGTGATTTAATGTTAATCTTGGATGTAAATTCTATCAACATAAAAAAAGAAATAACAAATCTATTAGGACTCGCAACAATCGAAGAAAGAAATAAATTGTTGGACTTCCCTTCTTCAGTGGTTAACAATATAATAAGAGAAGCAGCGATTAGCGAAAAAATAATATTGAAAGAAGGAACATACATTTTAACTAAAGGTTCCAGCTATGAAAGTCCTGCAGAAATAAAAATGTATGCAAATTTTGGAATTGATGCAGTAGGAATGTCAACTGTTCATGAAGCAATATTTGCAATAAAATTAGGAATGAAGGTCGGTGCCATTTCCTTAATCACAAATCATGCTGCGGGAATATCTCCTCAAAAACTATCTCATCAAGAAGTAATGGAAACTGCAGAGAAATCAAAAGTAATGTTTGAAAGATTAATTAAGAAAACGATTTCAATTCTTTAAAGTATTTATAACAAATTAATAATTTGTACTGATCAATGAGGCTACTGTAATTACAGCAGTTTCTGTTCGTAATCTATTTGATGTAATTGAATATTTTTGACTTGGTTGAATGAAATTAATTTCAGACTCGGTTAGTCCCCCTTCCGGTCCAAATAATAAGACATATTTATTATCATTCGAAAAATTAGTTATTGCCGATGAAAATATTTCATTAGCTCCTTGTTCGAAAATTATTTTGCTTCCATCAAGATTATTAATCTCTTCAAACTTTTTTAAATATTTTATCTGAGGTAAATAACTATGAAGTGATTGTTTCATAGCAGCTATTGCAATTTTCATCCAACGGGAGGTTTTATCACCGGAAGCAATTGTACGGTTAGATTCAAAAACAACAAAATTTGTAAATCCTAATTCGACACATTTTTCGAGAGCAAACTCAAACCGATCTGAATTTCTTAATCGTGGAATACAAATAGTAAAGCTGCTTAATTTATTTTCATAACTAAATGTTTCTTTAATTTTCCCTTTTACTTCATTTTTCTCTGTTGATGAAATTTCCACTCTGAAAATTTTTCCATTTCCATTCGTCACATAAATTTCATCACCGACAGTGTTTCTCATAACTTTCATTATATGATGAGCTTCTTCGCCAACTATAGAAACAACAGTAGCTGTTGTGTAAAGTGAAAAATATAATTCGATGTTAGTCAAGTGCATTTATAGTTGAATTATTCTGTATAAGTAGAAAATAAAGCTTCCTGAACCATTTGAGGTAATTTAATTGATGAGAATCTATCTGAAGAGTAAGCATAGTCTTCTCCACTTTCATCAACAATTCTTAAGTATCCATGTTTCTCTGCATTTTTATCCGGAATTGCTCGATAAATTTTACCCACTTCTAGTGAAGCCGAATAATCAGTATTGTTTAGGCAAATCACATAATTAAATTCTTTTACTTTTTCTTTTTGCATATATCCCTTCATTAATCAATTAATGGAAATTTTATTTTGAATTATTTTTTGCCGATTCCGTGTGCTTCATACCAATGTAATTCAGCATTATGTATTGTCCCGTCATTTAATTTAATCTAATCTTTGCATATCCTTTAATTTTTCGCCAACGACCTTCACCATACATTTTGTTCAAACGTATTTGCTCTCTAATAGAACTACCACTTGCAATCTGTTTTGTACCTTTGATTTTACCAATGATTTCAAAATCCAAATTAGATAATCCAGCTTATTTTCGTAACAAACTCTTGCTTATTGAAAACATAAAATTAATGTAGCAGGACAATGTATAAAAATCAATAAATTTAAGATTCTGGAGTCACCTCAAAATTCTTAATAACAGATAATACGAAAAAGTATCTTTAGCGTATTTGCGGCAAAAAGAAAATCATAAGCCGCTAATTCGCGAATCCGTAGCATAAGTAAAGCATAAACATCAAAGTAGAATTAGAAGGAAAATCCGAGTCCAAAGATAAATTCTCCATTCATATATTCGTCAAATGCATATTCAAGACGGATAGAATTATGCGGTAAGAATAATATATTTAATCCAAATCCGTATCCTGAAACAAAATTATTTAGATTTATTTCATCTGTATTATCAAATGTCATTCCGGTATCAGCAAAGATATTAAAATTAACACCTATTCGTGCAGAGGTAAGATTTTTGGGTAATAAAGGTAAATCCAAACTGAAGTTCCACTCACTTAGTATTGCATAACTTAACTCAATTGAACCCAATAAATACTGCAGCCCTTCGGTTTTATTATAGCGGTTTCCTCTTACATATTCATCATAACCTAAAAAAGAATAATCATAATAAGGTACGTTTGCACCGAAAGCATTTCTATAATTCATTCGCCAGCGGGCTGTAAGATCATCCATTAGTTCATTATACTGCCTTATATCAAAACCAAAAATATTGTATGAAATATTTTTGATACCGAAACCTTTATGTCGCAATTCTACTATGGAAAGTAAACCCGAATGTGGAAATTGTTTTAAGTCTCTTGAATCGTAGGTGTATTGAATTGATAAGCTTATCACTCTATCAATGGATTCATTTGATGCAGTTATTTTTGGGAATATTGGAATATCAGTTTGGAGATATGAATACCCCGGTATAATTGAAAGTGAATGGAACTGATCAAATCTTTTACTTAAAGAAAATGAAACCGAGTATATAGTGTATTCAAAGTTTTCTTTATTTATTAATTCAGCTTGCATACTTTTATTCTGAAAATCTTGATAACCGAGGGCAAACCCGAATTCTATTCCCTCTTCATATAAAAACGCAGGATTGTAATATCTTAATCTTACCGAAGGATCGTAACCGAGTGCAATGAATGCACTTATTGTTTCATTCCTACCTCTGAAGTTTTCTAACTTAAAATTAATTCCATATGTCGGATTCTTAAAATTACCTTCGTTAAAATGCATAAAAGGGAGCGGATAGAAATACCACTTCTCATAAACTTTAATGATAAGCTTAATCTGATTGTTTTTATTTAGCAAATGAAAATCAACATAATTAAACAATCCAAGACTATAAACTCTTTCACGATTGTAATGAAGCAAATCTTTGTTTACCCGCGAACCTTCTGAAATTGTCAATTCACGAAGAATTATAAACTCTTCGGTAATATTATTTCCTTCAATTTTTATTGAATCAATTACCGCAGACTGATTCTTATCAACTAATTTTAGAGTGTCGACAGGTTGGGCAAATATTACCGGGGTAAGAAAAAATAAAATAATTATTAATCTCATCAATCGGGTTATTTGTGATTTGCTTTACATAATGAATGCATTACTGCAATACAAGTATCCTGCACAGTCTCTATCCCGGCTTCAATAACCGGTTTAACTGCTTCATCGTTTCTAATTCCTTGCTGAAGCCATAGAGCTTTCGGTTTAATTGCAATTACATCGTCTATTAATTCAGGTATGAATTCAGAACGCCGGAATACATTTACAACATCTACCTCAAAAGGAATATCACGCAAATTTGGATAAACTTTTATTCCGTTTGCATCTGAGATGGCGGGATTAACTCCCACCACCTCAAAACCATTTCTTACTAAATATTCTGCAATCTCTCTACTTGTTCTTGCTGGATCATGAGAAATTCCATAGACTGCAATCTTCTTAGTGTTTTTTAATATATCACAATACTGTTTCATTTCGTCTTTTATAAAACTACCTCTTCTTCATATTCTTCCAATGGAGGACAAGTACAAACAAGATTTCTATCTCCGTAAGCATTATTAACTCTTCCAACCGCCGGCCAGAACTTATTTTCTTTTATCCAGTTAAGCGGAAATCCGGCTTTCTCTCTTGAGTAAGAATGATTCCAATTTTCCGAAATCAAATCTTCGGCAATATGCGGAGAATTTTTTAATACATTATCTTCTTTATCGGATTTGCCTTCTTCAATTTCTCTTATCTCATTTCTAATAGAGATCATCGCATCAACAAATCTATCAAGCTCAGCTTTGGATTCACTTTCCGTAGGTTCGACCATAAAAGTACCGGGAACCGGAAAAGAAACTGTCGGTGCATGATAACTATAATCCATTAATCGCTTTGCAATATCTTCTGCTTCAATATTTACCGAATACTTGAACTCGCGTAAATCGAAAATCAATTCGTGTCCAACAAAATTATTTTTACCGCTATAAAGAACTTTATAGTGTGGAGATAATTTTGCTTTGAGGTAATTTGCATTAAGAATTGCTATTTCTGTCGCTTTTGTTAATCCCTCTGACCCCATCAATTTAATATATGCATAAGAAATAACTAAAATTGATGCGCTTCCCCATGGAGCAGCAGAAACAGCAGTAATAGATTTTTCTTTATTTATATTTATAACCGAATGACCGGGTAAGTATTTTGCAAGTTTATCATTCACTGCTATCGGACCCATACCCGGACCACCACCACCGTGAGGGATTGTAAAAGTTTTATGAAGATTAAGATGGCAAACATCGGCACCAATTTCAGCCGGGGTAGTCAAACCAACTTGTGCATTCATGTTCGCACCATCCATATAAACAAGTCCGCCGTTTTGATGAACAATGTCACAAATTTCTTTTATTCCCTCTTCAAAAACACCATGGGTAGAAGGATAGGTAACCATAAGTGCGGATAAGTTATCTTTATACTTTTCTGATTTTTCTCGAAGATCTGGGATATCAATATTTCCTTCGTCATCACATTTAACTACAACAACTTGCCCACCTGCCATGACAGCACTTGCAGGGTTTGTTCCATGCGCGGACGATGGAATTAAAACAACATTTCTATGGTGATCCCCTCTATCTTTATGGTATGCACGTATAACCATTAATCCAGCATACTCACCTTGTGCACCGGAATTTGGCTGTAACGATGTTGCAGTAAAACCGGTTATCTTGTTGAGATAATTTTCTAGCTCATCAAATAATTGAGTATAACCGGTGGCTTGCTCTCTCGGAGCAAACGGATGAAGAGTTGCAAATTCAGGCCAGGATATTCCAAACATTTCTGTTGAAGCATTCAATTTCATAGTACAGGAACCGAGTGGAATCATTGATGTTGTTAATGAAAGGTCTTTCTTTTCAAGACTTTTAATATAACGCAGCATTTCATGTTCCGAGTAAAAAGAATTGAATTTCGGATGAGTCATGTATTCGCTTTTTCTAATTAGATATTCATTCCAATTTGAATTTGCTTCGTTAGCTAATTCAATTACATCAAATGAATTTTTCTCAAGCGCTTCCGATAATACATCAATAATTTCTTGTAAATCCGGCATTTGTACTTTTTCATGAAGTGAAATTCCAATATGGTTATCTACAAAGTATCTGAAGTTAATTTCTCTTTGTTCGGCTAACTTTTTTATTCTTATTTTTATTTCTTCAGTGCCTATATCTATTTTCAGAGTATCGAAGAAGAATTCATTAGTTTGCTTTAATCCCAATTTTTTAATAGCAGAATTAAGGAGTAATGTATAGTTATGAATTCTTTCCGCTATTTTTCTAATTCCTTTTGGTCCATGATAAACGGCATACATCCCGGCCATAACTGCAAGCAAAACTTGAGCTGTACAAATATTACTGGTAGCTTTTTCACGCTTAATATGCTGTTCACGGGTTTGTAAAGCCATTCGAAATGCAGGTCGATTATGAGTATCTATCGAAACACCGATAATTCTTCCCGGGACTTGTCTTTTAAATTCATCTTTAGTAGCAAAATAAGCTGCATGTGGTCCACCGTATCCCATCGGGACACCGAATCTCTGTGCCGAACCGACAACTGCATCGGCACCCATTTCTCCAGGAGGTGTTAGTAATGCCAAGCTCAATAAATCAGCAGCAACAACTACATAAATTCCTTTTTCATGTGCTTGTTTTATAATACATGTTAGATCATGAATTTCACCATCATTATTAGGGTATTGCAATAAAATTGCAAACACATCATCCAGTAATTTGTCTTCTGAAATTTCTTCAATATTCAGCTTAATTTTAAATGGTTCCGAACGAGTTTTTAATACATCGAGTGTTTGAGGGAAAGTATTAATATCAGCCAAGAATACATCTGCATTTTTCTTATTACCTTTTCTAAGTGAATAAAACATTCCCATTGCTTCGGCGGCAGCTGTTGCTTCATCAAGTAAGGATGCATTTGCTAATTCCATTCCGGTAAGATCAGTAACCATAGTTTGAAAATTAATAAGCGCTTCCAATCTACCTTGAGCAATCTCGGCTTGATATGGTGTGTACTGAGTGTACCATCCTGGATTTTCTAAAATATTTCTTTGAATAACTCCCGGAGTAATAGTCGGATAATATCCCATACCGATATAGGATTTAAATACTTTGTTCTTCTGAGCAATATTTTTTAGATGATGAATAAAATCAAACTCGGTTTGAGCTTCAGGTAAATCCAATTTTTCTTTTAGTCGAATCCCTTTTGGTACTGTTTTTTCAATTAATTCATCAATTGAGGATAAATTAAGTTCTTCTAACATCTCTTTAATTTCAACTTCACTTGGACCGATATGCCGGTCAACGAAACGATCATAAAATTCAAATTTTTCCATAATTGTTTGCTTTATTTTTTTGATTTCCATTAATTAAAAGAATTTTGAGAATCAAATATAAGCAAAAAGAGTTACTTTGAAATGACAGATAAGGAAAGTGTGTGGTAAATTATGATTTTTTAGTGGTCAAAAAATTGGAGTGCATATTTTGCAGCAGATTGCTCTGCGCTTTTTTTACTTTTTCCCTCACCTATGCCATAATTCTTACCGTCAACGAAAACTTCAACAGTAAATTTTTTATCGTGTTCAGGCCCTTCCTCCCTAACAACTTTATAAATCGGTGATCCTAATGCTTTAGCATGTGCTGCTTCTAGTAATTGTCCTTTAAAATTTTTATCAGCGGGTAAATTACCATCAAGCGTGTTCGGTTCAATTATCCATTTATTAATAACTTTCTGAGCAGTTTGAAATCCTTGGTCAAGATAAATTGCACCAATAACTGCTTCAAGAGCATCGGCTAAAATTGTTTTTATTCCGGAATTAGAACCATTTACAAATCGTGTATCATATAAAATAAAATTCTTCAATCCCATATCGGTTGCGGCTTTTGCAAGCGCATCCCTATCGACCATAAGTGCACGGTATTTAGTTAGAAAACCTTCTCCCTCTTCCTCAAAAGTATCAAATAAATGATCGGAAACAACTAAACTGAGTACCGAATCACCTAAAAACTCTAATCGTTCATTCGATTTTTTTAATTGTGGGATGACTTCGAGATAAGAACGGTGAGTTAATGCTTTAATAAAATATTGCGGATCATTTATTTTGAAGCCGAAGAATTTTTCTATTTGTTTAGTCTTTTCAATAACAATTTTCTCAAGTTTTTTCTCCTGACTACCGATATTATTTCTTGAAAAAAAAGACTTAATTCTTGTAAAAAACTGCCCCAAGAAATTTATCCGTTATATTTCTTAAACAAGAGTGAAGCGTTGTGTCCGCCGAAACCAAATGTATTCGAAATTGCATATTCAATATTTCTTTCTTTACCAACTTTTGGAGTATAATCAAGATCACATAATGGATCCGGTTCATCCAAATTAATTGTAGGCGGAACAAAGCTATTTTTAATTGCTAAAACAGTAGCAACAGCTTCAACAGCACCGGCTGCACCAAGTAGATGACCGGTCATAGATTTGGTTGAACTAATTGCCATTTTATAAGCATGTTCACCAAATAAATTTTTAATTGCAGCAGTTTCGTTTTCATCATTTAGTGGAGTGGAAGTACCGTGTGCATTAATGTAATCAACTTGTTCAGGTTTAATACCGCCGTCACGTAAAGCTTCTCTCATCGATCGAAAAGCACCCTCGCCTTCAGGAGGCGGAGCAGTAACGTGAAATGCATCACCGGTTAAACCGGCACCGATTATTTCTGCATAAATATTTGCACCGCGGGCTTTGGCATGTTCTAACTCTTCAAGTATTAAAACACCGCCGCCTTCTCCCATTACAAAACCGTTTCTATCTTTATCGAATGGTCTTGAAGCTTCGGTAGGTCGATCATTCCAAGTTGAAATTGCACGGGAAGCATTAAATCCACCAATGGACATTTGCGTAATTGCTGCCTCGGAACCACCTGTAACAATTATATCGGCAGAACCTCTTTGAATAAGGAAAAAGGCGTCTGCTAAAGCGTGAGAAGATGTAGCACATGCTGATGTGGTTGCATAGTTAGGACCTTTCAATCCGTACTTAATCGAAATTTGTCCGGCTGCAATATCGGAAATCATCATTGGAACAAAGAAAGGGCTAATTTTTCTAGGTCCGCCATCGAGAAAAGCAATTACTTGTTTTTCAAAAGTATCCATACCACCGATTCCACTGCCAAAAACAACGCCGATTCTCTCTTTATCTTCATTTTCAAGATTAAGCCCGGAATCTTCCATCGCCATTATAGCGGTTGCTATAGCGTAATGTGTAAATGGATCCATTCTGCGAGCGGCTTTCTTTTCAATATAATCTTCTACATTAAAATTCTTTACTTCGCAGGCGAATTGAGTTGCGAAATTGGATGCATCAAAATAGGTAATAGGACCGGCTCCACTTTTCCCTTCTTTGAGAGCTTGCCAAAAATCATTTGTATTATTACCAATTGGTGTTAGTGCGCCTAAACCAGTAACAGCAACCCGTCTATTATGCATAAATTGACCTAGATTTTATTAACAAACAAAAGAAGACCACGAATAGTTCGTGGTCGTTAAGAAAAAAAAATTAACTTTTGTGATCAGTTAGATATTTAATTGCGTCTCCAACTGTCGAGATTTTTTCAGCATCTTCATCAGGAATTGATAAACCGAATTCAGATTCAAATCCCATAACCAATTCAACTATATCAAGAGAATCTGCACCTAAATCGTTAGTAAAAGAAGCTTCGGGTGTAATTTGAGAATCTTCTACACCGAGTTTATCCATGATAATTTCTTTTACTTTTGCTTCAATATCCATATTTACTCCTATAATGTTGTTTTGTATAAATAAGTTAAGAAATTACATCACCATACCGCCATCGACGGTAATAGTTTGTCCGGTTATGTAATCAGAATCCGGACTGCATAAAAACACTGCAAGTTTTGCGACATCTTTGCCGCTGCCTAATCTTTTTAACGGGATGTTATTTGTAATAGCTTCTTTTTGTTGATCGTTAAGTTTAGATGTCATATCTGTATCAATAAAACCAGGAGCGATTGCATTGACGCAGATATTTCTTGATGCAAATTCTTTTGCATTAGATTTTGTTAACCCGATTACTCCGGCTTTGGAAGCAACGTAGTTTGCTTGACCGGGATTTCCAATAATCCCAACAACAGAAGTAAGGTTAACAATTTTTCCATAGCGCTGACCCATCATCGGTTTCATTACTGATTTAGTATAATTAAAAACACTATTTAAGTTAGCATTAATAACGGAATCAAAATCACTTTCACTCATTCTGAGAAGAAGATTATCTTTTGTGATTCCGGCATTATTAACTAATATATCAATGCCGCCTAATTTTTCCAAAGCAAATTTTACGGTAGCTTCAGCTTCAGATAAATTTGAAGCATCGGCTTTAAATGAAAATACTTTTGAATTTGGGAATTGATTTACAAGTTCTTTTGCTTTTTCTTCCGAACTCTGGTAAGTAAAAACAACCGAGCACCCTTCAGCAAGGAATTCCTCCACAATTGCTTTCCCGATTCCTCTTGAGCCGCCGGTAATTATTGCACGTTTGTCTTTTAATTTCACTTTTTCTCTTTACTTAGTTTCTTCAAATAAGATTTTCTATACTTTTCCAATTCAATAAAACCTTCTTCACCAAGGAGATGTTTTATTTCATTTTTACAACAGTCATATATTGTAGAGTTTTGGTTTTCCGGTTTATTACAATAATGCAACCTATTAAGATGGTCATCATCAACGGTTAAAGCGCCCTCATATATAACTAAAGGAAATAATATACAATATAATGGTTTATATTTCCACCTGTCAACCCCCTCATCCATAGCAATTTTTTGAAGAGTACAAAATCCTTGTCTATCCAAAAAAACACATTTCCCGTTATGAATTTCTGTACCTACTGCCCAGCCGGAATCAAAATCAGGGTCTTCTTCAGGTTCTTCAAACCATTTCTTAACATCTTTTGTTTGAGAATCGTCCATCCCTTTAATGATACGATTCTTCATTTTCATTATTTTCTTGTATTCAGCATAGTCGGTATAAACACCGTAATAACAGCACTCACCGGAACATATGCAGACATCACAAGTTTTTACAAATTTATGTGTAAAAATTAACGGGTCTATCCACAATCCGTTAATTTGTTTCTCAAAATTATTGTCGGGCATTATAAGAACCTTTCGACATCCTCATATTTATCAATCCCGAAAAACTTTACATCGGGATTGATTCGTTTAACCAAACCTTGTAAAACTTTACCGGGTCCAATTTCAATAAATTCCTCAGCACCATCGGATATCATATTTTTAATTGTATCTTCCCATAACACTGGCTTATCCAGTTGTTTGTATAGAGCATCTACAATTTCTGCTTTTTTAGTTACAGGTTTTGCAGTTACGTTTGCATACACTGGAAATTTAGCATCATAGAAATTTGTTGAATCAAGTTCTTTTTTAAATTCTTCTTTAGCGCTGCTCATAAGCGGTGAATGAAAAGCACCGCTTACGACTAATTCTCTAACTAATTTCGCCCCTTTTTCTTTAGCAATTTTCATTGTTTCATAAACTCCGTCAACCGAGCCTGAAATAACTATTTGTCCGGGTGAATTAAAATTAGCACATTGAACGACATTTCGTGACGAGACTTCCTGACAAATTTCGTTAAGTGATTCCGAGTCCATACCCATAATTGCAGCCATTGTACCTGGTTGTTCAATACCTGCTCTTAACATAAGTTCACCACGCTTACGAACAAGTTTGACAGCATCATAATACTGAATAGCTCCGGCAGAGACTAATGCTGAATATTCACCAAGCGAGTGGCCTGCAGCCATATCGGCATCCATCAATCTAATAATACTACTCAAAATAACCGAATGAACAAAAATTGCAGGTTGTGTAACATCAGTTTGTTTAAGCGCTTCTTCAGGTCCATTAAACATAATATGAGAAAGTTGAACACCTGCTGCTTCTTCGGCAGTAAGAATCATTTCTTTAGCTTCAACAGACTTTTCGAAAAGGTCTTTTGCCATTCCAACATATTGCGACCCCTGCCCTGGGAATAAAAAAACTTTTTTACCCATTAATCCATACCCCAAGTTAAATACATTGATCCCCAAGTATATCCGGCACCAAATGCAGCCAAAACTAAATTATCGCCTTTTTTGAGTTTTCCATCTCTGTAATATTCTGTTAAACAAAGCGGGATAGTTGCCGCGGTTGTATTTCCGTACTTATCAATATTAATCATTACTTTATCTTTACTAAGACCCATTCTCTGTGCAGTTGCATCAATAATTCTTAGATTAGCTTGATGCGGAACAAGGTAAGCAACTTCATCGGAATGTAAATTATTCTTTTCCATAATTTCTACTGAAACATCTGCCATACCTTTAACAGCAACTTTAAAAACTGCTTTACCGTCTTGATAAATATAATGGAGTTTATTATCAACAGTTTCGTGTGATGCCGGTAATGCACTTCCTCCTGCTTTCATATATAGTGCTTCTTTGCCTTTCCCATCCACTCTTAAAATAGAATCGTGGATTCCGTATTTATCATCTTCGGTGGGTTCAAGCAAAACTGCCGAAGCAGCATCACCAAAAAGAATACAAGTATTTCTATCTGTATAATCAGTAATTGCACTCATCTTATCCGAACCAACAACAATTACCTTTTTATATCTGCCGGATTCAATTAAACTTGCACCGGTTTGAAGTGCAAATAAAAATCCGGAACATGCAGCAGAGAGATCAAATCCCCAAGCATTATTTGCCCCGATTTTTTCCTGAACCAAACATGCCGTTGCCGGGAAAAACATATCGGGAGTTACGGTTGATACAATAATCACATCGATTTCATCTCGATCAAAATTTTTATCTTTCAACATATCTTCAATAGCATAAACAGCCATATCGGAAGTAGCACCGTTTTCCATCAATCTTCTTTCACTAATTCCGGTGCGGGTTTTGATCCACTCGTCATTTGTGTCAACGATTGATTCAAAATATTTATTATCAAGAACTTTATCCGGTACATACATACCAACCGCAGTAATTGCAGCTTTTATTTTATTTTGCATAATGCTTAAGTGCTTCCTCAAATTTTTGGAGAATATTTAAATCATACATTTCTTTTGCTCTTAGTACCATATTTTTGATTGCAAGAGGCGAACTTGAACCATGTCCTATTATACTTATTCCGTTAACACCAAGAAGCGGTACACCGCCGTGGTATTGGTAATCCATATCTTTCAAAGAATCTTTTAGGACACTTTTAGTAACCAGAGCTTTTATTTTATTTAGGATTCCGGCATCAGCATACGATCTTACTTTCGATTTAAGGAATCCTATTACACTTTCACCAAATTTCAAGATCACATTTCCAACAAAGCCGTCACATACAATCACATCGACATTACCGTTTAAGATATCTCTTCCCTCAACATTACCTAAAAAATTCAAATTCGATTTTGTCAACAATTCATGAGTTGAAAAGGTTAGCTCATTACCTTTTTCTTTTTCTTCACCAACGCTGAGTAATCCGACTTTAGGTTTATCAATTTTATAAATCTCTCGTGAAAAGATTGTCCCCAACACAGCATATTCCAATAAATGTTGAGGTTTAGAATCAACACTGGCACCGGCATCAAACAACATAGTAAACTTGTTTTTTGCATTAGGGAATGAAGCACCAATAGTTGGTCTGCTTACTCCACTTATTCTGCCCATAATTAAAGTTGAAGCGGCTAACATTGCACCTGTATTACCGGCACTTACAAATGCATCCACTTTTTTTTCTTTAACAAGTGTTGCACCTACAACCAAAGAAGAATTTTTCTTTGTTCTTATTGCTGTTGACGGAGAATCCGTCATTTTAATCTGCTCAGGTGCATGAACTATAAATTCTTCAGAATGTTCCAGATTGTTTTTCTTTAGTGTGTCAAGAATTGCTACTTTGTCACCAACCAAGAATAATTGAAAGTTATTATTCTCGTTATATGCCTGCATTGCACCGATAACGTCATTATGGGGAGCAAAGTCACTCCCCATAGCGTCAATTGCAATTTTACATTTTGTGTTACTTTGTCGGTTAGTCATAATCCGGGGATTTATGATTCTGGAACGAACATTGATCTGCCGGCATAATAACCGCAGTTAGGACATGCTCTATGGCTGAGTTTCATTTCACCGCAATTTGAACATTTTGATAGTGAAGGAGCAGATGCCTTATAATGTGTTCTTCTTTTATCCCTTCGGGTTTTGGATATTTTTCGTTTTGGATGTGGCATTTCAGACCTTTAGTTTTTTAGTTTATCTTTTAATTTTAATAATGGTTCCCAAACCGGATTAATTTCTTCGCTCTTACAATCACACGAATTTTCGTTTAAGTTAATTCCGCAAATCGGACACAAACCTTTACAGTTTTCATCACACAGATGTTTCATCGGCAAAGCCAATGTTGTAAGCTCACTTACATCTTGATGAAGATCAACTTTATCGGTGTCCGGTGATAAATAATGAATATCTGTTCCGTCTTCAGTTATTCTTTCCTTTTCGATTAAATAAGTCATCTTAAAATTATGCTGCAATTCATGGTTATATTCTTTATTACAGCGATCACAAGTTAGTTGAGTAGTAGCTGAAATATTACAACTTAGAATAATCTGACCGGGAGATTTATCCATTTCACAATTTAATAGAACATCGTCTACAAAATCAGATCCAAGATTTAATTTTTCCGCGGTTTCTTGGAATTCCAAATGATGAATCCCATCGGAAAAATTTGTAAACTTAATAATCATAGGAATATCAAAAAATGTAAGGCGGAAATATAGTTATTGATAATCTGATAATCAATAATTTTGCTAAGCCGAATAATAACTTAAATTGTTATCTACAAATAACTTATTTTTGAATTAATAACACAACACTTTCGGTATTTACTATAAATCAATGAAAAAAGTTTTTGCAATTGCAAAATGGGAGTTCCTAGAGAAAGTCAAAAACCGATTGTTTATGGCTACGCTTTTTATTGCTCCGATTTTAATTATTTCCATAAGCGGTATTGCCGGATTTTTTACTGAATCCAATTTGAATTATACAAAAGTTGTAGCAGTTCAAACCGAGAATCAAACCTATTTTAATTTAATTAGCTCTGAATTAGAAAAGATCACCGAAACTGAATCACAGCCTTCTTTTTTTTCAATTCGATTAAAATCTTATGATAAGCAAAATTCGGAATTTTATGACGCCGTTGTTATCATAAATGAGATTGATAATTCATTTAATATTGATATTCATTATGCTTTAACTCTCTCACCTATTGAATTGACGAAAATAAAAGGAATTGTCGAATCGAGTATTTTAAAAGGTATATTGATTTTTGCGGACGATAACATTCAGTTCCCAAGATTCAGTTTTTCGCAAAAATCGTTAGACGAAACTGAAATTGATGAAAAGAATTTTCATCAATTCTTCATGTCAAGCTTTGCGTTTCTATTTCTTTTGATAGTTGTAATTATCTTCTCCGGCTCAACATTTATCCGCGCATTGTTGGAAGAAAAATCAACTCATATTAATGAAATTTTACTATCGAGTGTTTCGGCTAAGAAAATTTTATTCGGTAAGTATTTGGGTTTAATTTTTATCGGGTTAGTTCAAACAATATTTTGGTTTGGAATTAGTTATTTAGTTTTGACTAAGACATCAATCAGTTTTCATAACGAAGTAAATTACTATTTACTTATAATTTATTTTTTGTTGGGATATTTAGTCTACACTTCTATTTTTCTTGCAATAGGATCACAGGTTTCTTCGGAAAATGAATCGCAACAAATTACAACTCTCGTAAGTTTATTTTTAATTGTACCTATAGTTCTTTCCGTTCAGATATTGATAGCTCCGACATCATTATTAAGTAATATATTGACATACTTCCCTCTTACAACTTCTCCTATTATGCTAATTAAATTAAATCTAATTGATATTTCAATTAGCGAAATACTATTGACGATAATTATTCAGCTATGTGCAATATTTATTATAATCAGCCTTGCATCAAAGTTTTTTGCATATGGTTTTTCTCAATTCGAAAAGAAAAAAAGGGATTGAAATAAATGCCGATACTTGCTTCATTAATTGCAGCAGTTGTTCCAATGACTTTTTACATGATTTTATTATGGCGGCTTGATAAATATGAAAAAGAACCTTTCGGACATGTATTAAAACATTTTTTATGGGGGGCAATAGGTGCAATAATTTTAGCTTTAATTGCAAGTAGTCTTTTTTCATCGGCAATTGAAATAATATTCCCATCAATTATTGTAGTCGGTTTGCTCGAAGCAATTCTAATTGCACCGATTGTCGAAGAAGCAACAAAAGGAATCTTTTTGTCGAGAAGCTATAAATCAAATCAGTTTGATAATATAACAGATGGTTTGGTTTACGGTGGTGCCGTCGGACTTGGTTTCGGTATGACTGAAAACTTTCTTTACTTTTTTGTATACGGTGTAGATTTTGAATCGTGGATAACACTCGTGATTATCCGCTCAATATTTTCTGCAGTAATGCATTGCATTGCAACAGCTACATTGGGAATGTTTTTAGCCATGTGCAAATTTAATATAAGTCCTGTAAGGTTTATATTGCCGGCTGCAGGTTATGCAATTGCAGTATTCATTCATTTTATGTGGAACTTAAGTGTAAGTTTTGAATCAACGTTTTTCTTAGGACTGCTTTTTTTAATAATAATGATTGGTTTTTTCTTCGGAGTTTTCTTTTTATCATTAGCTAACGAAAGAAAAATTATTTTATCCGAACTTGGAAGTGAAAGAGAAATCAGCTTAATTTCTCCAAGCCATATTGAAATTCTTTCATCTCTTAAGCGCAATAAGAAAGGTTGGATTAATGAAGAATACAGGAAACTATATATCACTCTTGCAATTAAGTATGCTTTCAGAAAACATCAATTGAAAAATTCAGCAGGTAAGAAGAAAGAATTTTACGAAAAGGAAATTAATACTTTGAAACTGAAGCTGAATGAGATAGTACTAAAAATTAAGAATGATTTTACCGGGGTTAATAACTAATGAAAGTAGGAATTTACGGAGGTACATTTGACCCGATTCATTTCGGTCACTTGATTACTGCTCAAAGTATTTTAGAAAAGAGAAACCTGGAAAAGATTATTTTTATTCCTGCATACATTTCTCCTCTTAAAACAGAAGTAAAATATGCTGCACCTGAACACCGGCTCAAAATGTTAAAACTCGCTATTGATGAGAACAAAAATTTTATTGTAAATAATCTTGAGTTGGAGCGAAAAAATGTTTCATACACAATTGATACACTAATTGAATTAAAGAAATCCTTTAGTGATATAGAACTTATTATCGGCTATGATAATTTGTTGGTTTTTCACAAATGGTATAAACCAGAAAAGATTTTAGAACTTTGTAAACTTATTGTACTTCACCGTGAAGTTGATAAAATTCCCGATAAGAAAAATCAGTATTATGATAGAGGTATAATATTAGATACACCTACCATAGAAATATCATCAACCGAAATTAGAAACCGAGTTTCAAATAATTTACCAATCGATTACCTTGTTCCTCTTAAAGTAAAAGAATATATTTATAAAAACGGATTATATAAATAAACCCCATATATATGTTCGATAATTCATTTCTGGATAAATTGTACAATAGAGATAAACGCTTCGTATCTCGTGCTATATCAATAGTAGAATCAGATCAAATAAAATCAGCAGAGTTATTAAATAAAATTTTCCATAAAACCGGGAATGCTTATCGAATCGGAATAACCGGTCCTCCCGGTTCGGGTAAATCAACGATAACAAATCAAATAACAAAATTGATTACTGCACAAGATAAATCCGTCGGTATAATAGCAGTAGATCCAACATCTCCTTTCACCGGCGGGGCGCTGCTTGGTGATCGCGTCCGTATGAGTGAAATAGGAACTCACCCAAATGTATTTATAAGAAGCATGGCAACAAGAGGAAGTCTCGGTGGTTTGAGTAAAAAAGCAATTGACGGAGCCGATATTCTCGATGCCGCCGGATATGATTATGTTATCTTTGAAACAGTTGGTGTCGGTCAATCAGAACTTGATATTGCTCAAGCAGCTGATACAACAGTTGTCGTTCTTGTTCCCGAATCAGGTGATGCGGTTCAAGCAATGAAAGCCGGTTTAATGGAAATTGCCGATTTGTTCGTGCTTAATAAAAGTGACAGACCCGGTTCAGAATCAGCGGCAGCTGCTTTAAAAACTATATTGTCGTTTAGAGAACATACGGCAGAGTCTTGGATGATTCCAATAGTAAAAACAATTGCAGCAGAAAATAAAGGGATTGATGTTGTTTTAAAAGAGATACTATTGCATCAAAATTTTCTTGAAGAAAAAAACTTATTAATTAAGTTAAGAGAGAAAAGATCAAAAATACGTATTAAAGAAATTGTGGACTTAATTCTTCAAAAAGAACTTTGGACCGACGAAAGAATTCACAATCTTAACGAGGCAATTGAAGATGTTGTACTTGGCAATATTTCACCTTATAATCTTGCAAATAAAATTGTAGATCACTACAAAACACAATTCAATAATTAGGAATAAAGGATGGACATAACAAAGATTATACCCCTAAATGAAAACCAGCAAATGATCAGAGATACAATTCGGGAATTTGCTGAAACAAAAATTCGTCCCCATGTAATGGAATGGGATGAAGAACAAATATTCCCAATTGATTTGATGCACGAACTAGGTGAGTTAGGTTTTCTCGGAATACTCGTTCCAGAAGAACTCGGCGGTGCAGGTTTGGGCTATATTGAATACACTATAGTCGTTGAAGAAATTGCACGCATTGATCCTTCCGTTGCTCTTTCCGTTGCTGCTCATAACGGACTTTGTACAAATCACATTAACGTTTTTGGTAGTGATGAATTAAAGAAAAAATATATTCCCGATCTTGCAACGGGTAAAAAGATAGGCGCTTGGGGATTAACCGAACCTGCTTCCGGAAGCGATGCCGGTGGAATGCAGACTACTGCAGCGAAAGTTGGCGATTATTATATATTAAACGGAACAAAAACTTTTATCACACATGGCAAAAGCGGTGAGACGTCAGTTATTATGGCAATAACCGATAAAGAAAAAGGTAAAAAAGGAATCTCAGCATTTGTAGTAGAAAAAGGTACCGAAGGTTTCAGCGTCGGGAAGAAAGAAAATAAACTTGGTATGCGCGCAAGCGAGACAACTCAATTGATTTTTGAAAACTGCAAAATCCCCGCCTCAAATTTAATTGGCAGAGAAGGAGAAGGTTTTACACAAGCTATGAAAATTTTGGAAGGCGGAAGAATTTCAATTGCGGCTTTAAGTTGTGGACTTACAGTCGGTTGTCTCGAATCTTCCGTAACTTATTCAAAAGAAAGAAAACAATTCAACAAATCTTTATCCGAGTTCCAAGCTATTCAATTTAAGTTGGCAGATATGGCAACAGAACTTCATGCGGCAAGATTATTGACCTATGATGCTGCAAGAATAAAAGATGAGGGTGGAGATATCTCCTTCCCGGCTTCAATGGCAAAATTATATTCAAGTGAAATTGCTACGAAAGCATCCAACGAAGCTGTACAAATTTTCGGCGGTTACGGATTTGTAAAAGATTATCCTGTTGAAAAATTTTACCGTGATGTAAAACTGCTTACAATCGGTGAAGGTACTTCTGAAGTGCAAAGGATTGTAATAGCTAGGCATTTGTTGAGGGATTAGTTCTCTTTGATACTTGATAATTAGGTAGGATTGTACGTATATTAATTATAATTATATTACGTACAAATAGGGATGCAACATGAACTCAAAATTAACTCTAAAAATGAGTGACAAAGTTATTAAGAGAGCTAAAAGATACGCTAAAAAAAACAAACAAAGTTTATCTGCTCTTGTTGAAAATTACTTTAGCATTATCTCGAAGGAAGAAGACGTCCACGATATTGAAATCTCTCCTAATGTATTAGAACTTTCCGGAATAATTAAGTTGCCGGAAGATTTTGATATAAAACGAGAATACAGAAAACACCTTGAGGAGAAATATTCACGATGATTAAGGTGTTTGTGGATACTGATATTATTTTAGATTTATTAGTTAAAAGAGAACCGCACTTTATTCATGCTGCAAAATTATTCACATTAATTGACCGAAATAAAATTAAGGCTTTTTCATCCTCTCTCGTTTTTGCTAATCTTCATTATCTATTAAAGAAAGAAACTTCAAACAATATTGCACTCAATAATCTTCGTAAACTGAAAACAATATTAGATATATTACCTGTGAATGGGCGTGTAATTGATCAGTCATTAAATTCAGATTTCAAAGATTTTGAAGACGCTATACAATATTTTACCGCAGTTAATAATGGAATTGATATTATAATAACAAGAAATATAGTTGATTATAAAAAGAGTAAAATTTCTGTGGCAACAGCTCAAGATTTTTTGAAAACATGGCAGGCTAAACGTAAATGATCAAAAGTAAAAGAGATTGGCTTAGACTTCCAGTTGTTTCAAAAAGTGCAGAATATTTGGTTATGGGATATTTAATGAGAAGAAATATTCTTTCTTATAAAGCACCGGAAAATAATGAAGGTTATGATTTAATTTGCATTCATCCAGAACCAAGATATAAACCCAAACCTAAAGAAGTGTCGCAAGTTAGAATTCAAGTAAAAAGTAGATATGCTACCGATTGTGATAGAGGATTTCCTATTAAAGAAAAATCACTTGATGCTTTTGATTATCTTATAGTAGTGTTTTTGAATATCGGTAAGTTTTATGGTATGAATGATGGTAGTTCCGGTGAAGAAAATTTGGAGATGTATGTTTTGCCGAAATCCTTCATAAAAAAACATCATAATAAAAGTTCATCATGGCAAAAAGTGCGATTGAAAAATCTTGAAAATGAGGTTGAAAAATACAAAAATGAAAAAGGAATAGAAATTATTGCCCAAAAACTTGGGATTAAAAAACCAAAAAAATTACGAGATATTAATAATATAACACGTGCAAAAAAATCTAACTTCAAAAGAGCATTAAAAAAAGTTGCGGATGTTGAACCTGACGAACAAGATAAATAGTTTTCAAATTTTGAGATACCAATAATGACAAAAATCGGAACAGACTTAAACCAAAAAGAAGAATTCTTAAAAAAAGAAGACTTCTACAAAAATATAGTTCGTAAACTCAGTGCAATCAGAGAACAAACAGAACTCGGCGGCGGGAAGAAAGCAATTGAGAAACAGAAAGCTAAAGGCAAACTCACTGCTCGAGAACGAATTGCAAAACTTATAGATGAGAAATCCGTTTTTTACGAACTAAACACCTTTACCGCACATGAAATATATGAAGAATGGGGCGGCGCTCCGAGTGCCGGGACTGTTTACGGTGTTGGAGAAATTCATGGTAAGAAACATTTAATAGTCGCCAACGATGCAACAGTAAAAGCCGGTGCATGGTTTCCTTTGACCGCAAAGAAGAATTTACGCGCTCAGGAAATTGCAATGGAAAACCACCTCCCTATCATTTATCTCGTTGATAGTGCAGGAGTTTTTCTTCCTTTGCAAGAAGATATCTTTCCCGATAAAGAACACTTCGGAAGAATTTTTAGGAACAACGCACAAATGAGTGCAATGGGTATTCCGCAGATCGCCGCAATTATGGGCCCATGTGTTGCCGGTGGAGCTTACTTACCTATAATGAGTGATGAAGCATTAATTGTCGAAGGAGAAGGTTCGGTATTTCTTGCAGGTGCACATTTAGTAAAAGCCGCAATTGGTGAAGTAATCGACAATGAAAGTCTCGGCGGTGCACATGTTCAAACAAATATTTCCGGTGTTACCGATTATGTGATGAAAAACGATGAAGAATGCCTGCAGATGATTAGAAATTTGGTAGATAAAAAAGGACCTACTCCCCGCTTCGGATTTAACAGAACAAAACCCGTTAAGCCAAAATTCGACCCGAAAGAAATTTACGGCATTCTTCCCGAAGATCAATTAAAGCAATATGATACTTACGAATTGCTTGCTCGAATTGTTGACAATTCGGAAATAGATGAATATAAACCGGATTACGGTCAAACAATAATTTGTGCTTATGCAAGAATTGATGGCTGGTCGGTTGGAATAGTGGCAAACCAGCGCAAGATTGTAAAAAGTGCAAAAGGTGAAATGCAAATCGGCGGTGTTATTTATTCAGACAGTGCGGATAAAGCAACACGATTTATAATGAACTGTAATCAAAAAAATATTCCGCTTGTTTTCTTACAGGATGTAACGGGATTTATGGTCGGCAGTAAAGCCGAACATGGTGGAATAATTAAAGACGGTGCAAAGATGGTAAATGCCGTCGCAAATTCAACAGTTCCGAAAATCACAATAATTGTCGGCAACAGTTTCGGTGCGGGCAATTACGCAATGTGCGGCAAAGCCTACGATCCTCGATTTATTTATGCTTACCCAAATGCAAAAATTTCAGTAATGGGTTCAGCGCAAGCCGGTGGAGTATTATTAGATATAAAAATGAAACAACTTCAAAAAGAAGGGAAAGATTTTTCCGATGCGGATAAAAAGAAATTAGCAGATCAAATTAGAAAAGCTTATGATGACTCAAGTTCCGCACTTTATGCAGCAGCAAGATTATGGGTTGATGAAGTTATCGATCCGGCTAAAACCCGTGAATATATTTCTATGAGTTTGGAAGTAGCTGATCACAATCCTATTATGCCGAAATTTAATGTCGGTGTAATTCAAACATAGATGCAGCCCGGTAAATTATATATTGTTGCAACTCCAATCGGTAATTTGAAAGATATTACTCTCCGTGCAATTGAAACACTAAAAGAAGTTGATTTCGTAATTTGTGAAGATACTCGAGTAACGGGATTTCTTCTGAAGGAATATGAAATCACAAAAGAGTTGTTTTCATTCAATGCGCAATCCGAAAAGAGAAAAATTCCGTCTGTTTTATCTAGAATTAAAAACGGACAAAACGCAGCACTTGTTTCCGATGCCGGAACTCCGACAATTTCCGATCCCGGAATAAGATTAGTCAGCGCCGCAATTAAAGAAGAAATTGAAGTTGTATCAATTCCCGGTGTTAATGCCGCAATTGCAGCATTAAGTATTGCCGGCTTGCCGACTGATTCATTTCTCTTCGAAGGATTTCTTCCGCAGAAAAAAGGAAGACAGAAAAAATTAAAAGAACTTGCGGAAGAGAATCGTACAATAGTCTTATATGAATCAACTTATAGAATTGAAAAATTACTTACTGAGCTAAATGAATTTATGCCCGAAAGACTAATCGTCGTTTGCAGAGAACTCACTAAAAAATTCGAAGAAACCTGGCGCGGAACTGCAAAAGAATTACTTGAAGATTTACCAAACAAAGTTACTAAAGGTGAGTTTGTTGTTTTAATTGCTCCGAAAAATTGGTTATGCTAATTTTTTAAGGACTTCAGGGACTCAAGCGACAATTACTATATCCCTTTTGTTATTAGCGTCCTTTCCTACGCTTGTCATATCTCGATTTAGCCATTCTTTCTTTTATTCCACCTTCATTTAAAAATTCTTCTTCAAGTTTCGCTATCTGTTTTGTTAATAAATACTTGGCAACTTTTATTAAACCTATTAAAACATTAGCACAAATCTCAGGATTTTCATGTTCAATTCCTTTCTTAAGCGAATCATAATTTGCGTCCGGGTCTCTGTTTAATTCTCTTAAACGCTTTGCATAAGGATGGTCTTTATGCCACTCACTATATTTATTTGTTCTTAAAAAATCCCTATAATCATTTAATAATTCTTCTAGACTAGATCTAGCAACATTCGTCAATTTAATTTCAGCCTCTTTAGAAGTGGCAGAGAACATACTTCCTTCTGCAATGTTTTGTTTACCGGAACGAGCTGCTTGAATCATTTGCCCAATGGTACGGTCATATTTAGCAAAAAAACGATTACAAAAATAAACTGTACCGTCATAAATGATTTCAGCCTTTTTATACGATAACAGATTCTGATAACCACCATGTTTAGGAATAAAACCATCTTTATTAAATTGCTTCTCTGACATAACTGCTCTATTTCATTTTATACCTTTTTAATAAATTAATTAAATGAAGTTTTAAATGCACATTAATGGTAATAGTTCTTTAATTTTTTTAACACCCATGTTCTTACTAATTTTACCCTTAAAATGTGGGAAATATGGCTCGCACAAAACATAAAAAATTAAATGAAGTTTCTTCCTTCGAAAATGTTTTTGATTATAAAGCCGGAAATACCGAAGAAGAATTACTTAAATATTTTGGAAACTCTAATTCAATTTCCTTAGAAATCGGCTGCGGTGAAGGCGATTATACTATTTCCTTAGCAAAACTTTTTCCAAAAAGGAATTTTATTGGAATAGATTTCAAAGGTGCCAGAATTTATATCGGGGCGAAAAAAGCTCTTGAAAATAAAATTACCAACACCACATTTCTGTGGATTAATGCAGAGAAATTACCCGAATTTTTTAAGAATACTAAAATTGAAGAAATTTTTATAACTTTTCCCGAACCTCATGTAAAAAGAAGATCTGAAAGAAAAAGATTGGTCTCACCAAGATTTTTAGAATTTTATAAACAGATTATAATGCAGTGCGGACATATTCATCTAAAAACTGACGATGATTTTCTATACAACTACGCTTTGGAAATTTTAAATAAAGTTAAAGCAACAATCTTATTCAAAAGCGATGATCTTTATTCTCTAAATGAATTAGATGAAATAAAAAAGATAAAAACACGTTATGAAAAGTATTATCTAAATGAAGGCAGAAAAATTAAGTACATTGAATTTGTTTTGAGCTAGTTCAAAATTTCTTAGTTTTTCCTCTCACAGTTGCACCTAATACAAGTCCTGCGCCAATTAATACCAAATTTTTTATGATGTATTGTCCCTCAAGCGTTAATCCGAATGGGAATTGTGTCCAAACAACTTCGGGTAAAACAATTATTGGTAAAGCAGTTCCCGGCATTTGGAGAAAAAGTAAGAGAAGAGTTAATCTCATATACTTTCCCCATATCAATCCGATGCCGATTAATGTTTCCCAAGCTGCTAAGATAGGTAAGAAAAAATCCGGATTAATGAAATAAATTGTATTTCTAACTAATCCTTCAGCCGGGCTTAAACCCGGGAAAAACTTAAGAACTCCGAACCAAAGGAATACTATTCCTAATCCGATTCTAAGAACTAGTAGTCCGTATCGGGTCATCCATTCAACTAAAATATTATCAAGATTATCAAGATGTTTTTTTACAAATTTATCTTCCAATGTCATCATAAATTTTCCATATAGTTATTTAAAAACCCACGTTAATTCGTGGGTTAATTTTACTACGAAAATTGATAAATGTTTCTTTACTCATTCACTGTCATATTGAATAAGCGAATGGACATCATACTTTTTTAGTTTTTCTCTTCCTTTAAGAAAGTTCAACTCAATTAAAAAAGAAATCTGAATAATTTCTCCGCCCATTCTTTCAATTAATTTTGCTGCGGCTTCCATTGTGCCGCCGGTTGCAAGCAAATCATCGTGTAAAAGAACTTTATCACCCGGTTCAATAGCATCTTTATGAATTTCAATTTTGTCTTCGCCATATTCCAAAGTGTAAGTTTCACTTAGAGTTTCGGCAGGCAATTTCCCGGGTTTACGAATCGGGACAAATCCGGCATCTAATTTTTCTGCAAGCAGACATCCAAAAATAAAACCGCGCGATTCGATACCGACAACTTTGTTTATGTGCTTTCCTTTTGCAAATTCCAAGAGTTCTTCACTAGCTGTTTTTAATCCCCTCGCACTTTTCAATAATGTTGTAATATCCTTGAAAATGATTCCTTTGATCGGGAAATCGGGTACATCTCTTATTAATGATTTAATATCCATTATGACCTCAGTTAAATTGTTCTTTTCACTTTCCGGTTTATGAATTTAATAAATTCTTTTTCTTGATAACAATTTAGTACTTCTTCAGGTTGAACCCCCGCTTTTCTAGCAATCATAATTCCATATTCAATATCACTAACTCCCTCTGTTGAATGAGCATCCGGATTGATTGTAATAAGACATCCCTTTTCACGCGCATAATAAAGATTACGCCAATCTAAATCCAACCGATGAGGGTTTGCATTTATTTCAATTGCAACCTGATTAGCAACGCAAGCATCAATAACTTTTTTTATATCGACTTTGTAACCATCTCTTGATAAAAGTAATCTTCCTGTCGGGTGAGCTAAAATATCCGTAAAAGGATTTTCAACTGCTCTAATTATTCTTTGTGTCATTTCATCTTCACTCAAATTAAAAAGTGAATGAATTGAAGCAACTATAAACTGAAATTGTGATAATATTTCTTCATGATAATCAAGAGAACCATCTTTTAGAATATCACTTTCAATTCCATGATAAACTTTGATTTTACTCGATTTGTTGAATTCATCAATTTCTTTTTTCTGTTGAAGGATTCGATCCTCCTTCAATCCATTAGCATAAAACGCTGATTTACTGTGATCACAAACCGCTGCATATTCAAATCCTTGGCGTGCCACCTCGTCAATCATTTCGGGAAGCGAATTATTCCCGTCAGAATATGTAGTATGAAAATGGAAAAACCCATTGAGATGCTCCAAAGATAAACCGGTTTGCTCCCTCAATTTTTCCGGAAGTTCGAAATAATTTATTTCTCTCATTTCCGGTTGTACGAATTTCAGATTGTTCGAACTAAAATATTCCTTTTCCGATAAGTCAACAATTTTATCGGGATCATGCATATTCTGCAGAAATTCCAGCGATCCAGTTGTATGGAGCAGTGTAAAATCGTAATAATTCTCAGATGTAACGTGTAAAATAAAATCGCCATGTTCTTCGCTTTTCAATTGATAAATAGAACTTGAGGAAGAAGAACTTATTTTATTATATTCAAACAACTTAGATATTTCTGTAATAAATTTTTCTTGATCATCAACTTTACAAATCAACTCAATCTGTGAAATGATTTCTCGAATTCGTCTAAGTTCACCCGTTATTTCCACTTTTTGAATAGATTTTAATTGTGAAAGTATCTCAACAATTTGCTTGCTCCGATCCAAGGCTAAGCTTAATAACATGTAACCGCTTGTCTTTTTTAATCGTTTTATTTCCTCCAAAATCTTTTCGGAAGTTTTTTCTCCGAATCCCTTTAGATCAGCAATACTTCCCGAAGAACAAGCTTGCTCCAATTTTTCTAATGTATCGATTTCTAATTCATCAAATAACGTTTTTACTTTCTTAGCACCAAGCCCTCTTATTTTTAATATATCATAAATACCCGAAGGAATATTTTTAATTAATTCTTCATATTCTTGTGCGCTGCCGGTTTCATAAAATTCATATATAACTTGCTGAAGCCCCTTACCTATTCCCTTTACTTCTTGAATTGATTTATTGTTGATTTTTTCCTCTATATCCCCTTCCAATCTTCTAATAACATTCGCGCCATTACGAAAAGCATTCACCTTAAAACGATTCTGCCCATCGAATTCCATTAATTCAGCCATCTCTTCAAGTAAATTTATTATTTCTTTTTTGAGAGACATATTAGCTCCCGATAAAAATTTTCATTAAAAATAATGTTACGAAAAATCCGTAAATAGTGCCCATTAGAATCTGCATGGGTGTATGAACTTTAAGAATCAATCGCGAGATTCCTATTAAAATTAGCAATATCAAAAAGTAAGAAAAAAATGTACTTTCTAATAAATAAATTATAGCAAGAAATGCAGCTACACCGATTGCATGAGCACTGATCTTCCAAAAGTAATTGATAATTGTTAAGCCCAATGTTGTAATACCAAAAGTTAACCAGTAATAGAATGCGTAAGAGTTATACGCAAAAAGATAAATTGAAGTCATTCCTAATAAACTTAATACAATTGCAGCATAATAAGGTATATGACGCTGCTCTTTTATCACAGCATCATTGTCATAAATTAATTTTTTCTTTCTCATTATGGAAAAAAGCAGTATTGGAAGGATTACACCAAAGATTACTGATGAAAGAATTATAGTAATTCTATTTGATGCAAGTTCCTCTGTTTTATAGGCAATTAGAGTAAATCCCAAAAGATTAAAGGTCGGGGGAATGAATAAGTCCGATATTATTCTTGCAGCTTTTCTTAAAGTAAGCAATTTTAAACCGCTTGTTCGTAGTGAGGAGAGTTTTTAATTTCTTCCAAGTAATTTAACAATAATTCTTCAATCGGTTCGTAAGATTCAAACTGCATTATTTGCTGCCGGATTTTCGAAACGTGATGAAAACCTTTTAAGTAACCGGAATAAAATTTTCTAAACGGAATTACAGCCCATCTTTCGTTATCTGCTCTTGCGATTTCATAACGAAGATGTTGAAGAGTAACTTTTATTTTTTCATCAATCGATGGTTCAGAAGGAAGTTTTCCGTTTTCAATTAATTCTTTTGTTTGACTAAAAATCCAAGGGTTACCAATAGCTCCGCGAGCAATCATTACGGCATCCGCACCGGTTTGTTCAAAGGCAAGTTTTGCATCTTCGGGGATCATTATTCCGCCGTTTACCGCAACCGGAATATTGACAACTTCTTTTATTTTGGGAATCCAACTCCAATCAGGCTCACCTTTATGCCCTTGCTGTCTGGTTCTGCAATGAATTGTTAATGCAGCAACTCCGACATCTTCCAATCTCTTAGCTATCTCAAGGATCATAATATTTTCTTGATCCCAGCCTATTCGTGTTTTAACAGTGACCGGTTTATTAACTGCTTTCACAATTTCATCTACCATTTTCTGCATATAAGGCGGATCAAGTAAGAGTCCGGCACCGGCACCTCTTTTAGCAACTTTTTTAACCCAGCATCCGGCATTAATATCTATTATATCAGGATTCTCTTCCTCAGCAATTTTTGCTGCTTCAATCATTGGTTCAAGATTTCCGCCATAAATTTGAATACCGACAGGTCTTTCATCTTCGCTAATCCGAAGTTTTTTATGAGTTTTTTCATTTTTGCGAATCAATCCATCCGAATTTACAAACTCCGTATATACAACATCAGCGCCGAATTCTTTGCATAACTTTCTGAATCCAATATTTGTGACATCTTCCATTGGAGCAAGAAGTAAAGCATTTTTTATTTCTATGTTACCTATTTTCCACATTATGTTTCTGCAGCTTGTTCAAGATGTTGTGAATTTAATAATATTAATGCAATCAAAAAAGTTAGAAGAGTAAAAAAAGCTCCAGTTAAAAATGGTGCTTCATAACCCAAGAAATCATAAGAGAAACCGCCCCATAGCGGCCCAAGAACACGTGCAAACGAGGAAGCAGATTGATTCAAACCAAGTATTGCCCCTTGCTCTTTATCGGGGGAATACCGGGAAATCAAGCTTAAAATTGTTGGTTGCAACATACCGGTTCCTATTGCTAAAACTGAAGCAATTATTGCTACACCTATGAAATTCTGCCCGTATGGAATCATACCTAAACCAATGGTCATACAAATAGTACCCATAAGTATAAGTGTTCTATCACTAAATATAACCGAGAGATACCGAATACCTCCGCCTTGAATAATAGCTCCGATAATCCCTATCATTCCAAAGAGATAACCGATTTGCTTATCTGAGAAATGATAAACTTTATATGCAATAAGTGAAAACGTTCCGTAAATATTTGCCATAGAAAAAACAATAATAAAGAACAAAATAATCATCGTACCAATTACCGGTCTTTTTATTGTTTTTTTCGTGAAATTTATATCGAAGAGTTTTATCTCAAATTTCTTAGATACAGCTCGGTTAAAATTAGATTCCGGTAAAGCAAAAACAGCAAACAAAAAAGCTAAGAATGAAAAACCGGCGGCACCCAAACCAGCAATATCATATCCGTATTCAGAAAGAAAGCCGCCTATCATAGGACCGAAAACAAATCCTAAACCGAATGCTGCACCTATTAATCCCATACCTTTCGAACGTTCTTCTTTCGAAGTTACATCTGCAATATATGCTTGAGCGACACCAATATTGCTTCCTCCGAATCCGCCCAATATTCGACTTAAAAGTAACAGGAAGAAGGTTTTCGAAAGACTGAACAATACATAAGAACAAACCGTAAATAAAAGTGAGACTATAATAACAGGTCTTCTACCTATTCTATCGGAAAGTTTACCTAAAAGCGGGTTAAATAAAAATTGGACAAGTGAATAGACAGCTATAATAATTCCAATTTCAAAATCGGAAATGCCGAGTTCTTTACTTGCAAAAGTTGGAAGAATTGGGATTAGTATTCCGAATCCCATTAAATCAATAAAAACAGTTAAGAATATTACGCTGAGTGAAGCTTTTTTCATTATGTACTTTTGTTAAAAAATGACTTCAAAAATAAGAAATATTATCTCTTTTTTCAGATTTGATTAGTTAGAATTGATGCTGATATTTTTAATAAAATACAGAAGTTCTGAATGAGGTGAATGGAATCTTATTTTTTTCGATTTAGAACTCATAATATCAACTATATCTTTATAACTTTGTTTATAATCTTCCCAATCTTTTTTAGTCATAAAGGGGTATAGATTTTTATTAATGACCGAATCGGATGGAAGAATAACATAGTCCAAATTTCCATTCCTGTTACCTTTGAAAACCCATGTAGGAATAATAGTTACATCTTCTATGAATAATGAATCACGGACGAAATCTTTGCCAATTGTAAAATCTAATATTGGTCCACCGTCCGAATATCTCCATCTTTGATTAGAAATAAAATTTCCCAAAGAGTAAGCAACAAATCCTGAATCTAATTTCCTATTATTTGTTTTAAAATATTCCAATGGTTGCGGTACGTGAGGATGACTTCCGATTATTATATCTGCACCATATTCAATTGTTTTTTTTACAATATCCTTTTGATAAGATGACGGTTCTCGCTTGTATTCATTCCCGAAATGAAAATAAACGATTATCAAATCAACTCCGTTATCAATTGCTTTCGCTATATCGTTTTTAATCAGTGTTGTATCAATAAGATTAATTAAATAATCTTCCCCTTTGAGAATCGGCATTCCATTAGTTCCATATGAATAAGATATAATAGTAAAAGTTATTCCATTTTTGTTAAATACAATTATCGAATCTCTTTCTTCTTTTGATTTGAATGTCCCGGTTTGATTAAGTTCTACCTCTCTGATTTTATCTATAGTACGAAGCAGACCTTTTTTTCCTTTATCGAGAGAATGATTATTTGCAGTTACAAGAAAATCAAATCCGGCATCTTTAATTGCATATAAATATTCATCGGGTGAATTGAATAAAGGGTAGCCGGAATACCCTCTCTCTTTACCTGCTAAAACTGTTTCCAAATTCCCAATTGTAAAATCGGAGGCATGAAAAAAATCTTTAATAATTTCAAAATTCTCTGAAAAATCATAACCGGAATCTGTTTTCGCATAGTTATATTGTACCGAATGACACATCAAATCACCGACAGCCGAAAAAGAAATCTTTGAAGTATATACAATTGTTTTATTATCACTTATCGATTTATCACTGAACGAATTAAGGTCATTCAGCGAGAATACAATAAAAAGCAAAATGCTGATTTTCTTTAACGATATGAGAAAAGTTTTTTTCATAAATAAAAAAAAGACCGTCCGAAATAATAAAGATTAACGAACGGTCTTCAAAATAAAAGAGAAAAGAATTTTATGGAGTATTCCCTTCCTTGCGTTGAGTTTTAAGATCTTGAATCTCGTTACGCATATCTTGAGCTAATTTTTTCAATTCGCTCAAACCTTTACGCACTCTTGTACCTGCAGCAGCTTGCCCTTTAACGTAGAATTTTTCTACGTCCTGCTCCATTGTTTTTAAGTGATCAAACAGTTTTTGATAAGATTCACTCATGAAGACCTCCTTAATGAATTGGTGATTAGTTATTTAGAATTAGCGAGAATTATTTCAGCAATATCCTTTACTTCCACGTCATCTTGTTTATCGAATGACTTAACACCGTCAGTCATCATAGTCATACAAAACGGACAAGCGGAAGCAATTGTATCGGCATTAGTATTTAACGCTTCTTCGGTTCTGTTTTCGTTAATTCTCTGTCCCTCTGTTTCTTCCAAGAACATTCTTCCGCCGCCAGCACCGCAGCAGAATCCTTTATCTTTATTTCGCTGCATTTCAACTAACTCTAATCCGTGTATGCTTTTTAACGGATTTCTAGGCGAATCATAAATATCATTATATCTTCCAAGATAACACGAATCATGAAATGTTACTTTTGATTTCACGTCTTCTTCTTTTAATTCTATTCTACCTTCATTAACAAGTTCTTCTATCATTTCGGAATGATGAACAACTTCAAACTTACCTCCGAATTGAGGGAATTCATTTTTAATCGAATTATAACAATGAGGACAACCGGTAACAATTTTCTTCACATTATAACCGTTCAGTACTTCGATATTTTCCTGCATCAACATTTGCGCAAGATATTCATTACCGAGTCTGCGAGCCGTGTCGCCATTACATTTTTCTTCGGTTCCTAAAATTCTAAAATTGATCCCTGCTTTTTGCATTATTTGAGCAAAAGCTTTTGTTACTTTTTTATACCGTTCATCAAATGAACCTGCACATCCTACCCAAAATAGAATTTCACCGTTTGGGTCTTCAGCCATAGTTTTAATATTCATGCCTTCTGCCCAATTAGCACGGTCTTGATGATTGAATGCCCATGGAGTGAAGTTGGTTTCGAGATTCTTAAAAATTGTATTCAATTCATTTGGAAATTGTGATTCCATCAATACAAGATTTCGACGCATATCAATTATAGAATCAATATGTTCAATTGTAACCGGACATTCGTAAACGCAAGCATTACAAGTGGTGCATGCCCAAAGCTCTTCATCGGTAATAAAATCATGTACTAAAGTTTTATCTGTTATTCCTTCAACTTCTTTTCCATTTATAATAAGAGGAGCTTTTTCTTCTAATCGATGTCTTATATCAACAATTATTTTCCTCGGTGATAAAGTTTTCCCGGTGTTGGCAGCGGGACATGCAGCAGTACATCTGCCGCACTCCGTACATGCATACCCATCAAGTAATTGTTTCCATGTCATGTGTTCAACATCCGAAACTCCGAATTGCTCTATGTTTTCATCCTCAAGGTTAAGGGAATTTAGCTGATATTTATTTTCATCAAGTTTATTGAAGTAAACATTGGGAATGGAAGAAAAAACATGAAGATGTTTTGAATAAGGGAGATAGTTCATAAAAGCAAAAATTACAAGAATATGAATCCACCAAAAAATTTCATAGCAAAGTATTGCAGATGAACTTCCGCTTTCGTAAAACGCAGATGCTAATTGAAATGAAATCGGATAAATTTCATACTCTGCTGAAATAAAACCGCTTTTTGCAATATGTGCTGCACTTTGCCCAAACATCGAAAGAACAACCAATAAAATCATTGTAAGAATTAATGTTGCATCTACTTTCCCTTCTTTTCCAACTTCCAACCTATCTATTTTTAATATATATCTTCTATATAAAGCAAACACTACCGATAAAATTACCAACAATCCAAAAATATCTTTGATAACAGTTATAACTGCTTGCAATGCACCTAAAAACTCTAAATCAAACGGAGAATAAAAACCTTGAATAATGCTTTCAATTACTGCGACAAGGAACAACATAAATCCCCAAAAAATAAGGAAGTGAATTATACCGGCAACAGGATCGCGTAATAATTTTGACTGACCGAAAGCAATTTTAATAACATTTTTAATTCGAGCGGCGGGATTATCAAACCGGTTTTCTTTTTTTCCGATTGTAAGATAAGATATTAATCTTCTTACATTATAAAAAAGAAATGCAAATGCGGCAAAAAATACAATTATAAAAATGATGTTTTTTAGTTCCATTGTACTCGATGATTATGATAAAAAAGAACAAGAACAAAAAAAGGGATTCCTCAACAAAGAGAAATCCCTAAAAAACTTAAGCCGGAAGCTTTGGATACTTTTTTGAAATGGCAAAATAAATACTAATTGCTGCCGAGATTTTAATAACATCCCATACAGAAAAAATTAGTACACCGGCTTTAAATGCTTCATTGAAATTTCCACCGAAAAATAAAGAAAGATAAGCGGCGCCAACTAATAATATTGTTAACGACCCTAAAATCATTGCGATGGTAATTGCTAAAAATGATTTATTATTTTCCAAAATTTTTCCAACTAAAAATGCTGCTACCGGGAAGGCAATTAAATAGCCGCCGGTTGGACCAGCTAAAGTTGCAAACCCAAAACTAAAATTTGCAAAAACCGGTAATCCGACGGTACCTGCGGTAATATAAGCTACTTGACTTAAAGCGCCGTTTCGTGCGCCTAAAAATGCACCGGATAAAATTACAAGCATCGTTTGTAATGTGAATGGAACCGGTTTAACCGGGATGCTTACCTGTGCTGCAAAAACCATTAATACAGAAAAAGTTGCTATCCAAAATAATTGTGTAGTTGTAACCTTATTTAAGTATTGTACTAAAATGTTTGTCTTAACGTTTTCTTTTACTGACATTTCTACCTCGATACTAATTTAATTGCTTAATGAAGAATTTATTTGTTTCGTATAATAATTTTTCCAGCTTATCGTTAGTTCCGTTAAACTGATGCTGAGCATTAAATGTATGCCCTGTATTGTGTATTATATATAACTCCGTAAAACTTTTATTTGACCAGCTATAAAGTATATTTGCTTCTTGAACCGGTACTGCCAAATCCTGATCACCATGTGCAATAAAAAGTGGTTTTTCAAAATTTCGAACTGCAGCTTCTAAATTTAATTTGGAATTTTTATTCTTCTCTATATCCTCTAAAAAACTATAATTCATCCGCATTAATTGATTTGTACGAGTATTTAATGCTTCGAAGAATCCTTTTTCTTTCCAATCTTTCTTTTGTCGTTCAGAATATCTATCAAGATGAGCAATTGCCGACCATGTAGCAACAGCAGTAACCTCTTGATTAAGTGAACCGACTATTATTGAAATCGCACCTCCCCTGCTGTGCCCCAATAACCCGATTTTTACTTTGGAATCCGTATTGCCGAAAAATCCATTTCGATAAGAATTAATAATAAGATTTAATTCATCAACTTCACGCGAATATGTATTTTCAGCAAATTTATCTAATTCAGTAAATTCGGTAGGATTATCACCAATACCGTTAAGCGAAAAATTAAAAGTTATTACAAAAAAACCACTCTTAGCAAAATATTCCGATAAGTATGGATTAAATCCCCAATCTTTGAATCCTTTAAAACCATGCACAAAAATTAAACAATTATTCTTAACGTTTCCGTAAGTAGTTATTCGTATTTTTTCGTTATCAGGGGTTTCAAGCACATACTCTTTGCTCATAATCTTAAATATGCCTATTAGCGTCTGAAAAGTCAAGATTTAATATCATAATAAAATATTTTGGTAATTTTGATTGGATTTATTTTTTTGTATCTAATTGGTTATTTTTCATATAGATTATCAATAAAGGATTTTAGCAATTTTCTGTTTGAATTACTGTTTTTCGTTTAATTATGCACAATTTTTTATTTCATAAAATTTCATTTGATTTTTGTTTTCTGTAATTAACATTTTTATTTATTTTCATTTTATTTAATAGGAAAATTTTCATTTTCGTTTGGGACAAAATAAATAGTTAAAAACTTATTAAATGAAAGGAAAATCCATTTTTCTATTTTTTCTGAAGTTCAATGAGTAATTTATTAGTAATACCATCAATAGACATTAAAGACGGGAAAACTGTTCGCATTGTTCAAGGTATACCGGAATTAAATTGTTCCGCATACGGTGACGATCCGGTAGAAATGGCAATGATTTGGCGTGCTGAAAATTCAAAAACTATTCATATTGTTGATTTTGATGCTGCTCATGAACATTCTCACAAAAATTTTGAAATAGTTAAAAAAATCTGTGAGTCGGTTATAATTCCGGTTGAATACGGTGGAGGTATTAAAAACCTTGATGATGCAAAAGAAGTTTTTGATCTCGGTGTTTTTAGAATTATTATTGGTAGTCTTGCCTTTGAAAATGAATCGGAATTTCTTAAAATAATTAGTGAATTTGGAATTCAAAAAGTTGCTGCCGCAATAGATGTAGTCGATGATAAAGTGATAATTCGTGGTAGAAGCGTTAAAACTAATATAAATGTAATTGATTATGCACAACATCTGGAATCACTTGGGGTTTGTAGAGTAATTGTGACAGATGTTAAAACAAACGGTATGATGAGCGGACCAAATATTAATTTATCGAATAAAGTTGCCGAAGGAACAAACCTAAAAGTTACACTATCCGGAGGCGTTGGTGGTTATGCTGATTTATTTAATATTCAAAATGAACGGCATGAAAAAATTGATTCGGTAATTATTGGTCGTGCACTTTATGAAAATAAATTTCCGTGTCAAAAAATTTGGCGTGTGGCAGAATCCGGTATTTTTAATTAAGAATGGATAAATAATGGACGAAAACCAAGTAATTAAAACCGGGAGCAGTTTTTGGGCTAACCTCTTTAAGACCCCGGCTGAAAAAAGTGACCTTGAAGAATTACTGCAATCAATGCCTCCTTTTGAAAATTTAAGCAGTAAGTATATCAAGTTAATAATGCAGATAATTCATAATCGTGCATATGAAACAAATGAGTATATTTTTTATCAGGGTGACCCCGGTATCGGTTTATATATGCTCCGGGAAGGAACAGTAAAAATAATTCAATCCATTAACGAAAATGAAAAAGTAGAACTTGCTAATTTAACTCGTGGTGATTTCTTCGGTGAGTTAGCTCTTTTAGATGATGAAGTACGTTCCGGCTCTGCTATTGCTATGGAACCTTCAAGTGTTGCAGTGATTTTCAAACCCGACTTAGATGAATTTATTGAAAGATATCCTAAAGCTGGGATAAAAATTTTACGCGGTATATCGAATATTATATCGACACGACTGAGAAGATTAAATGACGAGTATTTTTCTCTATACATAGATAAAATAAAAGTGGAGGAATAAAATGGACCCGATTAAAAAAATCTTAGTACCTATTGATTTCTCCGATTACTCAAAACGTGCATTGAGATATGCAATTGATTTTTCAAAACATTTTAATTCGGAATTAATACTTGTCTCTGTAATTGAACCAATGATTTACCCGGCTGATTTCAGTATGGGGCAAGTAGCAATTCCTGCAACCGATCAAAATCTTACTGAAAGAATTGAAAATGAGTTGAAATCTCTTGAGGAAAATGAAATCGGTAACCAGGTTAAGTCCAAAAGAATAATTAAATCGGGCAAGCCCTTCTATGAAATTGTTGAAACTGCTCGTGAAGAAGATGTTGATTTAATTATTATCGCTACACATGGACATACCGGGGTTGAACATTTACTTTTTGGCAGTACGGCAGAAAAAGTTGTTAGAAAAGCACCCTGCCCGGTCCTTACTTTACGAGAACCTATAAAAGGTTTTCGATTTGAAAAATGATCTCAAGTGAGTTCGCTAAAGAGTATCAAAGATTAATTGCGGATAATACTTCCGGAAGCCGGGAGTTATTAATCAAACTCATTAAGTTTTTACAGAAACATCAAAATGAAATTGATGCGGATATTATCATTCATCTTCAAAATCATTTTTCAGATTTCCAAACAATCAATTCATTTCTAAAAAAATTCAGTATTGCTTTTAAAAATAAAAGACTCGAACATTTTTTTAAAGAAAATCCAATTGATGATAAAGTAGTATATAAGAAAATTTTTACTAATTTCCTGCCATATATCAAGAACTTCCAGACAATTATTACTATTTCAAACAGTAAAACAATCTCAGAAGTACTTAAACTAATTTCACAATCAAATAAAAGTTTAAAAGTAATTATAAGTGAAGGCAGACCGAATAATGAAGGAACTATATTTGCTGAACGACTTGCAGAAAGTAATATTTCTACTACATTAATTACAGAAGCACAAATTTATCAGTTTGCTCAAAAAACTGATTGTGCAATTATTGGGGCGGATAAAATTTTAGCTAATGGAAATGTTATAAATAAAGTCGGTAGCTATTTGTTAGCATTAGCTTGTAAAGAACTAAATAAACCATTTTTTGTTTTGGCAGACAAATCAAAATCTTGTCTTGATAATTGCTTTATTCCAAAAGAATATAACAGGGATGAAATCTTTAAGACAGAAAAGAAAATTGAGATTCACAACTTTTATTTTGAAGAGATTACCAAGGAGTTAATCACAGAAATTATTACGGATTAACTCCCCATAAATTAATTCAGGCTTTGCAGTGCCGAACTTGCAAATTGTGCTGCCTCGCTCTCAGGAAAATCAGCAACTAACTTTTCCCAAATTTCCCTCGCTTTTTCAGAATTCCCCATTGAAGCTTCAATAGCACCAAGATTATAAATAACTTCGGTAGAAGAAGGATTATTATTGAGTACTGTCTCTAATTGTTTTTTTGCATCTTCATATTGATTCAAATTGTAATAGACCGTTGCAAGTTCAACCCTGATATCATCTCTTGCATTATCTAAATTCAGAATTGATTGAAAAATTTCAACTGATTCTTCAGGTTTATGAGCTGCAGCAAGTAACCTTGCATACTCTTTTGAATTGACGGTATCTTTTGGATTAGTTTCATAATTTGATTTTAATTTTTCCATCCGCTGTTTAAATTCAGAAGAAACATTCCCACCACCGGGCGCACTTCCCAAATTTTGATGGATTTCATCCTGCGGCATTGTTTGATTTTGCACCGAACGTTCGGTCTTCCCGCCAGAAGAAATTATAACTAATATTATGATAACAACTGCAAACAAACTTAAATATATGTATAATGGTTTTATTTTCATTTTTGCTCCTTCGACTTTAATAGTGAACTAAAATAATAAACAATATTCAAAAATAAACAACAAAGTTAATATGTGGTGGAACTAAAACAATATTTTGCAGGTAAAAGCAATCATGAATTGCATTATACCAGATAAATTTATAAGTTTGTCTCAATTCCAATGAAAAAGAAAATTTACATATTAGGTCTGATCTTTTTATTTACTTTGTCAACAACGGGTATGCCGTTAATGTTGCATTACTGCGGTTCTATGGATTCTCTTAGTTTATGGAGCTCCATTCAATTTGGTGAATATTGCGAAATGCATTCTCCAAAAGTTGAAGAACCTTCTTGCTGTGAATCTACGCAAGATAAATCGGCGGATAATTTCGAATATCCCGAAGACTGCTGTGAAGATTATATAATTGATAATTCGGTTAAAGACACATTCCTGTCTTCAAAGATTGAACTTAATATTTACAAAGAAATTATTTCCATTATTTCTTTTAGCAATAATCTTATTGAATTTGCATCAGATAAAAATATATTCAATACCGATCACTCTCCCCCTCTTATTACAAACAATAAAATCTATCTCTCCATTTCCGTATTTCTAATTTGATACTTACTCAATCATAACTGCTTGTAATTAAGTAGCTAAGAATTAATTATTCCGATTAACTAAAGTGTACTCTGGTTTTTAATCACTATTCAGAGCATAATCTTGGTAAATTGATTAAGTCCATATGTTAATCATAATCTTACTCTTAATCGTAATCTTACTCTTTATCCTAATCTCCATTAATTCTGAAAATTACTTACCTAAGCGGTTATCAATCAAACATACATTAACTAATTAAAATCATAAATAAATAAAAGGAGTATCACCATGAAAACCATCAATAAATCTATCGTTCTGTTTTTATCATTGTCAATCTTATCCTTCATAAATATTACTGCACAAGAAGAAGTTGCAAAGGTTACCACAGAATTTAAAGTGTTCGGTAATTGCGGTATGTGCGAAAAAAGAATCGAGAAAGCCTTAATGGTCGATGGAGTTGAATCGGCTGATTGGGATAAAGAAACAAAAATGGCAACTGTAGTTTATATTAAAGGGAAAGTATCAGAAGATCAACTTCATAAAAATGTAGCTGAAGTAGGGCACGACACAGAGAAATATAAAGCTTCTGATGAAGTCTATTCAAATCTTCCCGGCTGCTGCAAATTTGATAGAACCGAAGAAGTAAAAAAAGAAAATGATCACAACGATCATAATCATTCCGACTCACACGGAACAAACCATAAAGGTGATAAGAAAAAATCTTGCTGCTAATAAAAACAATAGAAGACAATGATAAATACACTAATAAAATTCTTTCTCGAAAATAAGCTTGTTACGGTGCTGCTTCTCATTTTGTTTGTGGGATGGGGCATCGTAACAGCCCCTTTTAATTGGGATATTGAACTTCTTCCCCGCGATCCGGTTCCTGTAGATGCAATTCCGGATATTGGTGAAAACCAGCAAATTGTATTTACCGAATGGATAGGTAGAAGTCCGCAAGATGTTGAAGACCAAATAACTTATCCGCTTACTACTTCACTTCTCGGTTTACCGGGAGTTAAAAGTATACGAAGTACATCAATGTTCGGCTTCTCAAGTATTTATATAATCTTCGATGAAGACGTTGAATACTATTGGAGCAGAACTCGTGTTCTCGAAAAATTAAATTCACTTTCAAGTGATCTTCTTCCGGAGGGAGTTTCGCCTACACTGGGTCCGGATGCAACTGCATTGGGACAAATATTTTGGTACACACTCGAAGGTAGAGATCAAGATGGAAACCCAATTGGTGGTTGGGATCCTCATGAGTTAAGAACAATACAAGACTACTATGTTCGTTACTCATTGACAGCATCGGAAGGTGTTTCCGAAGTTGCATCAATTGGCGGATTTATAAAAGAATACCAAGTTGATCTTGATCCCGTTGCACTTAAAGCTCACAATGTAAGCATGATGCAGGTGGTTGATGCAATCAAACAAAGCAATCTTGATGTCGGTGCAAATACTATCGAGTTAAATTTGGCTGAATATTATGTGCGCGGATTAGGTTATGTAAAATCCTTAGAAGATATCGAACAAGCTGTAGTTAAAGTGACGAACAATGTACCCATACGAATAAGAGACGTTGCCAAAGTAAACATCGGACCTGCCCCAAGAGGTCATAGCGGTTTCTTAGATAAAGGAGGAGCTGAAGCAGTTGGCGGGGTTGTTGTCGCTCGCTACGGTGATAACCCGCTTAAGGTTATTCAGAATGTTAAAGAGAAAATAAAAGAAATTTCTCCGGGACTTCCGTCTAAAAAACTTGATGACGGAAGAATATCAAAAGTTACAATTGTTCCATTCTACGATCGAACCGATTTAATATACGAAACACTTGGGACGTTAAATGAAGCAATTAGTCTTCAAATTCTAATAACGATTATAGTAATCATTATTATGGTAATGCATCTGCGAGCTTCTTTAATGATTTCCGCTCTGCTCCCTATTGCAGTGTTGATGGTCTTTATTATGATGAAATATTTTAATGTAGATGCCAACATTGTTGCTCTTTCCGGTATTGCAATTGCCATCGGGACTATGGTTGATCTCGGCATTATACTGAGTGAGAATATTCTTCGACATAAAGACGAAGCCCCTCCGGGACAATCAATGTTGGCAACAGTTTATAATGCATCAACAGAAGTGGCTTCTGCGATTTTAACAGCCGTATCAACAACAATTGTTAGTTTTCTTCCCGTGTTTACTTTACAAGCAGCCGAAGGAAAATTATTCGGACCACTCGCTTTCACAAAAACATTTGCATTGGTTGCAGCACTCATCATAACATTGTTTATGATGCCGGCATTTGCTCATTGGTTATTTTCGTTAAAGACTCGTAAAAATGTTCATCGAGTTTATCTTAACATCGCATTAATTGTATTCGGATTTATTTCTTTGTTCTGGATTTCATGGGCGGGTGTTGTTTTAATTTTACTTGGATTAAACAATACTCTCTACAATCTATTTAATGATGAGGAAATAACAGAAAATCCATTTTACAAAAAATATAATCTTTCCCGATACCGTTTATATATTGACTTTCTAATAAAACATCACGAAAAAATTACAGTAGCAATAATTACCGGCGCTGTTGCTTGGCTTCTTGCCGGAGAGTGGATGCCGTTAGGTGTGAAGAATCCTTTGTTAATTAATTTCTTTTTTATAATTCTCATCATAGCTCTTGTGCTCGGTATCTTTAAAGTATTCATAAATTATTATCCAAAGATTTTACAATGGTGTCTTGATAATAAAAAAATATTCTTAGCTGTTCCTGTTTTAATAATATTATTCGGATTAAATATTTGGCTCGGCTTCGACAAAGTGTTCGGCGTTATTCCCAAGAGTTTCGATACAGTTGGATTAAATATCAGAACAACCTCTGTTTGGAGTTCTTTATCTCACTCTTTCCCCGGAATGGGAAAAGAATTTATGCCCTCGCTTGATGAAGGTTCCTTTTTATTGATGCCTACTTCAATGCCGCACTCCGGAGTTGAAGCAAATCAAAAATATTTACAACAACTTGATATGCGCGTACAAGCAATTCCGGAAGTAGAAACAGTTGTCGGGAAAGCCGGAAGAGTTGAAAGTGCACTTGACCCAGCACCTCTTTCAATGTTTGAAAATGTTATACTTTATAAAAACGAATATATAACTGATGAAAACGGTTATCCAATTCGTTTTAGGGTTGATAATAATGACGAATTCGTTAGAGACGAAAAAGGTAGTTTAATCGAAGATAAAAATGGTAGATACTTTCGTCAATGGCGTGATCACATAAAAACACCGGATGATATTTGGGACGAAATTGTAAAAGCTACAAATGATATTCCCGGAGTAACTTCAGCACCTAAATTGCAGCCCATTGAAACTCGACTTGTAATGTTGCAAACCGGAATGCGTGCCCCGATGGGAATTAAAGTATACGGACCTAGTTTAAAAACCATCGAAGATTTTGGTTTAAAATTAGAATCACTCCTCAAAGAAGTTCCTTCCGTTAAAGCAGAAGCAGTATTTGCGGATCGAAGTTTAGGTAAGCCTTATCTTGAAATCGATCTTGATCGTACGGAAATGTCTCGTTACGGATTAAGTATCGGTGATGTTCAAATGTATATCGAAGTTGCAATCGGCGGTATTCCTCTAACACAAACAGTTGAAGGAAGAGAGCGATTTAATATAAGAGCAAGATATGCAAGAGAATGGCGTGATAATCCCGAAATGATTAAACGAATTTTAATTCCCACACCAACCGGTTCGCAAATTCCGCTTGGACAAATTGCAAAGATCGAATTCCGCCAAGGTCCGGCAATGATAAGAGGTGAAGATACATTTCTTGTCGGTTATGTTCTATTGGATAAAAAACCCGGCTATGCAGAAGTAACAGTTGTTGAAGAAGCTCAGAAATATCTTGAGTCAAAAATTGCCTCCGGTGAATTGGAAGTACCAGCCGGAGTTAGTTATAAATTTTCCGGAAGTTATGAAAACCAACTACGTGCTGAAAAGCGTTTAAGCATAATTGTTCCGCTTGTACTTGCTGTTATCTTTTTAATTCTTTATTTCCAATTCCGTTCGAGTACTACATCATTGATGATATTCACTGCAATAGCATTAGCGTTTGCCGGTGGCTTTGTGATGTTATGGTTATATGGACAAAATTGGTTTATGGATTTCTCTTTATTCGGCACTAACATGAGAGAATTATTCCAAATGCGGACTTTTAACTTAAGTGTTGCTGTGTGGGTCGGTTTTATAGCATTGTTTGGAATTGCTACTGATGACGGAGTAGTTATTGCAACTTACTTAAAACAGAGTTTCCAAAAACATAAACCTGAAAGTTTAGATGAAATTCATACCGCAGTATTAGAAGCGGGAATAAAAAGAGTTCGTCCTTGTTTGATGACAACTGCAACAACATTGTTAGCGCTGTTACCTGTTTTAACGTCAAGCGGAAGAGGTTCGGATATTATGATACCTATGGCAATACCGGCTTTCGGCGGAATGACGATTGCGTTGATTACATTGTTTGTTGTGCCCGTACTTTATTCTGCACGTGAAGAATTTATATTAAGGAAGAATCAATAATGAAAAAATATATGAAAAATATTACTCGGTGGTTCTCTGTGCAACTCTGTGGCTCTCTGTGTCCAAAAAATGGAACCATTACTCGAAATATTACATACTTAACAAAGCAATCTTTATTTATATTTTTTGTTAGTGCAATAACCATCTCTTCACAAACATTAGATGATTATTTAAAGATTGCGGCAGAAAACAATCCCGGATTAAGATCTAAATTTTATTCATACCAAGCATCATTAGAAAAAATCAATCAAGTTGGTAGCCTGCCCGATCCGCAACTTACTTTCGGCTACTTCATTGAACCGATGGAAAGATATATGGGCAACCAGGTAGCAGATATTTCTCTTATGCAAATGTTTCCTTGGTTTGGTACACTTGGAGCTGCTGAAGAAGAAGCTGCTCTTATGGCTAAAGCTAAATATGAATCATTCAACGATGCAAAGAGTATGTTATTCTTCGAAGTTAAGTCAACTTGGTATGAACTTTACCTGCTTCAGGAAGAAATAAAAATAACCGAAGAGAATTTAGAGATCCTTCAAACATTGGAAAAGCTTGCAATCAATAGACTAAGAAGCGGTGGGACAAGTCAAACAAGAAGTTCAAAAACCCCGTCAATGAAATCAGAACAACCTTCTGCTTCATCAAACGGTATGGGTGGAATGAGTATGGGTAATCAAAGTTCCAGCTCAATGCCTACGTCCGGTAAATCAAGTATGAGTAGTATGTCTGCGATGAGTGCTGATAATTCAATGATTGATGTACTTCGTGTGCAGCTTGAGATAAATGAATTGCAAAATAAATTAGAACTGATGCACGATAGTATGAAGCCGTTGATTGTTCGTTTCAATTATTTATTAAACCGGTCAGAGGATGAATTTGTAAATATTCCCGATACACTCCAACCTTCGCAATTACCCGGGAAGGATAATGAATTAGCTAACAATATTCGCTCTCTAAATCCGATGATTCGCATGCTTCAAAAAGAAGAAGAAGCATTAATTGCAAAAGAGGAAATGAATAGAAAAATGAGTTACCCGATGATTGGTCTCGGTTTGCAATATTCTATTTTTCAACAGAGACCCGGATCGATGATGGAACCGAATAATATGGTAATGCCGATGGCAACGATAAGTATTCCTTTATGGCGTGGTAAGTATGACGGTGCTATCGAAGAATCAAAAATAAGACAAAAGGAAATATCTCAACTTAGACTTGAAACAAGTAATCAATTAATTTCGAGTTATGAAAACATCATTAAGGATTTCAATGATGCAGAAAGACGAGTGACATTGTATCAAAAACAAAGGGATATTGCACAACAAACTCTTGATTTACTTATTGTTCAATATTCAACATCGGGTACACAGTTTGAAGAGCTTCTTAGAATACAACAACAACTGATTGAATATCAATTAAAAAGTATTAAAGCGGTAGTTGACCGGAATTTATCAGTAGCAATGATTGATAGATTAATTGGGAGATAACAATAATCTTTTTTGAAACAGCTAATTTTTAATTAATGAGATGAACATTATGAAACAATTACTTCAGAATAAAATATTACATTATACATTCATTCTTGCATTTGGATTATTCCTCGGTTGGTGGATTTTTGGTAGTTCCGGAGAAGAATACCATCAGCATAGTGAAACTGTAACTGAAGAAACAATATGGACTTGCTCAATGCATCCTCAAATTAGGCAAAATGAACCGGGCAAATGTCCGATTTGTGGAATGGATTTGATTCCCCTATCTAATAATAATCAAGGGGTTCAAAATAATTTCACTTATTCAATGTCACCGGAAGCAGCAGCTTTAGCAAATGTCCAAACAAAAAAAGTAACTTACAATATTCCTGAATATGAAATAAGATTAACAGGTAAAGTCTTTCCCGATGAAAGAAAACTTGTTTCAATAACTGCCGATTTTTCCGGTAGAATTGAAAAATTATTTGTTGATTTCACCGGGCAAACAGTTCAAAAAGATGAAAAACTAGGAACGATCTATTCACCCGAATTAGTAAGCGCGCAAAAAGAACTTCTTGAAGCTGCAAAAAACAAAGAACGCAATCCTTCAATTTATTCGGCAGTTAAAGAAAAACTTCGTTTGTGGAAAATGACAGAAAAACAAATTTCATATATTGAATCTGCTGGTGAAGTATTTACAGAATTGGACATTTATGCTGATGTTTCCGGGATTGTCACAAAAAGAAATATTTCAACCGGAGACTATACAAATAAAGGAGATATTCTTTTTGAAATTGCCGACCTGAGTTCTGTATGGATAATGCTTGATGCTTATGAAAATGATCTTCCTTGGATTAATCTTGGAAGTAAAGTGAATTTTAATGTAGCTTCGCTACCCGGTAAAGAATTTAGTTCGACTGTTACATTCGTTGATCCGTTAATCAACCTTCAAACAAGAACAGCTTCTGTAAGAACCGAAACCGGTAATCCCGGTTTATTGTTGAAGCCGGGCATGTTTGTTAATGCAATTTTGAAATCAACTTCATCAAATTTAACAATGTCCAGGAACAGTGGATCAAAATCATTGATGATTCCTAAAACATCTGTGTTGTGGACTGGCAAGCGTTCGGTGGTTTATGTAAAAACACCAAGAGCCGAATCCCCTACTTTTGAAATGCGTGAAGTAATTTTAGGTCCGCAAGTCGGGAATAATTACATAGTCGAAAAAGGTTTAACCGAAGGTGAAGAAATAGTTGTTAATGGAGTCTTCGCCGTTGATGCTGCAGCTCAGCTCAGTGGCAAACACAGTATGATGAATCAACCGGAAAGCAAACGTTTTGAAGTTAATAATACATTCAAAACACAATTAACGGATGTTGTAAAAAATTACTTCCTTCTTAAAAATGCATTTGTAGAAAGCGAAGTAGATAAAGTAAAAAAAGAGGCACAAAAAGTTAACCGCTCTCTAAAAAATGTAAATATGAGTTTACTTGAAAACGACCCGCACCATCAATGGATGGAAATAGAAAATAATTTAAGCAGTTCACTTTCTTCAGTTTTAGAAACCAACGACATTGAAGAACAAAGAAAACATTTTGAAATAATTTCCGAAGAATTAATTAACGCTGCAGAATTATTTGGAGTAAACATCGATTGGGTTTATGTTCAGTTTTGTCCAATGGCTTTTGATGATAAAGGTGCATATTGGTTAAGTGAATCGGAAAATATTAGAAATCCGTACTTCGGTGACATGATGTTAACCTGCGGAGAGGTTACAAAAAAGATTAGTTCGGTTAATAGTTACAAAGAAAATGCTGATGTACCTCAGCAACCCGTGGAACATCAGCATTGAAATTAATACTCTCAATCAAATCATTTTGATTGAGAGTAATTTAAAAATTACTGCTGCGGTTTTGTTTTACAAGTAGAAACCCCAATCAAATAATATAATCCGCATCGATTAACCAACCCGGTTAATAATGGGATGATACCGATCAACCCCAACCAAGATTCGTAAATATATCCGGCAATAAGTATTACTAATCCTAATACAATTCTTAAATACTTATCAAAACCACCAACATTCTCTTTCATACAACCTCCTTTTTTTGATATTTGTTTGATGTAAGGAAGTGGGAAAAGATTCCTACTTAAAACCATATTTAGAAATATGGGCTATTGCAAGTAAAACAACAGCTAATGTTTGAGCATAACCTAAATACTTTCCAAAATCTCCAAGATCATAGTTTGGGAGAAGGGCTTGTCGATTTTTTAAATATTCTGCCATTGTAAATTTTAATTCAGTTAGGCTCTTCGAATCTGATGATAAATTTAATTGAAATTCTGAGCCGATAATTAATTTATCGTAAATCTCAAATTCATCCTGCCCCAAAAATATCTTATTAGAATAAAGCAATGGATTTAAATGAAGTTTGTAGTGAGACTCAACCGAATGTTTTCTCGTATCAAGTGAATCATCTGGAAATGACTGTGCATATAGATTCGAAGAAATTAAAAATATGATGCAAAACAAAATTAAAAGTTTATTACTTATCTTAATCATATTGTTTCGAATTATTTCATTAAATTAAACTAACCAATTACAAATAATAAATCACCGTAAATTGAATTGGATAAAATCAAAGCCGATTGCCCATAGAGGTTTACATGGATATGAAATTCCGGAAAATTCTATTGCTGCATTTGAAAATGCATTATCATTTAATCTTCCCATCGAATTAGATGTTCAATTGACAAATGATAAGCAAATAATAGTTTTTCATGACGATAATTTTTTACGACTTACCGGAATTGATGAATTTGTTAATCACACAAACTGGGAATCGATTAAGCAATATCCTATAAGCAACACCTCTCAAACAATTCCATTATTGTCCGATGTATTAGATTTAGTCAACGGAAAAGTTCCTTTACTAATTGAGACAAAAAACTTTTCCAGACCAAATGCATTAGAAGAAAATCTTGTAGATATATTAAAATCATACAAAGGTGAATTTGCTGTTCAATCTTTCAATCCGCTTGCTGTTAGATGGTTGAAAAATAATGCGCCGGATATTATGTGCGGACAGATTTCCGCAAGATTTAGAGAAATACCGGTCCCTTTACACTACAAATATATTCTGCGGAATTTAACTTTAAACTTTACTGCAAAACCTCATTTTATCAATTACAATATTGATGACCTCCCCTACATACCTGTTGAATTATATAGGAATCACGGCTTGCCTATTTTAGCATGGACGGTAAAGACAAAAGCACAACTTTTTAAAGCTAGAGAACTTTGCGATAACTTCGTATTCGAAAAATTATCACCTGAAGATATTGTCAAATAATTTACACCTTTTATTCTGAATCCTTTTTAAATTTCCTACATCAAACTCACAAAAATCACAAAAAATAATGGAGTAGTAATGACAGAGCATTTAACAAAACAAACTTTCCTCGAAAAAGTTTTTGATTATGAAAATAATAAAGAATGGAAATATCAAGGAGAATTGCCTGCTTTAATAGATTTTTATGCAGATTGGTGCGGACCTTGTAAAATGGTTGCCCCAATTCTTGAAGAATTATCGGAAGAATATGCCGGTAAAATTAATATCTATAAAATAGATACAGAAGTTGAACAGGAATTAGCCGCAGCTTTCGGTATTAGAAGTATTCCATCATTACTTTTCATTCCAAAAGAAGATCAACCTCAAATGGCACAAGGTGCGTTACCAAAAGATGCACTCAAAGATGCAATCGAAAATGTTTTATTAAAAGAAGAAACAGTTAACTAATATTTCTTCTTGTTTGGGGAAAGACCCGCCGAAAGGCGGGTTTGTTTTATATAATATAATATAATATAATATAGATTTGAATCAAATATATTTACTTCTAAACTCTTCAAAATGACGAATAGAGCGTAAATTCAATGAATGTAGGCTGATTTTTTGATAATTGAAGAAGATTCTTAAATTTTCTGTTTCATTTTACGTCATAAATTACATATATTTGGTGTTTGCAATTTTTGAAGTTCCGCTTAAACTCCTTCAAAATAAAATTCGGAACAAAGGTGTAAATCGAATTGTTTCAATCAAATTACAAAGAATAAATAACTCAAAAACTCATAAAACTGGAGAGATGAAGCTTGAAAATTACTAAGCAATTCACCAACCGAGAAAGCAAGTCTTTAGATCAATACCTACAAGAAATAGGAAAAGTCGATCTTCTTACTCCGGACGAAGAAATTGAACTCGCAATAAAAATTAAAAAGGGGGATGAACTAGCCCTCGAAAAATTAGTAAAAGCAAATTTACGATTTGTGGTCAGCGTTGCAAAACAATATCAAAATCAAGGATTACCTTTGGTTGATTTAATTAACGAAGGAAATCTTGGTTTGATAAAAGCCGGTAAAAGATTTGATGAAACTCGTGGTTTTAAATTTATCTCTTATGCTGTTTGGTGGATTCGCCAATCAATTATGCAGGCAATTGCCGAACAATCTAGAATTGTTCGTCTTCCTCTGAATCGAGTTGGTGCTTTAACCAAAGTGGGTAAAACCGCTAGTAAACTTGAGCAAGATTACGAAAGAAACGCAAGTCCGGAAGAAATTGCAAAAGAACTTGATATGGATGTTGAAGAAGTTGCGGCTGCAATGCAGATGGCAGGACGTCATATTTCAATGGATGCTCCCTTCTCTCAAAGCGATGATGGTAAAAATAGTTTATTGGATGTTCTTGAAAATAAAGAACAACCAAAACCGGATCACGCACTTAACGATGAATCATTAAAAAACGATATTGAACGTGCACTTTCTACTTTAACTGATAGAGAAGCCGAAGTTGTAAAATTATATTTCGGTTTGAACTCCGAACATCCCGCAACTTTAGAAGAAATTGGTGAGAGATTAAATTTAACTCGTGAAAGAGTTCGTCAAATTAAAGAAAAAGCTTTACAACGATTGCGTCATGCATCTCGAAGTAAAGCTCTTAAAGCTTATTTAGGTTAGTAAAAAATCCCGCCTCGGCGGGATTTTTTTTTATTTCTTTTTTAAAGTGGTTTTTGCTTCTTCAATTAATTCTTCCACTCGCTTTTTTCCCTCTTCCACAATTTCTTCTGCTTTTCCACGGCTTTGTTTAGCATAATCAATCACATCATCAAGTAATTCATCGGATTTACGATGAATTCTCTTGCGGGTCCTTTTTCCGCTATCAGGTGCAAAAAGTAATGCCACTACAGAGCCAATTACCGCACCTAGTAAAATACCGCTTGCAAAATATCCGAATTTGTCGTTTTCATGGTTATTCATAATTCCTCCTTTATTTGTTCAAAAGTTTCAGTTTATTCGCTACATCAGAAGCACATTTATAAATTATATCAGCCGTTTCGGGATCATTAGTTGCGTTTGAATATGTATCGGCAAGTTTTTTCAATGTTTGGTAAATAAAAATATTCATATCGTCGATAAGCATATTTTTTGTCCATAGATCAATTCCTAAAGTGTTTTTAACTTGGCTATCCCAAAGAGAAATTAACATTGCTTCACAATGCTTTGTTCCGGGATTCTCGGCATCTGTTGCATCCCATTTAATTTGTGAAGGCATTTTGTCTTCATCAAGATCTACTCTAAAATTAATTTCGGCTCGCCTTTTCATATTATCCCTCAAAATATTTTGTATCTTTTTTTGTTGTATGTTTCTGATAGATACGAATTTTTTATATAAATTGTCAAATAAAGTTAAGTCTTTCAAATAGGATTAATGTTCAAAATATCTTTTAATTGCCTATATTTCTCTATCTGACAAATGATTTTAATGTAATAAATATGAATCTACAAAATTATTTCAAAGCTTTTAGATCAAACATAATTGGAATAGATCAAGAGTTTACCTCCCCTTATGGTAAACAAAAACTAATCTATGCTGATTGGATTGCAAGCGGAAGATTGTATAAACCGATTGAAGAAAAACTTATTAATGATTTTTATCCAAATGTAGGGAACACACATTCTGAGTCGAGTTTTACCGGAACTTCAATGACATTTGCGTATCATCATGCAAAAGAAATTATTAAAAAACATGTCAACGCCTCAGATGATGACGTAATAATTACACAAGGAACCGGAATGACCGGAATGGTTAACAAACTTCAAAGAATTTTAGGATTACGTGTTTGCGAACAACTTGAAACTTATCTAAACTTTCCAAAGGAAGATAAACCGGTTGTTTTCATTACTCACATGGAGCATCATTCCAACCATACTTCGTGGTTAGAAACTATTTGCGATGTTGTAATTATTGAACCGGATGAAAGAAGTTATATCGATTTGGATCATCTCGAAGAACAACTCGAAGTTTATAAAGATAGAAAACTCAAAATCGGTTCTTTTACGGCTGCCTCAAATGTTACAGGTGTTCAAACCGATTATCACAAGATGGCAAAAATAATGCATCAACACGGTGGATTATGTTTTGTAGATTTTGCTGCAGCCGCTCCATACGTGGATATAAATATGCATCCAGATGATCCCGAAGAAAAACTCGATGCAATCTTCTTCTCCCCTCATAAATTTTTGGGCGGACCTGGGACAACCGGAGTGCTTGTATTTAATTCTTCTCTCTACAAAAGAAAAATTCCTGATCATCCCGGCGGTGGCACAGTTGACTGGACAAACCCTTGGGGTGAACATAAATATGTTAATGATATTGAATTGCGAGAAGACGGTGGTACTCCAGGATTTCTTCAAACTATCAAGACAGCTTTAGCAATAAAATTGAAAGAAGAAATGGGGACTAAAAATATTCTCGAGCGAGAGCATGAATTATTAAAAATCGCGTTTGAAGAATTTCATAAAATGCCGAGTGTTCATATTCTTGCACCGGAGTTTGAAGAAAGACTTGGTGTGATTTCATTTTATGTAGAAGATATTCATTACAATCTTATGGTAAAACTTCTCAATGATCGATTTGGAATTCAAGTAAGAGGTGGATGTTCTTGTGCCGGAACTTACGGTCACTATTTACTTCACGTTGATCCAACCCGTTCAAAAAGAATTACCGATAAAATTAACGAAGGTGACCTTTCCGAAAAACCGGGCTGGGTGCGCTTGTCACTTCATCCCACGATGACGAATGATGAATTATATTTCATCTTAAACGCAATTAAAGAAATAATCGAAAACATATATAAGTGGGAGAAAGATTATACTTACTCCCCAAAAACAAATGAGTACTATCACATCTCCGGTAACGATCAACACAAAGTAATTGAAAGTTGGTTTGAGGTTTAGATTTTTGTATGTCACGATAAATTAGCCCATGTAAAATATCATCAATGTGCAAAGTATCAATCAAATTGCAAGCCCGAGAATTTCCCAGCTTAAACATTGATACATATATTATTAGTGAGTATATTTGACCAAAATTTTGATTATGAATAGAGAAGAACTTATCAAATATTGGATTGATGCTTCTAATATAGACTTCAAAGCAATGGAAAATTTGTTTTAGTCAAAGGATTATGTTTGGTCTCTTTTCATTGGTCATCTTGTAATTGAAAAATTATTGAAAGCTTTGGTCGTAAAACACAATCAAGAAATTACTCCCAAAATTCACGACTTAAACAGATTAGCCGAAAAATCTTTTCTTGAATTGGATGAAGAACGTAAAAACCTTATGGATATTATTACTTCATTCAATATTGAGGCAAGATACCCTGACTATAAAAAGGAATTTTATAAAAAATGTGATTCAAATTTTACTTCAACATATATCAATCAAATAAAAGAAGTTAGATTATGGTTGCTCGAACAACTGAAGAAATAAAAGAAATCGTCAAAAAGTATTACAGAATTCTTTTACAATCCGGAATCCCTGTAGAAAAGGTATTTCTATTTGGGTCGTATAAGCGTAATGAACAAACTAATTATAGCGATATTGATGTCGCTGTTGTATTGCGGGAATACTTAGACGATAGATTTAATACACGTTTGACGCTAATGAAGTATGCAAGAGAGTTTGATGTAATTATTGAACCACATCCGTTCATTCTATCAGAATTTGACAGGACAAACCCCTTTGCGAATGAAATAATTCAAACCGGCGAAGTACTTTCTTTCTAATAGTAAATTATATTCAGCAATGATATGTTAATTACCGATAGGATATTAAGCAAAATATAAAATGCCGAAAGTTTCTTAAAATTTATTCTTGACAAACAAGAAGATAATTCTCTATCTTTGCATTCAATATGATGAATCACAAAAATAAATATTTCAGTTTTACTTGGGCTTGGTTTTGGTTTAATAAAAACTATGGAACTCCTGTGTAAAACTGAGTAAATAATAATTTTAAGAACCCTTCTCAGTCCAGCACTGGGAAGGGTTTTTTGTTATGTGGATATAAAATGTCATTTGAAGAATTTAAAATACTTGCACAAAAGCACAATGTAATCCCGGTTTATAAAAGAATAACAGCGGATTTACTTACACCGGTTTTGGCTTATATAAAACTGCGCTCGTTTAGTGAATCGTCTTTTCTTCTTGAATCGGTTGAAGGTATCGGCAGACTTGCTCGTTATTCTTTCATCGGTAGAAATCCGCATCAAATTATTTCAAACAAAGGGAATGAATTAACTATTACAACCGAAAACAAAATCGAATCTCATAAAGAAAACATTCTCGACTACCTACAATCAATCATAAAGAAATATAATTGTGCTACGATTGATGGTCTGCCCGATTTCAGCGGTGGCATTGTCGGTTACTTGGGCTATGAAAATATTTCATTGATTGAAGACGTTCTAAACTTCACAGGAGAAAAAGATTATGATTCCCCCGATTCTGTTTTCGGGATTTATAAAAACATTGTTGCATTCGATCATTATAAACACCAGATAATTTTAATCAGTAATGTATTTATTGAAGATGAGTCAAACATCGAACAATTATATAAAGAAGCTAATCAAGAAATTGAAAATCTGCACAAACAATTATCAAAAACAGTTAATTATTCCGAATCATTCAAAATAATAAATGAAACAAATTCTGAAGAAGGCAAATCAGGTTTCGAAAAATTAGTCACAAAAGCCAAAGAGAACATTTACAACGGTGATGTGTTTCAAATAGTATTATCAAAGAGATTCAATGCAGAGTTCGAAGGTGATTTGTTGAATGTTTATCGTGCTCTTAGAATTATCAATCCATCGCCATATATGTACTATATGGAATTCCCCGATTCAAAAGTTGTCATCGGAACTTCGCCGGAAGATTTATTGAAGGTGAAAAATAGAACCGCCGAAATATTGCCAATCGCCGGTACACGTAAACGAGGGAAAACCTTAGAAGAAGATATCAAATTAGAAAAAGATTTACTTTCTGACCCGAAAGAAATTGCAGAACACACAATGCTGGTAGATTTAGCGAGAAATGATTTAGGCAGAGTATGCGATTACGGTTCCGTTAAAATAACTGAGAATATGAATGTAAATCGCTTTTCTCACGTTATGCATATTGTATCGAGAGTTGTCGGTGAATTGCAAAAGGATAAAGACTGTATCGATGCACTCAAAGCAAGCTTTCCAGCCGGAACGGTTACCGGTGCGCCAAAAATAAGAGCAATGCAATTAATTAATGAATACGAAAATTTAATTCGCAATGTTTATGCGGGTGCAGTCGGTTACATTGACTTTAACGGCAATCTCGATTTGTGCATCGCAATACGAACACTCTTTTCAAAGGGTTCAAAAATTTACTGGCAGGCAGGCGCCGGAATTGTTGCCGATAGTATTCCCGAAAATGAATTTTATGAGATTCAAAATAAATCAGCCGCATTAAAAAAAGCATTAAAGTTTGCAGAGGACTTGGATGAGAATATTAGTAATTGATAATTACGATTCGTTTACGTTTAATCTGGTTCAGCTTATCGGAAGTTTTACGAAGGATATTCTCGTAAAACGAAACGATAAAACATCGGTTAACGAGATTCGTAAAATGGATGTTGACAAAATTGTAGTCTCCCCCGGTCCCGGTAAACCGGAGGACTCCAAAGTTTCACTCGATGTAATAAAAGAATTGGGGCAAGAAATTCCGATACTCGGTGTTTGTCTCGGTCATCAGGCAATCGGGATTTCATTCGGAGGAGTTGTAACAAATGCACCAACTTTGATGCACGGCAAAACGTCAACAATTTCCCACGATAATCAAAAAATTTATAAAGATATTCCGCAGAATTTTGAAGCGGGTCGTTATCATTCGCTTGCGCTAAAGAACAATTCTTTCTCAGAGGAGCTTATTGTTACTTCACACACAAACGACAACGTAATAATGGGAATTCGTCATAAAGAATACCCAATAGAGGGAATTCAATTTCATCCCGAATCGGTTTTAACTCCACAAGGTTATTATCTAATTAAAAATTGGTTGGAACAATGAAAGCAGAATTAGAAAAAATAATTGAAGGACATAATCTTTCGTTCGATGAAGCTTATAATGTAATGTATTCGGTAATGAGCGGAAACGAGAACAATTCGAAGATTGCTTCACTTTTAACTGCGCTTAAAATAAAAGGTGAAACCTCCGAAGAAGTCGCCGGCTTTGTAAAAGCAATGCGAGAAAAAGTAATTAAGATAAAATGTGAAAACGAAAGAGTAATCGACGTCTGCGGTACGGGAGGAGACGGCTCCGGAACATTTAATATTTCGACTGCTGTTTCATTTGTCGTTGCCGCTGCGGGAGTGAGCGTAGCAAAACACGGAAACCGTTCGATATCCAGTAAAAGCGGCAGTTCCGATGTACTGCACGAGCTCGGTGTTGATGTTCAGCTCAATCCGGGATTATCTGAAAAAGCATTGAACGAAATCGGAATCGCATTTTTGTTTGCGCCGCTTTATCATCCTGCGATGAAACACGTCGCACCGATAAGAAAAGAATTGGAGTTTCGATCCATCTTTAACATACTTGGCCCGCTTACAAATCCAGCTGGAGTTAAACATCAACTAATAGGAACTTTCAATGATGATGTTGCCCGATTAATGACTGATGCAATTCGATTATTGGAAATGGAAAAAGTTGCATTCCTCTGCACAAGTAATAGATATGACGAAATCACACTTACAGATATAACAAAAGTGTTCGAAGTAAATCACGACAACTCAATGTACTTTTATACATTGACAAACGAAAACTTCGGTTTTCCCAAAGCAACATTGGAAAAACTCCAAGGTGGTTCCGCGAAAGAGAATGCCGAAATAATTTATAAAGTTTTTTCTGGTGAAACTAACGGGGCAGCATATGAAGTAGTTATTGCAAATGCGGCAATGGCATTGAAGACATCCGGGTTATCAGTTGACTTGCTTGAATGCAAACAAATTGCAGAAGAATCTATTAAATCCGGTGCGACCTTAAAAAAGTTGAATGAGCTAAAAGAATTCGGTGAGAAACATAAATGACAATTCTTGAAGAAATAGTCGAAGTCAAAAAAGAGGAGGTGAAAAAACTTCGTAAGGGATTTACGCTGTCTCGTTTTTCGGATTACCAATTTTTCGAAAATAAAACGTTGAGTCTGTATAAAAATATATCATACGACAAAAACCTATCAATCATTGCCGAAATAAAAAAAGCTTCCCCATCGAAAGGAATCATAAGAGAAGATTTTAATTACCTTGATATTGCAAAAATATATTTTGAAAACGAAGTTTCCGGAATCTCTGTTTTAACAGACAAAAATTTTTTCAAAGGTTCGATAGAATACTTAAACAGCATTGCAAAAATCAAATCTGTTCCCCTTCTTAGAAAAGATTTTATAATTGATGAATATCAAGTGTATGAAGCAAAAGCATACGGCGCCGATGTTGTTCTTTTGATTTGCGAAATTTTATCCGAAGCACAAGTTAAAGAATTAACACACGCAGCAAATGAATTGGATTTAGAAGTGCTGCTTGAACTTCATTCGAAAGAACAGTTAAACAAAGTTGATTTCGATTTGCATAAAATCGTAGGGATAAATAACCGCGATCTAAAAACTTTTGATGTTGATATCAATAACTCAATTGAAATATCAAAACTAATCCCGGGAAATGTTTACGTTGTCGCTGAAAGTGGGTTTAGCGATAAAACATCTGTCGATAAAGTTAAGAATGAAAAAATCGATGCTCTCTTAATCGGCGAACATTTTATGCGCGCACAAAATATTTCTGATGAACTCAAAAAATTCAAAGAATGGTGTCATCGTGAAAGTTAAGATATGCGGAATAACAAATATTGACGATGCCAAAATTTGTGTTGACTGCGGTGCGGATGCGCTTGGCTTTATTTTTTACAAAGAAAGTAAAAGATACATCGAACCGGATGAAGCAAAAAAGATAATTGATAAACTCCCCTTCTTTGTTTTAAAAGTTGGTGTCTTCGTAAATGAAAATTTTGAAAACGTTAATTCCACTGCGAAAAATATCGGTTTAAATGCCGTTCAATTACACGGTAATGAAAGTTTGGACTACTGCAAAAAAATTAATTACCCGGTTATAAAAGCAATTCGAGTAGATGAGAGATTGAATGAAAACCTTGAAAATTATTCTGAGCATACAATTCTTCTTGACTCAAAAGATGCAAGAGAATACGGCGGAACGGGAAAACGTTTCGATTGGGAGCTCATTCCGGAAAGTTATAGGAACAAAATTATTTTAGCCGGCGGAGTTTCTGAAGAAAATATCGACGAAATTTTTTACAGAGTTAAACCACAGGCAGTTGATCTTTCTTCATCGCTTGAAAAAGAACCGGGATTTAAAGATCACGAAAAAGTAAAATCATTCTTTAAAAAAATAGATACGCTAAAAGAATAGAACGCAGAGGACGCAGAAACAATAGATAGGCACAGATAAATATCTGCGAGAATCAGTTTTTTCTGTGTCATCTGTGTTCCATAATGAATTGGACATTAATAAAAAAAGGAATCATAGATGTTGATAGTAATGGATTTAAACGCACCGCGGGAAGATATCGAAAAAATAAAACTAAAAATTAAGCAATTGAATTGCACACCGCACGAAATTCCCGGCGCTTCTAAACTTGCAATCGGAATTACAGGTCCAACTCATAATTTAAAACAAGAGGATTTCAGTTTGATGCCTTCAGTTGAAGACGTTGTAAGAGTAACAAAAAAATATAAACTCGTCTCTCGAATGATGAAGAGCGAAGATACAATTATTGACTTCGGAAATAAATCAATCGGCGGAAACAGACTGCAAATAATTGCCGGACCTTGTTCAGTCGAATCACGCGATCAAATTTTTGAGATCGCAGAAATTCTAAAAAATATGGGAATCAACTTTTTGCGTGCCGGTGCTTATAAACCTCGTTCAAGTCCGTATTCATTCCAAGGATTAAAAGAAGAGGGATTAAAATATCTCGAAGAAGTCAAAAAGGAATTCGATTTAAAGATCGTAACGGAACTATTGAATCAACATACAGTCGATGCTGTTGCGGCAGTTGCCGATATTATTCAAATAGGCGCGCGTAATATGCAGAATTTTACGCTGCTTGAAGAAGCCGGAAAGACTCAAAAACCAGTTTTGCTTAAGCGCGGAATGTCGGCAACTGTTGAAGACTTACTTCTAAGTGCAGAATACATTATTTCACAAAATGATTACAATATTATTTTATGTGAGCGTGGAATAAGAACATTTGAAACCGCAACACGAAACACACTTGACTTAAACGCTGTGCCGGTTCTTAAAAAGGAAACTCACTTGCCAGTATTTGTTGATCCTTCGCACGGCGTTGGAATTTGGGATAAAATTCCACCGATGGCTTTGGCTTCAATAGCTGCAGGTGCCGACGGGCTAATGATAGAAGTCCATCAAAGACCTGGGGAAGCTTTATCTGACGGTTATCAAGCTCTCGATCCAAAAAGATTTAAATCGTTACTCGAAAAAATAAAAGAACTCGCACCGATTGTCGGTAAGGAGTTAGTGTAATGAATGAGCAAAAAGCTAAATATAATTTTCCAAACGAAAAAGGAAAGTTTGGAGTTTACGGTGGTAAATTTGTCCCCGAAACTTTAATGACAGCTCTTTATGAATTAGAGACAACTTATAAAGAACTTCGAAATGACGAGAATTTTTTGTCTGAGCTGAGAGAAATTCAAAAAGATTACAACGGTCGTCCAACTCCCCTCACATACGCAAAAAGGTTAACCGAACATTTTGGTAAAGGTAAAATTTATTTGAAGCGCGAAGACCTTTGTCATACTGGTGCGCATAAATTAAATAATGCAATCGGACAAATTCTTTTAGCAAAGAAACTGGGAAAGAAAAGAATCATTGCGGAAACCGGTGCCGGTCAGCACGGCGTTGCAACGGCTACAGTCTGCGCTAAGTTTGGGTTGAAATGCATCGTTTATATGGGTGAAGTTGATGTTGAGCGACAGAGTTTAAATGTATTTAGAATGAAACTGCTCGGAGCAGAAGTTAGAACCGTTAAATCGGGAAGTAAAACTTTGAAAGATGCAACCAATGAATCTATTCGTGATTGGGTAACTAATGTTCACGATACTCATTATATAATCGGTTCAGTTGTGGGTCCGCACCCCTATCCAATGATTGTACGTGACTTTCAATCAGTCATTGGAGCAGAAACTAAAGAGCAGTTACATGAAAAAGAAAATAAATTACCGACTCACATTCTCGCTTGTGTTGGCGGCGGTTCAAATGCAATTGGTATTTTTTATCCATTTGTTAATAATGAATCGGTTAAGCTAATCGGTATTGAAGCAGAAGGTTACGGAATTGATTCAGGTAAACACTGTGCAACTTTAACAATTGGTTCACAAGGAATTTTCCAAGGGATGTATACTTATCTTTTGCAGGATAGTAACGGACAGATTTCTGAAGTTCATTCAATCTCAGCGGGATTAGATTATCCGGGAGTAGGTCCAGAACATGCATTGCTAAAAGATATTAAACGTGCAGAGTATTATTCCGTTACCGATGAAGAAGCTCTCGAAGGAATTAAGCTGTTGACGCAAACCGAAGGCATTCTCCCTGCTCTCGAAACCGCTCATGCAATTGCTTACTTAAACGAATTGATGCCGAAGACAAATAATGATGATATTGTTGTTGTCAACATAAGCGGTCGGGGTGATAAAGATATCAATACAATTATTCAAAATCTTGGTGATAAAGAATGATACGCGAAACTATAGAAAAAATTAATGCAAAAAATCAAAAAGCATTATCAATTTATTTAACTGCCGGTTACCCCAAAGTTGATTCTTTTGTTGATCTAGTGTGCAAAGTTTACGATGCAGGAGCGGATTTAATCGAACTCGGTATTCCCTTCAGCGATCCGCTAGCCGATGGACCGGTTATTCAAAAATCTTCTGAAGCAGCTTTGTCAAACGGCGTATCGCTCAGCTCGGTTCTTGAGATGACATCTAAAATAAAAGAAAGAGTCGATAAACCGATAATACTAATGGGTTACGCTAATCCAATTATGCATTACGGAATTGAAAAATTAATTAGTGATGCAAAGAAAGCAAAAGTAGATGGATTAATAATTCCCGATATTCCTCTTGAAGAATATGAAGATTTCTTCACAAATAAATTCAAAGATTTTGAGATAACACTGCTCACAACTCCAACATCCTCGCAAGAAAGAATTAGGAAAATTGATGAGTTAAGTTCAGGGTTCGTTTACTGCGTAAGTGTTACAGGAACAACAGGCGTGCGAAATAAATTCGGAAATGAGGTAAAACAAAATCTTGAAAGAACATATAATATAATATCTAAAAACAAGATGATGTTGGGATTTGGAATTTCTTCACCGGAGAACATAAAAGATTATAGAGATTATACAGATGGATTTATTGTGGGAAGCGCTGTAATAAAATCACTTGGCGAAGATGATGAAAAGTTTACGAGAACATTAAAATTGATAGGTGAACTTTCTGGTGCATGTAAAAATAATTAACTTTGAATGGGGCGAAAGCCCTTTTATTTATGTGGTTATCTTTCTCCGTTGCTTGAAAGCGACGGCAATGGATAGTTTAAGTAAAACAAATATTACGGTCGACTTTAGAGTATATTGCAGAACTTTCATTTGCCCTGACTTTTATATTTAGCTAAAGTAAAAAAATTTTATCCGCCATGCCGGAATTCTAATTCAGAAATTACTTCATTTAAGGAGATATTTTTCTCATTCAACATAACAAGTAAGTGAAAAAGTAAGTCGGCAGATTCATTTATAATCTCTTTAAGATCATTGTTCTTAGCTGCAATAACTGTTTCAACTGCTTCTTCCCCGACTTTCTGAATTATTCTATTTTCACCTTGCTTAAATAATTGCGTGGTGTAAGAATTTTCTGGGAGTTTCTGTTTGCGATCTTTTATTAACTCATCTAAATACTTTAAAAAATTGTAATTCTCTTTTTCAACTCCGAAGCAAGAATATTGGTCTAAATGACAAGTATTACCTTCTGGATTTGCGGATATTAATAACGTATCATAATCACAATCTAATTTGATATCTATCAAATTTAGAAAGTTACTCGAAGTTTCACCTTTCGTCCATAATCTCTTTTTTGAGCGACTGTAAAAAATTACTTTCCTTTCGTCGATGGTTTTTTGAACTGCTTCTTTGTTCATATATCCAAGCATCAATACTTGCCCGGTAATATTGTCCGTAATTATCGCCGGGACAAGTCCGTTCATTTTATCAAAATCAATTTTGCTTATGTCAATCATTCATTTCTCTCAAATATTTAAATTAACTGCTTTACGTCTTGGCGTCTCCGAGGTTGTTTTTTATTTATTTACCGCAAAGGCGCTGAAACGCAAAGTTTTTAATATAATCTAATTTCAACACCGTTTTCTTTTAAATATTTCTTTAAATCACTAATCTCTAGTTCCTTGTAATGAAAAAGACTGGCAGCTAAACAAGCATCAACATGGGCATTTTTAAATGCATCAAGAAAATGTTCTTTCGTTCCTGCTCCGCCGGATGCAATTACCGGTATCGATATCATTTTAGTAAGCTTTGATAAAAATTCTAAATCATATCCACTTTTAGTGCCGTCTTTATCCATCGAGGTAAGTAAAATCTCACCCGCACCCCTTTCATCCACTTCTCTACACCATGCATAACCTTCAAGTTCGGTTTCTTCTCTTCCGCCTTTAATAAAAACTTTATAAGCATCATCAATCTTTTTAACATCAATCGCAGCAACTACAGCTTGACTTCCGAATTGTTTGGACGCATCATTTATTAACTGAGGATTTTTAACAATGGATGTATTCAGCGATACTTTATCTGCTCCGGCTTTCAAGAGCATATCAATATCGCTTAACTCAGTAATGCCGCCGCCGACTGTAAATGGAATTTGTATAACTTTGGCAACATCTTTTACTAATTCAATTAGTATTTTTCTTTTATCAGACGAGGCGGTTATATCAAGAAATACAAGTTCATCTGCACCTTCTCGATAATATCTCTCGGCAAGTTCAACCGCAGAACCGGCATCGCGAAGATTGACAAAGTTTGTTCCCTTTACAACGCGACCATCCTTCACATCCAGACAAGGTATTATTCTTTTACTAAGCAAAATTACTCAACTCCTCTATTGAAATTTTTCCTTCATAAAATGCTTTCCCAACGACAGCATACTTTATCCTTTCCTCTTGCAGCTTAATTATATCGCCAATTCTGCTAATTCCACCTGAAGCAATTAAGTTAATATTTGGGAACTTGCTAATAGTCTTTTTATACAGTTCAGTATTTGGTCCTTTCAGCATTCCATCTTTGTTGATGTCGGTACATAAATAATTAAAAATATTTTGCCCACTCCATTTTTGAATGTACTCATTTAAAGAAATGTTTGTCGATTCAGTCCAACCGCTAACTTTGATTTTTTCATCTAATACATCTGCTGCAAAAATAAATTTACTTTTATCGAACAAATCAATCATCGATTTAACAACCGCTTCCTCTTTTACGGTTATTGAACCTAAGATAAAGTAATCAATACCTATGTTATCCAGCAGTTTTAGATCATTTAATTTTCTAATTCCGCCGCCGAATTGAATTTCTATTTCAAGAGTATTTTTTATTTCTTCTAAAAGATTCAAGCAAGTAAATGAACCGCTTTTGGATGCCTCTAAATCAACTATATGAATTCTCTTAAAACCGGCATCATAAAATTGCTTCACAAGTTCCAAGGGATTTTCAGAATATTGTTTTACGGAATTGAAATCCCCCTTGCTTAATCTAACTGCTTTGTTTTCGATTATATCTATAGCTGGTATGACTAACATAGTTCAACAAAGTTTTTTAATAATTGAAGTCCCGTTTCACCCGATTTTTCCGGGTGAAATTGGACACCATAAAAATTGTCTTTTTCTAAAGCTGCACAAAATTCTAAATTATGTTCAGTTGTTGCTATGGTAGAATCATTTTTAGGTAAATAATATGAGTGAGCAAAATAGAAATAAGATTTATCATCAATATTATTAAATAATTTACTCTCCTTAATTATTTTCACATTGTTCCAACCCATATGCGGGACTTTAACTTTTGTCGCATCAAACTTTTTTGCTTCTCCATTTATTACTCCGAGGCAAGCAACATTACCCTCTTCTGAACGATCACATAAAATGTGCATCCCTAAACAAATTCCTAGCATTGGCTTTTTGATTACACGTAATAGAGAGAACAGATTTAACAAGTGTAATTTTTTGACTGCCGAGGAGGCTTCGCCGACTCCCGGGAAAATTATCTTATTAGCTCTACTTATATCTTTTTCATTTTGTGAGATTATGTGGTCAACACCAATCTCTTCCAACGCATTTGATACTGATGCTGTATTACCGGCTCCGTATTCAATTAATGCTATCATAGTCTTCCCTTTGTAGTAGGTAATTTATTTTCGCTTCTCTCATCAAACCGAACGGCTTCATTAAGCGATTTGGCAAATGATTTGAATATTGCTTCAATTTTGTGATGATCATTCTTTCCGGAAGCTTTAATGTAGATATTTGCTTTTAATCCTATTGTTAAACCTCTGAAAAATTCCTCCACAAGTTCTGTTGGAAATTCACCGACCTGTTCTCTGGTAAACTTAGTTTTGAAATTTAAGTAAGGTCTACCGCTTAAATCCAGAGCTGTCTCTGCAATTGAATCATCCATAGGAAGCATAAAACCAAATCTTTTTATTCCCTTCTTGTCTCCTAATGCTTTTACTAAACATTCACCTAAAGTAATCCCTGTATCCTCAACTGTATGATGATAATCTACTTGCAAATCGCCTTTAACATTAATCATCATATCAATATTTGAATGTTTGCTTAACTGTTGTAACATATGATCAAAAAATCCGATGCGGGTATTTATCTTAAACTTACCTGAACTGTCAAGATTTAGTTTTACATTTACTTTTGTTTCATTTGTATTACGAATTTGCTGAGCTGTTCTAGCTTGAGATATAACGAATTCAATAGCTTCTGAAATATTTTTACTTTTTCTATTCTTACCGACAAGTATTTGTTTAGCTTTTACTTTTTTGTTTTTCTTATCCGTTATAAAATAATTTGATTGATAATCATTAGTAGAGTCAGATTCAAAGTTAATTCCTTCCAATTCCAGTAACCTGTGAATAATCGGGTCTGAGAATGTTGGTGTTGGATAAAGCGAAACTGCCACTCCACGATTAACTAATTTTTTCAAAGAACTTATCATTCCTATAGAAAGATCGGAATGTAGATTTAATAGACTTTTATTTACAATGACTCTTGTCATAATACTGCTCTCAATTCTTTAATGAACTTTTGATTTTGTTCATGTGTCCCAACAGTAACTCTCAAGCAACCTTCCAAGTTCAATTGATTCGATCTATTTCTAATTATTATTCCTTTGTTGATTAATTTTTCATGAATCTTATCAGCATTATCAACTTTAAATAAAATAAAATTTGCATCAGAAGTATAGACGTTTTTAATACCATTTATTGATCTCAATTCTTCCGTAAGATAATCTCTTTCGATTTTTATTTTTACTAAAATATCATTTTTTCGATCAATCTTTTTCAAAGATCTAAGTACAATATTTTCAGTTAATTTATTGATGTTATATGGTGATTTTATATTCATCAATAACTTCACAATAAATGAATCCGCAACGGCAAAACCAAATCGAGCTCCTGCTAAACCCCATGCTTTAGAAAAGGTTCGAAGTAAAACTATATTAGAATGATTATTAATTTCATCCAATAGTTCACGTTCATCAAAAAAATCAATATACGCTTGGTCAATAACAACAATGCCGTTAATTTTTTCGGATAAATGAATGATATCCTTTTTATTTATAAAGTTAGCCGTCGGATTATTTGGCGAACAGATAAAAATTATTTTTATTGATTCCAATTCCTGAATTAGAAATTGATCCACATTAATTTGAAAGTTGTTGTCTAATTCAAATGATTTTGTATCCACTCCTTGAATATCGCAAACTACTTTATACATACCATATGTCGGTTCGAAGATTGCTGCTTTATCTTTACCCGGTTCACAAAATATTCTTATTAATAACTCAATTATTTCATCAGAACCGACACCACAGAAAATACTATCCTGATTGATATTTAAATAATCTCCGATACTTTGCCTAAGTTTTATTTGAGTTGGATCGGGATATCTATTCAATTCTAGATTATCATCTTCAATAACTGAACCAAATGCATTTTCATTGGCATCTAAAAGTAATCCGTTGAGATGCTGACTTCTCGCAGATGTATATGGCTTCAGTTTTAGAATATTTGGTCTAACAAGTTTTTCTAAGTCAATCATTTAATCTTACCTCCACTGCATTTGCATGAGCCTTTAAACCTTCTGCATTTGCCATATCTATAACAGTTTTACCAATGTTTATAATTCCTTCTTTCGATAGCGACTGATAAGTAATTCCTTTCATGAAAGAAAGTAAATTTACACCACTGAAAGTTTTTGCATAACCATAAGTGGGAAGAGAGTGATTTGTACCGGAAGAGTAATCTCCCACACTTTCCGGTGTATAATTTCCGAGAAAAACTGAACCGGCATTTTGAATTTGTTTTAGAATCGAATCAGCATCTATAGTTTGCAGAATCAAATGCTCAGGCGCATATTCATTGCTGAATTCAATTGCCTCTTCAAGAGAATCACATTTAATGAGTAATCCATCGGCTAAAGCTTTCTCAGCAATTTCCTTACGAGGGAGATTAATTAATTGTGATGCCACTTCATCTTCAACCCAGTCTATCAATTTTTGATTTGTTGATATAAATATAACCTGAGAATCGGATCCATGTTCAGCTTGCGAGAGTAAATCAGCGGCGGCATATTTTGGATTTGCGGTTTCATCGCTAATGATTAGCACTTCACTCGGTCCGGCAGGCATATCTATTGCACATCCGTCGGGGTCAATGCTTACAAAAGTTTTCGCAGCGGTAACAAATTGGTTGCCAGGTCCAAAAACTTTATCAACTTTTTTTATTTCCTCTGTTCCGTAAGCCATTAAACCAATTGCTTGTGCACCGCCTAGATTATAGACTTCATCAAGCCCAAGAAGTTTTGCACAATAAAGAATTTCATTTGATGGTTTTGGAGAACAAACAACAATTCGTTTACAGCCGGTAATCTTTGCCGGAATCGCAAGCATTAATAAAGTTGAAAATAACGAAGCAGTTCCGCCGGGAATATAAAGCCCAACATTTTCAATAGCTCTGTAAACTCTCCCGCATTTAACACCGGTCATTGTCTCAATTTCATATTCCTTTGGCGACTGTTCATAATGAAATTTTGTAATGTTTTCAATCGCTGATTTAATCGCTTGCTTCAAATCAGAATCAATAGTTTTTTCTGATTCATCAATGTCTTTTTGATTTACTCGCAATTCGGAATCATTTAATCCGTCAAATTCTTTGGCGAATTTAATAACTGAATTCATTCCATCCTTTTTGATTTCTGTCAAAATGGGTTTTACAATTTCAAATACTTTATCATTATCAATCGCCGGTCTTTTGAGCAGTAATTGATAATCATCTTTTGAAATATATTTTAGATTTACTTTTTTCATAATATCATATTCTCTATTGGTAATAAAATTATTCCGGTGGCACCGATTGATTTTAATTCCCCTACAATCAACCAAAATTTTTCTTTAGGAATTACAGCGTGAACCGCTACTAAATTTTCTTCAGCCAGTGGTACAACCGTAGGACTTTTTAATGAAGGAATAATTCTTTGTATCTCCTCCAATGCTTTTCGCTCAACATTCATCATTAGATACTTTGAATTCTTTGCAAGTAAAACGGAATCAATTCTTGCTTTAAATTGGTCCAATAAATCTTGCTTAGCTGGGTTGAATGTTCTACTTTTTATTAAAACAGCTTCTGATTCAAAAACGGTAAATGATTTTTTGAGTTTATTGAACTTAAGTGTGTTGCCGGTTGATACAATATCGCATATATAATCTGCTACTCCGAGTGAAGGTGCTATCTCGACCGAACCGCTTATCTCAATTACTTTTGAGTTGATTGAATTGTTCTTTAAATAATTATTAAGTAAGCGTGGGTGGGACGTTGCAATTTTTTTGTTGTTAAGTGCTTTGATATCCGAGATATCTTCTTCTTCAGGAACACCAATCATAAGTTTACATTTCCCGAAACTAAGTTTTTTTATTATTTCCGCTTTGGAACCTCTTTCAATTAATACATTCTCACCAACAATGCCGATATCGGCTACACCGTCTTGAACATATTCGGGAATATCATCATCCCGCAGAAAAAGAACATCTAATTTGAAATTATTAGCCGATATAAATAATCGCTCAGAATAATTTTCAATATCGAAGCCGCATGATTTTAGGAGTTCGAGAGATTTATCAGACAACCTCCCCTTTTTCTGGATTGCTAATTTTAGATTACCGTTCATTATATTCTCCTTTAAAACAAAAAACCCCGGCATGCGCCGGGGTTCTTATTAATTTTTATAAAATTATTTAAATCACATCGACGCTTCCATGAGAAAGATTAAATGGTGATGAGCGTGATGTAATGTTAAATTCATTTTTACTTTTCGATTAATTATCAAATTGATTTGCAAATATAATTAAATAAATTCATGTGTCAATGTGAATAACACAATTTTTTACTTAAAAGTTTCAATAAAATTCTGTACAATAGAATATTAGAGAAATACGACAGCAGCTCTTTAGATTATACAAAGGACATTTTCTCTTCTTATTAATCATTAAAAAGTACGATTTTCTGCAAGATATTCTTCTTTTATACCGGTTTTCATTTTTCTTCACATAAATTATCACTAAGTTTCATATGCAAATTAAGTTAAATTTGTCTTTATATAAGTAATATTCACCCCACAAAATGTATTGGAGTTGTTATGTCGGATTACACACAAAAAATAATTACTGAAGTAAGAGCTAAAAATCAAAATGAACCTGAATTTATTCAAGCTGTTGAAGAAGTATTGGAATCATTGGATGTCGTTCTTGAAAGACATCCGGAATACCGTTCTGAAAGTATTCTCGAAAGAATGGTTGAACCCGAAAGAGTTATAATATTTAGAGTACCGTGGGTAGATGACCAAGGTGATGTTCATGTTAACAGAGGTTTTAGAATTCAAATGAATAGTGCTATTGGTCCATATAAAGGTGGACTGCGTTTTCACCCTTCAGTTACTCTTAGTATCTTAAAATTCTTGGCTTTCGAACAAGTCTTTAAAAATAGTTTAACTACTTTACCTATGGGTGGCGGAAAAGGCGGTTCAGATTTCGACCCTAAAGGTAAAAGTGATAACGAAGTAATGCGTTTCTGCCAAAGTTTTATGACGGAACTTTTCCGGCATATTGGGTCGGATACAGATGTACCTGCAGGTGACATTGGTGTTGGTGCAAGAGAAGTCGGTTACTTGTTTGGTCAATATAAAAGATTGAGGAATGAATTTACCGGTGTTTTAACTGGAAAAGGATTGAATTGGGGCGGTTCCCTTATTCGTCCGGAAGCCACAGGTTTTGGTGCTGTTTATTTTGCTCAGGAAATGTTAAAAACAAAAAACACTGATTTTGAAGGTAAAACTGTTGCTGTTTCCGGTTTTGGAAACGTTGCCTGGGGTGCTGTAACTAAAATCAATGAGCTAGGCGGTAAAGTGGTAACTCTTTCGGGACCTGATGGATTTGTTCATGATAAAGATGGTATAACAGGTGATAAAGTTGATTATATGTTAAAACTTCGTGCAAGTGCTTTAGATGCAGTAGAACCTTATGCTAAAGAATTTAAAGTTGATTTTTATCCCGGTAAAAGACCATGGGGAATCCAAGTTGATGTTGCGATGCCATGTGCTACACAAAATGAGTTAAATGAAGATGAAGCAAAAGAATTAGTTAAGAACGGGTGTATATGTGTTTGCGAAGGTGCCAATATGCCTACAACTAATGAAGGTATTAAAGTATTTCTCGAATCCAAAATTCTCTATGCGCCGGGGAAAGCCGCAAATGCCGGTGGTGTTGCAACTTCCGGGCTGGAAATGACACAAAATAGTATGAGATTACCTTGGGTAAGAGAAGAAGTTGACAGCAGGTTACACCAAATTATGACCAGTATTCACCACACCTGTGTTGAGACTGCAGATAGATTTGGTAAACCGGGTAATTATGTCGTTGGTGCGAACATTGCCGGCTTCTTAAAAGTTGCTGATGCTATGTTAGATCAAGGAATTGTATAATAATATCAACATTTATTTTTTTTAGGCAATCGGTTGTCATTTTCACATGATGAATCGATTGCCTTTTTTATTATATTTTAGCTAACCAATTATTAATCAAAATGAATACTCTTATGAAAATGAATAAGATCGAACAGCTTAATATGAAGAATATGTTCGGACAAAGAATAAAAAGATTTCAAAAGTTAATGCGGCATAAAATTCGAGATATTCTTTTAGTTTCGAGCTTATATGATAACTATCTTTTTGAAGAAGACGGACGACTTTATGAACTGATTAGAGAAGAATATCAAAATCTAAATCTTAGTCATGCGCCTGAATTAACAGCAGTTACAACCGCTGCAGAAGCTCTTGAAATATTAGGCAACGGACAAAACACTTATGATCTTATCATTACAACTCTTCACATCGAGGATATGCATGTTATTGAATTTACACGAACAATAAAAGAAAAAAATATTCTAACGCCTGTAGTATTATTGGCTTATGATAACAGAGAAAGAAAAGAAATTCAAACTCATTACGATACTTCCATATTCGATAAAATATTTATTTGGCAAGGAGATTACCGATTATTAATTGGAATTATTAAATACATAGAAGATAAATTAAACGTAGAGAATGATACTTTAAATGCAGGCGTGCAATCAATAATTCTTGTTGAAGATAATGTAAAATTTTATTCTACCTATCTCCCCTTAATTTATAAAGTAATACTTAAACAGTCACAACAATTGCTTTCAGAAGGAGTAAATCTTACACATAAATACCTTAGAATGCGTGCCCGCCCTAAAATCCTTCTTTGTACAACTTATGAAGAAGCATGGAGTTATTTCGAACAATTTCATGAATACATTTTGGGAGTAATTACTGACATTAATTTTAAACATAATGGTGTGCGTGATCCCGAAGCAGGTATTAAATTTGCAATTGAAGTACGAAAGCTTCATCATGATATTCCAATTGTCTTACAGTCAAGCAACCCGGAATACCAAGTTAGGGCAACTGAAATTGGTGTCGGTTTTCTATTAAAGGGCTCTCCAAGACTTCTGCATGATTTACGAAATTTTATGCTTGAGAATTTTGGATTCGGCGATTTCATTTTTAGATTGCCCGACGGCAGCGAAGTTGATCGTGCATCAAACCTAAAACAACTTGAAGAAAAATTAAGAATTGTCCCCGATGAATCGATAATTTTTCATGCAGCAAGAAATGATTTTTCACGCTGGTTAAAAGCAAGAACCGAATTTTGGTTGGCCGATAGATTAAGACCTCGCAAGTTAAGTGATTTTGATACTCCGGCAGATCTCAGAAAAGACCTCATTGATTCTTTGGTGCTATATCAGCAATTACGGACACGCGGAATTGTTACCGATTTTAATAAAGATTCATTTGACCCTCAAAATAGTTTTGCTAGGATTGGCGGTGGTTCACTCGGCGGTAAAGCAAGAGGTCTTGGTTTTATTAATACATTAATCAATAATTATGAACTTCACGATAAATTCAAAGGGATTGAAATTTCAGTCCCATCTGCAGTAGTTATTGCAACAGATGTATTCGACCAATTTATCGATGAAAATAAGCTGTTCAATTTTGCCCTAAATGAAACCGATGATAAACTGATTGCAAAGACTTTCCGGGAAGCTTCTTTCTTTCCCGAAGATATAGTTCTGAAACTAAAGGATTTTCTTGATATAATAAGAGAACCCCTTGCCGTGCGTTCATCAAGTCTTTTAGAAGACTCTCAGTTTCAACCATTTGCCGGTGTGTACAAAACTTACATGATACCTAATAATGATGACGATATTGGAGTTAGACTGCAAGAATTATTAACCGCAATTAAAAGTGTTTATGCTTCTCAATTTTTAACAGCAGCAAAAGATTATATGAAGGCAACATCCTACAGGCTGGAAGAAGAAAAGATGGCGGTTATCGTGCAAAGATTGATCGGGACAAAACATGGGAATAGATTCTACCCTGATTTTGCCGGTGTGGCCAAATCTTATAATTTTTATCCTGTGCCGCCTCAAAAATCACCCGATGGAATTGCATATGTTGCACTTGGGTTGGGACAAACAGTTGTTGAAGGAGGTGAAACCGTTCGTTTCTGTCCAAAGTTTCCGAAACATCTATTGCAATTTTTCTCAACAAAAGAAACACTGCGGAATGCTCAACAAAATTTTTATGCATTAGATGTATCAACAAAGATCACAAGTTCTGAACAAGATCCTGAAATTTTTGTTAAAAACTACGAACTCACTGCCGCTGAAAAAGATCAAACACTATCTTATGTTGGTTCAACATACTCGTCGGAAAATGATGCAGTCTACGATGGGATATCTAGAAACGGAACAAGAGTAGTAACATTTGCACCGATATTAAAACACAAGGTCTTCCCTTTAGCAGAAGTTCTTGATCTATTGCTTGAATTAGGAACCTGGGGAATGGGAACGTTTGTAGAAATTGAATTCGCCGTAAACATGAATAAAACACCCAAAGAATTTTCTTTTCTGCAGATGCGTCCGCTTGTTATTAGTAGAGAAGTCGAGAGTTTGAATTTGGACGAATTCCCGAAGGGAAATCTTATTTGCAGAAGTACTCAGGTTCTTGGAAATGGTTCACTTTATGGTATTCATGATATTATAGTAGTTGATATAAATAAATTTGATAGAGGGAAAAGTAAAGAAGTTGCATATGAAATCAGTCAATTAAACAAGAAGTTAATTGAACAACAGAAACCTTATGTATTAATCGGGGTTGGCAGATGGGGTTCGTTTGATCATTGGCTCGGTATTCCTGTAACATGGGATCAAATATCCGGAGCCGGAGCTATCATTGAATCCGGATTTAAGGATTTTGAAGTTACTCCATCACAGGGCTCGCATTTTTTCCAAAATATTACAAGTTTTAGAGTCGGTTATTTTACTGTTAATTCACATGATAAGAAAGGTTTTATTGATTGGGATTGGCTTTGCAGTCAACCTGCAATGGAAGAATTTAAGTATACCAGGCATCTGCAATTTGAAGAACCGATTTCCGTTAAAATTAATGGACATCAAAACCAAGGGATTATTCTAAAACCCGGTAAATAAATTGAAAAAAATTATATAAAAATGTTCACCGGTAACAAAACACATCACGGTATTACCGATGTATTATTGGATAATTTACCTCATGGTTTTGTCGTTATTAACCGTGAAGGTATAATACAATTTGCAAATGAATATTTTGCTAAGCTATTTGATAAGGCGGCTGATCAAATAATAAATATAAATTTCTATTCGCTTTTTTCTTTCAACTCACAAAACGACATTAGACCATATCTTCAGAAATCTTTTTCTTCGAATGAAAACTTTGAATCTTATGAAAAAGAAATCGTTACGTCAAGCAAGAAAACGATTTGGATTAAATGCAATCAAAATGCGGCTCTCTTAAATGGTCAAACAATTTTATTTCTTTTCATCGAAGATATAACCCGTCAAAAAAAGTTGTTACTAGATATGCAGAATAAAGTATATCACTTTCAAACTTTATTCAATAATATAAATGATATAGTATTAATCTGTAATGTTAATTACGGGAAGACATTAAGTAATTTCCTTGATGCTAACGTTGAGACATTTAATAAACTTAATTTCAACCGCAAAGAAATTTTAATGCGACATCCACTTGAAATTCTTTTTAGAAATGAAGAAGAATTCTTAGTTGATGTGCTCGAAAAATTACTTGAAAACGGGAGTTATGTTTTTACTTCATCGATAATGTCAAAGAATAAATTAGAATTATCTGTTGAAATTAACTCTCACCTATTTGAATATCAAAATAGACCTGCAGTAATTTTTATTGCACGTGACTTAACTGAAAGAAATAAATACGAATCGATGTTGATGAAATATGGAGATAAACTCAGAAACCTAGCACTTCATATTCAATCTATAAGAGAAGAAGAAAGAACGATTATTTCTCGTGAAATCCATGATGAATTAGGACAAGTTTTAACCGTGTTGAAAATTCAAGTATCTTTACTGGCAAATAAACTTACACCGTCTCAAGTCGAGTTAAAGCAAAAATTTGATTCCATTATTGAAATGATCGACAAATCAGTAGAATCAGTACAAAAAATTTGTGAAAAATTAAGACCGGGAATTTTAGATGACCTGGGAATTATTGCTGCTATTGAATGGCAGACAAATGAATTTTCAAAAAGAACCGGAATTGATTGCAATACAGATTTACCGGGAGAAGAAATTAATCTTGATGCTGATAAAAAAACAGCAGTATTTAGAATATTTCAAGAAGCTTTAACAAATATTGCAAGACATGCAAATGCAAGTAAAGTTTCGATAAAGCTTATTTGCGACGATAATTTTTTACATTTGCAAATAAAAGATAACGGTAAAGGAATTACTAAGAATCAAATACAAAACCCCAAATCATTGGGAATCTTAGGAATGAGAGAGCGTACGGAAATTTTAGGTGGAAAGTTTAATATAAAAAGTACGATGGGCAGCGGAACTCTTGTTAGTTTAATTTTACCATTAGACAAATAAATATATGATAAAGATTATAATAGCAGATGATCATGCTATCGTTAGAGAAGGGTTAAAACAAATAGTTGCGGAAGTATCCGATATTTGTGTAACCGGTGAAGCTGAGAATTCAAATCAGTTATTCGAATTAATTAAAGTAAAGGAATGTAACATAGTTGTTCTTGATATAAATATGCCGGATAAATCCGGCATTGAGATAATGAAAGAAATTAAATTACAATATCCGAATCTGCCGGTATTAATTTTAAGTATGTACAGCGAAGAACAATATGGAATTCGTGCTATTAAATCAGGTGCTTCAGGTTATCTTCAAAAAGTTAGTGCCCCTACCGAATTAATTTCAGCGATCAGGAAAATTGTGGACGGAAGAAAATATATCAGCGATTCTCTTGCAGATAAACTTGCAGAGTATTTTGATACTGCAAAGATTGATTCTCCGCATGAAATATTATCCGATAGAGAATACAGCGTTATGTTAAAAATAGCTTCCGGCAAAACTGCAGAAATAATTTCTTCGGAATTGAATATTAGTATAAATACGTTCTATAGTTACCGCAACAGAATATTCGAAAAAATGCATATTAAATCGAATGTCGAATTAACTCAATATGTACTTCGTAATAAATTGATTATCTAAAAGAACCTTCTCAATTATTAATCATTACATTAATTCCTTCACTCAATAACCGTTTATCTGTAACAAAATTTGTTACAGTCAATTCATAACTTTTGTTCTACCTCCTAAGAAAATCTATCTCTAATTTGTTTTTGAACTCAAAGAAATTTCAAACGAACTAAAAGATTAGAGGAGGTCTCAATGTCAGAATACGTTAAAGAATTAATGGCAGAAGTTAAGGCAAAGAATCCGGCTGAACCCGAATTTCATCAAGCTGTTCAAGAAGTAACCGAATCAATTTCAATTGTGTTAGACAGGCATCCCGAATACCGTGCAGCTAAAGTATTAGAACGTATTATCGAACCTGAACGGGTAATTACTTTTAGAGTCCCCTGGGTAGATGAGCAAGGAGAAGTTCACATTAACCGTGGTTACAGAATTGAAATGAACAGTGCTATCGGTCCTTACAAAGGCGGACTTAGATTCCACCCTTCTGTAAATCTTGGCATCTTAAAATTCTTAGCTTTCGAGCAAGTGTTTAAAAATAGTTTAACTTCTTTACCTATGGGCGGCGGTAAAGGTGGATCCGATTTTGATCCAAAAGGTAAGAGCGACTTAAAAATAATGAGATTTTGTCAAGCATTTATGAGCGAGCTTTTCAGGCATATCGGTCCAAATACTGATATTCCTGCCGGTGATATTGGTGTCGGTGGAAGAGAGATCGGATACTTATTCGGGCAGTATAAAAAATTAAGAAATGAATTTACCGGAGTATTAACCGGAAAGGGACTTAATTGGGGCGGTTCATTAATTAGACCTGAAGCAACCGGTTATGGTGCAGTTTACTTTGCCGCTGAAATGCTTCAAACAAAAAATCAAACTCTCGAAGGAAAAACTTGTTTGGTCTCCGGTAGCGGAAATGTGGCTCAATACAGTGTTGAGAAAATCAATTCGCTTGGCGGAAAAGTAGTTACTCTTTCAGATTCAAACGGATATATTTATGATGAAGAAGGTATAGACGATGAAAAACTGAAATTTGTAATGGATTTAAAAAACGTAAGAAGAGGAAGAATTAAAGAGTATGTTGACAAATATAAAAATGCCGTTTATACGGATTTAGATCCGCAAATGGAATACAATCCTCTTTGGAATCATAAAGCGGAATGTGCTTTACCAAGTGCGACTCAAAATGAAATTAACGATAAAGATGCACAAAACCTTGTAAACAATGGTGTTTTTGTTGTTAGTGAAGGCGCTAATATGCCGACTACAATTGAAGGTGTTAATATTTTCTTAGATAATAAAATTTTATATGGTCCCGGTAAAGCTGCAAATGCTGGTGGTGTTGCAGTATCAGGTCTCGAAATGTCGCAAAACAGTATGCGTCTTCCTTGGACTCGAGAAGAAGTTGATAACCGCTTGATGATGATTATGAAAAATATCCACAAAACATGTATCGTTAATGCTGAACGATTCGGGACTCCCGGTAATTATGTTAACGGTGCAAATATAGGAGGTTTTCTAAAAGTTGCCGATGCTATGATTGATCAAGGTGTCGTATAACTGAAATATTTTGATGTAAATAACAGTACGGCAGATTTGTATGAAGTTATTTATATGTTTGTAGATACAAATCTGCCGCTAATTTTAAATTAATATTCTTTAACGCATATATCTTTTTTCATATATTTATTTGCAATAACATACAATAGAATACAATGAAAGATGCATCCTTTGAAGTTTTAGATTCGATATGGATTGAACATGGATACGGTAATCGTTTTCAAGGTTTTCAAAATCTTATGCGATTCCGAATCCGGGATATTCTTTTAGTTTCTAGTCTCTATGATCTTTATCTATACGAAGAAGACGGAAGATTGTATGAATTAATTCGAAACGAATATCAAGGATTGCAGTTAAGTCATTCCCCCGAACTAACCCGCGTATCAAGCGGTCATGATGCAATTGCTATTGCAAAAGAAGAAAAACGTTTCGATCTTATAATTACTACTTTACATATCGAAGATATGCATGCTACTCAATTAGCTAAACTTGTTAAAGAATCCGATCTCGACATTCCGATTGTATTATTGGCTCATGATAACAAAGAACTAATGCATCTATTGCTTAATAAAAACACAAATGTTTTTGATAAAATCTTTGTTTGGCAAGGCGACTTTCGAATTATTATTGCAATAATAAAATACTTTGAAGACAGGGCTAATGTAGCACATGATACGAAAATTGTTGGTGTTCAAAACATTATAGTTATTGAAGATAGTGTTAGATATTATTCTTCTTTCCTTCCTATTATTTATACGGAAACAATGAAGCAATCACAGAGACTTATTTCTGAAGGAATAAATCTGAGTCATAAATTTTTAAGAATGCGAGCACGTCCGAAAATTTTACTTTGTTCAACTTATGAGGAGGCATGGGATTATTATTCACGATATAAGGATTTCACTTTAGGTGTAATTTCGGATATCGATTTCCCGATGAACGGAGTTCAGGATTCCCAAGCCGGTATTAAATTTGCTTCAACGGTTAAGTCTCAGCAAATTGATATCCCGATTCTTCTATTATCCCATAATTCTGAAAATGAAAAAATAGCAGAAGAATATAATACTTCATTTATTTTGAAAGACTCCCCTACATTGCTGAACGAACTTCGTCAATTTATGATAAATTATTTCAGCTTCGGTGATTTTATTTTTCGAATGCCAAACGGAATAGAAGTTGGACGGGCTTATGATTTAAAGAGCTTAGTTGAACAAATGAAAGTTGTACCTGTAGAAAGTATTAAATATCATGCCGAACGCAATCATTTCTCTAATTGGTTGAAAGCGCGTACCGAATTCTACTTAGCTCATCAGCTTAGACCACGGAAAGTTACGGATTACAATTCTATCGAAGAACTTAGATCGTATTTAATTAAGTCCGTACTTAATTATATTAGTTTCCGTCAACGTGGTATAATTACCGATTTCTCGAAAGAAACTTTTGACCCGGGCAGCAGTTTTGCAAGAATTGGCGGAGGATCGCTCGGTGGGAAAGCACGTGGATTAAGTTTTGTCAATACTTTAATTAATAATTATAATGTTCGTGAGAGTTTTGAAGACGTACAGATTTCCGTTCCTTCGGCAGTGGTTCTTGGTACAGATGTATTTGATCAATTTCTTGAAGAAAACAATCTCAAAAAATTTGCACTTAACTGTGATGACGATAAGGAAATAACAAAAAGATTTCTTGAAGCCGAAAAATTTCCCGAAGAAATTCTTGGTGAACTTGCAGCTTTTCTTGATATTGTTAGGACACCCCTTGCGGTAAGATCATCAAGTCTCCTCGAAGATTCACAATATCATCCCTTTGCCGGCGTTTATCAGACTTACATGATCCCAAACATTCACTCCAATTCATTAATAAGATTAAACGATTTGCTTAACAGCATAAAACGAGTATATGCTTCAACTTATTATCAAAGTGCAAAAAATTATATTAGAATAACTTCCTACAGACTTGAAGAAGAAAAAATGGCGGTTATTATTCAAAGAACTGTCGGAACTACTCACGGTAATAGATTTTATCCTGATATATCCGGTGTAGCCAAATCGTATAATTTTTATCCAATATCACCGCAGAAATCAAATGATGGTATTATCTCAGTTGCGCTTGGTCTTGGGAAAATGGTTGTTGACGGCGGTAATACGGTAAGATTCTGTCCTAAATATCCCACCGATCTGATTCAATTTTATTCAGTTAAAGAATCATTAAATACTTCTCAGCGTGATTTTTATGCTTTAGCCTTAGACGGCAGTTCAGAATTCGGATACGAAACTTACGACATGCTTCTAAGAAAACATGATTTAAAAGCCGCAGAGGAAGACAATTCTCTACAATTTGTTGCCTCAACTTATTCACCTGAAAATGATAGAATTTACGATGGTCTGAGCAGAGAAGGTATGAGACTTGTTACTTTTGGTCCGATTTTAAGAAATAAGCTTTTCCCGCTCCCGCAAATTTTAGAATTACTACTTGATATGGGAACCTGGGGTATGGGTACTCCGGTTGAAATTGAGTTTGCAGTTAATATGACAAGCAAACCAAAAGAATTCGGTATTCTTCAAATGAGACCTCTTGTAGTTCACCATGAAGTTGAAGAACTTGATATTGAGGATACTCAGAAGGAAAATATTATTTGTTACAGCGAACAAGTTCTGGGAAATGGTTTGATTGATGATATGAAAGATATTGTTTATGTTGATTACAATACTTTCGAAAGAGCAAAAAGCATAGAAGTTGCAAAAGAAGTAAGCTATTTTAATTCGAAAATGTTAAACGAGCAAAAACCATATTTACTAATTGGGGTTGGAAGATGGGGTTCCTTAGACCCGTGGCTTGGTATTCCGGTTACATGGGAACAAATTGCAGGCGCAAGAGCAATAATTGAAACGGGATTCAAAGATTTCTCCGTAACCCCTTCACAAGGTACTCATTTCTTCCAGAACATAACCTCCTTTATGATAGGTTATTTTACTGTTGATACAAACAAATCAGACATTATTGATTGGGATTGGATATTATCTCAGAAACCAATTGAAGAAAAAAACTTCACTAAACATATTCGATTTGATAAACCCATAAAAGTGAAAATGAACGGTCACGAAAACAAAGGAATAATTCTTAAACCGGAGGTTTAAATTGACCGAAGAAAAAAAAGAATTTAAAAAAGTTGAACTAGACAGCTGCCCTCACTGCGGGCAAAAACTAAGTCCGTGGCAACAAGTTCTTCTTAGTGTAGATAGAGCTTTAATGTGTAAAAATTGCTGGTATAGAATTATTCTTGATGATGTTGTAAAAAAATCTACCTCAAAAAATTCTTCTGCAAATGATAAAAAACAGGAATAAAAGGATGGAATCTTATAATTCATTTAAAGTCGCACAGCAACAAGTAATGGAATCGGCAAAATTATTGAATTTAGATCAAGCGACTATTGAGCTTCTTATTTATCCTCAAAGAGAATTTAAGTTTACTTTCCCAGTAAGGATGGATGATGGCAAAGTAAAAGTTTTCCATGCTTGGCGAATACAATATAATTATGCACGTGGTCCTGCTAAAGGAGGTATCAGATTTCATCCGGAAGAAACAGTTGATACTATACGCGCTTTAGCTTGCTGGATGACCTGGAAAACAGCTGTTGTAGACCTTCCGCTCGGAGGCGGCAAAGGAGGCGTTTGCTGCGACCCCAAAACAATGTCCGAACGTGAACTTGAAGCAGTTTCCCGAGGTTATATAAGGGCAATAGCCCCAATTATCGGTATTGAAAGAGATATCCCGGCTCCGGATGTTTATACTAATCCGCAAACTATGACATGGATGATGGATGAATATGAAACTATTGTTAACAATCATCAGCCGGGTATTTTAACAGATAAGCCTCAGCAAGTTGGAGGTACCGAAGGAAGAAGAGACGCAACTGCACGAGGTGGTGTAATTAATGTTAGAGAAGCATGTAAAGTTTACGGATTTGATCCTACAAAAACTTATGCAATTCAAGGATTTGGAAACGCTGGTCAAAGAGCTGCATTACTTCATCAGGAAATACTCGGCGGAGGAAAGTTAATAGCCGTTAGTGATTCACGAGCAGCAATATTTAATCCCGACGGCTTTGACCCAAAAGAACTTGTTATGCATAAATTAAAAACCGGAACAGTTAAAAATTTTCCGGGTGCCAAAGAAATTCAACATAATGAATTACTTACCCTTGATGTAGAAATATTATACCCGGCAGCACTTGAAAATGCAATTACTTCACAAAATGCGGATAACATTAAAGCAAAAATAATTAGTGAGCTTGCTAATGGTCCTACTACTCCCGAAGCTGATATTATATTAAATAAAAAAGGGGTTCATGTAATTCCTGATATACTTGCAAGCGCCGGCGGAGTAACCGTATCTTATTTTGAAATGGTTCAAGATAAATACTCGTATTTTTGGGATGAAGAACAGGTTCAGCAAAGATTAGATAAAAAAATTTCCAAAGCATATCATACAGTTCAGGAAGCCCTTAGAGAAAAGAAAATTCATCCAAGATTAGCTGCAATGGTTGTAGGTGTAGCACGTGTGGCAGAAGCATGTAAATTAAGAGGATGGGTTTAGATTATTTATTTGTGGAGCTGCCATTGTTAGGCAGCTCCACTTTAAATTATCACTCAACTAATTCAGTTATTACAGTCCCGCCGCCCATCATTTGTGGTAATTTTGATTCAGATTTGATTACTTTATTTAACTCTTTGCTTATCCATAATATTGAACCGCCATTTTCATCGTCAACCGGATCAAGTTCGACTTTATAGGTATCGTAAAAATTACCGTTTATTTCAACCGTTTCGGTACCCACTACTTTGACAGATAATGATTTTACTTTTCCTCCCATCATATCGAATAAATCTAAGACAGCTGCATAATTTTCATTTAAAGGAAGAGTACAAATTGCAAGTTCGGTATTTGTTCCCTCTGAAAGTACCGGTGAATCGATTGAGACATCAATCGGCATTTGCTGCGGACCGGCTGAAATTAATCCTTCAATTTTCTTGTTACCAAATTGAACATTTACCTTTGCCATTCCTTGCTTTGCCAATCTTTTAATCGGCTGAAGAGATTTACTATTAAGGTAAAGTGTATCAAGTCCGCCCATCATTCCTGTAACTTCATCTATTACCATTAGAACTTCAGTATCATTCAATTCTGCTTTGGCTATTTTTCTGAAGACATCCATATTCATAGTTTGACCGCGAGCTTCGATAGTCATCAAATATTTTGATTCTTGTTCTTGAATTTTGCTTCCGTCAAATTCAAACACTTTTTCTGCTGATACTTCTTCTTTAACAGGTAATACTACCGTATTAATATCTACCATAATCTGATCTAATCTCTCTTTTATTTCATCACGAACATCTTCTTGATACCTGCCTTTAAGATGTTTAGCAAAAAATTCTTCCATTGCTACCGTCATAGCAAGTCTATTTTCCAACCCTGCAAAACCATGTCCTTCGTCTTCCGCCACCATATATTCAATTTCTCTACCGAGGTCACGTAAAGCAACCACAATTTGATCAGATTCGGCTTTTTTAACTCTTGGGTCATTTGCACCCTGAACAACAAATAATGGTCTTATAATATTTTCAGCATAATTTAAAGGAGATTGTTCTTCTAACATTTTCAGTTCTTCAGGATCATTCATATCTCCTACCCTTACATCAAACATCTTTTTAATAGGGGCCCAGTATGGGGGAATTGAATTTAAAAGTGTAATAATATTTGACGGACCAACTATATCGAAACCGGCTGCATATAATTCCGGCGTAAATGCCAAGCCGGCTAAAGTAGCATAACCGCCGTAAGAACCTCCGGCAATACCGACTCTTTCGGGATCGGCAATTCCTTCTTCGATCAACCATTTAACTGCATCGGTAATATCATGCTGCATTGCACCTCTTCCCCACTCTTTATTTCCGGCATTTAAGAATGCTTTACCATAACCGGTTGATCCTCTGAAATTTGGCTGCAATACTGCATATCCTCTATTCGCTAAGAATTGAGCAATAGGATCATAACCCCAGTAATCTCGAGCCCAAGGACCCCCATGAATTAGAAGTATTGTCGGTAAATTTTCTGATGGAATTCCTTTCGGTAATGTCAGATAAGCAGGAATCACCAATCCATCTCTTGCCTCATATCTTATTGGTTTCATTGGAGCCAGATGTTCAACAGGAAGTTTAGGATTGGACTGATATAAAAATTCAGCTTTCCCTTCTTTTCGATTGAAAACATACACCGAACCGGGATCAACATCTCTCGAAACCGAAACTAACCAGATATTTTCATCATCTGTCATCGAACGGAGCGAAATTTCACCGTCGGGAAGAAGTGTTTTTAATTTTTCATAATCTTTTTCAAATTCATCGTTTTTAAAATAAAGCCTTCGTTTATCACCAACATATGCAGTGAATATCAATTCGTTTGTTATATCTGAAAAGAATGCTCCGCCAAAATCTACTTCATCAAGCGGATCTTTCTCGATAAACTCAATAGAATTGTCGACAAGATTGTAAAGTACTAATTGAGTTTTATCTAAATCATCACCTTTATTTGTGATCATATAAAAACTATTACCGTCTGGTGTAAAACGTATTGGAGAAGCTGTTTCTTCATTATTTACCGAATAAATAGAGACTAAATCACTGTCCTCAATTTTTAAAATTTCACTTCCTCCATCGGGAAGCATTCTAATTCCTAACCGTAAGTTACCTTCAAGATCAATTGACCAACTGACAACATTCTGATCATTTTGCCATAATAATTCTCTTGTACCGTCGGTTAAATTAAGCCTGTAAACATCATGTACCTGCGGGTCTCTATCATTTAATCCAATTATAATTTGATCCGGTGTTTTCTTAGGTACTGAATAGATTGTTGCTCTAACATCATCGTAAGGTGTCAAGTCTCTTGCATTTGGAACCGGGTCACCGCTTTCGGCGGGGTTTACTGCATAAACTCTAAAATTTTCATCGCCCCCTTTGTCTTGTACATAAAGTACATATTTACTATCAACAGACCAGAAATAAGCTCTTATTGGTCTGGATGAATCTGCGGTTAATGGACGAGCATTATCAAACGGTTCATCAAACTCTTTAACCCAGATATTTCTAATGTTATTATAAGGTTTGACAAAGGTAATAAATTTTCCATCGGGTGAAATTTGTGCTCCGGAAATTTCAGGATCTCCGAAAAATATCTCACGATCAATGAGCGGTGGAAGTTGAGCAAATAATTGCATTGAGTATACCATAATAAATAATAGAAATAGTTTTAAGTTTTTCATTTGTTAATCCCCTCTTGTTTTAGTTAACCCTTTTGGCAGAAATTGATTAGAATTGATTCTATCAAATATAGTTTAAATACATAAAAAATGTATTTACAAAGGGAATCAAACGTATAGCTCATTAAATCTGTAACAAAATTTTTTCACTTAAACAATTACCGATTTTTCTAAAATATTTCCTCTGAATTATTATCTTACCAACCAATTTGTAAATATTAACAAAAAGTAGGTGAACCGTGCGTAAACAAATTCTTTTTTTCATGACAGGACTAATCTTTGTTTTAACAAACAATATATTCCCTTGTACTAACTTTATTGTTACAAAGGGAGCATCAACGGATGGGTCTGTGCATATCTGTTATACAGCAGATTCATTTGGGTTTTATGGAGAACTGTATCATTATCCCGCTGCCAAATATCCTGAAGGTGCTATGCTTGATATCTATGAATGGGATACCGGAAAATTTCTCGGTAAAATCAAACAAGCCAGAGAGACTTATAATGTTATTGGAAATATGAATGAATACCAGGTAGCTATTGGTGAAACAACTTTCGGTGGAAGAAGTGAACTGCGGGATCCTCAAGGAATAATCGATTACGGAAGTTTAATGTATATCACATTGCAAAGAGCTAAAACAGCTCGTGAAGCTATTAAAGTAATGACTGATTTAGTGGATGAATATGGCTATTACAGTTCAGGAGAATCATTTTCAATCGGTGATGCAAATGAAGCATGGATTTTGGAAATGATAGGTAAAGGTGAAGGAAACAAAGGAGCGGTTTGGGCTGCGGTCAGAATTCCTGATGGTTATGTTTCCGGTCATGCTAACCAAGCAAGAATTACAAAAATAAAATTAAATGATCCGGAAAATTATCTTTATTCACCGGATGTAATTTCATTTGCACGCGAGAAAGGATATTTCGAAGGTAATGATACCGAATTTAACTTTTCCGATGCATATGCACCACTTGATTTTGGAGCAATCAGATTTTGTGATGCGCGTGTATGGTCTTTGTTTAGAAGAGTTAACGGTGATATGGATAAATACATAGATTATATTAATGGCGAAAGTCTCGAAAGAATGCCTCTTTATGTAAAACCCGAAAACAAATTATCGGTTCATGATGTAATGCATTTGATGAGAGATCATTATCAAGGAACTGAATTAGATATGACTAAAGGTATTGCAGCGGGTCCTTATGACATGCCTTACCGTTGGCGTCCGCTTGTATGGGAACATGAAGGTGAGCGATATTTTCATGAGCGACCTATCTCAACACCACAAACTGCGTGGTCATTTGTAAGCCAATCAAGATCTGATTTACCTCGTGAAATTGGAGGAGTTCTTTGGTACGGCGTTGATGATACTTATTTTACTGTTTATGTTCCGATGTATGCCTCAATTACAAAAGCACCATATAATTTTGGCGAAGGTGTTGCATCACTTTCAAAGTTTAGTTGGGATTCGGCTTTTTGGGTTTTTAATTTTGTGTCGAATTTTGCTTATCCGAAATTTTCAATGGTTATCGATGATGTACAAAAAGTACAAAATGATTTGGAAGGAAAATTTATATCTCGACAAAAATCAATTGAAAATGCTGCTTTAGCTTTATATAAAGACTCTCCAGGTAAAGCCATAGATCATTTAACAAATTACACAAATGAAATGGCTGAAATAACAATAAAGAGATGGAAAAAATTAGGCGAAGATTTGATACTTAATTATATAGATGGTATTGCAAAGACTGAATTTTACAGACCTAAAAACATTGGCTATCCGGATGAATTCAAAAAACTTATTGTAGATGAAAGCGGTGATAAGTTTAAGATGAAAAAACTTTCTGTTGAAGTTGAAGAAGAATATCGTACGGCACTGCAAAAAGCAGAAAAACTTTTAACTGATAAAAAATATTCCGAAGCAAAGAAAGCCTTTGAAAAAGTTTTAGAATTAAAACCTGCAGATGAAAACGCAAAGAAACAAATTTCTTTAATTGATGAAGCAATAGCAAAGATTGAAGAAATTCATAATGAGAAGTTTAATTCAAATAAATCTGATATGATAAGCCACTAAAAAATATTAAAAAACCTCGAAGGTAACTTGCTTTTTCCTTCGAGGTTACTTGGTATTATAAAATTAAGCAACCTTGAAGAGATATCGAACTCTTGTGAGCCTCTCTTACCCTCAAGGTTTGAGAGTATAAAAAAACCTCGAAGGTAACTTGCTTTTTCCTTCGAGG
>DYHH01000003.1:0-118581 GCA_020724265.1 Melioribacter roseus | reverse complement strand
TTGCTTTTTCCTTCGAGGTTACTGGGTATTACAAAAAATTATGCAACCTTGAAGGGATATTGAACTCTTGTGAGCCTCTCTTACCTTCAAGGTTTGAGAGTATAAAAAAACCTCGAAGGTAACTTGCTTTTTCCTTCGAGGTTACTGGGTATTACAAAAAATTATGCAACCTTGAAGGATATTGAACTCTTGCGAGTTTCCTCTACCTTCAAGGTTTTTAATTATGGTGTAAAATACAACGGTGCATCGGGACCTAACGGTAATTCCAAGAGCATCCAAATAATCATCATCGGAATTCTTACCAAAGCAAAAACTATTGCAAATGGAAGCATAGCAGAAATAATTGTACCGAGACCTATATTCTTTGCATACTTTTGTGCAAATACAATTACAATCGGAAAGTACGGCAGCAATGGTGTAAGAATGTTTGTATAAGAATCACCAATTCTATAAGCAGCTTGTGTCATTTCGGGAGAATAACCCATTAGCATAAGCATCGGGACAAAAATCGGAGCCATAATTGCCCACTTCGCAGAAGCACTTCCGATTAATATATTAATAAATGAAGAAACCAAAATGAATGCAACAATTAGAGGAATACCCGTAAATCCAATAGATTTAAGAGTATCGGCACCGCCAACAGCAACAATCAAACCTAAATTTGACCAGTTGAAATAAGCGACAAATTGTGCAGCAGCGAAAGCTAATACAATATAACCTCCCATGCTTGCCATTGATTCCGCAGTCCAGCTTGCAACTTCTCTATCACTTTTAACGGTTTTTGTTACAATACCATAGACTAAACCTACAATAAAAAATATCACAAACATAAACGGAACTATACTTACAAAGAAAGGTTGTAAACCTCCGTTTTCATCTCTTAGAATTGAACCTTCGGGAATGAACATGAAACCCATAATTACAAGGCATATAAGAAGTGTAATACCAGCCCAGCGTAAACCTTTACGTTCGAGAGGTGTGATTTCATCATTCGATTTTTCTAATTCATCATGAGCTTCATATTTACCGAGACGAGGTTCGAGAATTTTTTCTGTAACCCAAGTACCTGCAATTCCAACAACCGGAACAGATGCAGCCATTAGATACCAGTTAGCAGTTGCGTCTACCATATAGTTAGGATCAATTATTCTTGCAGCAGGTTGAGTAAACGCAGCAAGTAACGGATCGAGTCCGGTTAAGAATAAGTTTGCACCAAATCCACCGGAGACTCCAGCAAAAGCGGCAGCTAAGCCTGCAATAGGATGTCTTCCCATTCCATAAAAAATAGCAGCACCAAGGGGAATTAAAACAACATAACCTGCATCGGCAGCAATACTTGAAAGCATACCGGCTGTTACAATAGAAAATGTAATAAGTTTAGAAGGAACAGATTTAACAAATGCACGCAATGATACTGCAATTAAACCGGATTTTTCGGCAACACCAATTCCGAGCATTACAACAAGCACTAAACCTAACGGTGGAAAGTCAGTAAAGACTGTTACCATTTCCGTAAAAATTCTTTGAATACCAGCGGCATCAAGCAAGTTTACCGCTTCAATAGTATTACCGGTTCCGGGATGAACTGCCTTCACTCCAAATAAAGATGCGATGAACGAAGCAACAAGGACAATTCCCATTAGCATTACGAAAAGAGTAACCGGCTGAGGTAATTTATTACCAACTCTTTCAACTTTGTCTAATATTTTCTGGAATAAGCCTGTTTTGTTTTTGTTTTCTTCCATTCTCTCCTCATTTTATTTTTGAAAAAATAGAAATAAATTCCGCTTAAAATACCTGTTTACCGATAGAGATACAATTAATTTGGATAAATAAAAAAGGCGCTCCGAAGAACGCCTTATTAATTAAAACGGAGGTTAGGATTACTTAATGAGATTCATTTTAATTGATTTCATATAGTTGCCTGCGGTTATTCTAGCAAAATAAATTCCGCTTGCAACTTGAGAACCTAATGCATCGGTTCCGGTCCATTTGGCTTCATAATTACCACCGTTATAGACTTCCGAATCAATCAGAGTCTGTACTAATGCGCCTCTTATATCGTAAATCTCTAACTTTACTTTAGCTTTTTGTGGGAGTGAAAATCTAATATTTGTTGTGGGATTAAACGGATTTGGATAATTTTGTTCTAACTTATAAGAGAAAGCCATACCACCTTTATCTTCTACAGAGGTAGCTCCATGAGGATCCCCATGACAACTTACACAGTTCATTTTTGTCATAACATTGTTAAATAGTGCTGCACCATGGCATGCAACGCAACTTGCCATTTCATCCGGATCAGTATAAGTAGGTACAAAAGTTTGAGCAAAATATGCATTTAATAATTCAGCAACTTTTGCACAGGTATCACCCGTAACTCGTGCACATCTTTCTTTACGTTCAATATCACTAACTTTTTTGTTGGCATGAATACACCATTCAGTAACTGAAATATGACATAGCGGACTACCTGCAATATTTTGCGGCAGCTCACCGACATAATTTTTTGTCGAAAAATCAAAAACGTTGGATTCATCAGTTGGTAATTCTGATGAACAATACCATCCCCATAATTCTGTAATAAGAGGAGCTGAATCAGCTTTTCCGACAACCGCACTTATAACTGCAGCAGCACCGTTTGGCGTTCCGCACAATGTACCCCAACCAACACCACCGCCTCTTCCGAATAACATGATTTCCATCGGGATATTAGTCCAAGGATCACCGATCTTCTCCGAAAGCAATTCCGTAAATGCACCAAAGGCACCAGCGCAGCAGTCTTTACCGTTCCAATATAAGTAATGTCCTTTCTCACGAGCTTCATCCGGATCAATAGTTACATAAGGCAAAGGCCAGGTTGCTTGATTGGAACCGGCAAAAAGTTTTCCATTTGATAATGCATTCAAACCGGCTACACCAACTGCAGCACCTACGGCATACTTTGAAGAGTTAGTTAAAAATTCTTTCCTGGTTTGTTTTTTGTTCATTGGCTACTCCTAATTTAAGGTTTTTAGTGCTTGTTGTAATTTGATTATTATTCTATCAACCAAATTATAGTATTCGGATTGGGGAGAAACTTTTTCAAAGTAATTCAATGATTCTTCGATGTCGCAGTAGAGCCAAAGAATACCGAGTTTTATTAATCCATCATCATTATGGTATCCGGTTATTTCTTGATCCATTTTATGAATAATATCGGGGCAAGGACAATCGTCTCGAATAGGATCAGTATCAAGTATTGAATGAATATCCTCTTGAATAAGAAAATTAAATGAATGAACTGCTTTCTCAAGCTGTGAGGTTTGAAGGTAGCAAATAATTAATTTTTTAAGGACGGATTTATTTAGCGGGTTCTTATGAATCTCAGCTTCCAATTCAATACAAGCATCCGAATACCGTCTGGTTAAAAAATATTGATTACCTAACATTTCGCTCATGTTCAGGTAGGTGTCAAGTATAATGCCTAAGTAAGGACAGCTATTTTGAATGTTTATCGGTTATTTATTTTTTTCACTTGCAACGGTTTGCTACAGCTTTGATTAAATCATTAAATTACAATTGATTAGCTTTATAAAACGTATTGCAACTGTGCAACAAATTGCAACATTAATCGGATTGAATTGATTTCAACCGTCTATGAATTGTACTTCTGTCAACACCGAGTAATTTTGCAACTTTTGTTTTATTCCAATTATTTTGCCTGAGGAGGGATAATAATTCTTGCGCTTTATCATCAATTTCAAGTTGATGCAGACTTAAGTGTTCGCTGCATTTTTTTTGCGGTCTAATTTGAGGAGGGAGACAACATAGACATAAAGAATCTGATTTCTTTTCTCTAATAAACGAATACTCAACAGCGTTTTCAAGTTCACGAACATTGCCGGGCCAACTATAATTCATTATAACCTCTAATGCATCCGGATCAATTTCTTTGACTTCCTTATTATATTTTCTTGCATATTTTTCAATAAAAAATTCGGTAAGTAGTAATATATCCGAACCTCTTTCCATCAAAGGAGGTATCTTCATTGGTATCACGTTCAATCTATAAAATAAATCTTCTCTGAATTTTTTCTCTTGGATCTGCTCTTCTAAATTTTTATTAGTCGCTGCTATAATTCTTACGTCAATTTTTTTTGTAATTGATTCACCGATCCTTTCGAAAGTTCCTTCCTGTAAAATTCTTAACAATTGTGCCTGCATATTTATCGGCATTTCACCAATTTCATCAAGGAAAATAGTTCCTTTATCGGCAAGTTCGAATCTTCCTTTTCTATCCTTTACTGCATCTGTGAAAGCCCCTTTAACATGACCGAAAAGTTCACTTGCAAGCAAAGCTTCCGGCAGTACGGCACAATTAACTTTAACAAAGGGCTGATGTGATCTTTTACTAGTTCCTTGTATTGCATTGGCAATTAGTTCCTTTCCAACTCCTGTTTCACCCGTGATTAAAACAGTTGCATCCGTATTTGAAATTTCTTCAATAGTTCTGAATATATCGATCATTGGTTGGGATTTACCGATAATGCCGTGAAAGTGGGAATCTGATTTCAACAACTCTTCTAAGTTTTTATTTACTCTATTATCGCGGAAAGAAATAATTCCACCAATCGGTGTTTGGTTTTCGTCAGTTAAAAGCGAGGAATTAATTTTTACCGGTATAAGTTCACCTTTATCATTCTTATAAACTGTTTCTAAATCTGTAACGGATTTTTCTGTTATAAGAACTTTTGAGATAGGACAACCAGTTTCACAAATTTCTGATTGGCAAAAAGAAGTACAAACAGTTCCTATGTATTTATTGCGATTTTTACCAAGTAGGCGTTCTGCAGCTTTATTTATAAAGAGCAGTTTAAATTCATTATCAACAACATAAACACCTTCAGCTAAAGAATCGAGTATGTATCGGCTGTACTTGTCTATCATAAATACTTCTTTTTAATTACTCTAAAATTAATTAATCAATTAAATAATACCAAACAATCTTTTTTTTAATATCATTTGTTTTCACTTATACAAATGACAAAATGATTCTAAGAAATTTTTAAAGTGCATTTATACTACAAGAAAGTATAAAAAAATGTGATTCTTAAAGTCAACGATGGTTCAAAAGTCCTTCCGTCAGAAGATTTTTGATAAGTTTCGTAAATAATATTTGGACTGATTGTTACTTTCTCATCAGGTTTATAATTTAAGCTGAATAGCATCCAGTTTCTAAAATCACCGGTTGAATTCTCATCAGTATTAGGATCAAAGAAATCATATCTTCCGGCAATCGAAAATTCTTTATTGAAATAATATGACCCAAAAGCTGATATTCCAATTCCGTTTCTATTCTTTATCTCATCATTGGATATCAATCCATTTTGACGTTGATGTAAAAATCCTTCAATTCCAATAGAAAAATTTTCCCTTTGTTTGTAACCTATAAATAGTGCATATGTTATATCATTATTTGGAAGTTTTTTATCCACACCTTTCGTATCGTTAACACCCGGACGAACTTTAATATCGCCATATATAGTTGTTGTAAAATTTTCAAATGGGGTAAACTGTAAGTGAGCATAATACCGGTTGTATTTATCGAGTTCCGGTTTATTGCCGGAACCATTACCGAACATTAACCAATATTTAACTAAACCTTTATTATCAATTTTACCTTTTAGCGATACAGCAATATCTCTTGATGAAACAATTCCTCTTAAATCCATTATAGTTTTTTCAAGGAATCGATGTCCCCAAATTTCTTCCGAAATTTCGAATGCGGGAGTTGGCTGAATTCCAAAAATAAAATCACTGCCGTTGAATATATTACGCCATTTTAAGTATGCGTCTTTAACATAAACACCAACTTTATTATTACTAGTTGTGGATTTTTGATCGGCTTCTAATCGAAATCTTGAAGAAAATTTTGAAGAAATATTGTAATCATATGTAAAATAAATTCTCCTGAGTTGAATACCGTTGTTATCTTTTTTGCCATCGTTTGCTGCATTATCAAAGTTGGATATTTCCGAATCTCGAATTACATTATAAAAATAATCCCCGAACATATATCCGGAAATTCTTCCTTTATTTATTTCTTCTTGTGAAAGGATTACTGTGCTGGAAAGAACAAAAAATATAGTAATGATTAGGAAATTTGTATTCACAATTAAACTTGGTAATTAATTAACATTGATTGTTACAAATAAATCCGAAAAATGATTTTTTTTCGCACCAAATTAAATCAACATTTTTTCTCATCCAAATACTTTCTTCCATTAAAAATATTCTTTTTCAGCTTACAACTGGAGTTCACATTAAATAAAAAGTAATCCTTATTTGGATTCTTAATAATTTATTAACATTCCGGTAACATTCTGCTAATATTACTCGTTTATTTTAGATCAAAAATAAAACTAACATGAAAAACTACTTTAGATATTTGGTTTTCTTATTCGTAATTGTTTCCTTTCAATATGCTCAGTATTTACAGTATGATGAAGAGAATAATGGTTACGCAGTAATTTACTCTTTTAAACAAGTTATTTATGATGATGGCATAGAGAGAATTCAATATCTCCCTTTTGATGTATATGATTTGAAAGGCAGTCAAGTTCTTAGTGTAGGCTATAATTTTGATTCACCCGCAATAATAAAATTACCTGCTGGTTGTTATAAAATAAAGCTATTAAATCAGGCCGGCAACTCAATATCTCACCAAATTACCGTCGAGAAAGATTCGATTAAAAACTTCTCTTTTACGGAATAATCCTTTACTTCTTAATTTGTAGTGCTTTTTCATAAATTAGTATATTGGATTCATAACTAATTTTATAAAAGTGAAAAAATGGCAGAAAAATCTAAGCTTTGGTATTTAGAAAATTTCAACCTCTTCAGTAATCTTTCTAAGGAAGAAATGATGCAACTGAATAGTTTGGTAAAAGACACTGATACATCCAAAGATGTACCAATCTATTTTGCAAGTGAACCTTCAAAAACCATTTACTTCTTAAAGACCGGCAGAGTTAAAATCTCAAAGTACCTTTCCGATGGCAGTGAAAAAATTATTGCAATTATCAATCCGGGTGAAATTTTTGGCGAAATGGCCTTCTTTGATGAAGAAGAGCGTACGGATTATGCTGTTACTCTCGAGCCGTCTTTAATTTGTGCAATCAATAAAAACGAATTTGCTGAGTTTGTTCAAAAAAATCCCGTACTAAATCTACGACTGACAAAACTATTCGGTTTGAAACTAAAAAATTTTTCTGAGCGGATTGAGGATTTGATTTTTAAAGATGCCAATCAAAGAATTATTTCTTTTTTAATTAGATATGCCGAGAAAAACGGTAAAATAATAGGAGGGCAAATATTTGTTAAACCGTTTCTCAAACACCAAAACATAGGTCAGCTTACAGCTTGTTCAAGACAAACTGTTAATTATCTTTTAACCGACTTAAGAGAAAAAAAGATAATTGACTTTGATCGCAATAAACTTGTTATAAATCAAATGGGCGAACTGAAAAAAATGATTTCTTAATTTTTGTCATAATATTGACAAATTTTTAGAATGATAAGACCTATATTTCGCAATATAAATATATGGACATAACTTTACTCATATCGGATAACTGTGATGCCTGCCAGCGAGTTGTAAACAAATTATTAAAGATCCAAAAACTCTATCGAGAGATTAATATTAACATCTTGGACATAAATTCCTATAATGACAACCGCATATTTATTACACCGGCATTGATAATTAACGGAGAACTATTCTCTTACGGTGATATTGATGAGAAAAAACTGATTTCCAAAATAAATTGAGGCTGCTATGCCTTTTATCGAAGTAATTGACGAAAATAAAGCTGAAGGAAAACTAAAAGAAGTTTATGTGGAGATTATTTCTTCACGCGGAAAACTTTCAAATATTATGGCTATTCATAGTCTGCTTCCCGATACAATGATTAAGCATATGGATTTGTATAAGTCCATTATGTTTGGGAAATCAAATCTCTCCCGCGAGCTTAAAGAAATGATTGCTGTTGTAGTATCCAAAGCGAATAATTGTGATTATTGTATAAATCATCATGCGGAAGCGTTGAACTTTTATTGGAAGGATGATAAAAGACTTCAGCAATTTATTGATGATTTTTGTTCGATACCGATTGATGACAAGTTAAGAATTCTTTTAAGATACGCCGAACTGCTGACTATCAACCCGGTTCAAATTGATCAATCATTTATTGACGAAATAAAAACATTTGGCTGGAGTGATGAAGATATTTTGTTGACTAACTTAATAGCGAGCTATTTCAACTTTGTCAACCGAATTGCTCTCGGCTTAGGGGTAGAATTTTCGGAAGAGGAAGTGAAAGGTTACAAGTATTAGTTTGTTCCTAAATTAATATCAATCATTAAATAATTTTCCTTTGCCAATATTAATTGTTACTTCTGTTCCCTCATCTTTGCTACTTACAATTTCGAGATCAAATCCAATTTGATTACAGCATTTTTTTGCAAGAGCTAAACCAATGCCATTTCCTTCAAATCTTCTTTCGTAGCTCATATCTTCCTGCCGAAAAGGTTTGAATAATTCCTTCATAAAATCACTGGAAATACCAATTCCCGTATCTTTAACTAATAATTTTATTCCGCTATCATCCGTATTTTGAATACAAAATGAAATTTCTCCTTCTTTCGTATATTTTACCGCATTATCAGAAATTTGATTAATTGCTTCTTCCAATAGTCGCTCATCAGTTTTTACAATTCCGGTTGCAGCAGTACAATCAAAATTGATTTTAACTCCCTTCTCAACGGCAATATTTTTGTGTTTTTCAACAACCGAAAAAAACAATTCATTGATATCTACGTATTGTTCTCTTAATACATAACTATTTGAACTCAATTCGCTGTAAAGAACCATCATTTCAACAGTACGAATTAATCTTTCACTTCCTATTCGAATTGGGTTAAGAATGTCTTCCAATTCTGCAATTTTATCTTCATCAAGCTCTAATTTGAGCACTTCAATGTTACCCAGTATTACATTTAATGGAGTTCGAATTTCATGAGAAATTACTGCAAGGAATTCGCTTTTTAATTTATCCGAGCTTTCGGCTTTGTTTTTTGCCTTTTCCAACTCTTTGATGTTTTGAAATATTTTTCTCTGCTGCTCAAGAATTGTAGTACGCAAATTTTCTGCTGCGATAACAAGTTCCTTTACTTCTCCACCGGATTTGATTTCCTCACTAATCGCATAATCTCCGTTTGCTATCCTTGTTATTTTTTCTTTAACCTTTCTAATTGGTCTTACAAAAACTGCGGCAAATAAGATACTAATCAACAATGTTATTGGAATTGAATATAAACGACCAATTTGTATAGGAATGTTTATTTCACTAATTCTATTTAAAACATCTTCAAATTTTTGGTCAACTTGAACAACTCCGACGACATTTTTTTCGTTATCGTAAATAGGAGCAAAACCCGAAAGCCAACTGCCGTATTTGTCTTCGTACATCGGTGTATATTCGCAATGTTTTTTCTGATAAACTTCTTCAATCGCTTTTCTTGCTGCTGGACTTATTTCCTGCAATGTATCTTTTGAAGAGGCTATTCTATTTAGTACAACGCCAAAGGAAATACTATTTAGATCTAGAATTGTTATTGTGAATAACTCATCGGATAATTCCAAATTTTCTTTAGCTTGATGAATTGTCTTTAGAGTATTCTGATATGAATTAGAATTCACAGAGGAGGAATCGAATATGTTTATCTCTTTGAACTGATCTCCGTCAATACTTGCGGAAATTGAAGCTGCTATACTTTTTAATTTTTCTCCAACAAGGTCAACTGAAAAATCTTCGACCTTTGGAGTTATATACAACAATCCAATTTCAATTACAAAATTTATGATAATAACCAAAATGATTGATAGCTTAATCCATAGTTTCATTGCTTTCTACTTTTATTAGTAAATACGTTTTAATTTTCTTAATGCACTCTTAAAATCTACCGGCAATTTGAAGAATAGACGCAGCATCCATCCTCACTTTGTAATCTACATTAACATAAGAATATTGTATAATCCCTTCAGCATCAACTAAAAACAAGCTCGGTACAGGAAGTATATGATGCTTTTCACCGGAACTTTTTTCAATATCCATATGATAACTTTTCAATTTATCGACTTCACTTTCGGGCAGTTTGAAAGCAATACCAAATTCTTTACAAGCATTAGCTTTGCTGTCCGAATACAATTCATATTCCATTTTATGTTCGGTAATTGTGGATGAAAGATATTCCGGGTTATCCATGCTGATTGCAATAATTTTGTAACCAAGCTTTTGAATATCTTCTTCAATTTTTTGCAATTCACTTAAGTGCATATTACAATAAGGACACCAGCCGCCGCGGTAAAATATTATTATAGATTTTTGATCTTTGACAATCTCTTTAATATCGATATCACTACCGGTAATTGATTCTATTATTGCACTGGGAACTTCCATTCCTATTTTAACCGGACAAATATCCTCTGCTGATTTAGCAATTTTATTTTCTTCGGCAATCATTGTACTCCCCGTAAATAATATCAATAAAATATGGACGACTTTAATTAAATTTCCTCTTAGCATTTTCCCTCCTAAAAATTTTTTATAAACTTATCGTTTTGGATGAAAGAATTTCGAACTCTCTGTCTTCAAACGGTTCACGGTAATAAGTTTGTGCATAATTTTTAATCCATTGATCACGTTTATCAAATAATTCTTCTATTTCCGATTTGTAAGCCTTAAAAACATAGTTTACAAACTTTATCACACGTTCATCTTTATAAAGTTTGGGATTAATTTGAAATGTTTTGGATAACTCTTTTAATCTATCCGCTTTTACATATTTATCACCGGTAACCCATCTGTTTACAGTTGCTAAGCCAATTAACTCACCTTTATCATTCATTGAAATAAGTACCAAATGAATTAGATTACCATCATTGTCCTTAGCAAAAGTATGAAAGTGTCCGTATTCATTTTCTCTATGTGCATGAAAAAATAATTGATACCCGGTTTGCTCATCCTTAATACCACCATCATAAGGATAGTGTATGAAGGCGTCAAATTGATATTTTTTACCATTCATGATTTTTGTAACAAGATCGGACCCTTCTTTTTTCAAATTTCTGATTATATCCAAAATTTTTGTCTTATAATCTTCGGCTATATTTACGGTTCGTTCTGCGGCGTTTAATATAGCTATCTTTGAATTTACCACTAAAGCCGAAATTAAAACAAAACCGGATTTAACAAATTGTCTTCTTTTCATAATTTTATCCAATTTTTATAATTCTTGCGGAAGAGTTCATTCTTCCGCTCAAATTTTCTAAAAATATATTTTTATGATTTACCATCTTTTTTCATTGCACATGGATTACAAGGATTTTCATGCTTCATTGAACAGGGATTGCATTTCCCTTCTGTTTTCATACCGCAAGGATTACAAGCTGCGCATGGGTTCATACCGGAGTTGGCATCGCTTGCAACAAAGTTAACAGTAATTTTCACTTCTTCGCTTACTTTACCAACAACCATAGATGGAATTTTTATACCATAATCCGAAAGCTTAATTACAAATTCTGCATTAACTATAAGAAGATTCCCTTCTGTTTTTACTTTAGTTTGCGCTGATTCTTTGAAATAAGTTAACTCAGCAGGAACTTCAATATCTCTACTTACACCATGAACGCTAAATGTTCCCGAAAGAGTTGCTTTTACTTTCTGTCCGTCAACTAATTGTTTGGAGGAAGGATTTTTAATCCCCTTCAAGTGAAATTCGGCGTAAGGATATTTCTCAGCATTAAGCCAATCTTTACTTCTTAAATGTTCGTCTCTAAGCTCTATACCGGTTTTTATATTTGCAATGGAAACTTTTACCATACCTTTCGGCATGTTTGTAACATCATTTTTGTTAATCATTACGGTTGCATCAATCCCGCTGGAAAGACCGACTATTTTTTCAAATGGTGCATCAGAAGTGAATTGCGCTTGGTTCCGCGCATCTTTTGAATCAACTGAAAATGTTTGTGCGTATAGATGTATACCTATTAAGAAAAATGTTAATACCAAAATATTTTTTATTGTTTTCATTATTTCCTCATTTTAATATTAATTGTTATGCTAATACTTCTTTGTGTAACGGTTCAACTTTCGGGAAGTCTATTTCCGGTTTTGCCAAACGTCCGATGTAATTTGTAAATGTTTTATCAATTATAAGTGCTACAAGATCAACCAATGCTTGCTGATTATACCCGGCTTCATAAAAAGCATTTACCAAAGATTTATCAGCGCGTCCCCGGTTAACAACAATCGACTTTGCTAAATTTGTAAGTATGCTGAGTTTTTTATCGTTATATGTTCCTGCCCGAAGTGAAATAGTTTCTTCGTCACTAAAACCATTCATTTTTGCGATTGCAGTGTGCGCAGCCAAGCAGTAACTGCATCCGTTCTCTTCCGAAACTGCTAAAAAGACTGCTTCTCTTTCTTTGGCATTGAATGATCCGTTTTTTTGATTTTCGGAAAACTCCAAATATGTGGCTAATGCGTTTGGCGAATTTCCGATAACAGCATAAATATTTGGCAGCATTCCAACTGTTTTTTCTATTCCTTCAAAAATGATTTTGTTTTTTTCTGAAGCTTCTTGTTTTGTTAATGCTTTTAAACCGCTCATTTTAACTCCTTTGTTTTATTATTGTTTATGAAAAATTACGTTTGCTTCTGATTCTGAAATGTCGGAATTACGACAAATGTTTATTTCTCCATCAATTTGATTTTGACCTTTGTTTCCATAATAAAATAGAAACAAGAATTACAACCACTCCGATAAAACCTATTACATAATCAAGTCCAAGTATGAATTTATCTTTCCATTCTTTATAACTTGTACCTAAGAATTCGTCACTTTTTTCAATTAGAATTTCTGTTTTGGTAAATATTTCACCCCCAAAACCTATCCATACTAGTAAAGCAATTACAATTAGGATTAGACCAATAAACAACGTTCGTCGTTGTGTTCGATTAATTTTCATGTTAATTGCCTTAAGTAGTAACAGTTGTTTTTTCTAACTTAAATTTATACACACCACCAAGTACTCCACCGTAAATCAAATGACCAACTAAACTAGCCATTGCAATCATTATTGATCCGGAAAAGAAACCATCTATATAACTATCACCATTCATAATACTCATCATTGGCATTACCATTACTTGGGCGATAAACCAAGGAAGTAATCCGAAACCGGCGCCGCTCTTAATATCAGAAACCTTGCCTGTAGCATTAAGAAAAACTGCAGCAAAGTTGATGGCAAGTATTTCACCGATCATTATGTGTACTATCCATCCCACTATTATTGGTACTCCCATTGTATTTGCCAGCATTTTCGGGATATTCATTTCAAACCCCATTAAAGGAGCCATGTAGGTAAAAATTGTCATTGCTGCTGTTGCAATTATTCCGGCTATTAAAGCCGATTGAAGTGAAAATTCTTTTTTCATAGTGTTACCCTTGTTTGTTAAGAATAATTTTTGATTCACCTGTAAACTTATGATTAGAAACCTAGACTCACTGTCAATATGTTGACAAATAATTAGTTTGCATCTATTTAGTTTTATGATCAAAGAATTGCCTATTTACTGATTAACAGCAAGAAATAGCTTGCACTTCTTTATCAGCAAAGTATGTTGTGCATTTATTGGTAATTCAAAAAATGACTAAGCAGGTGTGAGACAAATCATAAGCAGACAAAATATTTTGGCAAGGATTAATTTTGAGAGATTCTTATCCTATTTGTTATTATTTTTGTATAAGATTTTTCGAATATTAGGTGATAGATTGACAGCTAATATTAACAAATCCTATTTAATCCTCTTATTAATTACCCTACCGGTTCTTGGACAAAGTACTTCTCAAACTACTCCAATTATGATTGATTTCGGATATGGCAACTCTGCATATTCAAATATTAGAACAGAGCAATATCTTTTCTTTTATAGGATTTCAAACTTAGAATGGCACATTGGCAATTTTAGTTGTCAATCAAATCTTAATCTGGAAGTTATCGAAGAAAGCAATAATTTTACTTTCCTATTTGGTTTAGCTCCGTTATTTAGATATGATTTTACTATCGCGAATACTAAGTTTTTTGTTAAGGGTGGAATTGGAATTAATTTCATTAATAGCAACTCCATTGGTAGAAGAAATATTGGTGGTAATTTTATTTTCAGCGATATGTTATCGATTGGATTTTCTTTATTTAGTTATCACGGTTTGGATGTAGAAATTAGTTACATGTTCCGTCATATTTCTAACGCAGGATTCTTTACTGATAATGAAGGATTTAATTCACAGTATATAATATTTTCTTTCAGTATTTAATAATCCTCCGAAACCAGAATATTAAATAATTCTTAATTTGCTCGTTATATTCTCCGTCAAAATTTTTCTAAAACATTTTTGTGAATTGAAAACGAATCAAAATCAAACAACACTATTCTAATAACTTTTATTTTCTTTAAAATTGGTGTTGTATCAACAATTGCTTTAATCGAAACTTCTGCAGCATCTTCGATAGGATAACCGAAAATTCCGGTTGATATGGCGGGAAATGCTATTGATTCAACATTATTTTCGTCTGCAATTTTCAATGCATTAACATAGCAATTACTTAGTAGAACATTTTCAGGTTTATCTTTGCCATAAACCGGGCCTAAACAATGTACAACATATTTATTGGGAAGATTATATGCTTTTGTTATTACTGCTTCACCGGTTTTTATCGGAGCAAGAGGAATGCATTCTTTAACGAGGTCCGGACCGGCAGCACGATGAATTGCACCAGCAACTCCCCCACCCGGTAATAATTCTGCATTTGCGGCATTTACAACTGCATCACAACCGGTTTGCTTTGTTATATCTCCTTGAATTATTTCAAGGACAATGTTATTAAATTTTCTTTCCATGATAAAAAATTAATCACGATTGTTTTTCTTTATTACCTTATACATCAAGCAACATTTTCCAATTCAATTGTTTGGTCATTATGTTCAATTGATGAAAGGAATATTGTATTAGGACATTTTTCTCTTACTCTTTGAAAAGAATATTCCGTTTCGGCAATAAACACCAAGTTATTGTTCTTATCCAAGTAAAGATTATTGGAATACATGCTATGTAAATAATCCAATTCGGTTTTAATATTATTTTGAATCCAGAATGCTTTATAAGCATTCATATTTACAAATTCCACACTTGCGCCGTATTCGTTAAGAAGTCTGTATTTCATAACATCAAATTGCAATTCGCCTACAACACCGACAACTTTTTTATTACCGAGATTTTGAGTAAATAATTGTGCAAGTCCTTCATCGGTCAAAAATTTGATCCCTTTTTCCATCTGTTTAGATTTGAACGGATCCGTATTTCGAACTACTCTAAAAACTTCCGGTGAAAATCTTGGTATGCCTTTGAACATAAAAGACTTTCCTTCCGTTAAAGTATCACCGATATTAAAAATACCGGAATCATATAAACCAATAACATCACCGGGGAAAGCTTCATCAATTACTTCTTTGCTTTGAGCCATAAATGAAGCAGGATTTGTAAACTTTAGCTGGCGGTTTAATCTTACATGATGATAAAATTTGTTTCTCTCAAATCTACCTGAACAAACTCGCAGAAAAGCAATTCTATCTCTATGCTTCGGATCCAAATTTGAATGTATTTTAAATACAAATCCGCTGAAATCATGATTATGCGGTTGTATCATTCCATCGGTTGTTTCTCTTTCAACCGGTGATGGAGAAATTTCAACGAATGTATTAAGTAATTCCTGAACTCCGAAATTATTTAGAGCGCTTCCAAAGAATACGGGTGCAAGATTACCGTTAAGATATTCATCAACAGAAAAATTTTCATACACTCCATCAATTAATTCAATATCTTGTCTCAGCTTTTGTGCATCTGTTCCAAAAGTTTCATCTAAACGGGTATCATTAATATCCTCAAAAACAATCGTATCTTCTTCTACTTTAGTTTTATTCGATTTGAAAAAAGTGAACTTGTTTTTATAAATATTATATACACCCTTAAATTGAATTCCTTTCCCCATCGGATAAGTTAAAGGACGAACTCTGATTGATAACTTGGATTCGAGCTCATCCAACAATTCAACCGGGTCTTTGCCTTCACGATCCAATTTGTTTATAAAGATTATAACGGGAGTGTTTCTCATTCTACAAACTTGCATAAGCTTTTCGGTCTGTTCCTCAACACCTTTCACGGAATCAACAACAAGAATTACACTGTCAACAGCTGTCAATGTTCTATAAGTATCTTCAGCAAAATCTTTATGCCCCGGTGTATCGAGTAAATTTATTTTATGATTATTATAGTCAAAAGATAAAACTGAAGTTGCAACAGATATGCCACGCTGTTTTTCTATTTCGAGGAAATCGGATGTAGCAGATTTCTTAATTTTGTTTGACTTAACAGCCCCGGCAATTTGAATTGCTCCGCTGTATAACAATAATTTTTCTGTTAAAGTTGTTTTACCCGCATCCGGGTGACTTATAATTGCAAATGTTTTTCTACGTTTTATTTCTGAAATTACGCTCATTTTTTACCGTGTTTTGTTTATTACTTTTGGAGTGATTAAATGATTACGGCAGAGAGATTTTCCCCGCTAAATCGGACTGGTTGGATATGTGTTTGATAAAAGCATTGGCAAATATATAAAATTTCAGAAAAGATTTATAAAGTTTTTAAACATATTTTACACACCAAAATTTATATTAAATCTATCTGAATTTTGGAAATATGCAGATTCAATTTAACTTAAACAATGCTAAAAGAATAAAGCATTTCCATGCCAAACTGTTCAACCTGTTCATCATATTTAGCTTCTTCTAATTCCGTGTTATCAAATTCTTTGGGATAATCATAACGTATTGGGAATCTTGCATCTGCACCAAATACAACCGGATTATTCCGTAAAAAACGGTAATGCATAATCACTCCCAAAATATAAGTTACCAATGCCGGAAATTGAATTTGCATTCAGCTCAACATCTAATATTTAATAATGATGTTGTAAGTTAATTGACTTCTATTCGTATTCAACAATTAGATCAGTCATTGTAGTAATACCTTCGGGAGTTCTCCAGTTAGTTAATTCATCACCAACACTCCAATCTCCGGAACCATCATTATCAATCCAATCCAATGTTATTAAATTCATACGCATAGTAACTTTAGTTTTTGCGTTTGGCTTAATTTCAAATGAGCCAAGTCTCTCTCTTTCATATTTTAGAACGAAAACTCCACCTTCGATCTCATGCAGCCCTGTCTCACCAAAATAGTTAATCAACTGGGCATTAGGGTCTAATTCAGAATCATTAAATGAAGGGAATTCAAATATCCTGCCTTCAAAATTGCAAACCCAGTACATTAAATTTCTTTGAGTTAGTTTAAAACTGACGTATTTCCCAACAGGTAATTCGATAGTGATTTCACGGTCAGTTGCCAACATCTCCTCGCTGGATTCATACATTACCGTCCAGTTTATATCAGCCGGAGATACGCCGCTCTTTACTTCGTCGGTAGAGATTTCAATTTTCGGTATCAGATGCCTGGTGTTGATAATATCTACTGTATGTGTGTCTGCTTGTGTTTGTGAATAAATATTCTTCAATCCACCTGAATGTTCTGCATTCCATACAGTCATGCGAAATTCAAGTGTCCCTATGCCCCCATTCGTTTCTTCATCTTTTGGAGAAGTTACATCTTCACTACAGCTAATAAATAATAGAGATGATACGAATAAAAACATTATTGCATTTTTTGTTTTCATAACTTTGTCCCATGTTAAGTTTATAATCTATTGTTCAAGTAGATACGATGTATATTAAATGCACGCCTCTCATTAATCACTATTAGCTTAATTAGGACTATTTACTCCATTTTTTAAAAAGATAGGAAATTCTATTATACCAGGCAAGGTATTTCGGATAAAAACGTATGTGAGCTAAAATTTGGAGATTATCACCCAGCAGCAGCATTTTATGCATTGTTTAGAACATACCGGTATGCAGGTAAAAACTCCGTTCCTAAACTTTTGAACTGATTATTGATTAGTCAACTTCATTGCATTTGGGGAGGCTGATATTTTTTGGTTTATAACTATTCCCTTCCAACTGCTAAACTAAACAGATACAACATCTCGCTCCCAATCTGTTCTACACGTTCATCATATTTAGCTTCTTCTAATTCCGTGTTATCAAATTCTTTGGGATCGTCATAACGAATTGGGAAACGAGCTTCGGCACCGAATACAACGGGACAATTTTCATCAGCATCAGAGCATGTCATTATTGCTGCAAAATCTTTCTGCGGATTGTATTCATCCGAATAAACTTTTGAAAAACATTCAACCGGTTCTTTTTCATCGGAATATGAAACATGGTAAACCGGGTTAACCGAATCATCTTTCTTTTCAATTTTGAATCCGGCTTTCTGCATTGCTTTTACTGCACGCGGGTTAAATGCTGTTGCTTCTGTTCCGCCGGAATAACATTTAATATTCGGAATTCCATAATACTCTGCCGCTGTCTGTGCCCAAATTTGACTGATATGGCTGCGCCGCGAATTATGAGTACAGATAAATGTAAGATTTATTTCTTTTTCATCTTTCAATTTTTTTGAAATGTATTCTGCAAATGATTTTAATAATTCTTTTCTCTCCGGTGGAATATTTTCGAAGAGATTCATTAACTGAATTACTTTATACTCTAGTTTGCTGAAAAGTGACATATAGTTACACTCTCTAATTGTTAGTTTAATTTACGGACATACCTTCGGTGCTTCAACATTGCCCTTTTCAACCATATGTCCGAAATATTTTCTTTGAAAAAATAATGCAACATTTACAAGAGCAATCAAAACCGGTACTTCCACTAAGGGACCAATTACCGCCGCGAATGCTTCACCACTGTTAATTCCGAAAACCGCAATTGCAACCGCAATTGCCAGTTCAAAATTGTTGCTTGCTGCAGTGAAAGAGAGTGTTGCGGTTTTAGAGTAATCCGCACCGACTTTTTTACCCATATAAAATGATACAAGAAACATAATCACAAAATAGAGTAACAACGGAATTGCAATCCTTACAACATCCAACGGAATCTTAACAATGTATTCACCTTTAAGTGAAAACATCACAAGAATTGTAAAGAGTAGCGCAATTAATGTTATGGGACTTATACGAGGGATAAATTTCTTTTCATACCATTCTTTGGATTTATATTTTAATGCGAAAAATCTTGTTAACATTCCGGCTATGAAAGGAATACCAAGATAGATGAAAACACTTTCGGCTATCTGTCCGATTGTTATATCAACAGCAAAAGTTTGAAGACCGAGCCACTCCGGTAAAATTGTTAAAAACACATAAGCATAAACAGAGAAAAAGAGTACTTGAAAAATTGAGTTGAACGCAACAAGTCCGGCTGCATATTCCGTATCTCCTTTTGCAAGCTGGTTCCAAACAATAACCATTGCGATACATCGAGCTAATCCTATCAGAATTAATCCAGCCATATATTCGGGATAGTCCTGCAAAAATAATACGGCGAGTACAAACATCAGCACCGGACCGATAATCCAGTTTTGAACAAGTGACAGACTTAGAATTTTTACATTCCTAAATACATCAGGTAATTCTTCGTACTTAACTTTTGCAAGCGGAGGATACATCATTAAAATTAACCCGATTGCAATAGGAATATTAGTTGCCCCAACACTGAAGGAATCCCAAAATGTTGCTACAGACGGGAATAAATGACCCGAGAAAACACCAATTAACATTGCGAGGAAAATCCACAACGTTAAATATCTATCTAAAAATGAAAGTCTTTTTATAACAGTACTCATAATAATACCATTTAATATTTTTAATATTTGTGTACGTTTCGCTTTATATCGAAATATTTAATTGTTTTTTACATATTGCAAATATTCATTCTATGAATTTCTTTTAATTTTTTCTTATCATTTATTATTAATGATTCATCGTTAATCCAAAAATCCAGTGATGTAAGAATTGGATTAATTCTTGGATCATTGGTATGTGGATTAATTTTGTAATTAACCCATTTCCCATCCTTTGATTCTACTATGAAACCGGCTTGTTTTAATATTTTGAGATGTTGAGAAACAGTTGAATTGGCGAGGTTAAGGAGTTCCTTAATTTCACAAACGCAAAGAACTTTTGTCTGAAGGGCTTTTAGTATCCTTAGTCTGTTCCTATCTGAAAGAGCTTTAAATAATTTTGTCTGGTCAGTCATCTTTATTATTTCGTTATATAACGAAATATACGACATGATTATGTTTATACAAAATTAAGTTTATGTTAACTGTCAAATAAGTGCAAATAAAAAACCGCTAAACGAAGATAACTCACAACGTATTAGCGGCTTAATCGAAATCAGAATTCCATAATTGGAGGTGAATACATATCCAATATTGAATTGGTATAAAGTGCATAATCAATCGGGTATTTAATTTGAAATACTTTTGGCTCGGAACTCCCTACCGGTACTAAAATTACCCTGCTCTTATCATAAATTTTTAATCTTTCAATTTCTATTCCTTCCCTATTATCGAATCCTACATTGAAATAAAAAAGATATTGATACACCCAGGTGACATAGTTCCTTTTTGACACTTCAGCTAAACTTCTAATTTCAAGTTGATGATACTTATTAGAAATAGCTTTCTGAAATTCCACTCCGTTTAATGGAATACCATTTAAAACCGGCATTGCATTCCATTGACCGTCAATAAAGACCCACTTTTGTAAATCATTTAAGAAAACTTCTGTAACCACATGACCCGCACCAGATTTTCTTGTCTCTACATCCTCTGTCATTAATGATAAAACTCTTGCTTTTAATCCGATTGCATTCAAACAAGCCGAGGCAACAATACCGTATTCGACACAACGAAAATTTTTCCCTTCTTTTGCTTCTTCAAGAATAGATATTGCATCTCGCTTTTGGGGTTCGTTATTACCGTCATGTTTCCATTGGTTGTGGACCCAGTTGAGCATTCTTAATACACGTTCCGTATCATTCACGGCGCCTTCAACAATTTGATCGAGCTGATATTGTGTCCGTAAGCTTGTTAGATATTCATTGTCATTGTTTCCTTCGTATAAAAATTTGTATTCATCATTTTTGGAAACATTACAATATTCAATTTCTGCATAATTTGGCTTAACTCCGGTGATTATTGTAAATGCTTTTGCTGTATCGAGTTGAATATAGAAACTATGACTTACACCGGGACTCAAGTCAAATCTTATACTATCTTGATCGGTAAAAAAAGTAAATTCTTCCACATCATGAAAACAGTTTACAAATAGAGTATCAAACTTAATCTCAGGCGCTATTCTCCATGCACCTCGAACATAATCACCGGAAATATTGTAATCCGCCATTTCAGATTTGGCAATAAGAATAGGTATTTCATTACTAACTGGTTGGGCAAGGCAAACACTTATTGATAAAAGAAATATGAAAACAAAAATAAACCGATGCATCATTCCCCCTCTTTTAAATTTGTTGTTGACTTATATTTGACTCGCATTGATAGTAAAAAGTTGTATGCCTAAATATAAATTTTAAGGTAGAACAATTATTATCAATCCAACTTTCTCAAAAGAATAAAACAGTATTAAATCAATTCTACAAGATTATCTTCATCTTACTTGTGAATCTATAATTTTTTGACTTAATTAAACGCATGATTTTGAGCAGCTCATGTTGAAAATTTTTTTTTATTTTACATAAAGAAAATAAATGTTCTACATAATTCACAATAACGATACCGAAACACTTGAAGAAAAAATTATTCCTTTATTTAATCAAGAACCAACTGAAATAATCTCTTACCATAACGCAGATAATCTCAACTGTGAAGAAGACGATATTATTGTAACATATCTACCGGATTATTTACTTAGAGATTTTATTCCCAAAGCAGCTGAGAATAAATGGGTAATTGGAATACTGCCTCATCCTGAAATGGATTATATTACAAAAGGATTGGGCATTTCCGATGAATTGAATGCCGCTGTTGAAGAAATTTGCGATCATAAAGAAAACCACAAAGTTGATTTATTATTCTGCAACAACATTCCCGTATTTCAGTCGGTTAACTTAGGAAGTGTATTTGAATTGATTGGTAGTGACTCAATCAAAAATTTTTACTCACAAACATTTAATATCATAAAAAGAATTTGGCAGATTCGATCTTTACGTCATCGCGCTTTTAACATAAGTATTGATGATGAAAAAATTATTGACACTTCTGCTTTAGGTATAATTGCCGTTGAACATGGTCATAGTTCCGTTATTTCTAAAAGATTAGTACCGGACAGCGCAATAAACGATGGTCTGCTGCATGTATTGATTTTATCGCCTCAAAACATTTTTGAAGTAATAAGATTTTTATTAAGGAGTTTACTACCTAAAAGAGACACTATACGAAAACTCCCTTCTTTTATAGGATATATAAAAAGTTCTTCCCTGCAAATTAAAAGTAAATCCGAAATAAATTTTACTATTGACGGTGAACAGCATACTTCAAACGAAATCAATTTTGAAATAAAACACGAAGCATTATTACTAACACAAGCAAGTCTTTTTGAAAAAAGTGATAAGAATACAAGTGAAAAGAAAGATTTGAAGATAAGCAAATTACCGAAAGGTGAAAAACGGGATGAGTTAGTAAGTAGAAAACTCCCGTTACTTCCAAGAGCAACTTCCGAAGAATTTCAAGATTTGTTTAAGATACTCCGTGAAAATGCTTTTCTTACTACTCCGTACATTATAATGATGATATTATCTACATTGATTGCAACATTCGGTTTGTACGCTGATTCATCCCCGGTAATTATTGGCGCAATGATTTTAGCACCGCTTATGTCTCCTATTGTATCTTTTTCTATGGGTGTTGTTAGGTATGATGTTAATATGCTTAAAAACGGATTTACTACAATTCTTATTGGAACGTTGGTATCGTTATTCTTTGCCGCATTTGTAAGTATAATAACGCCTCTAAAAGTATTAACACCGGAAATAAGTTCACGATTATCCCCTTCACTGCTTGACTTAGGAATTGCAGTTGCTTCGGGGATTGCTGCCGCTTATGCACATTCAAAAGAAAGCATTGCGAAAAGTTTAGCCGGAGTTGCAATTGCGGTTGCACTTGTTCCCCCGCTGGCAGTTGCGGGCATCGGTATCGGCTGGATGGATTGGGATGTTTTTTCGGGTGCATTTTTGTTATACCTTACAAACTTAGCAGGTATAATTATGTTTGCCGGTTTAACTTTTCTTATTCTTGGTTTTGCCCCCTTTAAAAGAGCAAAGAGGGGTTTGATTTATACTCTTATTATAATCCTGTTAGTTTGTATACCGCTTACATTTTCTTTTAACAGCATAATGCAGGAAGCAAAAATAAAACAGCTCTTGGAAGGACATAAATTTGAAAATATAATTATTCGTGATGTCAATGTACGTTTCGGTTCACCTTTGTTGGTATCGGCTAAAATCACTTCATCGGAATCAATTAGTGCCCGGAGAGTTAAAGAAGTAAAAGTAAAGATCGAAGAACTAATTGGAAAACCTATTAAGCTGGAAGTTGTAACCGCAATAGAGTTTTGATTTATTCCAAATGATTCTATTAAAATTTATCAAGAGCGACGAGTCATCGCCGCTCTGCTTAGTTATTTATAACCTACAACTGTTATGCTGAATATCCCGGTTTTGCTGTTTTTGAAACGGATAATTTCTTCATCATTTATAAACTCACTTAATAAACTTTCCGGTAGTTCAATTACTTTTGTTTTTTTAATCTCTACATTCTTAAAACCATTCTGCTCAATAATTTTTAGATATTCATCTTTCTGCAAAGCTCCCGAAACACAGCCTGCATACATTTCTGCAGATTTTTTTAATCCTTCGGGAAGATCACCATCAATTACAATATCCGAAATACAAAAATGTGCTCCCGATTTTAACACCCTGAAAATTTCACTAAAAGCAGCGTTTTTATCAGGTACAAGGTTCAGCACACAGTTACTCAAAACAACGTCTATAACTTCTTTTTCTATAGGGAGTTGCTCAATTTCACCTAACTTAAACTCTACATTCTCGAGTCCCAATTTTTCTTTATTTCGATTAGCTTTTGATATCATTTCTTCCGTCATATCAATTCCAATAACTTTTCCGGTTTTACCAACAAAAGTTCTTGCAACAAAGACATCATTTCCTGCTCCACAACCTAAATCAAGAACTGTATCTCCAAGCTTAATATTAGCGTGCTCCGTTGGCACCCCGCAACCTAAACCCATATCTGCATCTTTTACATAACCTTCAAAATTAGAATAATCGTCTTGAAACATGGTATAATCAACAATTTTTTGTTTTGAAGAACAGCATGAACCCGATTTTTTTTCGGCAATTTCTGCATATTTATTTTTTACTATTTTTTTAATTTCATTTTTTGTTTCCATTTAATTTCTCCTTTTCTAACAACAACCAATTGTTGTAAATAATTTATCTAATTGTTTTTTTGCTTTTTCAAGCACCGGTTGATTTACGCAATAGCAAACTTTGGGACCATCAATTTCCCCTTTTATTAGTCCAACCCGTTTCAATTCTTTTAAGTGCTGCGAAACGGTTGCTTGTGCTAAAGGAAGTTGATCGACAATACTACCGACCATGCATGAATTTAATTCAGTCAGAATTTTCAAAATTCGGATACGTGCCGGATGAGAAAGTGCTTTAGCAATATCTGCAAGCCAGATATCATCCTTACTAAATTCTTCTTTTTTTGATATAGCCAATTTATTTTCCTAAATCGTTCATCGTAAATATACGATATATTATTCTGTTTGTCAAAATGGAAACAACTTGTTTCTTTAAAAGAATTTTCTTTGACAAAATATATGAGAGATTTTTAGTTGTAATTCTAATGAAGATAAAAGAGAATTAATCGGTTAATACATACCCTTTATTCTCTGCATATTCGAAAAGCTTTGTATAGAGAAGTTTTCTTGCTCTGTGTAAACGAGAACGAACAGTTCCGGTAGGACACGACATAAATTCTGAAATTTCTTCGTATGAATATCCTTCAATATCAGCAAGAATAATAATCGTCTGAAAATCTGATGGAAGCTCAGCTATTGCATTAGTTATATCATCGTCGAAAACCGTACTGAATGAATCACTAACAAGATGTTCGGTTTGAACTTCTTCAGCTTTTATATTTTCATAAAAGTTTTGAACATCCTCATAATCTACTTTATTGGGTTCTTTTGATTCTTTTCTGTAATCATTGATAAAACTGTTTTTCATTATTCTGAATAACCATGCTTTACTATTAGTACCTAATTCGAATTTATCGAAAAATCGAAATGCCTTTAGAAAAGTTTCCTGAACAAGATCCTCCGCATCATCAATATTGCCGGTCAATTTTAAAGCAAAATTATATAGTGCAGTTTTGTGTGGAACAACTTCATTTTCGAAATTAGAATATAATTCTTTTGTTTTTTTATCAATTTGAATTTTCGGATTAGTCAGCATTTCTAAGTTTTTCCCATTATTTCATATAGAAATGCTTTTTAATAAAAAAAAGTTCAATTTCGGATAGGAAATCTAATTTAAGGTGCTAATCTTGAGATTTTCCAACGTTTTCCAATCTTTTTGTAAAGGAATCGGTCATGTAGACGGTTTTCTCTCCCCTGCCAAAATTCGAATGTTCTTGGGGTGAGAATATATCCTCCCCAATTTTCGGGGGTTATGATTTCATTATTATTTTTTAAATACTCGGCTACTCTATTTTCAAGAAATTGACGGTTTGGTATCGGTTGACTTTGCGGGGAAATAATTGCACTTATTCTGCTTTCTTTAGGGCGAAGATTAAAATATTCATTTGAAATTTTACGACTAAGTTTAGAAACTTTTCCTTCAACCCTTACCTGTCTTTCTAATTCAGTCCAAAAGAAAACGAGAGCGGCTTTAGGATTTTTATTTAATTCATTCCCCTTTCTACTTTGATAATTAGTAAAGAAAGCAAGTCCTTTTTCATTCACAAATTTCAGAAGTACAATTCTTGCAGACGGCTGATTGTTTTCATTAACGGTAGCAAGAGTCATTGCTGTCGGTTCTTTTACTTTTGCGTCTATTGCATCTGTAAGCCATTTCTCAAATTGATAAATCGGATTTTCGTGAAGTTCACCTTCACTAAGTTTGCTTTTTCTATACTCGCTGTGTAGAGCAGAGATATCGGGAATCATTTTAATCCTTTTTAATAATCGGTTTATCCTGTATGTAATTAATAAGCTGTTCTATAACAAATTCTTTTGTATCAATTACAGCTTTAACAACATCCCCGATAGAAATAAAACCAATTATGTCATCACCTTCGGAAACAGGTAAGTGTCTGACTCTTTTATTGACCATTAACGCTAAACATTCTTCATCGGTTCTATTGCCTTCAACATAAATAACCTCCTTTGTCATAATTTCTTCTACCAGGGTCTCTCTAGACATTTTATCCTTCAAAATAATCTTTCTGGCATAATCTCTTTCCGAAATAATTCCAACTAAAGAGTTACCATCAAAAACCGGTAAAGCCCCAATACCCTTTTCAGCCATTAATTGTAATGCAGCAAATACGGTTTGCTTAGCCGAAATTGAATAAATCTCATGTCCCTTGTTGTCTAATATTTGTTTAACGGTTGCCATCATTACCTCAAAATTATGTGTTGATTATATGATATAAACGGACTTAAAGTAAGAATTAAAATTATATCAAACAAGGTTTATTTACAAAAATCTTTTTTGAGCTGAATCTGATTATAGATTTATTTTGGGAAAAAATTCTTAAATTGTTTTAGATAAGCAAACAAATTTCGAAATTAATTGAGGGTGCAAAATGAAAAAAATATTTTTTGGACTGGTAGTTATTTTATCGTTTACAACTTTGCTAACCGCACAAGAAATGTTAAGCGGTCAATGGCGATTAACGCAAAGTGACGGTGGTTTTTCATTGAATGCAGGCAATGGCGACCGAATTATGCAGAAAGAAATTAGATTTGCAAAACCTTTTGAATCAAAGCCTGATGTTAGTGTAATGATTTCGTTTTTAGATATCGATAAAAATCAAAACATTCGTTACGATGTAAAGGCAATTAGTGTTTCCCGTGATGGATTTGTTATTAGGGTAAAAACATGGAACGATACTAAGATTTTCGGTATCGGCGGCTATTGGTTTGCAGAAGCAGAAAAATTGGAAATTAAAAAAGAAGAAATTCAAGTCGGTCAAACTATTGAATTAAAAAATGTTTTCTTTGCCTTCAACAAGTGGGATTTGCTGCCGGAGTCATACCCTGAATTAAACAAAGTTGTTGAATTCCTAAATGAAAACCCTACTGTTGAAATCGAATTAGCCGGTCATACCGATGATATTGGTGCAGATGCTTACAATATGGAACTTTCCGATAAAAGAGCTAATTCCGTTAAAGCTTATTTAGTAGCGCAAGGTATTAGTGAAAGCAGATTAAGAGCTAAAGGTTACGGTAAAACTAAACCAATAGCACCTAACGAATATGATTGGGGCCGAGAGAAAAACCGAAGAGTTGAGTTTACTATTTTGAAGAAATAATACAAAGCCCCGGGATTTCTGAAGTCTCGGGGTTTTCCATTAATTATTCTATTCTATATTTTCTTCCCGTTGTTACAAAAGCATCAATATTTTCCAACGGTACTTCCTGAGGAAGGTCACAACCCGTACTTAGAATAAAATTTTCATAATTGTTCATTTCTATTAGTAGTTCAGAAGTTTCAACTCTTACTTCGTCCGGTGTACCGGATAAAATTTTACCCGTAGGATTTAAATTACCAATCAAAACTACTTCATCATTAGTAATTTCGGCAATTTCTTTTAGATTAACACCGGCTTCTTTAGAATCAAGACTTAGTGCATCAACTCCGGTATTTTTCATAATTTCAACAATATGAGTGGTATTACCGCATATATGATAGATTGTATCAGTTTCATTTGCATTACAATAATCAACAATATTAGAAACATGATTTGCCGAAAACTTACTAAATTCATCCGGACCTAACATTGCCGCACTTGGTTCAAGAACACAAATTAATTGTGCCCCGGCATTAATCAATGATTTTACATATTGTAAAATTATGTTACGGGAAAATTCACAAACCGCATTTAGTTTTTCCGGATTGGTGATTGTAGCCATCGCTGCATTTTCTGCACCCAAAATAAGTGCTGCCAAAGTATACGGACCGGCAACATAAGAACCTTTTAAAATACTTTGCGGAAGATTATCTGCCATTCTTTTAATGGTCTCAACATAACAAACTACCCTTGCATCGGCGTTGATATCTAAATCACTTAATTTTTCCAACTGATCAATACTCAATTCTTCAGGAATAACAGTTGCCGAATCATCTTTAGGGAATTGTGTATTAAGACCGATTGCATTTGCTTCAACTGCAAGGTCCATTAAAGGGAAAACGGCATCTGGCTGAAATCTTTTTACAATTTCATTAATTACTTTAACGTGTTCAATGTAATTTTGCTGAGCTAATTTTATTGAAGAACCGGTAATCTGAAGACCCGGGAAACCTACCAAAGGTGCAGCTAATCTTTTCTTTTGTTTATAGGCTTCTCTAACTTTTTCTTTTAATATTTTTTTCTGTACCATAGTTTTTTTATTAGTCAAGATAGACCCCGAATAAAGTAGCATACATCATTCTGTAAACATCTGTATTATCAAAATTCAGCTTCATTAGATGAGCATTTAGACCGGCAGCTTTGGCAATAACACCGCCGTAAAGATCAGAAGATGAACTCCAAACTATAGCAAACGGGAATGTATTTCCGTTTTTATCAGGAGCAGAAATAAAAGGTTTTGATTCTGCACCATTAATCCCGTCCATTGGAGCTCCGTTTCTGTCAGTTGGAGGAAGATTTTCATCTCTACTCATTCTTTCTTCCGGGTTTCCTAGTAAACCCATACCGCTTGCTTCGCTATCGGAGGCTGTTATTACAAGTGTATTCGGATTTTTCTGTATATAGTCTAAAGCAAACCCTAAAGCTTCATCGGCTTTCTTATGAGCAGTTAAATTACCAATAGCATTATTTTTATTTGCAAAATTGTCGGTAGCTTCTTCTTCCGCTACAAGAAAAAATTGATTGCCGTTTGAGGAAAGAATTTCAACCGCAGCTTCAACCATTTCCTTAAAACTTGGTGCCGATTCATTATAAAGAGGTAATCCAAGTTCAATCAACTCTTCTTCCGTTTTATCATTAAATGTATTATGTTCTGCAAAAACACCAAGTACTTTTTCAACATTCCTTGGTAAGTCCTCAAGTTGATATTTATCATAGATAACTTCATAACCAAGTTCTTTTGCTGACTCGATTAAATTTATTCCATCTGTTCTTTTTCCATTTTGAGTATGAATACCGGATACTCCTTCAGGCAGCATCCATTCTTCACCACCCGAGAAAATTAAATCCGCACCGGATTCAATTACTTTTTTAGTAATCTCTTCACTATTGCGTCTACTTTCGGAACTTGCAACAAAAACAGCACTTCCCGGTTCTACAATAGTACCTGTATTTATTATACCTACACGAATTCCTGCATCCATAGCTTCGTGCATTATCGATTTATTTTTTCCTGAAAGTGAAGTTACCGGTTCAGTACCATCCATACCATAAGAATCTTGTTCAACTTTAACTCCATATGCATGAACAGTTGCACCTGAATGTGAACTAATACCTACAGAGTTTTTCATGTGCCCCCTGTAAAAGCCAATGTGTTCAAATTTATCCCAGTTTAGCATTCCGTCAGGTCCTTCAAAATAAACACGTGTTGCATTCCAAGTTGCCAAACCCGTACCATCGGGGTGAATAAATATTACATTTCCTGTATTAATTTTTTCCTGAGTACAACTCATTACTGCAATAATAAGAAATATCATAATTGTTAACTTCTTCATGAAAACCTCATAGATTAAATTGAAAGATTGAATTCGAAAATAATTGTTCAAAAGATAATAAATTCTTATGCCCTATTCAGGTTTGAATGGGTATAGAAAAATCTTTTTCATCTAATTTTATTATACAAGCAGTACTGCGATTGCAAATATATCAACAATAATAAGAGTTAATGATACTTCTTCTTTCTTCCCGCTTAGAATTTTCAATAAAGTCCAGGTTATTAATCCCCAAACAATCCCTTGAGTAATAGAGTAAGTAACGGGAATTAAAATAATAGCTAGAAAAGCCGGTATAGCTTCGTCATATTTCAGCCACTCGATTTTTGAGACCGGGTTCATCATAAAAACGCCGACTAAAACTAATGCAGGCGCTGTTGCAATGGAAGGTACAACTGATAAGATGGGAGAAAAAAACATAAACGGTAAAAAACAAAGTCCGGCAACAATAGCAGTTAAACCGGTTCGTCCTCCTTCTTTGATTCCCGCAGCAGATTCAATATAACTTGTACCGGCACTTGTACCAAGCAAACCTGAGATTGTAGTTGAAACAGCATCGGTTAATAATGACTCTTTTATGTTACGAGGTTCACCGTCTTCATCCTTTAAGTCGGCGGCTTCTGCAACACCGATAAATGTTGAAAGACTATCAAACAAATCGGTGAAAAGAAAAACAAAAATTACCGGGATAATTGATAATGCTAAAGAACCGATTAAGTCTAACTGAAACAATAAACTAAAATCTGGTGAAGAAAATATCCCGTTCCATGAAACAATTGTTGCAGAACCGAATAGTTCGGTTGCATCACCCCAAACTCTGCCAATCGGAATTGATAGAACCGTTGTAAAGACAATGCCAATTATTAAGGCACCTTTAATATTTTTCATAACTAAAAAGGAAGTAACAATTAGACCGATCAAAAAAGTAATAGTAATTGTATTCAAACCACCGAAAGAAACGAGAGTAGCCGGGTTAGCAACAACAAATTTTGCATTTTCCAATCCGATAAAAGTTATAAACAAACCGATACCGGCAGCAACAGCTGATCTAATTTGTTTTGGAATTGCCAAAGCCACCGCGGTACGGACATTAAAAATTGATAGAATTAAAAAAACAATTCCCGACCAAAATACTGCACCGAGTGCAACTTCCCATTTAACACCCATACCTAAAACGACTGTGTAGGCAAAGAATGCATTAATGCCCATCCCGGGTGCAATTACAATAGGATTCTTTGCATACAATCCCATCATAATACTTGAAAAAGCACTCACAAGAATTGTTGCAGTAAGTACACCTGAAAACGGAAGTCCGGCAGCGCTAACAATTGCAGGGTTGACAACAATTATGTACATGGTAGCAAGAAATGATGTAATGCCAGCAATTATTTCGGTTTTGAAGTTAGTCTGGTGCTTATCAAATGCGAAGTAATTTTGCATAAACTCCTCTAACTTATTTATTGGGTGAATAAATTTAGCGATTTATCGAATAATTTTTACTTTATTCCATATATTTCTTTAGGAGAATAATCAGTGAAATAATTTCCAATTAAGTTGTGGAGGGAAATAAAATGTTCGAATATTTTTCATTCAAAAAAATGATAAGCAGTCTTTTGATCAAGCTGCTTCATTTAATCGGTTTATTAAGTATTACCATTTACGGATTTTATCAAATATTTAATGGAGAACTTGTTCAAGGGTTGCTGACAATATTAGTCGGTAATTTAATATGGCGAATTCTCTGCGAGGGAATGATCATTATTTTCAGCATACATGAAAGATTAGTCTCAATTGAAGTAAATTCTCAATCCGGTTATGATCCAAGGCGCAGTCAATTTTGATTTTGAAGTTTTGCTGCACTAAACCTTCTCGAACAAAATTTACTTTTCCGGTATACTGAGACTAAATTTGCTTCCTTCTCCAGGGTTACTTTCTACTTCGATTATACCGGAATGCAATTCGGAAAATTCTTTACAAATCTTTAATCCCAACCCTGTACCCTTTTCATTATTAGTACCGGGTGTTGAAAATTTTTCACCTACGTTAAATAATTTTTCTTTTAAATCATTTGGTAAACCGACGCCGGAATCGATAACGGATATTTCAATCATACTGTCTTTCTTAATACCGGAAATTAATATTTCGCTATTAGAAGGAGAAAATTTGATTGCGTTGTCTACAAAATTTCCGATAATTGTTTCTAATACAAACTTATCACCCGAAAAATTTATCCTTTCATCGGCAGATATTTTTAAAGAAATATTTTTATTCTTGGAGGCTAATTTATAAGAAACACTTATTGAATTTAATAGTTCTTTGAGGTTTAATTCCACTTTACTTATACCGAATTCACCTTTTTGCGATCTTGCCCAGGTCAATAAATCATCCAATTGTTTATTAATATCTTTCGAGGCTTCCGACAAAGAATTAATCATTTCTTTTCTTTCATTTTCGGAAAGATCATCGTAATCTTCATTCAAAAAATCCGCAATATTACGAACCGCACCGAATGGATTTTTCAGATCGTGAGCAAAAATTGAAAAGAATTTATCTTTAGATGAATTCAACTCTTTCAACAACTGATTAGCTTTCTTTTCGGATTTGTACTTCGTGACAAAAAGAAAAACTCCGCTTAAAATCAACAATGTAATTAATATTAAATAATTTCTTGTAGTTTTTTGAAATTCAATATCTTTCTTAAGCAACTGGTTTTCACGTTCCTTTCTTTCGGTTACAAAAGCAGTCTGAAGATCAGCTATTTTATTTAGATTTTCCTGCCCGTATATTTTTTCATTCAGCAATTGATAATCTTTTGAAAAATTATATGCTACTCTATAATCATTTTTCGCAACTGCAAGCTCGGTCAAAAAATCATATGAAACCATTAATTGGTCAAGGTGCCCCGTATTCTGAGATTCAATTCTTGCTTTAGTTAAAAATTCTTCGGCTTTTATCATGTCTCCGAGTTTCATATAAACTAAACCAAGGTTATTATAGCTTATCAACTCTCCGTATTTGTTATCAATTTTTAAATCTATTTCCAATGCTCTATATCTATTTTCGAGAGATTTATTCAGGTTACCTTGTTTATAATAAAGATCGGCAATTCCTGCAAGGACATAACTTTCACCTTTTGTATAATCTGCATTTAGACTCACATCATATGCCTTAAAATAAGTCGATAATGCAAGTTCATATCTATTTTGGTTTTCATAAACTGAAGCCATATTAATTAAAGACTTTGCATATCCGCGATCATCTTTAATTTCCTGCCTAATTTTGCCCGAGAGTTGGAAATATTGCAGAGCTTTTTCGTGGTCCGACTGTTTCAAATAAATTTCGCCGATATCATTAAGTGTATAAGCCATTCCCATTTGATCATCGATCTCTTCAAAGATCTTGTACGATTTCATTATATTTTCCAGAGCAACTGAGTAAAGAGCTTTTTTAAAATAATAATCGCCAAGATTATTAAGAGAGTAAGCAATTTCTCTCTTATTATTATTTAACTGTGCTAACTCGTAACCAAGTTGGTAATAATGGTAAGCGGAATCGAGGTCTCCCAAATTTCCATAGATCACACCGAGATAATTCAAAAGTTGTGATTTGTATTTTTGGTCTTCAATATCTTCAACCATTTTCAGTGCGGTCAGCCCATAATTTTTCGCCGCATTGGGATTTGAACTTCTGTACTCCCAGGTCAAATCATTTAGTTCTCTTACAACTATTGTATCATCAATTCCTTGCATTGAATTTAACAAACTATCCAACTTAGGCTGAGCAAAGACAAAACAAGCAAGAATTAATAATGTTAATAAATTTTTCATACAAAATTCCAAATCTTTTTTTAATTACATTCCATAGATGATTAACTCGAAATATTTATTTAAAGTTCAATAAGGATTTTTATGCATTCAAAAGTAATATGTAATATTAACTAAAAAATTCAAATATAGTTTAACTACTTTTATCATTTTTGTAAAACAATTACTTATGCCTGATTTTGCTTATTGAATGCTTTCTCGTAATCAAATTTTATTGTTTTTATTTCACAGGAACATTAGGTTTATAATTGAGACTTATAAGTATTGTTTATGTTGTTTTCTCAAAATTTTATCACAATTGAATAGCAAATGAAAATTGGTTTCATAAGTGATATTCATGAAGATCTCCAGAGCTTGGAAAAAGCTTTAGGTTTATTATCGAGAGAAAACTGTGACTCTTTAATCTGTCTTGGTGATATTGTTGGCTTTACATTACCTTTTTATCGATATATCGAAACAAGAAACGCTGATCAATGTGTAAAACTAGTTCAGGAAAATTGTCAAATTGCCGTAACCGGGAATCATGATCTTTACGCGGTAAAAAAAATACCTGAGTATAAAGCAGGTTTTGATTACAACAAAAACTGGTATGATTTAGATTATGATATCCGAGCAAAAAAATCTAGAAATAGAATTTGGCTTTATGAAGATAATGAAATCAAATGCACATTAAGCGATAATTCCAAAGAGTATCTTACAAATCTAAATGAAGTAGAATTTTTGCAATTCGATGATATCAAAATAATGATCTCTCATTTTTGTTATCCTGATTTTTCCGGTTCTGCAATATTTTTCCCTAGAGAGACATTCCATCTCGAAAAGCACTTTTCATTTATGAAAGAGAATAAATCATTATTAAGCATATCGGGACACGGTCACCCCGAAGGTTCGATTCTTGTAAACGAAGACCGATTTGATTCACTTAAATTCGGGAACTATAATATAAGCGAAGGTATTAATTGGATTGTTGTTCCGTGCGTTGCAAGAACAACCAGAAGTAATGGTGTATTCGTATTAGATACTTCGGATATGGAGTTCAAAACAATCCCACTTAATTCGATTCATTGTTGAGATAAGTTGAAACTAAAAAGCAAGGAATAGAATGAAAATCTACAAAAAAATTATTGATAACATTTCCTATGCTAAGATTCTTCTTCCGACTTTATTAACAATCGGTTTATTTATAATTGCAATTTTTATCGTGGTTATCCCACAGTTCGAAGACATTATAATCGATAGAAAAAGGGAGATGATAAAAGAGCTAACAAATTCCACAGTAAGTATGATAAATAAATGGCATCAACTGCAAATTGACGGAACACTCACTGAAGAAGAAGCTCAAGAATCGGCAATAAATTTAATTAGACATCTACGTTACGGAGACGAACAAAAAGATTATTTCTGGGTGACCGATCTATATCCGAAAATGGTAGTTCACCCTTACAGACCGGAACTTAACGGAACAGAATTAACAAGTTTTCAAGACTCACACGGTAAATTACTTTTTGTCGAGATGGTTGAGTCAGTAAAGCCGACCGGGGAAGGTTATGTAGATTATATGTGGCAATGGAAAGATGACTCGCTGAAAATTGTTCCAAAGCTTTCATACGTTAAAATGTTTCAACCATGGAATTGGGTAGTTGGCACCGGTATATATATAGAAGACGTAAAAGAAGAAATCAGCCGGCTCGAACACAAAATAATTTCAATATCATTAATTATTACATTTCTTAGTACTCTCCTATTATCATATATAGCTTTTCAAAACTTAAAAAGTGAAAAAAGAAGAAGAGAAGCTGAGAATGAACTTAAAGAATCACGGGAAAGATACCGTATGCTTGTTGAGGCTTCTGGAGAAGGATTAATAATGATACTCGACAATAAACAAGTTTTTTATAATAAAACTTTTTATGCAATGCTTGGTTATCCGGAATCCGAAAGTAATTTGAAATTGCCGGATATATTTATCTCTATCCCCGACTCCGAAATGTTTGATTTCCGAACTTTCAAAAGAAAAGAAAACAAACAAATTTTAAACGAGCAAATCGAAACAAAAATTAAAAAGGCAAACGGAGATACACTCAATGTACTATTAGATCTATCTCAAATTTCTTTTCTGAATAACAACGGGGTTGTCATTAATATTAAAGACATCAGTCTCAATAAAGAAATTGAAGAAGCGTTGGATTACACCAAAGGTAAATATCTTGCATTAACAAACCAGATTTCAATCGGTGTATTCAGAGCAACTGCCGATAAGAAAGCCGATTTTATTGAAGTTAATCCCGCACTAGTAAATCTTTTAGGTGCAGAGTCAAGCGATAATTTAATATCCGAATCATTTCTGGATTATTTTTATGACGACGAGGATAAATCTTTATTTATAGACGAAGTTTTTGAGAAAGGTACAATAAAAAATAAAATTATAAGACTGCGGAGAGAAAACGGAACTTACTTTACTGCTTCAATATCCGCAGTATTAGCAAGAAATCTCAGAGATGAAATTCAATCAATTGACGGGATTATTGAAGATATCACAGAGCAGCAGAGATCCGATAGAGAAAGAGAAAAACTGATTTCGGATTTACAGACTTCGGTTGTAATACTCAGTCAAATTATCAAACCATACATCAAAACTCTCCCCGACTGTAATTACACAACAACTATTTTTGAAGCAGCCCGCATAATGACCGACAATAAAATCAATTCATTATTGGTTAAGGGAAATAATGAAGAAGAAATCGGGATTATTACCGATAGGGATATTCGTGTGAGAATAGTTTCCGGTAATAAAAATTTAACAGAACCGGTTTATACAATAATGACGGCACCAATTTCATCCATAAAATCAACAGCTACAATCTATGATGCATTAGTGATTTTCCGTGAAAAGAAAATACGGCATTTGATTGTTAAAGATTCCGACAACAAGGTGATAGGTATTTTGGATATAGACGATGTTTTTGAAGTATCATATTCCAACTATCTTTTTTTCATTGAAAAAATTGAATCTGCAGAAGATGTAAATAAGCTCAACGAATACCGTAATCATTTGATTCACCTCGTTAAGGGATTGATAAATAACAACGTTGATCTTAGAAGCACTACTAAAATGTTTTCATTAATTACGGATTCCATCACAAAAAAGATTATTAAGATTGCAATAAATGAACTAGGTGAACCTCCGTGCAATTTTGCGTTTTTAGCTATGGGCAGCGAAGGGCGTGAAGAGCAAACCTTATCAACCGATCAAGATAATGCGATTGTTTTTGAAGATATCTCTGCCGATCAGAATTTAGAGGAAATACAGAAATATTTCCTGGCACTTGGAAAGAAAATATCCGATTACTTAAATGACACGGGTTACATTTATTGCAAAGGCGGAATTATGGCAAGCAACATTAAATGGTGTCAGCCGTTATCTGTCTGGAAAAAATATTTTACTAATTGGGTTACAACCGCCTCACCGCAAGATTTACTTGATCTAAAAATATTTTTCGATTATCGTTTTATTTATGGTGATTCTAATCTTTCCGAAGAATTAAGAAAACATATTAACAAACTGACAAACAGTTACGGCACTTTCTTCGTATATCTTGCCGAAAATTTAATTAATTCCGAGCTCTCGGATAATATTATAAAATTAAAATCTCCTATTGATTTGAAATTAGTTCTGCTACCTATTGTTGATTTTGCGCGGCTTTACGGATTGAGACAAAACTTAATAACAAATAATACAATTGAGAGATTGGAACACATTCACGAAAAAGGAATTCTTTCAGACTCTATGTTCCAAAATATATTTTACTCATATAGTATTCTAATGCAAAAGAGACTTGCCAATCAAGTTGACTCTCATTCATCAAATAAAACCGTTGATAATTTGATAAATCCCCAAAATCTCTCGGATATTGAAGTCATTGTACTAAAAAAGTATTTCGAATTATTGAAGGATATTAAGAATAAAATCAACCTGGATTTCAAAGGAACACTTGTAAAATAAACCAAGTCTTTTTGGTTATGGAATATTATTTTCATTTCAGTGTGCATGTGTTAAATAAAACATGGCATTAAAGGACAAGTTGGTCTTTGTTATTCAAAAAAAATGGATTATTTTCGCATAGAATTTCGAACACAATTATACCACCCCGGTTCTTGTTTTGTACCATTTTAATCAAGGAGATATATATGGGCATTAAAGCAGAACGTGTAACAGAAATCCTTAATTCCGAAAAATTTAGAAACCTCGTAAAGAAAAGACTTACCGTTTCGATTTCATTGACAGTAATTATATTGCTTGTCTACTTCGGGTTCATCCTTTCAATTGCCTTCTACAAAGAATTCCTTTCAATCAAGATTGGAGAACATCTTACTCTTGGTTTACCGATTGGAATAGGCATCATAATTTTTGCATGGCTTTTAACCGGCATTTATACACGCTGGGCTAACCGCAAATATGATAGAGCAGTTAGAGAACTAAGAAATGAAGTCTTAGAAAATTAGAAGCCGTTTACATTTCTTAACAACAGAATGAGGAGAATTTAATTGGAAACCATTCAATCAACTCTTGGACAAGTAAATATTGCATCGATAATAATTTTCTTTGCATTTGTTGCGGTAACTTTGGGCATAACATACTGGGCTGCAAAGAAAACAAAAACTACATCAGAGTTTTACGCTGCAGATAGAAGTATTTCAGGATTTCAGAACGGGTTAGCTTTGTCAGGCGATTATATGAGTGCCGCTTCTTTCTTAGGTATTGCCGGTATGGTATCGTTAAAAGGTTACGACGGTTTAATATATTCAATCGGATTTCTTGTAGGCTGGCCTCTTGTTATGTTTTTAATTGCCGAGCCGTTAAGAAACTTAGGTAAGTTTACATTTGCGGATGTGGTTGCATACAGGTTAAGACAAAAACCGGTAAGAATTGCTTCATCTGTCGGGTCTTTAATGACAATAATTTTTTATTTGATTGCACAGATGGTAGGTGCAGGCGCATTGATAAATATTCTCTTCGGTTTTCCGTATGAAATTGCAATAATAATAGTAGGGTTTGTAATGATCGCATATGTGCTGTTTGGCGGTATGCTTGCAACTACTTGGGTACAAATCATCAAAGCCGTTCTTTTATTAAGCGGTGCAACATTTTTGGTAATTATGACATTAGCACAATTCGGAATGAACCCGGTTACTTTATTTGAGCAAGCTGCTAAAAAATATGGTGATGCTGTGCTTTCCCCCGGTGGGTTTGTCACTAATCCTTGGGATGCAATTTCTCTCGGTATAGCTCTTATTTTAGGAACGGCAGGTTTACCGCACATATTAATGAGATTTTTTACCGTACCCGATGCTAAGCAGGCAAGAAAATCAGTTTTTGTTGCGACCGGTTTTATAGGATATTTTTATATTCTAACTTTTGTAATCGGTTTCGGTGCTATGGTTTTAGTAGGACAGGATGTTGTGAGCTATTTTGATAAAGGCGGAAATATGGCTGCTTTGCTTCTTGCCGAATCAGTCGGCGGTCAATTCTTTTTAGGATTTATTGCTGCCGTTGCGTTTGCTACAATACTTGCAGTTGTTGCCGGCTTAACTCTTTCCGGGGCTTCAACTTTGTCACATGATCTTTACGTAAGTGTATTTAAGAAAGGTAAAACTGATGAAGCCGGTGAAGTTAGAGTCGCAAGGATTTCTACACTTATTATCGGGGCGCTGGCAATCACACTTGGATTAATATTCAAAGGGCAGAATGTTGCCTTTATGGTTGGTTTAGCTTTTGCAATTGCCGCAAGTGCTAATTTCCCGTCATTACTACTTTCGATCATCTGGAAAAAATTTACTACAAAAGGAGCGGTTGCAAGTATTATTACAGGTTCCGGTTTGGCAGTGATACTTATTATTCTAAGTCCTACTGTTTGGGTAGATATTTTTAACAACCCGGAAGCAATATTCGGTTTGAAAAATCCGGCAATTATTTCTATGACAGCTTCATTTCTAGTAGGAATAATTGTTTCTCTGTTTACCGAAGAGAAAGATGCCTCGGATAAATTTGAAGATGAAAAACTGAGAACCTATTTAGGTATTGGTGCGGAATAATTTTTTAATTCTATTAACAATCCTTGAGGGAATATAAATTTTTCTCTCAAGGTTTTATCTCCTCGACAAAGTAATTCATTTCGTTTGAAATTTTTCTATTGGGACAGATGTTATTTATAAGATATGGCGGAGAGGGTGGGATTCGAACCCACGGTACCCTTTTGAGGCACACTCACTTTCCAGGCGAGCCAGTTCAACCACTCCTGCACCTCTCCAAAAAGGAATACAAATATATTAATTACCTTTTTTATTATGAAATTATAAAGCAAAGTAGAAGGATATTTTTTAATTTAGTAATTCAAAATCGGAAGGATGCCGGAGTGGTTGAACGGGGCGGTCTCGAAAACCGTTGTCGCCTTAGGCGACCGAGAGTTCGAATCTCTCTCCTTCCGCTGCTTTTTAATTTCTAAACCGTTCACATCTTTATAGGAGTCCGAGAGTTCTCCCGTAAGGATCACTTTGTGAGAATCTCTCTCCTTCCGCTCTACTTCGCCCGCTGGGCTTCGTAGAGCATTGCCATCCGTAATTTTTAATTAGACCAATTGCTTCCAAATTTTTGCTGTACCATTTAATAATTTTTATTATTTTGTGTTTTAGTTATAACAATTAAGGTTGTTATGGATTCTCTACTCATTTCAATCTTCTTATTTGGGCTATTTCTTTTTTATCCCTCTTCTCCAAAAATTATTAAAAGAATTTTATACAGCAGATTTTGCATTTCTAACATCTTGTTTAGAATAAATAGTTGTATTGTTAATTAATAGTAAGGCTTTTTTGTAGATATGAGAAAACGAAAAAATATAAGATCATTTAAATTAGATTACCCACACTTATACGAAGAATGGGATTTTGAAGGAAATAAAAATTTCGATCCCGAACAAATATCTTCTGGTAGCACTTTAAAATTGAATTGGATTTGTAAAAATAATTCTAAACATAAATGGGCGGCTACTGTTAGTAACCGTACTCATCATAATCGGGGTTGTCCTTATTGTAAAGGCACACGAGTGTTACCCGAGGAATCTTTCGCCGTACTTCAACCAGAATTAATGGAAGAATGGCATCCAAATGAAAATAAGCATCTTGATCCATATACTATTTCACTTGGTAGTGGGAAAAAAGTTGTTTGGATTTGCAAAAATAACCAAAATCATGTTTGGCAAGCTTCAATAGTTTCTAGAGCCAGAAGAAACTCTGGTTGCCCATACTGTGCAAATCAGAAAGTTGATGGTAGTAATTCTCTATTAGCTAAATTTCCAGACATAGCTAAAGAATGGCATGCAACGAAAAACGGGAATAAAAAGCCTGATAATTACACTAGCATGAGTGGAGAATCTGTATGGTGGAAGTGTAACGATTGTTTATATGAATGGAAAGCACAAATTAAAAATAGAACATTACTAAACTCTGGCTGTCCGCTTTGCTCCCGGGATAGAGGAGTAATTGAGTATAAGAAAAACCGCTACTTAAATGGTGAAGACAACGAACCTGATTATTCATATGAAACAGAAGAGAGATTATTTTTACAAGAGAAACAAATTCAAAATATTTTTAAAAATCAATTGAAGATAGAACCCTGGGATAAGACAATAGAAACACTACTTGGTCCCCGAGTTAAAGACAAAATTGATTATGAACCTTATTATCAAAGAAAATATGTCTGGGATAATACAAAAGCAACCTATTTCATTGAAAGTATTTTAATAGGTACTGAAATACCTCCACTAATTGTATTTGAAACCAAGAATCGATATGAAGTTATAGACGGGAAACAAAGATTTGAAACAATTTTAAAGTTTTTTAACAATGATTTTGCACTTTCAAAAAGAGGATTATACTTTCTAAAATTTCTAGATAAGTTGTATTACTCAGAACTTGAGACAAAGCTAAAAGAACTTCTGCTGGATACACGTATAAGGATAATAAAATTCTCCCTAATCAACGAATCTCGTATACCTGATAAGGCAATCGATATGCTGAAGAAAGAAATCTTTCGCAGATATAATTCTGGAATAACGCCTTTAAGACGTGTTGAAATTGAAAAAGCCATTTATATTACTGATGAGCCAACTCAATTCTTTAAAAGACATCTTAAAAAAAATACGAATCTATACTCATCCATAGTATCATTATTTCTAGCTGAAAGTGATAGAGAAAAATTAGACAAGGAAGTTACTCTTGAAAAGGTTTTACAAGAAATACGTTTTTTACTGGTTGCATCAGAGATTCCGATAACTTCAAGTCGCCGAAAAGAATTATTAGATGAATTTTATGATCGCTTTACAGAAGAAATTCAAGATACATTTGCTCTATACAAAAATTTTATAGAAAAAATAAAATATTTAGAATCTATACGTGATTTTGCTGCTAGATCAAATTTAATTTTATCTAGATATGCTTTTGAATCCCTTTACTGGGGTTTATCAGTATTAGAAAAAGAAAAAGTTAATTTGAGCAGTATATTGGAAGAATCTTTTTTAATTAAACTAAATTCGTTCTTTAAGGAACAAAGGGAAAGTTATATTGATGATGACAGACAATTTATGTATAGTCAATTTATGAGGAGGTATAATGGAATTGCAGAATTATTCGGGGATCATTTTAATGTAAATTTTTCGATATATCTCTCAAGCAATCAAAATTTCCGTGAACAATTAAAAGAAATTCGTGAAAAAGAAGGAAACCACGAATTTATTTCTTTTGAATCAATAAGAATCGAAAAGCCCGAACCTATTTCATTTACAATTGACGAAATATGTCGCTTGATGATTAGAGGTAAATTCTTAGTTAGACCACCATATCAAAGAGGAGAAGTAATAAATAAATTAAAATCTAGTGCTATTATTGAAAGTATATTATTGGGCATAAAGTTGCCACCTTTATTTATTTTCCAAAGAACAGACGGAGTTTATGAAGTTATTGATGGACAACAAAGATTGTTGTCCATTCTTGGATATATAGATAGAGAATTTTTAGATGAGAATGGAAATAAAGTAAAATCTGAAAAATCTGGTTATCCCCTTACCAAGTTAAAAATATTAGAAGACCCTGAAATAGAAGGAAAAACTTTTAATGAACTATCAGAAATCAATAAAGATATAATTTATGATTTTTCCCTTTCCTTTATTTTAATTGACCAAAAACTAAATCCAAATTTCGATCCAGTAGATTTATTTATTCGTTTGAATAACCGACCTTATCCTATAAAAGAAAATTCTTTTGAAATGTGGAATTCTTACATAGATAAAGAAGTAATCGACTTAATTAAAGAAATAACAGATAAACATGAATATTGGTTTTATGTTTTGAAGAAAGAAAATAATAAACGAATGCGAAATGAAGAATTAATTACAATTTTAGCATACTTAGAATATCAAGCGGAATTTACAGATTTTAATAGCAAGTCATTCTATCCATTTTTAGATGTCTATCATAAAGAAGATGCTTTGTACGTCCGTGTAAAAAGTAAAACTGAAGTAACAAAATTGTTAAATAGAGCAACTCTTGAAACTGATGAAAGAAAGAAATATTTAAAGAGCATTAAAAGAGTCGAATCATTTATAAAACGCCTGAAGACAATTTTAATTGATAAAAATGTTACTGATGAAACTGCTTTTCTAGATAAAGAACTCACTAACGTTTTTAATATTGCCGATAAAAAATATTATAAAAGAACCTTGCAAGATTATTATGCACTTTGGTTTATTCTACATTTCTTGAGTCAAGAAATTGTAAATCAAAACAGAGAAAAGATCAAAAGCAAAATCAAGGAATTATTCATTTATATAAAAAGTGTTCCGTCACCGTCTGAAAGTCCAAATGAAAGAAAAAAATATCTATCCAAGATTAATGAGTTTCGCTCAATATTTTCTGTAGCTCAGAGAAAAATAAATTTAACAAAAGAAGAAAAGGAAGAGTTAATAAAATATCAAGACTCTATTTGCCCACTGTGCGGAGGTAGTTTATTTATTAATGATGAAATTAATGTTGATCATATTACTCCATTAAGTAAGGGAGGACGCGATAGATTTTTAAATCTTCAGATTACACATAAGCATTGCAACTTGAAGAAAGGATCAAAACTAATTAATTAAAAAAGTCTAACAAGTGACTCAAGGCGTCAGCGTTTTCGCATTCGGCTTTTGTGATGTTTAAAAGGTAGTTGTTCCGTGTAATCTTTCTTATTAAAGATATACTGTTAAAAAAGTTTGTTGTAATTGTTAATTATACATTTTTAATTAATCATTGTTGTGGGGGGCTTCTGCTTAGGCACAACGCCGTTACATATCTGAAAAAAGGAGCCAAATGAAATAAAACTTTACATGTTTTACTTAATTAACATTTCCAAACATGAGGAGTTAATATGAGTCATAAATATGTACCTTGTGTTTTATTTCTCATCTCTATTTCAGTTTCTGCTCAAGTCAAAATCTTCAAGGGATGTTATTCAATTAATTAACAAAGCCTTCAAGAAAAGGATTGATTGTTTTTGTAAAAGTAATTACATTGTGAATACGTTATTTCAAAAGGAAAACATGAAAGCAAAAATTGTAAAAATAGGAAATTCACGTGGAGTTAGAATTCCTAAATCTTTTATTGATGAGAGTGGTCTAAAAAATGAAGTAGAACTTGAAATTGAAGATGGCAAAATAGTTATCAGACCAATATCAAAAAATAGAGAATCTTGGGATTCAGCTTTTCAAAAAATGGCAAAAGATGAAGACGATGTTTTGTTAGATTCGGAAGCATTGTTAAAACAAACAAAATGGGATGAAGAAGAATGGGATTGGTAAATGGTCTCACGCTTTGAGATTTATTATGTCAATTTAGATCCCACAATCGGGTATGAAATTAAAAAGGCTCGTCCTTGTGTAGTTATTTCTCCGGATGAGATGAATCATAATATCCGAACAATAATAATTGCTCCGTTAACCAAAATATTACGAAACTATCCAACTCGTGTTCCTTGTAAAGTAGAAGGAAAGCAAGGTCAAATTGTATTAGATCAAATCAGAACAATCGACAAAACCAGACTTATTAAAAAGATAGGTACGTTAACAAACACAACACAGAAAAAAGTATTGAATGTGCTGAAGGAAATGTTTTCTGAGTAAGAGACTCAACTTCTCTAATTCGGCAAAGTAAAAAGTGGACTAAGGAGAATTGACAAACTCCCCTTTCGTTACAAAATGATAAATGACGATAATTAAATAGAAAAAATGAGCAGAACAACTCACAGCCGGGTGTGAGTTGTTCTGTAATTGTAGTTAAAAACTTTTTGAAGCTTCTTCAACGGATGGGTATTGTTCAAATACACTATTGAGTTTTGTAATTGAGAGTAAGCCGTCGATCTTATCTGTAACACCGGCAAGTTTCATAAGTCCGCCTGCATCTTTAACTGTGCTGAATGCACGAACAATATTACCGAGACCCGAGCTGTTAACAAATTTTACATCGCTCATATCAACGATAACGTTTTTCTTACCGGAACTTAAAACTTTTGCAAGTTCGTCATGGAATTCCTGAGCTTCCGGTCCGCCCATTAACTTTCCTTTGAATGAAAATACTGCTGCGTTGTATACTTCGCCGGTACTGAATTTCATTATGAGTCCTCCTTTAATGTTATATTAATAATAATGAATTGTAATAAAAAATAATACAAATTTTATTTCCCCTCCTTCGTTTACAAGGCAACTTCGGAGGACAGGCATCTTTTTATTTTACTTTAATTACGACGAATGTTACGTCATCCTCATTTTCTTTACCGTTCGTCCAATTGTTTCCGAAATTATTTAAGTGTGTCACAATATCTTCGGGAGATTTTGCTGCTGCTTCCTCAAATAGTTTTGCCGTTTGTGTATAACCGATCATCTCGTCCGAGGAATTTGCTAGTTCGGCAAATCCGTCGCTCATCAACAATAATGTGTCCCCTGTTTCCACAACTTCTTCTCTAACTTCATAATCATACTCTCTCATCGCACCCAGCGGAAGATCGTTTACCGCAATCTCTAACAGTTCGGCAGATCTATTTTTATACATATAAAGTGACGGCATTCCCGCGTTTGCAATTCTTATTGTATTTCCCTTAAACTGTATACAAGTTAGAGCCATCATTAATCTATTTAGCTGCATATCTTTTATTGCTTGACTGGAATTATTAAAAAATGATTTTAATTCTTTGCTTGATCGATCAGCCATAAATAATGATTTCATAATCGAGACCATCATTCCGGACATCATACCGTGTCCGGTTGCATCACCGAGAACTACGGTTAATGTTCCATCTAGATGAACATGAAAATCATAATAATCACCGCCGACTTCAGTAGCAGTTTTCATGTAAACTGCAATATCCAAATGAGGCACTTGAGGTAATGATTTCGGCAACATGGATAGTTGAAGATTACGAGCTTCTTCTAACTCTTCAGTCTTTCTTTGATTTTCAGCTTGCAACAGAGCTAACTGCGCTTTACGCTGTTCTAATCTTTTTATTCTAACTTTCTGAAAACGATCTACCGAAAACAATCCGAATAAGAAAAGAAATGCATAAGATGCATAGGCGAGATTCGTCTTCCACCAAGGAGGGTTAATGATTAATTTGATTGATTTCCCTTCTTCATTCCACAAGCCGTCGTTATTCGATCCTTTTACTTTAAATATGTATTCACCCGGATCAAGATTTGTATATGTCGCAATTCTAGTATTGCCAACATATCTCCACTGATCTTCATAGTTCTCCAGTTTGAATGCATATTTATTTTTAACCGGATTTGAATAGTGAAGTGCAACATATTCGAATAAAATATCGTTCTGCCAATATTCTAAAATTATCTCGGAAGTTTTTGTGATTTCTTGTTTAAGCGGAGAACTTTCACCGACTTGAATCGATTCATTAAATATTTTGAAATCGGTAATTACAATATTCGGGATGTATGCATTATCACTTACTTCTTCCGGTATGAAGGAATTAAATCCCTTTATTCCCCCAAAAAACATTTCTCCATTATACGCTAAATGATATGAACCGCCGTTAAACTCTTCGCTTTGTAAACCGTCATCAACAGTATAATTTCTGAACACGAAAGTTTTCGGATCGAATTTTGTGATACCGTTATTTGTTGAGATCCACAAAAATCCATTTTTATCCGGCAGTGCACCATAAACTCCATTATTCGGAATGTTACTGTTACCTTCCGTGAATCGCAAAAACTTTTCGGTTGCCGGATCAAAACGATTTAGACCTCCGCCATAGGTTGACACCCAAACAAATCCTTCATCATCTTCATAAAAATGCATAACATTCGGGTGACTTATACTTGTTGAATCATTCGGATCATGAGTATAACTGCGAAATGTTTCGGTATCCAGATCGAGTATGTTTATTCCGTTAGTTGTTCCCATCCAAATTTCATTCGGGCGTTTATCGGAATACCAAACATATCTAACAAAATTTGCCCTGTTATCAAGCCCGTTATCTACTAATGGATCATAAGTGTATCTTTTTGCAGTGAAATCATTTTTATTAAACTTAACCAGACCATTTCCGTTGGTACCAAACCAAAGATACCCGGGGAATTTGTTGATCTCCAAAATATTGTAATTTATTCTGAACCATGCATTATTTTCATCAATGAAAAAGCTTCTAAATTTTTTAGACTTTCTATCGAATCGATTCAGCCCGTTAAAAGTACCTATCCAAAAATACTCTCCGTCATCATATATTGATGTAGCAAAGTTGGAACTTAATGATGCCGGGTCATTCCTATTATTCTTATAAAAATTAACTTTCTCACTTTCACGATTATAAGAAATTAGTCCGTCTCCCTGAGCAGCAATCCACAATACATTTTCTTGATCGAGATAAAAACCCCTAATGGCATTACTGAATTTCGAATTGTCATTTGGATTTGCGAGATAAGCATTAAATTTGGTCAAGGATTCATCATAGATACGAACACCGCCCAAGCCGGTTCCGATCCATATAACTCCGGTTCTATCGGCATGAATTGAAAGGACTCCGTTCGTTCTAAGTCCCGGTTCATTTTTCGGATCGAGATTAAATTTTTGTAAGTAACCATTTGTGATATCAAATTTATAAAGCAACGTCTTGCTAAAATCTATTCCATTAGATTCTGAATATCCCAAACCGCCAATCCAGATATTACCTTTTCCGTCTGATTCCAAGGCTTGAATATTAATTGAGTTACCGGCAGCAAAATCATTTTCAAATTGAACTTTATTAAAAGATAAATTTTCTCTGTCAAATTTCCATAACCCTTCCCCTTTGGTACCAATCCATATTTGATTACCATTACTTTCTTCAATAGCATTTACGTAATTCCTAAATTTTTGATTACGAACTACTATCGGCTGCAATTGAGGGATTCCCAAATCGTTATAAGATATCTTAAAGTAATGAACTTTATTCCCCCCGCCTACCCACAAATGGCTTAGTCCGTCTTCATAAACAAAACTGATCTCATCCCTTTCCAACGGATAATTTTTAGGCAGCATATTCTGCATATGTATGAATTTTTCTTCATTCACAATCATGTAGTCGAAGCCATTATTATTAGTACCGATCCATAGATTCCCATTTTCATTTTCACTGAGGGAAATTATATAATTGTCAGCCAATGAGTAAGGATCGGAATGTACGTGGCTGTAACTATTAAAATTGTTGTTCTGCGCGTTATATCTGCTGAGCCCACCAAAATTACCGCCACTCCATAATGTTTCATCTTTAGTAACAAGTAAAACAGTTGAAAAATTATCAGCTAAAGAATTGGAATCACCCGGAATTGTTTTAAAGACTTCAAAATTATATCCATCATATCTATTCAATCCGTCTTCAGTTCCAATCCAAATAAAACCGTCTTGGTCTTGGGTGATATCAAATACCCGGTTCTGTGATAGACCATCACTTGAAGTAAGTTGCCGGAAATTGACTTGCATTGATTGAGTAAAAACTATTGAGGGGAATAGCACCAAAGCAACAATAACAAACAAAAAATAATAATTTTTCTTTATATGAAATTTCATAATCTATTCATCCTCGTTTTATTTAACTTTAATTACGACGAATGTAATATCGTCATCATTTTCTCTGCCATTTGTCCATTTGTTGCCGAACGCATTTAAGTGATCAATAATTTTCTCGGGTTGTTGTTCAGAAACTTCTTCGAAAAGATTTCGTGTTTGTCTGTAACCAATCATCTCTTCAGTATCATTTTTTAATTCGGCAAATCCGTCACTCATTAAAAGAAGTGTGTCACCGCGTTCTACCTCTTCTTCTTTAATTTCATATTCAAAATCTTTCATTGCACCGAGCGGCAGATCATTTATCGCAATCTCTTCAACACTTTTTTTATTATTACGGTAAATGAACAATGAAGGCATACCGGCATTTGCAATTTTGATTCTGTCGGAATTGAATTGGATACAGGTTAGAGCCATCATCAATCTTCCTAAATGCATATCCTTTATAGAATGATTTGAATTTTGGAAAAATGGTTTTAAATCCTTACTTGATCTATCCGACATGAAGAGTGATTTCATGATTGAAACCATCATCCCGGACTGCATACCATGACCGGTTGCATCACCGAGTAAAACAGTTAAAGTACCGTCAAGATGAACATGGAAATCGTAATAATCTCCTCCAACCTCTGTAGCGGTTTTCATGTAAACAGCAATATCAAGATTTTGTAATTGCGGAATCTCTTTTGGCAGCATCGAAAGCTGCAGTTTGCGAGCTTCCTCAAGTTCATAAGTTTTTCTTTCATTTTCTTTTTCTGCTATTTGAGCTCGCAGTTCGGCTTCTCTTATCTGTGAAGCAATTCTTTCCTTGGCTACCACTCTTCTTCTTTGAACACGGTCGACGGTTATAATTCCGGTAATTAACAACAGTGCATAAAGAATATAAGCACCCGTAGTTTGCCATATAGGAGGGTCAATTATTATTGATAATTCTTGCGGTTCTTTTATCCAAACGCCGTCACTGTTGGTTGCAAGAACTTTAAGATTATATTCACCCGGGTCCATATTTGTGTAGCTTGCATAATTTCTTTCTCCGGCATTTATCCAATCTGCGTCATGATTTTCAAGAATGTACTTATATTTAATCTCTTTCGGATTTGAAAAATCTAAAGCTGCAAACTCGATTGTAAAATCGTTTTGATCATAGCTTAATTGAATTTTATCGGAGAGTAGAATGCTTTCTTCCAAAATAGATTTCTCTCCAATTTCTACACTCTCTTGATAGAGTTTAAAATCAATAAAGACTATCCGGGGTTGAAAACTGCTTAAAGTAACTTCGTCCGGATGAAAGTGACTAAATCCGTTTGTTCCGCCGAAGTACATTTCACCGCTTGATGCTTTCAACGCAGCGAGCCGTTCAAAAGTATATCCTTGCAAACCGTCATCTATGTCGTACCTTTTAACTTTGCGTAATTGAGGATCATATTCCAACAAACCGTTTCCGGTACCGAGCCATAACCTTCCGTTTGAGTCTTCAAGAATACTTTCGACATTATCAATGGAATTACCTTCGTTGTCATATAATGTCTTAATGATTTCTTCTCTCTCCAGATCAATTTCCTGTAATCCATCCGAGACACTGTTGATATAGATTTTACCGCTTCTACTTTTGTATGGCATTGTAAAAGTAGCGGTTCGGCCTAACTTACCACCGCTTTCAAACTTTTCAGTCTCCGGATTAAACATGAAAAGACCGGCGGTTGAATTTCCGCTGAAGTAGTAGTTACCGTCATCGCCCAAGAAAGGAAGCCACATTTGATTATCGGGAATACTGGTCGAATCATTCGGATCGTTCAAATAATGTTTAAATGAATTTGTTGAGTAGTTGTAAATATTTAAGCCGCCGCCGTAAGTAGAAATTAGAATTTCATTCGGTTTGAATTCTGTAATTGCTGTAATTCGTCTTTGTGAAACGTTATTACTTGATTCGCCGTAATCATAATGAATCTTGGACTTTGTTGACGGATTGAATCTATGAAGAGCATCGTTGAAGGTACCTATCCATAAATTATCTTTGCTGTCATAATATAAAGAGGTAATTATAATTGGGTTATCTTCCGACGTAAATTCACCATAGTAGTTTTCAAATGTTTTTGATTTTGGATTATACTTCGTTAAACCGCCGCTTTCGGTTCCTATCCAAATATTACCATTTTTATCTTCTGCAAAAGCCATTACATAATTATCTAATAGTCCTGTTTCTTCATTAGACAAGTGTTTGTAGCTTGTGAATTTTTGTGAGGCAGAACTTAATATTGAAATTCCATCGCCCCAGGTACCGAACCAAATAGAACCTGACTTGTCTTTTTCAATTGTTAAGACAGCTTGACTTGTAACAATTGATTCTGGATCAAGTTTATTGTTTTTATAATTATAAAATTTGTCCTCATTTTTATTATAAAAGAATGCGCCACTTTCCCGTGAACCAATCCACAAATTATCTTTGTCCAAAAATTCAATTGACACAATATGCTTAGCAGTTATTTCACCGGGTCTATTATCGGATGAGTAAATTTCTTCCCTGCCGGTTCTAAGGTTAAATTTAATTATACTGCCGTAAGTTCCTCTGCCCCAAATATCACCGGTTGCCAACCAGATTACATCATGATTTGCGGGATCAACCGCAATCTCCTGTATTATGTTGTTCGGTGGAGTTGAATTTTGTTCAAGTTCCAGAAGAGTCTTAATTTCACCGGTTTCCTTATCAAAGGAAAACAGTTTTTCGGCACACAGTAAAAGTTCATCAGTTTTAACCGGGTTTTGTATCACATCGGTGAAACGATACCCATAATTGTCCGCTAACGAAAGATCACTCAGCTTGGCTGAATAATATTTACTTTCATTTGTCTCTGAGTTGATTCTAAGTATACCGGTTCCAGCAAACCAAACTATTTCTTTGTTAACACCATCTTTTACGGCATTCAAAAACAGTAGTTCACTTGTTTCACCTACCACTTCCTTTTCTAATTTGTGCTTAATTATTCGGTCATATTTACGAACATATTTGTTAATACCACCGGCATTACAAATCCAAATATTTCCATCGCCGTCTTCAGTTAACGAGTAACTAAAATTTATCCAAAGACCGGTTTCTTTATCATCCGAGGCACGAAATGTCTTAAAGGAAATTCCGTCATAACGCTGAACTCCCTGTTGTGTTGCAATCCACATAAAACCGAATGAATCTTCATAAAGGTCCATGATTGTACTGTTGACTAAGCCATCAGATTGTTCAATTGATTTGAACTTATAATTTGGTTTTTGTGCAAACAATGAAGTCGATAAAAGCACAATTAACAAGAAACTAATTATATTAAAACGTAAAAACATTTTATTCCCTTTACTTCTATTTTATTTTAATTACCACGAAGGTAACGTCATCCTCATTTTCTTTACCGTTCGTCCATTGATCACCAAACGCATTCAAATGACTAATTATCTTTTCGGGTTCTTGATGCGATACTTCTTCAAAAAGATTTTTTGCTTTGGAATATCCAATCATATCATTACCCGAATTGACCAGCTCGGGGAAACCGTCGCTCATCATTAATAATGTATCGCCGGCGTAAATATTATCTTCAATAATATCGTAATCAACATTTTTTATTGAACCGAGAGGAAGATTATTTATTGCGATTTCTTCAACACTCTTTTTATTATTTCGATAAATAAAAATCGGAGGCATCCCGGCATTTGCAATTCTGATTTTGTTTGAATTAAATTGAACACATGTTAACGCCATCATCAATCTTCCTAAATGCATATCCTTAATTGAGTGATTTGAATTTTGGAAAAACGGTTTCAAGTCTTTGCTTGATCTATCCGACATAAAAAGTGATTTCATAATCGAGACCATCATACCTGACATCATGCCGTGACCAGTTGCATCACCGAGAACTACGGTTAATGTACCGTCGAGATGGACATGAAAATCGTAGTAATCACCGCCGACTTCTGTTGCTGTCTTTAGATAAACTGCTATATCAAGATTCGGTAACTGGGGTATTTCTTTAGGAAGCATAGATAGCTGCAGTTTTCTTGCTTCTTCAAGCTCTTGAGTTTTTCTTTGGTTTTCTGCTTCAATTACTCTTGCTTGAGCTTCCGCAGCTTCTGCTCGTAATTGACTTTCTTTAATTTCCGAATTTTTTCTTTGACGCTTAAGCTCAACTGCTCTTATTGTATAGAGGAAACCGAAAAATACCAATACATAAAAACCATACGCCCACCAAGTTTGCCATAAAGGAGGATTAATCATAAAGGCAAAAGAAGCTTCGTTCGCTTCTTCGCCGCTGCCTATTGTTGCTCTTACCCGAAAATTATAGTTGCCGGCAGGAAGATTTTGATATTCCGAAAAAGATAGATTTGATTCTCTTGACCATTCTGTTTCATAACCTTCCAACATGTGTGTATATTTAGTTTGATCAGGGTTGCTAAAATTCAATACAGCATAATTAAATAAAATTGAATTTTCCGAAGCTGAAAAATCATTAGGGAATTTATAATGATATGCTTTATCATTCACCGAAATACTGGTGATCTTTAACGGAGCATTTTGAGCTATATTTTTTTCAACCAGAATACCAACACCGGAATAAAATTTTAATAGGTTGCCGTTCATATCCATAACAGAAGATGAGGCGCCTCCGGCTGCTATTCTTTCATCATCATAATAAAGGTCAACTTTTTCTCCCCTTAATCTTACCGTACCGCTCTGGCTTCCGAAAAATAAATTACCTCTATAATCAACGATGGGATTGTGTATATCCGTAGGAATTATACTATTTCTGGGAGTATAAAAATTAAGATGGGTGCCGTCAAAAATTGCCAATCCGCTGTTTCTCAATCTTATATAAAGATAATTACCGGACTGAATCTGTGTAAGAGTTCCGGCAACACTCGCTCCTTTAAGTATTCTAAAATCTGCATTCTGATTTACACTATCGGAAAGATCGACAAACTTTTCTCCGTTAAAATTATAGAAATGACCGGCAGTCAAATAATAAGCCCCGTTATTTAATTCACCGACAAAATGAAGTTGCTGATTAGGGATATCCCAATCAGCTGGTGGATCAAACCACTCGCTTCCGTTAAATATTTTTATTTCTGATTTTGTCGATGATAATTCCTCAAAGTTTTTTGCGAATTCACCTTGCAGCCAAATACGTCCATGTAAATCGTCACGGAAAGTATATAATTGATAAGGCATTGATTGAAGTTGTGTACTAAACGGGGATTCAATTTCTATGACGGTATCGCCATCAATTTTTCCTAAAAAGAAATCGGCTTTGGTTATTGTGCCGTACTTTGGTCTAACATAATTCTGATAAACATATATTTCATTTTTATGTGTTTCGTAAACGGCAGAAACATTATAATCCACGCGTCTATTTGAAGGAAGAGATTTTAGTCTAAAGATCCACTCTTTATCACTATTTTGAATTTCGCGAACGTTAGTTAATCCTCTGTCTGTAGGAATCCAAACGTTCAAATTGATGTCTTGATAAGGCGAAAAAGTTGTGTTACTCTTAAGTCCGTCATAAGTGGTGAGAGTTTTTATTTTACTACCGTCCCACACATTTAATCCAACATTATTCAAAATAGCATATGTCGGTATTTGAGAATAAGAATAATTTATCCAGACCAAACCATTTCGATCCGCATATAGATCGGGGATTTGAATATCAGGATCGAGAATACCATCTTCGTTCTCAAGTAACACCGCATTACTTGGTGTCAGAAAACCCATTCCCTTTGCGGTTGATATCAAAATACTATTATCTAAATCAAGAACGGGCAGTCCGTTATAAGCGTCATATTTTTCCCAGCCATCCGGTGTTTTCGAAAAAAATTGAGTTGGATCAACCGAGCTAAGTGACAATCCGATTGTTCCGAAAATTAACGAGAGATAAGGCGGAGTTTTACTTTTTAAAAATCTTGAAAAATTATATTGAAATATCGAACTCGATTTATCGCCGCCGGATGTGCTTATTATTTTTTCAATTATTTTTGTCGGCTCCCAACGATTATTTTTTAATTCAAGAATCGGTTTGGTGGAAGAAGAAACTTTTTTAGCTGTTGATGTTATATAATCAATATTTACGTATACTTTGTTATCATCGTTATCGCAAAACACATCCACTACACTTAAGTCATTATCAAAATAAGATTCCAAACCGGGATAATTATGAAAACTATCCCCATCGTACATTAATACACCTGTTCCTTTCACTTCTTTTGCGCTTGCGTAATCAAAATTTCCGCTGAACGGAATCCATGTATTTCCCTCCGAATCTATATATGAAGAATATTCATCTCCGATAAATGAATTAATGTAATTGAATCCGAAAGAATTATCGATTCTTGTAAACACATTATTCTTATAAAGAGCAATGTATGCTCCGTCACCGTTTTGAGTATTCTTTCCATGTGAGGTAAATATCAAATCACCGAATGGAGTTTCAATAAAATTTCTTGCATTATCTAATGGAAAAGTTTCTGAATCAAATAATGTGAACTTTCCTTCTTCGTAATAAAGAAGTGATCCGTTGAAAACTTTATCGGTATAAGGTGTATATGATCCGACCCATATTCTACCTTTGCTGTCGCCCTTAACAAAACTTATAAGCTGTCCTTGGTTTTCGTTCAACTTATACCCGGACGATGCATCGTATGAATTAAAATTTTCTCCGTCAAAAGTTGCAAACTTATCCGGTGATGCGAAATAAAGCATATCTTTTGTTGAGTCATAATAGATCGACTGCATTTCTGGTATACCATATTCCTCACCTACAAATGCAAATTCATACCCGTCAAATCTAAAAGTTCCCTCCGGACCGGAGAACCAGATGTAACCATCATTTGTTTTTATGGCGTTGGTAAATTTATTAGTCGGCAATCCGTCCTTGCTTCTATACTCCACAATATCGGAATTGCCGAATGTCTTGTATTTATTTTGTGCTAAGACATTTACAAACAAAAAACTTATGATAAATATTATGTAGAGCTTTTTAATTATTTTCATTAAGAGTTCACTTAAATTGAAATATTATTTTACTTTTATTACGACGAATGTAATGTCCCTCCTTCGTTTACAAGTCAACTTCGGAGGGCAAGCATCTTCTTATTTTACTTTTATAACCACGAAGGTAATGTCATCATCAGGTTCTTTATTAGAAGACCAAGATTTACCTTCACTCTTTAATTGATCGATTATATACTCCGGTGTTTTTGATGCGTTATTCTCAAACAAATTTCTAATTCGTTGATAACCGTATAATTCTCCTTCATTATTTTGAAGTTCGGGTAACCCGTCGCTCATAAGTAGAATCGTGTCACCGGTTTTTAATTTTGTTTCACGAATCTCATAAGGATAATTATCAAACGTACCAAGTGGCATACCTTTTATTACTTCTTCGGATGCAAATTGATCTTCACTTTTGTAAATCATAATCGGAGGCATTCCTGCGGCAGACATTATCATTTTATCTTTATTAATCTTAAGCATTGTCATACACATCGAAAGCTTACCTAGACGCATTTGTTTTATACATCTGCTAATTTCTTGGAAAGAGTAAAGTATATCGGGGTTTGCACTGTATGAGTTAAATAAGCCTTTAACAGCAGTAACCATTGTTCCGGCTTTCATTCCGTGACCGGTTGCATCACCAAGAACAACGGTTAACGTACCATCCGGTGCAACGTGAAAATCATAATAATCACCGCCTACTTCAGTAGCGGTTTTCATATAAACTGCAATATCGAGATGGGGTATTTGAGGGACCTTTTTTGGTAGCATCGATAGCTGAAGTTGACGTGCCTCTTCAAGTTCTTCGGTCTTTCTTCTGTTTTCCGCTTCCAGTAATCTTTGTGATTCTTTTCTTTCTCTTCTCTTTAATTCTATTTTACGTAAAGTAACTAATAAACCAACGAGCAAAAGAAAGTAACCGGTATATGCCCACCAGGTTTGCCAGAACGGAGGATGAATAGTTATGGCTAATGTTAACGGAGTTTCATTCCAGTATCCATCTGCATTTTGAGCTTTCACCATAAATGTATATTCGCCTCCCGGTAAATTTGTATATCGCGCTGTTCTAACTTTTCCAACTTGCTGCCACTCGGTATCATATCCTTCTAAATAATATTGATAATTAATTCTATCCGATCGAGAATAGTGAATTCCTACGTAGCTTAATTCGATATCATTTTGATTATATTCTAAATCAATACTTTTAGTAGAACCAATGTAGTTGCCAAGAATTGGTGAAGTTTCGGGTTCTATAAGATTACCGGATAATTGCAATTCAGTTATGGAAACTAGAGGCGGGATTTTATTATCCTTAATATTTTTGGGAGATAGACTAAGCAAGTTATCTTCGGAAATAAAAACCAATTTACCGTTTGCAATTTTTATTAGATCGTAATTTGTTGCATTGCGTATTGGGTAACCGTCTTGTTCTCCAAAATTTCTAATTTCATAGTTTTCCATATTAATGCGGGAAATACCTCTTTCAGATTGAACCCAAATATTCTTTTCATCATCTTCGGTTATTTCAGAAACCATTTCGTGAAGGAGACCTTCTCGGGTTGTAAACTTTTTTATTATTTCACCGCTCGAACTAATTACAAATAGACCTTTGCTGGAACCTGCCCAAATGTTACCGTCACTTGCTTCATAAGAAATTCTTACCGTAGTAAGCTGCGGATGATCAATTTTCAGCCATTCATTTTTGAGAGGATCAAACCGGAAAAATCCTTTGCCGTTTGTTCCGGTCCAGATTTTTCCAAAACGATCTTCAATTACAGTATATGTATAATTAAAGCCTGGATGGGGCTGCTCATTCACTACCGGATAGTAAATGTTGGATTTACCTGTGTTGATATTATATGAAATAATTGCCGATTTATTATTGGCTTTACCCGAATACCAAACTACATCATTTCTACTGACAACACCGTCATAAAGATAAACACTTTCATCGAATCCTTTTAATTTGTGATAGCTTTTGGTGTTTAGATCAAAAAGTAATCCAACAGCTCCTATCGTGGTCAGAAAAAATTTGTTTTCTTTCCATCCTATTATCGTGCGGATATTATTCGAACCCGATTGAGTAATATTATCGTCAAACGACTTCAAGAGAGTCAGCTTGTTATTGTAAGGATTAAACTTATAAATTTTTGCATCTCGGTCGGTTATTAGAAATGTACCATCATCTAATTCTAAAAATCTGCCGATGTTTGATTTCAAATTATTTTTTGTGCCGTCAAAAAACTTACTAAATTTGTTTGCATAAGGATCCCACCTATTTATTCCACCTCTGCCGGCCGGAAGCCAGAGTGTATTAAATTGATCTTGGTAAATCTGATGAATTCTGTTTCTACTGATACTGCCCTGAACACCAAATTCGGCTTCAATATGTTCATAAGAGCCATCCTTTAAATCAACAAGAACTAACCCGGTTGTGAAGTCATCGATTGAGATCCACAACTTATTTTCTTCTGAAATAAATAATCCGGATATTTCCTTTCCGTTCAACAACTTTTTCAAATCATCGGTCATTCTATATTCTTCGGCAGTGATATCATTACCGAATTTCACAATAAAAACTCTGCCATCTTTAGTACCAACCCAAATTTCTTTATTATTATATATAAAGAATGTATTTATCCAATTTGGATTTTGCCAAAAGAATTCATCGTCGGCTGATTTGTAGTTTTTACTCTTGATTGATTCATCCAAATATATTTTTGATAGATTTTTTTTCTGTTGGTCATAAACGAGAAAATAATTATACTGTGCCATCCACAGTCTATCATAATTATCAAAGAAGATTAACCCAGTTTTGTTATCAAAGAAACTGCCTCCTTCTATTGATGAAAAGTTGACTTTATCAAACTTCCCGTATTTATTTATTTGAAATATTCCATCATTGCTAATACTTATATATAATGAGCTATCTTTTGATGCGGCCATCACTGCATAAGTGCCATTTAACGAATCAGGTAGTAGATTGTATTGAACAAATCCGTCAATATTATAGTCGTAATATTCTAAACCATCTCTGTGTGAGATCCAGATTTTACCGGTTGCATCTTCACAAATATTTCCGCCTATTTCACCACTGAAAGATGTTGGATCATTTTCATCATAGAGAAAATTTCTGTACTCATAACCATCGTAACGGAAAACACCAGTTTCAGCAGTCATCCAGATATAACCGTACCGATCCTCAAGCAACCTAAACGGATGATCCCCGGGTAAACCGTCAATTATATTAGTCTGTGTAAAGTATATATCTTGTTCCTGGGCAGAGATCAGCACTGCTGAAAATAAGATTGCCGCCAATATATTTTTAAGTTTCAATACCATATTTTTTATTTCACTTTTATTACAACAAAAGTAATATCATCATCAGGTTCTTTTCCGTTTAACCAGGCATTACCATCTTGATTTAAGAATTCAATTATCTTATCAGGTTCATGTTTAGCAAACTCCTCAAATTTATTTCGTAGTCTTTTGTATCCATATTGTTCATTATTTTCATTTTGCAATTCAGGTAACCCGTCGGATGTAAGAAGTATTACATCACTTTTGTTCAAACTAAGTTCTTTCTCTTCATATGGAAAATTTTCGAGTGTGCCTAAAGGCATTCCTTGAAATACATGTTCTTCGGCTGAATCGTGATTTGAACGATATAAATAAGCCGGCGGCATTCCTCCGGCGGACATCATTAATTTACTGCCATTGATCTTTAACATTGTAAATGACATAAATAGTTTTTCGAAATGCATCTTCTTAATACATTTCGTCATTTCATTAAATGTTGCAGCGATGTCACTATTATCAGCATAACTATTAAATAAGCTTTTCACGGAAGTAACCATTGTTCCGGCTTTAAGTCCATGACCGGTTGCATCACCTAAAACAATAGTGAGAGTGCCATCCAATCCGAGATGGAAATCATAATAATCACCGCCGACTTCAGTAGCTGTTTTCATATACAATGCTATATCAAGGTTCGGTAATTGCGGTATCTCCTTCGGAAGCATCGATAGCTGAAGTTGACGTGCCTCTTCAAGTTCTTTTGTCTTTCTTTCATTTTCAATCTGTATTGCTCTCGATTGTGCCTCTGCAGCTTTTGCCTGCAACTCTGCAGTTTCAGCACGGTGTACGGCATCCTTCATTTTCATCTCCTCTTTTGCTTTTGCAAGCAGGCGTTTTCTTTGAACCCGATCAATTCCCCAAAAAAGCAGACCAAAAGCAATGAAGTATCCGAAATATGCCCAAAAGGTAGTGTACCAGGGTTTTAAGATTATGATTTTAATTGACTTCCCTTCCTCATTCCAGAAGCCGTCACCATTGGATCCCTTTACTTTAAATGTATACTCACCAGGATCCATATTAGTATATGTTACGTTCGATTTATTATCATAAATCCAATCTTTATCGAATCCTTCCAGCATATGTGCAAGTTTATTCTTATTTGGTCTTGAAAAATGAAATGAATTAAAGCTGAATCCAAAACTGTTCTGTTCATATTCAAGTATAATTTTATCAGTCTCATATATGTTTTTCTTAAGAGGTGAATTGGGACTATTAACAGTTATTTCGTTGTTTTTGATAAAAAAATTTGTAATACCTATAATTGGTTTTGTACTGTTAACATACGAAGGAAGAAAAGAATTAATGCCATAATTTGAACCAAAATATAGTTTCCCGCTTCCGGATTTGTCAGCTGAGTTCCTATTAAAAGTATTTGAATTGAGTCCATCTCGTGTATCATAATTTATAAATCTCGGAGGAGATGGATTACTACTATTTATAAACTTAGATATGCCGTTTTCTGTAGATAGCCATATATTGCCTAAATCATCCCTAACCAATGAAGAAATTGTATTACTTGGCAATCCATCTTTCACATTATAATATTTTGCCGCACCGCTGTTTTTATTAAAGAGACACAGTCCATCGTAAGAGCCAATCCATAATGTCGAGTCAGATTGAATTAGAATTTTATTGAAATATTCATCGGAGAACTCTAATACTGGACCATTTTCAAAGTATGTGATTTCTTGAGTTTCTAAATTAAGCTTGTTGATTCCATTAGTTGTTGCTGCCCAGAGATTCCTATTATCCAAATGAAGATCATATACTATATACCCGCTCAGTAAATCCCTATCAAGTTCTTTATTTATCATATTTTGGAATCTTTGGAAATTGTCGAATGAAAGATCATATATCTGAATCCCGTATCTTCTTTTATATTCTTTTACTTCAGTTAGTAAATCAGAAGAGTTTTTACTATCAGAAATATAATTCAGTGAATATTTACCCGGCTCAAGAGTAATAGCTTCAAGCTTCATTCGAAGGGCTGTTTTATCTCCGACTCTCATCGTAGTTATATAATCTTTCAAAGTCCAAACTATATCCCCATAGCTATTTTCAATCCATCCGTAATCATTAAAGGTATTATTTGTCCAGAGCCATACTTCACCGGTAGATTGGACTAAAAACCTTGCCGTACTATTTACAGTGAATTCTTCACGATAAAAAGTTGAGTCACCCGCAGCAGTTATACCATAAATCATTTCATTATTTTTTTCATATTTACTGAATTCATATAAAAGATTATTACTATATCTTTTTGACTGATGGGGATAAAAATTTGTGAATTTTTCTTCCATTACATTGAAATATGAAAGCCCGCCATTCCCGCCAATCCATAAATTACCTTTGTCATCGCTTATTATGCTATTAATGTAGAATGGTAAAATTGAATTGCTGTCGTATTCATCAAGATAATATATTTTATTTTTCATATTTTTTTTATCAAGTCTGCACAATCCTATCTGATTAATTCCAAACCACAAGTATTTTGAATCTTCATAAATACCATTTATCGCGTCTGTAAGTACTTCTTCATCCGGCTTATTAAACTTCAATGATATTTTTTCAAACCTATTTTTTGATTCGATAAATTTATAAAGCCCGTAATTATAAGTTCCAATCCAAATTACATCAGGGTCGAATGGAGAAGTATAAATACACCTTATTGAATCACTTTCAATTGGATAGTCCTCTGTAACTCCCGATCTATAAGACTCAATAGGCTCAATGGAAGGATCTGCCTTAAATAAACCATTTCTATAACCACCAACCCAGTAGATACCATTTCTATCCATATAGAATGAGGTATAATAAGAGTCATCCAATCCATTACTTTTATCAATAATTTTATATTCATCCTTGTAAGGATTCAATCTGTAAAAAACAAACTTTCCATTTAATCTTTCTTGAACCCATAGGTTATTATTTTCATCTTCGCCAATTTTACTGATAAATTTTCTCTCATCAGCACCATAGTCATATACCGAAACAGAATCTTGCTGCTTATAATATTTAATAAGTTTAAACCCATTTAACCAAACATTTCCCAGAGTATCATCTGTCATGTAAAAAATAAATTCTTCTTTTTCTAAAATATCGCTATTACCCCAATCTACTTTGCGGAATATTTCAGAATCCCGGTCATATTCAAAAAGCCCAAGACGGCTTTGATGTGTCAGTAAAGTGCCATCTGATAATTCATTAATTGCACCAAACATTGTTGAATTTACAATTGAAGAATCAATTGCAAGTTTAATCGGATTGATTTCACCTGTTTCAGGGTTAAAATGGACTGTCCCATCAATTTTGGAGAGCCAGAATTCCCCATACGAATCTTGATCAATTTTAAAAACATTTTTTATTGGGTAATTGGAGAACGAATCATCATTGTAATTGTATCTTGAAATATAATCTCTTCCATTGACCCACAAGTTTTCATTTTTATCCAGGAACAATTCCCATAATTGTTTACTACCTAAACTGGTAGAATCATCAGGATCATTTTTATATTCTTTAAAAGTTTCACCGTCATACCTGTTTAAATTAGCACCAGCAATCACCCATAAATAACCATATTTATCTTGCCGTACATCAGAAATACTATTTGAAGAGAGTCCATCTAAGGTTGTTAGTTCTTTAAATTGCAAATTTTCCTGTGCTTGCAAAATAATAGTGCAGCATATTAATCGCAGCATTGTTGTGTATAAATTATATCTAATTTTTAATTGTCTCATTCTCATTTAAACTTTATTGTTACAAATGTTTCGTCATCTTCGTTTTCCCTGCCGTTGCTCCACTCTTCAATCCTACTTTTCAGGGTTTCAATTATTTTTTCAGGACTCTGGACGGTTGCATCTTCACAAATATTTCCCCCTATTTCACCACTGAAAGATGTTGGATCATTTTCATCGTAGAGAAAATTTCTGTACTCATAACCATCATATCTGAAAACACCAGTTTCTGCAGTCATCAAGATGTATCCGTACCGATCCTCAAGCAATCTAAACGGATCATCCCCGGGTAAGCCGTCAATAATATTCGTTTGAGTAAAGTATATATCTTGCTCCTGGGCAGAAATCAGCACTGCTGAAAATAAGATTGCCGCCAATATATTTTTAAGTTTCAATACCATATTTTTTATTTCACTTTTATTACAACAAAAGTAATATCATCATCAGGTTCTTTTCCGTTTAACCAGGCATTACCATCTTGATTTAAGAATTCAATTATCTTATCAGGTTCATGTTTAGCAAACTCCTCAAATTTATTTCGTAGTCTTTTGTATCCATATTGTTCATTATTTTCATTTTGCAATTCAGGTAACCCGTCGGATGTAAGAAGTATTACATCACTTTTGTTCAAACTAAGTTCTTTCTCTTCATATGGAAAATTTTCGAGTGTGCCTAAAGGCATTCCTTGAAATACATGTTCTTCGGCTGAATCGTGATTTGAACGATATAAATAAGCCGGCGGCATTCCTCCGGCGGACATCATTAATTTACTGCCATTGATCTTTAACATTGTAAATGACATAAATAGTTTTTCGAAATGCATCTTCTTAATACATTTCGTCATTTCATTAAATGTTGCAGCGATGTCACTATTATCAGCATAACTATTAAATAAGCTTTTCACGGAAGTAACCATTGTTCCGGCTTTAAGTCCATGACCGGTTGCATCACCTAAAACAATAGTGAGAGTGCCATCCAATCCGAGATGGAAATCATAATAATCACCGCCGACTTCAGTAGCTGTTTTCATGTAAACCGCGATATCTAGATTTGGTAATTTGGGAAGTTCTTTCGGAAGCATAGAAAGTTGAAGTTGTCTGGCTTCTTCAAGTTCTGTAGTTTTGCGGTCATTTTCTGCTTGTATTGCTCTTGCTTGAAGTTCCGCTGCTTCGGCTCGCAGTTGGTTTTCTTTTATAAGAACGTTTTTACGTTGACGACCCAACTCGAATTTTCGTGCAGAATAGAGAAATCCTAAAATAATAAAGCCATAAACCAAGTAAGCCCACCAACTTGCCCACGGCGGTGTCCCGATTATTATTGAAAGTGATTTCGGAACCTCATTCCACACAGCATTATTGTTTGATGCCTTCAATTTGAATACATACTCTCCAGGAGGGAGATTAGGATAGATTGCGCTTCTTTGATTTCCAACATAGCGCCATTCGTCTTCATAATTTTCTAATTTATATGCATATTGGTTTTTAGCAGGATCAACATAATGAGCCGCAAAAAAATCAAATTGAATATCGTTTTCGTGATAGTCCAAGACTATTTTTTCTGTTTCATAAATTGGCTTTTTTAATACTGAATTTTCACCCGGAGAAACAGATGTGTTAGAGAGTTTAAAATCTATGATCGTTACTTTAGGAGGCGTTAGATTACTTTGAATTTCTTTCGGATTAAAAACAGTTATTCCGTTTGATCCTCCGAATACAAATAATCCTCTAGATGTTTTTAACTGACCGCCGTCTGCAAATTGATTTGCGTGTATACCGTCTTCAACACCAAAATTACTAAATGTTTCTTTGATTAAATCGAATCTTGAAATTCCTTCAAATGTACTTAGCCATAAAGCACCATTTTCTTCATCGCCAAGAATTCCCTGAACAGAATGCGATTTTAATCCATCCTTTTGCGTATAAGATTTGATAGTCCCGGATTTCCGATCATATTTATTTAATCCACCGAGCCATGTACCAATCCATAAATTGGTATCGTTATCAACATATAAGGAATTTATATCCTGTGACGACAATGATTTTCGTGAATCATTTGAATGACCAATTCGTGAATATATTTTCTTTTCATAATCATATTTAAATAGGCCATTGTCACTACCAATCCAGATATTTTTTTGTTTGTCTTTAACCAATACTTGATTGGAATTGCTCCCGCTGCCGCCAATGCCAAGGTCTCTAAAATCTACTTTTGTAGTAACTTGGTTTATTCTATCGTAAATAAAAATACCGTAAACTGTTGCATACCAGATTGTCTTTTCATCAACTTCTATTGCGGAAAAGACAAGTTCTGTTTCAAGATTTTTTGTCAAATCTAATTTTTCAAATTGCCACTTGACCGGATCAACTTTATAAAAACCGGTTCCTCCTGCCATAAGAATATCACCAGTTGAAATTCTTAGGATGTCGAATATTTCAAAATTTTCCGGGATTGGATATCTTACAAAAGTTTCTTTTTCCAGATTAAATTTTACTAATACATTCCATCCGCTGCTTAACCATAATTCGTTTTTATTATACTCGAAAATTGTACCGACCCAACCGGTAGCAATACTGTTTTTGTCATCAACTTTTGCGGTATAGGCTCTAAAGTTATTCTTCACATAATCATACTTACTTAAACCGGCATCAAAACTTGCAATCCATATAGTTCCTGAGTTATCTAGAATGATGTCCACAATGTAAGAAGAATGAAGTGCGGAAGGATTCTTTGTATCAATGTCTGAAATAGTGTATTGATGTGTATTTACATCAAAGTGCATTACCCCTTGGTCTGTAGCTAAAAACAAATTTTTTTGTTTATCATAAATAATCCTATTAATGTTCGGCATACTTCCGAATTTCGAACGATCAATATAGGAGGGGTAAGTAGTATATGTACTGTCAGAAATATTATATCTAATAAGTCCTTTACGTGAAGTACCAAGCCAATAATTATTATCATTATCTTTCAGGGCAGATAAAACTATAGTTGGTTCATCAAAAGGAAACCAGTTAATACTATTTTTAGTATAGTCATATTCGCCACAACCTTTAACTCCCGAGACTAAATATTTATCATTCCCTATATCAATAATATGAATTAATGGTTTTGTTGAATCACCATTGACGACATTTATTTCCGATATACTTTTCGACTTTGTATCAAGTAAGAGGAGTCCATTTTTAATATCTTGAAAGTGAAAATCATAAGTTGCTAGTAAAAATTTATTATCCGAAGTTTCTTGAATATCTCCGACTACAAAAGTGCGATCGTACTTTTGTGAAAGGTGAGATAAATTGTAAAGTTTAAAAGTTTTTGCGTTCCTGTCATATTTTGTTATTCCGTCGACTGAACTGATCCAAATATTGCCTTTGGAATCTTCATATAAGGATTGAGTAAGCGGAAGCTGCAAAAAGTTTGTATCATTGGGAGCTACAGTAAAATTATCGAATTCAAAACCGTCGTATTTTGTTACCCCGTTACCGGTTCCAATCCAAATATAGCCGAGCTGATCCTGCATAATGCAGTTAGTTACATTCGATGATAGTCCGTTCCGCTCTGTAAAGTGGATAAATCCGTTTTTGACAGGTTGTGCATTGACAATGCAAAATACTGCCAGGATAAACTTTAAAAGAAATAATTGCTTCAATACTTTCTCAAATTATTTTTCTATTTCACTTTTATTACAACAAAGGTAATATCGTCATCCGGCTCTGTGTTGTTAGACCAGATTCTTATTTCACTTGTTAAAGAGGTAATTATCACTTCTGAATTTTTGTCTGCACTACCAATTAATATTTCCTTGATTCTTTTATAACCATACATTTCGTTTTCTCTGTTCTGCAATTCAGGCATACCATCACTCATCATTAAAATTACATCGCCATAATTTATTTCATTTTCATAAACTTCATATTTAGAATTTCTCATCGCACCGATTGGTAATCCGTTTAGATTTATTTCCTCAACAATATTTTCTTTCTTTCTATAGATATATACCGGTGGGATACCGGCATTGACAATCCTAATTCTATTGCCATATATATTGATCATTGCAAATGCCATCATCATTCGGCTGAGAGACATCTTCTTTAATGTTTCATTAGAGGAGTTAAAGAATTTGCTAATATCCAGTTTTACTGAATCGTTAATAAAAAGTGACTTCATCATAGCTACCAATGTACCGGCTTTAAGTCCGTGACCGGTTGCATCTCCCAAACAAATATTCAGCGAGCCATCATCCTTAGTTGAAAAATCATAATAATCACCGCCGACTTCGGTTGCTGTCTGCATATAAACCGCGATATCCAATTTCGAAAGCTGTGGTAGTTCCTTTGGAAGCATCGCGAGCTGAAGTTTTCTTGCTTCTTCAAGCTCTTCGGATTTGCGGTCATTCTCGGCTTGAATTATTTTGTTCTGCGTTTCTGCTTTTTGCAGATCGAGGAAACGGGTATAGGTTTGCTCAAATACTTTACTGAATCTTGTTAAAATATCAAGATTAGCTCCAGATAACGGTTCAAGTCCTCCAGTCTGAAGAGCTCCATATTTGTTAAATGAAAAAGCCAAAAAAACTTTCTCTACAGACTTCATACCTTTCTTTACATTTTCAGGTAATCGGCTATATTCAGTTTCCTCAAAAAGTACTTGATCAGCAACTTGTTTTTCTGTACCCCCAAGTTCATATACTAGCTTTCCTTTATTTTCCTTCCATGAATTAATCATGGTTTTATAATAAGGCAAGTCAAGATACTTAATGAAATAGGATTCCGGTATTTCTCCGCTCTCTGTATTAGCTGTCCATGATCTCAATGATAATGAATCAGGATCTATGATATAGATGTAGCATCTGGTTAAGGCAAAGTCAAGTTTATTTAATTCAGTAAATAATATGGCTACAAGTTCAGCCAATTCACTGGATTTCTGCATTGCCATAGCTCTTGCTCGGACTCTTTCAAGCCCTAATTCAATCTGTGCTTCTCTTGCCTGTGCTTCGGCTTTTTCTATATCGATAAATCTTCGGTAAGCTAAGTCAAATACATTCCTAAATCTTTTCAGAATTCTTCTTTGTTTTTCATTTATTGGTTTTAAGGTCGAGATCGAAAAATCTCCAAATCCAATTGAATATCCGTAGTAATAAAGTGCATCGGTAGTATTTAACCTTGGGTCATTCTTTTGCCCGGTTTCCAATCGAACTTTTTTCCAGCTTTCAAGTTCACTGCCAGACAAAACTGCTTCTGCAAAGGCATCTTTTCTACTTTTGATTTGTTTGAAATAGTTCACTACAACCGGATGAGAATCATAACTTAAATTGGAAATTTCACCGCCGAATAATTCACAATAATCATAATCCGTGAAGGTTCTTGTTTCATCATCAAGTATATGAATCAACACAGCTCTTAGGTTGTTGAAACCTAACTTTTCAAATTCATGGTATGAAACTTCACAAATACTAAGCAGGTCCTCGGATTTCTGCATACCCATCGCAATCGCCCGAACTCTTTCCAAACTAGCTTCAATTTCTAATTCATTATTTTTTTTAACTAACTCAGCTGTCTTTTCATCAATCATCTTTTCAAGTATTTCGGTTTTTTTCTTCCATTCTTCAACATGCCAAGGATCCTCACCACCGGAAACATGCTCGGCTTTTGATGCATGCCAATGAATTAATTTCCATGATACATCTATGAAGTCAAATACAGCTGTCATTCGCAGATTCAATTTATTTGAATCATTTCCAATTACAGTAACCAATTCAATTTCATCAACAACAACTACTGTAGTTGAATTATCATTAAAGCGAATTAAAACAGGTTTAGAGGTGTAATGAAAATCATCAAAATTTATTGATTGTTTTCGTTGTAATTTGACGAGTTCTATGAAATCAGTTATAGAAAAAATCTTCTCATCAAGAGCTGTTCCATATCCCATAACGTCCTGCTCAACAAAACTTGGAAGATCATCAATCGGCCTATTCCCAAGCCCAACTTCTAGAAGTTTTTGATATGCTTCTTTAAGTGAAGCTTCTCTTTCTTTTATATCTATCGAAGTTTGAGCTTTCATAATTTATTTCACTTTTATTACAAGAAAAGTTATATCATCATCAGGTTCTAATTCGCCGGCCCATTCTTTTGCAGCATATTTTAATGTCTCAATTATTTCATCAGGAGATTTATCGGAATGTTCTTTTAATAAACCGGCAACGCGTTCATATCCAAACATTTCTTTATTATGGTTAAACAATTCCGGTAAGCCGTCACTTAAAAGTAGAATTACATCTCCCGAATCGACTTCAAATTCGTTTATATTGAATTCGAATTCAGATAAAGCCCCGAGCGGCATACTTTGATTTACATATTCGATTACTTTTTTCTCTGCTGATTTATAAACAAAAATTGTAGGCATTGCGGCATTGATAAAATTTATTTTGTTCTCTTTTATATTCAACATTGCAAAAGCCATCATCATTCTGCCGAGATTGAGAGATTTGATTGTTTTGTTTGATATATCAAAAAAATCTTCCAGCTCGATTTCATCCGAATCCGATATGAATAATGTCTTCATTATGGATACCATTATACCGGCTTTCATTCCATGTCCGGTTGCATCGCCTATTGCGACATTTAACGAACCATCATTTTTCTTTGAGAAATCATAATAATCGCCGCCGACTTCACTCGCTGTTTTCATATGAACAGCGATGTCAAGTTTGCCGTTTTGAGGAATTGATTTTGGAAGCATAGACAATTGCAAAGTTCTCGCTTCTTCCAATTCCTTTCTAACGATTATAAGTTCATCTCGAGATTTTACCGCTTCTTTAAATGTGCCGAGATTATCGATTGCTTTTTTAATTGTGATTTCGAGATCGCTTAAGTCGATGGGTTTAACGACAAAATCAAAAGCTCCTCCGTTCATAGCAGTACGGATATTAAAAATATCACCGTAAGCAGAAACAATAACCGAATGAAGAAGCGGGTTATTCATTTCTTTTATTTTTGAAAGAAGAGTAAGTCCATCCATTTCCGGCATATTGATGTCGGTTAGAACCAGTTCAATTTCTTTGTCTTCATTTAATTTTTCTAAAGCTTTAACACCGTTATTCGCAAACGAGAAATTGTATTTACCTTCTTTAATTTCTTTTCTAAACTTTTGCTTAATTAATGACTCAAGATCCGGTTCGTCATCTACTACTAATATTTTTGGAATTGTATTGTTCATAATTCTTCTGTTATTTTTTTGGAAGTCTGATTATAAATTCTGTGTAATTACCTTCTTCGGTTTCAAATAAAATTTCCCCGTTGTGTTCCCTTACTACAATATCATAACTAATTGATAAACCTAAACCGGTTCCTTTGCCCGAAGGTTTTGTAGTAAAGAACGGTGTGAATAAATTATCCTGAACCTTTTTAGGGATTCCGTGACCATTATCTCTGATACGAACTTCAACAAAATTACTGTTATCATGACTGGATACTTTAATGATTGCTGGTTCATCAGAATTTAATTCCATTTTTTTACGATGCGATTCATAACAACCATTTGATAAAATATTGAGGAATACACGGCTCATATCCTGAGGGATAATGTTAATTGGTTTTAATTCCTTATCATATTCTCGTTCAATTTTAATATTGAATGAACTGTCTTGAGCACGCATACCGTGATATACAAGATTAAGATCTTCATCCAGCATTGCGTTAATATCCGTCGGCTGCTTTTCACCCGTCTTCCCTCTTGAATGTTGCAACATACTATGAACAATACTATCGGCACGTCTACCATGTTCTTTAATCTTTTCCGAATTCTGTTTTAACGTACTTAAAATTTCGTTTACTTCTTCAAGTGAATCTTGACTGATTTTTTCTTTTAGCTTATCAAACTCTTCAAATAATTCTTCAACCAATCCAACGGAAAGTTCAGAGAAGTTGTTAACAAAGTTCAATGGATTTTTAATTTCATGTGCAATACCTGCGGTTAACTGACCGAGTGAGGCAAGTTTTTCCTGTGCAACGAGTTGATCTTGAGTAGATTTTAAATTTTCTAAAGTTGTGTTCAATTCTTCGTAAGAATTCGCATTATTTATGGCTATTCCAACGTGTGCCGCAATAGTACTAAGTAATCTCATATCATCTTCATTAAAAACATTTTCTTTTTCTGTACTTTGTACACTTAGGACACCTATGATTTCACCACCGACCGGAATTGGAACACCGAGGTAAGAAGCTGAGGGAGTGCCGATACGCTCCACTCCCAATTCTTCTGTCTTCTTTTCAGCTTCTTTATTTATAAGGAGGGGCTCCTTTTTCAAAATAATATGAGATGTTAATCCGTCACCTAACGGAAGCGGCGGTAATTCTTCACCATAACCGTAAGGGAAATTAATTATGTCGGTTTCTTTTTCGAGCATGGCTAAGTAAACTATGTTGGCGTTGAAAAGATCTCGTACTTTATCACCAACAAGATTAATCAGTTTATCAATTTCAAGATGTCCTGCAATCGCTTGACTAATACTATTTACAGTGCTTAACTCTGCTGTTCGTTTCTTACTTTCTTCAAGAAGTCGCAATGTCTCATCGAATAATCGCGCATTTTCAAGTGCAACGCTCATACTGTTAACAAGAGTAGTAACTAATCGAACATCGGCATCATCAAAGGCATTTTCTTTGTCGATATTCTGGAGACTGATTGAACCTCGAACAACATCGTTTATTATGATTGGGACAAATACTGCAGATTTAGGCGGTTTACCTTTTGTTACACCTTTACCGCCGTATTTCTGCGCCGTCTTAATATAATTTTCTCTGATATCTAAGGGTTTCTTTGTTTCTATCATTAACTTATTCGCCCAATTAAAAGGACGAGGAGCAACTTCCAATCTTACTCCCTTTTCTATCGCATACTGCCATTCTTCTAAACCAGTATCATGATCAAAAGAACGAATGACTAATGTTTGGGAATCCGGGAATAAACTACATAAACGTTCGCCGACAAGTTCATATATTCCTTTCATATCAAGTTCTTTAGCCAAACCTTCTTGTACACTATTGATCACTGATAATTCAGCAGTGCGTTGTTCTGTTTCTTTGAGTAATCTGTTTGTTTCATCGAATAATCTTGCATTTTCAAGTGCGACACTCATACTGTTTGCAACCGTTGTAAGCAATCTTACTTCCGATTCACTAAAGGCATCCTCTTTTTCATAGTTTTCAACTAAGATTAATCCTTTAGCTTCCGACCCAACAATGATCGGGACAAACACAAGTGATTTACTTGAATCGGTCCCGGGAATAGTAGTGTCTTCTGTGATTCCCAGTTTAGCAAATTCTTCATCGGTAGCTTTTTTGAGTACAAGAGTTTTACCGGTTTCAAGAACGTATTTCGATAGTGGTGTCGGCTCCATTGAATCTATAAATAATCTTTCACCGTGTTCATACTCATACGGAAAGTGAAGAATATTTTTTTCTTTATCATAAATTCTAATTCCTAGGTCCAAAAATCCGAGCGCTTCTCTGAACTTATCACCGACAAGATTAATGATGGAATTAAAATCCATTTCCATCACTAACCCTTCTTGAATTGCATTAAGAATTGAAAGCTCAACGTTTCTTTGCTGTGTTTCGTTTAATAGATGTTTTGTTTCTTCAAAAAGTCTCGCATTCTCAAGCGCTACACCCATGTTTGATGCGAGCGTCATTAATAGTCGAACATCTTTTTGAGTATATAAATTCTGTTTATGAATATCCTGAACGGTAATAACACCGGTAACTTCTTGATTACGTATAATCGGGACTCCCATATAGGATTCCGGCATTTCACCGGCTACAACTTCATCACCGCTGTGTTCGATTGCTTCTTGTGCGGTACCAAAGATTAAAGGCTGCATTGTCTCAACAATTTCTTTTCGATCAGGATCAATTTTCTGTGGCTTATCAAAATAAAATCGATTGTCTAACTCAACTACATAGCGATGATGAATCTGATCAGTCTCTTTCTCATATGTTGATATACTTACAACTTGCGCGTTGAATACTTCACGAATTTTTTCACCGACTAAATCAATAATGGATTGGAAATCCATTTGCTTTGCGAGACCTTCTCCAACACTGTTAATAATGCCGAGCTCAATTGCTTGTTGTTTTGTTTCTTCAAGAAGTTTTGTTGTCTCGTCAAATAAGCGAGCATTTTCGAGTGCAACACTCATACTATTTGTCAACGTTGTTAATAATCTAACATCCGATTCGCTGAATGCATTTTCGCGGTCAATGTTTTGAAGAGATATATAACCTTTTACTACTTGACCAACAACAAGCGGAACAAAGAGAAGTGATTTCGGCATCTCTGTTCCTTCCACTACTTTCATTCCGTATTTCTTAGCTGCTTCTGAATAATTTTTATTAATCAAAATGAGTTTTTTGTTCTTTATTAGATGTTCTCTAAGTTTATCATACTTTCTACCCTTTGGATAAAATCTTTCTCCTTTTTCAATCAAATAGTTAAAAGATTCGGTTTTGTCATCATGATTAAAACTTACAATTGCAACCACTTGCGTATCAAATATTTTGTGAATTTGATCGCCGACTAAATCGTAAATTGCCTGAAGCTCAACTTGTTTAACTAATCCTTCCTGCACACTATTAATTACGCCAAGTTCCGTATTTCGCTGTTGCATTTCACTTAACAATCTTTTGGTCTCTTCGAACAGTTTTGCGTTTTGCAGAGTTACACCAACATTTGTCGATAAAGTAGATAGAAGCCGCACATTATTAGAATCATAAGCGCTCTTTTTATAACTCTGTACACTTACAACTCCAAGTACTTTTCCTTCAAATACTATCGGCACTCCCATATAAGATTCGGTTTTATCTTCTTCCGAAAATGTTAGTGCACCGTTTTTGACCTGTTCTTCCAACGAACCAAAGACTAACGGTTCTCGAGATTTGATTATCTTTGAAGTCAATCCTTCTCCGAGCGGGAAAGGATCAAATTTTTGGTACCCATTATAGTATGAGTAAGGTACTTCGATCATTTTAGTTTCTTCGTCAACTAAAAGAATTTCTGTCACCTCGGCATTAAAAATTTCTTTTACTTTGTCGCCGACTATTTTTGTAACCGTCAAAACATCAAGCTGTTTAGACATTGCTTCACCGACACTATTAATAATTGTCAGCTCGGCTGATCGTTGTTCGGTCTCTTTTAGTAATCTTTTTGTTTCTTCAAAAAGTTTTGCATTTTCAAGTGTAACGCCCATGTTACTTGATAAAGTAGATAGAAGCCGAACATTATTATCATCGTATGCATTTTTTTCATAACTCTGGATACTAACAACGCCAAGAATTCTATCATTAAACATGATTGGAACACCGAGATAAGTTTCGGTAATATCCGCTTCGCCAATACCGGCATCAACTAAAGCACCGAAATTTTTTTGTTCTTCGAAGTTTAAAAGCAGAAGTGGTTTTTTTGATTTAATAACTTTCGAAGTTAAACCCGCACCTAATTTAAACGGCTCTACTATCTGATAACCTTTGTAATAAGAATACGGAACGTTTATAACTTCCGCTTCATGATCTAACAAAAGAATTTCAGTTACTTCAGCTTTAAATATTTCTTTTATTTTATCTCCGACAATCTTAGTAACTGTATTAATATCCAATTGTTTTGACATTGCTTCACCAACGCTATTGATAATCGCCAGTTCGGCTTTCCGTTGTTCGGTCTGTTTAAGTAGGTGAACAGTTTCATCAAATAGTCTAGCATTTTCAAGCGCAACACTCATGCTGTTTGCAAGTGTGGTAAGTAGTCGAACATCCGCATCGGTAAAAGCATTTTCTCTATCCAGATTTTGAAGACTAACGCAACCTCTTACTTCATTACCGACTATAAGCGGCACAAAAAGTAAAGATTTCGGCAGCCGTGTTCCCGGAACCGGCGCATGTCTCTCACCGGTTAATTCATAAATTTTTACGTCGGCATTTTCATTTACTAACAGATGTGTTGAATTGTTAATTATCCATTTACGAATTTCATTTAACCGGCGCGGTTTGGGATATAATCTTTCACCGTCTTCGAATAAATACATGAAGTGTTCGGTTTCGTTTTCCTGATCGAATGTATATATACCTGTTACTTGTGCATCAAATAAATCACGTAAACGATTTCCGACCAGATCATAAATGCCTTGCAAATCCATTTCGGCAACCAGCCCTTGCTGTACACTATTTATAACGGCTAGTTCTGCGGTTCGTTGTTCTGTTTCTTTCAACAAACGATTTGTTTCATCAAACAGTTTTGCATTTGTAAGAGCAATACCCATATTGGTTGAAAGAATTGAGAGAAGACGAACTTTTTCGTCACTGTAATCATTTTGTTTATAACTCTGTATGCTAACAACACCAATAACTTTATTGTTAACAATAATTGGAACACCTATATAAGTTTCGGTTTTCTCTTCTTCTGATTGAACAAGAACTCCAAGTTTTACTCCTTCTTCAAATGTTCCGTGAACTAAAGGTTTACCTGTTTGAATTATTTTAGATGTTAATCCTTCACCTAAAGGAAACGGCTCCGCCGTTTGATATTCACGATAAAATGAATACGGAACGGTTATCATGTTAGTAGCCGGATCTAACAATAATATTTCTGTGACTTCGGACTTGAAAATATCTCGAATCTTATCCCCGATAATTTTAATTATATCTTCAATTTTGAGTTGGCGAGAAATTGCTTCGCTTACGGTACTAATAATTGCAAGTTCAGCTTCTTTTTGAGCTAATTGATTCTTAAGTAATTCATTTTCGTCGGATATTACATCCGTTTTTTGTGTAGCTGCTTTCATTTATTTCCCATTTATGTAATTATTCAATTAGGTGATTATTTGGGAAGTACTTTTCCCTTGAGCTGAATAAAATCAATTGGTTTAGTCATGTAATCATCAGCACCGTATTCGACTGCTTGTTTGTAGTTGTTTTGATCGCCATAAGCGGTTATCATTGCAACCTTTAACTCGGGATAATTATCTTTGATCCATTTCAATAATTCCAAACCGTTCATGCCAGGCATGTTTATATCGGAGAGAATTTGATTGAGATTATCACTTCCGTTCGACTGCAAATAATCTTTTGCTTCTTCACCACTGAAAGCAAAAAGAAAGGCAAGCTTACCTTCTTTGATTTCTTTTCTAAATCTTTGTTCGAAAAGTAACTTTATATCTTTTTCGTCATCAACTACCATTATTTTCATTTCTATGTCCCTCATTATAATTTCACAAAGTTTTATTAATTATTTTATTCAAGTTGACCTTTACATTTATAAACCGTTAAAACGGTTCAAAATCTTCACTTTTTTTCTCATTCACCCACGGATTAATCCGTGGGTTAATAAAACGAAAAACAATTTATTATAACCGTTTTCAACGGTTTTTTACTTACCGACAATTTTGACGGTCAAAATGATCTATTTCACTTTAATTACAACAAATGTCACATCGTCATCAGGCTCGGAATTACCGCTCCATTCAAAAGCATTTGCTTTAAGTCGTTCGATTATTTGTTCCGGTGATTTTTCGGCAACCTTATGAAAATCATTCTGGACTCTTTCATATCCATAGAGTTCTTTTTCACTGTTGAACAGCTCAGGGAATCCGTCGCTCATCATCAGCAAGGTATCACCGGTGTTTAGTTCGGTTTCTTTAATAGCATAAGGGAAAGATTCAACTGCGCCAAGCGGCATACCTTTTAAAGTGATTTCTTCTAACTGTTTAGTATGATTACGGAAAATTAAAGTGGGCGGCATTCCGGCAGTGGACATAATCATTTTGTTCTGATTGATTTTCATAACTGTCATACACATTGTTAGTAGATGCATGTCCATGTGTTTAATACATCTTGAGATTTCGCTAAATGTAAAAAGTATATCAGGGTTTGCTGCATGAGTGCTGAACAAGCTTTTAGCTGCTGTTACCATTGTCCCTGCTCTCATCCCGTGGCCTGTTGCATCACCAACTACGACTGTAAGAGTTCCATCCATTCCAACGTGAAAGTCGTAATAATCACCTCCGACTTCCGTTGCTGTTTTCATATAAACGGCTATATCAAGATGCGGAAGATCAGGTAATTTTTTGGGAAGCATTGATAGCTGCAATTGACGTGCTTCTTCAAGTTCCTTCGACTTTCTATCATTCTCAGCTTGAATTGCCCGTGCTTGTGCTTCAGCCGCTACCGCTCTAAGTTCGGCTTCTTGAATTTTTTGTTTTTCTCTTTCCTGTCTAAGTATTCTCCTTCGCTGGACTCTATCAATACCAAAGACTAATGCAATGAATAAGAAACCGTAGCTAATGTAAGCAATTGTAGTTCTATACCAGGGTGGGGCGATCGTAATATTCAAAACTCTCTCAGTTGAACTTGGAATTCCAAAGCCACTGTATGCTCTAATTTTTAATTTGTAATCACCCGGATCGAGATTTGTAAATGATGCGAAATTTTTGTCAGTAAAAATCCAATTCTCATTAAAACCCTCCAGCATATAACTAACTCTATTTTTTGAAGGTCTGGAAAAGTGGAGAGAAGAAAATTCAAAAGAGATGTCATTTTGTGCAAAGGATAAATTCAACCGATCGATATCAAAGATAGATTTTTCGAGATTAATTTTACTTTCAGAATTGAATACTGAAATGTCGGAAACATTAATATTAGAAATAACCGGAATTGGTTCACTTGTGTTTTCAGTGCTTGGATAAAATGCTGTCAATCCATTAAACGTACCGAATAAAATCTCGCCGTCTCTAGTTATAAGAGATCCTCTTCCAAAACCGCCGGTAACACCATCCTTACTGTCATAATTAGAAGTCGACCAACTTCCGTCTTCATGTTCAGATAATTTTGTGATTCCTCCTGTTGTACTTATCCAGAGACTTCCTTGAAAATCTTCGATCATTCCGTTTATTCCGGTATTTGGTAGATCGGGAATTGAAGCGTTTGAAATGAACTTATTTTCTTCGGGCAAGAAACGATAAAAACCTGATGGAATTACTGTCACCCACAAGCGCCCTTTACTGTCTTCAAAAATAAAATCCGTCCCGAAGTTTGTTGAATTGTGAACGTCAATCGGGTACTGTTTAAACTTTCCGTTCGTAAGATCATATCGAACAATGCCAAGAGAGTTTGCTGCGACCCACAAATCACTTGGATACTTTCTACTGCTTAAAGCAAAAGAAATACCATAGATATCGGGGACCACATTATTTTTTTCTTCAATAGCAATTTTAGATTTCAAATCGTCTATTTTATCCGGTTCTATTCTAATCAATTGAATTCCGTACCATTCAGGATTTGAGGGAGGTTGGACGTTGAAATTGTCAAACGAGTGACCAACATCTGTTTTGTAAAAAGCAGTGTATTCACCCGGCTTTAGATTAACTGTTTGAATACTCAATCTATTCTTATAACCGCCATCAGCATGAAAAGTTTTCTTAATTTCGTCCATCACCCAAATCGATTCACCGGATGAGTTTGTAATCCCGCCGAAATCAAATATTCCGACAGGATGATTTCCTTCACCCATACAAATGACTAAAAAATCAGTTTCTTCCGTGATAGAAATTTTCTGAGAAAGCTCTACGGCTTCACCCGCTTTCGTCATAGAAACTACAGCTTCATTTTCTTTAATAAAACTTTTTACATCGTTAATAAATTGTTCACTATATTTTCTATTCATTGTGGAAGGCAATTCTTCAATCTTTTTTGTTTCTGTGTTAAATATATAGCCACCGATTGATGTGGAAAGCATTAGTTTATTTTTAGGAAGGTATTCCATCCTTCTTATAAATTCTCCGCCACCGGTGTTCATATTTCCTTGAATAATTCTAAAAGTCTCTGTTTTCCCGTTTGTTAAATCATAGCTTGATATTTTATGTATTGAATTGGAAAACCAAAGTTTCTTGTTATCATCAACAACAAAAGAATAAACATTTGATGAATCCGTATAAATTGATGGGACGGGAACATTAATACTTTTAATTGATTTCTCAATAAGATTTAATTTGAAAAACCCAAATCTATCGGTTGAAATCAAAACTTCATTAGCATTGTTTTTATTAATATTAACACCAGAAGTTATTGGTCGTGCAGTTTGGTTTGGATTATCATTCGGGAAAGAATAATGTCTAAACGGTTTACGATTTGGATCAAACTTTAGAATTCCGTTACCTCCGGTTCCAACCCAATAAACACCAAACTTATCTATGAACTTATTGAAAGCGAATTTTCCGACACCTCTCTGATCAAGTTCACCACCTAGTTTAACTATCTCAAATTTTTCTGATGTACGATCAAATTTTACTAATCCATGTGGTATTGAACATAATAGAAAATTTCCGTCTTGAAGTTCATTTATATTAAAGTAGAACGCTTCACCGGCAATTGACCTAAATCTATCCAGATCTTTTTTATATTCGAAACTAAATGATTTCGGATTATATTCGATAAGAGTTTCTCTACCTGCAAGCCAAATTGCACCGCCTCTATCTTCATAAATTTCGACTATGCCATCCGGAACTTCATCCCCGGCAAAATTAAACGGTTCAAATAGGTTACTACTTTCATTATAAAAGTATATTCCACTGTTAAATGTTGATACTAGTAAGTTTCCATTACGTAATTCACGTATACCTATGGTAGGTGCAGAATAACTTTTTACAAGAGTATCAACCGTTTCCACCCTCATCATTACCGGAACTATTTCCCATTTTTTATCGGTAGCATTCCATCTTTGAATACTTCTACCCTGTGTAGTAATCCAAAAATTATTTTTAGAATCTATAAGTGTGCGGAAGATTGCAACATCCTGTTGAAGATTATTATTACCTTGATCAATAGGAAAATTTATAAAATTGTTTTCTTTTCTATTCAATATACTCATTGCTCCGGGAGTACCGATCCATAAATTACCTTCTGAATCTTCTGCGATAGTTTGAATATTGCTCGATGGTAAGCTTGTCGAATCGTTAGGAATGTTTTTATAGATAACAAAATCATAACCATCATATCTATTCAAGCCATCTTGAGTGCCAAACCACATAAAACCATACTTATCTTGATAAATATTTTCAAATGGATTAAAACTGGAACTTGACAAACCCTCGGCTACAGATATATTTTCATACAAGAAGTCATCCTGAGCTAACGTAATTAGATTGAAGGTAATAAGTAAAAAAAAGAGAGTTCTGATGAGATTGTTACGAAGATAGTTCTTATGCATTACACCCTCACTTAAGTTTGAATCATAATTGGAGATTGTGTCCAATTATCAAATAAATTTTTTTAACTTTTTCTTATAAGATAAAGTGCTGTAATATCGTCGCTTTGTGGTGTATCTTTTGTGAAGCTTCGAACATCGGCAACGAGTTCATTTATAAATTTTTCGGCATCGTGAAAGCAGTTATCTATACAAAATTTTTCCAACCGTTCATCTGAATATTCTTCATCGTTCTCGTTCATAGCTTCTGGAATTCCGTCAGTAAACATTAATATTCTTTCACCTTTTTCAATTCTTCGTTTCTCGGATTTGAAAGGCAAACCCATGTCGAACATACCGAGAGCAATTCCACCGGCTTCTATTTTTTCAAGAACCTTATTTTCTCTTAAGTGAAGTGAAGGATTATGCCCGGCGTTTATAATATCCAGTTCGCCGGTTGAGGGGTTAAGGATGGAGATAAAACATGTTATAAATTTATCGGCAGTGGAAGACTGGTAAATAAGCTTGTTAAGTTTTACAGCAAGGTCATCTAAAGATATTTCTGTTTCAAGATATGCATGAAGCGAAGCACTGAGCGAACTTACCAATAAAGACGCAGGAACACCTTTACCGGCAACATCTGCCATAACCAATGCAACTTTTCCGTTAGGCAGAATTCTGCAATCATAATAATCACCGCCAACTTCCTTGGAAGAAATATTAATCCCGGCAATTTCGTAACCTTCAATAACGGGTAAAGTTTCCGGAATAATTTTTTTCTGAATAGATGAAGCAACGGATAATTCTTTTTTTATAGTTTCGTTTTCAAGAGCTTCTTTATGAAGTTCTTTATTTTCCACAGCACTGTGCACTTGTCGGGCAAACGCAGTTAAAAGAATTTCATCTGTATCATCAAATTTTGCGTTTCCGTCTCTGCTTTCTTTATCAACCAAAGTAACTATATAACTGTAACCCCGGTAGTCAACTTGAGTTTCAATTCTGTCTTTTGATTTAAGTGTTTCGGCAACATTGATTGTATTCGGAAGACGAAGTGTTGCAATTACTTTCTCATCCCGAATAATTCTCATCACTCCTTTTGAAGCATTTGTTAATGCAACAGCTCGCTCTAACGCAAGTTCAAGAAGTTGTGTATTATTTTCGAGTTTTGAAATTTCAATACCGGTATCAACAAGGCTATTTAACTGAAGGACTTTGTGATTAAGCGAGAATATTAATTCTTTTTCTCTTAACCTCGCTTTAAATGTTTGATAAGCATTATCAAGTAACCTAGTGAAAATTTGTAAAGTAATTGCATCAAGAGAATTAAAATCGTTTTTGTCAATTTTACTGCCGATAATTATTCCGAAGTAAGAATTATCTATACAACGTAAAGTGAAGTAAACTTTATAATCCGAATCCTTTTCAAAGTTAAGGTGAAGTGCTTCGGAAGTTTTTAAATAAGATGTGAACGATTTACTTTCGGTTTTTTGGATATACAAATCAATCCAGTCATCATCCTCATTTCGTTTATGAAATAAATTAATATCCGATACAAGCAGATTACCTCTTAATAGGTGAACGAAATTCTTTCCTATATCATGCAGACTTCTCGAGTTGGAAAGAATTCTAAAGCCTTCCTGGAAAGAATTTACTTGAAGTGAAAGCCGATCAAGCAGAGCACTATAATTTTCGGTCTTAACCATCAACAAATATTAATCAGGTTTATTGTTTGTCAATAGTTGAATTCCATCATCAACACTTTGCGCTTTTTCCGCATAATGGAAGAGTCCCATTATTGTAAATGTTTTATCAACCGAAGGATCGAGATTTGTAAAGACCAACTTACCGCTTGAATCATTCAACTTTTCTATTACTTCGATAAGAAATGAAATACCTATAGAATTAACAACTTTAGATTCAGCAAGATTGAGTACGTAATTATTCAATCCATTTTGATGATGTGAATTAAACTCATCTACTATTTTTTGTCCCCCAAGATTATTAACATAACCGGAAGTACTAATTACAACACAATCATTTTTAACTTCCGAGTTTAACTTAAATTCAGAAACCATATTATCTCCCTCACACTAAATTCTTAATAATTGTAATTTTTGTACCGTTATTACCTGATTCGATTATAAAGTCATCGGACATCGATTTCATAAGTTTCAAACCCCATCCCCGTTTGTTGCTGCTGTGAATCTTTGCACCAATTTCGGGGTCGGCAACTTTTTCGGGTTCAAATCCTTTACCATAATCAGTAACAAGGATAATTAGTTTTTCCTTTGTCATAGTAAACTCGACATTTACATAAGGATTATCATCACCCGAATGTTCGAGACCATTAATAATTGCTTCAGTTACGAGTATTCTTGCTTCACCAATCTTATCATCCGAAATGCCGAGATGACCTCCCATTCTTTCGAGTCCCTCTAGTGCAACAAGTTCAATATCAGGAATCTTTGGAAGTTTAATTTCCAGCTTGATGTTTTTGTCCATAAGTCAACCTATATTAGTTTAGGTATATAATTCGCTAAATGATAATATTAATCTGTGGAAATTAGTCATTTCCGACACAATATCCATATTTATTTTTACAATTATTCGAGCAGTTCAGCATCTTCTTATCTTATTGCTGGTCGTAAGATTATTCAGGCACAGTGTTTTATTAATATAATTTAGATCACTTGAGACTGTGAATATTATCGAAGTTCCTTTCTACTAGTATAAAGGAAATAACTAATAAAATCTTTGGTGGTTATTTTAGTACATCGTTAACATTGTGACTTCCTTGCGTATATCGTGGTCATACTTTTTAACCGCAAGAAACATAAGGTTTTCATTTGGGAAACAAAGAGAAGTCAAATCTTATTTTTTTCTATTTAGAAAATTATGTTTAGTAACTTATTATATAAATCTGCAAAGGGAGTTGTTACCCGACTCGGATCAGATAAAGAAGCAAAATATTTTTAGTGCTTTCTAAAATTGTTAATTACTGTTATCTTTTGCCTTAAGATTTCTAAGGATAAAAAAAATATGAAGAAGTTTGTCATTTTATTTGTTTTATGTTTCTCGGTTTTTGCTCAATCACCCAACGAGTGGGAAATATTATCTAGTTCAGGCAACTCAATACTTTACTTGAGCAAAACAAGTTTAGAAAGTTTTAAAGGTTCCGATGTTTATGTTTGGGTTTTGGAAAAACATATACCACCGATTGTTATTGAATCGGTTGACGGAAGAATTCATAAAACAAAAACATATTATCTTTTCAGTAAAGAATATAAACGATATAGTATGCTTTCGATCATTTATTATGATGAAAAAGATAATGTGTTGAAGAGTTTTGATTACAACCGCAAGACAGATATACCCGCCTATAAATATAATTATCCTCTAATGCGCGGAAGCAACGAGGAAATTATATACCAAAGAATCATTGAACTTACCGGTGAACTAAAGAAGGATACTGAATGAAGTATAGCAGAGATTGGGATTGTTCGGTAGAAGTTCGAGATTCAAAAATACACGGTAAAGGGATTTTCTCTAATGCATTCATTCCCAAAGGTGAACTTGTATTAATTATAAGCGGCGATGTAATCGACGGAGACGAGTGCGAACGGCGTGAAGATGAAGAAGATAATGTCTACATTTTTTGGAACGGTGATACTTACATTGATACAAATAATTCAGAAAAAATCCGCTACATAAACCATGATTGCGATCCTAATTGTGAAGTTATGGATAGAGACAAAGAAACATTAAATCTTGTTGCCATAAGAGATATTTACCCGGAAGAAGAAATCACAATTGATTACGGTTACGAAGAGATTTATGAAGGATGTACTTGCAGAACATGCATCAACGAATCCGCCGGTGAAACAAAAGCATCATAATTTTTTCTTCAACATTTCTTTTCCGCCTAAGTTATTCATTTGTCTTAAAATGTTTTCTCTTCTATTGATCATATATTGGGAAGGTTTTGCCGGGTTTCTAACTGATGGTCTTGGAAGTACAACAGCCATTAATGCTGCCTCACCCGGTGTTAATCTTTCAGATGATTTGTTGAAATAATATTTTGATGCGGCTTCTATTCCATAAATGTTTTTACCTAGTTCGCAAATATTAATATATACTTCCAGAATTCTTTTCTTTGTCCAAATCAGCTCAATTAAAATTGTAAAATATGCTTCGAGTCCTTTTCGTATAAAAGATTTATCTTCCCACAAGAAAAGATTTTTAGCTACTTGCTGAGTAATTGTACTTGCACCTCTTAATCTTCTTCCGCTTTCCATTTCATCAATTGCTTTTTGAATTTGTACAACATCAAAACCATTATGCTCAAAAAATAATTGATCTTCCGATGCAATAACTGCTAACGGGAAATGAGGTGAAATTTTATCGATATTCTTCCAATCATATTTATAATCATTCGTTGAGATAATTATTCCTGAAGTAGCTTTTGATTGAATGAAAGCGGTAGTTGGTGGGTCAATCCATTTGAGAATAAAAATAATAGCAGATGAAATCAGAGTAAATACTATAAAAAAACTGACCGGATAAAAAATTATAAATCTCAAAAATAATTTTGTTTTCATCGACTGCTTTAATTATAAATATCCGCCGGTTGCTTGAGGTAATCCTTTATATTCCGGTGAATCTATAATGATACCGATAATAAAATAAGATAACTTCTTAATTTTTTGCTCTAATTCAGATTGACCAACCGGGTAACTCCAAACTACGGTATGATCCCACTTTTCAAATTTGATTCTAAGCATCTGTTGACCGGGTGCCGGGTCTTGTTCGAAATCCGAAGTGGATTTTATTTCTTTCGGCATATCAAAAAATCCGACTTCGTTTGCCATTTCCAATATTGCATGTTTTTGTTCAATCGAGAATGAAAAAGTTGTATCTGCAGTACCAGCCTGTACAAGGTCTTTTATTAAGTAATTCTCAAATGTGTTTACTTCATTCTTAAATTCAAATTTCATATGAACTTTTAAGTCGATGTCTTCTTGTCCGCAGTTACATGAGCAATTGATTAACATAAAACTCAAAAACAAAATTGTTATTAGTGATAAAAATTTCATTTTTCCCTCGTTTGATTATAATTACCGTATTGAATATAAGAAAAGATGAAAATATTTGTTGGTGGTTTCTTTATGTAATTAAATACCATTAATTAATGTGTAAGAATCAAAAAGTAGAATCAGTCCGAAAATAATTAATAGAACTCCCATAAATTTAATTACCGTCAAATACCATTGTGTTTGAAAGAAATTCTTGAAGTTCCCTCCTATTAGAACTATCAACACTTTTACACCGACTAAGAAAAAATAAAAACCGGTAATAAATGCAAAACTGTTTACCGGGGAATAATTATATGCGGAAATTAAAAGAGGTCCACCGATCGTTATCCAAAATATATATGGATTGGGATTTGTATAATTTGTAATTACTCCCTTTTTGAAAGACGAATTTTTCCCGAACGGTTGATCAATTTTAATTGTACTTAGCTTAAGATTTTCATAGCCAAGATAGAATAAATAAAAAGCACCGAGAATTGAAATAATGACCAGAAACAATGTTATATCCTGGAATTGAGAAAGGATAAAAAGTGAAACTGTAATAATCGGTAGATCTGTAATAACCGGTACAAATGCAACTAATAAACCGGCTTTTGTACCGAATTTAAGAGTTTCGGTAATTGTCAAAGCCATCAATGGTCCCGGCGAAACACCGGCTGCTAATCCGAGAGTAATGCCGGCAATCAGCAAAGGTATAAAATCATAACTCATCAATAACCCTCAATACAGGATAAACATTTAATTGTTCATCGTAATAAGGTGAACGTTCATAAAAGAAACTTAGTCTTGCGTAAGGATTTGTTCTAAAGTTTTCATCAGTATCGAGCAAATTATAAAATTCATTTTTCAAATCTTCATCCGAGTTCAACATTTCAACTGCAATCGGTTCCATCGAATAGAATTCAAAATATTCCTTACGTTCAAAAATTGAATTAAAGAAACCCCACTGTAAAAATGAATCGGGTGCCTTTGGTTCTAATAAATAAACAATTAGCGGGACTAAATTTTGGTTTGTAGAAACATAGTAATCACCTTTATTAATTGTAACCGTATCAAGTATAACTTCATAATCAGCTTTAACCGTTTGTCTTCCTTCGTAAGATGTTTTAGAATATTCAACACCGGTAAATTTATATCTCTCAACTAAATATTGTTTATTTCCACCAGCAGATTCGGTTTCAATTCCGTGTAGCTTCATTATGTCAATAATTTCTTTCCATTGTTTTGGGATGATGTACCCGTTTGGAACAGAAACAGAATCAATTACTTTTTTGTGATTATAATATTTTATCGGCTCTTCAAATTTTTGATCAGAATAAGTTAAGATTTCCGAACCGGTTATTTCACTTAAATATTTTACTGGTTCGTATCCTTTGTATAAATACTCGCTAAATTTTTCTGTGGACTCAAATGCAATAGGTAGATGCTTTTTATTTATGTAGTATTCTTGAACTGCTTCTTCATCTGCAGTACGAATTAGATTTTTAATTTTTGCCGGATTTCTATTAACTAAATCCAAAACAACTTCAATTGAAGTTTTTGTCGCATAGACTCTTTCTTTATACGTTTTCGACATGTGAGTTTCCAGCAAGAGTCCGATTCTATTTTGATATGCTGCATATCCATGAGAAAAACGGGGTGATGAAACCCATTCGGTCAATCCGTCACGCGGATCGGTATAAAAATAATTTTTTGATAAATATGAAAAGTAAGGCGACGTTAAAAATCCCCGGTTAGCCATTTCGGATTCAAAATATTCAACGAATTCGTTTTGAACCCAATTGCTGATACTTGGTCGGGTATTTTGATACTTCTCGATTCCGTACGTCATTACATATTGATAATCGAGTCCGTTGGTAGTATGAGAATCTATAAATATTTCCGGCTTCCAGGTTGAGAATAATTTAAGTAGTGCTTTCATTTCCGGAGCATCAGCTTTTGTGAAGTCTCTGTTGAGATTATAATTTTGTGCGGTTGTTCTCCACCCCATTTCTTCGGGACCATTTTGGTTGATACGATTATATTTACATTTACGTTCATGCCCGTCGACATTAAAAATCGGAATAATTATTAATATAACATCATCGAATAAATTCACATTTTTCTTTTCAACAAATACTTCTCTAAGTAAAAGCATACAAGCATCTTTACCTTCAATTTCACCCGAGTGAATTCCATTTTCAATTAGAATAACAGGTTTGCTATTTTGGGAAGGATTAAACTTTTTTTCTTTATCAACTATTAAATAAAATAATTCTCTTCCTTGCGGACTTTCGCCGAATTTCTCAAATCCTACTTCCTCAAAAGAATCAGCAAATTGTTGGAAATATTTCATAGTAGTTTCATAATCGGCTGTATTCAGAAAATCGGTTTTTTCAAATTCAGTCAGCCATTTTTCATCAAACTTTTGCGAAAATAAAATTGAAGTGAACAGAAACAAGAATAATAAATTTCTCATAAATTATTTCTCTCGGTTGTTATAGTTGAATAATGGGATGCAATATCATATTTTAATGATTATAAAATAATTCAACAAAGATAATAAATAAACTTGAGGTGGTCATGATTTCAAAAAAAATGCAAGATGCTCTAAACAATCAACTAAATGCCGAATTGTTTTCTTCATATTTGTACTTAGCAATGTCTGGTCATTTTGAAAACACCAACATGAAAGGATTTGCAAACTGGATGAACAAACAATCGATTGAAGAATACCAGCATGCGATGAAGTTTTACACATATATTAATAGTGTTGGGGCGAAAGTTGATCTGAAAGCGATAGAAAAACCAAAAAATAAATGGACTTCTCCAAAACAAGCATTTGAAGAAGCATTAGCTCATGAAAAGAAGATTACAGACATGATAAATAAAATTGCGGATCTGGCATTGACGGAAAAAGATCACGCTACAAATATTTTTTTACATTGGTTTGTAACCGAGCAAGTTGAAGAAGTTGCAAGTGTTGAAGATATTGTTAATAAATTTGAACTTATCGGCGACAACAAGAACGGTCTCTTTATGTTAGATAGAGAACTCGGAAGCCGGCAGTAATTTACCCGGAATTCAAAGAAAACGTAAATTTTTCATTTTACAATTACTCTTAATTTATTATATTTGGAGTCTGTAAAATTTCAAGAAATGGAGCAAAAAATGGCTAGAAGATGTCAGATAACTGGTGTAGGACCCAAATCAGGCAGCAGTATCTCTCACGCACATAATAAAACTAAAAGAAGGTTTTTACCGAACTTACAGAAAAAAAGAATTTGGGTTAAAGAATTGAATAGATACGTTACGGTTAAAGTTTCTACAAGTGCATTAAAAACCATTTCAAAAAACGGCACTGCAGAATTAGCAAAAATGATTCTCGATAAAAAAATTAAAGTGAATTAAACCTATAAGTTTCAGCAGTAAACCAAGCCCGTTAAATGACGGGCTTTTTTGTTTTAAAGAATACTTGCTTTCAGAATTAATTATAATAAAAACCCATTTGAGAAAACCAACGGGATACTTTACCGTACCCCGAAGGATAATTAATTGCTGTATGTTACAGAATAATTAATAGGTTTATCTTCAACATCTAGGGTACAAAATACAACATGAACTTTTATTCCAGAGTACTGAGAAATAAGTTTTGTATCGGTCTCTTTTAGTGCTACTGAAAATGACAAAGAATTTTCAAGATCTAATAACTGTTTTCCACTTGACTTGATAAAGAACAAAACCTTCTTGCTGCTTTCGGATACTGGACTATACAACTCCACAAGAAAATATGCTTCAATATTCTTCTCAATTTCAGTGTTGAAAGAGTATGAATTAATCAATGGAAGCAAAGTTAACCCAATGCTGTCCTCTGTAACTGCAAAATCATCAACCGAGAAAGCAAAACCTAAACCAGGCAATAAAGAAAAGTCCGTAGTAGTTCCATTGCTTTCCACATAATGATAATTGTATTTGATAAAGTTATTAAACGCCGAGAGTTTACTCGGTGCTTTTAATTTCCAAATCAATTTCAAATTAGTAATAGAATTAACCGATTTTGAAGCTTGAATAGCAACTCCAAATTTATTTCGTCTATCTACTGCCTGGGGTGAATTATCAATTTTACGATTAGCTTTCTTCTTTACAATATAATTATCATCCCCTCTTACTATTCCGATGAAATCGCCAAACGCACCGGAAATTTTACCAAAAAACTTTTCTTTCAATTCAGCCATTTTTATTTTTTCCTTTTCTATTGTTTTATTGATTGTTTCTTTTTCGTCTAAGGTTTGCCCTCATCTTCAACGCTTATGAATTATCATCCACGAGTGTATTGAGTGGGTTCGGATTTCGTTTTTTAATTAACTCACCTTAATCCACCCCGCCTTGCCTAAAGCGAAACGGCGGGCAGGACTTGTTAAGAGAGGAAAAATTTGAAGAAATCCGAATACCTCACGCTGATTCAATCGGGATATTCCACTGCTAACTGAATGCCGAAAGACAATAGAGGCAAGATGGAGGAGATCGAGGATTGCACGCCGAGTATGTATACAACGGCATTACATTGGGAATGTAACGGCAATACTTCGAGAACTTAGCGGAAACCATTCGGGAACTCAGCGAAAACATATCGAGAAATAAGCGATAAACCTGTATAAGCAGCCCGGTAATCCAATATCTCCATTTTATTTCCAACTTGTATAATTTGTTCATTTTCTTGATTATTTTCCCCATTTTTATCGGTCTCTATAATAAATACTCCGATCTGCGAAGTGACAACGAATTAAATTTTTAAAATATTTATTCGTAGATATTGAGTTTTTGAGAATATTTATATAAGAGAAGAAAAAACGGGAATTCCAATGGAAGATTTTTTTAATAAATTCAAAGCTGGTTTGGCAAACGGCGATTACTATAATTGGATTAAATTTGAGCAAAGTTATCTTGCAGGATTTGGTATTAAACACCAATTTGAAGAAGGTGAGACAATTGATGTAATTTATGAAAAAATTGAAAAGGGTGATGTAACATTCAAAAACGATATTGATTTTAATTCTTTTATGGTAATGCAGATAAAAAGTGTAGTTGCAAACCATAGGAAAAGACTTAAAAATCATTTTGACGGTTACAAAGAACATGATGAATTGGATCTCTATAAAGCAAAGAACGGTGAGTTAACTGAAGCAGAAATAAAATTGATTGAAAAGAATCATGACCTAAGGAGCTTTGAAAATACCGTTTATGATGTAATTCTAAAGAATGATGAAGAAGCTTCAATTTGCCTCATGCTTAAGGGCGAAGGTAAACAGGTAAAAGAAATTGCACAAGAAATGAATATGACTGAAACTGATGTAAATAACGCACTAAGAAGAGCACATTATAAACTTGACAAATATCTACCGGATGAATTTAAGAAAATGAGAAGGAATAACTAACCTCAACTTGATAGTTTTTTATACAAAAAATTACTTATTCGAGTTTGATATAGAAATGAATTCTTTTTCACATAAACGTAACAACCTATCCCCCTATCCCCTCGATAGAGTTCGTCGGAGTCTGACGACCTACTCTTGTTAAGAGGAGAGGGCTGGCGGGTTGAGTTCAAACAACCAATAATACTTTGAAATAAATTTCTTATTTACTTTTTGTATTGCTTTGAAAAATTATTTTTTACAATACATATACTACTAGAATCTATCACAAACAAGGGGAAACAACTTTAAGGAGGTTTTATGAATAAGCAAAGATTAGCTTTGCTTAATTTTTATTTTTCTTACCAACCAATAGAAGATAAGGAGGAACTTGAAGAATACTTTAAAACTCGTAACATTGATATAGACCGTATCAATGAAAAAAAAGCAAAGCTATTAAAAAAGGTGGAAGCAAAACAAAAATTAATTGAGGGAGAAAAATTTGCAGAAAAATTAAAATCTGTTTTTGAAAAAATCAGTAATAAAACAATTAATCTAACTGATCTCGGATTATCCGAACAAGCTATTGAAGATGTTGAATTTGCTTATAATAAATTCGAAGGAGATGAAAATGAATTATTTCAAGATAAGATTAAAGAGCAAACCCGTCTTGAGATTATCGAGAAAATTAAAAAGGGGGAGTTAAAATAATAATTTCACTGTTGCGTATTGCTGTCCAAAAGAAATAGAAATTATTCTGAATTTTCTGAATTAGGTTATTTAAACTCAACCCCCTAACCCCCTTCTCTTGGCAAGAGAAGGGGGAATAAAAGGGGGATGAGTTATAAAAAAGTTAATAAAAATGAAATTCTTATTCTATTTAATTGTGTTAATCAAGTTCTATTTCCAAAAAAAATATCTTTGACAGAATGCTGTTGCGCGGTTTGGAGAGGAAGATTAAACTATCCCGGAGGGTTGAGAATATATCACCTTTTGTTAATTATTTTATCGCTCAGCGGTTCAAAGTTTAGGATTAGCTTACTTCCGAAAGGATGAAATTACCAACAGTTTATTAAATAATTGGAGTAACCGGTGAGCGTACTTGCCAAAGCAAACGCAAGAAAACTTTTGGATAAGTACTGTATAGAAAAACCCGACCAACTTAATCTTGTTAAAATTGCCAATGCAGAATTTTTGGATGTACGGATTGAAAAACTCGAACATTGCTTCGGCAGAATAAGTTATAAAAATGATTTCGGGGCTATTACTATCTCAACAACAATTAAAGATAAGGGACAGGAAAACTTTGTACTTGCTCATGAGATGGGACATTTTTTTAACGAAAGAAACAAAAATCAATCCGTTAACTGCGAAGGTAAATCACTAGTTCAAAACAGTGGAAAGGAATTTGACGCAAATGTTTTCGCTGCCGAATTAATTATGTACGAACCTTGGTTCCAAAATTTTATCAAAGCAAAGAAACTCTCATCTCGCCTCTTGAGCGATATTGCCGAATATTTTAATACATCATTAAGTTCTGCCGCTATGAGATATGCTGAATTAGGCAACACACCGACTGCAATAATTTTAACTACCAATGGCATTGTAAAATACAGTATGATTAATAAATATTTTCCTTATCACTTTATTAGGAACGGAATGAAAGTAAACAATAACTCCTATACATCGGACTTTTATAAAGGGAATGAGATTCCACGAACAGCAGAAGAAATCCCGATTGAAGCCTGGTTCCTGGAGGACTTTAATTATAAAAAAGACCAATTTGTAATGGAGCAAAATATTCCGATGCCGAGTTATAATTCGTGCCTTACGATTTTGTGGGAGAAGTGAGAAGCAGGAGGCAGAATACAGAAGTCAGAATTAAAAATTTTAGCAGGCAATAGAGGATTATTCTTGCATTTAAAATATCTACAAAGCTAATTACGGTTGTGAAATATATTTGATTAAATTCAATTAGATGATAATGTCACTGAACCAAATTGGAAGACAGTTAAGCAAATGCAGAGACCCATTCTCGAATTATTTTACAGATTCGATTCAATGGATTGTAGTATAATATTAATAATCTTTAGATGTAATTATCGTTTCAGTTATCCAATCGCCCATTATCCGGAGAACATCTTGTGAAAAAGTTTCTTCAATCAATCCATATTCATCCGGCGAACCAGTTTCAGCTCTCTGAAATAAGTGATTCACGCCATCAATTTCTAAAATTTCGATGTATTGGTTTTGTGCCCGGCTATTAGAAATAATCTCTTCGAGAGCAATAATATTTTCTTTCGGGGGAACTTGAATATCTTTTTCACCGTAAATTGCAAGAACAGGACAACTAATATTTTCAAGAAAAGGTTTTGGATCATGTTTCAGAAAAAAACTTAACCACGGCGATGTCAATATTTTAATTTGTGATAAAAGATATTCTTCAGAAAACATTTGAATTTTCTTTTCTTCTTCATTCAGATGACTAATGAAAACAGTTATAGTTTCTCTTAATCTTACCTTCATATCAGAAACATCGGTTGAAATCTTAACAACATCGTATAGCATTCTATTTAACCCAATACTCTTTATGATAATGTTTTCTGGGATACTGTGAGTTTTGGCTATTAATTCTGCTTGTAATAAAAGGATCTCATCACCGGGTAAAGCAGGACCTGCGAGCATTATAATAAATGCAATATTATCAGATTCGGCAGCCACCATTGGGGCAATCAGACCGCCTTCACTGTGACCAATTAGACCTATTTTTGTTTTGTCAATATCATTTCTGGAAAGGAGAAAATTCACCCCGGATAGAACATCCTCAGAAAAATCTAAAGTAGTAGCCTCAGAAAAATCACCGGTAGAACCACCAATTCCTCTGTCATCAACTCGCAAAACAGCAATACCTCTGCGGGTTAAATAATCTGCAATTACCCAAAAGGGTTTGTGTCCGAAAATAGTTTCATCTCTATCTTGTGGCCCAGACCCTGTTATTAAAATTACAGCCGGAAATGGTTCATTGTTTTCAGGAATAGTTAGCGTACCACTAAGAATAATGCCATCCTTCTTATTTTCATAACTTACTTCAACTTCTTTATATGGAAAGGGTGGCTGGGGTGTTTGAGGACGATTCAGTTTTTCACTTACCTTTATTTTACTTAGAATAAGGGGTAAAGATCTTTCGTTTTGATGCCAGGTCCCATTTAGATAATTTTCCTCATTGTCAAATACTCCTTCATAATAAGCTTTAATTAATGGAACTTCAAACTGGAAAAAGTCGTCTTCCAATTTAATAATTGATACAGGGATTTTTGTTACGCTCCGGTCAGGTATGTCAAATGTTATACTATACTTTCCTATCTCTTCAGTTATATTGAATACAACCCTAACATCGCCTGACTGGGTTAATAACTTACCTTCCCAGTTTCCAATGTATTTAAGATCTTGCCCTAATATTGGATTAAATAGACACAACAAAAAAACCGTAATCCCAAATTCGTTTAATCTAGCAAATAATGTTTTCATTACAACCTCCAAAAGTTTTGTTATTTATGATACACTTTAACAGATTTTTTATTCAATAATTTTTATGAACGCAATATCTTTTAGTATTCTGAACTAGAAGCGGGAAATGGTGAGTAGCAATCGAAATTTCTGCTGATGAGATGAAGTAAATAGACACGGGTTTTTACTTCAATTTTCAATAATTTGTTTCTACTGTAGAAAAAGATTATTTTGTATAAATAATTGAATTGGTATTAAATCAAACGGATATGTGAATGCCCGATCAATTCATAAGCAATAACAAACTACCGCTCGCCAATATTTTTTTCTATTCCTTATCTAAAATTCAATCAAATTGTTAATATGAACATCAAAACCCTTACACCCAAACAATCCTTAAACAAAGCCTACCGCAAGGCAACAGTATTTAGAGAAGAATTTGACATGTTTCGTAAAAATCTTTCAACTTTGTTTGATAATATCGATCACGAAGAAAGAGAAGATAATCATAAAATACACTTAAAGAATTTTTTAGATGATACTTATTATAAAGGGAAGCACCTAATTAATTCTAAAAATTCTACCGACCTCGTAATCTACCTTGAAAATAAACAAAGCAGCAATGCGGGTGTAATGCTGGAAGTAAAAAGACCCACCAATAAATCCGAAATGATTACACTTGACAATATTAATAGGAAAGCCTTCCACGAACTTGTACTTTATTATTTACAGGAAAGAATTGAAAGAAAAAACGATGAAATAAAATATCTAATTGCAACCAACATTTACGAATGGTTTATTTTCGATGCCGTTCTGTTTGAAAATCTTTTTTATAAAAACAAAAAATTAATTGAAGACTACACAAAATGGAAAGACGATCAGAAAGTTTCCGGCAGCACGGAGCATTTTTATAACGAAATTGTCAATCCTTTTCTTGACGAGCTTACGATTGAAATTCACTTTACATATTTCAACTTAGAGAATTATAAAAAGCTAATTCATAAAACCGATGATGCAACTGAAGAAAAATTTATACCTTTATACAAAATCTTATCCCCCGTTCACTTATTAAAGCAGCCGTTTGCCAACGACAGCAACTCACTCGATAGAAATTTTTATCACGAACTTCTGCACATTATCGGGCTTGAAGAAGAAAAGGATAAAAACAAAAAGGTTATCAACCGGAAAGATACCGGTGACCGGGACTCCGGCTCGTTTATTGAAAATGCAATTCAAATACTTAAAGTTGACGGTGCACTAGACAGGATTAAAGAACCCGAAAAATTCGGCAGTAATAAAGAAGAACAGCTTTACCATATTGCCTTGGAGCTTTCTCTTACATGGATTAACAGGATACTCTTTTTAAAACTTCTCGAATCACAATTATACAACTATCACAAAAATGATGATTACAAATTTCTTAACATCAAAACAATAACAGATTTCGACGAACTCTATAAACTTTTTCATTCTGTATTGGCGATTAGAATAAATGATCGAGTAGATAAAATAAAAACAAAGTATGCCAAAGTTCCTTATCTCAATAGTTCATTATTTGAAATTACCGAACTCGAAAACCAGGCTATACGAATCAATCAGCTTGATGACAGTCACTCAATTAAGATTTATAAATCGTCAAAGCTGGATAAAAAGAAAAATGAAAAACTAAACACCCTGCAATACTTGTTTGAATTTCTCGATGCATACAACTTTACATCGGAAGGCAAAGAGAAAATTGAAGAGGAAAAGAAATCGCTTATTAATGCTTCGGTACTCGGATTAATATTCGAAAAGATAAACGGTTACAAAGACGGTTCTTATTTCACCCCCGGGTTTATTACAATGTATATGTGCCGGGAAACAATACGAAGAGCAGTTATACAAAAGTTCAACGAAAAATATAATTGGAACTGCGGAACGTTCGATGATCTTAAAAATCATTTAGCCGGAAAGAAAAATACTAAAGATATTATTGAAGCAAATGAAGTCGTAAACTCTATTAAAATCTGTGATCCTGCAGTCGGTTCGGGACACTTTCTTGTATCGGCTTTAAATGAAATAATAACCATTAAGGCGGAGCTTGGAATACTTGCCGATGAAAAAGGTGTTATACTAAGCGGTTACGAAGTAAGAATAGAAAACGACGAGCTGATTATCACATATAATTACGGCGAAGATATTTTTGAATACCACCCGTCTAAAAACAGCAAAGATAAGCCTAACGAATCTCAAAGAGTTCAGGAAATACTATTCACGCAAAAGCAGACCATCATTGAAAACTGTTTATTCGGTGTTGATATAAATCCCAACTCGGTTAAAATTGCACAGCTCCGCTTGTGGATTGAGCTGCTTAAAAATGCTTACTATACAAAAGAAAGCGGGTACACCGAACTTGAAACCCTGCCGAATATCGATATCAACATTAAAGAGGGAAATTCACTTGTAAGCAAATTTGATATTCACCATGACATCTTCCCTTCCGGTAGCAGAAAGATTTTTGATGTTTATAAAATCAACGTCGGCTTATATAAAAATGAACACGACCGTGATAAACGGAAAGAGCTTAAAAAATCTATTGAAAGCACGAAGGAAAGGATACGCGGTTTTGCGGTTGATCCGCTTAAAAAAGAAAATGAAATTGTTGATAAGCTTACCGAAGAGCTTCACAGACTAAATACAGTCGGACTCTTTGATAGAGATATGACCGATGAAGAAAAAGAAAAAACCGAAAAGAAAAGAAATGTAATATCGGATAAATTGAATAAAGCAATAGAGCAAAGGAAAAACAAAACGGAAGAATACAAAGCTCTTTACGCAAATGCATTTGAATGGCGGTTTGAATTCCCCGAAGTGCTTGACGAAGATGGTAACTTTGTTGGGTTTGATGTTGTGATTGGGAATCCGCCGTGGGGAGATATATTTACAAAGAGAGAAAAAGAATTTTTGAAAGATTATTATCCGCAAATTGATAGTTCGACACCAAATGCATTTGCATATTTTCTTGGACTTACGTTAAAAATTCCAAATTATTTGAATGCAATTTTATTGCCTGATAGTTTCATGATTAAGGATTTTGAAAAAACGCGTACTTTAATAAAAGATAGACTCACGAATTTACGATGGTATCAAAATACTGGAATGCCTTTTCTACTCCAACCATTTAAGGATGTTGAACATGATGTTTGTATGATAATTTATGACAACAATTATCACGAGTATTGTGAGTGTTATAAATATTATTTTGATTCAGGATTACATGAAGAGAGTTATAATAAAGAAAAAAACAAAATGATATTTCCAGAATTTGGAAATAAATATAATCTGTTAGTAAGTGAACTGGATTATATTATTAAATCAAAGGTTGATAATCTTGAACTAATAGGCGATTTGATGCAATGCCATGAAGGAATTCATACTGGGAATATCAGAGAAAAACTTTTTAAAACCAAAAAGGAACGAGGTGATGAAAAACCTTTATATGTAGGCGCAAAACATGGTGACAATATCATGAATTATTATGGCAAAAGAATAGGCTGGTATGTTGATTATCGTAAAGAAGTTATTAATAAAGAAAATGGAGATTATGCATCACTGCGAGATGAAAATATTTTTAAATATCCTAAAATTTATATAACAAGAACGGGGAATCCTTTTAAAGCGTTTATTGATATTGATTCATACGCATCAAACAATTTCTTTTCACTACAATTTGTAGATAATAAGCAAAACACATTAGAAAACCTATCAGTAATATTATGCATTATTAATTCAAGATTTTCTCAATATTATATAAGGAAAATTATAGCTCCACGACTTGGGAACACATTTATAGAAACTAAAATAATCCACTTGCTTGCTTTACCAGTTCCCAAATTCCAATCAGCTATCAAGAAAACTTTGGTTGAGCTAGTAAGAAGAATAATTAATTTAAAAAACAAAGATCTTCTGGCAGACACAACCAAATTAGAATCCGAAATAGACCAAATGGTATATAAGCTTTACGGGTTGACGGAAGAGGAGATAAAGGTTGTGGAGTTTGAGAAGTAATTTTATATGAAAGACAAAATTGAAGAAAAATATTATTTAGACTTATTCAAAAAAATTTATAGTGATTTTCCACAAGGGATAATAGAACCTTGTGAACGACCCGATTTTATAATTAATAACCAAGACATAACAATCGGAATCGAGCTAACAAAAATTTATCAAGATAATCACAGTTCTCTAACGTTTCCTACGCAAGATTCAATTGCTAATGATATAATTGAAAGAATTAAATACCTACTTAAAAGAAATAATTACAATAATTATGAAATACATCTCATTTTAACAATTGATAGAAATTTAACGAAGAAGGAACGAGATACTATTGCCAATAAAGTTTATAGATTGATAGAAGCAAAAATAATTGCCTCAAATGTACCTACGGAAATTGTCAATGATTTTGAAGATTTAGAAAATTTTCCGGAAGAAGTTAGTAGAATTTCAGTTTATAAATTACCCAATCTCCAATCACCATCTGTATTAGATGCTAAAGTTGGTTGGATGCAATACAATATGATTGATCTTTTACAAGAAACAATAAATAGAAAGTCCAATAAAGTTAATCACTATTTGAATTGTAATCAGCTCTGGTTATTAATACACACGGTCTCAATGAGTTCTGGTACTTTCTTTAATCCATCTGAAGAAACACTTAATCATCATTATTCATCATACTTTGACAGAGTCTTTTTTTTAAACAGTTTCGATAAAAAAGTCTACGAGTTAAATTTAATTACAGTTAGATCAAAAATAAACTGAATATAAAACAAGAGGTCTTTTATGAAAAGAGAACTCTATAAAACTTATCCGGTAATTCTTTTTGTAATATTAACTGCCTGCACATCCACCGCAATTTTTAACCAGCGTGCCTACGAACAAAATATCTCAATAAAGGTTGAATCCATAGCTTTGATGAATAAAGCCGACCAGCCTTACTCAAATTTTATCGAAGAAATTGAAAAATTAAAATTAGACATTGAGAAAGCTTACGAGTATGCCAAAGGATTACCTAACAATGAAGAAACAGTTGCACAATGGGAGATTATAAAAGACCCGGAAAGAAACTCCATTATAGGTTTTTTGAAGAGATGGGAAGAGGAAAATACTCTAAACCGTGCGTTTATAGATAATTCAATGAAATTAATTTCAGAGCACTTTGATCAAGTTATAGAACTTGAAAGCGGTAAAAGAAAATAATAGTGGCAAAATATTAGTTTGGAGATAAAGATATGGCAGATTTCAACGATTTTCTACAAGACATAAAAAGCGGAATTACAACATTAGCAGAAACAAGTTTTAATGATTTCAAAGATCAAGCTATTGCTGCCGGATATGAATTTATAAATAAATCCGAAGATGATTTAAAACTATGGACTGCGCAGCTAGCAACCGGTGAGATGAGTACCGAAGATTTTGAATGGCTTGTTAAAAGTAAAAAAGATTTAGCCGAATTAATTATTCTAAAACAAAAAGGTTTAGCTAAAGCTAATCTTGATAAATTTACAACAGGGCTTTTTGATATGATAATTTCTTCGGGGGTTAGGGCTTTTGTTGTGTAGATAAAAAATAAAAAGAGAGTAAAAAATGAATACGCCAAATGAATATTATATTGGTAACACGCCTTACGATTTATCAGATTCTAAGTCAAAGAATTTAGAAAAACTTCAGCTACGTATTAAAAATTTGCTAATGCTAAAAAATGTAAACTTCTTAGTCGGTAATGGTACTTCGATTGATCTAGGAGCTCCGCGCATATTCAGTTTTCAGAAATGGTGGAATGATGATAGAAAGTTATTACAAGTTGAAGAATCTTTGGAAAAAGGAAAAGAACTACTTAAAGCAATTGCCGAGTATAATGAAAACAAATGGGATGATAATCTTGAGTCGTTGCTTTCATTCCTCTCAAACATTTATCAGAATAGACAAAGTAAATTGATTAATACTGACAAAGTTATTATTGCGGCCAAGGAATTTGATTATGAGATAATTGGTAGTGCAATAAACTTGATAAAGTATATTTTATTCAATGAGTGTAAACTTATAACTCGATCGGAAGAATTTAATGAGAATACATTTCATAAAGAGTTTTTAAGAAAAATACTATTAAGACCTGTCACTCTACCAAGAGTGAAACTATTTACTACAAATTATGACTTAGTTTTTGAAAAATATATGGATGAGATGGGAATTACTTATCTGGATGGTTTTATTGGTAGTATTGAAAAAGGGTTTAGACCGGAGTCTTATCAGTATGATTTGTATTATCCTGGCGACACTACTGAAGGGGTTGTTAGTCGAATTGATAAGGTCCTACATTTATATAAACTTCACGGGTCAATTAACTGGGCACGAAAAGAAAGTTCAGATAACATTTTTGGAATTGTCCAAAAAGAAATAAGAGAAAATGAGATTGGAGATTTATTAATATATCCAACTGCATTAAAGGAAGGTGAAACATTAGGCTATCCATATTCTGAATTGTTTCGTTATTTTTCATTTTCAATCTTTCGCCCTCAATCTGTTCTGTTTACCTTAGGTTATAGCTTTGGCGATGAACATATTAATCGTCTCATTTACCAAGCACTTTCAATACCAACATTTAATTTAGTCATCGTATTACCTGAAGGAAAATCTAAATTAGAAGATGGGAATTCAAATTCAAGAATTGAAAAAATAATTAATAAAGTAGATAGTAAAAGAATAATTGTGATTTCGGGTGGCAAAGAAAACCAAGATGGTAGATTGGAAGGATATGGTACTTTCCAAGGTTTTGTAAAAAATATTTTACCAGATATGGAAGATATGAAGACAGAAGAGAAGATAAGAGAAGAGTTAAAAAGATTATATGATGATAATGAGAAAGGCGAAAAGAGGCCAATAAGTAAATTAAAAGAGGTTTGGTATGCAATCACATCGAAGGATAGGTAAAGTTGTTTCAGTTAATTCTTATTCTGCTATCATAGAGCTTGATAAAGATGCACAATCTTTTGTTAAAAACAGCTTCGCGGAAACCCACAAAATTGGTATCATAAATTCTTATGTGATAATACCAATAGGTGCAGATAAAATTGTTGGTATAGTTACTAAAGTAAATATGTTCGAAGACTCGGAACTGAATTATAAAACAACCTCAACAGTAGTGCTACCGAAATCAAAGAGAACTATGACCGTGACCATGATAGGCTCAATCGTTAGTAAGACTAATAATGAGTCCCAAGGGAAAGAATCGAAATTTGAATATGGAATTATAGGATATCCATCTTTGGATAATGAAGTTTGGTCAATTACCGAAGATGAGCTGAACATAATTTTCAAGATTAGTAAAGAAAGTGATGATAAAAATAAAAAGTTTATAAACATTGGTACTTCTACCGTTTTCCCCGATTATCCAGTCGTAATTGATATGGATAAGTTTTTTGGTAAGCATGCAGCAATATTAGGAAATACAGGTTCTGGTAAGTCTTGTACTGTAACAGCAATCATACGTTCTATTCTGGAAGATAAACCGGAAATGAAAAATGCACACTTTATAATTTTTGATACGAATAATGAATATGAGAGTGCGTTTCAAGCATCTAATGTTGAAGGAGACAAAAGAGATTATTTCAATCAAATAGTAGTAAGAAGCGACTGGTTTAAGTTACCTCATTGGTTTATGAATACACAGGACTTTGATGCATTGTTTACACCTTCAGAACAGGTCCAAAGACCCATATTACATAATGCTATAACCAAAGTGAAAGAAAATTATTCTGAGGATATTAAGCGATTTAATTTCTTGGATTTAATAAAGAATTGTGTTACAAGAATCAAAATATTGCTTGAGGAAGGAAGAGGAGCAATAGGAACATCAATTCACGAAGATGCAGAAGGATTGACGGAAGCAGAATTTGATGCAGTGGAACTGATTATTGCTGTCCAAGAAATAAATAAAGATTTTGATCCCCAGAGATATTTTGATGCCTTCAAAATAATTTTTGATAATACACCGCCAAAGGAGAATGGGTACCCTCAAAGATTAACTTCTTCTAAAGAACCGATTGTGCGCTCTGAACTATTAAAAATAGAAAGTTATCTAGAGGAAGATCAAAAAAAAATAAGGCCTGTAATAGAAAAGAAAAGGAATCTGTCAGTCGATTCACCTACTCCATTTAAAATGATTGACTTAATAAATATGATTGAGGAAGAAATAAAAGAACAGTCCATTCATGATACAAGAGTAAGATCGAACATGGGGACTTTATTAATGAGGATAGAGAGAATGCTAAAAGATGCTAGATACGATTTTTTGTTTAAGAATGATGATTTTTCTAATTCTCTTGCTTCATTTCTTCGGCTCATTTTTGGAGAGGATCCCTCAAAAAATTTCAAAGATAATTCCATACCTTGGCAAAATCAATACGAAGAACAGATCGAAAAAAATAATATATCTAAAAATAAACATAATGTTACTATTATTGACTTCAGTGCTATTGCAAGTGAGGTTTTAGAAAATATTACATCGATTATTGGTAGGCTTATATTTGAATTTACTCAAAGTATTAATCCAAGAGGTTCATTCCCTGTTGTACTAATTTTAGAAGAAGCTCATCACTATATACCTGAAAACGCAATTTCTGAAAGACAAACGAGAGCGAGACATGTATTTGAAAAAATTGCAAAGGAGGGAAGAAAATTTGGCCTGAGTTTATTAATCGCGTCACAACGACCTAGCGAACTATCTAAAACAATTATGGCACAATGTAATTCTTTTATTGTCCATCGAATTCAAAACCCAGAAGATCAGCAATATTTCAAATCAGTAATTTCTTCAGTTAGTCATGATTTACTTAATCAACTTCCAGCATTACCACAGCAATCAGCGATTGTAATGGGAGATTGTGTTACCGCTCCTATCCAAGTTACAATACGAGTTGTAGAGCCTATACCAGACAGCAATGATCCCAAATTCTCTAAAATTTGGTCAGATCCAGATTTTGAAGCGCCAGACTTTGAAGAAATTTGCAAGAAATGGGAGAATGGCGAATAATTTTTTCACTTAATAGCATAAAAGTTGTGCATTAAACACAGAGTAAAAATATTCCTAATACAGAATAAATAGCATAATAATTTGGAGAAATTTGATGACTAAGAGAGCTGACCGAATAGTTTACAAGCAAGATGAAGCCTGGATAAACAAAAGACTTTCCGCAAGCAAAGCATCCTCTAAACATCCAACTCAAAAAGAAGCCGAACATGCAGCAAGAGAAATGTTGAAAAACCAAGGTGGTGGTGAGTTAATAACAAAAGGCAAAGACGGTAAAATTAGAAGTAAAGACACAATTGCACCGGGTAATGATCCGAATCCGCCGAGGGATAAGGAGCATTAAACAGTTAATTAATTATTTTAGACCCTAGAGGGACCAATACAGATTTACTAGCAATTTCATTTAGGTTAAGAAATTAAAGATAAATTCAAGTTGATAGAAAGCGAGATTGATAAGCTTGGATAGGCAGTTAAGGGAAAAATTCAATCTAACTTGATTGGCAATCACTTGACTCAGAAATTGTTTTTAAGTGAATTGAAATGTTATATTACCTTATTAGCTAAACAAAATCACATTACAACCGATAATGATTTAGAAAATTCTTGTAAAGTGATACTATATATAGTATATTTATAATCTCAAATTTTATTCATGAGCCGAATAGAAAAAAGACTCATAAAGTGGAAAAATCCTGCATTTAGACAGGAAGTTCCTAAAAATGAAATTGAATCAATTCTTGACAAATATTTCCCCGCTGAGTGGACTTATGGTGAAACCAGGGGTTCACACAATTACAAAATCACTGCCGATAGACTCAAAGGTCACCCACTGTGCGGTGTTGATGGTGATTTTATTATTCCGGTAAAAGGTGGTCAAAAAATTAAGCCGGTTTACATTAAACAGCTAGTAAAAATTATTGATGAATTAGGAGAAGTAGCACAATGAAAAAAGACTTGAATTATTTTATGAATCTAAATTACCCGTTAGAAATTAAAAAATTAACTGAGGCTGAAGGCGGTGGTTATCATGTTTCAATTCCTCTTCTGGGAAAATATGCTTTTCAAACTGATGGCGATACAATCGAAGAAGCTTTATCTAAACTCGATTCAGTTAAAGAAGAGTGGTTTGAAGAATACTTGAAGCGCGGGACACAGATACCCGAACCGGTTAATGAAGAAAACTCATACAGTGGAAAGTTCTTGATGAGAGTGCCGAAAGAATTGCACAGACTGTTAGCACTCAAAGCAAAAGAGAATGAAGTAAGCCTAAATCAATATGTTCAATTTTTAATTTCTACTACCTTTATAGCTGATACCCTTGACAAGAAATTAGATACAGTTTGTGATAAATTTCAATCAATTATAGATGATTATAGAGAGGTGCATTACGAAATAAAACGGTCAAATGAACCAACTGAATTTAGTCAAGTACAAATTTATCAATTCAATAAAGCAGTGTAAAAATGGACAAACCAAAAATTTCTCCTGAAGAATTTAGGAAAATATTAGAGGGGATTGACTTAAAATCAATCTCTCTACAGAGAAGCAGCGCATTTTTAAACCCGGAAATTAATGTGCCGCAGTATCTTGAAATCAAAATTGATGAGGAAGCAAGCTATAAAATACGTGGTACCGGGGTTGTTGATATATTTCAGACTTATAAAGTAGATGCGCGAAAACCTAAATCCAAGTCTCGTTATGTTAAACTAGAAATAACTTTCATTGTGCGAATAACTAGTGAATATGACTTTACAGATGATTTTTTTGAAGTTTACAAATCTGTAAGTCTTCACTTGAATACATGGCCTTATCTTAGAGAATTTGTGAATCAGGCTACAGCACGAATGAATGTACCGCCTTTAACCATACCATTTTTTAAGACAAAATAGGAGCAATTTCTCAATAAGTTCAATCAAATGTTGTAATAAGTTCCAAAAGAATAACTGCATCATTTTTATAAGTTTCCGTAAGAGAAATGCTAAAGAACCAAGGAAGCGGAGAACTAACCACTAAAGGCAAAGATGGCAAAATAAGAAGTAAAGACACAATTGCACCGGGTAATGATCCGAATCCGCCGAGGGATAAGGAGCATTAAATCATTACGGAAGTTTATCAAAACAAGGATTGAAAAACATGCTCACCGCCTCCCCCCCCTTCTCTCCTCTCGCTTTATAGTACAACTAAAAAAATGGATTTAAAGCTGCATACATTAATTGAATGTAAGAAGCTAGGTTAGTTAATATATTTTATTCGTTATTACCATTTTTACACATAAGTCATTATCTTTGCCAAAATTCTTCTTAGTAATCTTGAGGTTATTGTGAATTCTAAAATTGCAGTTCCGCTTTTTGTATTTCTACTTTTATTTATTCAAATCTCATCTCAAACAGAACAGTCAAAAAAAATATTAGATAAACATTCCGATACAGCCGAGCAAATCATCAAATCATCTTTGTCAGAAATGAAAGGATATGAATGGCTGCGGGATTTATGCGAAAATATCGGTCCCCGTTTAAGCGGTTCTGAAGAATCGATGATAGCAATTCATTGGGCTGAAGAAAAATTTAATCAAATGGGAGTTGATTCCGTTTGGCTGCAGCCGGCAATGGTTCCTAAATGGGTTAGAGGTAATATCGAGAAAGCTACAATTGTAAAAAGTAATAAATTTACCGGAAGAGAATTAAATGTTGCATCTTTGGGGAGCAGTGTGGGAACACCTAAAGGCGGTATAACTGCCGAAGTTATAGAAATTCATTCATTCAAAGAATTGGAACAGAAAGCCGAAGAAGTTAGAGGCAAAATTGTTTTTTTTAATAGACCGTTCAATCAAACATTTGTAAATACTTTTAGAGGTTATGGTGATGCAGTAGACCAACGAGGTAGCGGTCCTTCGAAAGCCGCAAAATTCGGTGCCATTGGTGCAATTGTAAGATCCGTTACTTCCAAGTACGATAATGTTCCTCATGTCGGTACATTATTTTATGATAATTCGGTTAAAAAAATTCCTGCTGCTGCAATTGGTTTAATTGATGCCGATTTCTTGAGTAACGCACTTAAGGAAGAACCAAATCTTCAAGTAAATTTGGAAATGGATTGTGAAAATTTTGAAAACGTTCTTTCTTATAATGTTATTGCCCAAATAAACGGGACAGAATTTCCTGATGAAATAATTGTCGTCGGAGGACATTGGGATAGCTGGGACAAAGGATGCGGTGCTCATGATGATGGAGCTCCATGTATTCAAACTATGGAAGTTCTTGACATTTTTAAGAGATTAGATATAAAGCCAAAACGAACAATTAGATGCGTGTTATTTATTAATGAAGAAAACGGAATCGGCGGTGCGTTAGCTTATGCAGATTCAATAAAGAGTAAGAATGAATATCATTTAGCTGCAATTGAATCCGATAGAGGCGCTTATACACCAAGAGGATTTTCTGTAACTGCAGATTCGCTTACAATTTTAGGTATGCAAAATTGGCTACCGGTTTTAAACAAATCTCTAATTGAATGGATAAGACCGGGTGGAAGTGGTGTCGATATATCCAGAATTGAAGGTGCAAAAGCGCTGATAGGTTATGTACCGGATGATCAGCGTTATTTCGATGTTCATCATTCGGATAATGATGTTTTCGATGAAGTTCATCCCCGCGAAATGCAGCTTGGTACATCGGCTATTGCAATTTTAACTTATTTATTAAGTGAAGAAGGATTATAAAAAAATCCCCGGAATCTTATCACTTCCGGGGATTATCAGGACTGGTTCTACAGCTACCATTCATTAAGGGAGAGGGAATCTTTAATCATTTCTCTTTTTCGTTGTTGTTCTTTGTTGGGTATTGCTTTTCGTTTCTTGTCTTTTTGCCGGTGTTGATCTTACAGTTTCTTTACGTTCACTTCTGTTTGTCGAAACCGAAGGACTATTATTTCTATTATTTGTTGAACGGGTCTCACTGTTTTCACGTTTTGCCGGTTGAGTTGATTTAAATATACTCGGCGTTCTCTTTGACTGTTCATCATTTCTTTGTACTTCTCGATTATTTGTATCTCTTTGGGGAACAGTTCGAGTTTCCTGCAATTCTCTTTGAGAACGTTCTGTTGCTCTAACTTCAGGTCTGGAAGTTTGAGGATTTCTACTTTGAACATCCCTCACTTCGGCATCACGTCTTACTGCTTCCCTATTGTTGTTTGATATTTCACGAGATTTATTTTCTTCATTTCTGAAAGTAACAACATCTCTTCTTAATGTACTTTTTGACGATCCTTTGTTAATATCACTTGTCGGGATCTCTCTAAATTTTTGTACTTCTCTTTCATCCGGTTGATATGCTACTATTCTATTGGAATTAACATTGCCTCTTGACCCGGTAAATTCTCTTAAATCCGTAGTAGGAGAAATTTCTCTTTCAACAATTCTGTTCCCGCTTCTTCTTTCGACATAGTTTCTATCAACACCACCGTTAATAATTCTTCCGCGATCCGAGTAATAATTGGTTCTGTATTTAGTATTATTAAAAACTCTATTCTTATTTCCGACAGGAACGAAATGAACATATACGTTTCTGTGATGGAATCTATTGAACGGTACAAAATTCCAGTAGTGATAACTTGATCGATAACTAATCGAAAAATGAATACCGACATTAATTCTGAATGAAGCATAAGGCGGAAGCGGTGCCCAACCTATATAATTATCGCTGTATCTCCACTCAACCCAAGATGGTCCCCATTCGTAACCGGGAACCCAGACCCAACCGTAGAAATCGTCATAATACCAGCGTCCGTAATGATAAGTTGCCCATCCAAACGGTTCATATGATTCCCAATACCAACCATATCGGGTATATTCCCAATGACCGACCGAATAAGGCGACCAATATCTATCAACCCGGTAAGGTTTCCAAACTACTAAATCATAATCTATTTGGATCCATTCGCCATGAGGTCTTAAATTATGATAGAAAAAATGGAAATCTGCATAATCATGCCTGGCTTTGCTCTCGGTAGTTAAAATACCGGCAAACATTATCACGAGTATTACAATCATCTTTTTCATTTTATCCTCCTTTGGTGCTTTTAGAAATTATTAGTCAAGTTCGATGCCAATAGAAAAAATCAATTAATGACTTGAAATGAAGCTTTTTTTCGAAATGAATTTTCGTTCTGTATACTTTTTTAAACACTTATTGTTTACTCAAGCAAATAGATGATTTGTGTACATTTTTCATTATTTTTTAGAATGAATTACAAATCAATTAGGGAGAGTGAAATGAGAATTTTCTTAACCGTTTTATTTATTACCTTGCTCTTTTCGGCTTGCACTACATCAAAGGAGGATCAAAAGAAAATGTTGGAAGAAAAAATTGCGAAATATGCCGTAACCGATATTAATTATGATGAATCTTTATTAGACGAGAGACAAAAAGTTGTCGTGCAAAAATTATATGAAGCTGCGAAAGTAATGGATGAAATTTTCTTAGAACAAGTCTATTCTAAAAATCATGAGATCAAAAAGAAACTGGAAACTTCGTCCGATGAGCTGAACAAACTGAAATTGCAATTCTTTACTATTAATTTCGGTCCTTTCGATAGATTAGACGGAAATAAACCATTTATCGGTAATGACGAAAAACCATTGGGAGCAAATTATTATCCCGAAGATATAACCAAAGAAGAATTTGAACAATGGATACAAGTAAATCCCGAAGATGAAAAATCATTTAGATCGGAATTCACCGTAATAAGAAGAAACGCAAACGGGTTAGTTGCAATTCCCTATTCCGAATTTTATAAAACAAAACTTGAAAGAGCTTCTGAATTGTTAAGAGAAGCAGCCGAATTTGCTGATAATCCTACTCTAAAAAATTACTTGCTTACACGTGCAACCGCATTTGAAACGAATGATTACTTTGAAAGCGATATGGCATGGATGGATTTGAAAGATCATACAATCGAAGTAATTATCGGTCCATACGAAGTTTATGAAGATGAACTTTTCAATTATAAAGCCGCATTTGAATGTTTTCTTACAATTGTTGATCCCGACGAAACTAAAAAATTAGAAATATTTGCCAAGTACTTAAAAGAAATGGAAGATAACCTCCCAATTCCCGACGAACATAAAAATTATGACAGAGGTTCGGATTCTCCGATAATAGTAGCTCAAGAAGTATTCACCGGTGGAGATACAAAAGCCGGAGTACAGACTTTAGCTTTCAACTTGCCAAATGATGAAAGAGTTCGTCAAGCAAAAGGTTCAAAGAAGGTAATGTTGAAAAATATTCACGAAGCTAAATTTGAAAAACTTCTCTATCCAATTGCACAAAAAGTCTTAGATGCCGAACAACTTGAGTATGTCACTTTTGATGCATTTTTCAATCATACACTAATGCATGAAATGTCACATGGTGTCGGACCCGGTTTTATAACAGTAAATGGAAGGGATACCGAAGTCAAAACCGAATTAAAAGAAACATATTCCAAAATAGAAGAATGCAAAGCAGATATACTCGGAATGTATAACAATGTATTAATGATTGAAAAAGGTGTTTATCCAAAAGAATTTGAAAATGAACTGTGGGCAACATTTTTAGCCGGAATATTTCGGTCTGTTAGATTCGGTGTTGATGCTGCACACGGAGGAGGAAATGCTATTATCTTCAATTACTTATTAGAAAACGGAGCTTATGAATACAATGAGGCTTCAAACAAAGTGAAAGTAAATTATGAAAAAGTTTATGACGTTCTCAAAGAACTTGCAACAAAAGTACTTATGATACAAGCAGAAGGTAATTATGACGGAGCAAAACAACTAATAGAACAATATGGAATTGATTCTCCTACTATGATAAATCTAAAATCTCAATTAACAGATTTACCGGTAGATATCTGGCCGAACTTTGAAATAGAAAATAATCAATAACTTAAATTCCTATTTAATAATTAACCGGTACGGTTACGGAAACTTTTGATCGTACCGGTTTTCCATTTAATTGAGCCGGTTCAAATTTAGTTCCAAGTAAAGCAACTTCTGCTGCTAATCCGGCGCCATGCGGCAAATCTTTCACTACTATTGTATTAGTAACATGTCCTGTTTCATCTACATCGCAAAGTACAATTACATTACCTTTAACATTATTTTCTCTTACTCTTTTAGGAATTTTGAAATTATTTATAACCGCTCTAATACCATCTTTTGGTTTAGCACAAACATCAACACCGCTGCAGTTAAAATTATCAATCGGACTTATAGCAACTCTGGTTTCTTCAGAGATAACCGATTCAATTTTAGTTTCTTCCTTCAACTGTGAAGATTGATCCGGAGGATTTTCCGGAGTTATTCTGGTTGTCGAATGTCCTATTGTTGGTGAAGAATAATTTTGTTCTGATTCCTGCACGTATTTTGGGACTTCTTTTACTGCTACAACTTCTTCAAATTTTTCGAGTTTGAATTCGACGTTTATTGTAAGATTAGAAATAACCGGACCGCTATCATTTTGCCCGGGTAAGAATCTTGTTTTACGAACCGCTTCAATTGCAGCTTCATCGCATCCGAGTCCAATTCCTTTTAAAACTTTTGCATCAGTAACTGAACCATTTTTATCTACAGTAACTATTAGTCTGACAATACCTTCCAGACCATATGCTTTTGCATCAGGCGGGTAAATTAATTTTTCATAAATTGAAGACATACCTCCTAAAGGTTGCGGACAAATCTTTGCATCACACAAAAATTCGTCTGTTTTCTTTTGAACAACTTGCTGTTGATTTCCTGCTCTATATGCTTCTATCGGAGCTTGATAATAACGATCATAATCAAAATTAGTTGCTTTAATAAGTTTCCCCTTTTCATAATTTATTATTTCTTTCAAAGCACCGTTTGCGTAATATCGTTTTACAATTCCTTCTATATACCCGTTGTTTACAAATTTCTCTTCCTTCAATAAACCAGATTCATAATATGATCTGCACCAGCCGTTTAGTTTTCCGTTTGCAAATGTTTTCATTTCTTTCAGATTGCCGTTCTCATAATACCAATATGAAATACCGTCATAAATTCCATTGGAGTATGATATTTCAGCACTTTTCTTACCGTTAAAATGATAGGATTTAAATACCCCGGTTTGCGCAAATAAACTTACAGCTAAAAAGAAAAAAACAATAAATGACTTATGAATTTTCAATAGCATTTTATCTCTAGTAATTATTATAGTCGGTAAATTTATAAAGAACATCCGTCAATAAAAATGTGAAAACAAAGTATTTAGAATAATATTTGACGCCTCTATCAAAAATAATTTTATCAAAAAAATTTGCTTGCATAATTTTGTCGAATGTATTTGATTTTTGTATATCAAATAACTCATCCCCCTCCCCCCTTCTCTTCAAAGAGAAGGGGGCTGGGGGGTTGAGTTCAAAACGATATATATTGTTTGGAATAAATACAATATTTCATTCTTTTATTGCTTAGGCGGGAATATTTAGGACAACACTGATATTTGAGATTTCTTTCACAAAGAAGTTAGAATAAGATTTGAACATCTTAATATTTTTACCTAATTTGATTTGTACTAATTTCACGGAGGTAAAATGTTAAAAAAGTTACTTCATTCACTTTTACCTTTCTTTATCTTCTTTGTAACAATTATCCCGCAAGAAGCTACAAAAATTGGCGACTTTACTTATGATGATTTTGAAAAACCGGAATACTGCGGAACATCCTGCCATACTGATTTTTATCAACAATGGAAACAAGCAATGATGTCTCAAGCATATACTCACCATTGGGATGAAATTGAGTATTTCAAATTAGCAGTACCGCATGCAGAGAGAGACGAGAAAGTTGCGGAAGTTAAAGAAGGTTGTAACGGATGTCATACACCGATTGCTTATATTTCCGGAGATAACCCTCCCCCATTCCCTTCGGAAAATTCGAGAGCAAATGAATCTGTTTCGTGCGATGTGTGTCATACTATTACAGGTTTTGCCGGAGATATACCGTACAATTTTAATTACATAATGTCACCCGGGAAAACAAAATATAGTTCACGCAAAGGTGATATAGATTCACCGGCTCATCAAATTGTTAGATCGGAATTTCATAAAACAACGGAGTTCTGCGGAATTTGCCATAACGAAAAAAGTCCATACGATATATGGGTAAAATCAACTCAATTGGAATGGAAAGAGGGTCCTTATGCCGAAGAAAATGTAAGATGTCAAGACTGTCACATGACAAAAGCTGAAACAAAAAGTGCAACGATGGGAATTACTTATCCAGATACTAAATTGCATTTATTCCACGGTGCACACGATCCCGGTAAAGTTAAAGGAACAATTGAAGTCAGAATTCACCCGGATATTCGCGAAGTCGAACCGGGTGATGTTGTTAAACTTACCGTTGCTTTATTCAATCAAAAAACCGGTCATAAATTTCCTACCGGTTCAGTTGAAGATAGAATTGTTTGGCTTCATGTTGAAGCCGAAGATTCGGAAGGAAATACTTATCACTTACCTGTCGATAAGAAAGGATTTGAAGGAGAAGAGTATACTATCGCAGCAGATGTATTAGCTTACCAAGATATGGGTGTTCCGCTTGATATGCCGGATTTCAAAGGTGTGCAAAGAGATGCAATCCCATTCGGCAACAGAATTTTTAGAATGCCTTATTTTGATCCTCAAGGGAGAATGACAATTCAACAATGGAATACTGCTTCGCTTGGAGTAGATTACCGTTTCGGTCCAAGAGAAACCAAAATCGAAACATTCACTTTTAATTTACCTTATGAAATTGCCGAAGGGAAAGTTAAAGTAACGGCGACTATTAATTATCAAAAATTAGTTACATCGGTTGGAAAATTTTTAGAAGTTCCGGATGAAGAAATGGAAGTAATTAAAGTTGGTGAACATAGTACCGAATTTACTGTTTTCTATTAATGAGGTGAAAAAATGAAACGAATAATTTTTCAAGTAGTTGGTTTATTAATTTTTGTCTTATTCTTATCTGATACGCTTCTTGCAATACCGGCATTTGCAAGAAAGTATAACATGAGCTGCACAACTTGTCATGCACCTGCACCAAGATTAAAAGCATACGGTGATGAATTTGCCGGTAACGGTTTTGTACTTTCCGATAAAACTAATCCTCGTTATTATGTTAATACCGGTGATGATGATTTATTCCTTATCCGTGATCTTCCATTAGCTGTTAGATTAGATGGACTGGTAACATATAATCATAACAATTCCGATAAGAGTGATTTTAATGCACCGTATAATTTGAAACTACTTTCCGGCGGTGAAATTGCACCCGATATAGCTTATTATTTTTATTTCTTCTTTAGTGAGCGCGGGCATGTTGCCGGTATAGAAGATGCATTTCTTATGTTTAATAACTTATTCGGAACCGAACTTGATTTATATATCGGACAATTTCAGGTCTCCGATCCGTTATTCAAAAGAGAACTGAGATTAACATTTGATGATTATGATATCTACAAAACAAAAGTGGGTGCCTCAAGAATCAACTTAGCTTACGACCGGGGAATTATGCTGACTTACGGTTTCGATACCGGTACAGATATTATAGTTGAAGTATTAAACGGAACCGGTATAGGAGGTGCTGATGTATTAAAGAATTTTGATTACGATAAACATAAAAATTTTGCCGGAAGAATATCTCAAGATATTGGTGATTATTTTAGAATAGGTGGTTTCGGGTATTACGGTAAAGAAGATTTAGAACAAGGTGGTGATTATTTTACAAACGAGGTTTGGTATGCCGGCGGGGATTTAACTCTCAGCATTGATGATTTGTTTGAGTTGAATGCTCAATTCCTATTGCGTAAAGATTCACAGCCGGTATCAAAAATTTTATATTCAAATGCAGAGAATATAGAAACAAAAGGAATGTTTGCAGAACTGATTTATACTCCCGACGGCGATAAAAGTAAATGGTATGCTGCTGCTTTATATAATTGGCAGGATTCCGATTATGCCCATCTGAATATTTCTAAAGCTACCGGTCATATAGGATGGGTACTTAGAAGAAATATCAGATTATTTACCGAAATAACTTATGACTTAGAAAATGAATTTGGACAAGTAGGAATAGGATTTGTTACTGCTTTCTAAGAAATACCTTTAACAAATTGATTAAACCTTCGGGTCATTATATTATATGATTCGAAGGTTTTTTTTACTACTATTTGCTTTTTCTTTTCGGAAGAATCGAATTGACTTTGACTTTGAAATGATGAAGAAGTTTTTCAGCCCAAACAAATTCTGTTGCAAGTACAGCCAAACCAACAGGAATTATAAGTATTGCAGGACCCGGTGTAAACACAACAATCAAACCGATAAGCAGGATTGTAAAACCAATTACCGCAACAATAAGTTTTTTAATTTTTCTCGCCATAAATTCCCGATTAACACTTGTCAAATATAAGGCATTCTATGGAATGATGGAACACTAAATTTGCTTTACTGAGTACAGTATAAATAGTTGTTAATACTACTATTTTATTTCAAACTTTCTAAATATTAATTCGCATATAACTTATTGCAATCTTCTCATTAATATTTCGATTTAAAAAAAATATTATTGCGCATAATGACCTATGAATCAAGTAAAATCTTACTATCTAACTGTCTACCGAAGAGAATATTTATAAAAACGATAATTTAAAAATTCTGTTATCTTTAGTTACTAATTATCTCATTTATTCTATTTTGGGAATGGATATCGCTTAAAATAATAATCAGCTTTAAGAATTTTTATAAGGATTTTTTATGTATTCGCTTAAGAAAAAATTGACAAGCATGTTTTTATTCGTAAGAGATAAAGTTAATTTCTACAGGTTGAATGCTAAAGCAAGAAAGAGAAAGAAAAAACTGAGTAAAGAAATTGATCAAAGAAAAGTAGCTCATTTGAAAGTCAACATTAAATGCAATCACAAATGGTATGGAACAAGCTACGGAGGTTTCTACATTCACCCCGATATTCTAAATGAGAATTCAATTATATATTCGTTCGGGATCGGCAAGGATATATCATTTGATCTTGCATGCATTAAAAATCATAATTGTAAGATACACGCGTTTGACCCAACTCCAAAATCAATAGATTGGATAAACAGACAAAAACTACCCGGTAAATTTCATTTTAATAATTACGGAATTAGCCCTTCAACAACTGGAATTGTTAAATTTTTTCTACCGCAAAATCCGAAAGGAATTTCGGGAAGTTTAATCGCACATGATGCGGTAAGTAAAGAAAGAACTATAAATGTACTTATGAAATCTTTTGACGATATCACAAACGAACTGAAACATAATCATATCGATGTTCTAAAAATGGATATCGAAGGTGCAGAGTATGAAGTGTTGGAAAAGATTATCGAATCCCCTGTTACTATTGATCAATTATTAATTGAATTTCACGATAGGAATTTTGAATTGCCTGAGTACAAATCCAAAAGAATAGTTCAGCAGCTTTCAAAAAAAGGTTATTATATTTTCGGATATTCCGACACATACGAAGAAATATCATTTATACATCACACTAAACTTGCAGAAACAACCGGTACCAAAAAATAAAATACGATTCGTTATCCTAATAATGAGCTGACAAAAAAAATAATTAAATTTATTAGTCTCAGAAATCTATATTCAAAAAATGGGGAGTGAATTATGCAAAAGTATTTTATACTAATTATTGCGGTAAGTTTTTCCTTCTTTATACTTGCTCAAAGCAAGTTCAATTATCCTGACACAAAAAAAATTGATTTAGTTGAAGATTATCACGGTGTGCAAGTTGCAGATCCTTACAGATGGTTGGAAGATAATAATTCCGAAGAAACCGCAATTTGGGTGGAAGCACAATACCAGTTTACAGAAAATTATTTATCTCAAATTTCATTTAGGGAAGACATTAAAAACCGCATAACCGAGTTATGGAATTATGAAAAATATTCCGCGCCAAAAAAAGTCGGCGATTTTTATATCTTCTCAAAAAATGACGGACTGCAGGAACAAAGTGTAATCTATATCCAAGAATCACTTGATGCCGAACCGGAAGTATTTTTGGATCCGAATTTGCTATCGGATGACGGTTCCGTTTCATTAGCAGGACTATATTTTTCCAATGACAATAAATATGCAGCTTATGCAATTTCAAGAGGCGGTTCCGACTGGCGCGAAATCTTTGTTATGAATGTTGATGATAAATCCTTACTCGAAGATCATATCAACTGGGCAAAATTCACTTCAATTGCTTGGTTTAATGATGGTTTCTTCTATAGCAGATATGACGAACCGGAAGAAGAACAGAAATTAAAAGCACAGAATGAATTTCAAAAATTATATTATCATAAAATAGGTACTACCCAAACTGACGATGCGCTTGTATTAGAAGACAAAATGAATCCGAAAAGGGGTTTCATTGCATCAGTTACAGATGATGAAAAATATCTAATTATAAATGCTTGGGAAGGTTCTGCTAAATCAAACTTGTTGTTTTATAAGGATTTAGTGAATGACTCACAAATAATTTCAATAGTCGATACACTGGAATCCGAATATAATTTTGTTGCTAATATCGATGATAAATTCCTCATTCATACAAACAATAATGCACCGAATTATCGTCTGATTTTAATCGATTTAGAAAATCCTTCAAGAGAAAATTGGAAAGACATAATTCCCGGTACACAAGATGTACTTTCGTCAGTTTCTTATGTTGGAGAAAAATTAATTGCAACATATATGAAAGATGCCAACAATGTAGTTAAAGTTTACTCTCAAGAAGGTAAATATTTTTATGATATTGAACTTCCAAGTGTTGGTACAGTATATGGGTTTGGAGGAAAACAAACAGATAAAGAAGTTTTCTACACATTCACTTCTTTTACTTACCCGCCAACAATTTACAGATATAATGTTGAAACTAACGAGACGGAGTTATTCCGAAAAAGTGAAATCAAATTCGATATTGAAGATTACAAAACAAAACAAATCTTTTACGAAAGTAAAGATGGTACAAAGATTCCGTTATTCATTACTCATAAAAAGGGATTGGATTTGAACGGTGAAAACCCGGCGTTGCTTTATGCATACGGCGGTTTTAATGTTTCTCAGCGACCATCCTTTAGGCTAACTGCACTACCTCTTTTAGAAAACGGCGGTGTTTATGCTTTGGCATGTTTAAGAGGCGGCGGTGAATACGGCAAAGAATGGCACGAAGCAGGTATGCTTGAAAAAAAACAAAACGTATACGATGATTATATTGCAGCTGCAGAATACTTAATTGAAAATAATTATACAAATCCAAACAAACTTGCTATACAAGGAGGCTCAAACGGCGGACTTCTTGTGGGCGCAGTAATTAATCAAAGACCGGAGTTATTTAAAGTTGCCTTCCCGATGGTTGGAGTTATGGATATGCTGAGATTTCATAAGTTTACAATCGGTTGGGCTTGGGTTCCCGAATATGGTTCGAGTGATGATCCGGAACAATTTAAATTCTTATACGAATACTCCCCTCTTCATAATGTAAAATCCGGTTTAAATTATCCGGCAACCATGATAACAACAGCCGATCATGATGATAGAGTTTTCCCTGCACATTCATTCAAATATGCTGCAGAGATGCAAGCTAAATCTACATCTGAAAATCCAATACTTATTAGAATAGAAACTAAAGTTGGGCATGGCGCAGGAACTAGCACTTCAAAAGCAATTGAATTGTATACGGATATAATTTCGTTCATGTTTTATAATTTGGGATTAACTGGTATTTAGTGATAGAAAAATAGAAAGTGAGAATTAAGTAACATTAACGATTTCTCATCTTCAAGTCTTACAATCATCACATAAAAAACCATCAATTAATAAAATTAAAAACCCGTCGACTGACGGGTTTTTTATAGAGGTACATGGATTCTCCTATAAGAATGCCTACGACATTACCTAAGACCTTATTAAAATTCAGACACAACACTTTAAAAGCAAAAAGCCCAAATACGCAATGTATTTGAGCTTCAATTGTGGGGGCACATGGATTCGAACCAAGGACCTTCTGCTTGTAAGGCA
>DYHH01000013.1 GCA_020724265.1 Melioribacter roseus | reverse complement strand
ACTCGTGAAATAAATTTTGTGCTGAAAGTAATCCCGACTTGTCGGGACTGCTCGTGAAATAACGACAAATGTCGAAATAGTAAATTGTATCAAGACATAAGACACAAGATTATAGCCGCAGACTTGTCTGCCGATAGGCAGGTTTCACGTCTGCGGTTTTTTTTATTTTGCCAATCTTTTAATTGTCATACCATTATCACATATTTGTTTTTCATTTCACTAAATAAAAATTACTCGTGAATCCTTGGAAAGGAATTAAAGGTCTTCCTAAAAACATTTGGCTTATATCCATTGCATCGCTTATTAACAGAAGCGGTACGATGGTTATTATATTCCTTACATTGTATGTTTCGCAGAGTTTGGAGGAGAGTGCTACACGAGCCGGACTTATAGTTGCCGTTTACGGACTCGGTGCATTTATATCCGCGCCTTTCGTTGGCAGATTGAGCGACAAGATAGGCGAAATTCGATTAATGAAAATATCCTTGTTCGGCTCCGCGGCTTTTCTTTTTATTTTTTCATTTATACATGATTATTACTTAATACTTCTATTAAGTTTTTTGTGGTCAATAATAAACGAAGCATTCAGACCGGCAAGTTTATCATTTATTTCAAACGAAAGCTCATCGGCACAAAGAAAGACCGCATTTGCGTTATACCGGCTCGCAATTAATTTAGGGATGAGTATCGGTCCGGTTATCGGCGGAGTGCTAAGTGAAATAAGTTACAGTCTATTATTTTATGTTGATGCCGCAACTTGTTTTGCTGCCGCAATTTTTCTAATGGTAGTTAAATGGGATTTAAGAAAAAAACCGGGCGTAGAACAAAAAATTGATTTTGTTGAAAAGAAAACTGCATTTTTCTCTGCCTTATCAAACAAAGCATTTTTATATTTTCTTTTAGCGGCTCTGCCGGTATCAATTGTATATATGCAGTCAATGTCAACCCTGCCTTTATATGTTGTAGAATATTTGAGATTTTCAAATTCAACATTCGGGCTGCTAATTGCAGTCAATACCGTTTTGATAATTCTAATTGAACTTCCTCTAAATGCGTCAATGACCGGGTGGAAAGACGAGAACTCATTATATCTCGGAATAATTTTAACCGGCATCGGTTTCGGTGCACTGATTTTTGCAGATACTATTACAATACTTGTAATGACTATTGTTATTTGGACTTTCGGAGAAATGATTTTCTTCCCCGGTGCAGCAACAATGGCTTCGGAAATTGCACCGGAAAATCGGAAAGGTGAGTTTATGGGATTCTATCAAATGGTATTCAGTCTTTCTTTTATGTTAGCTCCTTATGTCGGCACGTTCATCTATGATAAATTTAGTCCAACTGCTTTGTGGGCGGCGACTTTCTTTTTCAGTTTAGTTAGTATGTTGTTTGTTTACTTATCGGAAAAAGCTAAGCAAGTAAATACCTAAGCCTAAAACAATTTATTTGATCTATTCGTTTACCAGATTTTTTCTTGTAACTAACCTTACGCATAAACCTGGAAGGTCACTTGTTTTTGACCTTCCAGGTTGCCTTTAATATTTTTTTGTTGAATTAATCACCGAACAAAATTTTTCTGTCTTTTTCACAGCCTGCTTTATACCAATCATCCGGAACAACCTTCCAATTATCGGACTTCTCGATTATGACCGTTCCCTTATTTTCGATCCACTTCATTAAATAATAGCGAAGATCTTTCTCGGTTGAGTTAATAATTCTTTCGCTTAATTTATTGTGCTCAATACCGGCTCCGTTTGTAAGATGATTTCCGCCACCGTTGCCTCTATAAGAATTAACTGCAACAGTATAAATACTGCTTTCATCAAAAACTCGTCCGTCAGAAAATCCCTTGATAGTAATTCTTTCTCCAACCGGTTTAGAAACATCCACTATATAATCGATTCCTTCGGCAGTGTCGAAATTGTAGTAACGGTTTTTCAGCATCGGTGTATTGCTTCTTTCCGACCAAATTAAATCTCCTTTCTCATCTTGTTCAAAAAGAAGCAGGTGATCGTTCTGGTTTTTCATTTCATTAAACCAAATTGAATATGAATATTCGAGATAGTCTTTAATTTCTTTTCCGCTTAGTTCTATTGTGTAAAGAAGATTTTCATATTTATAAAGATTAAACATGTCGCGGACATAAACCTCGCCTTCTTTTATTTCCGAATTTATTGAGAGAGGGGCGGTGAAGGAAATATCTGCACCGGTTAACTCTAATTGTATTGAATGAATTAAATCGGAAAAGTCTGCATCGCCGAATAAAGCATCGTTTGATGATATAGTTTTAGAAAATATACCAATCGGTTTTGAAACATAATTCTTCGTCTGCCGGTAAGCGTAGTTGAATTTATTAATAAACTCTTCATCCGGTTTGTAATCTTTTGTTTCGATCACATTCCCGGTTAAAGTCGATTCCCAATTCCCGGATTCAATATTAAAATTCATCTCCACTAATGCTTCTGCAACAGTAGAGGCATAACCCTTTGTACCTAAAATCAAAACATCTTTACCGGATTTATTTTGAACAAATTTATTCCACCCTTGATGATCATGTCCGACAAAAATTATATCGAATCCCTCAACTTGTTGAGCAACAAGTAACGAAGCGTTCTCATTCTTGTATGTATCTGCTTCAGCTTTGTTATAAGTGTAATCAACCCCGGCATGGAAAAGCCCGACAAGCAAATCGGGATTTTCTTTTTCAGTAATGACATCAACCCATTTTTGAGCAGATTCAATCATATCTTCAAAATACATTCCTTCCCAAATTTTTTCGGGAAGCCAGTGAGGAATATGAGGTGTAATTAATCCCAGAACGGCAATCTTTACTCCATCCTTTTCAATTATTGTATATGGTTGAAAATACGGTTCACCGGTTTCTTTATTTACGGCATTAGCAGCCAGCCATGGAAAATTAAACTCATCAACAAGTTTATCGTAAACAGGATGCCCCGCTTCAATATCATGGTTCCCGATTGTTGCCGCATCATATTTCATAAAATTCATTATGCTTGAAAGTATGTGTGTTGTATCGGGTCGTTCAAAATTGTAATAGTAAACTACAGGCTGACCTTGAAGAATATCTCCGTTATCAAGTAAAATTACATGCATGTGTTCTTTTTCTCTTTCCTGCTTAACATAACTGTAAATTTGTGCTAAAGAATTTTGAGCAGGTTGGTCATTAATAAAATCGTACGGAAAAATTTGTCCGTGTATATCGCTTGTTTCGATTAACTTAAAAGTAACTGTTTGTGCATTAAGCGAGACCAATAATAAAATTAGTGTAAATATCTTTTTCATTTTTTATCCTTTGCCACTTCGTGTCTTTGCGGTTAAGAGAAAAAATAAATTTCCCGCAGAGGTGATTAGGCGCTATATTTAATTATTTTATTTTTCTTACAATATCTTCCAGCCCGTTAAGTTTTATTTCATAAAGAAGTCTCAGCATTTGACCGAGTTTACCTTCGGGGAATCCCTTTCTTTCAAACCATTCAAGGTAATAGGAAGGGAGGTTAATTAACTTTGTCCCCGTATATTTTCCGAAAGGCATTGGGAATGTATTGAGTTCCTTTAATAATTCTTTTTGTTTTTCAATCTCAGGTATCATTGCAGAGAAGATAAATATTTTTCAATTAGTTTTTTTGAACCGCCGCCCAAACTTAAAATTGTTCTTAATGCTTGATCGACAGGAATATCAATAATAGAAATCTGTTCTTTTTTTACATGGTAAACAAATCCTGCGGTGGGTGCCGGACCCGATGGAATAAATACCGTATAACTTCCGTCTGAATGTTCATCCGTTACAAACGCCGTCATTAGTGTTTCGTTCCCGAAAAGTTTAACAAGCGCAACTGCTTTAAATAAATTTTTCTCCTCACCGAATATTTGCAGAACGGTTTCTTTAATGATCCTGTACCCGAAAATTTTTGCAAGGAATTTTTTTTCAAACAATTCAAAGGAGAGTTTCCCCATTTCGGTTTTAACAAAAAGTCCTACTAAGAAAAAGATTAATATTATAAAAATTAATGCAAAGAAAGATGCAACAAACTCGTTTATTCTTGCGGTTTCTATCAGCAAATTTGTTATTGGACGAATATAACCGGTGACTGCTTCAAACATCCAATTAAGAACCATTAGTAAAATCACAATAGGAAGTACAATTAGGAATCCACCGAATAATGTTGTACGTAAAAAAGTTTTTAAATTGTGCATATATCCTCCGTGTAACCAATATTAAAATAACAAATATTTCTCTGCCGTATAAAATTATCGAAGATCATTTCGCTAAATTTCTCTTTACAGTTAATAGTTTCTCTTTTATACTTGCAATATGCAATGGTATGAAATAATAGGTTATGTAGGATCGTTTTTAATTGCTGTTTCCTTAACCATGAAAAACATTTGGAAACTGCGTAAGATAAATTTGCTTGGTGCGGCAACATTTGCAACTTACGGTGCAATTATTGGTGCATACCCCGTGCTTATTCTAAATAGTTTTATTTCTTTAGTTGATATTTATTATTTATGGGGTATGTATAGAAAAAAAGATTACTTCACACTTTTACCTACAAATGGTCCACAAGGAAAATACTTACTTAAATTTTTAGATTACTACAGAAATGACATTGCTTCTATATTTCCAAAATTCAAAAAGGAAGATCATCCTGACGCACAATTTTATTTCATATTGAGAAATATGATTCCAACCGGACTTTTTGTTTATACAGAAGAAGATCCCGAAACAATTCATATCATTTTAGATTATGCTATTCCGGATTACCGAGATTTGAAGAATGCTAAGTTTCTTTATTTTACCGCAGATTTTATGAAAGAGAAAGGTTATAAAAAATTGATTACCGAAAGTCATCATCAAATACATGAGAAATATTTGAAAGCGCTTGGGTTTGAAAGAGTTGATGATAAAACGTTTCTTAAAACACTAGATCAATAATTTTCTATTAATGATCAAATCTAATTACTACATTTCCTTTTTTATGTCCTTTGTCAACATATCCATGTGCTTCCGCAATTTGATCAAGTGTAAATATTTTGTCTATTACGGGCTTAAGCTTACCATCTTCCACTAATTTCTTCAGAAAGGTTAAATCATTTTTCTTTTCTTCGCTGGATCTTAAACCTGTAAATGTAATTATAGCTTTTTTCTTGCTCGCTTTGGATGTCCACATCATTTGAAGTAGAATTTTAAAACTTATAACCGGATTCAAATAAATCCCATTTTCACTTAAAAGCGGTTTACATGTTTTAAATGAACTATTCCCAATTGAATCAAATATTAGATCATATTTTTTATTTTGTTTTGTGAAATCATCTTTTTTGTAATCAACAACTTCATCGGCACCGATTGATTTTACCAATTCCACATTTGAAGTGCTGCAAACTCCGGTTACTTCCGCGCCAAAATATTTCGCAAGTTGAACCCCATAAGAACCAACCGAACCAGAAGCTCCAATAACGAGAACCTTTTGACCGCTTCGGATTTTCCCGGAATCTCTTAAAAATGGAAGAGTTGTTAAAGATCCTGAAGGTAATGCTGTTGATTCTTCAAAAGATAAATTTGAAGGTTTTATTTCAAGAGGGCCATTTCCCGGGATACAATAGTATTCACAATGTGTTCCGGAACCCTCAATGCTGGAACCAAAAACATGATCACCTTTTTTGAATAATTTAACTTCACTACCGACTGCTTCAATCTCTCCCGCAAATTCGGTTCCTAATATTGGTTGCTTTGGTTTAGTAATACCTGTCGCAACTCGTGCAAAAAACTTATCACCTTTCCGAAAAATTGAATCTACGGTAGTTATAGTTGTTGCTTTTAATTTAACTAATATCTCATTCTCTTTTGGAATTGGTATTTCTACATCCTCAAACTGTAACACATTCGGTGAACCATATTTTTTATAGACTACAACTTTCATTTATTTTAATCCCTTTATCTAGTTATTAATGAAAACTAATTGTTTGATGCAAGCATAAGTGCGAAGATGGAAAATATGCAATTATTAAGAAGTTAATATGCTTGAAAAAGCAATATAATTTCCCTCACTTAATCAAATAAAAAAAATACTTGTGTAAGAAGCAATATAGCGAGGAGTTATGCAGTATTTCCTCTTAAAATTTATAACATTCTCAAAGAATTAATGATGAAATCAAAATCATCAGTGGCGTTATTGAAGTTTAATTTCTCTGCGGTAAATGTTATTGCAATTGAAGTTTTAGATGAACACAAAAACAATACTTGTCTCTGTTTCAGATTAATTCCATTGTAGTTAAAACTGTATACAAGTTCACCGCAATCAAATCCTCCTTCGTTAAAAGTTCTCGAACTTTCAAATATTACATTACTAAAATGTGAAGAGATATATAATCGGCTTGCATCTAACATCTCTTGGGATGTTTTCATTCCTTGCGCATTACCGGATATTATATTAAATGTTGGAGCCATTCCGGTGTAATTTAATTTGGATCCAATTAGCAGCGCTTTCATATCAGCGACATTTACATTTTGTTGAAGCTGCCAGTCTCCCGGTGCCGATATTTTAAAACCAAGTACACCATTTGCGTATGTCTGTCCGTTTAACGAAACTGTTTTTTCCGATGAGGTGGAATTGTCATCACAGCTTGCAAGTAATAATGTTAATAAAATAAATAAAAAGGTTTTTGTCGTTTTCATAAGTTCCCCCGAATTTATGTTGTTGAGTTTGTGTTATTTTGATTTAGCAATTTTTGCAAATTGTTCTATCATGTTAAGATAATCATCTAATGCTTTCGAGCCGGCTTTTGTAATTTTACATATTGTTAAGGGTTTTTTACCAACGAACTTTTTGATAATCTGAACATATTTAGCTTCTTCAAGTTTAGTCAGATGCACACTTAGGTTGCCTTTGGTTGTGTTTACCTCTCCAAGTAATGTTAAGAAATCTATTTCATCTGCGGTTGCCAGTGCAACCATGATCGCAAACCTGATCCGCGAGTGAAGTAGATCGTCAATTTTTTGATGATCCAATTCTTTAGCCATTGTTAACTTTTCTCCACTTGCGATAAATAATTATGCCCGGTATTGCTTGTTGAATAACAACTAATGCCGAGAATAATAAAGCAAGTTGATAATCGGCGCCGATATAATTCCATAATAGCGAAAGTATAGTTCCAATCCACCATACATATGCTAAATATTTCATAAACGGTAATTCATTAATTACCCCTGTTAAATAATATCCGATACCAAGGATTGCCGAGATTGCAATGAATAAAGTTGAGAGTTGGATTGATAGAGTTATGAAATAAAGTAGGGTGATAATTGATATTGAAATACCGCATGATAACCAAACAGCATCAAAAATTTTTCCTATAAACGTTTGCTTTGCAAATTTCTTTCCCATTTTTTTTTGAAGAAAAAGATTTGCGCTAATTAAAAGAAAGATCAGCGGTATCCATAAGTAAGGTAATAAATCTTGTTTACCGTTTATACCCATGATATAAGAGACTATTACACCAAGTCCGACAAAAACCGCAGTTGTGAGATAATTGATTCCGTTGTCAATCAATCTTCTACGACTGTTTTCAATCATACTTTTTACGTACCGAAGATCTTCTTGAAATTGCTGGTTTTCCATTTTCACCTCAAAGTTTTGTAAACCGGTTTGTAAAATAAACCAGATTTGGCAAATTGTCAAGAAATATTTTTCCGATTATTATTTTGTGCATGAATAATTCTAAATAATCACAAAAACATTGCTCTATTCATTATTTTGTATCAATAATGATATGGAATTTTTAATGCCCGGGGAAAGTGATTCCAGGTAATGTTCTTGAGTCAGATATTGAATTTCTTTATTGAGTTCGGGATATTTTTTCGTCATCTCTATAATAAACTTAAATGCGGTGTATCTTACCGAAGGTTTCTTATTCAAGCTCTCCCAAATCGTCAAACAGATATTGAATAATTTACCTTCCTGTCTTTCGTTCAAGCGCATCTGAAGCAGAATTTTTATCAACTCTCTTTGGTGACCGTCTTGTTTTGAAGGAAGTGCGGTAAGAATTTTATCGATACTCTTTCGAATTCTTTTATCATTTATTTCCATACAGCTCCAAAGAAGCCACGCCGAACGCCATGAAAATGGTTGTTCATCTTTGATTGCTAATTCGATTGCTTCGGTGAAAAACTCGGGATGAATTTCTAGAAATGAAATCATCTCGTCTTTGTAAAAATTCATTAAAACCTGTTCAAGAGCTGATATCATTTTTTGATTACCTTTTCTAAAGGTGATTTGGTTTTATAAAAATTAGATTGCTGTACTCTCAGAGGAGCCACAAATATTTTCTCTTTACCTATTCCTCATCTTTCCATAGACCTACCGGTACCCAATCTATAACAGTGCCGTCGCACTCCGGTGCATTAGGACAACAAATGAATTCGAAACCGTCATTACCAACATAAACTTTGAAATCACCGACGATTATTATTTCATCGCAATGAATGCAATGCCTTTTCTCCCTCAAGTCCGGAATACCATCGAAAGGATAGTTATCTACTAAATACATTTGTTTATCTTCAATTTGTATTTCTATCATTTATCTTCCTCTAATAGAGTTTTTAAAAACTTTACTAATCATTTTTATTTATAATATGGATAAGGACATGTATAATCAACTATAATTTCAAATTGAAAGAAGAAATATTTCCGTTGCAACGGAACTAATTAATTGATAAATTGTAGTGCTATTGTAATGACAATAATTTGAGCGAATAAAATGAATAAAACAGCGACTATACAAATCAGGATTGACCCAAAAGTTAAAAGCCAAGCTCAAAAAATTCTTGACAAGCTTAATATCTCAATGTCCGAGGCAATTTCTATTTTTTTAACGCAGGTATCTTTACACAAGGGAATTCCGTTTGAAATCAAAATACCTAATAAACTTACAGAAGATACGCTTCGAAAATCGGAGAAGGGTAAGGACCTTCATGAAGTTTCAGATGTTAAACAACTTTTCGAGGAACTTGAGAATTGAGGTTGATATACTCAACACAGTTTAAAAAGGATTACAAGAGAATAAAACGTCAAGAAAAAGATGTAACTCTGTTAGAAGATGTGATAAATAAATTGTTAAAAAAAGAACAGCTTGAGCCAAAATATAAAGATCATAAACTTGCAGGAAGATGGAAATCATTTCGAGATTGTCACATCGAGCCTGATTGGATTTTAATTTATCAATTAACGGAAGACACATTAATTCTGGAAAGAACAGGCTCGCATTCGGATTTGTTTAGATAATCTTATCCCAAGGCCGTAAATAATAATTTACCTTGACTAACTCCTATTATTGCCGTTTATTAACCCGCTTGTTTTTTTAACCTTTGGAGAAGTATTGAAAGAATTAAGAAATATCGCAATAATCGCACATGTTGACCACGGAAAGACTACACTTGTAGATCAACTTCTTAAACAATGTAATGTTTTTAGAAAGAACCAGGTTGTACAGGAACAGTTTTTGGATTCGAATGATCTTGAACGTGAGCGAGGAATAACCATTCTTGCAAAGAACATAAGCATTCCATATAAGAATTATAAAATAAATTTAATTGATACTCCCGGTCACGCTGATTTCGGCGGAGAAGTTGAACGTGTACTCAAAATGGCTGACGGAGTTTTGCTTCTTGTCGACTCGTTTGAAGGACCGATGCCGCAGACAAGATTTGTCTTGGAGAAAGCTTTACAGCTTCATCTTAAACCGATTGTCGTTATTAATAAAATAGATAGACCCGATAACCGACCCGAAGAAGTTCTTGATGAAGTTTATGATTTGTTTATTGATCTCGGTGCAGATGAAGATCAACTTGATTTTCCGTATGTGTTTGCAAGCGGAAGAGACGGATGGGCAATTAATAATTTAACCGATGAAAGAAAAGATTTAACTCCGCTGATTGAAACCGTAATAGAAAAAATTCCTTCCCCGAAAATTCAAGAAGGTCCAGTGCAAATTCAAATAACCACTCTTGATTATAATGATTATGTAGGTAGAATCGGTATCGGCAGAGTATTTAGAGGAATGCTGAATAAAAATGATAAGCTTGCATTAATTAAACGGGACGGCACGATTCACGAAGCATCAATTCGCCAGCTATTTATTTTTGAAGGGTTGACGAGATCGGAAGTAACCGAAGTTCAATGCGGTGATATATGCGCAATTGTCGGTATTGAAGATATTAACATAGGCGATACAGTTTCCGATTTTGAAAACCCGGAACCGTTACCGATCATTGCAATTGACGAACCGACAATCAGTATGACTTTCACTATAAACAATTCTCCTTTTTACGGAAGAGAAGGGAAATATGTAACATCGCGTCAGCTTCGCGATAGAATATACAAAGAGCTTGAGAGCAATGTAGCATTGCGTGTGCAGGAAACAAATTCGCCCGACGCATACAAGGTTTCGGGAAGAGGTATACTGCATCTATCAATATTAATTGAAAATATGCGCCGCGAAGGATATGAGTTGCAGGTTCGCGAACCAAAAGTAATTTATAAACAGATAGACAATAAGAAAGCCGAACCGATTGAAGTACTTGTTGTTGATGTGCCTGCGGTTTCTGCCGGCAAAGTAATTGAATTGGTGGGGCAGAGAAAAGGTGAACTTGTTAAAATGGAAAATAAAGGAAGTCTGCAGAAGTTGGAATTCCGAATTCCTTCGCGCGGATTAATGGGTTTGCGTACAAAAGTATTAACAGCAACCGCAGGTGAAGGTATAATGCATCATCGATTTTATCAGTATGAATTCTTTAAAGGTTCTATGGGCGGAAAGAATAACGGTGTTCTGATTTCAATGGCTGACGGACCTGCAACAGCTTATGCTATTGATTCACTTCAAGATAGAGGTAAGTTCTTTATTGAACCGGGCGATGTTGTTTATAAGGGACAAATTGTTGGAGAAAATAATAAAGATATGGATTTGGAAGTAAACGTTCAGCGCGGGAAAAAATTAACGAACATGCGCGCATCCGGTTCCGATAAAGCAGTTAAGATTGCTCCGGCAATTAAATTCTCTCTTGAAGAAGCACTTGAATATATTCAGGAAGATGAGATGCTGGAAGTAACACCGAAATCAATTCGATTAAGAAAACTTCACCTGGATCCGAACGAAAGAAAAAGATATAATCTTGGAAAGGTATAAGGACAAAAAGGAGGCTGTCTCAAAAGTAAATATCAAATAAAAAATCTGTGGATATCAGTTCAAATCTGCGGTATCTGCGTTCAAATTTTATAATTAACTTTACTTTTGAGACAGTCTCCTCAATATATTATTAAAGCCACCCCTACAAAGTAGCAGCAATCCTTCTAAAATGAAAACCGTAAACAGAAAGCGTCATTGCAACAGGGAATTTTCTCGGATGTTTAAACAAGCTGAAAGCAAACAATTTCCAAAAATGTTTTCTTCCGGTTTCGAGTATTCCAATTTTCCACAGAAGTCGTAAGAAAGCTTTTATCTCCGTTGTCGTTAATTTATTAGGCATCCATTCCGGTCTCTGGTAAACTAATAAGAATTCTTTAATTCGATTGTAATATTCCTTTGGCGAATAAATAGTGTGTATTAGTTTTGAATAACCTCGCATTAAAACATCATATTTCATTTTTGGGATAAAATTAATCGAGCAGTCCATATTATTTCCGCTGAAGTTTTCCAGCAGTCTGTTTTCCGCTTTTAATCTTTTAAAGAGTTTTGTACCGATAGGAGCATTAAGTATTCCAACCATAGCCGAAGGAATACCGCTGTGATGAATAAAATTAATCTGCTCGTCAAAAATATTTTCGGTGTCGTTATCAAACCCGACAATAAATCCGCCGGAGACAATCATACCTTTACTTTGGAGTTTATTAATTGCGGAAACCAAATCCCTCTTTAAGTTTTGACTTTTTCCGCATTCTTCCAAGCTTTGATTGTTGGGTGATTCAATACCGACAAAAACACTGTAAAACCCTGCTTCAACCATCATGTTGACAAGCTCGTCATCATCTGCCAAGTTAATCGAGACTTCAGTTATCAGGTGAAAAGGATATTTATGTTGCTTTGACCAGTCGATTAATGCAGGAAGAATATCGTTCTTTAATTTTCTTTTATTACCGATAAAATTATCATCCACCACCGAAACACCACCATTCCAGCCAAGTTTGTATAAAGCATCCAGTTCAGCTATAAGTTGCTCTTTTGTTTTTGACCTCGGATTTCTGCCGTTCAACATAGTAATACTGCAAAACTCACAATCGTACGGGCATCCCCTTGAGTACTGTATGCTCATACTTGCATACTTATTCATATCAAGTAAATCCCAACGAGGAATTGGTGTAGTAGTTATATCCGGGTACTCATTTGAACTATAAATATATTTAGGGTTTCCGTTTTCCAGGTCATTCAAAAAATGGGGAAGTGTAATTTCCGCTTCATTTAAAACAAAATGACTAACGCCGAGAAATTCGTTGTATTGTGTTGTTGCCAGTGGTCCGCCGGCAACTACTTTTGTCCCTAATTTATTGCAGCGCAGTAATATATCTCTAAAAGATTTTACTTGAACACTCATACCGCTTAAGAAAACGTAATCTGCCCGGAGTATATCGGTGTCTTCCAATTTAGATACATTTGTATCAATGAGTTTCAATTCCCAATCTTCGGGAAGCATTGCTGCTACGGTTATTAACCCTAAGGGCGGTTCTGCAGATTTTTTTGATACGAATTTAAGCGCATCTTTAAAACTCCAAAACGTTGACGGTGTTTCCGGGTAAACAAGTAGAATTTTCATTTCTATCCCATACTTAATTGTTATTTAAAATAGAATACTGGTGATTAGGAATTACATTTAAAATTAGTTGTTATTATCAATGTAATTTTTTTCGTGTATATACATTCAAACACTATTTACTTCCTTAGTGATTTACAACCTGCATATAATTTTATTTATTGTTTGTAAAAGAAGTGTAAATTTAGATTGAGGTATTTTTGTCATTGAAAATAAATAGCGGATATTTACAATAGCTTTTTATTAATCTTAACCGCACGGTTAATCTTATTTTTAAATACCGCAAAGCGATTAAGATTATGATTAAGAGTAAGATTACTAAACGAATTAATAAAACAAAATAATGTGAGATGCTGATCGGGTTAAAAAAAATAAATTCCTACGTTTTCTATATACTGGTTTTTATTTTAGCCCAGCTTGCGTGGATGGCGCTTTTAGGGCTGTGGATTTATTGGTATGTATCCAACTCAATAATATTTGAAGAGGTTGGTGAGCAGCTTTCTCCTCAGTTAGATATTGATAGCCCAAGTACATTTATTTTTGTCGGTGGTATTATTCTTATTGTTGCTGTGGCATTCGGAATGTCGGTAATCTTTAGAAACTTAAATGTGCAGTTAAGATTGAACAGACTTTATGATAACTTTATTGCAAATATAACACACGAGTTAAAATCACCTCTCGCAGCTATTCAACTTTATCTTGAAACTTTGAACTCCCGCGAATTATCAGCCGAGAATAAAACGAAGTTCATCAATTTTATGATGAATGATGCCAACCGGCTTAACAATCTGATTAACACGATATTGGAAATTTCGAGGCTTGAGCAGAAAAAAATTGCACACGATTACTCAGTTTTTAACGGAAGTAAAATTATCAGTTCTTTGATACAGGAATCTGCTGAACAGTTTCAACTGGAAGCGGATAAAATAAAATTCAATGGTAATTCCGATTCACGAATTGTAATTGATAAGAATGCAATGAAGATAGTTATTGACAACTTGGTTGATAATGCAGTAAAATACTCTGCAGGCAAACCGGAAATAGAAGTGAAAATTGAAGATAAAAACAAACGATTTGTATTTGAATTTACCGACAAGGGAATTGGCGTTGAGCAAAAAGAAGTGAAAAAAATATTTAAAAAGTTTTATCGCGTTTCTGATAGCAATATCCCAAGTGTAAAAGGCACCGGACTTGGACTTTACTGGGTGAAAGAAATTATTAAAAGTCATGGCGGTAAAATATTTTGTACTAGTGAGGGCATAAACAAAGGGACAACATTTCAAATCGAACTGCCCATTTACGGTGTTTCAAAAAAGCAGTTGATTAAAAATTTGCTGAAAATGAAAAACAAACGCTCGAAGCATAAAAACAGTGGAAACGAATATGAATAAAAAACAAAAAATACTTTTAGTTGAAGATGAAGAAAGTCTTGCAGTAGGTCTTCAATTCAATTTGGAAGAAGAAGGATATGAAGTTGTTCATGCGCGCGAGGGTAAACAAGCTCTCGAATTTTATGAAAAAGAGAATTACGATTTAATAATTCTTGATGTTATGCTTCCTTATTTAAATGGTTTTGAAATCGCCGAGATAATCAGAAAAACTAATCCACAGTTGCCTATCTTAATGCTGACGGCAAGAACAAGAAAGGAAGACAAAATTCACGGGCTTGAGCTCGGTGCAGATGATTATATGACAAAACCTTTTCACCTTGAAGAACTTCTGCTGCGTGTTAAAGGAATGCTTAAGCGGAAAGAATGGTATGCGGCATCAATTGATTCATCCCCTGTTTTTAAGTTTGGAAAGAGCGAAATAAACTTTGAAACTTTGGTATGCAAATCAGGAGATAAAAGCATTAGGTTAACACCGCACGAAGCTATGGCAATGCAGTATTTAATTGAACGAAAAGGAAAACCGGTTTCGCGTAAAGAACTTTTGGAAAGAGTTTGGAATATTACTTCGGAAGTCGAAACAAGAACGATAGATAATTTTATTGTCCGTCTACGCAAATACTTTGAACAAGACCCCTCCAACCCGCAATACATTAAAAGTGTACGAGGGATTGGGTATTTATTTGAGAATGACGCATAGAATAATCTTCGAATGAAAAAAATATTTATTCGATCAGTTGTTGCCAAAAATTTTTGCGCAATTTAAAATTTCCAGCCAAGCAAATTCCAATAATTCAAAAACCACAGCATTGCAATACTTGAAAAGAATACAATAACCGAAACAATAAATCCTAACTTTGCTTTTAAGATAATTTTAACTGCAAGAAATAATTTGTAAAGAAGGAGTACGGTAAAGATAATTGCTATAAATGGAACAATTTGAACAAGATAAAAATACCATGGCAATCCATATCCAAAACCTATTTGCTGTTCATAAGGGTCTAACATGAATCCCATTACTAGACCAAATAGACCGAAATAAATTAAATATGTTCCACTTACATTGGCGGAAGCTTTCAGAAAATGATAATCAATACTTTTCTTGGCGCCCTTTCTGCGGGATAATTTGTAAATATAAAATACGGTAATACTTATCAGCATAATTAATACTATAATAAGAAAAAGTGAACGGTTAAATTCAATCGTTTCATACCAATTAATCTTTTCAAGTGAAGATGTTCCGCTTGTGAAAACATGAGTTATTTCGTCATCCGCATTCGCTCTGAATTTCATGTGATAATTATCATCGATTGATTTAAACAACAGCGGTTCAATTTGAATTAATCTTCTTGAATTTCCGCCGAGATCATACATCATTATCATTCCTTCTTCATTCTTCCATACCGGCATATCAGTGCCGAGCATGTTGAACAGCACACCGATCTTAGTAATTGAATTTCTCGAATATCTTGTTCCGCGATAACTACCGACAAACTTTTCAACATCTTTATCAAACTCGGGTAGATCCGTTAAAGGATAATCGACTTCGCTTTCCGAATCTTCAAAAGGATAAAATCGATTCATAAAACAGTAGATGATTTCTCCCGGAAGATTATTGAGAGTATTAACGGCGACAAAAATTCCAAGTTTAATTTCCGGGAAAAGAAACATTAAAGTCGAAACCCCTACATAACCGCCGCCGTGTCCAATTTCTTTCAGTCCGTTTATTTTCCCGATCCCGAATGCATAACCGCTACCGTCATCAAAAAAAGGATGATGTCTAAATTGTATCGAATGCATCTCGGACACAGTTGAAGAATTCAAAATATTTCTGCCTTTAAATAAACCGTTATTCAGATGCATAATCATAAAGTTTGCAAATTCATTTATCGGTGTAAGCATTTGCCCGGCAGGGTAATCAAGTATATAATCAAAAGGAAATTCAATAAACTCCCCGTTAGATTTATAATAACCTTTATAAAGATTTTCTTTTTGAAATTCATGCAGGGTAAAGGAAGAATTATTCATTTCAAGTGGTTTGAATAGATTTTCAACTGTATATAACTCAAAATCCTTTTTAACTCTTTCTTCTATAACATAAGCGGAAAGCGCATTACCAATATTTGAGTAACTGAAAATTTCTCCTGGAGGCATAACTCTTTCGGGAAGAATACTTTTTAGAAAATCTCCGAGCGGTAAAGTATCTTCTTTAGTTCGTGAAGATTTCCCAATATAAACATCATCAAATCCAGCAGTATGTGTTAATAAATTATGAAGCGTAATTGGTTTCCCGAACTTCTCCGGTATTTTAAAGAAAGTTAGATAGTCATTTACATCGGTATTTAAATCAACAATTCCCTTATTCCTCGCAGTTAATACTACTGTGCCTGTTACAACCTTTGAAATCGATGCAATTCGGAATAAAGTTTTATCCGGATCAATTGGAACCTGATTTTCTATATCCGAAAAACCGTAGCCTTTTGAAAAGAAAATAGACGAATCTTTTACAATGACTATTCCGACACCCGGTACCCGGTGTTCATCTATTGCCTTTGTTATAACCGAATCTAAAAACTCAGCTGCCTCAAGAGAATCAAGTTTCGGATAACTATTTGTCTGCGAATAACAGGTTGAAGCAAACATTATAGTAATTAAAAACGATAAGGCGAGAATACTTTTGGGAAATAACATTTCATCATCTCGTGGAAAATTGTATAAGCAAGTTATAAAAGGGGACAAATATATGCGAATAAAAATGAGAAAATCATTAATCAAATACAGTTGCCTGAACCGACCAGATTTTTCTCGTTTGATGTGGTTACTATTTGCCAAGATATTTTGACAAAAGTTAATAATTGTTTATAAAAATATTGTGAATGATCTAAGCTCTCGGTTTCAGTACCGGGTGGAGAGAGAGAAGATTTTGTCGGATTTGTAATGTTGAAATACGTGGAAATTCTACAAATTGACCATTCATCCAATTTCCTTTTTTTCTTTTCATTCTTTGCTTCCAAATCCTCCTTTACTATTAAATATTCTTATTCGTGTTTAAAATAAAAAACGAAACTAATTACGAAGGGCTTCGTCTAAAGACTCGCTTCTAAAATCAAAATATCTGGGGGTAAAAATGAAGTCTCAATTCAAAAATAGATTAATAAATTTCTTAACGATTGCGTCGATTCTTTTCTCAATAAACCTTCAGGCTCAAGAAGCGGAAGGTAAGATAAATAAAGAAACGATTAATGAATTTGTAGAAAGATCGTCCAACCTATTAAAAGAAAAATATGTCTTCCCCGCAGTTGCTGAGAAAATTGTCGCCCACATTAACAACAAAAATAAAGAAGGATTCTTTGATGACTTTACCGATGCAATAGAATTTGCGGAGGTAATGACAAAAGAAATGCAATCGATAAGCAACGACAAACACATGAGAGTACATGTAAAGAATTCTAAAAATAAACTTGCAGGCGAAGTACCAAATCCGCTTAAAAATATATACAAAACAGAAAGTCAGTTTAAAAGTATCAACTTCGGGTTTACCAAACTTGAAAAAATAAAAGGGAATATCGGTTATCTAAAACTGGACGGGTTTGCACCACTACACGTAGCAAAGGACTATGCCGATCTTGCAATGAAATATCTTTCAACTTCGGAGGCCGTGATAATTGATTTGAGAAAAAACAACGGAGGCAGTCCTGATCTTGTTCAATACATATGCAGTTATTTTTTTGAAAAACCTACACATCTTAATAGTCTTTATAACAGAGTCAGCAACGATACAGCTCACTTTGTATCGTTAGAAAAAGTTGGCGGACAGAAAATGCCGGATATACCGCTGTTTGTATTAACAAGCAGTAAAACATTTTCTGCCGGTGAAGAATTTGCTTATAACATCCAAACACAAAAAAGAGGAACGCTTGTAGGCGAAACTACCGGTGGAGGAGCTAATCCTGGTCAGATTTTTAATGTTACGGAAAATTTGGAAATTTTCATTCCGACTGGAATGGCTATTAATCCCATAACAAAAACAAACTGGGAAGGAGTTGGTGTAATACCTGATATTGAAACTGCAGCCGAAGAAGCCTTGGAAAAGGTATTGACTCTTGCAGAACAATCAGCCGATAAATATAAAACAACAAAAGATAAGATGATGTTAAACTACATCGATGAAATTAATTCCAAGATCGAAGAAGCTGAAAAATTGTTTGATGAAAATAGAAAAACAGAAAAAGCCAACTCGCTGATAAAAGAGGCATTAGATCTCGGGTTAAGAGAAGATCTTGTTGATGAAATGTTCATTAATTTTTTGGGCTATCAAAAGTTGTTCTCTGAGAACTACGATTTGGCAATTATGATTTTCGAATACAACACACGTGCATTTCCAAACTCTGCTAACACATACGATAGCTTAGCCGAAGCTTATATGAAAAAAGGCGACAACAAGAATGCAATCATTAATTACAAAAAAGCAATAGAACTTGACCCGGAAAATAAAAATGCAAAAGAAATGTTAATAAAACTTAATAACGAATCTTAATTTAAAAGGAGAAATTACATGAAAATTGTTTCGATCATTATTCTGCTGTTCTGCATACAAATTAATTCACAAACTAAATTTGATAAAATAGATGGTATTATAAATGAAGCTTACGAAAAGGATATTTTTTCCGGTGTTGTATTGATTGCCGACAAGAGCAAGACCGAATATTTAAAAGCTTTCGGTTATGCGGATTGGGACAATGGTATAGTTAATCAAACTGATACGAAATTTAACATCGGTTCGATAGGGAAACTATTTACACAAATACTTATCACACAGTTAATTCAAGAAGAAAAATTGAATCTTTCCGATAATCTCAATGATATATACCCGGTTTTCAATAATGAATCAGATGAAAAAATAACCGTAAAAATGTTGTTGACTTTTTCTGCCGGGCTCGGAGATTACTTACAGTTAACCGAGTTTCGCCAGGAGCCGAACCGGTTTAGAAATGTTGAAGATCTTCTATTATTAATTGCAAAACAACCCTTGCTTTTCGAACCGGGTACATCAACCAGGTATTCGAATTCAAGCTATGTAATTTTAGGTGGAATAATAGAAAAGTTAACCGGGAAATCATATTATGATGTGCTGAAAGAACGCATTCTCAATCCTCTTGGAATGAATAACTCCGGGTTTATTTATAAGGAAGATCAAGTTGAGAATAAAGCAAAAGGATTTTTAGTAACTCCGACGGGCAATAAAGAATCAACATACGAAAGAATGCCGAACATTCCGACACCGGCGGGAGGAATGTATTCTACTTTAGAGGATATGCTGAAGTTGGATAGATCACTTATTAATGATAATATTCTCTTAGAGGATGAATTTAAAGTTCTTCTTCACAGCAGGTTCAACGAAGACGTAAATTTGACTTGGGCGGAATTATCGAAACTCCCCGATTTTGGGTTAGGTGTTGCCGGAGGTTCACCGGGGTGGAACGCGGTATATGATCAAAATGTTGCAAGCAAATATTCCGTAATAATTCTTTCCAATATTGATCAAGGTGCAGAAGCTTTAATTAAAAGAATTAATGCAATCTTAAAAGGCGAAAATTATCAACCGCTTAGATTGGAATTAGGGAGATACATCTTTACTGTTATTAAGGAAAAAGGGACTTCAGATTTCGTAGAAAATTATAAAGAATATTTATCAGAATACAATATAGTTAATGATAGAATACTGAATAGAATCGGCTACCAATTTCTTTATGAAGGTCTTAATGATGAGGCAATTGCAATATTCACAGTAAATGTAAAATGCTTCCCTAATATTGGAAATACATACGACAGCTTAGCCGAAGCTTATATGAAAACGGGTGATAAAGAAAACGCAATAATTAATTACAAGAAATCTTTAGAGCTTGACCCCAAAAATAAAAATGCAGAAGAAATGTTGAATAAACTTAAGTTGAGGTGAAGTTAATAATTTTTAGCGTCTTGGCGTCTCTGCGGTTTTCTTTCATTGATTAACCGCAAAGACGCGGAGAACGCTAAGGTTTCTATTTATTGATATTTTTCAAAATAAGAAAAGAGAATAGAATGGCTATAAGCGCTATTGTCGGCATAATAAAAATAACCGGAATAACATTCTCGCCTGCGTTTGCCATAAAAATTATTTTTGATGTTAGAGCCAGCATTAAGAATGAAAGAAAAATCACATAAATTGTTGTAAAGAGATAACCGAAATTATTTTTACGAATTGCAAGTATGCCTACAACAAAGGAAATCGGCAGAAGTAATCCAAGATCAAATCCCTGCACAATTAAAGTCGTATAATGCTGAAGCTGCTTAGGGTAAATTGTACCGTCAATCAGAGGGGGAACAACCACACCAAGCCAAAGCAGTGTAACCAAAGATGCATTCACAATTAAAAAGACTCCGGCATTTCTCATTAACTTTTGTGATGTGAAAATATCCTTCATATTATTGAACTCGTAAGCAAAGAGAGTTAAAACAAATGCAAAAAATGTAGTACCAAGTAAAAATGCATAAACAAGAAACATTTCGTTATACATTCCCATTGACAAATAAAAAAGATAGGTAATAAAAAAATATACAAGTGTACCTGAAAGCAATAACATTCCTCTTAACGAATTTTTAGCAGACCATAAAAGTGCAAATAGTAAAAAAGGAATACCTATAAACAATGTAATATAATCCTGTGCAATACCTTGAATTGCAACATCTGCCGACATGTGCTTATATAAACCTTTACTGTAAATTGTTACTGTTTCTCCTCGAATTGATTCATAAAAATATTCACCGTCCCCATCTTTGCTTAAAATTCCATTAAGCGAAGCAATAATTGAAGCCGCGGTAATAACCATTACTAAAAATGAAATAACGCTTTTGTGTTTCATAACAAACCCAAACTGTTCTTTATTTATTGTTGAATTTTATCAGTCTGCCTAAAGAATTTTTTAACACTTGCGGTATTTGTAACCGTAAGAATTGCAATACCGACTAAACCGTAAATTAATTGCAGCGGCGGGTCATGTTGGTAGCCGATAATAATTATTTCTACTGCAATCCAAATAATTAATGCAAGACCAATGAAAATACTTCCCTGCCAGCCCCATAATTTTCTTTTACGTATACCAAAGAATATAAGAAACGGCATTACTCCAAGAACAATAAAAAGAATTATACCGGGTATTAAATAGCTCTTAAACGGTGAGCCTTCGAGCCATTCTAAAGGAATTTGAAGAGTTTCGCCTGAGGGATCAATAATTAAACCTATTCCCCCGAAAATTCCGCTTATTGCTTGAAATAAAATTAGAAAGAAAAGAATAATAACAAGTATCGGTTTTTTTGCATTCATCGCACTTTCTCTCGATTATTAAACAACTTAACAAATAAACAAATCGTACCTATTTAAAATAAGAAGAATTATAGTTTGTTTTTATTGATTATATTTTCGGATAAATTTCTTCATTATTTAATAACACACATTAATGGAAGATCACCTTTGATTTTGCTATCTTCAAAAAATTTATTTCAAGAAAAACTTTTATGAAAAGACTGATTCTGCTTTTGACTATAATTTTGTTATCTATACCTGCAAACGCTTCTTTGAAAATTAACGGGTATGATCATCAAATAGTATACTGGACATTCGATCACCAATTCGACAAATCACTTGAACTTATTGAACAAAAAATTAGTGAAGACCCTCAAAAACCGAAATATTACTTTTTAAAAATATTTGCTCTCTCGTTAAAAAATCTTGCCGATGCAGATCAATTCAATTTTGAGAAAAGATATGAATACCGGAATCAGAAAAACGAAGAGTTGATTAAATATGCAGAGTCGGTAGTTAAAAAACTAGAACATGTTGAAATGACTACCGAAAATCAATTCTATCTTGCAAATATCTACGGTTACCTTGGAAGAATGCATACGGCATCAAGATCATATTTTGCAGCATTTCAAAATGCAAAAAAAGGAAAGACATTAATTGAAGAACTTGTTAAAACCGATCCCGAGTTATATGATGCATATCTTTTAATGGGAATGTTTGAATATTATACCGATCGCCTCAGTGGATTGACGAGATTTATTTTATCTGTTTTGGGATTATCGGGAGATAGAGAGACCGGGTTGAAATACCTGAAACTCGCTCACTTAAAAGGTGAACTTACAAGACCAATGGCAGAAATTATTTTGGGCGAAACATACACGGCTCAAGAATCCAATCATTTCGAAGCAGTAAACTATTTTAATTTGCTGGTAAAAAAATATAAGAACAACGCAAGCTTTTTTGATTGGTATGTTCGGCTTCTATTACAACTTAACAGGCTGAAAGATGCGGAGGAATCCATTGTTAATGATCCCAATAATCATGTTTGGGGATATACTAAAGCTGACTTTTATTTTAAAAACGGTGATTACGAAAAAGCAATAGAGCTGTTAAATCGTTTAATAGAAACGAAAGATTTCAAGTGGCGTTCCGCTTTTGAAAATTCAAAATATCTTCGTGCGGCTGCTTCGTTATTAATAGATAAACCTTCCTTAGAGTATGAAAAAGAATTAAACGAGCAGCAAAGAAAAATTTATGATGAGTTGAAAAACAATTTAACGGCAGCAAAAGAAATTTTCAGTTACGCATCTTCAATCGGAAGAATGGATGAAAATATTAATACTAATCTTTCTTCAATTGGAGCCATACCCGAAAACGGGTTTTTGCGAGCCACGTATGAATTTTATACGGGAGTTTTCTTTTTTAATTTAAGAGATGCAGATAGGGCAGATAAGTTTTTAACAAATGTTGCGAAAAATAGAAATTATTTTCAGAAAGATGCTGCCGAATATTTATTATACATGTATAAACATATGATACCGACACGGCAGCAAATTACTCAGTTAGAAAAAATTATCAAAGACCTTGATAGTGATAACCTGCGGTTTTCGTTTATGGACTTAAAAAAGTAGTATATTTAATTCTTAGAGAATTATTTCTGCAAAGATTTGGGCTGTTAAATTGTACAGGATTTGGGAGGTATAGATAGATCGATTATAAACGTCTTTGACGTTGACTATAGATTTGAAACGAAATTATAAACAACCCAAAGGAAGCCATGCCGGTAGAAGAAATAATCAAACAAGAAATTCACAAAGTATTTCAACTCCAGAAAGCTAATCGAATTAATTTATCAAAAACTACTGCAGCACAAAGAAAGTCAAGACTAAAAATTATGCTTTCTGAGATTATGTCCATACAGGACGAAATTTGCAGTGCGGTTTATAAGGATTTCAGAAAATCAAAAGAGGAAACTAAACTAACGGAGATATTTACTGTTGTAAGTGAAATCAGGCATATGATTAGAAACCTTAACAAATGGATGCAGCCCCATCGCGTACATACCCCGTTATCATTCTTCGGATCGGTTAATAAGGTAATGTACGAATCAATTGGGCAGTCGCTGATAATTTCACCATGGAATTTTCCGTTTTTACTGTCAATGGGCCCCCTTGTTTCAGCAATTGCCGCAGGTAATACCATTATAATGAAACCATCCGAAAGAAGTCCCAATACTTCGGAACTTGTAAAAAATATTATTGATAAATTGTTTCCCGAAGAAGAAGTGAAAGTATTTCTTGGCGGAGCTGAGATTGCAAAAGAATTAACATGTCTTCCTTTTAATCATATCTTTTTTACAGGAAGTATTGAAGTTGGAAAACTTGTTATGGACGCTGCTTCTAAAAATTTAGCAAAAGTAACATTAGAACTCGGCGGCAAATCACCTACAATTGTTTGTAGTGATGCCGATATAAAAACCGCAGCAAAAAGAATTGCCTGGGCAAAATTTATGAATGCAGGTCAAACATGTATTGCGCCCGATTATCTTCTTGTTCACGAAAAGGTAAAAGAAAAACTAATTTCCGAAATTATTAAATCGGTTGAACATTATTACGGAAAAAAAGATGAACTTAAAAAGGGAAATAATTATTGCAGAATAATTAACGATACACAATTTTATAATATCAAATTATTTCTTGATGATGCCGTAAACAAAAACGGAGTAATTATTTACGGCGGTGAAACTGATGACAATGATAATTTGATTTCGCCGACATTGATTGATAACGTATCAATGGATTCCGAAGTTATGCAAAATGAAATCTTTGGCCCGGTACTGCCTATTATAACTTATAAGAATGAAGATGAGGTTTTATCTATTATTGATGAGAATCCTAATCCGCTTGCGATGTACATTTTTAGTAAAAAGAAAAAATTCATTGATAAAATGTTAAAATCCATTCCCGCCGGGAGCGCTGCTGTTAATGATGCGGTAGTACATTTTGTCAATTATAATTTGCCGTTCGGCGGAATTAATCAGTCGGGTATTGGTAAAGCACATGGTTTTTACGGATTTAAAACTTTCTCTAACGAGAAGAGTATAATGAAACAAAGAAAGTATTCCGCATTGATGTTTTTGTATCCTCCTTACAATAAAATAAAAAACAAGCTGATTGATATTGTGATAAAATATTTTTAAATAGTAACCATGAAGCAAAAAATGAAGAAAACAAAAAATAAAATCTCCAACAAAAAGAAACAGCAGTTAAAAAGTAAAATTGGTAAACCGCCGGGTACTCTTATTTATGTTGGTGAAAGTATAATTGAAAAAACAGTTATTACTTTAACCGAGTACAACGATAATGAGTTTTCCGTTAAAAAGATTGAATCCATTGAAGACTTGCAAAAGTTGTCGATTGTTGAAGACGAAAAAGTAAGATGGATAGATATAAACGGGTTAAGTGATGTTGATTTTCTTGTAAAGTTTGGAGAGATATTTAAAATACACCCTTTAATTCTGGAAGATGCGGTTAATTCAAACCAGCAGCCGAAGGTTGAATACTACGATGACGATATATTTCTTGTTATGAAAAAAATAACTTGGGAAGAGAAACAGGACATTAATTATGACCAAATATCGTTTCTTTTCACATCCAAGTTTGTATTTACATTCCGCGATGATACTAAAGAAGATTATTCGTCAATTCACCAGAGAATAGAAACCGGTAAAAATGTTTTTCGTAAATCAAAAGCAGATTATTTGTTTTATGTTCTTGTTGATTATGAAATAGACAGATATTTTCTTGTTCTCGAAGAACTTAACGAGAGAATCGAAGAAGAGCAGGAAATGCTTCTTGAAAACCCAACGCAGGACGACTTAAAAAGAATTCAATCTCTTAAACGAGATGCTTATAGGATTAAGCATGCTGTTCGTCCAATGAGAGAAGCATTGTCAAGTATTATTAGGCAGGAATCAAATCTCATTACCATAAATCACCTAATTTATTTCCGAGATTCACTCGATCATATCGTACAGGTAAACGAATCTTTAGACACATTAAGAGAATCTATAACTATATTAATTGATATATATCTCAGCAGTGTAAGCAATAGAATGAACGAAGTAATGAAAATGCTTACATTGATTGCAACAATATTCATCCCTTTAACTTTTATCGCAGGTGTTTACGGTATGAATTTCGAAAATATGCCTGAGCTGGGTTACAAATATGCTTACTTCATTATATTAGGTCTTATGGCTTTAATAGGTGTATTATTACTTTTGTTTTTTAAGAAAAGAAAATGGATTTAAATGAAAAACATTTTGGAATATGAACTTTGGGGCAATATTGTTTCGGATTATTTGACAGCAATTGCCATACTTTTTGTTTCGGTTGTCATTATTCAGTTCATCAAAAAATTTGTAATTAAGAGAATTGAAAGTACGGGAACCGAAGGGTTATTGGGCACAAAATTTTTGGTTAAGATTACATCACGGTTTATCATTCCATTATTCTATTTATTGGCATTATATATTGCGTTCGGGTTTATTGATGTTCCCGCAAGTGCAGGTAAAGTTTTAAAGATAATTTATCTTGTAATAACAGTATGGATAATAATAAAATTTGCTCGCTCAGTTATTGATTTTATTATTAATAAATATGCCGAAGAAACAGGCAAAGAAGATACGGTAAGAAAATTCCGACCTTTAGTTGCGTTTATAAATTTTACCTTCTACATAATTGGAATTCTTTTCATACTTGATAATCTCGGTTTTCAAATATCAACGGTTGTTGCGGGATTGGGTATAGGCGGTATTGCAATAGCATTGGCAGCTCAAGCAATACTAGGTGATCTTTTCAGTTATTTTGTTATTTACTTTGACAAACCTTTTGAACTCGGTGATTTCATAAGGGTCGACGATAAAGCCGGCGTTATCGAAAAGATAGGAATAAAATCAACTAAGATAAGATCGTTAAGCGGTGAACTTTTAATAATGTCGAATTCAAATTTGACTAACTCGCGAGTGCATAACTTCAAGCAAATGTTCAGAAGACGTGTTGTGTTTACTTTTGGTGTTGTTTATCAAACAAAACCCGAACAGTTGGAAGAAATACCGAAGATCATTAAAGAAATCATTGACGAATATCCAAACACAACTTTCGATAGATCACATTTCTTTAAATACGGCGATTTTAGTTTAGATTTCGAAACGGTTTTCTTTGTTGAAACAAACGAGTATGTGAAATATATGGATATCCAGCAGGATATTAATTTGAAGATTTATAAGGAGTTTGAAAAACGCGGTATTCAGTTTGCTTATCCAACTCGTACCGTTTATAATTTGGAGACTAAATAGACTTTGAAAAAATTTTGGTAATCAAATCTCCACCTTCATAAATGAGTTAATCAATAACCTGGTTGTTCGATTCAAAGCGGATTTATTCTTTAACAGCTTCTGATTTATTTCTAATTCAATTCCGCCGTAAAACTTATAACTGAATTTTTTTCGCAAAAAAGATGTGAAGCCGTCTGCAATTCCTAAATATGGATAATTAAGCCGTACTTTTAATTTTTTATTCAACGTCACAATCTCTTTTTTCCATCTTCTGCAAAATTCTTTTTCTTGTTCCACTTTCGGATCATATAGCAACCCGATATCTGCATTTCTAAACTTTCCATTTAATTCGGGTGTGAACGAATGAAAAGAAATATGAACAACATGATATTTCTTACTAATATAATTTTCTATTTTAGTTTCAATCTTAGCTCGATAAGGTTTATAATACTTGTCAATAATGCATTGCTTAGTTTTCTTGTTAAGGGGTTTAGTTATTTCCGAGAATAAATCATTATGATGAGGTGATCTGTTCAATTCAATTAATAAACGGGAATTTTCTGAATAAAAATTTTCTGAATCAAATTCATTTGAAAATTTTTTGAATACATCTATTATTCCTATGTCATAGCCGCGATGACTATTTAACAAAGGTTTGTATGGAGCGAATAACTTTTTAAATTCTGCGGGTATTTGATTTCCACTGTGTTCGCAAGTAAATAATAACTTTTTCACGGTTCAAACATCTCGTTTGATAAAAGCGAATTACTCAATTGTTTGTAAATGTCTATTATATTATTATTTGATAGGTCATTACCCAAAGATTTTTTTATTCGGGTTGCCAGAGTCCCTTTCTGTAAAATAGTCTTTATCGGTTCAAGTTCTTCTTCACTTATAATGTTTGAATCAAAGGAGATGTTTTCGAAGATATGCTGCCATAGTTCATTTGCGGTAACTTTTTTCCTAACACCAAATATTTCTAAAAATGAAAGATTATTTAATAAAGTGTTCTCCGCATATTTGATGTTACTTAGAAAAATATTGGATAATTCATTTTCGTGGAATTTTTGTAATTCATTTATCGAAACATGTTTTTCACTCATCAATTCTTTGAGAAGCAGACAAAATAAACCCACAAGCGCTAAATCAGCTTTTGTATTTTCTTGAATATCTACAACTCGTATTTCAATTGTATTTCTATCGAATCTGGCAATTGCACCCCGTGAATTAAGCCATTCATACTGTAGGATCCCATTGCTATCGAAAGGGGATATGTCTTTATAAATTTTATTTAGAATCTTTTCTTCATAGTCAACTTTTGAAAAAACCTGTTCCGGTATAACCTTCCCGGTAATGGAGGGAATTTTAATTTGATTTTTTCTGTATACTTCAAGCCGTGAATCGAGATAACCCGTGTATTTACTGTCTAAAACAGGAGTGCTTGCTGAAATAGCAGGAATAATTGGCAGCAGAACTCGTATTGCTGCGTGAAGTTTCCCGAATTCTTCATCATTGGCAAACGGTAAATTTATATGATTACTTTGCAAATTTGACCAACCGTGTCCCCTACAATCAAAAATTCTATTATAAGATTCATAAACCGGATTGCTTTCATGTGGCCAAAGTTTAGTCTCCTTATATGGGTCATAAAGCGGATGTGCTCCGGAAGGAAGTAATTCCGAATTATACTTCTCTAGTATTTTGTTAATTCTTATAACGTGTTGATGAAATTTTTTATCAAGTCCGACTAATGTATTACTAGGGCCGTTTGTTTTTAATTCTATTACATGTAAGACAATTTCATTAGACCAGGCAATTTCTTCTTCTTCATAGTCGGAGACATATTCACCGGCAACTTCTTTTATGACTTCATCAACAATAGGTTTTGCTCTCAGTGAATCTTTATCAACAACCATGTATTCAAGTTCAACACCGAATCCTTCAAAAAGTCCGAGTTTTTTTTTCATAAATGTAATTCCTTTACCTGGCGGATTGATTCAAGCCTGTCTTTAAATGATTTCATTATTGTTAGGTAAAGATGTTCTTTCATAACCGCGTCTTCAACACCGTGTTCAATACTAGGGTTGTCATTCACTTCGATAATAAATACTTCACTTCCAATTTGTTTTAAGTCAACACCGTAAAGCCCGTCACCAATTTGATTTGCCGCCTTCAATGCAGTTTTAATTACTTTGTCAGGTACTTCGTAGATTGGTATAGTTTTGTATTTACCGTATTGCTCGTTGTTCTTCTTATTCCAATTGTAAATTTGCCAGTGGTCTTTAGCCATAAAATATTTGCAGGCAAATAATGGTTGCTTATCAAGTATTCCTATTCTCCAATCAAAGTCGGAATAAGTAAATTCTTGAGCAATAATTAAATCCGAAATTTCGAGTAAACGATTGGCTTCCGCTTTAAGCTGCTCTTTGTTTTCGACTTTTATCACACCTTGCGAGAAAGAACTATCCGGCTGCTTTAAAACAATCGGGAAGCCCAAAGCGTTTTCCAATATTTCTCTATTGTCTTTATGCACTATAATTGTTTTTGGTGCCGGAACTTTCGCTTTTATCAATGCTTCGGCAAGATAAACTTTGTTAGTGCACTGAATAATTGAATGCGGATCATCAATAACGACAAGACCTTCGGCAAAAGCTCTTCGCGAAAAACGATATGTATGATGATTAACAGCTGTTGTTTCTCTAATAAACAATGCATCAAATTCTGGTATTCTGCTGAAATCTTCTTTTGTTATTAACTCACATCTAATGCCTACTTCTTCCCCTGCATCAATAAAACTTTTTATTGCTTTTTTATCCGAAGGCGGTTCCTCTTCATTTGGATTAATAAGAATCGCCATATCATATTTAGCACGACTAATTTTAGCCGTGTAAATTCTTTTTTTAGAGAAATATGATTCTGCGCATCTTTCTAAGAATGGTCTATGTTTTTCAGGTACTTCGTTTACCGGAATAGGAGTTATGCTTTGTAAAAACCATTTCTTATTAAAGTAAAAAGTTGCACGAATTAAGGGAGCTTGAAATAAATTGTATAACTGTGATGCAAGTTTTTCATATTGTGCTGCCATGTTTTGACCGAAATAAATACTTAAAACAAATTCTTCGGATTTTATTTTGCTCAAACTTCTCTGGATAAGATCATCGAGATCATCGGAAATTATTCTGACTATTGTTTGTGATTTAATATCCTGAATAGTCGATACGTTAGGAAAAGCTCTATGACCTCTCGCTTCAGCTAACAACGAAACATAATAACCCGTTGCCTGATAACGGTATGACCGGCACAAATTGAAAATGCGGGCACTTTTTATTTCGGCAAAGCTGCTTTCAGTTAAATAAGATTTTGCGGAAACTACTTCTACATTATCGATTTTAAAATTCCAGTCTTTCGGATTATTCACTACAACAAAACTTCTCATAGACTATTTATCCTTAGGTTGAATTACTAATAAGTTGGCATCAAAAGTGAGTATACCTAGCATAATTGAATTAATAAGCCTGCTCACCTTTACAGAATAATAATTGTTGTGTGAAACAGGGTTTTCGCGGTAAGGATCGGCAACAACAACATTTCTGGTCTCTTCGTCGTACCCGGAAAGTACAACAAAATGACCGGTCGGAAAACCTTTAACATCGTCGTAAACACTTTTGTTGTTTATCCATGCTTCCCGCGAGCAGTTATATAAGTATGTTGCACTTAAACCGGTAAGAATCGGAAGTTTTTTATCAAATATCTTTTTAAGAAGCGAGGGAGTTAAATTAACAAATTCAATCTCTCCTCCGAGTAATAAATACTCAACATAGGCATCTGTTGCGTGATGTAACTTTTTACTTTTCTTATGTTTCTTTTGTTCAATTAACTTGGCTTTGATATTAACTTTTTCTTTAAACCAAACCGGATCAAATACGGAAAGATTGTAAGTGCAGATCTTTGCTTTATAATTTCTTTTAAGGGCATGTATGGCAAGCATTACGGCAAGCGTGCCGCCTTCTTCAAGGTAAGAAATTTCGGAAATGACTTTGGGGAGTGATATTTTATCACCGAAGTAATTATAAACCGCATGCAAACTCGTCGGACCGCAAGTTACGTCATCCGGCTGGGTCATTATTTTAATAGGTATCATTTTGCCGTTAAAAACGGAGCGATATTTAATTAAAAAATATTCAAAAAGAAAGAGAAATGTTTTGATATATAAAGAACACAAAATTTTGCAGCACATCAAAAAATAAAAATAAAATTTCCTTTGCTAATTCTACTTTGCTCAGTTAATTTTGATGTCGCATTTTTTTGAGGAAAGTATGCCTGAAGATGCTTTTGTTTACTACAAATTTAAGAACCGCAAAACAGGAGAACTGATTGACGCGGTTTTGGCATTTAAAAATTTGGAAGATCACGACCCCGCCTTAAAAAAATTCTTTGATATACATGAATATAAGGTTGTCGAAAAACGGCTCTCTCGTTTGGAAGAATATGATAAGTGGCGAAAGGAAAAGCGCCCTTCGCTAAAAAATTATTAGCATACCATTAAAACTTTTTACTTGAATTCTATCTTACTAAACAATATATTATCAGAATAAAAAATCCGATTTATGACCGTAATATTCTCAAAAACATGCGAATTAGGGCTTCAAGCCGTACTCTTTTTGTCAATAAAAAAAGAAAAAAGAATATTTACCGCCGGTGAAGTTTCCAAAGAACTGAAAGTACCGAAAGAGTATGTTTCTAAAGTTATGCAGATTTTAACAGAGAGCGGTATTATCGGTTCTAAAAAGGGAAAGAACGGCGGATTTTATTTAGCTAAGAGTCCAAGTAGCATTAAGTTAATAGACATAGTTGAAGCAATAGACGGACTCGAAATCTTCAACAACTGCGTACTCGGTTTCCCGGGATGCTCAAATGAAAACCCATGTCCCGTTCATGAAAAATGGGGAAAACTACGTGACGATGCCTACAAAATGCTTTCCAACGAAACACTCGAACAGCTAAAAGAAAAGACACTTCACAAATTGGTTAATTTGTAGAATACCATTTTACGACTTCTTTAATTATATTTAATCATTATGAAACCTCAATCCGCAGATACTGATCTAAGGATAGAAACTGAGCTTATAGAAAGATTTAGAAGAATGAGTTCTTCCGAAAGATTTTTTAAAGCAATTCGCTTGTCAGATTTTGTACTTAATCAATCGAAAAAAGCTATCAAAGAAGCTAATCCTCATTTGAACGAACTCGAACAAAAAATCTTATTTATCTCAATTCATTATGGCGAAGAATTAGCCGAGCGTGTACGAAGATCTTGGATGACGAAAGATGAGTAAAAGTGAAATCATTAATGCATTACATCCGATCGTTGAACTTTTAGAAGAATTGAAAATACCTTATTATATCGGAGGATCAGTTGCAAGTTCAGCACTTGGTATCTCTAGGTCAACGATGGATGTTGATGTAATTACTGATTTTAATCCGGCAGTCATTAAGAATCTTGTTCAAAGATTAAGTAAAGAATATTATATTGACGGAGAAATGATCAGAGATGCGTTTGAGCATAAATCATCTTTCAATATTATACACAATAGCACATCTTATAAAATTGATTTCTTCATTAGTAAAACTTCAGATTACCAGCAAACTATATTCGATAGAATTATACGGAAAAAGTTTGTTGACCGGAATGAAACAATAGAAATATTTATTTGTTCGCCAGAAGATGTAATTCTAACAAAACTAATTTGGTACAAAGAAAGAGGCGGTGTTTCGGAAAAGCAATGGAGTGATATTTTAGGAGTTCTGAAGGTTCAGAAGAATCAGCTCGACATGAATTATCTCGATTATTGGTCTGAGAAACTTTTTGTTAATGTAGAATTTCTTAAAGCCAAATCTGAAGCAGGTATTATCTGAATTGGTTAATTATCATAATCAAATCATTCGATTTGTTTTCATCAAAATTAGCCATCTTAATATCACCATAAAGCTCAAGTTCCTGTATGCCGTTTCTGGCAATCATTTTTTCAAGTAATGATTTTGTATATGGGAAAATTTCCGTTGTAATTAATTGCCGGTTAGAAAAATCTTCTTTTTGAAATGATAATATATTGAAATAAACTTTGTCCCCGCAGAAATCATAAAATCTAATGAACTGTTTTTCATTTGATTCCGTTATGTTGACTATTCTTTCCTTTGCACTTAAGACCTTGTTATAGTTCAATATTTGTATTATTGCAGTGCCGTCTTTTTTCAGCAATTCAATTACCTTTGCGATTGATTCTTCTATCTCTTCTACGTTAATGTTTGCAAATGTATTGCCGAGCGACACAACCAAATCGAATGAGTGATGGAATTTCTCGTCAATTTCAGAAATCTTTTTATAATAGATATCTACCGCAACTGATTGTTTAGTAAAATTTAATTTAGCTTGTTTAAGCATTTCAATTGACGGTTCAAAGGCGGTAACATCTAAACCGAGTTTGGCAAGCGCGATTGAATCTGCACCGCTGCCTGCACCAAGATCTGCGGCGGATTTTGTGCTATCCTTTATAAAACGTTTGAAGAATTTTGTCTTTGATTCAATCTGCTTTTCAAGCGGAATCATAGAATTATAATCTTCTGTAAAGCTGTCGTAGAATTCTGAGTTGTTCATTTTATTTTGGTTTTTCTTGAACCCCGTCGGAGTTCTTTAAATTATTTTATTGTCTCTATTCATATTTGACTGCTTTGCAGTCATCAAATCTATCTTTTCAGATAATTCTTAATCATTTACGAACTATGGAATCCCAAAGGGATTTAATCTAACCTAAAACAAACTTGTATACTCGATCAGAATTTAATCGAGATAAAGAATCAACCTCTTCTTGCTCTAATGAAAATAAAGTTTTTAGAATCCCGGAGGGATTCAAAATGAATAGAATATTGTGTACAGGAAATCACAACTACGAAGTAGTTGAATATGAATTCCGATTCAGAATAATATTTACTAACCTTTCACCGGTTCAATTTTATCAATCAATTTATTCAACTCATCTTCGCCGAATATTTCTTGAATCCTGTCAAACAATTCACGCTCTTCTTTTCTTATATGCTGTTCGAGGATGTAACCGAGATCATTCAATATCTCTTCTTTTTCAACCGAAGTTTTTAATTGATTGATTTTGTACTCGATCTCTTCATGTTCAACCAATAGTTCATCAATTAATTCGTCAATCTTGTCATCACGATTTTCAACGGCGGGAAAAAGAATTTCTTCTTCATTTTTAAAATGAAATTTTAATTCTTCTTCCCACGCTTTAATTGTATAACTAATTTTCCCTTCAACATCATTCGGTAAATCCTTATACACTGGGGCATCTTTTTTAATTAAGTGCGCAAGACGCAATCCGTGATGATGATCGTGTGATAAACCTATTAGATTTTGATGTCTTCTCATAATTTTAACAACTCTTTCTCCAACTCAATTGCTTTAGGAAACAAAATATTATTTTCCAAATGAACATGAATGTGTAGATCTTTTTCAAAGTCTTCCAATTCTTTATATGTTAATTGGAAAGTATTGCAAGCATCAGCCGGTGGCGTGAAATTATTAGTTAACTTTCTTATTTCTTCCATTGTTCCGCCTGCATTACTGTGTTCTGCTTCCATTGAATCGATTGGATTTTTTACAGTCTTAAAACCATTCATCCTAGGTTTTTCATTAAAGTGTTTAGAATCTACTAAATATTTTATTATATGGAAAAGTATTTTTTCTTCTTTTTCCATGTGTGAATACATTTCTTCTGCAACATTTTCAAAATGCGATTTAATTTCTAGTAATTCGGGATACTTGTTACCATGCTTAAATGCAACTTTTTCCAAATGAGGCATTAACTGCGGGATCGCATTTCGAACATACGAATGATGATTATTAATTATATAGTCAATCAAGAATTTCAAATCCCATTGATCAAAACGAAGGTCTTCTTTCTCCGAGGCAGTGTTAAGATCTTTCAATTCCTCTATGATTGTTTCAACGCTTACGTTTTTTTCGTCACATGCTTCTTTTAGCGGACGGTTTCCTTTGCAGCAGAAATCGATTCCGTATTTTTCAAAAACGTGTGCGGTTTTTATGTTGGTTTTTAATATATCTCTAACAATTACCTGGTTTGGGTTTTCTCTTATTGCTTCAAACATTTTATGCTCCTTGTTTATTTTGGTTTCTAATTACGTTTAATGTTTTTTCAATATCTTGACTTAAGCCGACTTGTTGATGGATTAATTCACCATCTTCATTAAGAATGCTGATAATATTAGAATGAGAATAACTTCCGTCATTTTCTCTTTTATATCTGAAGCCCATTAGTGCAGCTAAATCGGCAATATCACTTTTTGAGGAAGTAAGCAACTGCCATCTACTTAAATTTAGATTTTGATTTTGAGCAAACTCTTTTAATTTTTCGGGAGTATCTCTTTCGGGATCAATTGTAAATAGAGTAAACCGAACGTTGCGTAATTCTTCTTTTGATAGACGTTCTTCAATTCTTCTCATATCATTAACAAGAATGGGGCAGGCATAAGTGCAGTTTGCAAATATCATTGTTACAATTTGTTTTTTTCCTTTTAATTTTGTGAGATTAATTTTATTTCCGAACTGATTTGTCCATTCAGAGTTCAATTGATATAAAGAATTTTCGGTTAAATCACTCATTGAAACTTCTTCTATATCGGAAGAACAACAAGATTCTTTTTCGCTTTTCTTATCTTGAAGTTCAACCCGCGAAGATGCATCAACGGATGTTTCGGTTGCAACAATAAAAATGACTGATACAGTCAATATTAAAACAGCTATTATAATTGCGGATAATTTTTTCATAACAAACCTCTCTTAATTAATATCTTTTGCACATCTAAAACCGAGACTTTCGGTTGTGTAATTTGCTTTGAGACTGCTTCTGAAAGCGAAACGCATAAATGCCGGATAGTTTGTAAAATCCGTAGCACCGACGGAGCCGGTGCCGCAGAATAGATTTCTATTAATTCCGCCGTCTGCTCTCGATTCACCGGAAACTAATGCATTGAAAAAATCAGAAGTCCATTCCCAAACTAGACCATGCATATCGTAAGCGCCGTAATAGTTTTCAAACACACTTCCGACAGCAGGTAAATTTTTTGATGATGGTTTTGAATACCATTCTAATATTCTTGCTACATACTTAGGGTTAGCATAACCATTTGGATTTGATTCATCGGCTTGAGCTGCTAATTCCCATTCCGCAACAGTTGGTAATCTTTTGCCAAGAGATTCGGCATAAGCTTTTGCAGCAAACCAGCTGATGTTTGTAACCGGTGCATCGGGATTAACATTTTTACCAAGAGTTAAATCATCATACCAATGTGATAAATATCTTTCATCTGCGAATAATTTATTTACGTTAGATTTTCTCCACTTCGGATTTTCTTTTACGAATTCGAGAAACTCCTTGTTTGTTACCGGGTACTTATCTATTAAGAAAGCATCAACCTTTTCGCTTTGATCGGTTGTATCGTTAACATATAAAGGCGTGTAAGTTCCGGCAGAAATTTTCACCATATCGGGAATATGTTCCGAAGGTTTCTTCGCGTAGACAATTGACGCAGTTAATAATATGAAAAGCGATATGTTAATTAATGTTTTCATTTTTACTTACTCGAAAGCTGTTTATTGTTTTTATGTTTCTTAACATCTTCAATAGTAACCGTTTCGTTTGATTTATTAATTTCTTTATATACATAAGTAAGAACAGCAGCTATTTCCTTGTCGCTTAAATTTTGCGGCGGCATTACATTATTATATTTTACACCGTTTACAGTAACGGGACCGTTCATGCCGTTTGCGACTACCGAGATCATTCCTGCTTTTCCATTTTTATCAATCCAATCGGAATTTTTAACAGGTGGAAATACGTTTACCATTCCCGAGCCATCAGGCATATGGCAAGCAGAACAACTTGATTGATAAATTTGTCTACCTAATTTTGCAATATCACTTTCGGACGAAGATGAACTTGAATTGCTTGATTTGTTTTCGGTTGAAATATTCGAGAGATTTTTTTCTTTAGCTTGATCTGCAAATTGTGGCTTATATACTTCATCTTTACTTTCTCGGTATTTACCTGTTGTCGGATCTATTGACCCAAATTTTGAATCTGCACCGCTGTAAATTTTATCTTCAATTTTATGTGAAAATATTATTTCGTTTTCCGGACCTGCAACGGCAAGTTTACCTATTGCTCCTTTATTGAATGCTCTGAATATTGAATGATCTACAAGAATAAATTCACCCGGTACATCAACATCAAATTCAACAATTGCTGACCCGCCCGCGGGTACTAATGTTGTTTGAACATTTTTCTGTTTTACAGATGTTCCACCTTCTTGATAAACAACGTCAAAGATTTCGCCGATAACGTGGAATGATGAAACAAGATTTGGACCGCCGTTACCTACAAATAATCTTACTCTTTCTCCTACATTAGCTCGTAAAGATTTATCTCCAACCATTGCACCTACCGAGCCATTGAACACAACATAATCCGGGTTTTCTTGCAAAGCTTTTTCCATACTGAAAGGTTGATATCCCTTTTCACCATAAGCGCCTTCGGTATAAAATTCACTTTGCATTACATAGTATTCTCTATCAACCGGGGGCAGACCTTCTTTCGGTTCAACTAAGATTAATCCGTACATACCGTTTGCAATATGAAGTCCGACAGGAGCGGTTGCACAGTGATAAACATATAATCCGGGGTTTAATGCTTTAAAAGAAAATACCGAACTATGACCGGGAGTAGTAAATGATGCTTCTGCGCCTCCTCCAGGACCGGTTACAGCATGTAAATCTATATTATGCGGTAATTTGCTCGAAGGATGATTATGAAGATGAAATTCAATTTCGTCACCTTCTCTTACTCGAATGAACTCACCGGGTACTTTCCCGCCGAATGTCCAAAATGTATATTCGACTCCGTCTGAAAGCTGTCCGACAAGTTCTAAAACTTCCATATCAACTCTAACCTTTGCCGGATAATCTCTTTGAATAGGTTTTGGTACAAAGGGGGCATGTGTTAATTCAGCTTTTATTTCTTTCTGCGGTTCAGCCGATTGGCTTTCGCTGCAGGAGTTAATGCCAAGCGAAATTCCTATAATTATAAAAACAGTTAGTAATTTATATATGGTTTTCATTGTTTCCTCTCATTTATTAAAAAGAATAAACTGTCCGATTTTTGTGTAAATTTTTTTGTTCATGTTCACAATTATAATAGAATGACTTTTTTCTCAGTTTTAGTGTTTGTGTGATTGAATTTCCGATTTATGACCATGACCGGCATTTTTGGTTTTTGCGGATTCATAAATAGCTTCAACATAATGAACAAACTCAACATAACTTTCGACGAACTCTCGACCTGCATCAACATTGTCTTTATCAAAATTCTTTTTCCGTAAGACATTATCATAATAAAGATGAAGACCATCGTGAATATTGCTTGTTAATAGTTCATATAATTCTTTAAGAGTTTCTTTTTCGATTGAAGCATCTGCCAAAGTAATTGCCGGACCCAAATCTCTTCCTGCTGGTTTCAGACCGGTATAGGGGGCTCCTTCGCCTTGTCTATGAACACGAACTAAGGTTTCGAAAAAATACATTTCTGCCAATTCTTGTGCTTCCGGACTTTGTTTTCTAACCTGGAGTGTTTTGTTAAAAGCATCCTTAATTTCATCTTCGTATTCTTCCATTACCCAAATTAAAACCACATCAACATTTTCTGTTTCAAGAGCTTTTTTCGCATCAATTACAACCGGACCATCAACTCCATCGCAATGCGCATTAATTTGAATTGTTGTTAATGAAAGCATTAATACAAGTACTATTTTTTTCATAAACCTATTCATTCTCCTTTGATCTTTTTAACAGCACAAAAACATCTTATTTAATTTGATTAAAAAAGCCGCATAAACGATCGATTATATAAACAGAATTTTTATTCTGATTTCAATATAATGATAAAAAGACATCGTGTCAACTAAAAACGTAAAATTTTTTTCGATCAGTTTCTTTAAAGAAAAACCAGATATAGAGAATTCATAAAAGTGGACTAAAAATTAGGTAGTGATTATAACCCGAACAAAACAATTTTGGTATTGCTTAATTTTCGTCCGGATCCGGTTCGTTACCATTTTCTGATTCAACGGCACCCATCATAATTCTACCGATTGTAGCGGCATGTCTATTGATTCTAAGGAAGAGGTCAATTAATTCAAGGTGCATTTCATTTGTTTGGATTGCTTCGGGAATATCCTGTCTTAGTCTTTCAAAATGGGCACGTTTAAGATCAAGTTCACCGGCTTTATATTTTTGATATTTACGCTCAAGTTTTTTACCCCGCTCAAACTTAGTTTCTTTAAAAACATCAATTGCACGAGCGACCTGCTTAACTGTTTGCAAATGAAATTTGCTTAATTCGGCTTTTCCTTCCTGGGAGAAGTTCAGATTGTATTTAATTCTCTTCTTTGCAAGCATTCTAAGTCTTGAAGAAATCAAATCTGCAATTAACTCAAACTCTGCTGAACATTGTAAAATTTGAAATGATTCTTCGGCTGTACTTTCGTCTAGATCCTGTTGACTGATTTTTGTAAGATACTTTGCAGTTTTATATTGAACAAAATCTATTTCCTTTTCCATTTCCTTTATTTCGTCGAGAATCTCAGGTTTATCTTCAAAGAAAGGAATGATTATCATCTCCGTCATTGTTTTAACTTTCTTTGCAAAGTTTAATACTTCGGCTTTTGCAAGATTCAATGCAAGTGATGGTGTTGTAATAAGCGAATCTTCCAAAAATTTTGTTTCGTAAGGAGATATTTCTTCTTCAGGTTTATCAGGTAGAAGTTTATGAATTAATTTTGAAATAGGTGTTAAAAACGGAAGAAAAATAAGTGTAGAGAGTAAATTAAAAACAGTATGCGCATTCGCAATTTGACGCGGTATATATGCAAACTCGGAATCCGAGATTAAGTTCATAGAATCAATAGTAGGGGAAATTGCTTTTACAAATTCTGCCAAAGTAGGGATGAACCATAAAAATATTACAACCGCAACAACCTTGAATAAAGTGTGAGCAAAAGCAACACGTTTTGCATCTCGGTTTGAATTGATACTTGCTAAAATTGCAGTTACTGAAGTTCCAATATTAGCTCCGAAAATTAATGGGATTGCAGCTTCGAGAGTTATTAATCCCTGCATTCCCAAAATAAGTACAAGTCCTAAAGATGCCGCACTGCTTTGTATTAATGCTGTTATTAATGTCCCGACTAATATGCCAAGTATGGGATTCTCAAGTTGTAAAAGTATATCTAAAAATAGAGGAAATGTTCTAAGAGGTACCATAGCACTCGACATTATGTGCATACCGTAAAATAAAATTCCGAATCCTAATACAGCTTCACCAATACTCTTAATCTTTTTTGATTTAGTGAAGAAGTAAAGAATAAATCCAAGACCGATAATCAAAAGCGCAAAGTCGGTAATTTTAAATGCAATAAGTTGTAATGTAATTGTAGTACCGATACCTGCGCCCAGAATTACGCCCAGAGTCTGAACAAATGTAAGCAGGTTTGCCTGAACAAAACTTACAAGCATAACGGTTGTTGCACTTGAGCTTTGCACTATAATTGTAATTAATGTTCCTATACCGACAGCAACAAAGCGATTGTTGGTAGCTTTATTTAAAATGTTTCGCATTTTACTGCCGGCAGCTTTTTTAAGTCCCTCGCTTAACATGTACATACCGAAAAGAAAGAGACCAAGTCCGCCGATCATACCGCTTACAAGAAGCAGTACCCAGCTTTTCTCCCGTGCAACAACAGTTAAATAAACTTGTGAGGCGTCTCCGTAATAATCTTTAATTCTAGCCGAAAAAATATAGGTGCCTTCGGTTTCGCCTAATTTTATATTCGTTTCTGCCTTTCCTGTTGAATCGGTAAACGATAATGATTTTTCAATTTTGGTTTTATGTTCGTTTTCGGGATGTGAAATCAGTTCAAATAGAACCGGTGCAGAGGGAATGGGATTTTTGTTGCTGTCAATTACAAAAACAGTAAAGGGTTCATCTAAATATTTACCTGCAGTTGTGAATAATGATTCAGTATATCTTTTGGCTTCGGGTACTTTCAGCGAAGGTTTTAATGAATCTATATTTGCTGAAGCACTAAAAAAAATCGAAAAGAATAATATGATGAAAAACAATTTCTTCATTTACAGAATCTATAAGTTCGAAACGTAACAAGATAGTAAATTGAAGATAATTGTCAATGTTAATTGTATAAAAGTAATCCTTCACGTATAAAATGAAATTACTCTACAACACGCCGCTATTTTGTTTTGACTCTAATGTGCAGATGATTCGGATTAAAATTCATTTTTTCTTGTTAATTATCTTGAGTATTCTTTTAAAGTAGTCTTCGTATGATTCGTTTTGGTTTAGCGGGATTGTGTTGAGTGCTGTTTCAACTGCATCAAAAAATTTATTATATCTTGCAAAAATTTCATCCAGTAACCTTTCGTCACCCGTTTCCCAATACTTGCCTTCGTCAACAACATTTAATTCGGCAAAGTATTTTTCTTTAAGATACTTCAGCAAATGAATTATCAGTTTATGGATTTCACTGCCGCCGAATTGTGTCTTGGTAAACAACATAAACAAGAAACTTTTTTCTTTTGGGTCTGTTGCATTGCCCCATAATTTTAAGCCCATCTCATCTGCCATTCTTCCGTTTGAAAGGAATGTTAAATACAGCGGCTCGCAATTGGGAGCGATAATATGTATTCCATAAATCTTGCCGTCGTAAATTTCTTTCCCCAATGAATTGACGGGAAATTCCGTTTCGTAAATGTGATACTTCCAGTTATATATTTCAGCTATATCTTTAACCTCTTCAATCATATTTTTGAGTGAAGAAGAAGGATTAAATTTACCGTTGTAATGAATTGTAAGTCCCATAACCAAATAATAATAAATCTATTTCAAAATTACATACTAATTAAAATGTTGCTTTTCTCTTACTCAAACAATTTATAATAACTGCAGAAAATAATTCGTTTATACTTTATTCGTGCATTTGCGGCTTACGCTTTAAGAATTCAAGAGTCATTAAGAAGTGACCCCATTAGAAACTAATTTATTTTTTTCTTGACAAGACCGGCATATTACATTATATTTGTTAGTGAGTGTTAACAAACATTATTTAATGAGAGAATTATGGCACGCTTGACAACGGAAGAAAGACAGAAAACAATTATTGACGAAGCAATAAATATTATTCACGAAGGGGGATATGAATCCTTATCCATACGTGAATTAGCCGGTAAGGTTAAGATTAGCGAACCTGCTATTTACAGACATTTCCTAAATAAAGAAGATATAATTTTGGGAATCTTATCCCGCATCGGCGAATTCGATCATCTGCTTGAAGAGTATTTAGCCGGCGGCGATACGGCAACCGAGAAACTGAGGAGATTTATTCAATTTCATTTTGATTTTCTTCAAAAAAACAAAGAAATGACATCTGTACTTTTCTCGGAAGATATCTTCAGCCAAAGTGCTTTATTAAAACAGAAACTTATTAGAATAATAAAATATCGCAAAAGTCTTCTGATGACAATCGTAGAAGAAGGTAAAGCTGCAAATGAATTTAAAGATATTGAAACAAGTGATATAATTACAATGATTTTAGGATTCATTAGATTGACGGTTCTGGAATGGAGACTGGGCGGATTTAGTTTTAGTCTTGCCAAAAAAGGGGATAGTATATTTAGTGCAATTAAAGAAATGATAACAAATTAATTTTTTTTGAACAACAAAGTTAGTTAGTGTTAACTTACTCGTGTGGTTATGATTAAAGAGAAGACACAAAAATATTTAGTTAAGAGATTTCAGAAAGAAGGATTTTCTTCTATTTCTATAAATGATATTGCTGCCGATCTGAATGTAAGTAAAAAAACTATTTACAAAGAATTCGGAAGCAAACATAAACTCATCGAAATAACAATTATGAGTATGCTGAGTGAAGCGTATTACAAGGTAATTTATGTTGTTTCAAATGAATCGCCTTTCGTTGAAAAGTTTTATACGATCTTTGATGCTGTCAAAGAGAACTTAAAAGTATTTGACGATATATCGCTTGCAGAACTGAAGAGAACTCATCCTAAAATATGGATAAAGGTTGCACGGTTCCGGAAATATAATATAATTCCGTTGCTGCGACTTTTAATAACAGGCGGAATTAAAAAAGGAGTATTGAACGATTATCCCATCGAACTATACCTAAAGCTGATCTACGGCGCAATTACCGAAGTAACAAAAAGAAATGCGAAACCCATTGCTGGCGAGTTAGATCAATTACTGAAGATCATACTAAACGGCGCCCTTACAAAGAAGGGGAAGAAATTTTTAATCAATAAGTTAGTTAATGTTAACTAAAGCGAGTAAGTTATGAAATGTCCTAAAAACAAACACCTAATCTGGTCGGCTGCAGCTCTTGTTATGATTCTCATCGTAACAGCATTCTTCTTTGATAGAATGGTAGAAAATTCCCGAATGGAAACAGACCTTGATGAATATATGCCGTATGATCACCCGGCTTTCATTTTCAGCGATCAAGCGGAAGATATGTTCAATATTAAAGACGGAATTCTAATCGCGGTTGAAAATAAAGGAGGAATCTATAACCCGGCTACTTTAAAGAAAATAAAAGATCTTACGCGAGCCCTTCAGCAAATGAAGGAGATTCACAAAGATGACGTTACTTCTCTTTATACTGCCGAAAATATTGTCGGTACGGAAGAGGGTCTAGATGTAAAAGATTTCTATTCATCTATACCCAAAACAGAAGACGCTCTTCAGAAATTACGAGATGATGTTAGAAACAATGAAATGGTATATAAAAGATTAGTTTCCGAAAATGAAGAGATTACACTTATTGTTGCCGAAATTGCCGACGATGTTTTTACGATTGAATTCTATCACGAAATATTGGATTTAGCAAAATCATACGAAGGACCCGAAATACTGCACGTTGCCGGAGTTCCGATTGTGGAAGGAACACTCGCTTATCTCGCACCAAAAGATATGATGATTATGGTACCGATTGTAATAGCAGTTATCATATTAGTTCTTTATTTCGTTATGAGAAGCGTTCGAAACACAATATTCACTTTACTTGTCGTGTTATTCAGTACAATTTGGGCTTTCGGTTTGATGGCAGTATTTGGCATTCCTATTTATTCCGTCTCAACCATGATTCCTGTAATGCTTATTGCAATTGGAGTTGCGGACGGCATACATCTTTACAGTCACCTCGATCTATTCTTATTTGAACATCCCAACGCTAATAAAATTGATGCAGTGAAAGATATGATTAAAGGAATGTGGAAACCGATAGCTATGACGTCTGTAACTACTGCGATAGGATTTATATCACTTCTTACATCCGATGTTTATCCGATAAAATATTTCGGTGTGTTTACTGCTTTCGGTGTGATGATGGCAATGGTATTTTCTTTAGTATTAATTCCCGCCGCAATAATTGTATTCGGTCTGCCCAGAAGAAAAGCTCATAAAGAAAAATCGAAAGAAGAGAGCGGCGAGCTCGCATATAAATTTGCAGATGGTGCGGTTAAGTTTAAGGCTCTTGTTATCTCGGTAACGGCTATAATTATTGTTGCCTCAATTATCGGAATTAATGAAGTATGGATCAACTCAAGCTTTTTAGACAAGTTCGAAAAGGACAGTGATATAGTTCTCACCGATGCGTTTATCAATCAACATTTTGGCGGTACCAACACAATTAATGTTATTCTTGACTCGGAAGAATATGACAAATTTAAAGACCCTGATGTGCAGCGATTAATTGATAAAATGCAGTCAGATGTTGAATCAATTGATGTAGTAGGTAATTCATTTTCGCTTGCGGATTACCTAAAACGAATGAACAAGGTAATGCACGCCGATGATGAAGCTTATAATATAATTCCCGGCTCTCATGATTTAATTGCACAGTACCTTCTACTGTATGAAATGTCCGGCGATCCCGAAAATCTTTGGAAGGTTGTTGATTACGATTACAAGCAGGCAAACGTAAATGTTCAACTGAAAAGTGATAACTCAAAAGAAATAAATCGCGCAATCGAAATACTTGAAAAATACCGCAGTGAATTTTCTGATCTGGGAGTAAATCTAAATTATGCAGGCTCGGGTTATAAAGCGTTAATTTTCAGCGATTTGATTCTAGAAGGACAGATCAAAAGTCTTCTCATATCTCTATTGCTTATAATCATTCTACTTTCATTAATGTTCAGAAAATTATCTATCGGTTTTATTGGTTCAATTCCAATCGTAATTACGGCAGCGATCTCTTTTGGATTAATGGGCTTGCTTGATATTCCATTAAGTACAACAACGGCATTAATCTCAAGTATCGCGGTCGGCATAGGTATAGATTACGCAGTTCACTTTATTGAAAGATATAAAATATATGCTTTGGAGTCCGGCGATAAATCGTTAACAATAAAAGAAACAATGCATCATTCCGGAAGAGCAATAAGTTTCAATGCAATGGTAGTAATAGCCGGATTTTTAGTTCTGTTGTTTTCCGTATTTCCTCCGAACAGGTCGCTCGGTGCATTGGTATCGCTCAATATGTTTACAAGCTTCCTCGGTACGGTAACTATTATGTTCTTGGTTCTATATAAATCTAATGTCTATTTCAAAAAGAAAAATAGCGCAAAACATAAAGATGGTAATAATTAAAAAGAATGATCTCGGTATTCCTCTGTGTCTAAAGTGTAATGCTCCCTCTTGTTACACAAAATGCACAGAGGGAATACCGTACAAGAAGGATTAACTATAAATAAAAAGGTAAAAATATGTTTATAAGAGTAATTAAAAATAAATGGATTTTGCTAGCAGTTACGTTGATACTTTTTACAGCAAGTACAATAGCTCAAGTTGAACTTCAAAAAAATCTTCCGAATATAATCTTAAGCGGAACAAACGGAGGCAACATTGACGGAAGCGATTGGACGAACACTAATCTTACAAATAAGATAAACTTAATTTATTACGTATCGCCGAGTCAACAAAAGGTAGTAGAACCTTTACTTGAAAAGATTGATAAGAATAATTATCCCGTTGAAGAATTATCCACCACCATAATCATTAACACAAAAGCTACCTGGATACCGAATTCTGTAATCGTGGGAAAGGTTAAAGGAAGAGCAAAGGAGGATACTACAAAAAATTATGTGCTCGATAAAAAAGAAATACTTCTGAAAGAATGGAAACTATCTGAAGATAACCCGAACATTTTATTGATAAACGGAAAAGGTGAAGTAGTTTTTCTTCATACCGATGAATTGACGAAAGAAATTGAAAGCAAGTTGATAAATCAAATTGAATTACTAATAAATAAAGGAGAATCGAAATGAAACTCGTAAAAATATTATTGATGACAATGCTGGTAACTGTAATCGGCTTTGAGTCTCAAGCACAAGAAAAATTAACAGGTCAGCAAATAATTGAGAATGTGTATTACCGTGAAACCGGTAATGACGCTACATCTGATCTAACTATGACATTAATCAATTCACGAGGCAGTGAAAGAGTTAGAGAGATAAAACAATTCAGCAAAGACTACGGGAAAGAAGAAAAAAGTATAATGTTCTTTCTCTCCCCGGCGGATGTACGAAACACTTCTTTTATGAATTGGAGTTATGATCAAGCCGGAAGAGACGACGATCAATGGATTTATCTTCCCGCTCTTAAGAAAGTAAAACGAATTTCAAGCGACAGTAAAAGCGATTACTTTATGGGTTCCGACTTTACGTATGATGATCTTGGTGATCGACATCCTTCAGAAGATACTCACAAACTACTTCGCGAAGAAAAACTTAACGGGGAAGACTGCTACGTTGTCGAAAGCATTCCTAAAGAAAAAGGATATATGTATTCGCGTACTGTTACCTGGGTAATCAAAGATAAATGGATTGGAATGAAGAAAGAATTCTATGACGAAGACGGTGATCACTTGAAAACTTTATCGGTTGAAAAATATGATAAGATAGACGGTTACTGGGTTATTCTTCATTCGGAGATGCACAATGTTCAAAAAGATCACAGAACAATAATGAACCTGAAAAATGTTCAAATCAATATCGGTATTGATGACGGTATGTTTACCGAAAGAATGATGAAGAGAGGTTTATAATGGTCACAAAGTTAATCAAAACAACATTGATGTTTATTATGATGACACCAATGATCGGCGCACAAGATTTATTTTTAAGCGGTTATGCGAGAACTTATCTCGGTGCACTAACTACAGGCGAAAGTGATTATTCAATTATACAGAATACTTTTGATCTGAACTTCGAGCATAGCCGGGGTGATGTTTATTTCAAAGTAAATCCTTTTCTCTATCATTATTCCGATGATGAATTAGAGCTCGGATTTAGACAAGCATATATGGATTTATATTTTGATTCTTTCGATATACGGATAGGAAAACAGCAGATAGTTTGGGGTAAAGGAGACGGAGTATTCATAACCGATATTGTTTCTCCAAAAGATATGAGAGAATTTCTTTTGCCGGAATTCAGTGAAATTCGTGTCGGAGTAACTTCACTTAAATTCAATTACTACTCTGGCAACAGTACTTTCGAACTTGTATGGATTCCGGTTTTTACTCCCACTCAAATGCCTGACGAAAATTCTATTTGGAGTATAAAGCCAAACTATCCGCTTCCTTACAGTATTGATTACTCGAATTCGGATGTGAAAAATAAATTAAGCAACAGTGAAATATTTGCTAAATATTCACTTCTATCTTCTGAAATAGATTTTGAAATAATGGCGGGATACTCCTGGGATGATGACCCGACTTTTCATTCCGAAAAAATATTAAACCCGGCAAACGGTATTGTTGATTCGGTTATACTAAAACCCGAACATCATCGCTTGGCAACATTAGGCGGAAGCTTCAGTACTACAATTGGTCCAGTTGTTCTTAGAGGTGAAGGGGCATACTACAACGGAAAACATTTTCAATCTACTAATCCGAAATACTCAGACGGAACAGAAGAGAAAGATTACATTCACTATTTGCTCGGTATTGATTACAGCATTGGTGATCTTAAACTAAGCACTCAATTTATTCAGCAAGCAATACTTGATTACAACGATTATTTACTTAACGATGAATTTGAAAACACAATGACATTTCTTGCATCAATGGATTTCTTGCGCGAGACTCTTAATGTAGAATTGTTTTCATATATCGGTTTGGATAACGGTGACGCACTTGTTCGTCCAAAAGTAACTTATGATTTTATTGACGGCTTTCAAATTCAACTCGGAGCAAATTTATTCTTCGGTGATGAAGGACAATTCGGAAGATTCGATAAAAACGATATGATATACACAAAGATCAAATACAGTTTTTGATAGCAAAGATGAATACAAAAAGAATATTAAATATTATTAAAAAAAGCATTGGTCTATTTATAAAATTGCCGGCAGTAATTGCTATGACAGCAATGGTGCTAAACGCTTTTGATCAACTTGATATATTTAGTGATACCTCCATTTTTTATGGGTTAGATTATATTCCTTCATTACTAATCACGATAGCTGTTATCCCTGTATTTATAATTCGGCTTTTTCTTGGTTACAAAAAATCAGCATCGGTTTTCATAATAATATTTTTGTTTTACTTTTCACAATTTGGTGACGAAAATCTAATTGCTTCAGTTAAATCAAATACTCACTCTCAATTTTATAAATCAGATATTTCAGTAGCAGCAATTAATGTTCAATACTATGCAAAGGGTTTCGAAAACTTAATTAATAAAATAAAGGAAATAGATACTGATGTTGTTTTAATTACTGAAAATGTACTTGACGAAAAACAAACAGCAATTTTTGATTCTATAGCTTATCCATATAATGTAGTAACGGGACGACCGGGGTCTTCGGCAATTTTGTCGAAGTATCCTATACTAAATTATAAAGAAATTGAGCTTCCGAGTTATCAAGCATCATTAAGTAGAAGTAATGATCTTGATACGCTTCATCGCAATCCGCATCGCGCCTTTCTTCACGCTGTTGTTGATGTGAAAAACACACCGGTCAATATTATTTCAATTAGATTACTTGGCGGAAGACCAAAGGATAATAGTCTAAAAGAATCTATCCGTTGGGGTAGATACTTAATCGATATTCATCAAAAGGAAATCGATTTTTTTATTGATTACATTAATAATATTGATGGGCATATAATCTTCGGAGGCGACTTAAATGCACACTCGACTGCCAAAACAGTAAGAAAATTAAATGAAACAGCCGTCGATGCTTTTACGATTTCAAAATCTTTAATAGGCAATACTTTCAGTCCGCCTTTCCCGATTTTGCGCATCGATTATCTTTTCGCAAAAAATGAAGTTATTCCAGTTTACTACAAAAAACTTGATCTAATTCTTTCCGATCATTATCCGATTTATGCTGAATTTGTAATTAATAACAGCAGGTATAATAAATGAAACTTACTAAAGTCCAAGAATGCAATTATGAAATACAATCATTTTTGCTTATTGAAAAACTATTAGCAACTATGAAAAGTTTGTTTTCAAATAAGGCGAAGATTATGATCAATCAATACATACATTTGATTGAATTATCTCCCGAACCTATAGTTATTCTTGATGAAGACAAAATAATATTTGCTAATGAACCGGCGACAGTTCTTTTCGCGGCAAAAAATAATAAAGAATTAGTTAACCAATCCATGATTGACTTTGTCGAATCATCATACAAAAACAAGGCACGTGAAAGTTTAGCAAAAATTATTCTTAGCGGTGAAGATTCCATTATAGCAGATGTTAAAATCAAAAATCTAAAAAACGAATTGCGTTACATACAGGGCATTGCAACGGAAATATTCTTTGATAGCAAAAAGGTTATTCTTGTTATGCTAAGAGACATAAGTAAAATGAAAGAAAGAGAACAAGAACTTGAACAAATTGCCGAAGAAGCAAAAAAAGTTGAACAAATGAAATCGCAATTTCTTACACAAATGTCGCACGAAATTAGATCGCCGCTTCACGCAATGATGATTGCAATTAATCTTCTTGAGGAAGAACTATTACTTAAAGGTGAAGATATGTTTTCAAATTACTTTAATGTAATTCGGTCTTCAAGCAGAAGAATTACAAAAACAGTTGACTTGATTCTTAATTCAGCACAATTATCCGGCAACTTATACAAACCGATTTTTCGTGAAATAGATATAAAACTTATTCTTTCTCAACTAGTGATGGAATATAAGAATACTGCAAATAGCAAAGGAATTCAACTCTCTTTCAGCACATTAAGCAAGCATACGCAAACAATAGCCGACGAATACAGTGTTGCACAAATCTTTTCAAACCTAATAGACAACGCCATAAAATATACCAACGAAGGGAAGATAGAAATTATTCTCAATAGAGATAACGAATTTAGAATTGTTGTTGAAATTATAGATTCGGGTATTGGCATTTCAAAAGATTATCTACCGCAAATATTTAAGGAGTTTTCTCAGGAATCGGACGGCTACAGTAGAAAATATGAAGGCTCCGGTTTGGGGTTGGCTGTGGTCAAAAAGTTCAGTGATTTGAACAATATTGAAGTTTTTGTTGAAAGTTCATTGGGTAAAGGGACTATAATCAAATTAATCTTCGTAACGGATAATTAAAACGGGAAATGAAATGAAAAAAGAAAAATCTAATGTATCAGCGACTTTGCTAATGGTTTTAAGTTTACTGCTTTTTGCCGGTGACTTAATATCAAAAGACAAATATAGTTCTGATTTACCATCTGGCTTATCGGCTTACTCTAACAGTGTTAATAATGAAAATATAAATGAAGCAACTCAACCGGAGAAAAACTATTTAATCCCGGCGATTGAAGTAGTAGGGTTAAATTTATTTGTCGGCGCTTTTAACACTTATGTAACAAAAGAAGATTTTGCAAAGATAAGCTGGAAAACAATTGAAAATAATTTTAAAACCGGTTTTGTTTGGGATGAAGATGATTATCTAACAAATCAATTTTTTCATCCGTTTCACGGATCACTTTATTATAACTCGGCACGTTCTAATGGTTTAGAGTTTTGGGAAGCTGTTCCTTATTCATTAGGCGGCAGCTTAATGTGGGAACTCTTTATGGAGAACGAACCACCTTCACATAATGATCTTGTTAACACAACCGTCAGCGGTATTACAATGGGAGAAATTTCTTACCGTGTTTCTAATCTTATCATAGATGAAAGCGCGGTCGGTTTTGAAAGATTTCTTCGTGAATTTACTTCTACAGTAATTAATCCGATGCAGGGATTTAACAGGTTGATTCGTGGCGATATGTGGAAAGCCGGCTCACCAAATAAAAGATCCGATTTTAATTTTGTTTTCTCTACCGGTGTTCATAATCTTTTCTTCAGTAAAAATATTAACGACAGTAAAACATACTTGACGCTTAGAGCCGACCTTAATTACGGTAATATATTTGATGTATCAAAACACAAAAAACCATTCGACTACTTCTCGCTTCATACAGAATTCAACATTGCCGAAGGGGATGATATAATAGGAATATTTGCAAGCGGTGTTCTTGTTGATAATAAAATATATCTTTTTGAAAATACCGATAATATCTTCGGTTTATATAAAGAGATTGACATACTCATTAATGAAACTTATCAATTGTCCGCTACAAGTCTGACTGCTAAAATAATTAACCGGGTTCCGCTTTCAACTTCAATAAAAATGCAAAACAATTTAAATGTATCTGCAATAGTAATGGGTGCAACAAATTCACAGTACGCAGCAGAAGAAGGAAAAGAATATAACTTAGGGCCCGGTGCAAGCGGAAGTATCGGCATCAGATTCATTTTCGATGATCTGGGCGAAGTTTATTCTAATTATAAAAGATATTGGGTACATACGCTTGCCGGTGCCGAAGGGAATGAATTCGTCGGGTTACTTAATACAGGAATCAATTTACAATTATCTCGAAAAACTGCACTCGGTATGGAATTTCTTTTATATGAACGCTACGGTGATTATGAATATTATGAAAACTACAGCAGCTCAAACTCGGCACTGAGATTTTATGTTAAGCATTCAATTTAAGAGAGACTGCACTTGAAACTTTATAAAAATATACTGTTAACCATGGTTTTATTTATAGCAATTGTAAAGGCACAATCACTTGATGAAAATGTAACCGTGAGTAAAGACGGTTTTTATCCCGTGCCCGTTTTATTTTATTTGCCTAACACCGGTTATGCATTTGGCGCAGCCTTTCTTTATTATAATAACCCCGAGCCGGGTAATCCAAACCGATTTCCAGATATAATTGGTGGATTCGGAACATACTCAACTAAAAAACAAGTACAGGGAAGCATTCGTGTTAATAGATTCTTCGGTAATAACGATTATCGTTTTGATCTTGAAATTTCTTATTACCGAACACCCGATGAATTCTGGGGAATCGGACCCGATCCGAATACTAAAGTAAAAGAGGATGTTACCTACAATCAATATAGAGTTAAGGTTGATTTCTTAACCGCAGTAGTTAAACGACTCTATATAGGTCCGTATTACTGGTTTGAAAAGTTTGTTTTATCCGATTACGAACCGGACGGCGTTATTGTTCAAGGAGGATTACTCGGAGCGTTAGGCGTAACTACTTCCGGCGCAGGTATCGAGATGATTTTAGATTACCGCGATAGTCTCTTCTTCCCGACTAAAGGAACTTTCACAGATGTTAAAGCTCTTTTCTATTCAAAAGCATTCGGTGGAGATGTTAATTTTTTCAGATTCGACTTAGATGCGCGTTACTATATAGAATTAACAAAAGGGCAAGTCCTTGCGTTGAATACTTTGTTTAACAGCACGGCAGGCGATGTGCCTATTCAAATGCTTCCTAAACTCGGTAGTCATCAAATGATGCGCGGCTACCCGATGGGTAAATATCTCGATAAGAATTTGTGGGCTGTACAAGCCGAATATAGACGCCCTCTCTTTTGGAGATTAGGTGCTTCGGCATTTATCGGGGTAGGACAAGTATTCCCGAAATTTTCAAAATTCAGTGTTGATGATTTAAAAATTGCGGGCGGGTTAGGATTAAGATATATGCTTGATAAAGAACAGCATTTAAATGTTCGTCTTGATATAGCACAAAGCCGTGAAGGAACTTACGTCTACTTTACAATTCAGGAGGCGTTCTAATGAGTGCTCAAACTGAAAAGCTGGATTTTAACTTAGGAATTATTGCGGCTGGTGAAGGACTTAGATTAAAAGAAGAAGGAATTAATATTCCAAAACCTCTTGTCGAAATTAATGGCATTCCATTGATACAGAGAATAATTGATATAGCTCTTAAAAACGGAGTTGATTCAATAGCATGTATTATTAATGAAGAATCGCCCGAACTTGAAAAATATTTACTAAATAACAATTCATTACTTCCGTTCAATTTAATAGTTAAATCAACACCGAGTTCTTTACACAGTTTTCATCAGGTAAGTAGATTTTTAGAACCCCCATTCCTTCTTACAACAACCGACTCGGTTTTTAGAGAGGAAGAATTTACAGAATTCTTGAAGTATAGTATGAATTATAAAAACGCCGATGCGGTCTTAGCCGTAACTGATTTTATTGATGACGAAAAACCTCTTTTTGTAAACATTGATGAAGATTCAAAGATACTTAGCTTCGGTGATAAAGATAATAACAGCGAATTCGTTACAGGCGGTATGTATTTCTTCAAGAAAGATTTTCGCGATGAAATTAACAATGCATTAAATGAAAATGTTAGCAGACTCAGGAATTTCTTACGCTATCTTATTAATTACAATCACAATTTGTTTGCTTTTCCATTTTCAAAAATTATTGATGTTGACCACGCAGCTGATATTAAAACAGCTGAAGAGTTTTTAACCAATAACAAATAAAATTTAGAGATGACTAAATGAAATTACAATTTGCCGGAATAAGAAGAAAATCCGATTACTCTCCAAATCAAATTACAAACGATGGATTAATAATCCTTAAAACCGCACAAGAATTAATTAAGCTTGGAGCAGATTATAAACTTTATGAAGAATCCGATATTCTCTCCGGACACATAGATGAAGAAGTAATCTTTAGTATGGCACGCGGATATGATGCTTTGAAACAGTTAGTTAAGCTGGAAGAAAACGGTATGTTTATAATTAACTCATCTTTAGCAAGCATTAACTGTTACCGCATTAATATGGTTGAAAAATTAAAAAGGGCGGGAATACCTTTTCCAAATAGTAAAGTTGTACCAACTAAATCTAATGAGAATTATAAATTAAATGACGTTGGTGAACGAAAAATATGGGTTAAACGCGGAGATGTTCACGCTGTGCATAGAGAAGATGTATCGCTTGTGTACGGCGATGAAGAGCTGAATTTTTTATTGAATGAATTTGCTCATCGCGGAATAAAAGATACTGTGCTTCAAGAACATATTTACGGCGATGTTATAAAATTTTATTCGGTTAGAGATACGAACTTTTTTAGATGGTATTACGTTAACGGAAATAATCATTATAAATTCGATCAACTTCGCTTACAAGAACTCGCTGAAAAATCCGCACAAATATTGAATTTATTTATATACGGTGGCGACGCAATCATTTCTGAAGATGGCTCTATAACATTAATAGACGTAAATGATTGGCCCAGCTTTGCAAATTTTCGAGACGAAGCAAGTAGGTTTATCGCCAAAATTATTTATGAAAAAGCAGTTGAGTTTTCTGAAAATAAAAAAATTGAAGAACAAGTAATCGCTTAACTTGAATAAGAAGGATAAGTAGCTATGGTACAAGTGCAATCAATTAAATCAACATATAAAGCAAAAGATACTGAAGAAATAATTGATAGAATATTTTATAGACCCTTAGGCTATGTGATGGCGCTTGCATCTAAGTCGGTGGGGCTAACTCCTAATGCAGTTACTATCATCAGCATATTTGTCGGAGTTGCAGCGGGACATTTTTTTTACTACAGCGATATTACTCTTAACCTTTACGGAATAGCACTTTTAATTCTTGCCAATGCAATGGATAGTGCCGATGGTCAGCTGGCAAGAATTACAAATACCAAAAGTAGAATCGGAAGAATCCTGGACGGCTTTGGCGGAAATTTATGGTTTGTAAGTATTTATTTTCATTTATACTTCAGATTAATCAGCAACGGGTACGATCCTTTTATCTTACTCTTTATTTTAATTGCCGGAATCAGCCATTCTTTTCAATCTGCTTATGCGGATTATTATCGTAATTACTACTTAATGTTTGTGCACGGCAATAATATAGGTGAAATAGATGAATCAACTAAACTAAAGGAAGACTACAAAGAATTAAGATGGCTGAAAAACTTTCCGCAAAAGTTCTTAATGAGAGTTTATCTTAATTATACTATTCAACAGGAGTTGTTTTCGAAAAACATTATCAAACTTTATCGGCTAACTAAAGAAAAGTTGAATATTAGTACACACTCACAATTATCATCCATTTACCGTTTGCTTAACAAACAGCTAATAAAATATTTCAATATTCTTACAACAAATACACGAATGATATTTTTATTCTTCACTTTGTTTATAAAGCTGCCGGAGCTTTATTTCCTATTCGAACTTACTTTGCTGAACATTTTATTTGTATATGTCATATTAAAACATGAAAAAAACAGCGACGTTATTTATAAAGAAATTAATAAACGCTTAATTGCTCTTTAACAAGCGATAACGATGAATAGAAAAATTAAAATAATATTCTTTATTGCCGGACTGCTGATATTTGCTTTTCTTATAAACGAATTCGGTCTTGAAAATATTATTGCAAATGTTGAAAAAACCGGATGGTGGATTGTGCCGATAATTGGCGTCTGGTTCTTTGTTTATTTATTGAATACGTTCGCCTGGCAGATAATATTGAAGCCGCATAAGGATAAAGTATCATTCATAGATATATTCTCAATTTTACTAAGCGGATTTGCAATTAACTATATAACGCCGGTTGTAAATCTTGGCGGCGAACCTTATAAAGTATTTGCTTTAAAAGATAAACTCGGTACTCAAAAAGCTGTTTCTTCTGTTATACTTTATTCTATGCTTCATTTTCTTTCGTCATTTATCTTTTGGATAGCAGCAATTATACTTGTACTATTCTCGTTAACTCTGTCTAAAGAGATACAAATAATTTTCGGCGCGGGATTTATAATTGCACTGCTGGGCGTATGGTTTTTCTATTCACGCCATAAAAACGGAATCTTTGAAAGCATTATTAAAATCATTCCGAAACTTCCATTTACAACAAAACTTGTAGAAAAAATAAAATTAAAAGAAGATACGCTCAAGGTTATCGATCATCAAATAGTTGATTTCTATAAAAATAGTAAAAGAGATTTTTACACTTCTTTATTTACTGAAGTTACTTCACGTTTCATTGCTTCGATCGAATTTATATTTATCCTCCGAGCAATTGGAATCGAAATATCTTTTCAAGAAGCAATTTATATAAATGCTTTTTCTTCTTTGTTTATGAACTTATTCTTTTTCATCCCTATGAATTTGGGTGTGCGTGAAGGAAGCCTGTATTTTATAATGGGGCTATTGAAGTTCACTTCGGCAATCGGAATTTATATCGGATTAATTAATAGAATTAGAGAGTTCTTCTGGATTTTAGTTGGATTGTTGTTAATTCAATTACGCAAAACAAAACCGGCTAAAAATGAAATAATCGGTTATGCGGATATAAAATGAATAAAAAAATAAAAAATATAATCTTCGATTACGGAGGCACACTCGATACCGATGGTATTCATTGGAGTGAAAAATTCTGGAAGGTATATCAACATTTTCAAATACCAGTCGAGAAAGAAGATTTCCGAAATGCTTTCGTTTATTCTGAAAGAAATATTGCTGATGTGATCAAACCATATTTTAGCTTAAGCAAGACTTACGAAACACAAATTACATATCAACTAAAATACTTTGAAAATATGCAGCTTCTTTCGGAAATATATTTTTTGATTGTTGAAAATATTAGCCGGTATTGTATGAAGACCGTTCTTGACAATATTGAAATCACGAAACTAACTCTTGCTTTGCTTGATAGTGAATACAGGCTCGGTTTAGTTTCGAATTATTACGGCAATGTTGAAACAGTATTAAAGGAAATTGATCTGCGTAAATACTTCAAAGTAGTAATTGATTCAACTTTAGTCGGGGTAAGGAAACCAAATAAAAAAATATTTCAACTTGCGCTTTACCGGTTGGAAGCAAATGCTAAAGAAACTATGGTTGTCGGCGATTCATACGAAAACGATATTGTTCCCGCAAAACAATTAGGCTGTACCACCGTCTGGCTTAAAGGTAAAAGCTGGAAAGAGCCTTCGGATACAAGCAGCGCAGATATAATAATCAAATCACTTAAAGAGTTACCTAATATTTTAAAAATATAATTAACCTCAACAAGATAGTCTAAAGGAGAGAAAAATGAAAAATTATGAAATTCAAAAACCCGGTGGGAAGCTTGGCGTTTTAATCGTAGGATTAAACGGAGCAGTATCAACTACTTTTTTAGCCGGCATCTTTGCCGTTAGAAAAGGTTTGTCTCTGCCGATTGGTTCTTTAACACAAATGGGAACAGTCCGGATTGGAAAAAGAAGCGATAATCATTTCCCGCGTATTAAAGATTTTGTTCCGTTGAATTCAATTGATGATCTCGTTTTCGGTGGATGGGATATTAGAGAAGAAAACTGTTACGATGCAGCAAAGTATGCTAAAGTATTGAATGAAAACGATCTCAACAATGTCACAGATGAGTTGAAGTCAATCAAACCAATGAAAGCAGTCTTCGATCAAAATTATGTCAAAAGATTAAATGGAGATTTTGTAAAGAAAGGTAAAACAAAGCATGAACTAATGCAGCAACTTCGTGACGATATTGAATTATTTAAAGAAGCGAATTCTCTCGAAAGGGTAGTTGTAGTTTGGGCAGGAAGTACTGAAATATTTATTGAGCAGAAAGATGTTCATAAAACTATCGAAGCATTTGAAGAGGGTATGAAAAATAACGACCCGGATATTTCACCAAGTATGCTTTATGCATATGCAGCAGTTTCGGAAGGTGCACCGTTTATTAACGGTTCGCCAAATCTTTGTGTGGATATTCCGGCGATAGTTGATCTTGCGATCAAAAAAGAGGTGCCGATTGCCGGTAAAGATTTTAAAACCGGGCAAACGTTGATCAAAACAGTAATTGCGCCAATGTTGAAAATGAGGATGCTAGGTCTAAACGGTTGGTTTTCTGATAACATTTTAGGTAATAGAGACGGCGAAGTATTGGATGACCCCGGTTCATTCAAAACTAAAGAAGAAAGTAAACTTTCTGTTTTAAACACAATTCTTCAACCGGAATTGTACAAAGAACTTTATTCGAATTACTATCACAAAGTTCGTATTAATTATTATCCGCCGCGCGGCGATAATAAGGAAGGGTGGGATAATATAGATATCTTCGGCTGGCTTGGTTACCCGATGGAATTGAAAATTAATTTCCTCTGCCGCGATTCGATTCTTGCAGCACCGATTATGCTCGATCTTATCCTCTTTGCTGATCTTGCTCAACGCAGCAATATGAAAGGAATACAAGAATGGTTGTCGTTGTTCTTTAAGAGCCCTATGCATTCGGAAAATATTGTTCCCGAACACGATTTGTTTATTCAATCAATGAAGTTGAAAAACACACTTAGAGAATTAATGAACGAAATGCCGATTACACATCTTGACACAAACGGCGTGGAGCATAGTGTTGAAGAATATGAATGCTATGATTAGATCACCTATTGGTCGGTCTCGATTTGAGCAGTTTTCATTCTAAATATGATATGATATACTTACTCATAATATTAACAACAATTATCTCTATTAGCATTACAGCGCAAAGTTATGATAACCAATCTTACTTTTCTTCGTATGGGATTACAGACAATGTAGAAAAAGAAGATTCTCTAAAAGAAGAAAAAAAAGAAATTGTAATCTCCGCGCTGCCGTTTGCTCTTTACAGTGAAATATTCGGCTGGGCTGCCGGAGGGTTTGTTGGTATTCAAGGACTTTCGCAGAAGAATATGTCTCTTTATGCCGGTGGGTTGATTAGTACTAACGGAACTAAGTACGGCTTTATTCAATTTAGAGAATTTTACTTGCCGTTTTATCCAAGAATATATATCGCACCAGATATTCTCGGCGGATACTTTGGAGTGTTGAAAGTTTATAAAGATGATCCCGCTAATATTAACGTTGATTCCAATAAACCGCGTTCGGGTAGTAATGAATCAGATGAAAATGATTATATCGAAGTAAGCGGTTCCGATCAATGGTATGAAATGAAATTCAGGTTTCTCCTGCCTATCGGTCACGGTAAAGATCAAGTGTATTTTATGCCCGATCTTGAAAATGGAATTTTAAAATCGGGGGAAATGGGCGGAACTCATTGGAACCCTTTTGTAAGTGGTAGAACATTCATTGATATAAAACCTTTTTATAGAAAGAGAGTTGCATTTGCAACCAACGGAATTGAATTTGCATTGACAAGGGAGAATACGGATTTCTATGTCAACCCAACTCGAGGCAGTCTTCAGAAGTTCGCATTTAGAAGAGACTTCGGATGGTTCGGTACGATGGCGCCATGGAGTGTAATTGAAACTGATCTTCGTTGGTATCTTCCATTAAACGAAATGCTCGGCAGAAAAAATTCTCTGCCGAAAGTTTTAGCTCTCGACTTCTGGACGGTTAACACATTAACCTGGGATAGTTATGATGTTGAAGGTGTTGATCCTCAAGGGAATTTAATTAAAATATATCACCGCCCGCCCCCTTATACCGGGGCATACCTCGGCGGAAGATATAGACTGCGTGCTTATTACGAAGGAAGGTTTAACGATAGAGCGGCAATTTATTACGGCGCCGAATATAGACAAATAATCCCATGGAATCCTTTTGATTATTGGTCGTTAACCAGAAAGTTGAATGTACACTGGCTTCAGCTTGCTGTTTTTGCGGAACTCGGCAGAGTTGCGCCGGAATGGAATATAGAAACACTTCATACCGATATGAAATGGAGCGCCGGCGGTGGTATCAGAATTTTTATGAATAATCTTATTCTAAGAGCCGATGCCGCTTTCGGTAAAGAAGGAATGTTTATGCAGATGTATGTGGATCATGCGTTTTAATCAATTTCCAACTTTACGAAAGCATTAATACTATTCAAAGCTGCATCTTAGAATTCAATACTGAAGTACTCCTTTAACAGTTGATAAAACTGTTCCTCGTTTTTAATTTCTTTCTCTTCAATACTTTCATTGTTTGTAATCTTCAGACTTTTATCTGTGAGTGTGATTCGTCCGTTTCGAGTTGGAATACTGCACAACTTTTTCTGTGTAAAATGTGAATCGGGTGAGGTTTGATGATAATAACACTTTTCAGAAAACTCCGAAATGTTTCTTGGTATCAATGAAATAAGATATTCATTTTTCCATCCGCCGGGTATTTGTTTCTGCACGGCAATGTATTCTTCATCAAATTGATTTATTCTAAAAATACCTCTTGCATCTTTTTGTTCAATGCCGGTCATAATTTTAAGCGGAGAAAAAGCGAACTCGCCAAAGCCTACATCGGTTAACCACTGTTCATTATGAAACGAAACTATAACAGCAAGATGATCAAACTCATCGCTGTAATTTTCTTCGGTATCAAAAACCCGTGCCGACACAAGAAATGTTTTGAATCCAACGGTTTTCAACAACTCGTTAAACAGCCCGTTAAGCTCATAACAAAATCCGCCTCTTTTGTTCTCAACAATTTTATTGTAGAACTTTTCTACATCGATTGTTATCGGTGTTCCGTTATGTATATCAAGATTTTCAAACGGAATATTTAATAAATGACACTTTTGTAATTCAATTAACGTATCAAGATCAGCACGGACATTTTTGTTGTACTTAATACGGGATAAATATTTCTTTAGCTTGTATTCTTCCATAAAAAGTAAAATAGGTTTACCAAAGCATTGAAGCCAACCCCAAGATAATCAAAGCAAATATCTATTTGATATAGTCAAGCACCGATACAACATTATATCTTTGTGATTCCGCTAATAAACTTTGCAATAGATACAAATGACCGGAACCGTAAAGGATAAAAATTCTATCATCCGCACTTTCTGTTATTCTCTGAATGTTACGGAATATTCTCATATTTCTATTGAACCAAGAAGCCGATAACCAATCTACACCGGAATAATCACCTTCGTGCTCTTCAAAGAGAAATAGATTGTTAAGATAACTTGCATGATCCCGGCTTATTTTGTCCGGCTGATTTGATTCATATAAAATTTCCTGTAATGTTTTATTATATACGGAAGAGTTTCTTTCATCAACATTGTCTTTATCGGCAGTTAATAAAGAATCGGAGTATGCTTTCAATTTTTCGAACATAGAAAGCTTTTCCTTTTTGGGAGTGAATACATTTATATTATCACCGTCAAAAAATTCGTTGATATTTCCCCAGGCATCAACACAGTAAACGCGTTTGTGGTTCAGCATTTTCGCAAGTCGAAATCCAACCTGATAGCTTTCATTAATCGGAAGTTCATAATTTCCTTTTAAGTATTCATTGTACAAGGAATCAATTTTATGTTGTGACCAAGTTTTCAATTCAACGGCAATCTTAGTCGGTTTGAATTGAGCAATTTGCTCAACAAGCTGTTCGATTTCTTTTTGTCTTTCCGGTGATGTAAAATCTAATTGATCTTTCTCTTCAATTTTTATCCTGTCTAAATTCGGGTAAGCAAAATGAAAAGTACCGAGGATCATTACTTCCGCACCAATAATTTCTTTATTACCCTCTGATTGAGCAATTATCTTATTACATACAACAAGTATTAAAAAGACAAGTAGGAAGGGTTTATAGAATGTTTTCATTTTCTTTTCTCCGGTTGAATATACTTTTATTTATTAACGTAGTTTTGTAATCCAATAATTAAAAAAAATAATCAGACGTCTTAAGAATATCGAAGGTTTCATCAGAATAAGAGAAGAAAAATTTAATTGAAATCAGATAATATTTTCCGAAAATATTTTCGGAAATACTTGCGTCTGATATATTATTCTCCTAAATTAAAAACAGAATAAATATTCTGATTATGTGTTTTTTCTTGACTGTCGTCTCTTTACGGGAATAAATAAAAAATCTGCAGGATATATTTTTATGAAAAAGAAGATAATAATTATTGCGATAGTCAGTTTAATGTATCTTCCCAATCATTATGCCCAATCTTCCGGGGAAAAAATATTTTATGACAAATGTTTTGCATGCCATACTGTTGGTGAAGGACAAAGAGTCGGTCCCGATCTTGCCAATATCACAACAAAACGGGACGAAGACTGGTTAATAGAATTTATTCGATCTTCACAAAGTTTAATCAACTCCGGCGATTCACTCGCAATTGCGGTTTACGAACAATACAATAAAATTTTAATGCCCGATCAGCCGATAAACAGAAACGAAACTTTAGAGGTTCTAAAATATATTGCAGCAAATAGTCCTGATCCAGGCGATACAATACGCAGAACACCTGCACAAATATTTAGCGCGGCTTCGGTTACCGATGCGGATATTCAACGAGGAAAAGATTTATTCGAGGGAAGAGCAAAATTTCAAAACCGGGGTGCCCCCTGTATCGTTTGTCATAATGTACAAGTACCGGGAGTTTTTAACGGCGGTTTGTTGGCTAAAGATTTAACAACAGCTTTCACACGACTTAGTCCAGCCGGTGTTGATGGCATTGTTAGAAACCCGCCATTCCCGGCAATGATAACCTCATACCGAGATAATCCTCTTAACGATCAAGAGATCAAAGACATACTTGCATTTCTTTACTATACTGATAATAAAGGAATAGTTCAATCCGCTTCAAACAGCGGTGAAATAAATTTGTTAATAATTACCATCTTCGGCATCAATATCGTCTTCCTAATATTTTTATTGAATTGGAGACGGGTAAAAAAATACAGCGTTAATTCGTTTCGATAATTTTTAATAAATATAAGTGAGTCTATGAGCTGGATTAAAGATATAATTTCTCCCGATACGAGAAAGTGGGAGGAGTTTTACCGCAACCGTTTTCAACACGATAGAATTGTAAGAAGTACGCACGGTGTAAATTGCACCGGCGGCTGTTCATGGCAGATTCATGTTAAAGACGGAATAGTAGTTTGGGAAACACAACAATTGGATTATCCTTTATTAGAAAGCACCCTGCCCCCATATGAACCGCGTGGCTGTCAGCGCGGGATTTCTTTTTCATGGTATTTATATAGTCCTCTTCGTATTAAATATCCTCTTGTAAGAGGTGCCTTGATTGATGCATATCGAGAAGAAAAACTTAAAACCGGAGACCCGTTAAAAGCGTGGGAAAATTTACAGAACAACAGGGCAAAAAGAAAAGAATACCAAACTGCACGCGGTAAAGGGGGATTCAGAAGAACGTCTTGGGATGAAGTCCTTGAAATTATTGCCGCCGCTAATATTTATACAGCAAAAAAATATGGACCTGATAGAGTAATCGGGTTTTCTCCGATACCTGCAATGTCAATGCTGAGTTATGCAGCGGGAAGCAGATTTCTTCAATTGTTCGGCGGTGTTAATCTTAGTTTTTATGATTGGTACTGCGATCTTCCGAATGCTTCACCAGAAATTTGGGGTGAACAAACAGACGTATGCGAAAGTGCCGATTGGTATAATGCAAAAATGGTTGCTGTTATGGGTGCCAACTTAAATATGACACGCACACCCGACTGTCACTTCTTCGCCGAATCACGTCACAACGGAACTAAAGCAGTAGTCTTTTCTCCCGATTTTAGTCAGGTATCAAAATATGCAGATCAATGGATTCCCCTTCATGCCGGAAGCGACGGTGCATTTTGGATGGCGGTTACTCATGTTATTCTTAAAGAGTTTCATCACGAAAAGAAAACACCTTACTTTATTGATTACGTAAAAAAATATACCGACTCTCCTTACCTTGTTGAATTGAAAAATGATAACGGAGTTTATAAACCCGATAGATTAGTAAGAGCTAATCAAATTGAAGAATATAAAAACATTTCAAACGGTGAGTGGAAATTTTTGAACATCGATTCGCAAACAGGGAAACTTGTTGTACCGAAAGGCAGCGTAGGGCATCGATGGGATAAAGAAAAAGGTTCATGGAATCTTAAGTACGAAAACTCATCGGATAATTCCAAGTTTGATCCGTTATTAACATTAATAGATAATAACGATGAAATTCTACAAGTAGAATTTGTTGAATACGGTTTGAATAAAAAACAACAACGCGGTGTTCCTGTTAAAATCATAAAAACAATTGATGGAAAGAAAATTGCCGTTACAACCGTCTACGATCTGACAATGGCACAGTACGGTGTCAGCCGGGGATTGGAGGGCGATTACCCGGCTGATTATACTGATAAAGATGCCGCTTACACTCCCGCATGGCAGGAAATCTTCACAGGTATTGATTCTAAAACCGTTATAAGTTATTCAAGAGAATGGGCTAACACAGCCGAAATTACCGAAGGTAAATGTATGATTATCATCGGTGCGGGAATTAATCATTGGTATCATAATAATCTTATTTATCGCGCCGGTATAATGGCTTTAATGTTGTGCGGATGTGTCGGGAAAAACGGCGGAGGTCTAAATCATTACGTTGGACAGGAAAAATTAGCTCCATCGGATTCATGGGGAGCAATTGCTTTCGCAAAAGATTGGGTTGGCGGCGCCCGGCTGCAGCAAACTCCTATTTGGCATTATATAAATACATGTCAATACCGTTACGATGGACTAACATCAAGATATAATACCGCACCTGATAACGAGTTAACTAAAAAACATATGGGCGATTTGATATTCAAATCGGTTCGTATGGGCTGGATGCCTTTCTACCCGCAATTCAATAAAAACACTTTGGAAATAAGTAAAGAAGCCGGTTCAACCGATCCCGGAGAAATAAAAAAATATGTTTTAGAAAAATTAAAAAGCAGAGAAATTGAATATTCAATCGCGGATCCGGATAATGAAATTAACTTTCCGCGTGTGTGGTATATCTGGCGGGGTAATGCAATTTCCGGAAGTATGAAAGGGCATGAATATGCGCTTAAACATTATCTCGGAACTCACAGCAACACGATTGCAAAAGATGATGAAAATAAAACCGAAGAATTGAAATGGCACGATGTTGCACCTGTCGGTAAGATGGATTTGGTTGTAGATCTTAATTTTAGAATGGATTCATCAGCTTTATATTCCGATATAGTTTTGCCAGCGGCTTCCTGGTATGAAAAGGATGATTTGAATAGTACCGATTTACATTCGTTTATTCATCCTCTTTCTGCTGCAATTGCCCCGGTTTGGGAATCAAAATCGGATTGGGAAATTTTTAAAGCCGTTGCTTATAAAACAACCGAGTTGGCAAAGCAGCATTTCTATAAACCGCAGATTGATATAATAGCCGCTCCACTTTCACACGATTCAGCCGATGAAATTACACAACCCGAAATGAAAGATTGGTTCGCCGGAGAGTGTGATGCAATACCCGGTAAAACAATGCATAAGCTTGCGGTGATTGAAAGAGATTATACAAAGATTTATGATAAGTTCATTTCGCTTGGAGATAATATCAAAAAATCAGGACTGGGTGCACACGGTAATCATTATCAATGTGAAGATTTTTACGAAGAGATGTTAACATCAAATCACTTTCCTAAAGAAAAAGTTGACGGGAAAATATATCCTTCATTAAAAGAAGCAAAGTCTGCAGCAAATGCGGTTCTTCATCTTTCGTCGCTGACCAACGGAGAGTTGACCAAACGCGCATACGATTTTATGGAAGAGAAATCCGGTCTTGTTTTATCCGATTTAGCCGAAGGAAGTAAAGACGTGCGTATGGATTTCAAAGATCTTCAGGCGCAACCGAGAAGATATAATACGTCACCGGTTTGGTCGGGATTAATGAATAACGGAAGAGCGTATTCTGCATTTACTTATAATGTTGAAAGGTTAGTTCCTTGGAGAACATTAACAGGTAGACAACATTTCTATCTCGATCACGAAATGTATATTAAATTCGGCGAGCATTTACCGACATATAAACCTTCACCAAAACCCGAAGCATACGGTGACTTAAAAGAAACTTCGAAAGAAAACAAAGCAAAAGCACTGAACTGTCTTACACCTCACGGTAAATGGCATATCCATTCGACTTATATGGATAACTTAAGAATGCTCACGCTTTCTCGCGGATGCGAACCGTGCTGGCTGAGTGAAGAAGACGCCGATGAATTAGGAATTAGAGATAACGATTGGGTTGAAGTCTATAACGATAACGGAGTTTACTGTACTCGTGCAGTTGTAAGCAGTAGAATTCCGAAAGGCGTATGTATTGTCTATCATACTGTTGAAAGAACTATTACAATTCCGAAATCACAAATTCGCGGGAACAAAAGAGCAGGTGGAAATAATAGCATAACAAGAACACACTTAAAACCGAATCTGCTTGCAGGTGGTTACGGACAATTTTCATATCATTTTAATTACTGGGGTCCGACTGCGGTTAACCGCGATACTCACGTTTTTGTTAAGAAAATGAACAAAGTAGTTTTTTGATTTATGATTTATTATTGACGATTGATTATTGATAATCATCAACAGGAAATAATTATTAAAACGAATTAGTGAATGTAGCTTAAGAGCTTTAGCGAAATCGAATATTAAATAATAAATAGAAAATAGAAAATTATGGACGTACGATCACAAATTGCAATGGTTTTTCATCTCGATAAATGTATCGGGTGCCACACATGTTCAATTGCATGTAAGAATATTTGGACTGATAGAAAAGGTGCAGAATATATGTGGTGGAACAATGTCGAGACAAAACCCGGGACCGGCTATCCGACTAAGTGGGAAGACCAGGATATATACAAAGGAGGATGGAAGAAAAACGGCGAAGAAAAAATTTCTCTGCGCGGTTCAGGTAAATACAAAGGACTGCTTAACATATTTCATAATCCATATTTACCTGTACTTGATGATTACTATGAACCGTGGACTTATAAATATCTTGATTTGATAGAATCGCCCGCTGGAGATGATCAACCAACCGCGAGACCGGTTTCGCTTGTTACCGGTAAACCGATAGATATTAAAAGCGGACCGAATTGGGATGACGATTTAAGCGGAACTCCCGAATATGCACGACAAGACCCCAACTTAAAAAACTTGTCGAAAGCCGAACGCGAAGCAATGTTTCAATTGGAAAAGATGGCAATGTTTTATCTGCCGAGAATATGTAATCACTGCTTGAATCCTGCATGTGTTGCTTCTTGTCCTTCCGGTGCAATTTATAAAAGAGGTGAAGACGGCGTAGTATTGATTAATCAAAAAGTCTGTAGAGCTTGGCGTATGTGTGTTACTGCCTGTCCGTATAAAAAATCATATTACAATTGGAATACAGGCAAATCGGAAAAATGTATTTTATGTTACCCGCGTTTAGAAGCCGGGCATGCACCGGCATGTATGCATTCATGCGTTGGAAGAATTCGTTATCTCGGTGTACTTCTTTACGATGCAGATAAAATTGAAGAGGCTGCTTCTGTTCCCGAAGAAGAATTAATCGATAGTCAACTTGATTTGATACTCGATCCATTCGATGAAGAAGTAATTCGTAATGCGAAAGAAAACGGGATTGCAGATTCTACTCTTAAAGCGGCTCAAACTTCACCGGTTTATAAATTTGTTAAAGAATGGGGACTGGCTCTTCCACTTCATGCAGAATACAGAACTTTACCGATGCTTTTCTACGTACCGCCGATGCTTCCGATTATGGCATCTTTAAGTCAAACTGATGATACGGAACAAGCAAAAAAACTCGATCCGATTGCAAAGTTTTGGGATAAACATCATCGTTACGATACAACTTCAAAATCAATTATGCAGACGGTTGAACAAGCTCGTTTCCCGGTTAAGTATATGGCTAATTTATTCGGTACCGGTACGGAAGGAAAAATAATCCAAGTTCTTAAAAAACAATTGGCAGTTAGAATACATAGAAGAAGTGTTACGGTCGGAGATATTGATAAAGAAATCACAAAAGATACGCTTACCGAAGTGAAACTCACTCCCGAAATAGCCGATGATATTTATTACTTAACATCGCTTGCAAAGTTCGACGATAGGTTCAACATTCCGCCGGCACACAGAGAACAGGCTCTCGAAATGCTTGAATACACAGGCGATGCAAAAGGTTCATCGGGATTCGGATTTAAAGAAGTTCCGCAAAGAGGATTATAATATGGATGATATGAGAGATATTTTCAAAAGTTATGAAATATTTGCCGATGTCTTCGCTTATCCTAACGAAACATTACGCAGCAAAATTAAAAATGTGCAAAATCATTTGGAAAAATATTATAACGAAGAAGCAAATATGTTTTTTGAATTTTCCGAATTCGCTTCATCAATAGAATTAAAAAAATGGGAAGAGATTTACACACGCACGTTTGATGTACAGGCATTAACAACTCTTGATTTGGGTTATGTTCTTTTCGGCGATGATTATAAAAGAGGCGAGCTGTTGGTTAATCTAAGTAAAGAACATAAAAAAGTTAATAACGAATGCAGCAGCGAGTTGGCTGATCATTTACCGAATGTTTTAAGATTATTAGGAAAACTTAACGACAACGATTTACTGGAAGATATTATTTCACTTCTTCTTAAACCGGCATTATCAAAAATAGCATTAGAGTTCGATTCAAAACATATAGAGAAAAAAAGTAAAGTATATCAAAAACATCATCGCGTTATTATCGAGAAAGATGAACATTACGCTCTAATTTATAGAAATGCAATCGATACTTTATTGTTAATGTTAAACAAAGATTTTCCCGGAAACGGGTTGGATTCAACCGAAGATAAAAATTTCACACGCCAAATTTCAAGCGAATTGGAAATAGAAAAATTAGGATAACTGATATGAACGCATTTAACAACATATTCTTTATTGCACTTCCTTATGCAGCACTATTGATGTTTTTAGTCGGAACAATTTACAGGTACAAAGCAACCAAGTTTAAATTCTCAACTTTATCCTCGCAGTTTCTTGAAACAAAAAAACTTTATTGGGGTTCGGTTCCGTTTCATTGGGGAATACTTTTTGTTTTCTTCGGTCACTTAATAGCGTTTTTATTCCCAAGCTATATTTTATTATGGAATCAAGTCCCGGTAAGATTAGCAATTCTTGAAGTGAGTGCATTTATCGGTGGTGTTGTTGCTCTTATCGGTCTGGCAGGTTTGTTTTATAGAAGAATTACAAACGACCGTCTGCGCAAAGTAACAAACTATATGGACCTGATACTTGAAGTACTTTTGCTGGTTCAAATATTTTTGGGATTGTGGGTTGCATACGGATTCAGATGGGGATCTTCATGGTTTGCAACTGTTTTATCGCCTTACTTGACTTCAATATTTACATTCAATCCGCAGATTGACGCGGTAGCTATGCTTCCGTTTGTTATACAGCTTCATATCATTTTAGCATTTGTAATTTTTATGATAATTCCATTCACGCGACTTGTTCACGTTCTTGTTTTTCCGCTTAGTTATTTATGGCGTCCGTATCAAAAAGTTATTTGGTATTGGGATAGAAAAAAAGTGCGAAACCCGAATACAAGTTGGGATATACATAGACCGAGAAATAATTGAGCCGGTATCAATTTGTAACCATCACAAATAAAAATAGATTATGAAGAAACCTGAACTAATTGATTTCTCGCAAGAACGAATTAGAGTTCTTCATTTTACCTGGATTGCGTTCTTTGTTACTTTTTACGTTTGGTTTAATATGGCTCCGTTAGCAACTACAATGCTGAAAAGCATGAACCAGTTAACGATGGAGCATATTAAAGTCCTTGCAATCTGCAACGTTGCATTAACAATTCCGGCAAGGATTGTCGTCGGTGCATTGATAGACAAGTATGGTCCGAGACTTATTTTCTCAGGTTTGATGATATCAATGTCTATACCGACATTCTTTTTCGCATTCGGAGATTCATTTACACAGCTTTTAATTGCAAGATTAATTTTGGGTTCAATCGGTGCCGGTTTTGTTATCGGTATTAGAATGGTTGCCCAATGGTTTCCGCCGAATATGATAGGCAGAGCAGAAGGGTTTTATGCCGGTTGGGGAAACTTCGGTTCGGCTTGGGCTGCAATGACTCTGCCCTGGATAGCAATAACTTTTTTTCAAGATTGGCTGGGATTAAATGCCGATAGCTGGAGATGGGCTTTGGCTTTTAACGGTTTCGTCTCTTTAGTATACGGATTTATTTATTACTTTGTTGTTCGTGATCTGCCGAACGGTATGAAGTTTACCGGCGCAAAGAAAACCGAACCGATGAAAGTAACTTCCTATTTTGATTTAGCACAATATCTCGTTTGGTCTTTTCCTCTTGTCGGAGCCATGGGTATTTTAGCTTGGAGGATAAGTACAATTGAAATTGAAGGACAAGCATTAATCACATCGGAAATCTTAAATATAATTTTTGTTTTGCTGGCGTTAATTTTTATAGCTCACGTAATAAAAACACTTCAAGTAAATCTTCCTTCGTTAAAAGCAGGTGTGCCTGAAGATGAAAAATATCCGTGGAGTTCGGTTGCCGCTTTAAATAGTACTTACTTTGCAAACTTCGGTGCAGAGCTTGCGGTTGTTTCAATGCTTCCGATGTTTTTCGAAATTACATTTCAAAATTTGACAAATGCAGATGGACAATATGTAATGACCGCAACATTTGCCGGACTCGTTGCATCTTCTTTTGCCGTGGTGAATTTATTTGCGCGTCCGCTCGGCGGATTAATTTCGGATAAATTAAAAAATAGGAAACGGGTCATATTGATTTATATGTTCGGAATTTTTCTCGGCTTTATAGGTATGGCTAATATTAGTGCTTGGGGTCCGGTTGATTCTACCGGTACCGCTACTTTAATTCCTACTTTCGACGGTATGTGGTGGCTTATTGTTGCTGTTATTATCACAATACTTTGTTCCATCTTTGTTCAAGGAGCCGAAGGCGCAACGTTTGCAATCATACCGTTAATTAAAAAAAGAATGACCGGGCAGATAGCCGGAATGGCTGGAGCTTACGGTAATGTTGGCGCCGTAGTTTATTTAGTAATCTATTCTATGGTTGATGCTAAAACATTTTTCTTTATAATTGCAGGAGGCGCAGTGCTTAGCTTTTTATATTGTTTGATTTTCTTAAAAGAACCGAAAGATTCATTTTCCGAAGAAATGGATTCGCATGAATATGTTGTGCAAGAAAAAGTTGTAGGTGTGAATTAATAAGTATATTGAAAATACTTTTTGTAAAAATAGGTTTTCGGATTTCGTCAAATTTTTTCCTCTCTTTTTAAGAGAGGATCAAGGTGAGTTCATAAAAAATGAAATCCGAAAACCGTCGATCTTCTAATTTACCAGTTTGCGATTTAGATTAAGACGGATATGTAAGATGAAATTATTATATATATAGAAAATTATTGAAAGAAGAGGTTCCGGAAATATTAGAGCATATTAATATGTTTCACAAGCAGCATTATCAAACGAAAAACTAAAGGTGAAAAGATTGATTCAGATTAATATTAACGACTGGCGAGTTGAGGACGAGCAGTTCTGGAATTCCGAAGGAAAAAAAATTGCATACAGAAATCTTGCGATATCAATTCCCGCGCTGCTGCTCGCTTTTGCCGTTTGGATGATGTGGAGTATAATTGCGGCAAAGATGAAAGAGTACGGTTATAATTTCGGGATGATTACCGAAAGTATGAATCCGAACGAAATAACAGAAAAATTAAAAGAAATTAACACGCTTTATTATACGCTGCCTGCAATTGCAGGACTTTCGGGCGCAACGCTCCGCATTCCTAATTCGTTTTTAATATCGCTCGGCGGCGGGAGAAACGTAATTTTTATTACGACTACGCTTTTGTTAATCCCTGTTATCGGAACGGCGATTGCTTTGCAGGATGTCAATACACCATATCTAACTTTTGCAGTATTTGCCGCTTTTTCCGGTATAGGAGGCGGAAACTTTGCTTCTTCAATGAGCAACATAAGTTACTTCTTCCCTAAAAAAGTTCAGGGAACTTCGCTCGGGTTGAATGCCGGAATTGGCAATCTTGGAGTTGGAGTTATGCAGATTGCAATCCCGTGGGTTACGGGGATTTTTCTTTTTGGCGCTGTTAATCATGCCGGTGAAATAGTTTCAAATGAGGGACTTGCGGGAATTCAAAATGCAGGATGGATTTGGGTTCCGTTCTTAACTCTTTCCGCAATTGCAGCTTACTTCGGGATGAACAATGTAATAACCGGAACTCCCATATTACCAGGTACTTTACAAGGAATAGCAAAATCTTTATATCTCGTTTTACTTGGATTTATTGCTACTGCAATCGGTGCAATTCTGTTAGTCGGTGTTGATCTTAATATGTGGATTGTTTTACCTCTCGTAATTATAGTTACACTTGCGTTGATGAAATACACTACGCCAAGTGAGACACGGTCAAATCTCAACAAACAGTTCGCAATTTTTAATAACAAACATAATTGGATAATGACTGTAATTTACACGATGACGTTTGGCTCGTTCATCGGATTTTCGGCAGCATTTCCGAAATTGTCTCAAGATATTTTCGTGTATTCGAACGAAGCTGATCCATCTTATATAAATCCAAACGCACCCGATTTTTTATTTTGGGTTTTTATCGGTCCGATGCTCGGTGCGTTAATTCGTCCGGTAGGCGGTTGGTTATCCGATAAACTAAACAGCGGTGCCAGGGTAACCGGTTATATTACGGTTGTGCAAATTATTGCATCGATATTTGTAGCTTACTTTATTATTCAAGCTAAAGCAAGTCCAACACCCGAAGATTATTGGATACCGTTCTTTACCGGGTTTATGATTTTGTTTCTCACAACCGGTATTGGCAATGGCTCAACTTTCAGAAGTATTCCGAATATTTTTAGCAAAGAACAAGCTGGACCTGTATTGGGGTGGACTTCGGCTATAGCTGCCTACGGAGCTTTTATTATCCCGAAAGTTTTCGGTCAACAAATAGAAAACGGTACACCGGAATACGCAATGTATGGATTCGCTCTTTATTATATTGGTTGCTTGTTTTTGAATTGGTGGTATTACACACGGAAGAATGCGGAAATTAAAAATCCGTAAACACTTTGTTTTGTATTAAATCAATCGGATACTTATTATTAATTATCTCTGTGAGGAAAATGAAAACCTTTACAGTTTGCAGACAGTTAAGAATTATTTTATTGGTGGAAGATTTGAATTAATTTCTGATTAAATTGAGAGAGGGGGATAGAAACACATCACTTTGGGGAATTAAATTATGAAAAAGAAACAGAAATTTATAAAAATGTCTCTCTTATTGGTTTTCATTGCCGGTATTGCTCCTGCACAGGGAAATACAGCCGATGAGATCACAATCTTTCGCGATGGAATAGAATTGAAAGGAAAGTTTTACCCGGCTGAAGGTGAAGGACCTTTTACAACTGTAATTTTACTTCACGGTTTTCCCGGAAACGAAACCGATGTTCTGGGCGTCGGAAAGAGATTATCCGAAACCGGTATCAATGCACTGACTTTCAATTACAGCGGCACTTATCAAAGCGAAGAGCTTTATGGTTTTATAAATACCCAAAAGGATATTAAAGCCGCTTACGATTTTATTCATCAGCCTGGAACCATCAATGAATACAAGATTGATAAAGCAAGAATAATCCTCGGGGGTTACAGCTACGGCGGCGGGATGGCATTAACGTATGCTGCCAATCATCTCGAAATAAAGTCTGTCTTCTCAATTGCCGGAACAGATCACGGTGAATTTTTTAGAGAATACTTCCGCAACAACCGTTTTAAACAGATGATTGATAAGATATTTGAGCAGCTTGCGGCCCCTACCGGTCCGGTTCGATTTCCCGAAGGAGGTATGCCGAAAGACATGAATGAAGAAACCATTGCCGCAGCAGATTCTACATTTGATTTAAGAAAATGTGCTCCCCTGCTTTCATCAAGAAATATTTTATTAATTGCCGGATGGAATGATGTAAATGTTACGATCGATAATCACATTCTTCCTTTATACCGTGCCCTTCAAAAAGAGAAAGCCGATAAGGTAACAATTGTTGCTTTTCAGGATGATCATTCCTTTAAAAAAGTCAGAAATGAACTTGCTGAAGTAATTATCAATTGGTTAAAAAAAATTAGAGAGTAAAGAAAATGAAAACAAACGATCCAATAAAAAGATTTGTTGAAAAAGATTCCGGCACAGAACTTTCGCCTATGGATCCGCCGGAGGCTTACGATCCCCAAAATATTGAACAGATACCTTACGATAAATTGAATCCGTTTCTGCAACAACTTGTTGACGAACACGCAGCTTTCAAAAATGTGTTGAACGGTTTTGAAGAAGGATTAATTAATTGGCGAAAGAATAATTGGATATTCGATAAAGAGATTGACGAAAAGTTTAAAAACTTTTTTGCATTCATTGATGAAAAGGTTCCGGTTCATAATCATAAAGAAGAGAAAGAATTATTTCCATTACTTCAAAAAAAGTTGGTTGAAATAGGAGAACATAATTCAAAGGATTCTTCTTTAACGGGTATAAATATAATTGAAGACGAACATATAAAAGTTGCGCAAGCGGCGGCAATAGTTTTCAACTTTTTAGGATTGGGTTCGCGTCTTCCCGATCAACGTTCGAAAGAAATTACATTTCAAGCCGCATATGAACAGGGGATTGCAATTATTGAAACGATGAAACTTCACATCTTCCGCGAGGAGAATATTCTCTTTTCACAAGCGATGAAGTTGTTTGGTGAGGAAGAATTCACTTCTTTATTTAATTCATAATGGAACTAAATATAGTTTAGAAGAAAGTGGTAGTAAATTTTTGCTGAATGGTTTTATATAAACTATTATCTTAGTTCTACTGAAATATTTTATAATATGTAAAAACAAAAAAGGCAGATAATGAAAATACTTATCATAATTAACGATGCACCATATGGTACGGAGAAAGCATATAATGCATTACGTTTGGCAATGAATATCCAGAAGGAAAGTCCCGAAACAGAAGTTTCAATTTTTTTAATGGCGGATGCGGTTGGCTGCGCCATACCAAATCAGAAAACGCCGGCTGGTTATTACAATATTGAACGAATGATGAAATCAGTTGTAATGAAAGGTGCAAAGCTAAGAGCTTGCGGTTCTTGTTTGGAAGCAAGAGGTCTGCACGAAATAAAATTAATTGACGGCGTTGAACACAGCACAATGAAAGAACTTACTGATTTAACTTTAGCCTCTGATAAGGTTGTTACATTCTAAAATAAAGCACTAATTCATTCGCGCATTAGCGGCTTAAGATTTATTACTTCAAACGCACAAACGTTTTGACCAATTCTTCTTCAACCTTTTCGGTGAATGTTTCAAATCCTTTGTCTTCCATAATCTTAATTAACGGCGCGGGAACAAATGGCGTGATTAACAAATAATTTTCGTTTTCTTTTAACTCGAGAATATCTTTTGTTACTTTTGCCGCGGGATGATTACCGTTTTCTAAATCTTCACGCGCATCGTATTCTTTTACAATTATATTTTCTTCAACCCAAACAGGTTTTGGTTTGATGCTTTCAAAAATATCTTTTTCAAATTCAGGGTCATCCATGCCCGCCGCCTTTCTAAGTTCGTTTATTAATAAAGATAAAGAAACTCCACTGATAACCGCCGCTTGTTTTAGTGTTGTTACTTTTATAACCGTTCTTCGTAAAACCGGATTTTTCAATTTCTTAAAAACCGGTGCGATCTCAATTAATTTATCTTCAAGATGCGGATAATTTTTTAGTAAATCACCGATTATTGTTTTAGGTGTTTTATCTAATTTTATGTCGTCTTTAATTGTCATACTGCAAAATTCTCCTTTCACCTTCTAATTCTCTGAATTCGGCAATGTCTCGAGTTAACTCAACTGTACCCAAGTAATTTCCTGCTTTATCTCGAACTGCGTAATAGGAAATGTGTACATATTTACCGTGAAAGTTTATCCAGAACTTTGCGGCATCTTGTTTGCCGGATTTGAAGTCATCCAAAATTTGATTAACTATATGCACACTTGACGGCGGATGACAATATTGAACTTCTCTTCCGAGAATTGCTTTGCTTCTCTGAAATATTCTGTCTGTTCCATGTGAGAAGTATCTGACTTTATCCTCTTTATCTACAAATGTTAAATCAAGCGGGACGGAATTAAATATTCCTTCTAACTCTTCAGGTGATAAACTTCCGGTCGAAAGCTTGAATTTAGATTCTTCTTTTTCCATTCGTTCTTTATTTGTATCGAATTCCGGCTGCCATCTTTTTTCAGGATAGAAAATACAGAATCCTATTTCATCACTCTGCTGATCAATTTCATACCATTCTATATCGGTAAAAGTATCGATGCACATCGGGAAGAGAATGTTTTCTTCTTTGTAAATCATCTCTTCGATTGATTTAAGTGCCGGTTCAAACATAAATTCCTTGAAACCGTTTAGTGTTTCCATATCAACATTTTCTTTTTCTTCGAAAACCGAAAATGCAGATTTTAACATGGCTCTAGTTTCATCATGTTTGCCCCACATAACCATCGGCGGACCGGTAATGTTATGTTTCTCTAAAAAAGGGAAGACTAAGTTTTCTTTTTTTACATAATGTTTTTCGATATCCATCAGGAGATTGAAATGTTTGTTGATTTCGTTTAGTGTCTCTGACGGTGATCCGCTAAAATTTTCGGATGGATAAAGTTTGCGAATGTTTTCAATTACTTTTTCTACTTCTCGATTTTCATTTATAAAAACATCAACGGGATGTCCGGTTGGAATTTCTTTCGAAAACTTACTCATCAAATTTCCTTTGAGCGCATCGGAATGAAGATCGCAAAATTTTAGAACTTCTTCTCTGTCTAATCCTTCTTTAATTAATTCTTCTTCTGCTTGAACTACTTCACCGTAGGGGACTTCGCCCATTACTTTTTTTAATTCTTTTTGAGTCTCTTCGACTGAGACTCCTTTATGTAATTTGAGTATAAGCTCTTTTAGAATTTTTACTCTATGTTCGCTGTTGTTTATAAATTCACTCATGATATTCCTTCCATCGTAGAGAGTTGATTTATCAAATCTCTTTGTAATATGTTTTCCATTCTCCAGTTCTGAGGTTTGATGAATCAAACCTCTACGAATTAATTTATTTGTGCTTCTTTTAAAATATTTCCGTCAATACCGATTACTATGACATTAACTTCAATATCACTACCTGTAAATTCAATTGTCTGCTGCACCATTTGAACCAAACCGCTGCAGCAAGGAACCTGCATTACTAAAACAGTAATCGCTTTTAATCTGTTTTGTTCCAACATTGTTATAAGTTTATCAAAATAAACTTGCTTATTAGTATCGAGTTTTGGACAAGCGATTGCAAGACTTTTACCTTTAAGAAAATCTTTATGAAAATCGGGATACGAAAATCCGCAGCAATCTGCGGCAAGCAGTAAATGTGCATCCCTGTAATATTGTGCTTCAGGTGAAACAAGATGCAATTGAATAGGCCAATGCGTTAAATGAGATTGTCTTTGCCCGGATTCACTTTCCGAATCAATATAATTTTCGAATAAGATTTCCTTTGACCCGGGACAACCTGCGTGTTCAACATTTTCTTTTCGTAATTCCGGGATGGGTATATTATGTTTATTCAAGTATTCAATCGCTTCGGTTACAAAATCCAATTCGTTATGATCGATCAAATGTTCAAGATGTGCTTTGATAACATTCGGTCCGCCTTTAACAATATATTCCATAACTTTAGTTTCGTTATATGGCTCGGCTTCTCTTTTTTCAATTGTAAGCGCACCTTGCGGGCAATGACCGATACAGGCACCAAGTCCATCACAAAATAAATCGCTGATTAGTCTGACTTTACCGTCAATTACTTGCAAAGCTCCTTCGTGGCAGGAGGGAACGCATTCCCCGCATCCATCACAAAGGGACTCGTCTATCTTAATTATTTCTCTAATCATTCCAGTCACCGTTATAAAAAGAAATTTTATTCTGATTATAAAATAGAGAACATGTCTGTCTTTTGCAAGGGAAATCGGTTATAAAATACTTTTCATCTGCAAATATTGGTTATTTCAGTCGATTTATATTGACAAATTTCTCCTTTTATAATAATTTTTAATCGGAAATATATTTCTGATTATAGAAGAATAATAAAATGACTGATAAAAAGAAGTTCATTCGAAACACTGAAAAACCGGTACAAAAATATAGATTTTGGATTCAAGCAGGAGTTGCACTCCTTTGTATTTGGATTGGGGTAGAATTTCACTTTTTTGTTGAATCAATAGAAGGCGGGAATCCGTCAAGTGTCGGTTATCGACCACCCGGAGTTGAAGGCTTTTTACCAATTAGTGCATTAATGAGTATTTATTATTTCTTTTTAACGGGAGAAATACATCAAGCACACCCGGCGGGATTTGTAATTTTAATTGGCATAATAACTGTGTCGTTCTTTTTCGGTAAGGCTTTTTGCAGTTGGATGTGTCCCATCGGATTTCTTTCCGAACTCGTCGGTGACTTCGGCGATAAAGTATCCAAAAAACTTTTTAAGAAACGGATCAAAATTCCGAAACTCTTGGACTACCCGCTGCGAAGCTTAAAATACTTGATGCTTGCTTATTTTGTTTATGCAATATTCTTTACAATGACTGCGGCATCTTTAAAGTATTTTTTAGACAGTCCTTATAATATGGTTGCAGATGTAAAGATGTATTATTTCTTTGCGGATATTTCAAGGTTTGCTTTAATTGTAATTGCAGTTTTATTTGTTCTTTCTATAATTGTTAGAAATTTTTGGTGCAGGTATTTATGTCCTTACGGTGCTTTGCTTGGAATATTCACCTTGGTCAGTCCGAATAAAATCAAGCGCGACCCGGTTTCCTGCATTGACTGTGGTTTGTGTAATAAAGCATGTCCTTCTTTTATAAAGGTTGACAGCGTTAAGACGGTGCTTTCGGATGAATGCTCAACATGTATGAACTGTGTTGATGTTTGTCCCGTTAAAGATACGCTTCAATTGAAACCGCAATTCACAAAAAAAACCTTTAATAAAAAATGGGTTGCAGTTGGAGTTGTGGGTATTTATATTTTTATTATCGGTTTAGGCATGCTTACGGGAAATTGGCAGAATAATATCACAAAAGAACAGTACGTAATCCATAACAAAAACATTCAAAGCCTGGGACATCCAAGAAGTACGGCAGATATTAAAAAGCTAAATAAGATTTCAGAATCAGGAGATGAAAATGTCTCAACAAAAAATTGAGAAGAGAAACATACTTTCTAAATTATTACATGTCTTTATACCGCCGCCGCGATGGAGATTCCCGGTTATTATTTTACTTGGTATCTTTTTCGGGATAGGGCTTCATATATTTTACATTTCTAACGCTGTTTCTTATCTCTCCGATGACCCGATGGCATGTATTAATTGTCATGTTATGACTCCTCAATACGCAACATGGGAAAGAAGCAGTCATGCTAAAGTTGCAACATGCAACGATTGTCATGTTCCGCAAGATCATATTGTAAGAACATATTATTTCAAAGCGATGGACGGACTAAGACACGCAACAATGTTTACTTTCAGATTAGAGCCGCAGGTGATAAGAATTAAAAGTGCCGGAATGGAAGCAGTTCAGCAAAATTGCGTCCGTTGTCATTCAAATCAAATTCATCCGATAGGATTAAGAGCAATCAATAACAGAAGTGTTGAAGATCAAAGACCGGGTTATTGCTGGGATTGCCACCGCGAAGTTCCACACGGCAGAGTTAAGGGGTTATCATCAACACCGTATGCCCAAACTCCGCAGTACGAAGAAATCACACCCGGTTGGATAAAAAGGTTTTTTGCAAAAGAAAATTAATAACAATAAACTAAAGGACTTTCGATGAGACCGATTCAAGACATTATTAAAGACAAACCATGGGTAGGATGGTTGTTGTTTTTCTCTACTGTTGTTATAGTATTTTTAATAGGTCTTTTTGCTTCATCTATTGTTGAAAGAAGAAG
>DYHH01000040.1 GCA_020724265.1 Melioribacter roseus | reverse complement strand
TTTGGTTGACATCTACAATTTATTAAGGGAGAACCTTTTAGTAAATATCACTGATCACACAGAAGAATTTGATTGACACAGATTTTTCGCTGCTATAATCTTTTTTCATTGATAGCCTACCGTTGGCTTAGTTATTTGTGTTCCATTGATTTAATTTTCTCAGCAACAACTTTCCCTTCAATATTAACTTTAACCTCGTTCATAACTAATCCCATTAACACCTTTTGCTTTTTTTCACCGGAAAGTGGGTTCATTTTTTTGAGTTCTTTTTTCTTCAATGCAATTATACTTAACAACTCCTCTTTTAATATTGGTCTTGGCAAAAGTTCGGGATAAAATTTACCATGTTGTAATGATTTTTTTAGTGCGATGAACATTCCCCACCGGGATAATAGTCCCGCTTTATAATTCATCAATATTTCGGTCATCATTTCTATTGTGATTAGATTAGGATCATAACCTAATTTCTTTAATCGTTTCGGGTACTGAATGATAGCAACCGCAGCAGCTTTGGGGTTAATATTCCAACCTCCAACTGCTTTTTTAAATAAGTCCGCAAATTTTGAAATAGCCAACGGTCTAATAGTATCTTCGGGAATTCCAAGTTCTTTATACCATTTTTCTCTTTCCCAAAAATGTTCAGGAAGATGTGCTTTGAGTTTTTCTAATCTTTCTTTAGTAATTTTTTGCGGAGGTAAATCTGTATCGGGATACATTCTATCTGCACCGGGCAAGATTCTTTCGAAGCCGTTTGTTCCGTCACTTAACGCCTGTCTTGTTTCGGATGGAATTCCGATTGCAGCTTCTTTTGCTCGGATAATAATTTCTTTGCATGCTGTGCTTGTATCTCTTTCATCACCCCAAACTATAACTAATGTATCATCATTAGTTGCATTGGCATGCTTTTTAATTTTCTGCCATTCGGCTGAAGTTATTGTGTCTCCTTTGCTGTCGGAGTGGATAATATTTGGTATAGTTGTAAGACATGCGATAACTCTAACACGGTCAGATATTTCCCGCGAAAAATATGTATCTGTTTGAGTTTGCCAATGCAGTAAATCCTTATATCCGCGAAGTACAACACATTTTATTTTATATCCCTTATCGATTGCTTCTTGAAGAGGCAAATAGTGGGAAGATTTAATTATGCCGGTAATATCTTCGGTTTTTGATTCGAATGTGTTTTCGGTAATTCCTCTTTTATGAAGTTCCTCACGCAATCGAAGTAAATTCCATTGTCTCATCGCTTCATTATATGTAAGAAGCGGGATCATCGGAATTCTTGGAACACCTTTTATTTCGATTCTTGTTCCCCCATCTACGCTAACATTTACATCCTGTCTTGCCGCACCGATTCCTCTTCTAACATTTCCAGTGCTTCTAACGAGAGCGCTGCAAAGTTCGTTTACTTCTGCAACTTCTTGTGGTGTTTTCATATCCGGACCGGTAACGGTTTCAATTAACGGCATACCAAGTCTATCTGTTAAATATGTTCTGTAGTGACCGACATCGCTTACCTCTCTGCATGAATCCTCTTCGATGGACATTTGCACGATTTCAATCTTTCTATCTTTATATGGAATCCAGCCATCGAGAGCAAAAATTGCAGTTCGTTGAAATCCCGTTGGAATGCTGCCGTCTAAGTATTGTTTGCGTGCAATATGAAGTTCGTCCACAATGTTGCAGTTATAAAGCATACCGATTTTAATTGCAATATCTAATGCTTGATCATTAATTAAAAATGGCGGTGTATCATCCATTTCATAAGTACAAACTGTTTCTCTTTTAATACGATAGATAATTTCCTTCTTCGTTTTGAATTCCATCAAGGCGGTACCGTCATATTCGCCAAGTTCGGAAAGCGTCGGGCGCATGTGTCGTAATATTTCCGCATCGTATTCTTCACTGTATTTTCCTGCGGGACACCGGCAGAAAAGCTTCTTATCAGTCAATAATTGTTGATGAATTTCTAATCCCGACTTAAAACCAACAACTGCATAATCTTCGGGAGTCATTTCTTCGAAGGGTTTGAATATGAAGGATTTCATTAATTTCCCTAATGTGTCAATAAAAGATAATGAAGTATGATAACTTACTCAGGGAAGATAAAATTAGCAAGAATTTGGAGAAAGATTAACTACAGCAAATTACTTGCAAGCTCCGCCAGTTCGGAACGTTCGCCTTTTTCCAGGTTAACATGTGCGTATAGTTTTTGTCCCTTAAAATGATCTATCAAATAAGATAAACCGTTCGACAAAGTATCGAGATAAGGATGATCAATTTGGTAAATGTCGCCTGTTAATACAATTTTTGCACCTTCTCCTGCACGAGTAATTATTGTTTTTATTTCATGCGGAGTCAAGTTTTGTGCTTCATCAACAATAAAATAAATACGCTGCAAACTTCTTCCGCGGATATAGCTTAACGGTTCAACAACTAGTTTTTCTTCTTTTATCATCGTAGTAATTGCTTGATGATTCTTATCTGTCTCTTTGTATTGATCTTGAATAACTTTTAAGTTATCCCAAAGCGGCTGCATGTATGGTGCGAGTTTGCTTTCAACATCACCCGGTAGATAACCGATGTCTTTATTACTTAACGGAATAATCGGGCGAGCAATATAAATTTGTCTATATTGTTTTCTAACGGCAAGTGCACCTGCTAATGCTAATAAAGTTTTTCCTGTCCCGGCTTTTCCTGTTAGTGAAACAAGCGGAATATCCGGGTTAATTAACGCATCTACTGCAAAAGTTTGTTCTGCGTTTCTGGGAAGGATTCCGTAAGTCGGCTGCTTATCTACTTTTCTAAAAATCTCTTCTTCTTGATTGTAACATGCCAAAACTGAACGGTTAGAATTCTTTAAAATAAAATACTTATTGGCAACAATTTCGGTTTTAATTTTTTTGAAAACATTTTTTGAAGGAACTTCAAAAGGAGATTGATAGAATTTCTGCAAGAGTTCATCGTCAAAAGATTCAACAATTTCTTTTCCGCTGTAAAGTTCGTCAATACTTCCGACTCTGTCCGTTGTGTAATCTTCAGCTAGTATTCCCAATGCTTTTGCTTTCATCCGGAGATTGACGTCTTTGGTAACAAGAATAATCTTTTCTTTTGAATTTCCTTCTAATTGTAAATCATATGCAGCACTTAAAATTCTGTGATCGGGATTATCTTCTCTGAAAACTTGACGTATTTCGGTACTCAATCCTTTTGTAATTACAATGCGAACCTTTCCTTTTCCCTTACCCAAAGAAATTCCACCGTTAAATAATGTGCTTCCTGTAATTGAATCGAGAGTTCGTGCAAACTCACGCGCATTAATATTAATAACCTGGCTTCCCCTTTTGAAGTGATCAATTTCTTCAATCACGGCAAGGGGAATTACAATATTATTTTCTTGGAATTGAGTTATACAAGTTGGATCGTGAAGAATTACGTTTGTATCTAGTATGAAGGTTTTGGGAGATTTAGTTTTAGCCATAATGTATAGAACTGGTTAGTAAATGAGCAATAGTTTATTTACATCCCAACTTAATAAATTTGAAAACGAATTTGAATAAATATTTTCTTAAGACTTTCTTGCTTCAACAATAATTAAAATCCAACCGACTAAAAAACTTACACCACCAAAAGGAGTAACCATTGCAAAAAATACAATTCCCATTACACTATATATATAGAGTGAAAATGAAAAGAGTAATATCCCGACAGTAATAAAAATAAATGAACGTATAAATTTATAATTCGATAAAGCTAAAACTAGCAATACAACCGAATGAATTAAGTGATATAAAACACCGGTTTTATAAGTTTCAAGCATTTGTTCGGAAAGAGAATTACCCAAACCATGAGCGCCGAAAGCTCCGAGTGCAACTCCAAGTAAACCCAAAACTGCTGCGATTGCTATTTGTGATTTTTTGTTCATACAAAATCAATTTGTTTACTATCAACTTTAGAAAATTATTATATATTTTACAACATGGAATTGATTTGAATTAAGGAGAAAATTATGCCACTCGAAACAATTAATCCAGCTACAGGTGAATTAGTAAAGTCTTTTACAGAAATGACAAAGAAGGAAGTTGATGATATCATTGATCATTCTCACGATGCATTTTTATCATGGCGAAACGTAAGGTATTCCGAAAGAAGTAAATTAATGATGAATGCAGCGAACGTTTTAAAAGAAAGAAAAGAAGAATATGGAAAGATTCTTACATTAGAAATGGGCAAAACAATTAAGCAAGCAATCGCCGAAGTTGAAAAATGCGCATGGGTTTGCGAATATTATGCAAAGAACACAGAAGAAATATTGAAACAAGAAATAATAGAAACAGATGCATCGGAAAGTTATGTACAGTTTGACCCGATTGGAGTTGTACTAGCAGTTATGCCTTGGAATTTTCCGTTCTGGCAAGTATTTAGATTCGCCGCCCCGGCACTGATGGCGGGAAATGTAGGAATTTTAAAACATGCATCAAATGTTCCAATGAGTGCTTTGGCAATTGAACAAATATTTTCCCACGCCGGTTTTCCGCAGAATACTTTTAAGACATTATTAATCGGTTCATCGCAAGTAAGTGATATTATAAAAAATCCCAAAGTTAAAGCAGCAACATTGACAGGAAGCGAGCACGCGGGTAAAAAAGTTGCAAGCAGTTGTGGTAATGAACTTAAGAAAACTGTTATGGAACTCGGCGGAAGTGACCCGTTTATTATTTTGGAAGACGCTAATCTTGATGAAGCAATTAATACTGCCGTGATAGCTAGATTAATTAATAACGGTCAAAGTTGTATAGCAGCTAAAAGATTTATTGTTGTTAAAGAAATCTACAATGAATTTGAAAAGAAGTTTGTCGAGAAAATGAAAAATGTAAAAATCGGCGATCCAATGATTGAAGAAACAGAACTTGGTCCGATGGCAAGAGAAGATTTGTTAATTGAACTTGATGAACAAGTTAAGAAATCAGTAAAGTTGGGAGCAAAATTACTTTGCGGCGGCGAAAGATTGAATAGACAAGGATACTATTATCCGGCAACTGTAATTGCAGATAGTAAACCCGGAATGCCTTCTTATGATGAAGAACTCTTTGGTCCCGTTGCTTCATTATTTAAAGCAGCAGATGACGAAGATGCAATCAGAATTGCTAACGATTCACCTTTTGGTCTGGGTGCATCTTTATGGAGTAACAATTTAGAAAAAGCAAAAAGTCTTGCCACAAAAATTGAATCCGGCTCTGTTTTTATAAATGGTTTAGTAAAATCAGATCCGCGTTTACCGTTCGGCGGAGTAAAAATCTCAGGTTACGGTAGAGAACTTTCACATTATGGTATAAAAGAATTTGTGAACGTCAAGACAGTATGGATTGCTTGAAGTTGGTTGCTGGTTGCAGGATGCTGGATTCTGGATAACTGAATTTAATAAAAAAAGGAAATTTATTATGAGTTATAAAAATTTGGAAGTTTGGAAAATCTCAAGAGAGGTTGTAATTCAAATTCATAAGATGACCTTATATGAACTCCCGAAGTTTGAAATGTACGAAGAGGGATCACAGATAAGAAGGTCAAATAAATCAACAATGTCTACAATAGTTGAAGGTTATGGAAGAAGAAATTATAAACAAGAATTTATAAAAATTTTGACTTATTCAATTGCCTCTAATGATGAGACAATAGATCATCTTGAAACTTTATTTGAAACAGAGTCTCTTAAAAATGAAAAACTTTACAATGAAATTCATTCCAAGTTAGAATTGCTGGGTAAAAAGTTAAACAAGTTTATTACATCCGTTCAACAAAACCATCTTAGCGAAAAATAAAATTTTGAGGATTCTTATGTCAAAAACTATCCAGCATCCAGTATCTAGAAACAAGAAACCAGAAAAAAGATGCGAATGGTGCGGGACTGATCCCCTCTACGTGAAATATCATGATGAAGTTTGGGGAGTTCCCGAACATAATGATAGAAAACTCTTTGCAAAACTTTGTCTTGACGGCGCGCAAGCAGGTTTAAGCTGGATTACAATCCTCCGCAAAGAAAAAAATTATTACAAAGCCTTCGATAATTTCGATGCGAAAAAAATTGCGAAGTATGATCAAAAGAAGATAGACGAGCTGTTAAAAAACCCCGGCATTGTACGTAACAAGTTAAAAGTTAATGCCTTCATAACAAATGCTCAAGCCTATCTCGAGATAAAAAAAGAGTTCGGGTCATTCGATAAATATCTTTGGCAGTTTTCTGATTTTAAGACTATTCATAATAAATTTAAATCGTTGAAAGAAGTTCCGGCAAAAACTCCGTTGGCTGAAGATATGAGCAAAGATTTAAAGAACCGAGGATTTAAATTTGTCGGTCCTACAATAGTTTATGCATTCATGCAGGCAATCGGAATGGTAAATGATCATCTTACCCACTGTTTCAGGTATCAAGAAATAAAAAAGTTTAGTTAATTATTTGAATAAATAGATATCACAAATTTTCCAAAAGAATTAATTTATTAGGTAACTATGTTTTATTTGTGTATGTTTTGGGCAGTATGGCAGTATCTTTAACAAGTAGATGTAGAAATTTCCTTCCAATATTTTTAAAGCCTGTCACGACAAACAATAATTTAAAATTTTTATAAGGAGCATCTGTTATGGCAGAGCGCAAACAAGGTACGGTAAAATGGTTCAACAATTCTAAAGGTTACGGATTTATTTCACAAGAAGGTGGAGAAGATGTTTTTGTTCACTTTGATTCAATTGTCGGTGATGGATATAAATCTTTAGAAGAAAATGCCAAAGTTGAATTTACAATTACTCAAGGTCCTAAAGGATTACAAGCAGCAGAAGTAAAAATTATTCACTAAGGAAAAAATCTTATTGTAAATAAAGCCCGTTCATTAATTTGATCGGGCTTTTTTTATTGACGACAGAAAATATTAAGTGTACTATTTTGTTGCTGGTATAAACTAGTTTTGGTTTGTATTTTTGTGTAAATCCTATGAGATAAAAATGGTAAAAACAGAAAGAATAATTGTAGTTGGCGATAGAGTTTTAATAAAACCCGAAAGCGATTTAGAGAAAACAAGAAGTGGTCTGTATCTTCCTCCAGGCGTTACAGAAAAAGAAAAAGTTCAAGGCGGTTATGTAATTAAGGTTGGTCCCGGATATCCTATCCCAAATGCTGCCGATGAATCAGAGGTTTGGAAAGAAAAAGAAACAAAGTATATTTCGCTTCAAGCAAAGGAAGGCGACTTTGCATTATTCTTAAGACGTGATGCAATTGATATTGAACTTGATAAACAGAAGATGGTAATTGTAAGTCAATCCGCAATTTTATTGTTGCTTCGTGATGAAGAATTGCTTAATTATTAAAATTAGTTTTCAACTTAGTGTCACATAGCACTGAAAATAATATGATTAATAAAAAAACAATATCGATGATTATTAAACATCTAAGCGATTTTAAGGAAATTGAAAAGATTATTTTATTTGGTTCTCAAGCGCGCGGAGAAGCATTAAGTAAAAGTGATATTGATCTTATCGTTATTATAAAATCATTTGAAGATCGTTTTGAAGTATCCAGAAGACTTAGAAAAAAACTAGTAGACATTGAATATGCTTTTGATATAATTGTCATGACGTCAAAAGAATTTGAATTGGATAAAAATATTCCAGGAACAGTTTCAAGGTACGCCTCAAAAGAAGGTCAAATTTTATATGCAGCTTAACGAGAGGAAAAACAAATATATTCAGCAATGGTTAGATCTTGCTGAAGAAGATTTGCGTATTGCTGAGTTCACATTTAAAATGGAAAGTTCAATTCCATACAGAGCAATAGCATTTCATGCACAACAAGCTGCCGAGAAGTATCTTAAAGCCCTATTAGTTTTTTACAATATCGATTTCCCATACACACATGACATATTAAAACTTATTGAGTTGGCGCCTGATGTTCTTGATCTAAAAACAACTCTTGAACCTGCTATTAAGTTAACCGATTATGCTGTTAGTAGACGATATCCGGATGTTTATCAAAATTTAACTTTTGCTGATGCAAAAGAATCAGTTGAACTTGCAAGGTTAACTAAGCAATATGCTGTAAAACCATTAATTGAAGCTGGATTTAAGGTTTAGTACGTCAATAATCCTACATGTCAAACCAATAAGAAAACTTAACCAGAAAAATATCATTTCCTTCGGCAGCCCATAGATTCTTGAAATCATTTCCTAAATTGAATTTACCGGGGTCGTCAAAATTTGTTTGATCATGCGCCCAAACAAAATAGAATATTGATCCGGGTAATACTTCCCATCTTAATACAACATTTCCGCGTAATGATTTGAAGTTAAAATCAGGATTACCGAAAGAAAATGATTCATTTGAACCACTTCCGTCGGGGTCAACAACATACTCATCTGATTCGGAGTTGTAACTAATAGTCGAACCGTTTTTTCCGTAGTCGTTATAATCTAAAGTGCTTGGTTTTGCAGCTTCTTTAAAGTTTGTATATGAACCGACAGCAAATAACGGCTGCAAGTATAATTGTAAACTTAATGTTGGTGTAAATGTCCAATTCAATCTGATGTTTGCAGCCAAATAGTTTTGATCGATGTTTGCAAAGATGTATCTCGTACCATAAGTATGAACAGCATTTTGATCATTAATTGCCGTTACCCATTGAGATTTTTCATGCATAAAGCGATAATCCGGGCCAATAGAAAATGAAATTTGAGGATTCGGTTTCCATTCAATATCCATCCATGCTCCGTAAGCAAATGAACCAACCGCATCTTCATTAAAACCGGCACCGGCGGAGAATATAACACTTTTTCTGCTATCTGTGTTTCCCCAAAACTCAACTGCATAATACGAAGGATTTTTCATTAAAGGTCCGCCGCGGGTAAGTGTTTTAACCATTGTTTCGGTGTTGTACAACATTACTAAACCCAAATCCCAATAGTTATGAAACTGTCCGCCGACTCTTCCCCAAAAAAGATTTTGATAATTATTTCCTTCAAAATCATAAGTACGGGCGTGAGTAGCATAAACCCATTTTTGTCTGAACAAGCTATCAGGTTCATACCATCTGTAACCTAAAACAGTATGCCCATTAATTCTATCAGCCATCCATTGAAAACCAAGATCATTGTTTTCAAAACCGGGAGAGACTAAACCTAAAGCAGAATTAATATAAAAATTCCCTTTCTGCTTATTCAGTGCAACACGAGAGTAAACACCGGAAAGTGATGTTCTATTTGTATCTAAAGTCATATAAGTTGCATCGGGTCTTTGTAAATATCTATAAGGACGTTTTTGTAAACGAGTTAAATAATCTTTTGTGCCGGAAGTATATGAACCGATAACATAACCGGTTAATACATAAGTTTCATCTTCGTCTAATGCAGTCCATCCATCCAATCCGAAAGTATAAGCTTGGTTACTAAGTCTCGACTGAAGTTCAGTTGTGCGAAGATCTCTATTAACAGAAGTTGCAATAAATCCGAGCCCTTGTTTACCGCCGTTAATTTCTTTTTGAGCTCTTATTGCGCCGTAGTGTGTTAATGGTTCAACTTCAATTTCATATTCTTTCCCTTCAAATCGATAATCTGCGTAGGTTCTTTCTGTTACCGCACTAACCGCACCAATAGACCAAGTGTCATTTAGTTTACCTGTTAATTTTGCGGCACCTAAAATTCTTGTTTCGGTTGGGTAACTTAAATAATCATTATCCGGTACTGGTCCTGAGGGGCTTCTTCCGATTCTTCGTGAATAAATTAAATCCGGGTTTCCAAAATTAAATCCCCAACTGCTATTTGATCCGTTTGAACCGAAGCTGAATATATTTCCACCTTCAATAAAGAACGGTCTTTTTTCTGGGTAATATGTTTCAAATGCAGATAAATTTAAAACTGCGGGATCAACTTCTACTTGTCCGAAATCCGGATTTACAGTTAGGTCTAAATTCAGATTTGTTCCGATCCCGACTTTTATATCAGCCCCAAATGATGTTTTATACTGATTGCCTGCATAGAAGGGGTCTTTTTCATCATGAATAAGGTATTGAGCTTTTTGAACAACATAAGGAAGAATTTCCAATCGTTGACTTGGTTGAATTCCTTGAATTCCTTCAAGCACAGCGAAGTGAGAAACAAATCCACTTTCGCCTTTAGGAACCATAACAAAGTAAGAACTTTCTTTATTTCGTTTAATCTCTCGTTTAAAATTTACCCCCCAATTCATAACCTCGGCTTGATTAAAACGAAGCTGCGAAAACGGAATTCTCATTTCAAGAGACCAGTCATCGCCGTTAATTGAAGTTTTTGCTTCCCAAATTCCATCCCATGAATCGGTATTCCAACTGTCGTTATAAAACACACCGTCACGCATCGATCCGCCGGCATTAACGGCAAAGTAGTAACCGGTTTTTCTGTCTAAATATGGATCTATATAAAAAGTAAACCAATCCGAGTCATGCCAAGAATCTCTTCTGGCAAGACTTACATCAAGTTCGTCGAGTTTGGAATCGTATAATCTAGCTCCTACATATATGTATGAATCATCATATGCAACCCAAACATGAGTCGGTTCGGTTGAAGGTTCTCCTTGATTTGGGTCTCGCTGAATAAATTCATTAATAGGAGTGTTTTTCCAAATTGCCTCATCTAGAATACCATCTAAATTTATGGATTTTTCTAATTTGAATGCAGGAACGCGTTTTTCATTTCCCGATTTAAGCTTGGCTTGAAGAGGAAATAAAGTGAAGCAAAATGTTGTTAAAATTAATAAAGCTATTTTCATTTAATTCTCCCCCCGGTGAATTTATTTTATTCTTTCTATGGTATTTAGACTGAACAGCAGTAAAAAAGTTGTACGGAGAGTAAAAAGAATTTTCTGATTATTATGCTATTCTACGATTTACTTAAATCCAATTCCCGGTTAATTTTTCGCATATTCGAAATTCATATTTTTCGAGCGAATGGCAATTTCAACCAATTCTTCAAGATCACCGAAAATTTGTGTCATCACCATTTCGTCTTCATTTATAGCAATAACAAACATTTCATTCAGGCGATTGCGTTTTGATTTTACTAAAATTGCTACCATTTCTTTATTTGACGATGACCGGACTATAACTTCATAACCGTCTTCTATTAAATCACTTGATATATTTTTAAGTGAATTATAATTTGGTTTGTAGCTTCTCCAATCACGGTTTTTATAAACACCAATTTGAACTCTTTCTATTTTACGCAGCATATCATCGGTAAATTCAGGTGCATCCGAAAAACTTACGGCAATGCTTGACATAGTTAATAAAGCTGGACCGACGGCAAACTCAACCTCTCTTTGAAAATCACCATTGACGCTGCTGAAAACTTTATTGCGGACATTCTTAAAATATCCATCAACCGAAATGCATCCGCTAAATAAAATTGAAGCGGCTATGATTGCAATTATATATTTAATAGATTTCATAAAATCATTCCCCCGGGATTTTGAAGTTTAGACGTACAAAAAATTAAAAGGTGACAATTACTTTTTGTCACCTTTATTGTTTTTGCCATCAACCTTGGAAGAATCAATTTTGCCCAAAGCAGGTATATTAAATTTGGTATTGAGTTTTCCGATTGCATCGAGATTTATATCACCTACTATATTGACAAATGCCGCTTCTCCAGGTTTGTCAAATGCAAGTACTACCAAACCATGGAATTTATCATCTTTTCCGTTTTTTACGTAAACGTAAACGGTTTCACTTTTTGATTTGACTCTTATTATTCTTAACCAATCCTTATTCTCGAGTTTTTTGTTAATGTCTTCAATTCTCGATAGAACCTTTGATGCATTTTTATCGGAAATTTCGAATGCATTTACTCTTATCATTTTTAACCCGCCGATTAAATCAGCTATTTCGGGTTCACTTTCTTTAGAGAGTTTTGCCACCATCTTTAATAAGTTTTCTTCAAGATAAACTTCAGTAACGGATTCTTCGAAGTCGAAATCGGAAAGTTCTCCGAAATCAACATAACCCGGTTCTTTTGTAAAATCTTTGCTTTGCGAAAAAGTTAAACTGAATAAAGCAAAGAAAATAACTGCGAAGTATTTGCTTAGATCTTTCATTAGATATCTCCTTTTTTAAATAGATTATTTACATAATCAAAACTTTCGTTTATAGGTTTAGCAACATTGTTAGGAATAATTTCATTTGTCAATTTGGTCTGGGTTGAACTGAATATTCTACTTACAATTGCCAGAGCTTCTCGTGTCTGCTTGTTAGCAAGTTCAATTTCCGAAGGAGAATACTTATGTTCTATTTGTGGCTCTTTAAACAATACCGATGAAAGCAGTACACCGATTATTACAGCCGTAGCAATAAATGCTAACTGCGGTTTTGCAAATAATATTGAAGTTAAATCGGAAATAAAACTTGTTTCGTTTGTGTTCAGCTCAATACCGGTCTTAGATTCCAACTTTTGTAGAACGTAATCCGGCATTTCATCTTTGTCTAAAGAATGTACTGATTTAGCTGTCCGTTTGTATTCATTATATAAATTCTTTAACTCAACATTCTTTCTTATTAAAAACCAGGCTTTGATTTTAGTAATTAACCCGGCACTTCCGTATGCAGAATTAATTATTAAATCAATTGTTTCTTGATTGAACTTATTATTTGATTTAGTCTTCATAGTTTTTCAACTTTTCTTGTAATTGTTTTCTTGCTCTTAGCAATTGTACTTTTACAGTATTTATAGGAAGGTCTAATGTTTTGCTTATCTCTTTATATTTAAGACCTTCAATTTCATATAGAACAAAAACACTCCGCAGGTGATCGGGTAATTCCTTAATTAATTCTTTTACTTTATTTGCAGCCATTTTTAATTGTGTCATTATTAACGGATTACTTTCGTTTTCTTTTGCACTAATTGATTCTGAGAATTCTTCATCAATTTCGTAAGAAGGTCTTCTTTTTCTTATGTAATCGATACATAAATTATGTGTTGTTCTCATCAGCCAAGATTTTGCTGCAAGAAGATTTATCTTATCTAGATTTTCCCACAATCTTATCAAAGTTTCCTGCGCTGCATCATCAGCTTCCATCCGATCTTTCAACATGTAAAGAGCATAGCTGTAAACCATATTTTTATGCTGTTTTACCAGCAAACTATATTTCTTTTCCTTAGAGATCATGATTTCTACATATAAAGACGAAAGGGATGGGGGAAATGTTACAAAGGAAGTTAGAAAACTTTGTAGCGATTATCAGCAAATCACAAGGAATGATAACTTAATTTTGGTGGGTTTGTAGTAAAAAAGAAAGTTTACGACATATAAAAATTGGTAACATCTATATTCCGAAAATTGCCTGTAATTTTTTGTTGACCTCTTATAATCTTTTCCTGGAAATGTTGCCCAACTCACCGACTAAGAGTTTCTTTTCAATTGTCATTATCTTATCCAATTTAATAATAGAGCTTTTATGAAGCCCTGTGTATGGAAAATCCCCGTCAGTTTCCAAAATTAATATATCTGATGAAGAAATCTCATTGTTAGTATTAGATGAAATAAATGCAACAATTAAATCTCTGCTTTCTTTTTCATGCTCTGATATTACCAATGCAGGTCTTCTTTTAGTTGAAGAAAAATCTGTAAATGGAAATTTGACTAATACTATCTTCCCTTTCTTCATTTTCAATACTTTTTCTTAAGGTGTTTGTCAGAATATATGTCTTCGACTGGCTCTTTAAGAAAATCAAATGAATTAGATTGTTCTGATAATTTGTATATATCTCTTTGAATTTGTTGAGCGGTTTCATTATCAAGAAATGTAATGATAACTTCTTTTGGACCTTTAATCTCAACTTTTTCAAGTAAAGTTACTTTTTCGCCATCATATATTGCTCTTACACTAAGCATTTTACTAACCTATTATAATTATGAACCAAAAAATTAATAAATATAGCAGCAGTAAATTAGAATTTGTACTTTACAAAAGGCGCGACCCATTTGTTTTATTAGATTTATAATATAATTACAAATTCAATTTACAAAATCATCTAAATTTTTCACAAACAAATATTTTTATTTGCTTTCCATCAGATATCCATCGATTTTTGTTACTCATTAATTTATACAAACATGACAATCTACTTCTGGCTCGGTTTTTTATTTCTAGTATTTCTTTTACTCGCACTTGATCTCGGTGTATTTCATAAAAAAGATAAAGTAATTCCGGCAAAAGAAGCTTTGCTCTGGACCGGTTTCTGGATTTTTCTCGCACTCCTTTTTAATGTGTTTATTTATTTTGCTTATGAATATCATTGGCTCGGAATTGGTCTGCATGTAGGACATGATATGGGGGGTAAAGAAGCCGCACTCAAATATTTTACAGGTTATGTAGTAGAAAAATCTCTTAGCCTCGATAACATCTTTGTTATAGCAATGATATTTTCTTATTTCAGTGTGCCGGACAAATATCAGCATCGAGTTTTATTTTGGGGAATACTCGGCGCTTTAATAATGCGTGGAATTATGATTTATGCCGGCGCTGCCTTAATCGATAGATTTGATTGGATGATTTATGTCTTCGGCGGGTTGCTGATATTTACTGCAATTAAAATGCTTCTTTCAAAAAATGAAGAAATTCATCCCGATGATAATCCGCTTGTAAAACTTGCAAGAAAACTTTACCCCGTTACAGGGACATACAAGGGACATCATTTCTTTACTAAGCTAAACGGGAAGAGAGCAATTACACCTTTGTTTTTAGTTTTACTTGTTATTGAAAGCACCGATGTAATTTTTGCTGTTGATTCTATTCCCGCTATTTTTGCGATTACTACTGATCCTTATATTGTTTTCACATCAAACGTGTTTGCCATTCTCGGCTTACGCTCGCTTTATTTCGCACTTGCGGCAATGATAACCAAATTCCGTTACTTAAAAATCAGTATTGTAATTGTATTGATTTATGTAGGAATTAAAATGCTGATATCGGAGATGTATCATATTCCGACACTTATTTCGCTTGGTGTAATAATTTTGATTTTGGGGCTTGGAATTACGGCATCTCTCCGAAAGCTAAATTAGTTGACTTTAAATAACTGCAATTGTAATTTGAAAATACAAAAATTTGGAGAATAACTAAGAACAAAATTGCTACCATTTTGATTGTAGTCCTTTTTAACAAAAACGGAGGTAGCAATGAAAGTAGCAGTTAGTTTCCTCATCTTTTTATCCACATTCATCACAATTAATTCCCAATCAATCGATCTAAGAAATCCAAATCAGCAATATGATTATGTAATCGTTACAAAATCTTCTTTTACTCAATTCTTTGACGATTTCGTTGCTCACAAGAAAAATATCAAATCGCTTAACAGCGTTGTGGTTAGCGTAGATGACATTTACGCTGAGTTTCCAGATGTTAAATACAATAATAGGGGTATAAGAGAATTCATTTCATTTGCGGGGAAAAACTGGCCAGAACCAAAACCAAAATATTTTTTACTCGCAGGAGATATTGATGCAATTCCTAGTTTCCAAGTAATTGGGATACTGCAAACCGATACTGTAGTTACAGATTTTTATTATTCGGTTGATATTGATAGTAATGAAGATAGTGTCGATTATTATGTGGGGCGTATAGCCGCTCGAGATCATATTGAACTAAAGAATTACTTGGCAAAAGTGATTGATTATGAGTCAACTCCAATTGAAGACTGGAATAATGATGTTCTGTCAGTTGGTTTGGATAATGAAAACTCAGGTGGTTTTTACCAGGCTAAGGCTATCGAGTTATCAAATCAATTGTTTGGTTATATGAGCGTGAATAATTTGCTATCACCATCGGAATTGAGTTCATTTGAATTAAGAAATAGTATCTTGAATGGGATTAATATCAAAGGGTATTCATCTGTATTTTTCTTCGGTGGTAATAATAGTATGCAATTTGGTGATCCGCCTGTATTGGATATTGGTACAATAAATGACATAAAAACTAATTATTACCCTTTATTGGTTTTTATGGGAAAGCAAAGTTTTAGTAGTCAGCTTAAAACAAGTTTAATTGACCAAGCTTTGTTTAATGAGAAGGGTGCAATTGCCGGATTGAGCCCCGTTGGATATTTGTATGTAAATAGTCTTGCGCTTTTTAATTTAAAGTGTGGAAAATATCTATATAGTGGTGGTGCACTTACTATTGCGGAAGCATTGCACCAAACTATGTATGATCGTTCAATCTACCCAATAGATAGAAAAGACCTTTTCGGAGTTTTCGGTGATCCCACTCTTTCTATAAAATATGATATACTTGCTGATGTTGAAGAAGATGAAATTGTAAATGATTTTGAACTGTATCAAAATTATCCCAATCCGTTTAATCCAACAACCCAAATATCTTTTTCGCTGCCCGAAAGAACATTTGTTGAACTGAACATCTATGATATGCTTGGTAGGAAAATAACTAACTTAATCAGCGCAGAAATGAGCGCTGGCAAACATAATGTTGAGTTTGACGCTTCATCATTTTCATCCGGTATATATTTATATCAAATTAAAGCAGGAATATATAATCAAGTGCGTAAAATGATTTTTATCAAATAGTATCAAATGACCACAGGAAGGTCTAACTTATTGTAAAGAAACAAGT
>DYHH01000012.1 GCA_020724265.1 Melioribacter roseus | reverse complement strand
ATTATGACATTTCTAAAGAGTTTTACATACTGACATTTCTAATGAGTTACTACACGGGATTTGTAGGGAGACATTTGCTCGATGATCTCAAAGACGAATATAAAATTTACGCGCTTGCAAGGCGTTCGCGAATTGAATCACACATTCCTTATCACAAAAATATTCAATGGCTTCAATGTGATATAGCAAATAAATCAAGATTGAACGAGGTAAAGGAATTCTTAATTGAACATGGCGGTGTTGATTATATCTTTCATTTAGCCGCCTATTATGATTTTACCTATAAAGATAATCCAGAATACAAAAGAACCAACATTGAAGGAACAAAAAATGTACTTGAGCTGGCAAAAGGGCTTAACGCTAAAAGGTTTGTCTTTATTAGTTCGCTTGCTGCTTGCGAATTCCCGGCAGAAGGCGAGGTTATAAATGAAAATTCTCCCCCGATCGCAAATTTTGCTTATGCGAACAGTAAAAAAATTGGAGAAGAATTCACTCAAGAATATTCAAATTACTTTCCTTGCACTATTATAAGATTAGCGGCAGTCTTCAGCGATTGGTGTGAATATGCACCCCTCTATAAATTTTTAACAACGTGGCTTTCGAAAAAATTTGAATCGAGAATACTTGCCGGGAAGGGGGAATCGGCTGTTCCCTATATACACATCAATGATCTAATCTCCCTGTTTCGTATTATTATTAAAGAAGCAAAAAACCTTTCAGAATTGGACATATTCAGTGCAAGTACTGACGGTAGCGTTTCTCATAAAGAATTGTTTCACATAGCAACAACTTATTATTTCGGTAAACCTAAAAGACCATTTTATCTTCCAAAATTTTTAATCTATCCTGCAATGATGCTTAGAAAGTTCCTTCAATTTTTTCATCTAACCATCGAAGATCATTTCGAAAAGTTCTGGATGATAAAATATGTTGATGAAAAATTAAATATTGATTCAAGCTATACAAGAATGGCATTAAGATGGGAGCCCACACCAAGGAATCATATAACGAGAAAGCTATTGTTCTTACTCGAAAAAATGAAAAGCCACCCCGATGAATGGCACCTGAAAAACGAAGCTGCTTTGAAACGTGTGGCAAGAAGAACAAATCTTATTATTTATGATCACTTATCGGAATTGAAAGAGACTGTTGTTGCTATAATAGAAGAAAGAATATTATCGCCCGATGCAAAGGAGACTTTCGCTCGTTATCAAAAAATGGAACTTAATGATTTTCAATGTTACATAAGCACACTTTATCATTTGCTTATGGCTACAGTAAGAAGCGGTGACAGAAGTTTGATGATTCAATATATAGATGAAATTGCAACCCGCAGATTTGCAGAAGGTTTTCTACCGAAAGAATTATGTGAAACATTATCGCTGTATAGAGAGATAATTATTTCGGAATTGGGAAAGAGAAAAGAATTGGCAAAAATAAAACAGGAGGTATACGATTATATCGGGTTAACTCTTCAATTAGCTATTGATGAGGTTGAAGATCATTATGATAGTTTAATACAAAAAATATCTATCGAGAAAATTGCTCAATCACCATTTTTGCCCGACTGTAAGGAATTACAGAGAATGATAAGACAGCTTAGCGCATTTTATCAGATATCGCCCGAAGACAGCATAAATTATGATGACTTAAGATAAAGCGAAGAATTCGCCGTAGTTATAGAATAATGCAAAATAATATGCGGAGATTGACCTGATGGCAACGACACAAATATCTTCAGGGGAAATGAGAAAATAGAGTCGATGAAATCCATCCGGCAATAGGCATGGTGGCGGCTACCCGCCATGCCTCCGCAGTAATCAAATATAAAATAAATCCAAAATAAAAATAGGCTTTTAATGAATCAACGAATTGCAATTGCCATTGAAGAACTTCCGGGCAATACTTATGTAGTTGCGGAAAATTTCAGCCGATGCTCAAAATTTGTTTTGTGTGAAATTAATCCTAAAAAAATAGTTGTTCAAAAAGAAACTTACTTCAATCCACTTAATGGTCACCAAAAAAGTCAAGGTCAACTTCCCGGATACATTAATCAGTTTGATGTTAATTATATTATAGCGGGAATAATGGATAAAAAAACGTTATCAAATTTTCAACAGTATGGGATAGGTGTAATAACAACTTCGCGACTTCAGATTAAAGATGTATTAGAACAATTTTTAACCGGTAAATTAAACAGTTATATAGAAAATTTTGAAGATGGCGTTTAGAGTTTCATCAAGGTTGAAAAATAGATTAAAAAGATTTTTTACCGGCATTACTGCATTAATATTTTAAAATTTTCTGAGACAACATTTGTCGTTATTTTATTAGCATCATTTTCTTGCTGTCAAAGTAATTATTAATCTCCATTCTATAAACGTAAACACCGCTCGAAAAATTTGATGCATTGAAATATATTTCATACTTGCCGCTGTTTTTATAATCATTAACAAGAGTTTCTATTTCCCTACCCAACACATCAAAAATTTTTATTTTTACAAAACCAGGTTTAGATATTTGATAAATTATCCTCGTTATAGGATTAAATGGATTCGGATAATTCTGAGAAAGTTCATATGTACGAATAATAATTTCATCTGCAATTGAGTTCACAATATCGGGACTAAAAAATAGAGAATCTCCAACAAGAAAAGGTCTCTTCTGAAATACATTTAATGTATCTCCTGATTCGGGGTGTCTATATACAGATTCAAATCCCGTCTCTAAGTAAATCCAATTTGTAAAGATTTGGTCATTATCTTTTTTTAACATTACAATTCTATCCCTGGAAGCCCCGGATATAGAAAATTTTCCAGGACCGGTTGATTCATCAAGCTCTATAAATCCGAAAGGAAGAGTTTCCCCTGTAATCAAACTTTTTACCGTGAAATTCACAGGCATTGATTCAAAAGTGTAATTAGTAAAGTACATTGTTGTGGAAGTATCTAGTATATTATCAGAAAAAATTATTTGATAATCTTCCCTGTCGTCAATACCTTTGTCAATACCTGCAGACACATTTTCAAATATAAATGGAATTACTTCTTGAGAATTCCACCCGGATTTATGTTCTATAAAATCAAATGGATCATTCTTAATCACTAAACGTAGCCCATCAAAACTTGGGCTTTCAGTTGTGCTGTCAACTATAACTATATTGTTTAGTAATTGAGTGCCGGTTGTAAAATTATACACATTAAATTGGAGTTCGTCATGTTGGGTGGTCTGACTGAATTCCAACAAATAAGTATCACCAGTAAGCTTTGACGAGTCCGCTACGAAGTATTTAACCCAACCAGTAGCAGGTATGTTTTCTAACTCATCCATATCGTCTATAATTGTTCTTTCATTATACAATTTAAATGGAGGGGTTTGATATTCTGTTACATCATTTTCTGTGGAGATTGTTGCATATATAAAACCTTGGTTAGAATTAGCATAATCAAAAGTATTCCATTGATATGTCCCTTCTTCCTCTGTCGTTGAAAAAATTCTTTCAGGATGGCTATTTAAACCAGCTTTATAAAATACTTCAATTAATACATCCTCTTTTTCTGCATCACCTCCAATCCATCGTAATGGATATATCCCTGATATTTCTTCGTCTCTTTCAGGCTTAATAATATAAATCTGCGGTTTAGCATCTTCATCGTTTTTGTTTATAATAAATGCTTCTGAAGACACGCTGTGATAACCATTATCAGCAAAAGAATATATTAGTAATTTGTTTAGCACACCGTCAGAAAACTGATCAGTATCCCAAATAATTTTGTTAATCCCTATTGAATCAATACCGATAATTTCCCACTTATTGCCGTAATCGGAAGAGTGATAGACAAAACTGATTGCATTTCCCTCGTTTCCCGCTATATTCCAAGATACCTCAACTTCACCGCTTAGAGATTTGTTGGAAGGGTCGTTTAAGAAACTTAATTCGAAATCACCATTTTGAAATCCAGAGTTGTAAAGTGCTTCTGCAACTAAGTGTTTTTCTATAAAATCCTCAATTGTTGCATGCTGACCAGGGATTGTTCTAGCAGTGTTAAAAATAATGGAGAAAATTAATTCTTCAGTTTCTCCAGGCATTAGATCAAAATAGGATGAAGATATAAAGTAACTATAATCACCTCCAACATGGGGCCACTGATTAAAAAATTTACCTGGTATCATAAAGTCGTCCCACATTGCCTGATCACTATTTATATTTAAAACACCTGCAGCAATTTTTTGAATATTCGTTATACCAAGCTCTTTGTCTCCGTCAACTATATTTGGTGTTTTTAAGTACGAAATAGAAAACATACCTACACGCTCATTCCCAAACAATGGTGCACGGTTGTCTAGATCATAAAACCAAATTATGTTGTTCGTTGTATCGTAATTAACCAAATCGTCTTGCGAATCAGCATCTCCTCCTAATAGGCTGGAAACCCATAACGATAAACCCATTTTATTTAGTGACTCTGTTCCATCATTTTTGATCACATATGAATAAAAAATCATATCGCGGAATGGAACTTCATCAAATTGAAATACACGACAATCAACAAGTAATCCCAACCCCCCTCTTGTTGTATCTGTTGAGTCCGGGAAATAATTATACCTACGATATAGATTATCCGACATTCTAAAAAAAAGTTCCTCACCCGGGATAAAATAATTTTTACCGAAATAACTATTCCAGGCGCCGTTCCATCCTGGGTCAGAGTTGTCGTTTAGTTTATCCGGCCAATATTCTGGCCAAGTTTGAGTATATTTACTGCTTGCTATCTTCTTGGAAATTAAAAAATTTTCTGAATTAAAATAACCAGGAACTGGTTCAAAGTTCCATGTTTCCCCTTGTGGTGAATGTCTATAGTTTCCTGTGATAATTATACGCCGGGTTTCACCCTCTTTATCTTCAACTTCAGCGCCAATCAAAAATTGTGTTAACGCCAAATATATATGCCCACTTTCTTTTGGCCATTCATAAGCCGGCTGCTCTAACGTTGAATACTCACTACTTAATCTCCCAGTCTGTCCAAAATTAAAAATAGATGTTCTAACATTGTTTGTTTCAATAATTGATTTTTCTCTCCATCGTGGGTCTCCCCTTTCATCGCTGGGAATATGCTGAGCAAAACTAAACTGAAAAAGAATAAATAAAATTAATACATTTTTGAAAAAATAATCAAACATTTTTCCTCCGATATACTAAAATATATGCATATAAAAATCTTATAGTTATAATATAAGAAAACATATATGGCTTTTCATATTGTTTATTATAAATAATAATATGAAATCTGGAATAATGGTCTTTATTTCCTATATATTTACCTCAACAAAACCATCTTCTTTGTTTGAGTATAATCCCCGACGGTTAACCTGTAATAATAAATTCCGCTTGGTAAGCTACTTGCATCAAATTGAACTTCATATTCTCCTGGTTGGATTTGTTTGTTAATCAATGTTCTTATTTCTCTTCCAAGAATATCATAAACTATCAAAGTAACTCTCTCGATACTTGCTACTTGATACTTGATACTGGTAGTTGGATTAAACGGGTTCGGGTAATTCTGCATTAATCCAAATTCTTTTGGTGTCTCATCTTTTTTTTTAACATCAACAATCGGCGATAAATCAAAATCCGCAACGACGGGTAAGTGATCCGAAACTTCGGTATCGTTTGTATTTAATCCGTATTCATTCAATAGTTCGGGTGATAATTTTTTTGTATCAAAACTATAGCTATTTACCAACTTCATTACGGAACCCGAGTAAACAATAAAATCTAATCTCCCGGGAGGATAACTTCCGGCATTTGTTGTGTATGTCATACCTACATTTGATACATACGGTTTCGCATCATCAAGATTACTGCCGTCCCAATCAGGAGCAAAGTCTTCACCCCATAATCCATTGTAATAAATATTACCCGTGATCAAAGTGTTGTATTGTCTTCTGTCGCCGACAAGATTCATATCACCCATTATAACAACCGGAATGTTCGGTGGAATTGTCAATATACCGCCGCTATTCATTGCATTGCGAAGAAAAGCCATAATGGCATCAAACTGATTTTGACGTTTGGAATCTTCCGAACCATCGGTTAAGCAGCACTTTGGATGTGCAACGATTACTAACATATCTGATTCATATTTCGGACGTAAGTCTAATAAAAAAGCGCTTGATGCATTATGTGCATCTGAAACATTTCTTGTCTCAATCGGATAACTATTTTTTATTGTGAATCTGCTTACCAAGACAACATCATAACCGGTAATTTTTCTGTTATACCACTGCTGTCCATCACTTGAAGGCAAATAATTTTCAACTCTATCTGCAACAGCTTGAGAAGACGAAGAATATACTTCAGAAAAACCAATTATATCAGGTTTAATAGCGGAGAACACATTGTTAAACTTCTGTTGTATATCGGGGGTGTCGTTTGTAATATTATCCCGTTCAATGTTATAAGCCATTATTCTGAGATCTTCCACTCTTTGCTTGTTAATCGAAAACGAAGGGGGCGGGTCAATTTCGCCTGATTGAAAAGTATATTCAAAACCACCCAAGTCCGGGGTGCGATCATAGTAAGCGCTTAATGATGACGAGGTATAAGCAACAAATTTTATTTTAATGGTATTGCTTGAAAAAAAAGGCAGCCCGGAAATACGTGCATCTCTGCTAATTGCAAATTCAAATTCATTACCCGAGAAAGTCGGTGCACCGATAAAACCGATATCGTCATGATATATTGTTCTTTCAACAGTTAAATAACTTCTGCCGCGTCTTGTTCCGAAAGTATATTCAAGCTCGGCACCCATTCCGTCAATTGACTTCCCGGTTGAGGCATCATTATCGGTATCTATATAAAGCGTCATATACACACCGTCGGTGGAATTATTAACAAGAACAATATTTTGAGTGGTTTGAATTCTTATATAAAGATTTTCGTCATCGTTAGTGACCCACATAGTTTTGAAATCAAACGTTCCGTAAAGATTATCGCCGGCAGGATCCTCATAGAAAGTTTCTACATTATCCCAATCACTGAAATCTTCATCGATTAAAATTCTTTTCTGTGCAAAAAGGAAAGAGACAAATAATAATATAAAGAGTATTTTTTTCATGTAACTTTTTCGATTGTTGTATAGTATAAAAACAAATGTATGAAAACTTTTTCTTAATTTTAATTCATTAACATCTCTCTGTTTGAATCAACTTGTTTTTCCTTTCATCTAATGAATTCAATTAATTTATGATGGAAATAAAATGACAAATAATATCTTCTCGAAAAAAACACTAAAATATTTATTACTGGTAATTCTACCCGCGTTTATACTAATTAATTGCGGAGATTCGCTTCCAATTGAAGATGATTTATCGGAAAAGAAATATGTGTTATTTAATCAGGACAGCGTTGAAGTAATTTATCCCGAAAACCTTAAAGGAAAAGTTGCGGTTATAGGATATGTTTTTACAAATTGTCCGGATATTTGTCCCCTTACGACAAACAACATGCGTTTAGTTCAGGAAGCATTGAAAAAAGAGAATATTACGGGAGTAGAATTTGTTACGATTACTTTTGATCCGGAATATGATACTCCTTCTGTTTTGAAAGAATATGCCGAAGTTAGAAGATTGGATACGAGTAATTGGATTTTCCTGACCGGCGATAAAAGTACAACAGATCAAGTTATGAGAGATGTAGGAGTTGTTGCCGTACCGAGTGATTCGACTAAAATGGCAAGCGGCGAGATGATGTATTTTTATGTTCATACAGATCGCATTAATTTAATGGACAAAGAGGGAAGAATCCGAGCTTCATATTTAGGCAGCGAACTTAATATTGAAAAAATCGTAAACGATATAAAAACTTTACTTAACTAAAATGAGAGGTGCGTAATGAAAAAGTTAATGATAATTATCTTATCACTGTTTATCTTTTTCGGATGTCAAGAAAAGAAAGAAGAAAGTACGGAAAAAAAGGAATCTGCAAAATCCGAATTACAGAAAGCAATGAAAGCCGATGAATCTGTTCTGCAGATTGAAGACGCTTGGGTTAGACCGGCAGCAAAGAACAGAAATACGGGTGTTTTCTTTCGTGTGGTTAACAGCACTAATTCCAATGACACACTTGTTGCGGCACGATCAAACTATGCTGAAAAAACCGAAGTCCATGAAACCTTTAAACAAGGTGACGATATGATGGGCATGCGTGAAGTTGAATTTATTGTAATTGAAGCAGGAACCGTCTTAGAATTCAAACCGATGTCATATCATGTTATGCTTATTAATCTAAACGAAGAGCTTTTAGCGGAACAAGAAATTGAGCTTAAGCTTGCATTTAAACAAGCCGGTGAACTTAAAATAAAAGCTAAAGTTGAAGATAGAATGCCGAAGATGCAGGCAAAAGAAGAAAAATCTAAAATGGAAATGTAAATTGTTAGCCGCCGGCTTTACGCCGGCGTTTTTATTTATCTAAAATCTGTATTGATAATTAACGAATCACTCGGTTCATATTCAAACGGAAGCATTTCAGCAAGTCGTTGTTTAGCCATATACCCCATTACTTCAATTTTAAATTCATCATAGTAACGACCTCGTTTGTCGAAATAAATAGAATCAGCATGAAGTTTTAAAAAAGAAATCTGCGGATCGTAACTCAATTTATCATATTCTTTAAAATATTGGATCTCAATTCTATCGTCACAACTAAACAAAAGCTCATTAGGGTTTTCGGAGCTGTCAATAACCGACTGTACGTTAAATATTTTAGAACTATATCTTTTGCCAAAAGCGCTTGAATAGAGTCTGTTTAGAAAAACAGAGAAACCGTGTTTGCTTAAATACATATCTTGATCATACGAAAAACTTACACCTTCGTCAGTAACATTATCATAATCAAGGATTATTTTAAGTTCTTCTTCTCCCTTTGTGATTAAAGTATAGAACTCGCTTATAGCTCTCAGAAAATGACGTAGAGAGCCCATGTAAGCTTCAAGCCTATTCTCCCGCCAAACTAATAAGTCCTCCGCATAGTCAGAATTCATTTCTTCAAAAAAAGGAAGCCCTGCATATTTCAAACTTCCGATTTTATACTCGAAGTGTTTTAATAAGTAATTAACATTATAACCTAAACTTCTGTTTTCAATTTGGATAGGGACATCACAACTTGCAAATAACACACCATCATTGTTTTTAGAAAAGTTAATGTGAAAAGGATTAGTAATTTCACACCCTTCAGCGAACCAAGTTTTGCCGAGAAGTTCTGCTTTAAAAATTTCAAAATTTTTCCACCACTCATCATCAAACTTATCGCTCACGCCTATTTCGGGGAATTCAATTGGTTTTGGCTGAAGTTCTAAATCTAACTTGAGGATTGTATTTTTCTTTATATCGGCACTAATACTTTGGTTCTCATAAGAAAGGTGGGAAATAATAAGATTGTATCTGCCGGGGGGAATTTTATCGATTTCAAAATAACCGTTTCTATTAGAACTTGTTCCGACCAAAGAATTGGCGATAAAAATATTTACACCCTCGACAGAAAATTTGGTCTGTTCATCTAATATTCTGCCCGATACTTTTCCATAACCTGATTGTGAAAGTATAACAACCGGTAAAAGTAGAACAAGAAGAAGTATTTTCATTTATCTAATCTGCTTTAGTGTTGTCTACATTAATTGCAAGAACACTTTCGGCTGTTACTATGTTGATAAAAAACTCACCATGCTGCGGTTTGTTATCGGGAATAATTAGATCAGGTTTAGTTAGCCACTCTTTAGCGGCATTCCATTCTATATCGTTTGGAACAAACCATTGCGAATCATCAACTAATTTAATTATTCTATTTTCTTGATCTATACTTTGAACATATTGAATTTTTCCTTTCATCATTCCCAAAATTTCAATATCACCTGAGCCGGAAAAATTGACTTTGCTGTTACGTAAATAAAAATACCCGGCACCCGTATAATTTTCTATGACAAGTAAGACGGGAGTTGAATTAACGGCAATAATTATTCTGTTTGTTCTAATTGTCATTCCGTTTGCAAAGCTGACTGATCTATCATTTACGTTTGAGATTGTCGTATAAATATACCCCACTTCTTGAAAGTAAGTTCTTGAATCAAGACCACTACAAGAAATTAGAAGAAACGACAAAATCGAAAGTGCAGCAATATGTTTTTTCATTTTTATTTAATTAGTTGTTTTTACCGACTCTGTTGTTGTTTCGGAAACAACACTTACATAATTTGTTGTTATGATGTTCGTTATTCTAATATTGTTATTACTTTTTGATAAAACCACTTCGGTACCTGGAGACCAATTACTCAATTCTTCTTTGTCTTCGTCTGTTTTCACTTTGTAGTTTTGACCGTTCTTTAATTTAATTGTGCCTTTCTCGGAGTTTGTTTTTTCAACTTCACCCAAAGTTCCGATGCTATATACATTTAGTTTTTCATTCAACGCGGGAACATATAATTTATTTTTACCGACAGCGGCTGTATTTTGCATCAAAGTAACATTTACTTTTTCATTTTTAATATAAACGAAACCTTCATTTCTGTCTTCTTCTAAAACAATTATAATCGGCTGCATTGATACCGCTGTTACGTGTCTATCGGTTCGCCATGCAAGATTATTTGTTAATAAGATTAAATTACCGTCAACTTCGTTAATAAATCCTGTTAGATACCTGACTTCTTTTGCGGTTACGTTGAGATTAAACAGCGATAGGCAGAACAAGAATAGAATAGAGTTGATAATGACTTTTGTTTTCATTGTATCCCCCTTTGTTCTGAGTGTTTATAATTAAAGTTAATTAAATTCTTAATTCCAAGCAAGATTAAAACCCGGAATATTTTGATCCAACGGATATTTTATTTTACAATTACTATTTTATGTCTCTTAATTTGGAGAAGAAATGTATAGATTCATCATTATTGCTTTTACATCATTTATTTTATTTTGTTCATGTGGTGAAGAAAATTACCCCGAAAAAGGAACACCCGGTTATATTCAGGAAATAAATCAATGGCATTCACAAAGAGTTGAAAGATTAAAACAACCAACCGGTTGGTTGAATCTTGCCGGACTATTTTGGCTCAAAGAGGGAGAAAATACATTTGGTTCGGACGAATCAAATGATCTAATATTTCCGAAAAACACTCCAAATAAAATCGGGAGTTATATTTTAAATGATTCGGTTGTTACTCTCAAAGTTAATGAGGATGTTGATGTTTTAGTTGATAGTCAATTAGTTAAAGAATTTGTATTAATTCCCGATACAAAACCAAATACTACCAAAATAAATCTCGGTTCGTATGAATGGAATTTAATTGTTCGTTCCGGCAACATGTATGGTATTCGTCTTCGAGACCTTGATGCTGAAATAATAAAAACTTTTGAAGGCGTAGAAAGATTCCCGGTAAATGAAGATTGGAGAATTCCCGCGGAGTTTGAACCATTTGATCCGCCGATAGAAATTGACATCCCGACAATAATCGGCACAATTGAAAAGGAATTCTCTCCGGGAAAACTTGTGTTTAATATTAACGATAAAGAATACGAACTGTTCCCTACAAAATCCGGGAATGGACTATTTATTGTGTTCGCAGATTTAACATCAGGTGAAGAAACTTACGGTGCCGGAAGATTTTTATATACGGAGTTACCGGATTCAAATAATATTGTTATACTTGATTTCAACAAAGCATACAATCCGCCGTGTGCTTTTTCAAAATATGCAACTTGTCCATTGCCGCCAAAAGAAAATTATTTAAAGGTGAGAATTACTGCCGGTGAGAAGAATTATGATTATGGTCATTGAGAAGAATTTATAGAAATATTTTTCAATGAATACGTTCCGGCTGATTTTTGAATTCTAAAATATAATCTTCAACTTCTGAATACTTTGCGCATACAAAAGATTTTTTTCTGTAACAAAATCCCAACAAGTAGAATTTAATTATGCCGCTATACCCTTGTCCTGTTTCATAAATCTTAATGGATCTGTTGCCCAATCTTTTGCCGTAGATTAATTTATTTTCTGCCACGACAAAGCCCTCGTTTATAATGCCCAATCTTATATTTTTTCAATGCCCTTGAAAAGTAAAAAGAATATAGGTGGTTGGTATATCAATGGCAACAATTAAAAACAATCTATTCGTTTTTGTTAACTATATAAACCCCGATGATGATCATTGCCATCCCTACAAAATGAACCGGATAGAAAGCTTCATTATCAATAACGCCCCATATAACAGCGGCAATTGGAATAAGATAAGTAACTGTTGAAGCAAAAACAGGTGTGGTTATTTGTATTAGTTTGTTAAATAAAACTAATGCAAAGGATGTACCGACAACACCGAGCAAAAACAAATAAAATAATGATATTAATGCTTCATCATTATTTGCTACAACGTTTATAAAATTTGTCGATAAAAGATACACAGCCGCTAGCGGACCAACTGAAAACATAGCAAGTGAAGTTAAAACAAGTGAGTTTAATCTGGGAAACCATTTCTTTAACAGGTTAATATTAAGACCGTACCCAAGGGTTGCAATAATTACCGCACCGGCATAATGATTGAAGCTGCCTAGAGTTCCTTCACTACCTAAAAAACTAAGAGCAACCGAACCGCCAAACCCTATTATCAAACCAATCATCTGCCAACGATTAATTTGTGCGGCGAAAAACAATGCTCCGAAGATTAAAGTGAACATCGGTGTAAGTGCATTAAGGATTCCTGCAAGCGAACTTGTTATTCCCGTCTCGGCATAAGCAAACAATATTGCCGGGAAGAAGTTGCCGATTAAACCGACAGCAACAAATTTTTTCCAATCAGTTTTGAAGTGTAGTCTTAGATTCTTAAATGCAATGGGAATCATTACAAGAGAAGCAAACATAATTCTTATTGTCCCAACCTGCATTGGATCGAAAGCAACCAATCCTCGTTTAATAAGAATGAATGAGCTGCCCCAAACCAATCCGAGAAGTATAAGTATTGTAATAGGAAAAGCTTTGTGTTCGGTGTACTTATCAAAATTCATTCGGCAAATATAAGGAAAGGAACTGTTATAAAGACAACATGTTTTTTTATCTAATAAACATTTTTTCTGTGAGCTACTTTTATAACAATTATTATCAATTTCTCGTCTTCAACTGTATATACAATTCTATAAACACCAACTCTAACTCGATATTCATTCTTACCTGTTAACTTTTTACAATTTTTAGGACGATGTATTTTGGAAAGCGAGGAAATCTTATCGAGCACATTTTTAAGATACTTGTCAGGCAGCGGTCTGATTTCTTTGGCAGCGCTTTTCTTTATTTCGATTTTATAATCTTCCTTCATCTTTCAATTCTTTCAGAAGAGTTTCGTATGAAATAGTCGGTTCGTTAATTCTCTCTTTTATGCTTTGGATATCTTCGGCATCTTCAAGGAATTCTGCTCGTAACAAATCATTAACTATTTCCGAAATTGAAGATGAAGTTTCTGCTGCTTTTAGTTTTAGAAGTTTGTGAATATCCGGTTCTAAATATATTGTTGCTCTTTTGCTCATTACTGACATTGTTTCCTCCTTTTGTTGTCAATATAGCGTTATAACGCTAAAACGTCAAACCTCAGCCAAAGACATTCTACGAAACCTTTCGTAAACTGGTTCGTCTTAATCTTCAGAACAAATAAAAGATAGAAATATGAGCGAAAATCAAAATATTAAGCCAACCGCTGCCGAATTAGAAATTCTGCAAATTCTCTGGGAAAAGAGTGAAGTGACTGTTAAAGAAGTGAATGAAGAGATAAATAAGAAAAAATATACCGGTTATACAACAACTCTTAAAACTATGCAGATAATGTTTGATAAAGGTTTGGTTGAGCGAAAAAAAGACGGAAGAAGTCACATTTATTCTGCCGCAATAAAAAAAGAAAAAACTCAGCAAGTTTTACTCGATAAAATTTTAGAAACTGCTTTCGGCGGATCGGCGAGTAAACTTGTTATGCAGGCTTTGGGAAATAAGAAAACGACAAAAGAAGAATTACAAGAGATCAAAGAATTAATTAACAAACTCGAACGAGATTCAAAATGAGTTTCTTATATGACTTAATTCCCAATAATTTTATAAACGCCTTCGGATGGATGATGCTTCATTCACTTTGGCAAGGAGCACTGGTTGCAATTATTCTATCGATCGTATTTTTATTTCTAAATAATAAATCTGCTAACCTAAGATATCTTATTGCTGTCGGAGCGATTTTGTTTTTTACCGCGATGACAATAAGAACATTCGTTGATCATTACAATATTCTGAATAATAACTCTTCACAAAATATTTTTAATCAGGGAACAATCGATCAAACACAAACACTAAATAACTTAATAACCAATAACACAATAACCAAAGACAATTTCATAGTGCAGATTACTCAAGGTGTCGCCTTGTATTTCGATCAACACATCCAGGTAATCGTAACATTTTATTTGCTCGGTATTTTATTTTTTGCATTAAAGCTAACGGGGGGATTTCTTTATTCGCAGAGAATAAAACATTATTGGACAAATGAAGCTGACGAAAACTTCACAGATATCGTCAATAGTTTTGGCAAACGACTTAATATAAAACAAAAAGTAAAATTGCTTGAATCTGCTTTGGTTAAAGTCCCGGTAACAATCGGTTATCTAAAGCCGGTAATACTTTTCCCGATAGGCTTATTAAACGGAATGAGTTATACACAGGTCGAAGCAATAATTGTACACGAGCTTGCACACATTAAAAGAGCAGATTACTTGGTGAACTTTTTGCAATCTGTACTAGAGGTAATCTTCTTTTATCATCCTGCCGTATGGTGGATTTCATCTCGTATTAGAGACGAAAGAGAAAATATTTGCGATGATATTTCTTTACAGGCAATTAAGCATCCTGCCGAATTAGCAAAAGCATTGTTATGTCTGAATCAATATCAGTCCGGTCGGTACTCTTTAGCAATGAGTGCGCTTGGAAACAACAATCATTTAATAAGGAGAATAAAAAGAATGACGGGGGAAAACAAACATACCAATCTTAGAAGCAAGGTTTATGCTGCTTCTTTAATAACGCTGATATTATTTTCATTGGGCGTTGCTGCATGCAGTACAACAAACGGTGAAAGTTATTATCAAGACAGAACGAATATTGTTTATGAAGAAGATAATAATGGAGATCATAGATACATTAATACAGATAGATTAGATGAAGAAAATCAAACATATATTTTCTATAAAAGATTCCGGGGTGAAAAATCCAAATGGGAAGTTACAGTTGATGACGGCAAGATTGTAAGTCTATATAGGGACGGCAAACTTATACCCAATAATGAATATTATAAATATGAAGATATGATTCTCGATGAAATTGAAGAGATTAATTGGGAACTTGAAAAAGTCCACGAAGATCTCGCTTCGTTAAAAGAAGATCTAAAAGATTTAAGGATTGATCTGGGAGAAAACTTTGCTGAGAATATGAAACAAATTGCTGAAGATATTAGGATTAACTTCGACAATTATGAATTTAAAGAAGAGATGAGAAAATTAAAGAAAGAAATGATGCAATTAGAAAAACCCGACTTCCCTTTTGACCGAGAAGAGTTCAAAAAAGAAATGTCGAAATTAAAAGACGACTTATCAAAAATGAAATTCGATATCGACTTAAAATGGAACAACGATGAATTCAAAGAACAGATGAAAAATTTATCACGCGAAATGGCAAGTATTAAAATAGATATCCCCAATATTGATATTGATTTCTCGGAGTTAAAAGAAAGCATGCGGAACCTTCGCGAAGAGATGAAGGACCTGGATATTGATATGACAGAACTCAAAGCCGAAATGAAAATCCTTAAAGAGTTTACAGCCGAATTAAAGGTTGAACTTGTTTCCGATGGAGTTATAGAAAATACTAAGGAGCTTAGACGATTAGAATTTGACGACGACGCAATGTATGTAAACGGCAAACGAGTACCTGATCATCTCTACAAAAAATATAAAGAGATTTATAAAAAACATTACGATGAATATCCTAACGGGAACTCTTTCAGAATTTATAACGATTAATAACTCTATATCCCAACGCGAGTTGGGATTTTATTTTTTTAAGAAAAAATATATTTTGCAGTATCAAAAAAATTGACTTATCAATAAAACAACAAAACATATTATCCTAGCCGCGGAAGAAGTCCTTTAAACTCAGCGCTAACTTACATGAAGTTAGATATGCTGAGTCCACAAACAGACTTTATTAGTTATTTCAATTAACTGTTAAAAAGGACTATTTAAAATGACATCACTAAAAAATTTAGGCTGGGATGATTTCTTTCAATCTCAACTCAAAACAAACGAAACATTAATTCCCGGCAGAATATCTACCGAGAATAAAACTAATTACTTTGTTCATACAGAATTCGGTGAAATTATCGCTGAAGTTTCCGGCAGACTTTTCTTTTCTACCGAATCCAAAAGTGAATTGCCAAAAACGGGTGATTGGGTTTTACTCGATTATTTTGAAGACGAAAAGAAAGGTATAATTCAAAAAGTACTTGAACGAAAAACAAAACTTTCGCGTAAAGCTGCCGGAAGTAAAACCGAAGAACAAGTGTTTGCTGCAAATGTTGATTACGTAATGATCGTTCATCCGATTGACGAGAGTTTTAATTACAATAAACTTGATAGACAGCTTGTTGTCGCATATCAAAGTAAAGCAGAACCGATTGTTGTTTTAAGCAAATCGGATTTGTGTGAAAATATTGATGATATATTACAATCGATTAATGATAACCATAATGTTCAACTTATTCCGACAAGCACGGTTACAAATGAAGGTATAGACAAGCTTAAGGAGATTATCGAAATCGGAAAAACATATGTATTAATCGGTTCTTCGGGTGTCGGTAAATCAACGTTGATTAACAAACTTTTCGGAAAAGATATTTTAAAAACTCAGGAAGTTCGTTCTATTGACAATAAAGGAAAACATACAACAACTCATCGTGAATTAATTGTTCTGCCAACCGGCGGATTATTAATTGATAACCCGGGAATTAGAGAATTACAATTATGGAATTCAGAGGATGGCTTAAGTCAAACTTTCGGTGAGTTTTCCGAGTACGAAGACCAATGTAAATATAAAGACTGTACTCACACTGTCGAAAATGGTTGTGCTGTTTTATTTGCATTAGAGAATGGTGAAATTTCTCAAAAACGGTATGAGAATTATTTAAAGATGCGCAAAGAGTTGGAATATCTTGAAACCAAACAAAACGATTCCGCTGCTATGAATAAAAAGAAAAAATGGAAAAATATCAGTAAGGAAATAAAAAGATATTACAAAGATGTGAAAGATCAGAATAGATAAGGTCGTAAATAAACTTTAAGAGATTCCATCCGTTAGCTAACGGATGGAATCTCTTATTTCCACAATTTTTGATAATTTTTAACATTTGAATTTAGGATTTGTTTAGATATTAGAATTTATTCGCGACAAATCGAACGCTTAATATTAAATAGTCGTTATTCCCCCCCCCATCAAACTTAAGAAAGTTAAATGTTGTAAAGATTTAGCTTGCTTTTTAAAATTAAAACATTATTTTAGAATTAGACTTCTCAATCCCCGGCAAAACATAATTTGAGATAGAGTTTATGCTTGATTATTCTTTTATAAAAGCCGCGTTTACTTCCATCTGTTAACGATAAACAATAAAATATGAACGTTTAAGTTGATTGCATAATTTTTTGGCCTAGTCGCTTTAAAATAAATAGAAGGGTGGTGCTGTTTATTTAATAGAACAATATACTTACTAGCGAGAAAGTAATGTATGGAAACGGCTTAAAAAATTTCTATACCTCTGGTTTTTTGTAAAGGTATTTATTACAACAACAAATTTATTTTTATTGGGGTTAGTATGAAAATATTAAACATAGTTTTATTCTTCATTTTAAGTAGTCTTTGTTTTGCTCAAATAGACATAAGATACTTAAATGATGTTCCGGAAAGTTTTAAAGAAAAATATTACAGTAAACCAAGAAACTATAACCCCCTGCAAGTTGGGAATCTCTGGCAGTATTATTTTGATGATTTTACACACCCATTCTATCTAACGACAAGGGTTGTTAAAGACAGCGTGATTAATGGTAAAAAGTATTTTAAGAAAATATATTATCAGAATGATCCGCCAACTACAAACTTTGTAAGTTGGGAAAGAAATGATACAATAAGCGGGGTTTCATTTATGTTTGATTTCCAAGATGTAAATGAAAACGGGGATTCATTAGATGAATTACCGCTTGATAGTTTGGAAAATCCGTATTGGTCACGTTATACTACTTATAAATATTCATTTGCAGGGCCCAATCCCTTTTCTTTTTTCCCTGGAGAGAAAACTGTTTTAGTTGGTGATACAAATTGGGTAAGTATTAACGGTGATACAGTTATAAGTCGTCAGTTTCAGATAGAAGAATTGTTCTGGTGGGAAATGATTATTGAAAAATTTGGCATTTTTGCTTACAGCTTAGAATCTCCAATAAGAGGTTGCACAGGTGCAATAATAAATGGGAAACAATACGGAACAATAGTTAGTGTTGACGAAAATGTTGAAAATAAATCAATCAGATTCTTACTTGGTAATAATTACCCTAATCCGTTCAATCCAAGTACAACAATAACTTATTCAATTCCTAATCTTCAGAATCAATCACTCGTAAAAATAAGATTATTAGTTTATGATACACTTGGCAGAGTAATCACTACACTCATTGATGAAAAGAAACCAAGCGGTACTTATAGCATTACCTTTAATGCAGAAGGACTCGCTAGTGGTGTCTATTATTACTCCTTAATTTCAGAATCAAGCGTAATTACAAAACCAATGCTTTTAATTAAATAAGGAGGTGTAAAATGAAAAAAATATTCATTATCATTTTACTATCAGTAAGTTTTATTTTTAGCTCTAATCTCCAGGCTGGAGTTGAAGATGTCTGTGGAACTACTTCCGGAAGTTCGGCACCTTATTTACCAACAAGCGGCACAATAAAAGTATATGTAATTTTTGCACAATTTAAGGACGATCCACAAATTGATAATAATGGATGGGCAAAGAATAGTTATCCGAGTTGGGCAAATACGTTTGTAAATCCTTCAACAGGAGGCAGCTATCCGTGGAACAACTTATCGCATTACTTTAATGAAATGTCAAATGATACGTTTCAAGTAATTGGCGATGTTTATGATGATTTAGTCATAACTGACTATAACCAACGTTATTACAGCAGTATTGGTCAGGTTAACAGAGAAATTATTTTGAAAGTTGATCCCTATGTAAACTTTGCTGAATATGACAATTTAAACGGCAACAGCCCGGGCAGTGACGGAATTGTTGATTTTATTTATATTATTTATAGAAATGTAAATGGAGATACTTTAATGTATTATACAGGAATTGCTCATTTAGAAGTAAGTTCAACAATAAATGTCGATGGTAAACAAATCGTAAACAATAATTTTATTGGAGGTGGCGTTCAACAGAGAGGCGGATACAACGGGCGTGATTATACGTTATATGTAGCAGCCCACGAAATGGGTCATTACCTACTGGGTGGTAATCATATAACAGATGCAGCAAATCTTTGTTTAATGTCAGCTCAAATTCCTGTTTGGAGTGGTAGTAAAGGAATGCATTCATGGGAAAGACAAAAATTAGGATGGATAAATTATACCGATAAATCAACAGATGGCTCGGTTACAATGTCGGATTATATGACTGCTGATCAAGTTTACAGAGTTCCAATAAGCAGCAGCGAATATTTCTTAATAGAAAATAGAAAAAAGATAAGTCCTCACGATAAAGCTGGAGATACTGGTTTTTATTTTTATAGAGTGACCGGTGCATCATCATTCCCCCCATCAATAGATGTTCTATGTGCAGATGGGAATTGGGACTTTAGTATTAATACTTCAACTCAAACTCTTACCAGAACTACACCAAATGTAAACGGTAAAGATGAAATGAATTTTTATAATGAAATTGGTGGGGTAAAATATGCTTGCTATACTCCAATTTATCACGAAAATTCAGCGTGGGGGGATGATGAAGATGCATTTGACTTAACTTTCAATAATGTATTATCTCCGGTAAGTAACCCTCGTTCAAACAATGGTGGTTCGCTTGACTTTACCATTGAAGTAACCGGTACAAATACAATTCAATTTTATTTTACAGACCCATACGCTGGCAAACCATCAAAACCACAAAATGTAAAAATTGGAAAAGGTGCATATAATTCTAGTCTTCGTAAATATTATATAAAAGTCACGTGGTATGCTAATAATGAACCTGATCTTTCCTTATATGAAATATATAGAAAAGTAGGAACCGGCAATTGGATATTAAAAGGTACTACCAGTACTACTTACTTTAATGACAATGATTATTTCTGGGGAGGGGATCTGGATATATTCTATAGAGTGAGAGCGAAGGACAATCAAAGCAAATATTCGGTCTTTAGTGAAATAGCAAGCGGTAATGCAAGCATAGCTCCTAAAACCGGCGAAAATGATGAAAAAGATAATAAAGCAATTACAAAACATTTTCTTTCATTTAATTATCCAAATCCATTTAACCCTACAACAACTATAAATTACAGAATACCAGAGCAAAGCTTTGTAAGTATTAAAGTTTATAATATGCTTGGTGAAGTTGTTGCATTACTAGTAAATGAAAGTAAAGATGCTGGTAATTACTCACTTCGCTTTGACGGTTCTGATTTACCCAGCGGGACGTATATTTACAGAATTACAGCGGGTGATTTTACAGACTCAAAAAAACTTTTACTACTAAAATAGATTCTAGTTTGTAAGCCAGAGATTCCATCCGTTAGCCAACAGATGGAATCTCTCTGTTTACTTAAAACCCGGCACGTAAAGAAAGAACAAAATTCCTTCCCGCCGCGGCTAATCCTGAACTATATGGTCTGTATCTTTGATCGGTTATATTTTCTATACCGCCGCTTATAAATAACAAATCACTTAATTGATAACTCATTTTTAAGTTAAGCGTGTACCAGCTTGGTGAATATGGATTTCCGTTTTCGTCTTCGGCATATAGATAAGTTTTACCTCTTTCTTCTTCTGCAAGATTATCATAGCTTACTTCACCGTTGTAAACTGCATACAAATCCATTTTCATTCTTTGCGCGGAAAATGTTAAATGAGTTGAGCCGAACCAAGGACCCGCATGTCTAAGCGGACTTTTACTTCCGTCGTCAAGTTCTTCTTCACCTTGTTGATAATTGAAGCGAGTTGAAAATCCGAATCCCACCGGAAGTTTCAATTCTACACCGGTTTGAATCCCCCAAACATAAGCGCTTGCCGCATTTTGTATAGCTTGAATTTGACTGAGTTCGCCCGAATAAACTAAACTGTCTAATCCGTTTAATGAATAATTTCTTCTAACCATTGCTTCATCAAGAAAAGTGTAGTAACCGGTTAAATCAATTTTCATGAAATCGTTAAAGACTTTTGCTATACCAAGCTCAGCGTTATATGCATACTCGGCTTTAAGATTTGGATTCGGAATAACAACACTACCCGGTTCGGAATCGAATACTTTTCCCATATCATCTATGTTCGGTGAACGGAAACCGCTTGAAAGATTAAATCCAATTGACCAGGATTTCTCCGGTGTATAAACCAAACCGATACTTCCCGTTAATGCGCCATTGTTTAATTCAGTTTTTGTAAATGGAAAAGGATAAAATGTTTTATCGAACTCGGCATTTATATTAAAATAATTGTACCGCGCACCGGTTTGTAAAAGTAAATTTTGACTCATCTTAAATTGATAAGTTAAATACGCCGCATACGATGACCAGTTTGATTGCGGATATCTCGATGGTCCGGGAACAATATCGCTTGTCAAAATATTTTCATCAGTTCCGTTAGAAACTACATCGTTGTAAACAAATTCTAATCCGTAAATAATATTATGTTGTTGATCGAAAGACTTATTGAAATCAAAGTTGATCGAGTATGCATTTATTTTTTCGATTCTGCTTCTTTTTATATCATCGTTAAAATCTCTATCGACTCTGCTTTCTTCAAAAAATTGATGAGCCAATCGAATTGTCATATCATCATAAACCGAATTATTGTATTGATTTGTGATTTCCAGATTATTCATCATCCATTTTTGCGGACCGTAATACCACTCGGCACTTCTTGGCAAACCGTTTCTTGTTCTAATTAATCTGTCATAACGATCATAGTTAGATGTACTGGAATAATGGAAGCCGTAACTCAAGTTCCAATTCTCATTAGGCTTGTATCTTAACTTTTGCATTAAGTTAATTTGTGAATAACCGGTTGGTGTTTGTAATTCGGGATCGTCATTTTCAAAAACTTTGTCTTCACCATCTATTCGGTTTACGTAAAACGGTTTAAGATATTCATCGGGTCCGACAGATCCCATTTTCAAATCACCGTAATCCGTATGGGTTATACTTGTAATCATTGCAAAGTTTTTCCAACCAAGATTTATATCAATGTGACCGGTAAATTCATTGTTAGCTGTCGAATGACGAACGGATGAATTTCCCTTAATAAAAATTGATTCATTTAATGAAAACTGTGGATTCAAAGTGTAGAAACTCATTACACCTCCGATTGCATCGCTACCGTATAAAATTGAACCGGGACCAAACATAACTTCGGCTCTTTCTATTGCAAACGGATCGAGAGAAATTACATTTTGTAAATTTCCGCTTCTGAATATTGCGGTGTTCATTCGAATACCATCTACCGCAATTAATAAACGATTTGTTGCAAAGCCTCGAATCATAGGGCTTCCACCGCCCTGCTGACTTTTCTGAATGAAAACCTCACCGGAGATATTCAACAAATCGGCGGCTGTTTGCGGATTTTGCAAAGCCAAATCTTTAGGAGTTACCATTGAAACTTTTGTCGGATTCTCTCTCGCAAGCTGATTCCATTTTGCAGCAGATACTACAATTTGATCCAATGAAATATTAGTTGCTTCCAAATGAATTATAAATTTGAGGTCTTCAATTTCTGAAAAAGTAAGCCTCTTTGTTTTATAGCCCAGCATTTGAAAGGAAATAATTTCTGCATTTTCAAACCTGGAAATGTCGGCTTTACCGGAGGCGTTTGTTACGGTAAATGTTTTGGGGTTTTCACTGGATATGTTTACAAGTTCAAGTGGATGACTTGTTTCATTATCTTTTATCGTGATTACTTGTGCAAAGTTTTCAGCAAAAAGAACAATTAGAGTTAAGAGGTATAAATATTTTTTTGTTACCCGCATATGTCAAATATCCCAAATTATAAATCCGACCGGTAAATATAGCTTCAGTAAATTTAAAACTTGTTGCATAATAAACCATATAGCACACAACAATTGAAGCTGCCGCTTAATTGCGGCAACTTACAATTGCAAAGAAAAAATTAATTTAGTTTACTGACTAATAACTATTTTGCCAGTAACATTTTTTTCGTTTCAATTAGATTACCGGCACGTAAAGTATAGAAATATACGCCTGATGAAAAATTCTCTGCGTTGAATTCAATTTCATATTCACCCGGCTGCTGTGGTTTGTTAATAAGAGTTTTTATTTCCCGCCCCAAGACATCATATACTTTTAAACTAACATTCTCGATACTTGCTACTTGATACTTGATTTTTGTTGTTGGATTAAATGGATTCGGATAATTTTGATGAAGAACAAATTCTTTAGGTATTATTTCCGCTTCTTTTAAACCGCTGATAACATCGGTAAATATTCTTGAATAATAAACATTCTGTTCGCCTCCGAAAGTAGCCGCCCATGCCAAATGTACTCCTTCATTATCCGAAATCATATCAAAATAATCGCCCATTTTGTTTTGCTGAGGCCAGCCAACGTGAGGATCAAAACTTTGTTCGAGTAAATTTACATTTGGAAACCAAGAATATCCTCCATCCGTAGAAAAAGAATAAAACAACTCCGATTCATATTTCCCCGGTGGTGAATTCCTTGTATCCAACCAAACAGCATCAATTCTTCCATTAGGCGCAACAGAGAGCGTTCCAAACCATTGGTAATTATTATCACTATTATCATCATTTACTCTTGATCGCTGTGACCAACTATCTCCGCCGTCACTACTTCTTACAACATAAATCTCTGCTGGATCTTGTGATCCTAAATCCCTTATTGTCGCAAGAACGTATAGATTATTGTGATATCTCCCATGAGATGTATCAATCCCGACATTTGCTTGTCCAACAATTCCTACCGGATTTGGTCCACCGGGAGAAGGCATCCTACCATTCATTTCATAAATAGAATTGGGAACATTAAATGTAACAACAGAATCTGCATATTTTGCATTTGTTGATTTCCAAACGCTAAAATATACTCCGTCATAACCGGTTAAGAATAAATCTCCGTTCAGCCCAACAGTCATTGTTCCCCAATACGGACGAAAGGGTATGCCTGTGCATTCGTCGAAAGAATTTCCACCATCAACCGAGCGTGTAAATCCTTTCCACTGACAAGAACTATAAGTTCCATTCCAATAAGAATAGATATGACCCTTGCCCGGAGATTGTGACCTGTCAATCGCCAGCCAAGGTTTATCACCTCCTTTGGCATCGGTAGCTACTCCCCAAGTTTCTCCTCCATCAGTTGATCTAAATAACTGACAAGAATAATTACCGCTAGCTGAGTGAAGACTCAAATAATAGAAGTTACCTTCAGCATCAGAATCTAATACTGGGTCTGATCTGAATACACCTGGTTCTAATACTCCCGGGAAAGTCCATGTCTTCCCACCATCTTTGGTAAAAGCATAGCCGGCTTGTCTAAAATTACTTGTTACATGATCGAATTGTCTCCAGCCAATTGCCATTTTGTTCGGATTCTTAAAATCAATGGCTATCGATGGTTCATTTGCAGCATCGCCTAAAATAGTCATTCCGTTTTCGTTAACATTTACTTGAGTAACTGAGATTTTTTTGCTTTTAAACTCAAACGGAAGAGAGTATTGGCGATGAGGTTTACTCTTTACATATTCATGATCAGGTTTTTCATTATGGATCGATGAATAATGTTTTTCTTCCTGAGCAAGCGAATTGATTTGAAAAAAGATAAATGCTGCGAAATAATAGATAGAGATTTGCGATAATTTGATTAAATAATTCATCAGACCCCCCATGTTTCTGAGTTGAATTAAAAAGACTTAGGAGTCAATTTAAAATTTTTCTGATATTATGCAAGAAAAAAATAAGTTGCGGGAAAGTTTTATAGAATTTTTATTATTCCGAGAGTAACATCATCGCTTTGTTCAGCACTGCCTCTGAACTTACTTACACTACTGATTATTTTGTCTAAAAGTTTATCCGGGGGAAGTCCGGCATATTTTACAATTAATTTCTTGAACCGATCTTCTCCGTATTCAATATTAGATTTATTCATTGCTTCGGGTATGCCGTCTGTATAAAAAATAATCAAGTCATCACTTTTTAAATTGATTGTCTCGGAATCATAGGTAAAATCTATACTTCCCAACAATAATCCGCCTTTATTTAACTCAATTAATTCCGATATACTACTATCAAAAAAGTATGTTGGGTTGTGACCTGCATTGATACTTATTATTTTTTTTTCTGGATGTATTAATAGTCCGAACCAAGCTGTTGCAAATTTATCTTGAGTAGTAGATGTAATTAAAAACCTATTTAACGATTGAACAAAATCTTTTAAGTCAAACTTCTCCTTACTTATTATTAAATAGGTTTGAATAAAGGAGTAAATTGTTGAGACAATTAACGCTGCAGATACACTTTTGCCCGAAACATCCGCAACAAAAAATAAAGTTTGGTTATCATTTATTTTTATTACGTTATAATAATCACCGCCGACTTCTTTTGCCGGGATTAGTTTTGCGCTCATATCGATATTATCAAATGAGGGAAGTTCCGAAGGAAGAAGTTTTTGTTGGATTTGATGTGCAATTTTTAATTCATAATTAAGTTGTTCGGTTTTAATCTCAACTTCGGTAAGACGGGCGTTTTCAATTGCAAGTGCACATTCTGAAGCAAGCAGATTAAACAAATCAATATCTTGTTGATTAAAAAGCCGGTTATTTTTTTTATTAATTACCTGAATTACTCCAACCAATTCATTTTTTCTAATCATCGGCGCACAGAGCATGTTTCTTGTTTTGAAGCCTGTTGCAATATCAAAATCTTTGTTAAATCTTGGGTCGGAATAGCAATCATCAATATTAATTTCTTTTTTGTGATGAGCAACCCAGCCGGCAATTCCTTCACCGATTTTTATCTTTTTATGTGTTAATGCTTTTCTCTTTTCGCCGGAAACAGTATGAAAATATAAGTGCTTCTCAGAGTTGTTATATAATAGCAAAGAGCTTGCTTCGGCATTCAACAGACTTTTACTGGAACTGATTATTTCATTCAGTAAATCGGGAAGGGGTTTTTTCTCAAGGATATTTTGAGAGACTTTATTAAAGAAAAGTAATCGCTCAATCAAGTCTGAATAATTAGGACGATCATTGTATTCGTCGGTAGCGACGTTTGTCATTTGTTTTTTAGTTTTAAGAATCGTTAGAAAAATACGCTTTATTCAAATTGTTTGCATCTTTTTACTGATTTATTTTAGAATCATTCTAATTGGGCACTTTTGACAACAATTATTTGTTTAGTTAAGTGAAACAATAATAATGGTTTTAATTTGGAACAATGTTGCAACCTACAATGTTCTTAAATATTGTGGGGGGAATCAATACAACAATTTTAACATAAAAGGAGCATAACAATGAAAAAAATAAACATAATCTTGTATTTCTTGCTTTTTGCCGTATTAACTGTAAGCGCCCAAACAAATTGGAGTTTCGATAAAGCACACTCAAAAATCGGTTTTACCGTTTCACATATGGTTATTACCGATGTTGACGGAAAATTCAACGAGTATGAGGGTACCGTTGTTACAGAAGGTGAAGATTTTGAAGGTGCTCAAGTTAACTTCACAATAGAAGCCAACAGTATCAATACCGATAATGAAAGAAGAGATAATCACTTAAGATCTGATGACTTCTTCGCTGCCGACGAATATCCGCAAATTACTTTTACAGGGAAATCAATGAAAAAAATCAGCGAGAACAAATACGAACTCGTTGGTGATCTTACCATTAGGGGAACAACAAAAGAAATTAAATTGGACGTTACTCATAACGGTACGGTACAAGATCCGTGGGGAAATACTAAAGCCGGGTTCAAGCTTGCCGGTTCTTTAGATAGGTTTGAATATGGGTTAAAGTGGAACACCGCAATTGAAACCGGAGGTTTGGTGGTTGGAAAAACCGTGTATCTTAACATTGACATACAATTGAAAAAAGAAGTAACGACAGAATCATAATGAAACTTGAAGACGAGATAAAACAAGAGAAATTCAAAAGTGAATTTCACAAGCTGGCTGTGAATATTATTTATACTCACAGCTGGCTTAATTATCATCAAGTTCAAATACTGAATAGATTTAACCTTACCCCGCAGCAATACAATATATTAAGAATTCTGCGCGGTCAACATCCTAATCCTGCAACTGTTAATTTATTAAAGGAACGGATGCTAGATAAGATGAGCGATACATCTCGATTGGTAGAACGCCTGCGCATAAAAGACCTTGTAGAAAGAAAAAATTGTAAAGAAGACAGAAGAAGAGCAGAAGTAATAATCACAGAAAAGGGGCTTAAGGTTCTTCAAGAACTTGATATTCTCGAAGATAAATTCCAATCTATTTTTATAAACATCGGTGAAGATGACGCTAAGGTTGTTAATGACCTGCTTGACAAAATCCGCGGATAATCCTTTCAAAGATTCTATAAAAATTAATTCATAATTACAAATCTTTGTACATATAAAAATTTTTCATCAGAAAAATTTTTTCCAATATTTTTTTTATTTCCTTTTACTAACTTATTACAGAAGAAATAATTTATTTATCGGAGAATTAAGATGGCGATAACTATCAGCAAAGCTACCAATGAAATAGTATCATTGTTAAAAAAGCAAGTGCATACTAACGACAAGAAAAAAACTTATTGGAGTTTAATGAGCGAGCAATTAACAGAAGAAGGAACATGGGACAATAATCTTATAAACCAAGTAAAAGAAATAATTGTTGAGTGGGTTCAAAAATTAAAAAAAAGTGATCTCATGGATTTATGGGAAGATAGCGAAACAGCGGCTGAAAATTATTCGGGAAACAATGAACCCGACAACGGCGTTATCGTTGAAGAATTAAGCGAAGAATTACTTGACTTAACATTAGATAGAATTGAAGATTCCGTTCCCCGGGAGGAATATTATATACCGGAAGCAAAAAACCTCGATAAAAATTTTTCCGATGACGATGATTATGACGATGCAATAGATGACGACATGTTTGAAGATGATGACTTAGATGATTTTGAGGACAATTACTTTGATGACGACGATAGATACTAATTCATCGTTGATTTTTTTCTTTTGTTCGAATATGTAAAAATCACTCACCAATTTTTATCTGTTTTTTTATTTAACTGCACTAAGTACATACTTTTTAAAGTAATTAATTGCGATATTGGGACACCGGGTGTTTTTTGCCTGATTTATAAATGCTTCAGCTCAATTATTTTACCGGTATAAGTATAAATAGAGGAGGTCAATATGAAAAGCAAAAACTCCAAATTTACTCTTGTCCTTTTAGCTTTAGTTGCCGTCGTTGTTATTGCTCAATCTTTTAGAGTAAATCAAATACCACACGGAAATATAAACACTTGCTCTAACTGCCATTTTAATCCCGCCGGTGGCGGAGCAAGAAATGCTTTCGGAACGGAAGTTGAAAATAATTTTCTTACTGTTCCCGGTCCATCGGGGAATGTTCAATGGGGTCCCGAACTTGCAGCTCTTGATTCTGATGGTGATGGATTCACAAACGGTGAAGAACTTCAAGACCCAAATGGCGAATGGCGACCCGGTAATCCTCTTCCCGGTCATCCTGCGTTTGTTACAAACCCGGGAGATCCTAATAGTTTCCCGGTTGAGGCAATTATTGTTTTATCTCCAAATGGCGGAGAATCTTTTGAGCCAGATCAGCAAACCGAAATAACCTGGGCAAGCAATCTTGTTGATAATGTTACCATCGAATTCACTTCGGATAACGGGGGAAGTTGGTCCGAGGTAATTGGTTCTACATCCTCGAATGGGAGCTATTTATGGACCGTCCCGAACATTTCTTCTAACGAGTGTTTAGTTAGGGTAAGTGATAATGGAAGCAACGCCTTTGATCAAAGCGATAATGTATTTACAATAGTTGACCCTACAAATGTAATTGATGATTTGAAATTAACTTTTAGCCTTGGTCAAAACTATCCGAACCCTTTTAATCCCAGTACAACAATAAAGTTTGAAATACCGAAACTATCCGATGTTGTATTGAAAATATACAGCTCTACGGGTGAGTTGGTAAAAATTCTACTAGACCGCCCATTGAGTTCCGGGCAACATCAAGTTGTCTGGAACGGTAAAAATCAGTTTGGTCAAAATGTTGCATCCGGCGTTTATATATACCAGCTCAAGTCGGATCAAATGATTGAAACAAAGCAAATGATACTGCTGAAATAATAAATTTACGTGGGGGGTGCTTAATATATAAGTATCCCCTGCATCACTTTTATTAAATTCAGGAGTTCTCCCGAAATTTAATTGAGTATTCATCTAAGTTGTTTAGTTTATAACACATTTACTAATGGAAAAATTAACTATATGTAGTATAACAATATTGTATTTATTCGCGCACTACCGGCTTACGCTTTTACCTTTGGATTGAGCGAATAAAAACACAGCACATTAAACGAGTCCCTTTTTTTGCCGTGGATACGCTAATGATAAATTGTCGAAATAACTGTTCTTAGAATTTGGGGGTAACTCCTGTTATTAAATTTCATTGATGGTTTACTCATCTATTCATATTTTTCCGAATGATTAATAATACAGAGGAATAATATGTCAAAGACCAACCGAGTACTTCTTTTGCTAATAACTCTATTAGTATTTATAAGTATTGCACAAACCGGACAAAATGAGAAAGGAAGAGTAACCGGCATAGGCGGAATATTTTTCAAAACCGAAAATCCACAACAAACAAGAGAGTGGTATTATAAAAATCTCGGCTTAGCGCCTAATGATTACGGCTCAATGTTTGAGTTTAGAGAATCCGATTCCAAAAACATTGCATATCTACAATGGAGTCCGTTTAATAAACAGACAAAATACTTTGAGCCATCCGAAAAAGATTTTATGATAAATTACCGTGTAGTAAATATTGAAAATTTAGTTGAGCAACTAAAAGCAAATGGCGTAACTATTTTGGATACAATCGAAACTTACGAATACGGAAAGTTTGTTCATATAATGGATCTCGACGGGAATAAAATTGAACTTTGGGAACCTGTTGATGTTACATTTGAAAATCTCTATGAAGGAAAAACAACAAAGTGAAGTCTATAAATACTTTCCTTTTGATTATACCTATATTAACGATAATGGTATTCTCTCAAACATCAAATAAATTTACTTATCTTGCCCTCGGTGATTCATATACAATAGGCGAAGGAGTTTTAGAAACTGAACGTTTCCCTATTCGGTTAGCGTCATTGTTGAACGAACATGGTTATGAAGTTGACACTCCACGAATAATAGCAAAAACCGGTTGGACAACCGATGAACTTTCCGTTGCTCTCGATGAAAAAGAACCTATCGGTAAATTCGATTTTGTTACTCTTCTTATTGGCGTAAACAATCAATACCGCGGAAGAGATGTTGAAAACTATAGAAAGGAGTTTGTAAAATTATTAAATAGGGTTGCGGGCTATACACATTCTATTAAAAATGTAATTGTAGTATCAATACCTGATTGGGGTGTTACTCCTTTTGCAATTAGCAAAGGAAGAGATAAAGAAATAGTTTCTGAAGAAATTGATTTGTATAATTCAATAAAAAAAGAAGAGACGGAAAAAGCCGGTGCGCGTTACATTTATATAACCGACATTTCAAAAAAAGCACAAGATGATGAAGCTCTTCTGGCTGATGACGGGCTGCATCCTTCCGGCAAAATGTATTCGTTATGGGTTGAAAGAATTTTCCCTATTTGCGAAACAATAATTATGAATAAGAAAAAACAATGAAATTTCATTCGAAAGATATTTCCCTTGCCAAAAAACTTGACGCGGATGATCCTCTAAAAAGTTTTAGAGGTGAGTTTGTAATTACCGAAGAAAAAACAATTTATCTTAACGGAAACTCACTTGGACGATTACCGCTGAAAACTCAATCCAACCTAAACCAAGTAGTTAATAAACAATGGGGTGAAAGGTTAGTTAGAAACTGGAACGAAGGCTGGTATGATTTGCCAAGCAAAGTCGGAGCCAAAATTGCCAAGATTATAGGAGCTCAAGAAGATGAAGTTATAATTGCCGATTCAACATCCATCAATTTATATAAACTTGTTTTGGCAGCCTTACAATATAACCGCGAAAGAAAAACAATTGTCAGCGATGAGTTTAATTTCCCTTCCGATCTTTATGTTATTCAAGGAATTATAAAGCAATTACAAAAAGATCATAACCTTGTAATTGTTAAAAGTAATGATGGAATAACAATTGATTCGGAAAACATAAACATGGCAATAAATTCCGAGACTGCTCTATTAACATTGTCTCATGCTTGTTTTAAAAGCGCCTTTCTTTACGACATGGAAAGAATAACAAAATTGGCACATGATTCAGACACATTAATGCTATGGGATTTAAGTCACTCTGTGGGAGTTGTTGATATTGATCTAAACAAATCAAATGTAGACATGGCAATTGGTTGTACATACAAATACTTAAACGGGGGTCCGGGTGCGCCTGCTTTTATTTATGTTAGGAAAGATCTTCAAGATAAACTGAATCCTTCTATTTCGGGGTGGTTTGGCGACAGCAGTCCATTCGAATTTAATTTAGAATACAGTGCTTCTGAAGGAATTAAAAAATTTCTTACTGGAACACCTCCAATTGTTTCTCTATCCGCTATTGATTCAAGTATAGATTTAATATTGGATGCCGGAATAGAAAACATCCGATTCAAAAGCATTAAACTAACCGAGTACCTGATCTTCTTGATAAGTAATATTTTATTACCTCTTGAGTTTAAAATCGGATCTCCCCTTGATGAAAACTTTAGAGGTTCACATATTTCTATAAGACACCCGGAGGCATTTAAGATTGTTAAAGCAATGACAGACGAAAAAAATAATATAGTTGTAATTCCCGATTTTAGAGAACCGGATAATATTCGTTTAGGACTAAGCCCTCTCTATACAACATTCGAAGAACTTTGGCATACCGTAAATAGAATTGAAGAAATAGTTCTAACAAAAGAATATCAAAAATACCAGGAAATAAAAAGCGTTGTAACCTGATATATAGTCTTATTGTATTCTTTTAATGTTGACCACATCACAACTCATTCGATTTATATAAAATAATCTTTTCCAATTTATTAATATTACAAATATAATCTTAGTCAATTAACACAAAGCGGAGTAAAGATGATTAATTCTTTTTACAGGTTCATTGGTACGGCAATTCTTTTGTTATTATTATTTCCAATAACAAACAATGCACAATTTGAAGTAGGTAAACATCATTTAGGTCCATCGTTAGGATTTTATTTTCATGGTAGTTCGGTAATATTTGGAGCGAATTATGAGTATGGTATGGAATTAAAGGATATAGGCAAAATTGGTGTCGGTGGAATTATGCGTTACTATACTTATGATGCAGGATGGTGGTCATATTCCGATTTGTTAATCGGTGCACAAGGCAACTATCATTTTAATTTAGATAACAAAAAATTAGATCCTTGGTTGGGATTACTTATCGCCTTTGACATTGGGTCTGTTGACTACAAAGGTCCGCAAAGCCAATGGTACCACGAACCATCATACGGCGGGTTCTGGGTTGGTCTACATGCAGGTATGCGTTATTGGATTTCTCCGACAATGGCTATCACGGGCAGATTTGGTTTCGGTTCTTACAGCTACAGTGCGTTTGATGTGGGCGTTGATTTTAAATTATAACAAATAAACCACCGGGATTTACAAAAAAAATCCCGGGGTTTGGTTTTAAATTCATTTCTTATTAAATAAAACCCTTCCGTTTCCTTCATAACTTATAACAATAGTATCACCTGAAGAAAAATTATTCATCAATAATTCAGTAGCAAGCGGATTTGTTATATACTTTTGTATAGTTCGTTTCAACGGACGGGCTCCATAAGTTACATCATAACCAAGATTAATTATGAACTCTTTCACTTCTTCTTTTACTTCCATGCTGATGTTTTTATCTTCGAGCATTTTAGCAACACGTGTCAGCTGAATATCTATGATTTTTTTCAACTCTGATTTCAACAATGGTTTGAAGAGAACAATTTCATCAATTCTATTTAAGAACTCGGGACGAATAGTGTTTCTTAGTAATTCACTTAGCTGTGATTTAAGATCACCCATTACGTAATCAATATTCTCTTCATTAACATTCATTACTTTTTCTTGAATTAAATGCGAACCGATGTTTGATGTCATTATGATTATCGTATTCTTAAAATCAACTGTTCTACCTTGATTATCGGTTAATCTTCCTTCGTCAAGCAATTGAAGAAGAACATTAAAAACTTCGGGATGAGCTTTTTCAATTTCATCAAGAAGTAAAACCGAATACGGTCTTCTTCTTACGGCTTCTGTTAATTGTCCTCCTTCTTCATAACCGACATATCCCGGAGGGGCACCGATTAATCTTGATACGGAAAACTTTTCCATGTACTCGGACATATCAATCCGTACCATTGCATGTTCATCGTTGAATAAAAATTCGGCAAGTGCTCTGGCTAATTCAGTTTTACCTACGCCGGTTGTTCCGATAAAAATAAACGAACCGATCGGACGATTAGCATCCTGCATTCCCGCTCGTGATCTTCTTATTGCATTCGATACAGCTTCAACTGCTGCTTCTTGTCCGATTACTCTTTTATGTAATTCATCTTCCATTCTTAGCAATTTGCTGCGTTCACTTTCCAGCATTCTGCTTACCGGAATGCCAGTCCACTTTGCTACAACTTCGGCTATATCCTCAGCTTCAACTTCTTCTTTCAACATTTTCTTATCTTTTTGAAATTCCGCAAGCGATAGTGTTTCATTTTCGAGTTTCTTTTGTAAATCATTTATAACTCCATAACGAAGCTCGGCAACTTTTGCCAGATTTCCTTCGCGTTCGTATCGTTCGGCTTCAAGTTTAGTGTTTTCTATATCACTTTTCATTTTACGAATCGACTGAATTTTATCCCGCTCTAATTGCCAATGACTTTTCAAGCTGTTTCTTTCTTCTTCTAGATTACTTAACTCTTTTTTGATTTCGTCAAGTCTGGATTTTGATTCGCTGTCGCTTTCCCTTTTCAAAGCTTCTTTTTCAACTTCAAGCTGACGAATTTTTCTTTCTATCACATCAAGCTCTTCCGGCATCGAATCGATTTCGATTCTTAGTTTGGAAGCGGCTTCGTCAATCAAATCAATTGCTTTGTCGGGAAGAAATCTGTCGGTTATATATCTATTAGAAAGTTGAACTGCCGCTACAATTGCTCCGTCGGTAATTCGTACACCATGATGAACTTCATAACGTTCTTTCAATCCGCGTAAAATTGAAATTGCATCCTCCTCGTTAGGTTCTTCAACCATCACCGGTTGAAATCTTCTTTCGAGTGCGGCATCTTTTTCTATATACTTTTTATATTCTTTTAAAGTTGTTGCACCGATTGCGTGAAGTTCACCTCTTGCAAGCGCAGGTTTTAATATGTTTGCGGCATCCATGGCGCCTTCGGTTTTTCCTGCACCAACTAACAAATGAAGTTCATCAATAAATAAAATTATTTCTCCGTTGGAATCTTGAACTTCTTTAACGACCGCTTTTACTCGTTCTTCAAACTGTCCGCGAAATTGTGTCCCGGCAACAAGCGCACCCATATCAAGCGCAACGATTGTTTTTGTTTTAAGTGATTCAGGTACATCACCGGAAATTATTCTATGTGAAAGTCCTTCGGCAATTGCGGTTTTACCGACACCGGGTTCACCGATTAACACCGGATTGTTCTTAGTTCTTCGTGATAAAACTTGAAGCACTCTTCTAATTTCTTCATCTCTCCCGATTACGGGATCGAGTTTCCCGCTTCTTGCAAGTTCATTTAAGTCGCGCCCATATTTTTTTAATGATTGATAAGTGTCTTCGGGATTCTGAGATGTTACTCTTTGATTACCTCTTATATCTTTTAAAGCATTGAGTAAAACATTTTTGTTTATTCCGTTATCGTTAAGAAGCGACCCGGCTTTTCCTTTTTCTTCAGATAACGCGAGTAAAATATGTTCTGATGATATGTATTCATCTTTTAGATTTTTTGCTTCCTTGGCAGCAGCATCAAAAAGTCGTGCAGTATTTTGAGAAAGCTGCTGATTACCGACTCCCGCACCGGTTACTTCAGGAAAGTTTTCAATTATTCCGGTTACTTTTATTTTAAGTTGGTTTAAGTTTGCCCCTGCTTTTTGCAAGAGTGAGACAGCAACATTATCGGAATCCTGCAGCATTGCAGCCAATATATGTTCTGGTTCAACGACTTGGTTGTTATAATTTTGCGCAATCTCAACCGCGTTTTGAACAGTTTCCTGTGCCTTCACAGTAAACTTGTTAAAATTGAATGACATTTTATATCACCTCGTTTACAAATCTATTAAAGTAAATATATAAATATATCCGAATAAGTGGATTCCGCAATATTACAGCAAGACAAGAAAAAAAGTTTCAAAATATAGATAGAGACTAATTTGACTGTTGCAGTTTAAAGAAATGATTCGTACGTTAATAAAGACTTTGGAGACTTGTAATGTTGAAAAAGACGATTCTCATAGTAGCAATGATGTTTTCGCCTATATTTGCTCAAGAGTATATTTATTTAGATTTTTTCGGAATTGAGGATTCTTTAAGTAATACCCACCTTGTTTATAGAAAACATTTTTCTGATTACCAAAGAAGTTATTACAAACTAGATCTTAGGGTTTCGCAGGAGTCCTTCATAGCATATGATGGCATACAAACCACTCCTCATTCTATTACAGGCCAGCGAATCCGAGATATTTAGTTTTTTCCAAGTTCCGTAGATGACTATTTATTCGGCGGTGTTGAAATAGGTTATTATGACAACTCTGGTTACATAAGTCACTCCAACAACGATTACGTTTTTTATATGACGTTTTCTTATATCAATGAAATTGAAATCTCTAATCAAAATATGGATTTAGTTTTTGCAACTATCGGTGATGGATATATGATTAGTACGGATGGTGGTTTTACTTGGCCCAGTATTGATAGTTTGATTCAAGGAAGTACAAATAAATTCGTTGAATTTCCACTAATCTCTGTAAATCCTTACGATGATAGCCAGATGTTCGGAGTAAATAATGAAAACAAACTACTAAAAACTAATGACAGAGGAGAGTCTTATTTAATAGTATCAAATGAAACTTGGACTAGCAATAATACAGACATTCACTATGACATTAACGGCCTCTATATCTATGCTATTACAAAGAGTGAAAACGAATATAAATTGAAGATTTCAAATGACCAAGGAGAATTGAATAGCTGGTCAAATTTAATATCTTCCTCAAGTAAAATAATTTTTTGTATTGATGACTCAAGTTCTGGCGAACTTTATTATGCTGCTGGCAAAACAGTTTATCAATCACTCGATTATGGTAATTACTTTGAACCAATTTATGAGTTTGATTTTAAAGTCACAGGTCTTTATAAAAAACCTAAAACAAACCGGTTATTCATTTCAACATATTATAAGATTTATGAACTTAATTTAGAAACCGAGGAACTCACAATAATCAGAACTATTGATAATTTTAATCCAGCCCAATTCTATCCGTTGAAAGTTGGTAATACTTGGATATATCGAACAAATGGCTGGGACTCGTCTCCTAACAACACTTTTGATTACGAGTACAGAAAAGTTGTTCGCAGAGATACAACGCTTGATAACGGCCAGAAATATTTCGTTATTGAAGAACAAAGCGAAAAATACTTTGAGAGGTATGATTCAACTGAAACTAAAGTATGGATGTATTACAAATTTTTCGAAGCAAATGAAAATCAAGAGTTTTTAAGCTATGATTTAACAACTGTGAGGGGTGATGTTTTCAAAGCACTTTTTTCTGATTATTTTTTTGATATCTCATTAGATTTCGAGCATGTAAATGATTCTTATAAGCATATATTTAATGAGAACAGGCATCTGAAATATTTTGAGACATACAATTATGGTGTTGTGCTGGCAAAGGGTCTTGGAATAATTGAAAAAGACGAGGGGTGGGATTACGGCGTTAGAAAAACAACACTTAAAGGTTGCGTGATTGACGGAATTGCATACGGTGATACGTCATTAGTTGTTTCCGTTGAAAACGAAGAGGATTTACAGACAAAATTTTCCCTTTCCCAAAACTACCCAAACCCATTCAACCCAACAACAAGAATCAAGTATCAAGTAGCAAGTATCGAGAATGTTAGTTTAAAAGTATATGATTCATTGGGACGGGAAATAAAAACTCTCATCAACAAACCAATGCAACCGGGTGAATATGAAGTTGAATTCGATGCTACGGGTTTACCAAGCGGAGTTTATTTTTATAGATTGAGTTCGGGTAGTTTTAGTCAGACAAGAAAAATGTTATTAATAAAATAGTATCATGTGACCTAAACAATAAGGAAAAGTTAACTCAATGAAAATTTTCAACAGCCAAATATTCTTTTTCCTTTTTTCGATAAACATCCTATTCGGGCAAGATTTTATTCTTTACGATGAAAGTGATTCACCTATTTTTAGAACCCCTCTTGCCTTGGCCATTGACTCTTCTAATCATATCTGGGTTAGCTCTTATTCCGGGATGTTATTTAAAGATGGGATGAATTGGATCAAGTACGACTCAACTTTTTTCGGTGATACTACTTCATATTTGTTGATAACAAATGATATTAAGGTTTCCTACTCAGGTACTATTTTTTTTCTAAATTCTCCATGGAATTACAAAGATGACTCTTTTCTTTACACAATTAATGGAAATGAAAGAAAAAACTTCAATGTTAGTCCAAATAGTACTATTTACCAACCAATAAAAATGTTAATTGATAATAAAGAAAGAGTATGGATAATTCTACAAAACGATTGGCCTCATCAATATGGCTTCGATGATGTAGCGCTTTTCGAAAATGATACACTTAGAAATTTAGAAGACCCGAAATTAAGTTATATATCATCACTGGCTTACAGAAACGATTCATTGTTTGTCCCCTCTGCTCCTTTTGGAATATATACTAACGGTAGCTGGAGTCTTTTAGATACACTAATCCTAGATAGATGGTTGGGGTATATCTCCAATCTTAATAATAAAATCATACTATTTAGCAATCAATCTTCATATCGTTTTAATGGAGTCACATTTGAATCATACAGTTTAGCGATAGACAACATACTATCACAAAACAATACCAATGTCAGTGCAGCAATTGCACAAAACGATACGGTGATTTGGCTCGGAACAGATAATGGTATGTTGCTGAAGTATAATGGCGACAAAGTAAAAATTGCTTTAGAATCTCTGGGAGGTGAAATTAGAAATCTTAACATTGACAAAAACAAGAATGTTTGGTTTATCATTTCCTTTGCTGGTGTTGGGCTGTACAACGAAGATAAAATAGTTGGTATTTATGATTTTGACAAAGAGTTACCAAGCGCTTTTAATTTGTCCCAAAACTACCCAAACCCATTCAACCCAACAACAAGAATCAAGTATCAAGTAGCAAGTATCGAGAATGTTAGTTTAAAAGTATATGATGCATTGGGACGGGAGATAAAAACTCTTATAAATAAACCAATGCAGCCCGGTGAATATGAAGTTGAATTCGATGCAACGGATTTACCAAGCGGAGTTTATTTTTATAAATTATCTTCGGGTAGTTTTAGTCAAACAAGAAAAATGGTTTTGCTTAGATAAAAATTATATCCACGCATATTGCTTGCAATCTATTTATATTTGGTTAACTCAATTATGATATAAAAATGAAAACACTCGTTGTTTTAGTCATTGCATTATTAACTCTTCCTTACGCTGATTTGTTCTCACAAGTAAACTTCACTTCATCAAACTTGCCGATTATTGTTATAAATACAAACGGACAAGAAATTGTCGACGAGCCAAAAATTATGGCTGATATGGGAATTATTTATAACGGAGAGGGCAAACTAAATAATCTACTCGATGAATTCAATCACTACAACGGAAAAATCGGAATTGAGATAAGAGGTTCTTCATCACAGCAATTTCCTAAAAAATCTTACGCGGTTGAAACAAGAATTGACGAAGAAGAAGACCTTGACGTTTCACTTTTGGGAATGCCGGAGGAAGCCGATTGGGTTTTGTATGCGCCCTATTCCGATAAATCGCTGATAAGAAATGCACTTATATATAAACTCTCGAATGAAATAAACAGGTACACAACCAAATCCAAGTTCGTCGAGTTAGTTTTAAACGGTGAGTACATGGGCGTATATGTATTTATGGAAAAGATTAAACGAGATAAAAACAGAGTTAATATTAAAAAGTGTGAATCAAAAGATACAACCGGAACAGCTTTAACCGGGGGTTATTTAATTAAGATCGATAAGCAAGACGGCGCAAATACTCAAGGGTGGGAATCTTCATTTGCTCCATACAACGGAGCCTGGCAAAAAGTATTTTACCAATATGATTATCCGAAAGAAACTAATATTATGCCGCAGCAAATTAATTATATACAAAACTTCATTTTTAACTTTGAATCCAATTTGTACTCTAATAATTATACCGATCCGTTTTTAGGATATTACGATATTATCGATATAGATACTTTTATTGATTACTCATTATTGAACGAATTCCCTCGTAATGTTGATGCTTACCGTCTCAGCACATTTATGTATAAAGATAGAGATGATATAAACCCGTTATTAAAAATGGGTCCGATATGGGATTTTAATCTTGCCTTTGGAAATGTTAATTATCATGATGCGTGGAATCATGATGGGCTGCAAGTTAGTGTTCCTATTCCTGAAGATCATTTTCAATCTCCTTTTTGGTGGAAGAAATTATATGATGATCCCGTATTTTTCAATAAAATAGCCAAGAGGTGGAATGAAATTAAATTGACAACTTTCAGTAAAGAAAGAATTTTTTCTATTATTGATTCACTAACAACACACTTGGAAGAAGCCCGAATAAGAAATTTCCAAAGATGGAATGTTATAGGTACTTATGTCTGGCCGAATTATTACATCGGCGCGACTTATGAATTGGAAGTAAGTTACTTAAAATCATGGATACGCTACCGCTGGGATTGGTTTGATGAATTTTTCTCGGCAAACTATTCAACAATTGATTGGAAAATTCCCGAAGAAGTTGAAATTAATATTGACGTAAATGAAGAAAAAATTGTATCACCACAGGATTTCTTCAGCTACACAGAAAATATTGACTCTTTCAAAATTGACGCAAACGATGAAAGACTAAATATTATAAAAGAAGCTGGTGGCTTTAAAATTAGCTCATCTATCATAGGTACATATAAAATAAAAATTGAAGGATGGTACTCAGATAAAAGAACCGAACTGTCTCCATCTTATTTGGTTAATGTTGGAATAACCAACGTGGAAGAAAACATACTTCCATTTAAGTTTTCGTTGAATCAAAATTATCCCAACCCATTCAACCCGACAACAAGAATCAAGTATCAAGTAGCAAGTATCGAGAATGTTAGTTTTAAAGTATATGATGTCTTGGGACGGGAAATAAAAACTCTCATTAATAAACAACTGCAGCCCGGTGAATACGAAATTGAATTCGATGCGACAGGACTTCCGAGCGGAGTTTATTTATATAGATTGAATTGTGGTAGTCTTAATCAAACGAAGAAGATGGTTCTATTAAGATAAAAACGCTCATCTCTGGACATCACCTCTTTTATAAATAACCTTTTTCTGCTTCTCGCATATTAATTTACACTTTATTGTTTCGATAATAGAAATAGAATATTAAGTTATTTTTAAAAACTTTTAGAAAAGCACTTAAATAAACTCGAATTTCAATGACTTAATTGTTTAAATGAGATATTTTTGTGATAATTATAAAAAAATTGAATGATTTTTTATAAGGATACGGATATCAACAAGTTCACATTGTCTTTCAAAGGTCAAAGAGAGAAAGATTATCAAGCATATTATTTTAAATCCTCGCTCAAGATTTTTCGTGTTGCGTTTTTGTTTGTTGCCCTTCTATATGGTTTATTTGGATTTTTAGATAGTGAAATTGCTCAAGAACATATCGAATTATTTTATATCATTCGTTTCTGGGTAGTAATTCCTTTATTACTATCTGTTTTCGCCTTTTCATACTTAAAAATTTTTGAAAAAATATGGCAGTGGTTATTATTCCTTTCATTTATTGTCGGTGGCTGGGGAATAATTATAATGATTGTGAAAATGCCGGAAAACATAACGTACTATGCCGGTTTAATGTTGGTTTTTTCCGCGGGTTATTTTCTAATTAAATTACGTTTTATTTTTGCCACACTTGCCGGATGGTTAACCCTTATTTCATTTATTATTGCCGTAATTTGGTATTCTGATATAACTTATGAATTAATTATAGCATACAGCTTTTTTTATATTTCTGCAAATCTTATCAGTATGGTCGCTGCATATTATATTGAGTTTTTCGATCGAAAAAATTACTTGCTAACAAATCAATTGAATCAAAAGAAAGCCGAACTTGAAGAATCAAATAAAAATCTTGAGTCCGAAGTAAAACTAAGAACCCAAGCTCTTGCCGATAGCGAAAAGAAATTTCGTACGCTTGTTGAAAAAGCAAGTGATATAATTTACTCTATCTCATCAAACGGAATTATAAGTTATGTATCACCAAACTGGACGGCTCTATTAGGTCACGATATTGAAGAGGTACAAGGAAAACAATTTATCGATTTTATTCACTCCGACGATGTAAACAATTATTTAAACTTCCTTAGAAAAATTTCTGAGCCTGATAAAAAACAAAATTATGTTGAATACAGGATTCAAAATAAAAACGGCGATTGGAAATGGCATGTTTCAAGTGCAACACCTCAATTCGGTGAAGATGGCAAAGTAATTTCCTATATTGGAATTGCTCGTGATATCAGTGAACGAAAACACGCAGAAAAAGCTGTAATAGAAAGCCAAAGATTAAGCGCTATCGGAGAAATGGCTAGTGCAGTAGCTCATGATTTTAATAATTCACTGCAAGCAATCTCAGGCAACCTTGAACTCGCCTTATTAAAACCGAGTATCCCTAAAGAGATAAAAAAATATCTGGCAACCATACAGATTTCAGCGACCGATGCTGCTACAAGAGTACAATTGCTACAGAGATTTGCCGGTAAGAAAAAAAATGCAAGCAACTATCAACCGGTAAAATTAAATAAAGTTATTTCGGATGTTATTGTTCAAGCACGCCCGATGTGGAAAGACGAAATGGAAGCAAATGGACTTCATATTTCTATAGAAACTTGTTACGAAGATATTCCCGAAATACTGGGGAATGACGGTGAACTAAGATCTGTATTTTATAATGTAGTTAAAAACAGTATTGAAGCAATGCCGAAAGGAGGAAAAATCATTTTCAAAACCGGGGTAAAAGGAAATAATGTTTTTGTTCATATTATTGATACCGGTATAGGTATGAACGAAGAAGCAAAGACAAGGCTGTTTCAACCATTCTTTACAACAAAAGGATTTGAAGCCGGACGAGGATTGGGTATGAGCGGAGCTTATAGTATAATTCAAGAACATAAAGGAAATATAAAAATATTGGAGACTGCTCCCAATCAAGGGACGGCTATTGAAATTTCACTTCCGCTTACCATTAAAGAAAGTTCTTTAGAAGAAGATGACATAAATGGAAACAGTTTTAAAAAGGGAAATATACTTTGGGTGGATGACGACGCGATGATACGTGAAATTGCCGGCGAAATGCTCCAAGTTTTGGGACATGACGGGGTAATTGCCGAGAACGGATATCAGGCTCTCGAATTAATCGAAAAAAGAAAATTTGATTTAGTTATCACTGATATTGGTATGCCGGATATGAACGGCTGGCGTTTAGCAGAAAAAATTAAAGAGAAACATTTCGGGAAAATAAAAGTTGCAGTGATTACAGGCTGGAATAAACAGCTTAACGATGAAGACAAAATGAAATATGGTGTTGATTATATTCTTGTTAAGCCGATTAAGCTGGCAAATTTGAAATCGCTAATTAATAACGCTTTGTCTTCCGAATAAAGCAAATTTTTATTGTAGGTATAAAAAACCATTTCGAAAATTCCGAGCAAAAAAATTATCACTTAAGAACCTCAAAAAATATAATTCCGGCTTGGCACAAATTACCTACAAAATAATTTGAAAATACCTTCTCACTGCTTATTTTTAATCAACGATAAAACAAAGTTCAATCCGCATTTAACAAAAAATTTAATGAGGGCAAATATGAAAAAGTCTCTATCAATTTTAGTGAGTATAATCTTTCTATCGGGAATGATCTTATCACAAGACGGCAGACCACAATACAAAATCAGTAATGAACGTTCCGGGGTTTACATCGGTGATATAATTATTGAACTTTTTCCTTACGTTGCACCTTTACATGTTGCTAATTTCGATAGTCTTGTTTCGATTTCTTTTTATGACAGTACTGCATGGCATAGAGTTGTTCCCAATTTTGTAATTCAAGGCGGCGATCCGAATTCGAAAAGCGGACCGCGAAATACCTGGGGTGAGGGAGATTCAACCCAGGCTACAGTACCGGCTGAGTTTAGTAAAGTTTCACATCGAATAGGAATAATTGGCGCTGCAAGAGATACCGATATTAACAGTGCCACATCTCAATTTTATATCAACACGGTAAACAACACAGGTCTTGACGGAAGGTATACCGCATACGGAATTGTTATTGAAGGAATGGAGGTTGTACACGATATCGAAAACTCTCCGCGTGATAACAATGATAATCCATTAGAAAAAATTGAAATGTTCATTACAAAAATCGGAGTTAATGAAAGCATACCGGAAATTCCAGGATTACTGCAACCAGACGACAATGCCGTTGGGTTTATGCCGGGTTCTTCTTTAGTATGGAGCTATGTTGAAGATGCAGTTTTAACTTTTTTAGAAATCGCGAGAGACTCGAGTTTTTCGGAAATTATATTTGCCGACAGCTTTGCCGTGACTTCAGGGAATACTTCTGCACAATTTCCCAATGTTGAACTTGGAAAAGCTAAATACTTTTGGCGAGTTAGAAGCAATAACGGAGCAAAGTTCAGCGATTATTCCGAAATCAGAAGTTTTACCTCATCAATTAAATCCCCCAATTTAATTGCTCCCGAAAATACCGCAACAGGTGTTTCGCGAAGCCCCCTACTTCAATGGGATGCGGTTGACGGAGCAATATCTTATAGATTACAAATTGCTAAAACACTCCCAAGTTTTACCGAATCGAGAATTGTTTTCGATCAATCCGGAATTACGTCAACAGAACAGCAAATAGAAAATCTTGAGGAAAATACCAGACACTATTGGCGAGTATTTGGAGAAACCGAAGAATATGAAGGTCCAAATTCTATTGTATGGCTTTTCACAACAGAAGCAGCAACAAGTGTTGATAGTGATGAGCAGACTCCAAATGAGTTTTTTCTATTTCAAAATTATCCCAATCCATTTAACCCCGAATCAACTATAAAGCTACAGATTGCCGAAAGAAGCAATGTAGTGTTGAAAATTTTCGACATAACCGGAAGAGAAGCTCAAACTTTATTAAACCAATCAATGCAGCCGGGAATATATGAAGTTAATTTTGATGCATCAGATTTAACAAGCGGTGTTTATTATTATCGATTAGAAACCGAATCATTCAGTCAAACTCGTAAAATGATTCTTTTAAAATAGACAAAGAGGATTAAAACAATGACTGACCAAAAAGATTTTCAAACAATATTTAACCGGTTAAAAAAGATATTCAAGAAATATGAAAAACATCTTTCCGTAATCGTCGATAATAATAAAAGTTATTCCTTAGAGGGCCCGTTTTCTAAAGTCTTTAATAGAACTTTATGGTTTGGTGCAATTGAAATAAAAAAGAATTATGTAAGCTATCATTTGATGCCTGTTTACATGTATAAAAATCTTTCCGAATCCGTACCTGAAAATTTAAAGAAGAGAATGCAGGGCAAATCTTGTTTCAACTTTAAGACTTATAACGAAGAGCTTTTCAAAGAGATGGAAAAGTTTACAGACAAATGTTTCAAAGAATTTCAGAAGCGGGGCGATAAAATTTAACCCAAATTTGTCATTAGAAAAACGCTAATGACAAATCGACTAATATTTTCTAAGGGCTTGACTGCAACATAACTATAAGAAAATCTTTCAAGCCCAAGAAAATCTAAGTCGGGATTAAACACTTATCATTTAACAAGTTATGTCACTATTACGTTATTGATAAATTTTCCTAATGGACAATCTGAGTTTAATTTTCTTGCACAAACAAACACGTGTTTATTCACTCACACAAATTTTATAGATAATAAAAGAGTTTTTATTTAACTTGATTTTTCATTTGAGTGCTTGAGTACTTATTTGAATTTTGTTCTCATTAATACTTCTTTGGATTGTAATTATGAAAAAAATATGTGTGTTTTGCGGTTCAAGTTTTGGCAATAATAAAAGTTATTCCGATACCGCTAATATCCTTGGTAATCTTATTGCAAAAAATAATATTGAGCTTGTCTACGGAGGTGCAAGTGTAGGATTAATGGGCGAGATAGCTTCTGCGGTTCTTAACGCGGGAGGAAAAGTAACCGGCGTTATTCCCAAACAACTCATTGAAAAAGAAGTTGCGCATACCGGGCTTAATGATTTACGAATTGTCGGTTCAATGCACGAACGAAAATCTTTAATGGCTGAGCTTTCAGACGGATTTATTGCAATGCCCGGGGGATTCGGAACACTTGAAGAAGTTTTTGAGGTTGTTGCTTGGGGACAGCTAAACTTCCACAACAAACCTTTGGGATTGCTTAATGTTAACGGCTATTACAATAATCTCATTAAGTTTTTAGACCATTCCGTAAATGAAAATTTTATTAAACCGGAACACCGCGAAATGATATTGGTAGATAATGATCCTGAAGCGATGCTTACTCAATTACAAAACTACATACCTCCTAAATTTGACAAGGCGGATTGGATTCTTGAAATGCTTAATAAACAGAAGCCGGCTTAAGTTGAATTTAAAAACCGATCAATTAGAATTATTAACGACCCTTTTTAATTTATCTAATGAATATAAATCGATCATCATTGAGCCCTCGACAACTCTGAACAAATTTCTTTTTCAATATATCTTTCATAAAAATATTTACTGTAGTAATTTGCAATCAACAATAAAAAACAATGGGGGTTATATGTACCGCAAAATCGAAGACTTTATTAACACATGGAAAACCGAAGAAGAAGCAACCGTAAAAATCTTTTCAAGTATTAAAGATGAATATCTTTCCAAAACTGTTTCCGACAACACACGCAGTTTGGGAAGATTAGCATGGCACATCACACAAACTCTAACCGAAATGGGAAGTAAAGCCGGATTAGTTGACAGTGACTATCTTGAAGGAAAACCCGTTCCCGGAAGAATGTCTGAAATCATTAATGACTACAAAGAATATTCGGAAATCTTGACAAATGGTGTTAAAGAAAAATGGAGCGATGAAGAATTATCGTTAAAAATGGATTTATACGGAGAGAGTTGGGAACGAGGAAAAATTTTGGCAATGCTCGTAAATCATCAAATTCATCACCGCGCACAAATGACAGTTATAATGAGATTGCTTGGATTACAAGTTCCGGGGATTTACGGTCCTTCAAAAGAAGAGTGGAAAAACTACGGAATGGAACCACAAGAATAGGTAACATTGTTACAATTACAACAATATTACTAAGCTGCAGCAAAGGTTATTATTATTAATTTATATCACTAACTCTATTCCATAGAGCGCCGGTTTAATACGCATTTCCTTGGAAAAATATCCTTTTTTCTATAACTTTTGCAGTCTTATTAGAGCATATGAAAAGAATTAATCCGAGAAATATCGTACTCAACTTTATATTAATGATGGCATTCTGGCTTATCTTAAGCGGATATTTTGACTTGTTTCATATTTCGCTCGGAGTTCTTTCCGTCGGCTCGGTACTTTGGTTCAATTCCAAATTACGCAGATATGTTTTCTTCCCCGATAATGTTCTGGTAAAAACAAATTTTAGTGTTCTTCGTTTTTTTTATTTTATATTCTTTTTGGTGTGGGAAATAATTACATCAAGTATGAGAATTGCATATTTGATTATCCATCCCCAAATGCCTATTAAGACAGGCTTAATAAAATTTAAGACGAATCTACCGAACATGGTTTCAAAAGTTATTCTCGGTAATTCAATATCAATAACTCCCGGAACGGTTACGCTTCATATTGAAGGAGATGATTTCCTTGTTCATTCATTAACAAATGAAACCGACGAAGCACATATAGACCACTCGCTGGCTGTTGAAGTTGCAAAATTATATAAAACCGAAGTTGAGCGCGTTGTTTGTGATGAAGTTATTATAGATTCGGAGGAAGATTTATAGTATGGAATCATTTTTCATTTTTGTAGCTATCGGATTGACGATCATTATAATCATCCCTTTTTACCGCGTAATAGAGGGACCGACGGTTTTTGATAGATTGCTCGGTGCCGGGGCAATTGGCACAAAAACCTTAGTATTAATTTTATTGCTGGGGCATCTTTTCGGTAGACTCGAAATGTTTATAGATATAGCTCTTGCTTATTCTATATTAAATTTTATCGGTTCATTAATTGTTGCAAAATATTTTTCTACATAGAATTCTAAAGAATGGCTGAAATACAAAATATATTAACAGTTTTATTAATCGTTACCGGTTCGTTTTTTATGCTGGTCGGCAGTATCGGCGTTATTCGTTTACCTGACTTTTTTACAAGATCACACGCTACAAGTAAAAGCGATACTTTAGGAATTATGCTAATCATCTTGGGTCTTATGGTTTATGAAGGATTCTGTTTAAACAGCTTAAAATTATTAATCATTTTTGTGTTTGTTGCAATTGCTAATCCCGTCGGAGCCCATGCATTAGCGCGTGCCGCTTTAAGTTTCGGGATTAAACCTTGGTTCAAAAAGGAAGATAAAAAGGAAGAATAAATGCACTGGGAACTTGAGCTTGTACTATACATCTTCTTGGTAATTTCGGCAGTTGTTTCTTTACATGTGAAAGATTTACTAACTGCTGTTGTATCGCTTAGCGTGTTTAGTTATATCCTTGCAATGCTGTTTGTATCCATGGGTGCAATCGATGTGGGCTTCACCGAGGCGGTTGTCGGGGCGGGTATTACCGGCGTGTTATATATTGTTATGATTTTCAGAACAACAAGGAAAAGTAACGATTGAAATATCTAACTTACATAAGTATTGGTGTTTTTGCTTTATTGCTGATTTATGCCGCATATGGTCTTCCTTACCGGGGCGACCCGAATGCATTGGTTAATCAAGAAATAAGTTTGACGGGAACACCGGTTGCTTCTTCATATTATATTGAAAATGCAATGAAGGATGCAAATACACCCAACATGGTTACATCCGTTTTGGGTGATTATAGAGCTTTTGATACGCTCGGTGAAGAAGTTGTAATTTTTGCCGCGGGAATGATTTGTTTCTTACTATTAAACAGAGAAAGAAAACGTGAAGCACGGAAGCAGTAGTCCAATTATACTTCTTTTAAGCAGAGTATTATCGCCTTACATAATGCTGTTTGGAATGTATGTGATTTTTCACGGTCATTATAGTCCCGGCGGTGGTTTTCAAGGAGGGGCGCTTCTTGCTTCTTCTATAATACTTATAAGAATTGCAATGGAAGAAAAAGTACATCAGCTTCATTTTAATAAAGATTACGGTATTCCGCTTGGAGCGATTGGTGTATTAATTTTCTTCGGTGTTGGGTTTATTGCATTGATAATGGGGGGATATTTTCTCGACTACGGTCTGCTTCCCTTTCCGGGTATGATTACTGCCGAGTTACGTTTCTACGGAATTCTTCTTATCGAAGTTGGAGTAGGGTTAGCTGTTATGACTATTCTTGTTTCTATTTATGATAACCTTTTAGAGGAAGATGACGATGAATCTATTTGATTTTATTGCGGGTCATTATGATTATTGGTTCATCATTATTCTGCTGGCAATCGGTTTGTACGGGATGACGGTAAAGAAAAATTTGGTAAAGAAACTTATCGGCATGACCATTTTCCAGGCTGCGGTTATTTTATTTTATATATCTAGTGCGATAAAGGCTGATGCGACTGTTCCAATCATTATGGAAAATTTATCTGTGGATAATCCGGCAAATTATATTAACCCGTTGCCGCATGCTTTAATGCTGACGGCAATTGTTGTTGGTGTTGCTACCGTTGGTGTTGCTTTTACATTACTGATTTTAATTTATAAAAATTATAAAACCCTCGATGAAAACGAACTTCTTGAGTTAATGAAATGATCGAAAAAAATCTTCCCGCAATAATACCGCTGCTTTTTTTGTTTGCGTCTCTGATCATTCCGCTCTTAGGGGTTTGGAAGAAAAATCTTGCATATCCTATTGCTGCTTTAACGGCTCTAACTTCGGCAATTCTTTCTTTATATGGCTTTGTTTTTGTAATTCTAACCGGACCGATTAATTATTATTTCGGCGGATGGATTCCCCCGGTTGGAATTGAATATGTCTACGACCATCTCTCATCTTTTGTTGTACTTGTAATAAATTTTGTTGCCCTTTTTGTAATTGCTTATTCATACCAACCTGTTGAAAAGGAATTACCCGGAAAGCAAACTGCATATTATTCCGTTGTAATGCTTCTGCTTACGGGTTTTAACGGGATGATAATTACAGGTGATTTATTCAATCTTTACGTTTTTATAGAAATTTCCTCTTTAGCAAGTTATGCGTTAATCGGAGTTGGTGATAAAAAAGCTCCGTTTGCGGCATTCAAATATTTGATAATCGGAACAATCGGCGCATCGTTTTATTTACTGGGAATCGGTTACTTATACTTTATGAGCGGCACATTAAATATGAATGATCTCTATAATATCCTGCCGCATATGAACGATAGCCCAACAATAATTGTTGCGTTAATATTAATTGTCGTTGGATTAGGAATAAAGATGGCAATTTTCCCGATGCACGGATGGCTACCCGATTCATATACTCACGCTCCTTCTTCATCGTCCGCTTTAATTGCACCTATCGGAACTAAGGTTGGTGCTTATGCAATGATTAGATTGCTGTACTTCGTGTTCGGTTTAAATTATTTCAGCCAGGAATTAGCGGTTTCCGACTTAATTGCAATCTTCTCTTCCGCAGGAATTATTTTCGGATCAATTTTAGCAATTGCACAAAAAGAAATGAAACGGATGCTTGCATACAGCAGTGTTGCACAAATTGGTTATATCGGCTTGGGTATTGGTCTTGCAAATCCGTTTGGATTTATTGGAGCAGTTTTGCATTTACTTAATCATGCTTTTATGAAAGCAACTTTGTTTATGGTAGCGGGCAGTATTATAACGAAAGAAGGTCATTCAGACATTTTCAAATTTGATGATACTTATAGAAAAAAATATCCATGGACGATGGCGGCTTTTACAGTTGCCGCTTTATCAATGGTGGGATTACCGCCTTTAGCCGGGTTTTTCAGTAAGTGGTATCTCGCTTTGGGAACAATTGAAAATTCAAGCTGGTTATTTCTTGCCGTAATATTAATCAGCAGTTTATTGAATGCTGTTTACTTTTTCAGAATTCTTGAAAAGGTGTATATGAAATCTCCTGATGCATCGGAAGTAAAAGAAGAAGTAAAGAGAAACGAAATTCAATTTTCTATGTTGATGCCGATATTAGTTTTGGCAATCGGTTTGATTGTACTGGGTATATTGAACTTTATTATAGTAGAACACATTTACAAAATGATGCCGGAAGGAATGTTCTCGTTATAAATAAGAAACAACAATGGAAATAATTTCTACATATAATTCTACAATTCCCTTTTATGCTGTGATGGTTTCGCTGCTTGCGGTTCCGTTAATTATTATCAGCAGAAGCAATCCCAACTTACGCGAAGGGTGGACAATACTTGCGGCACTTGTGAAGTTTGTTTTAGTGTTAACATTACTTCCTGCAGCATTGGAAGGCAAGGCTGCAGTATTTAACATTTTAGAAATTGCACCCGGTGTTGAGCTCGCACTAAAGGCAGATCAATTCGGAATATTCTTTGCAATTATTGCTTCTGGACTTTGGATATTCACTTCATTTTATTCAATAGGTTATGTGCGCGGCAATAATGAAAAAAAACAAACTCGTTATTTTGCAAGTTTTGCCGTTTGTCTTTCTGCTACAATCGGAATTGCTTTTTCTGCAAACTTACTTACGTTTATAATTTTTTATGAAGTGTTGACTATTGCAACTTACCCGCTTGTTATTCATAAAGAAAACAAAGAAGCAATTGCTGCGGGTAGAAAATATTTACTATATACATTAACTGCCGGTGTTATTCTTATTGCCGCAGCCGGATTAACTTATCACTACACAAACACTTTAGATTTTTCCGCCGGCGGAATCTTTTCCGATGTTAACTTATCAAAAGATGCCGTAATTGTTTTATTCATGTTATTCTTAGCCGGAGTAGGAGTTAAAGCCGGTATTATGCCTTTACATAGCTGGCTTCCCGCGGCAATGGCAGCACCGACTCCCGTTAGTGCTTTGCTGCATGCAGTCGCAGTTGTTAAATCCGGTGTGTTCGGTGTTGTAAGAGTTGTTGGTTTCGTATTCGGTCCCGAGATGATGGAACAATATGGTCTGAATAATATTCTATTTGCGTTTGCCGGCACAACAATAATTCTTGCATCTTTGCTTGCATTCAAACAAGATAATTTAAAAAGACGACTTGCGTATTCTACGGTCGGACATCTTTCCTATATTGTTCTTGGTGTTTCGTTACTTTCAACTTCAGGATTTACCGGCGGAATTATGCACATATCAACACACGCAACTATGAAGATAACTTTGTTCTTCTGCGCGGGTGCTATTTATGTTAATCTTCATAGAGAAAACATTAGTCAACTTGATGGTATTGCAAAAGTGATGCCTTGGACAATGGGGGCATTTACTATCGGCTCAATTGGTTTAGCCGGTATTCCGCCAATAAATGGATTTATAAGTAAATGGTTTTTGGGTATCGGATCTTTAGAAGCCGGGATGGATATAGGATTAACGATTTTATTATTAAGCGGATTGTTAAATGCAGGTTACTTCTTCCCTATTATTTATCGAGCTTATTTTAAGGAAGGAAGTGGTTTGGAAAATTATGGCGAGGCGAACAAACTTATGGTTGTTCCAATAACTATTACGGCTGTGTTATCAGTTTTGTTCGGTTTGTTCCCTGATCTATTTTTTAATTTCTTTGATCTCGCTGTAAGTATTACAACTGATGTTATGAAAGGATTATAAGATGAAAAAATGGCATTGGATATTATTGGGTGTTATTACGTTGATAACATTATTTGCAGAGTTTGTCTTGCTCGCAGATTATCCTAAGAAACATTGGTGGAGTTATGTCCCGATGTTTTACATACTTTGGGGATTTGTTGGATGTGTTGCAATAATTTATATATCAAAGTGGTTGGGAAAATTATTCATTCAAAGGAAAGAAGATTATTACGATGCAGATTAGTATGTTCATAGCACCTGCATATTATATGATTTTAGGCGCACTTGTTTTGCCTCTGCTGCCGAAACAAATTCGCGCCGGAAGCTTTATGCTTTTTCCTTTAATAGCATTGATTACAATCTGGTCTTTCCCAGAGGGTTATTTAATAAAAGCGGACTTTCTTAACTATCAATTAATTATCGGTGAGTTTAGCAGGTTAAACAGAATTTTCGGTACTATATTTTCAATCATAGCAATAATCGGCGGTGTTTATTCATATCACTTAAAAGAAAAAGGTCAGCAATCGGCGGCTTTGCTTTATGCCGGAGGTGCGCTCGGTGTTACGTTTGCCGGTGATTATTTTACACTCTTTATCTTCTGGGAATTAATGGCGGTTGCTTCAACTTATTTGGTTTGGGCAAGAAGAACCAATGAATCAATTAATGCGGGTATGCGTTATTTAATTGTGCATCTCTTCGGTGGAAGTCTTTTACTTGCCGGAATAATACTCAACATTTCAAATACAGGTTCGATTATTATTACAAGTCTTACACCAGATGGATCGCTTTCATCTTGGTTAATACTTCTAGGTGTTGCTCTAAACACTGCTATCCCACCTCTTCACGCGTGGCTGGCTGATGCTTATCCAAAAGCAACTGTCACTGGAGCGGTTTTCTTAAGTGCATTTACAACAAAGTCTGCTGTATTAATTCTTATCAAAATTTTTGCCGGATGGGAAGTTTTAATTTTCTTTGGCGTAATGATGGCATTATACGGTGTTGTTTATGCTGTTCTTGCAAACGATATAAGAGAAATCCTTGCTTATCATATAATTAGTCAGGTTGGCTATATGGTTGCGGGTGTCGGTATCGGAACCGAAATGGCGATTAATGGAACAACTGCTCATGCATTCAGCCATATTTTGTATAAAGCACTTCTTTTTATGGGAGCGGGTGTTGTTCTTCACACAACCGGTAGAAGTAAACTTACGGAACTTGGAGGGATTGCAAAAAAACAACCAATTACTTTGTGGCTTTATATGATCGGCGCTTTTTCAATTTCCGGCTTCCCATTATTTAATGGATTCATTAGCAAATCCATGGTAGTTTCAGCTGCCGGAGAAGCACATTTTGATACTGCAATGTTATTGTTGTTGCTTGCATCGGTCGGTACTTTTCTACATACCGGATTAAAACTTCCATATTTTACTTGGTGGAGTAAATCAAAAGAAGAAATCGAACCGACAAAACCACCGGTTAACATGCATATTGGAATGCTGCTTGCAGCAATACTTTGTACTTTATTCGGTGTTTATCCAACTTTGCTTTATGATTACTTACCGTTCACCGTTAATTACGAACCATATACAATTTATCACTTAACAGAATCTGTGCAGATACTAACATTTACCTTCATCGCGTTTTGGCTGCTTCGTAAAAAACTTGAAGGTGAGCCCACAGTTGCCTTGGATACTGATTGGTTTTATCGAAAACCCGCTCAATTTGTTCAGAGGGTTTTTGTTGATGGAGTTGAGGCTGCATTCAACTTTATTGAAACTGTTTCTATGGATTTTTCTCAAAAGTTAATTCGAGTAAGTCGCAATCCCCTTATGCTTTTTAATAAGAGTGAAGAAGAGAGAGATTATGATCCGGATCTTCACCGCGCTACAACACATTTATTGCTGATGCTAATCATTCTAAGCTTTGCTGTGTTCTATATCTTCAGCTTAATCATTTAATCGGAAACGGCAGGTATTACTGCTTTAATATCCGGAATTGTATGATAATTTGAGGAGAGTTCCATGCGATACTTATTTACATTCTTAATTCTACTCACATCACTCTCTGCTCAAAATAAAATCATTGTAGGGACAAAAACCGCTGAGCCATTTGTCATCAAACAACAAGATGGAAGCTGGGGCGGAGTGTCTTTCGAGCTTTGGAGGGTTGTTTCAAATGAACTTCAACTGAATTATGATGTTATTGAATATGACCTTGAGGGAGTAATTAAATCAGTTGAAACCGAAGAAGTAGGCGTGGTTGTTTCTCCTCTTACAATTACCGCCGAAAGAGAAGAGAGGTTCGATTTTACTCATCCATATTATGTTACCGGATTAAGCATTGCGGTTGCCGCGAAAGAAGAAGCGGGCTTATTAAGCTTATTTAAAAGAATTATCTCATTGGAATTTTTTCAAGCGATAGGTGCTTTGGTATTAATCTTATCCGTTGTCGGTTTTATAACTTGGTTATTTGAAAAAGATAAAAACCCTGATCAGTTCGGTGACGGCAGATCAAAAGGTTTGTGGTCGAGTTTTTGGTTTGCTGCCGTTACTATGACAACGGTTGGCTACGGCGATAAAGCTCCAAAATCAATCGGCGGAAGAGTTGTTGCCTTGGTATGGATGTTTGCCGCAATCATAATTATATCGAGTATAACAGCTGCAATTGCTTCTGCTTTAACCGTCGGTCAGCTTGAAACTAATATTAAAGGTCTTGGGGATTTATATAAATCAAGCGTTGGAACGATTGCAGAATCTTCTGCAGAATCATTTCTTGTTGATAAAAGAATTAATTACTCAACTTTCAAATCCGTATCTGACGGATTAGAAGAAATAGCAAACGGAAACTTAGATGCATTTGTATATGATGCTCCTATTTTAAAGTATCTAATCAAAAATTACAATTTGGGTTCTAAAGTTAAAGTGCTTCCCACAACACTTGAGCCTGTATATTACGGGTTTGCTATTCCGGAAGGAAGTAAATTACGCGAAGAATTAAACCGCGAAATAATAAAGTACATCAGCGATAAGAAATGGGAAGATGTTCTATATACTTATTTTGGCGAATGATTATTAATTAATAAAACACACTAACATAGAATAAAAGATAAGCCCAGATTGATCATTATAATTTTGTTGTATCTACGTTTATCGTAATCCTGCTTGCAACAATTTTCTCCTCAACACTCTCGCAAACATTTTATATCTTTGTTTCGTGAAAACAAAAACCGAAATACTTCTGCCCGGCGGAGATTCTCAACTTCGATATACTACAGGAAATGTAGAAATAAATGGAAAACGAATTCTTATCCTTGGTTCCGGTAGTGGAAATATTGCAATAGAATTGCTAAAGAATAACGCTGCTTCAATCGAATTGATTGTAGAAGATTATGAATCGTTGATAATTTCTCAACTCTCTCTTGAAAACATTAGTAAAATTACCCCAAAGTTAATGGACTTCGAATTAACTGATTTTGCAAAAGATACTTTTGACATAGTCTATGCTCAAGCATCTATTTCAAACACTCGAAGAAACAAAATAATAAAAGAGGTTAAAAGAATACTTAAAAATGACGGTGTTCTACTTGTCGGAGAAATTATTAAATTGGAAAAAGATATCCCGCAATTTGTAAGAGATATCTTTGAACAATCCGACTTAGACCCTCTCTTTATTGATGATTTGAAGAATTATTATTACTCGCGTGGTTTCGAAATTCAAGATGTTGTGGATTATACAAAAACTCTTAAAGAATACTATTCTTCCAATCTGGGAAAACTAAAATTCTCTGTTTCGGAATTGACCGAAAACGAAAAGAGTTATTACAAGAAATTAATAAACCAAATCAGTCACCAATCGAAAGCATACCTAAAACAGGGGGCTGATAAATATATTGGATTCTACACGGTTGCAGCAAAACTTAACAAGCGTTAATATGAAAAAAGGCGATATAATAGCACTAAAAGTTACCGACTATGCATTTGAAGGGAAAGGGATTGCGAAGATTACCAGAGAAGCAACGGATAAAAAATATGTTGTTTTTGTTGATGGTGCATATCCCGGTGATAAAGTTAAAGCCGAATTAAGAAGAATAAAAAAATCCTATTCCGAATCGAAAGCAATAGAAATTCTTGAGCCGTCAGAAGACAGAGTAGAAGCACGTTGTAAATATTTCGGTATTTGCGGAGGCTGCAAACAACAGGATCTAAAATACGAGATACAGCTCAAATACAAAGAAGAACAAGTAAAAGATGTATTTGAAAGAATCGGTGGATTAAGGGATTTCAAAATTTTACCGATTGTCCCATCGGAGAAAATATTTTATTATCGTAATAAAATGGAGTTTTCTTTCGCAGATAAACGATGGTTATTCCCGGATGAGATTAATAATAAAGATGAAATTAAAGACCAGAGTTTTGCATTAGGGCTGCATATTCCCCGAATGTTCGACAAGGTTTTGGATATTAACGAGTGTTATCTTCAATCTGAAGAAAGCACACGTATTCTTAATTTTACTCGAGACTTTTTTAAGCCAAAAAACACAACCATTTATTCCACGAAAACACACGAAGGTTATTTAAGAAATCTGGTAATAAAACAATCTCATCACACCGATGACCTAATGGTGAACTTGGTAACCTCAAAATTAGATGAACAACTGTTCGGGAAATATACAAAAGAACTTCTCGAATTTGAGCCGAAAATCACCACAGTTGTAAATAATATAAACGAGAAAAAAGCTCAAGTTGCAATTGGCGATTTTGAGCAAGTTTTTCACGGAAACGGAGTGATTTTTGATAAAATCGGACAGTTTTTGTTCAGAATCAGTCCAAATTCGTTTTTCCAAACAAACTCAATTCAAGCTGAAAATCTTTACCAAACGGCACTTGACTTTGCCGGGTTTTCGGGAGATGAAATCGTATATGATTTATACTCCGGCGCAGGTACAATTTCAATATTTGTCTCGCCTCATGTAAAAGAAGTCTACGCATTTGAAAGTGTTGAAGATGCGGTTAAAGATGCCCACACAAATGTAGTGTTAAACGAAATAACAAATGTTCACTTTGTGTTAGCTGACTTAAACAAGTCATTTCTTCCGGTATTAACCGAGAAATCAATTCCGAAACCTGACGTTTTAATATCAGATCCGCCGCGTGCGGGCATGAATCCCAAAACTATTAACGATGTTATTGAACTCTCGCCCAAGAATATAGTTTACGTAAGCTGCAATCCGGCAACACAAGCTCGAGATATAAAACTGCTATCCGAAGCAGGATATAAGTTAATAAAAATTAGACCGGTGGATATGTTTCCGCACACCTACCATATTGAAAATGTAGCGCTGCTAATAAAAGAATAATTTGGCAAATATATTTCTTTTCTTCATTTTGATTTGTAAAACAAACTAACTTTTTTGTGAGGAAACTATGAATAAAATTTTAATCTCATTTATTTTGATTGTCTTAACCACATTAATAGGAGCACAAGATTTTGATTTGTATGAAAAATACTTCGAAGACTCCACATTAAGAATCGATTACATTCATAGCGGCGACGCCGGAACAGAAAGCTTTTCATTAGTTGAAAAATTTAAATACGGAACTTGGGCGGGTAGTAGAAAAAACTTGATCGATAATTTTAACAACGGAGCTTACTATCTTAAACTTAACGAGCCTAATACGAGCGAAGTTATCTATTCAAAAGGATTTGACAGCTACTTTAAAGAATATCAAACAAGTAAAGATGCAATTGATGGTAAAGTAAAAAGTTTTGAAGAAGTTGCGTTAGTTCCCTTTCCCAAAGTGCCGGTTAGGTTTACCATCGAGAAAAGACAAGATGACGGCTCTTTCAAAGAAGTGTTTGGTCTGAACATTAATCCGGGAGAAGATTCTTTTAACGATCTACAAATCGACTATACCGATTACAAAATTATTAAATCATACATCGGGGGTGATCCACATTCAAAAGTTGATGTTGTAATTCTTGGTGACGGTTATACAAAAGATGAAATTGATAAATTTGAAAAAGATATTAATCATTTTACCGAAGTCTTTTTCTCACTTGAGCCATATACTTCGATGAAAGATTACTTCAATATTTACGGTGTGTTAAATCCATCCGAAGAAAGCGGGGTTGATGAACCTCGCGCTGAAATTTTTAAGGAAACCTCTCTTAACTCTACATTTAATTCTATGGGCTCGGAAAGGTATTTGTTAACAGAGTCTGTTCACGCTGTTTATGATGTTGCTTCGGCTGTTCCATTTGATGCAATTTTTATAATGGCAAATCATAAAAGATACGGCGGAGGCGGTATTTATAACTTTTACTGTACGTTTACTTCCGATACACAATTCCGCGATTATGTTTTTTTGCATGAGTTCGGTCATTCGTTTACCGGACTTGCCGATGAATACTACACCTCTGATGTAGCATATACAGATTTTTACAAGCCGGATATAGAACCTGCCGAGCCAAACATTTCAGCGCTTTTAGACAAAGATAATTTGAAATGGAAAGATCTTGTTGAAGAAGATACACCAATTCCAACATCATGGAATAAAGAAGAGTTTGATTTGTTAGGTTACGAATGGCAAAAAGAAAGAAACAAATTAAACAATGAAATTGCGGAATTGAAAAAGAACAAAGCATCAAAAGAAGTGATTGAAGCCGCTGAAAAAAAATATGATATGCTGGATAAAGCGAATACAGAGAAAGTCGTCGCACATTTACGGGCTAATGAATATTATGGAAAAGTTGGTGCATTTGAAGGAGCCGGTTATATGCAGCACGGACTGTATAGACCAATGCTTGATTGTATAATGTTTTCTAAAGGTGTAAAACCTTTTTGCGATGTCTGTCAAAGTGCAATTAGAAAAGTGATTCTGCATTACTCTGAGGATTAGATTTTTCATATACAGTTAATTAAAATCAATATGGGAATATTAAAAATGACGCATCAAAAAATAATATTGCTGTTTTCATTATTTATTTTCTTTCTATTAACATCTTGCTCTTCATTAAACCCGGTGAATGATTTTTTCGGAATTGAAATGCCCGAAGAGGAATATCAAAATTTTAAAATAAGAGCATATACCGAAGAAACAGGAATTTCATATTACAGCAACAACAACATGAACCCAAATTTTTATGCTTGGGCTGAAGTAGAATCAAAAAATTTAAGGATTATGATAAACAATGCTACAGATGAAACAATAAACATGAACAGAAACGAAGATCAATATATTATAAGACTCACTGACGGAAGTGAAGTCCTTTTACCACTAGACCCCATTAAATTGCATCGCTATCCTGTTTATGTTAATCCCGGAGAATCAGTTGAAATTTTTCTACAGCTTCCTCAAGCTTTTTGGACAAATGTAGAAAAAATTATTCCCGGGAATCATGACGAACAAAACCTAAGACAATACGACGAAAAATCTCCTATTAACTTTAACAAGAGCGGTATTGCTTTTATAAAAGTTGAATTGAAAACCGGAAGAATAATTTATCTTAAATTAGTTCCTCAAAGCAGTAGAAGGAATTGAGAGTATTATAATAATAAATGGATTGTTATAACTTACGAGGTCACATACATTGCGACCTCGTAGGTTGCTAATTAAACCAACTCAGCATTCAACTTAATATCAACACCTGCAAGGGCTCTGGATACAGGACAGCCTTTTTTTGCACCCTCGGCTACTTCTTGAAATTTTGCTTCATCTATGTTTGGAATTTCGGCTTTGCATTCGAGTGTAATTTCAGTAATACTAAAACCGGCATCGCCTTTTACTAAGTTAACTTTTGCTTCAGTGCTAACGGATTTCGGATCGAATCCTTCCTTTTCTAATGCAGCCGAAAAAGCCATAGAGAAACACCCGGCGTGTGCAGCTGCTATTAATTCTTCCGGGTTGGTTCCAGTTCCCTCTTCAAAACGCGAGGAAAAAGAATACTGTCCCTCATAAGCACGGCTTTCCATTTTCATTGTTCCGTTTCCGTCTCTTAATTTACCGTTCCAAACGGCTGATGCTTTTCTTACTGGCATATTACCTCCTATTTATAAATTGATATTTTGTCTTAAAAATGTTGTTCAAATATAACTAACTGATTACTTTTTTGATCATAAGAAATACACAAAACACTATTCGAAATTAACTATAATATTTACAACCTCTGTTCTGCTTCCCGTTCTAACCGGCGGTCCCCAACCGGCAAATCCGCTTGACACATAATAATGAGTACTTCCTATTTTTTCGTATCCCCAGCTTATTTCATAAATCATTGATGTAATATAATTCAACGGCCATAATTGACCGTGATGTGTATGTCCGGAAAGCTGCAAATCAACTCCGTTTTCTCTTGCAAGATGTAGATTGTGTGGTTGATGATCCAAAAGAATTATGGGCAGGTTTTTATTTATTGCTTCTATTATTTTGGATAAATCTTTTCTTTGATCATCAGTAAAGCGATTAATACTCAAGTCTTCTCTGCCGATCAAATAAAAAGCTGAGTCAATAAATATTGCAGTATCGCGTATTACGGTAATACCGTTATCTTCCATATATTTTACTGCCGCATTAACACCGCCAATAAATTCATGATTCCCGGTTACTGCATAAACACCGTATTTAGATTTTAACAACTTTAAACTATCTCCGAGATTATCTTTTATAATCGGACCAAGGTCTTCGTCAAAAATGTCCCCGGGAAGCAAGACAATATCAGCATTAAGAGAATTAACTTTTTCCACAAAATCATCCAATCTTTTTTTGCCAACGATTGTGCCTAAATGAAGATCGGAGGCAACAGCAATATTCAATGAATTTAATTGAGAGTCTTTTTTCGGCATTGTGATATCAAATTTATGAATCCTCGGATTGAGAAAATTTATATGACCGTAAATTACTATTGCTATTACTATTCCAATAACAGATAAAAGCGAAACCACTTTTACTTTTGCATAATTTTCGGTTATAAATGAAGGAAAAATCCCTAAGAAATGATTTAAGATTCTGAGTAAATCAAAAAGCACTGCAAACAAAAAGAAATATAGAATGAAAGCCAGCCAAAATGAGCCGATCCAGACAAGAGTCTCTGTAAACCAATTGAGCATGTAATTCTCTAAAATTCTTCCCGCCCAAAAGGTTAGTGCTATAAGAATAAAAAAGATTACATAATAATTTCGGAAAATCGTTTCTTTCGGAATAGCCTGTAAACCCCGGAGAAAAATGTAATAGTTAACGGAGCCATAAACCAATAACACGATCGAGATAAATATTAAAAAATTCCAGAACTTCATTTTTTCCTTAGCTGTTGTTATTTAGATAAACACAGAAGATGAATAATTAATTCAATTTCTCTTTTCAATTAATACTGCAATAAACCAGCAGAACAAAGCCCAAAAAAGTCCGATCATCCACCCGGCTAAAACGTCGGTTGGATAATGAACGCCAAGATAGATTCTGCTTAGCCCAACTATAAACGATATAATTAGTGCTGCAGTTATGATGAATATTCTGCTTTTTCGTGAGTTTTCGATTCTTGAAATTAAAACTGCAAGAGAGAGATAAACGACCGCCGACATTGCGGAGTGCCCGCTCGGAAAACTCATGGTTATCTCTGATGCTAAATAAAGAGCGGTATCCGGTCTTTCTCTTGAGAAAATAAATTTCAATACCTGAACAAGAATTCCTCCGCCAATTGATGCTGATAATACATATATAATTGACCGGTATTCTTTCTTAAGCAATAAAAACAAGACAACCAAAAGAACAATAATAGTTAGAATAGTTGAGCTTCCGAGTGAGGTTATATCTCTAACTATATAAGGAAACCTTTCATTACCTATAGGTTTTCCCGGGTTATCAACATCTCTGAAGAGTAATAGAATTTGATTATCTATCGAAGCAGTCTTTCCTTCCGTTACAGCATCTGCAATTTCAACAAACAAGAATAACGAAAGAATCATTCCCAATAAAATAAAAAGGAAGTAAATCTCGCGCGGGAAATATTTTTTTATTTGTAATCGAAGTTTATCTATTAACATTATTCTCAAAAGAATTAATCTTGCCAAAAATAAGAAAGCTTTAGGAGAGATGTTTATCTTAACCAGAAAAAGAAGAATGTGTTTGATTAATATATTTGATTCAGACAATAAAATTGTCGAGTAAAGTACTCTATTGAGTATATCCTTTTCTTTTGATTAAATTAGATACGCATATTTTATTTCATTTGGCGGGTTTATCCCGTTAACAATGCTTTTAAGTAAAATTCATAATGTTGCTTCACGTAATAAAGGATATTTCTTTCTCTTCCTAATTATCTTTTTTTCTCAACTGCTTTACCTAAATTTTATTTCCTCAATACAAAATAGTGTTTATAAAATCTTCTCGTATTCGTGCGAAAGAGTACAAATTGCCGATAAAGAAAACATCCCGGTTGAAAAATTCATTGCAAAAGAGAGTTGGACGCGGTTTGATTTTCGCGATTCAAGCAATGTGAATCACTTAGTTTTGTTTATTTCCGAAGCCGACATTAAAAACAAAATTCCGTTTGCCAATGGTGCCGGATTAGCATTCGATCTTCGAATAGTATTAAGTGTTTATTCAAAAAATAATTTTGCTCGTTCACCTCCATGTTAGGTTACAGGCTTCTATTTGTTTTATGTAAATAGTTATTCTTGAAAACTCGAATGATTGTTTGGAATTATTCTATTATTCAAAAACTTTTATTAATAGAGATTCATAACTAACAAATTTCACGAGGCATATTATGTCACAAAAAAATATAGAACCGAAAAGAACAGCAAAAGATTGGTATAAAGATTTATCTGTACTTTTTTCACCATTTATTTTGATGATTATACTTTACTTGCTGTTTTTTACTTAAACTTCTAAGCGAGGCGGATTCTAATCCGCCTCGCTAAATAATAAGGAGGGAAAGTATGAAAACAAGGATATCACTTCTTTTTATAGCTTTATTCTTATTCGCGCAATTCTACTTAACAGCTCAAGACGCTTATGTTTACAAAATGATTGGCAAACCCAAATCACAAGTTGTAAACACTTATGGAAAACCTGCTCATACCGACAATAGTAATCCGAGCATGGTCTGTTTCTTTTACAAAAAGAACCAAAACAGCATGGTGTTTGTATCCGACGAAAATTCTGTTTTTCAAGCAGAGGCGAATCTTTTTTATTCCGGAGAAACAGAATCAATGAAATTATTAAACAAAGTTGTTCAAAGCGCAATTGAAGATGGTTTTTCATCCGATACTTTGTCAACATCTCATTTTAAACTCCATAAACCCGGTATTGGTTTTTCAATTGCTTATTTGAAAGATTCCGGTTCATCGTTACACAAGGTAAGCGTTAAAGCCAACAGAAAAGAGTAGAATCAACGGAAGCAGTCTAAAAAGTAAAGTTCATTATAAGATTAGAACGCAGATACCGCAGATTTGAACTGTCGGCAGACTACGCCGAACTCTGGCGAGATTTCCACAGATTTTTTATTTGATATTTATTTTTGAGACTGCCTCTTTTGAAAAATATTAATCGGTTTTTACAACATAATATTCTTCTTACTTCAATAAATCACAATTAAGTATTAATTTTATCTCCAACATTATAATCAGTTGAGCATAAATTGAAAGAATTATGGAATGAGCGATTTGCCAAAGAGAGTTATACTTATGGAAAAAATCCAAATCTGTTTTTTAAACAGGAAATAGACAAACTAAACCCGGGAAAATTACTCCTTCTGGGGGAGGGTGAAGGACGTAATGGTGTTTACGCTGCCAAACTTGGCTGGGATGTTGATGCCGTTGACTGGAGCGAAAAGGGAAAAGAGAAAGCCGAAAAATTAGCAAATCAATTCGAAGTGAAAATTAATTATATCATTAATGATCTTTCCGTTCATAACCCAAAAGCAAATTACTATGATGCCGTTGGATTAATTTTTCTCCACATGAATCCTGAATTACGCGAAGATATTCATAGAAAAGTAATTAACTCACTGAAAAGTGGAGGAGTTGTTATTCTTGAATCTTATGAAAAGGAACAAATAAATAATTCTTCGGGCGGACCAAAAGATTTAGATTTATTGTACTCTCTCGAGGAGATTTTCACAGATTTTAGCGATTTGAATATAATCTCATTTTCAAAGGAGACTATTGAGTTAAATGAAAGCCCTCATCATCAAGGTAGGGCTGAGGTTATTCGATATGTTGGACTAAAATCATAATTTCTTCGTTTTACTCACCGAAAAAACATATTAGAAACTAAGAAAACTAATACTTGACATTTTGGTTTCCATTGCGTAGTTTAGAAACCACAAAAACTATTATGGTTTCCAATGAAAGAATTATCAGAGAGTCTAAAAATTCTTGAGTTTTGCGAAACTCATTTTATGCACTATGGTTTCCACAAAACCACAATGGATGATATCGCCAAAGAATTACGCATCAGTAAAAAGACAATCTACAAGCATTTCTCAAGTAAAGATGAGCTGGTTAGAGCTGTTTTTGTTAGAATTAGAAACGATTTGTCAGCACAAATTGAAGCAATTATTAACGGAAACGGCGATACAATGATAAAGCTTTACAGAATAAGTACGCTTTTTTCAAAGAGAATTGCAGCAATTTCAAACAACTGGTTAAGCGATTTGCAATTTTATGCCCCCGATGTTTGGCGCGAAGTGGAAGATTTTAGAGAAAAAATGATGCAGAAAAACATGATGCTGTTAGTCGAACAGGGAAAAACCGAGGGCTTGATAATTGATTATCCTAATACAATAATAATGGGAGTCTTAATTTCGGCAATCCAGGGTGTAGTAAACCCAAATTTCGTTTTGCATAACAACATATCTCTTCATGAAGCCGGAGAATTAACGCTAGAAATTATCTTTTCCGGTATTTCTACCAAAAAAGGCAGAAAATTATTTAAACAATACAACTCGGATAATTGATATGAAAAAATTACTTGTAATAGCTTCGGTTATCGCTCTATTGATTGGTTGCGGTGATAACGGAGATAATGACAAAATTGAGCTTTCGGGAACCATAGAAACCACGAACATAATTCTTAGTTCCCAGGTGGCGGGAAATGTAATGCAAGTTATCCAAGAAGAAGGAACCCGGATTAATGCCGGTGATACAATACTAAAAATTGATCCGGAAACTTACATTTTACAGCGAAATCAAGCTGAGGCACAAAGAGACTTGGCAAAAGCAAATTATGATTTACTTGTGAAGGGAGCGCGAAGCGAGGATAAAAATCAAGCCGCCGAAGGATTGAAACAAACAGAAGCAAATTATCAATCCGCTAAAACAGATTTTGAACGGATCGAAAATCTCTTCGAAAATCAATCGGTTACAAAAAAGCAGTACGATGACGCCAAAACAAGATTAACAATTGCAGAGGCTCAACTAAATTCAGCAAAGCAGAATCTCAAAAAAATTGAAAATTTTGCCAGACCGGAAGAGTTAGATCAAGCGTTGGCGGCTTTAAGTGCTGCGGGGGCAAATGTAAAACTTCTTCAAAAACGAGTGAACGATTGTTATGTTTTGTCTCCTATAAATGGACAAATTGTTAAAAATTTCGTCAGAATCGGAGAAACTGTAACTCCCCAATCTTCTTTAGTGAAAATCTCTAATTTGAGCGAAGTTGAGGTGGTTGTTTACATTCAAGAAACTGATTTGGGAAAAGTTAAGCTTGGTCAAAAAGCTGAAGTGTTTTCCGATTCTTATAAAGATAAAGCGTATAAGGGAAAAGTAACCTACATTTCACCTGAAGCAGAGTTTACTCCGAAAAATATTCAAACAAAGGAAGAACGAACGAAACTTGTCTTTGCAGTAAAAATCAAAGTCCCAAATCCGAACTATGAACTAAAAGCCGGTATGCCGGTTGATGCAGTAATTAATCTAGAGGAATAGAACGCAGATGACCACGTCAAGAGACGGGCAGGCACAGAAAAAGCCAATCAGCACAGATAAAAATCTGTGTAAATCAGTAACATCTGCGTCATCCGTGTTCCATTGTTGAAGAACTTAAAATGAATTCGATAATCAAAATAAAAAGTCTCTCAAAAAGTTACGGCGAAATTGAAGCCGTAAAAGAAATCTCCTTCGAAGTAGCCAAAGGTGAAATGTTCGGATTAGTAGGTCCCGATGGCGCAGGCAAAACAACAACAATTAGAATATTGTGCGGACTCTTAAATCCCGACAGCGGAACAGCAAATTTAATCGACAAAAACATTACAAAAGAAAGACAAGCAGTACAAAATCAAATAGGGTATTTATCACAGCGCTTCAGTTTATACGGTGATTTAACAGTAGATGAGAACATCGAGTTCTTCGCTGATATTCATAACGTTAAGAATTATAAATCAAGAAGAGATGAACTGCTTGAGTTTACCCGACTTACAAATTTTCGAGATCGACTGGCGGATAATCTTTCCGGTGGAATGAAGCAAAAACTTGCGCTTGCTTGTTCGTTAATTCACAAACCACAAATTTTATTTTTAGATGAACCGACAACCGGAGTCGACCCGGTTTCGCGTCGTGACTTTTGGAAAATCCTTTCCAACCTAATCAAAGAGGGAATTACAATTTTTATGACGACTCCCTATCTTGACGAAGCCGAACGCTGCAACCGCGTTGCGATGATGAATAAAGGAGAAATTATAGCTATCGATAAACCGGCCGAAATTAAAAAATCAATTAACAAACAGGTCGTTGAGATTGTTAGTACGCCTTCACGTAAAGCATATGAAATTTTAAAAGATAAATACGAATCCCAAATGTTCGGTGATAGAATAAATTTGGTTGTTGATGATGAGACCAAAGATTATCCCGAAATAGAAAAACTTCTCATTCAAAACAAAATAACTATTAATGATAAACGAGTTATTACGCCATCACTCGAAAATGTTTTTATGCATTTAATAAAAGAAGCAGGTTAACAGGTAGCCAAAATGAAAAAATTAATAATAACACTTTTACTTGGTGTTGGACTTTTAAGCGCACAAGAAAGAGTACTTACATTGGAAGAAAGTCTTCAAATCGGTTTACGGAACAGCAAACAGATAAAAATATCTCAAGCTGTATTGAAAAGCAGCGAAGCGAAAATAACCGAAGTCGGCTCACAAATGCTGCCGCGATTAAGTTTTGGTGCATCTTATACACGATTAAGCGATGTAAAACCGTTTGCCGTAAGCGTTCCTTTTTCACAAACACCGATAACAATTCAAGAAACTATTTTAGATAACTATCAACTAAAACTATCGCTGCAGCAGCCTTTGTTTACGGGATTCAGATTGTCCTCGCTAAAAAGCGCAGCCGAATACAACAATAAAGCAGTAGAGTTCGAACATACAAAAGAAATAAATGAAGAAGCGCTTCGTATTCATCAAACATTTTGGAATTACTACAAAGCTCAAAAAGTTTTACAACTTGTTGAAGAAAATTTGAAATCTTTAGAGAAACACTTAGCCGACACAAAAAACTTTTTAGAAAACGGACTTGTTACAAGAAACGATTTGCTGAAGTTGGAAGTTCAGTATTCAAACACAGAGTTAAAAAAGATAGAAGCCAAAAATGCAGTCGAGCTTGCAAGAACGTCATTCAACAAAGCGGTCGGTTTACCGCTCAACACAAGCTCGCAAGTGATGGCAGAAAAGCCACAAGCAATTTCACTCACAACGAAGTTCGATGAATTGTTAACCGAAGCCCTGCAATCGCGCGAAGAGATAAAATCACTCGAATATAAAATCAAAGCCGGTGAAGAAAATATTGATGCGGCTCAAGCAGGATGGTTTCCTTCAATCTTTCTTTTCGGCGATTATTATTACAGCAAACCCAACCAAAGAATTATGCCGCTTGAAGATAAGTTCGAAGATACTTGGGCAGTTGGCGTCGGACTTAACTGGAATATTTTTGATTGGGGTGAAACCTCAGCAAAAACAACTCAAGCCGAGCAGCAATTAATTCAAGCGGAAACGAGTTATCAAATTATAAAAGAAAACATAGAGCTTGAGGTTTACAAAGATTATTTAACAACTCTTAGTGAATTTGAAAAAGTAAGTGTATCAAACAAAGCCGTTGAACAAGCCGAAGAGAATTACAGAATTACAAAAGACAAATACAATCAACAGCTTGCAACAAGCACGGATTTAATTGATGCTGAAGTTGCTTTATTAAACGCCCAAACAAATCTAACTAATGCGTTGGTTGACTTAGAGTTAGCGAAAACGAAACTTGAAAAATCAGTAGGTCGGAGAATATATTAAAACTGAATGGAACACAGATAACACAGAAAAAGCAGATTAACGCTGATTTAAATCAGTGTAAATCAGTCGCATCTGCGTCATCAGTGTTCCATTGTAGAACAAACAAATGAACTCAATCGAAGTAAATAATTTGACAAGACGCTTCGGCAACTTCACTGCCGTTGATAATATTTCCTTTAACGTGAAAGAGGGAGAAGTGTTTGGATTTTTAGGTGCTAATGGAGCGGGCAAATCTACGGCTATTAGAATGTTATGCGGAATACTTTCACCAACTTCCGGTGATGCAATTGTCGGCGGTTATAGTGTGATGAATGAACCGGACAAAGTAAAAAAAGTAATTGGTTATATGTCGCAAAAGTTTTCGCTTTATAATGATCTGTCCGTTGAAGAAAACATAAATTTTTTCGGTGGTGTTTATGGATTGGAGGGAAAGAAATTCAAAGAAAGAAAGGATTGGGTTCTGCAAATAGCCAACTTAAAAGGGAAAGAAAAATTATTAACCGGTTCGCTTCCGGGAGGAATTAAACAACGACTTGCGCTCGGTGCGGCTGTTATTCACGAACCCGAAATTGTCTTTTTAGATGAGCCCACAAGCGGTGTTGATCCGATTTCAAGAAGAAACTTTTGGGATCTGATCAACGATCTCTCGGCAAACGGAACAACCGTTTTTGTAACAACTCACTATTTAGAAGAAGCAGAATACTGCAACAACATCACATTAATTAATGCGGGCAAAATTATTGCGGAAGGAACCGCAAGTAAACTGAAAACTAATTACATCAAAAATAAAATTTATGAAATAGAGTGTGAGCGTGTTGTTGATGCGCTCGATATTCTGCAAAATGAAAATTATGTGGATGATATATCAATCTTTGGCAACAACATTCACATTATAGTTAATGATAACTTTAACAACGAACAACAAATCAAGAAGACACTTACAGAAGTCCATTCTATTGAAATCAAACGAATAGATAAAATCGTACCAACGCTTGAAGATGCTTTTATTCATCTATTAGACAAAGAGTACAACAGATGATTAGTCCGGCAAGAATAAAAGCGGTTGCAAAAAAAGAAGTAAAGCAAATCAGCCGCGATACGAGATTTTTAATTATTCTATTCTCACTTCCGGTTTTTCTGCTTGTTCTTTTTGGTTATGCCGTCAACTTCGATGTAAAACATATCAAACTTGCCGTTCAAGATTTAGATAAATCAAAAGAAAGCCGGGAGTTTATTCAGTCGTTAACAATCTCAGAGTACTTTGATCTTGTTGAATATATTAACGAAGAAGCAAAAGCAACATCAGCGCTTGATGAAAAACGAGCACAAGTTGTAATGGTAATACCTTCTGACCTTTCTGAAAAAATGTATCGCGCAAAAGAAGAAGCCAAGGTTCAATTTTTAATAGACGGTGTTGACGGCAACACGTCAACCATCATTAAAAATTATGTTGAGGCCTCAACATTAAAATATAACTCGGAATTTCAGAAGGAGATGTTTGCCAAGCTCGGTATCAACCCCGTTATTCCAATCGATTTACAGCCGATTTTTTGGTTCAATCCGGAATTGGAAACAACGGTGTTTTTAATTCCCGGTTTAATCGCAATGATATTAATCATTACATCAGTTGTAAGTGTTGCTCTTTCATTAGTTCGCGAAAAAGAACGTGGAACCATTGAACAGATAAATGTTTCGTCTCTAAACACTTTAGAGGTAATGCTTGGCAAAGTTTTGCCTTATATAATTATTGCATTAATTGATGCTGTCTTCATTTTAATCGCCGGATATATTTTGTTCGATGTTGTTGTTAAAGGAAGTTATTTACTTATGTTTTTGAGTACGCTAATATTCATCATTGCAAGCACAAGCTTAGGCATATTTATTTCGACCGTTTCGGATTCTCAACAAGTTGCATTTACTGCGGCAACGTTTGCTTCTATGCTGCCGTCGTTAATTTTATCCGGATTCATTTTCCCGATAGAAAGTATGCCGGAAATTATACAATGGTTGACGAACATAACTCCTGCTAAGTTTTACTTAAAAACACTTCGTGCAATTATGCTGCGCGGAGTCGGGCTAGAAGCATTTTGGCTGCAATGGATTTATCTCGGAATTTTTACAATGTTATTTTTAGGACTTGGTAATTTGATTTCAAAAAGGAGAGAAGCAAAAAGTTAATATAAACCAATGGAACACAGATGACACAGAAAAAGCCGATTTCCGCAGATTAAATCTGTGGTTATCTGTTGCATCTGCGTTCTATTGCATTTTGAGAACATCGATAATGAAAACAATAATTTACTTCATACAAAAAGAGTTTCTGCAATTCAAACGTGATCCGAAGATGTTTGCAATGATTTTAGTCGCGCCAATCATTCAACTGATCTTTCTCGGTTACGCGGCAAACTTTGATGTAAATGTTGTTCATACTGTAGTGTATGATATGGAAAAAACCGAAGCAAGCAGAAAGTATATTGAAAGTTTTGAATCGACCGGGTATTACTCGTTTGATTATTACGTAGATAATTATGATCAACTTACAAAACATATTGATAACGCCGAAGTTATTATGGGATTAGTAATCCCTCGCGGATTCGAAGAAAAAATCAACCGAAGAGAACCCGTTCAGGTACAAGCAATATTTGACGGCTCGGACGGGAACACAGCCTCAATTGCTGCGGGCTATCTACAAGGTATAACTCAAAAATATTCTAAAAAAATTGTAACCGAAATTCGAAACAAAATAGGTATGCAGGTAATTCCGGTTGGTTCCGTTCAACCGGAAACACGTGTTTGGTATAATCCCGAATTAAAAACAAGAAACTTTATGGTGCCGGGAATAGTTGCGCTGTTGTTAATGATTATCACATTAATTTTAACATCTCTTGCGATAGTTAAAGAAAAAGAAATCGGTACGCTTGAGCAGTTAATAGTTACGCCTATAAAACCAATACAAATGATAATCGGTAAGCTTATTCCATTTACACTATTGGGATTTGCTGCGGTGATATTGGTAATTACTGCAATGTATATAATATTCGGAATCGCGGTAAAGGGGAGCGTGACTTTTCTTTTGATTTCTTCTTTTGTTTTTATTCTCTCAACACTTGGACTTGGATTATTTGTTTCAACAATTTCAAAAACGCAGCAGCAGGCGATGATGCTTGCAATATTTCTAATTATGATGCCGATGGTATTTCTTTCCGGTTTTGCATTCCCGATTGAAAATATGCCGCAAATAATACAAGCAATTACATATATAATTCCGCTTAGATATTTTATGACTATCATCCGCGGAATAATATTAAAAGGAATCGGCTTTGCCGATCTTTGGATTCAACTTGCCGCTATGTTTGGTCTTGGTGTTTTTATTCTCGGTTTAAGCGTACAGCGTTTTCAAAAAAGGATAGATTAATTTTTCGATATTATTTAGTTTGTTTTTATATCTTAGCTTTTTCAAAAAAATCGCACATAAAGGAAACCGAATGAAGTTGAAATATTTTTTGTTATTTCTGACTTTAAGCATTTTACTACTCTCATGTTCATCGCTAAAGGTTGATAGCGTTCATAATAGATCATTTGATTTTACAAATTTCTCCACATATAAAATCTTAAAAGAACTTCCTACACTTCCCGATGGTTCTCAGATGCCTTCTTTAACTTACAATCTAATAGCAAGCGCAATTGATTTTGAAATGTCTAAGCGCGGTGTTGGTAAAAACGATCTTTTCGCAAATTTTGGAATTATCTGGTATACTTCATTAGATGAGAAAGTTTATACAACCGGTGAATCTCTTTCCGGATGGCAATCTTATTTTAATGAAAGCGATAGCGGTATGTTAATTATTGACATAATTGATTTAGAAAACAACGGTGTTGTTTGGCGAGGATGGGCTAAGGATGTTTTGTCTTCTCAGAACTTGGAAGAAAGAATTAATGCGTCGGTCTCTGAAATATTATCTAAATATCCGCCGGATAACATTTTAGGATTAGACCGGTAATATCCATCATTTCTTTTGCGTGTTTTATTTAAAAAAGGTGTGTTATGAAAAATAATTTCATCATAAAGTTATTCTTTGTGCTTATTGTAATTTTTATTGTCATTCAATTCTATCCTTTTGGAAGAGATCACGAAAATCCCCCTGTTACAAATCAAATTGACTGGGACAGCGATTTTACAAAGGAAACGTTTTACAATGCTTGCGCCGATTGCCACAGCAATGAAACCAAGTGGCCTTGGTATAGTAACATTGCACCATTTTCTTGGTTAATTCAAAGTGATGTTGAAAAGGGAAGAAGACATTTTAACATTTCCATCGCCGAGGGCATGAAAGATGCAGATGAAGCATACGAAGAAGTTGAAAGAGATAAAATGCCACTCCCGATTTATCTTCCTCTTCATCCCGAAGCAAAGCTAGAAGGTGAACATAAGCAAAAGTTTATTGCAGGATTGAAAGCTACTTTTAACAGAGAAGATAATTTGAAAGAATAACGATTTAATTTTACTCTATCGGTAAGTTATGCATCTTTAAAAAAGAAAGTTTATCCCAGTAACCTCTTTGAAAAATTATTTTTCCGTTAACGACATGAAAGAATCCGCATCCTCTTAAACCTAGCGGATCTTTCCATTCCATTATTGCCCACTCGCCGTCTTCAAACATATTTACAACTATACAAGCCATCTCGGCTTGAGCAAATTCTTTTTCAAACATTTCTTTAATTGCCGCTTTACCTTTTACTGGCTCATTTGCTACTTGATGATTGACTGCATCATCGGCATACAAATTTATTAATGATTCAACATCTGCTTTATTGAAGTGTTCGACCCACTGTTTTAAAATTTCTTTTGGTGAACTCATATCATTTTCCTTTTACGATTATTTATTACTTATTAAGCTAACAATATCGGACTCAACGGCTGATTTGTTAACAAATAATTTACAGAACTAATAACTAAATTACACGTCTCAACTTTTCCTTCTACTACAAATAAGGAATCGAAAATGAAATCGAACAAACTTTCCAGAAGAAACTTTTTTAAAATTTCATCTATAACAGGCGCCGGATTTGCTTTATCTCCAATACTTACGAATAGCAAAATTGCTAAGACTTTACAAGAAGAAGACAAGCCCAAAACGAATATTGAGGATGCATTAAAACATCCTCGCAACGAAAATTCAATGCCGGGTAAATATCCGGGAAAAGTAGTGCAGATCAATCATTCCAATCCTGTTCTTGATAACAAAATTGTTTATGATGCCGTTTATAAAATGATAGCCGAAGGAATGTTGTCATTAACGGGTGCAAAAACCTTAAAAGAAGCTTGGCTTCAGTTTGTAGATGAAAATGATAAAATCGGTTTAAAAGTAAATCCGGTTGCGGGACCAACATTATCAACTTCGGTTGAAGTTACGCTTGCAATTGTAAATCAACTTGAAGAAGCGGGCATACCGAGAAACAATTTGATCATATGGGATAGACGAGAAGAACAAATTTTTGAATCGGGAATAACCGAGGAAAACTTTCCCGGAATTAAAATTATTGGAACCGAACGCAAAGGCGAAAACGGAACAATGTATGATGAAAACGAAGAGCTGTATTCACTAAGAATGATTGACAAAGACTGGTATTACTGGGCTGATGTTGAAGCGGAATATCGACCGGAAACTTTACCCTATATGGTAAACACAGGCAAGTATTCTTATTTCACAAAAATTGTTACCGAGATGTGTGATAAAATTATAAACATACCAGTACTAAAAAATGCCGGAACCTCGGTTACCCTTTGTATGAAGAACTTATCTTATGGTGCAATTACAAACACCGGACGACTTCACGAAAAACTTTGGTCGGAAACAGTTGCGGAAGTTTGTGCTTTTCCTCCATTGCGCGATAAAGTTGTTTTAAATATTGTTGACGGTATTAAAGGATGTTTTAACGGCGGACCATCGGCTGTTCCTCAATTCTTTACAAATTATAATACAATACTAATTGGTACAGATCCAGTTGCTGTTGATAGAGTTGGATTAAACATAGTTACTAAAAAACGAATCGAAGAAGGGTTGCAGGAAGAAGAATCACCCCGCGGTTCTGCTTTTTTAAAGATGTCTGAAAACTTAAATCTTGGTATTGGAAATAACGACAAAATTGATTTCAAAAAAATTGATCTGACTTAAATATGAATAACAAAAAATCTTTTACACTTATTTTCCTTTTTTCACTCTCGCTTTTATTAAAGGCTCGGCAAGATGAGTTTCCTAAGCTTTATCAAGAAGATGTAGATGGTGGAGTTATCACAAGAACTGAATTTTATGTAGGCGATGAACTTTGGGGATTAATTAACGGCGGCGCAGATCTTTATCTTGAATATGGTCTTGATAGAACTTTACTTCAAGAGATAAATTATGACGATAACATTTATCGGGTTGAAGTTTATGGTATGACAGGATTAGAAGAAGCATTCGGAATTTTTTCCATCAACAAATTTAATTGTGCTAAGTCCGATACTATTGTTAAACATATTTGTATTACTCCGTATCAAATTCAAGCAGCGGTTGGAAGATTTTACTTTTCTATTTCTAATCAATCCGGTGATAGAGCTGCTCAAAAATATTCTCTTCATTTATTTCAAAACTTGCTTGCTAAAATCGATATAGAAAACTTTATGCTTCCGGATTACTTTGAGCAAAAACAATTTGAAGGATATCGCAGCCAAGTTAAGTTAATTAAAGGACGGCTTGGTTTACAAAATGGTTTTCCGAGATGGGAAAAATATTTCGCCGGTTATAATAATTATGAAATTGTTTTGCTTCCGATAAAAGTAGACGAGGGGTCTATAAATATTGCGTTAATTGATTTTCGTTCAGATGAAGATGCTGAACGATTTATTACAACAACTGAGCATCTCAAAATTATTGAAACAATTTCACATACAAAGTATGTTTTACTCGAAACAAACTTGGATCAAGCCGCAATGGACAAAATATTAAAATAGCTTAAGAGGACTCCGTGGCACAACGAACTCTCCCAAACTTATTCGAAGAAAGCGTAAGAAAATATTCAAACAATCCATTGATGTGGGAAAAGAAAACCGATAAGTATGAACCTCTGACTTACGGTGAAATGAAATCACTTGTTTACAAGTTTGCTGCCGGACTTCTGAAACTTGGTTTGCAGAAAGGAGACCGCGCAACTTTAATTTCGGAAGGAAGAAATGATTGGGTAATGAGCGAACTCGCAATTTTGTATTGCGGTGGAGTTAATGTTCCTATCTCTGTTAAAATTGATGAGCCGAATGATTTGAAATTTCGAATAGCTCATTCGGAATCCAAGTTTGTCGTTGTATCAAAAAATCATCTGCAAAAAATTCTCCGCATAAAAAATGATTTGCCGGTTTTAGAAAAGATTATTGTGTTAGATAATATTTCGGATTTGCACGACGATGAAATCACAAAAGATGAAGTGTTCAAAATAGGGGAAGACTTTTTACAAGTTAATGAGGAGTTCTTCAATCGAAGTTGGCAATCAATAAAAGAAAATGACAACGCAAATATTTGTTATACCTCCGGCACAACTGCAGACCCGAAAGGAATAATTTTAACACATAGAAATTATACTGCAAATGTCGAACAGGCAACCGCTCTTTTACCGATACCGGAATATTATATATCCCTATTGAAACTTTGCGAAACATTCCGCAAAACATAAAAGAAATTGAGCCGACATTTTTGTTAAGCGTTCCGGCACTTGCAAAAAACTTTAGAAAAAATATTGAAGCGGGAATTCGTGCAAAAGGAGAAAAAGTTGAAAAGCTTTTTAACAAAGCGCTTGAAACCGCTTATGATTATAATGGATTAGGCTGCGACCGGGGAAAAGGATTAAAAAAATTGAAGAAGCCGTTGTTGACTCTCTTCGACAAAATTCTTTTCAGCAAAATTCGTGACGGGTTTGGTGGAAGATTAGAATTCTTTATCGGCGGCGGCGCGTTACTCGATATTGAATTACAAAAGTTCTTTTATGCAATCGGAATTCCGATGTTTCAAGGATATGGATTAACAGAAGCCGCGCCTATTATTTCGGCAAACGTTCCGGCTCAACACAAACTCGGTTCTTCCGGTAAGATTGTCGTGAATCTCGAAGTAAAAATTTGCAACGAAGACGGAATAGAAGTTCCCACCGGACAAAAAGGCGAGATTGTTTGTAAAGGTGAAAATGTAATGAAGGGATACTGGAAAAACGATAAAGCAACCAACGAAACAATTAAAGACGGTTGGCTTTACACCGGCGATATGGGTTACTTTGATGAAGATGGTTACTTGTATGTGTTAGGAAGATTTAAAAGTTTATTGATCGCGAGCGACGGTGAAAAATATTCTCCCGAAGGAATTGAAGAAGCGCTTGTAGAGAAATCAAATTTTATTGAACAAGTAATGTTGCACAACAATCAAAATCCATATACCATTGCTATAATAGTGCCGAATAAAGAAACAATAAAAAATGAATTGAAAAAATACTCATTATCTATTCAAACGAAAGAAGGACAAACAAAGGCGATAGAAATAGTTCAAAAAGATATTGACAAGTTTAAGTCCGGCGGTGAATATGAAAACGAGTTTCCCGAACGATGGTTGCCGGCAACTTTTGCTTTACTCGGCGAAGGTTTCACTGAACAAAATCAATTTATGAACAGCACATTAAAAATGGTGCGGGGAAAGATTACTGAGTTTTATCAAAATAGAATTGAATACTTATATACCCCTGAAGGAAAAGATGTTTATAATCATCAAAATATGAAAATTGTTGAGAGGTTTGATGGGTATAGTTAATCATTATTAGATGAATCGTCTTCGTTTTTTTCTTCTTTCGGCTCTTTTATGTTCGGCGGATCCCAACCAACGACTGAGCCAGATTTTATTTTTGAAAGATATGGCGAAAGCGTTGCCCCGGGAAGTGTCCGCGAGTTGTCTTCTATATCAATCGGTCCCATACCGGTGCCCGCACCGATCATACAGTTATCGCCGATTGTGATTAAACCATATCTAAATTTACCAGATCCTTCATAAGCGTGAACGGTTAACCTCGTAAATGCGCCAAGCACTGTATTTTCCCCAACATAAATTAATTCCGGTCTGAAATGATCGAGCCAGACTAACTGCATAATTTCTGTGCCTTTATCAATATGTGCGCCCATCCATCTGTAAAATTTATTTTTGAATGGAACCCCTTTCATAAAAAATGTTGCCGCGACTTGAAACTGCAAAAGTAATCTTCTACTAAAAGGTAGATTAAGTACGCGCCAATTGATTGCGTTTTTTTCTTCAGGGGAACCGAGACCGCTGAATGTATAATGTCTTCTAACCGGAGTTAAAAATTTCTCTAAATTTTCTTTTCCTACTTTTGTTTTAGGATTTAATTCGAAAACACTTGTGCCTTTTCCTCCGGATGTTTTGCTTATGAAAATTTCACGGTTCTTTTTTCTGCCGAGCTTAATTGCACGTTCGATAATTTCTATTGTTACTGTTTTAATGCTCTCTTCTGGGGAGAGATTTCTATATTTTTTCATTGATTTGCTCTTTGTTTACAATAAACAAAGATAGCTAATTGTGTGATTTAAATTTGGGAGAGTTTTATGTAGAGACGCAGCATTGCTGTGTCTCTACGAATCGTGATAGAACTATTTTGTGGAATGAAGTCCAACCCTATTTCCGGCTGTATCTTCAAAGTGACCGACAAAGCCGTATTCACCGATGCTCATTTTTTCGGTTACAATTTTTCCGCCTTTCTCTTTGGCTTTCGCCAAAGTGCTTTCGATATCATCAACAGAAAAATATATCATTGTACCGTCATAGGAAGGGTTGTAAGATTCGGCTTGTACTAACGACCCGGAACAACCGGGTTTCTCGTGATCGTACGGAAACCATCCCATTATTAGTCCACCGAAATCATTTATTTGAATATCTATTCCAAAAACAAAATCGTAAAATGATTTTGAATCGTTTATATCTTTTGCTGGTAATTCAAACCAACCTACTGGATTCATATTTCCCCCTATTTGATGTATGTGTTGTTAATTGTGGAGCCGAGGTCTAATTATAATAAATTTTTGTGGTGATACATAAAAATTCTTATAGAGTTAACTCTATTTTTGTCTCTTTATATTCCTTCATGAATAGCGGAATCAATATAGCTAGTATGAAAAAAATAATTCCTATAAGATAAAAACCAATTGCTATGTGATTATCGTATTCTAATAATCCCACTCTTCCCAAAAGAAAATGCCAATCGTGATAGACTTTATTTCCGCCTAAAAGAGGAAGAGTTCTTTCTTGTGCATCGGCTACATAGACGCTGATATTCATTAAATTTTGTCCGAGCCAAACAAGCGAGATTTGAGTTCCAAATCTTTTTCTGTGAGAAACAAAATAATAAACAAAAAGAAGTGGAAGAATTATCTGCATTAATGTTCCACCGAGAGTATAAATGAACCCGCCGAACAAACTAAATATTCCGTGTCCACCTTCATGAATTAATAAATTAAAGTGGTCGAGTAAAAAAATAAAATCACCCGCATTTATTGAAAGCCAAACAATTATTGGAATCAGGGCTAAAGAACCGAACCAAGGTTTTAAGTTTTCCAATTTACTCTTCTATTAATTCTCGAAGTTTATTTATGTCTTTAGTTAAACCAAGACAGAGCATCAATTTTATTCTTGCTTTCTGTCCGTTCAAATAATCGGTGAAAATTACTCCTAATTTTTTTAACCATTTTCCTGCGCCCGGATAACTATAAATATCAAGTGTTTCCCCGGCAGGACAGCGCGAGGTTAAAACTACCGGGATTCCTTTTTCAACTGCGTATTTAATTCCTTCAAAGGCAGTTGGGGGAACATTACCTACTCCCATTGCTTCAATTACTATCCCCTCGACACCGGAATCAGCAGAAAATTTAAAAAATTTATCGCCCATTCCGGCATGAACTTTAATTAAATCAACATTAGAATTTATTTTATCCGTCTCTATTGTTTCAAGTTTTCTCGGCATTCTATTAAAAATTACTCTTCCTCTATCAACAAATCCGAGCGCTCCAAAATCTAGACTGTGAAACGTTTCAATATCTTCTGTGTGTGTTTTTGTAACTTCGCTTGCAGCGTTAATCTCACCATTCAAACAAACTAAGACTCCCATCCCATAACTGTTTGTAGAGTTTATAATATGAATAGCGTCTAACAAATTTCTCGGCCCGTCCCAATCCTGCTCAGAAGAAGTTTTCATTGCTCCAATTACAACTATTGGTTTATTTGTTTTAATTGTAAGATCTAAGAGATATGCTGTTTCTTCAAGTGTGTCGGTTCCGTGTGTAACTATTATTCCATCAACCCCTTTTTGATTAATTCTTTTTTTAATTTCTTTCGAAAGCTCAAGCATTAATTCGGGTGTCATATGTGGCCCGGGATACATTCCAAAATCATGAATAGAAATTTGTGCAAGGTTTCTTACATTAGGAATCATTTCCAAAAGTTGGTCACCATGAAAGAAAGGAATCGCTCCGCCGGTTTCTTCGTCAATCTTCATCGAAAATGTTCCGCCTGCAAATACAATAAGAATATTTTTCATCTTGTTACATTTCCTTATTAATTTTACTTTTTACTCTATTACAAAAATATCTCTTGTTGAAGAATTTTCTTTATACAAAAATTTTATTTTGTTTTTTATTAACAACTTACAAAAAAGCGAAAGATTTAATTTGCAGAAATGATTTCATTATCATATTATTGACTCGCCTAAGAGACCGATCTCGTATGTTGATAACTTGTTGACAACTTGTTTTTGTGAAACGTTTCACGTGGTGCTCTATTTTTGTTTTTCTGATTTATATATTCTTTCTTTTGTTGGCAAGACATAATTCTTTTTTATAACGGCTTGTTTTATAATGTCTTGCAGCCTTTGTTTAATGTTAGTAAGTTGTTGAAAAAGTTTTGCCGGTGTTAAATTAGTTAATTATTTTGTCAAACTATAAAACCTCTTGCTGAAATAATAATTGTGGATAAGATTAACAACAAATCCTTTTTAAGAACCATCAACATTCATACCGATTGCACAACTGCATGGAAAGATTGTTTATCAATTATTAAAGAAAGCGTGCCCCACATTACGTATAACACCTGGTTTTTACCAATTAAACCCGTCGAAATTTCCGACAGCGCTCTTAAAGTTCAAGTGCCGAACGGATTTTTTGTTGAATGGATTGAAGAGCATTATAACACACTCATTAATAAAACCATTAACGAGGTGTTGGGTGACAGCGGGAAATTAATTTATACTGTTTTAGATGACAAAAAGAATGATGATGAAATAAATGTAATTATTAAAGATGAGGAAAAGAAAAAAATAACAGATGAAATTTCCAACCAACCTGTTGTTTCCCCGACCGAAGAACCTCACGAAACTTCTTTAAACCCAAGATATCGCTTCGAGAATTTTGTTAAAGGAGAAGGGAACCAACTTGCGCGGGCTGCCGCTTATGCTGTCGGCGAAAACCCGGGTGAGACTTCATTTAATCCGTTGTTTATTTACGGAGGGGTTGGCTTAGGAAAAACTCATCTTATTCAAGCAATTGGAAACAAAATATTAGAGTACTATCCAAACAAAAAAGTTATTTATCTTTCTTCAGATCTGTTTACGGTAGAGTTTGTTGAGGCAATTCAATCTAACAGCGTAAACGACTTTTCCAACAGATATAAATCAATGGATTGTTTAATCATTGATGATATTCAATTTTTAATAGGCAAAGAAAAAACGCAAGATTTGTTTTTTCATATTTTTAACACACTTCATCAATCAGGAAAACAGATTATCCTTTCCAGCGATAAACCCCCAAAAGAACTTAAAGGGCTAAACGAAAGATTAATTTCAAGATTTTCCTGGGGATTAACAACTGATATTCAACCGCCGGATTTCGAAACAAGAATTGCTATTCTAAAAAACAAAAGCAATAGTTTCGGCATTAATCTTTCTAATGAAATTTTTGAATATATTGCTCACAATATAACCTCCAATATTAGAGAGTTGGAAGGCTGTTTAATTAAGCTACTTGCAAATTCCTCTTTAAACGGAAAAGAAATTGATTACGAATTAACCAAGCGAACCGTTAAAGAAATTTCAACCAAGCGACATGTTAATATTTCAATAGAGTATATAACAAATGTCGTTTGCGAACATTTTAAAGTAGACGAAAACAAAGTCCGGGAAAAAAATCGCAAGAAAGAGGTTGTATTAGCCCGTCAAACTGCAATGTTTTTATCCAAAACACTTACCAAATCTTCTCTCAAAACAATCGGTTTACATTTCGGGGGGAGAGATCACTCAACCGTTATTCATGCCCACAACACAATAGAAGAAATGATTACTAAAGATTCTCGTATAAAGCAGTCGATAGAAGAGTTAAAAAACAAAATTGAAATGAGTATTTAACTACCACTATCTTTCTTCCTCTTATATTATTTTAATCAACTGATTTACGAACAAAAAGTTATTTATTCTGGATATACTTTTTTCATTTCCCTATTTTATCTAATAATGTGTTGATATATTGTTAATTGAATATAGACAACTTGTTAATAAATATAAAATACTAAAGAGCTGTTAGACAACTTCTTGCTGTTAATATAATATCAACATTTTGAAGAAATATTTTTGTTTGATTTTGTAATAATTTGTTAAAAAAGAAGGGTTATCCACATAGTAACAGTATTGTATTTATTATTATTTTAAATATCTATAAAAGACTAATAAATATAGGTATTTGGTAATTGTTGATAAGTGTAGTAACTCATTAGAAATGTCAGTATGTAAAACTCTTTAGAAATGTCATAAT
>DYHH01000039.1 GCA_020724265.1 Melioribacter roseus | reverse complement strand
ACTTGTTTCTTTACAATAAGTTAGACCTTCCTGTGGTCATTTGATACTATTTCAAATAGATCATCTTCTTAATTGAAAAGTATTCTTTGCCTTCATTCTTCGAGACAGCTTTTATCGAATAATAATATATCCCGCTTGCGTAATTAATTGCATTCCACACAACATTATGGAACCCGGCACTAAAATCATTACGAGTCAGAACATCCAGTTTTTGTCCCAATAAATTATAGACATTAATTTCCACAAAACTTTTTTCCGGTAATCCGAATCTTATTTGAGATGTATTGTTAAACGGATTCGGATAGTTTTGTTTCAGCGTATATTCATTTGGAATCAAATCGGAAGGTTGTGATACAGAAGTAACTAACCCGGTTGCTTCAACAACATTGCTATAATCTGATGTGACAATCTCATCGAATGCTTGCACCCTATATCTGTAAACAACCTCATTTTCAATATTCGGATCGCTGAAGAATGTTTCGTTGGCACTAACCTTTGCTTCAATTGTAAATTCTCCCTCGGCAACAGCTCTTTCAATCGAGTACCCTAACTCAGATGTGCTGTTGTCTTCCCATTTCAAATTAATTACGCCAGATTCTACCTCTGCTGTTAGACCGGTTGGTTTTATTAATTTAAAATTAATATCTCTCGAGACTTCATTACTGCTATTCAAGCCATCGCTAACCGAAAAAGTAATCCTTCTAGGTAAAGTTGAAATTACAGAAGCCGAATTGTTATAACTTATGCTCCTCAACGCGCTTTGGTAATTTGTTATTGTATCAGTTCCACTTAATAAAAGTTTTCCCTCTTCAGATAACCACTCCCCTGTTATACTAGCCGTGGGGGAAAAAACAAGACTGTCTTCGTCTATTACAAAATTATTTGAAATTGTGATTTCTGCATTGTTAATAATTCCATTTTCTTCGTGGTTTAATAAAATTGATGAAGTTATTTGAATCGGATCATCGTTTTCAATAAACGTTAAGCTTTCTTCTTCTATGTTGCTGAGAACCGGTGCGTTTGATAAACCGAAATTTTCACCCGCAACCGTAAAGACGGAAAATGATGATATATTCTCGGCGGTTATAGTTCCAGATGAAGCATCTTGAAATCCGGAGACATTTTCCCACGATGATTCGTCGTTGGAACTTTTAAATACCGCTGCCGATGTTAGATCAACATTGGGATTATTATCCCCCGAATTCCAGGTAAAGGTAAGATCACGTCCGTTTGAAGGCTGGTTTTCAGCCGTAATCTCCCAATTCCTAAATATCGATTCGCCGTTATTATTTGTAAATGCTCCGGCATTAGTATTTCTTACAACAGCCACCTCACCTAAGTCATCGGCGCCCGAGTTTATTTCTAAACCGATATTGCCGAATGTAGAGGCATTTGTTCCGACAGTTCTTGTCGTAGCTAAACTTCCCATTAAATATTTTCCTGCTGTTTCACCGCTTATCGAACCTGTTGAAGCCAGCGTTACCGTGTTGCCGCCTGTTAAAAGATGACCGAGTTCAAAAGTAATTAATCCGTTCACCGTCCAATTTCCGTTAATCAACACGGATGCGCCGTTTCTAATGTCAACACTATTGAATGTATAAGAATTGATGACTTGCTGTTCGATGCCAAAAAAATCAACGGTGGAACTGTTAGCCACGAAATTTTCTATCGTCATATCGCCGTCTATTGAAATCAAATTCGAGGAACCGCCCTCTAAAGTACCGCTTCCGTAAACATCCCCATACACAACCAAAGCAGAGTTGTTTGTTATTAATTTACCTGTTTTTATATTCAACCCGTCCTCAACCGTAATTCCACCATTCATTGATACTCCTGCCGTATTATCTATATCCAGTCTTTTAATAGTATAAGAGTTAATTTGTTGAGGTGCAGTTCCGTTCATATTTATCAATATATCGTTACTTGCCGCATTCAAAATTGAACCAACCAGTAAATCGCCTTGCAGATTAACGGTAGTGCCCGGTCTCAAATCCAATCTTCCGTTTCCCGAAATACTCCCTTTTACCGTTAACATTTTATTATCATTAACTTGAAAACTACTTGAATTGATTAAAAAATTTCCGTTAACTGTCGTGTTTTGTTTTATTTCTACACCCAATCCCGAAGTATTACTGCTCGAAAGATGATTAAAAGTATAGGGAGGAGTTATATCCTGCGATTCCGAGCCATTTAATATTACCGTACTTGTTTCGGCAGTAAAAGTTGATACCGACATATCGCCGCCGATCGTAATCGTGTTGTCTTCACCTGCACGAAGTTCGGCTCCGCCGCCGACATCCCCTGATACGGTTAAGTTGTGATCATCAGTATCCAAATACCCGTCGTATATCGTTAGATCCCCGTTCACCATTGTATTGCCTGTCAGCACAATGCCTTCCAAGCTAGTGTTGCCGGTACTCAAATTATAAAATGTTGTCGGATTGATTTCCTGAAATTGATTTCCGTAATACTCTACGGTAGACCCGCTGCCCAGGATAAAATTATCCATCGACATGTTTCCTCCGAAGCCCATTGTCGAGTTTTCACCGACTTCCAAACTACCGTTTCCAGAAACATCTCCATCACAACCGAAAATCTTGAATGCCGCTACCACCATCATACCATTATTAATTGTTAGATCTTTGCCAACCAATCCCCCTTCAGAAAAATTCACGGTTGTAGGATTTGTAATTTGCAGATTATAAAACTCAAAGTGACCTATGGTTTGTTCCTGATCGCCGTCGAATATAACTGTAGAAGTATTTGCTCCGAAACCGGTCAAAGACATATTGTTCGATATTTTTAATGTGCTTCCCGGTCCGGCAAGCAAAATTCCTTGCCCGGTGATGCTTCCGTCAAGATCGTATTCAAAAGGACCAAGATTTAATACACCGTTGATGGTAAGAAATCCTTCGATATTTGCTGCGCCTGTAATCGTTACTTCACTATTTATAATGAGGTTATGAAAGGTATAAGGATTAGAAAACTGTATTGGTGGGCCATCGAAGTTGATAGTAGATCCATCCGCTAACAACGTCGCTATATCTAAATTGCCGCTCACATTAATATTGCTTCCATCTGTAACCAGGGTCCCTCCGCCCGATATATTGCCCAGCACCGAAAGATCGAATCCGTTCGAATTAAGGCTAGCCCCAGCTTCGATTGTTAGACTTTTTATAACGATCCCCTCAACATCGACTACTGGGAAAAACGCACCGTGTATTGGCGTAGTAGGTATTACAACATCTTCGCCCGGGGTTGGGGGATGTCCGAGCGACCAGTTCGAAGGTTCTGAAAAATCGGTTGAATGTGATGGATTGCTGGTCCATCCGTTTGTGCTCGCAAAAATTACGGATTGAATTATCAACAATGAAAAAAGAATAATAATTCTGTTATGCATAGTAAACCAACCTTGCTTGTTTTTGTTACATTAAACGACGGATGTGGAATTTACTTTCAATTAGAATTTATTCGGATGACGGGCGGATAACAATACTCCCAAGGGAGTATTTTAAAATATTGTGATCCGAGTTAATTAATCAGATTAAAGTAAACTGCAATCTTTGTAAGATCTGTTATATTATTCGTCTGCAGTTTTTTAATTATGTTCTGCCTGTGAGTTTTTACGGTTAATGAAGAAATGTATAGTTTCCGGCTTATATCTATATTCGATTTTCCATCGGAAATCAATTTAAGTACCTCTTTCTCTCTTTCAGTTAGTGAATTAAATCCCTCATAATATTTATTAAATATTTCACTCTCATTGAAAATCCTTTTTTGAACAAAAGCTTCCAAATAATTCACCGGCAATGTTAAAGTTAACGTAGAACGAAGTTTTTTATTTAATGTTGAAAAACAAAGATGGTTTCGGTAATCGGAAGTTTTGGAATATTTTATCCGCTGTTCGAATGCAATTACCCTATGTTCATTACCCGTCTTTATAAAAGCCTTCTTTAGTGGTATAATATACTGGGCTGATTCTGGATGAATAATTTTTTGTAAAAACCGAACACCTTCTTCTTTGATTTCATCCATACTTTCATCAAAGTTTCGAAGGGCTGTTTTATTGAAGTATTTCAAGGAAAGATCCGTTATACAATTTAAATGAATCCAGAAAGGTGAATAATCCGCATACGAATCGAAGAACTCCGTGTTTAAAGTAGATTGGAAGTTCAAGTTGAAAACTTGTTCAAAGCAATGTTGAATTAGTTCAGCTTCACTATATTTTTTCATAACGGTAAGTTCATAAAATAAATGATAGTTACAGTCTGATATATAGAAGTATGATCTGAGCAAAAGGAAGTTATTGAAGAAACAATTAAGATGCAAGGTCTTTTGATGGATCGTTTATTTTTAAAAAGTATATGATGCTCTCAAGAAAGTCTAGTTTGGTCCTGCCGCTTGGAAGAACCGAAACAATTTGGAATTTTCTTAAGATCAGTTCCCAAGCAATAATTTTTAAAAGTTTTGAGAAACAAATTTTTCTCAAGACTTTTTATTTTATCCCAGATTTTCCATTAGGAAAATTTATCAATAACGTAAAATTAACATAACTTGTTAAATGATAAGTATTTAATCCCGACTTAGATTTTCTTGGGCTTGACAGATTCTCTTATAGTTAAGTTGCAGTCAAGCACTTAGAAAATATTAGTCGATTTGTCATTAGTGTTTTTCTAATGACAAATTTGGGTTTATCTTTGTGAAATAATTTTCAATAGGATTTTTTCTGCTATCTTTATTACTCACCATATTCTGCTCAACAAGTATTGCGTTAATACTTAAATACAGCAGTGTTAATAAAGGCAATTCGATATTGCTGATCTCGAGCAATTATTTTGTTGCCGCTTTAATCGGGTTTATATTGTTTATTTCGGAACAAGGCTCCGGTTATTCGTTATTTACATTTCTATTCGGCGGCATAATGGGGGCGGTGTTTGTTTTTAGTTTTTTTTCTTTTTCCAAATCAATTGATGTTGCCGGAACGGCGCTTTCAACTTTGAGCTCAAGGATTTCTCTTTTTATACCGGTGATTTTATCAATTATATTTTTTGGTGAATCCCCCACCTATCCGCAAGTGATTGGTTTTGCAGTAACGGGTTTAACAATTTATCTTTTTTATCTATCGTTAAGAAGAGATAAAACAAAAACAATTACTCTAAAAGATTACGGTTATCTTATTGTTTTAATGATCGGTATAGGCATTGCTGATTTTTCAATGAAAATTTTTCAACAAACACAGCCGATAATTGAAAAACAGTTTTTTATTTTCTCAATATTTTTCTTTGCATTTATTTATTCATTCGGAGTAATTATGTTTAAAAGAATCCCCTTCAATAAAAAAACTGTTGTAAGCGGTGCGGTACTGGGAATTCCGAATGTATTTAGCAGTGTATTTTTAATTGGGGCGTTAGAGAGTATTGCCGCTATTTTAGTTTACCCGGTTGTTAACATCGGAATAATTTTATTAACTGCTGTTTTGGCTTTTTTAATTTGGAAAGAATCCTTGAACAGAACAGGCATCATTTCTTTAATTACCGGATTGATTTCGATAATTTTACTTACTTTATAAGGGTTTTTGTTTCCACTTAATTATTAAATTCATATCTTGAATATCAATGAATAGCCCGGAGGGGAAATGACGCTAATAAGTTTCTTGCTGCTACTAATTATTGCGGCTATATGTGGTGCAATCGGACAAAGTATTGCCGGTTACAATTTAGGTGGATGTATTATTTCTATTGTTGTCGGGTTTATTGGTGCATGGCTTGGTTTATGGATTGCCGAAGAATTTAGACTTCCGTTATTATGGAGTGTTACAATCGGTGGAAGAACTTTCCCGATAATTTGGTCAATTATCGGTGCTACGCTGTTCTCTTCAATCATTGGTTTTGTTGGAAGAGCTATGAAAGAAGATTGATTTTGAACTTCCGAACATTAAATTTAGTTTTTTAAGTACCCCTTTAATCGGGGTATTTTTTTGAAAGGAATTGTTATGGAACAACATAAAGCGAACAAATTAATTAACGAAAAGAGTCCATACCTGCTTCAGCATGCTTATAACCCGGTTGATTGGTATCCATGGGGCGAGGAAGCTTTCAAAAAAGCAGAAGAAGAGAACAAACCGGTATTTCTTTCAATCGGTTACTCAACTTGTCATTGGTGCCATGTGATGGAGCATGAATCTTTTGAAGATCCCACAGTTGCCGAGTTAATGAATAAAGTGTTTGTTTCAATTAAAGTAGATAGAGAAGAACGCCCCGATATAGACCATATTTATATGACCGTATGCCAAATGATGACCGGGCATGGCGGCTGGCCCCTATCTATTGTTATGACTCCTGATAAACGTCCGTTCTTCTCCGGTACGTATTTCCCGAAAGAAAACCGCTACGGCAGAATCGGTTTTGTTGAATTGATTAAAAACATTGACCGTGCATGGAATAATCAGAAGGAAGATGTTGAACAAACTGCCGATCAAATTACAGGTTACTTAAAACAAGCATCAATAAACGATGAAGGCACGGATATTCCGCCAATTGTCTTAGATGATACTTATGAATATTATTCTCAAAGATTTGATGAACAATCCGGAGGGTTCGGAACTTCCCCTAAATTTCCGAGTCCGCATAATTTACTTTTTCTTCTTCGCTATTATAAAAGAAACAATGAACCCAAAGCTTTTGAAATGGTGAAAAAAACATTGGTCGAAATGAGGAAGGGTGGAATCTTTGATCATATCGGTTACGGGTTTCATCGTTACTCTACAGATCAGCATTGGTTATTGCCGCATTTTGAAAAAATGTTGTATGATCAAGCAATGCTGACTCATGCTTATATTGAAGCATATCAAATAACAAAAAACGAGAGTTTCAAGAAAACGGCAGAACAAATATTGGAATATGTTTTACGTGACATGACTTCAGTAGAGGGCGGATTTTTTTCCGCCGAAGATGCCGACAGCGAAGGCGAAGAAGGTAAATTTTATGTTTGGACTAAAGATGAAGTGAAAACAATTTTGGGTGAAGAAGAAGGTGAAATGTTTTGTAAAATTTTTAACTTTACCGATGACGGTAATTACGAAGAAGAATCAACCCGCGCAAGAAACGGAACTAATATTCCTCATCTTACAAAATCAATTGAAGAAATTATAAAAGAAAGCGGAGTAGACCCGGCGGAATTAATCAATAAACTAAACAAAGCAAGATTAACGCTCTTTGCAAACAGAGAGAAAAGAATTCATCCGCAAAAAGACGATAAGATTTTAACTGATTGGAATGGATTAATGATCTCTGCATTCGCAAAAGCCGGAAGAGTTTTGAATAATAATAATTATATTTCCGCAGCAGAGAATGCCGTGGGCTTTATTAACGACAAACTAAAAACAAAAGACGGATTGCTTATTCATCGATACCGCGACGGCGAAGCAAAACTAACAGCAACAATTGACGATTACGCTTTTAATATTTGGGGATTGCTGGAATTATATGAGTCAACTTTTGAAACAAAATACTTATCGCAGGCAATTGATTTGCACGATAAAGCAATGAAACATTATTGGGATTGGGTTAACGGCGGTTTCTTTTTTACACCCGATTTCGGTGAAAGTCTGCTTGTTAGAACAAAAGAAATTTATGACAGTGCAATCCCTTCCGGTAGTTCTGTTATGATGAATAACTTAATTAAGCTTGGAAGACTAACTTCAAACCAAGAGTATGAAAAGATTGCCGACCTGTTAAGTAAATCATTTTCCGAAAATGCAAAGAAAAATCCTCAAGCATTTACTTTCTTTTTATGCGGATTTGATTTTGCGAAAGGTCCTTCTTTCGAAGTCATTTTATCTGGGAAAACTATTGATGATGCTCAACCGTTTATTGAAAAGCTGAGAGAAAAATTTACTCCGAATAAAGTGGTACTGGTTGTTACCGAAAAGAATTTAAACGAGTTAAAAATACTTGCGCCGTTTATATCAGATTATAATTTCGATTTCGGAAAACCGCAGGCTTATGTTTGTAGAAATTTTGCATGTGAATTGCCTGTTGATTCACCGGAAGCAATGCTTAAAATGTTAGTTTAAAAAACCTTGAAGGTAAGCGTAGGTGTTTCGAGTTCCTTATCCTTCAAGGTTGCTTATAGTTAATTCCTACACGCTAGTAACCTTAGAGGAAATTATGCCCTTTCGAACATTCCCTTACTTCGAAGGTTTATTAAATTTATACAACAAAAAAACCTTGAAGGTAAGCGTAGATGTTTCAAGCTCTTTATCCTTCAAGGTTGCTTATAGTTAATTTCTATACGCTAGTAACCTTCGAGGAAATTATGCCCTTTCGAACAATCCCTTACTTCGAAGGTTTCTTAAATTTAGCCGACATTCATTGCTATTAAATCTGCAAGTATATGTCCTGTTTCTTCGAGTTCGGGGTCATCAACTCGTAAATCTTTTTTGCTTACTTCACCTTTTTCAATAATTGTTATCTCTGTATTTGATGCACGTTCTTCTTCTCGTTTCTTTCTCTTTGCTTCGGCTAATTCACGTTCTTGTTTTCTTACTTCTTCATTTAACGAAAATTCTTTTTTCTCTTTCCGTTCATTATACTCGGCAATATCTTCAAGTTTATATTGGAATTCTAAATTGCTCTTGATTCTATCTTCATGTTTTTTACGAAGCTCAGGCAAAAATCTTGCTAAATCGGAAAACTTCTGGTATCCTGTTGATTTAATCTGATCCCAAGGCAGAGCGCTGGGCTTAGAACTTTCACCGTATTCATGTGCATCTACGGCACTGGGGAAATTAATATCGGGAATAACTCCCATGTGTTGAGTACTGCTTCCGGTAATTCTGTAATACTTTGCAACAGTCATTTTTACTCTACCTTGTTTTTCACCATTATTTCTGTTGAACATTCCAAGGTCAATTAAATTTTGTACGGTTCCTTTACCATAAGTAGTTTCACCAACAACAACTCCTCTACCGTAATCCTGAACTGCGCCGGAAAAGATTTCCGAAGCGGATGCACTGTAACGATTTATCATTACGGCAAGCGGTCCGTCATAAACAATTTCTTTATCGGGATCATTGCCGATTTCAATAGTACCGTTTGCATTACGAACTTGAACAACCGGACCTTCCTCAATAAATAACCCAGTTAATTCGATTGCTTCTTGAAGTGAGCCGCCTCCGTTTTCACGAAGATCAACAATTACACCGTCAACATTCTCTTTTTTTAATTCTTCCAATAACATTTTAACATCGCGTGTTGTGCTTTTATAATCGGGATCACCGCGTCTTTGTCCCTCAAAATCAATATAAAATGCGGGTATATCAATTACACCTATTTTATATTCAATTCCGTCATGGTTGAGTAAAATTATTTCACTTTTTGCAGCTTGATCTTCCAGTTTAACTTTATCTCGAACAATTTGAATTTCCTTTGAAGACATATTTAATTCTGCTTCGGCAGGAATAACTGACAACCGGACAAGAGTTCCTTTTTCACCTCTAATTAATTGAACAACGTCATCAAGTCTCCAACCCACAACATCTACCATTTCTCCGTCTTCGCCTTGTGCTACCGCTATAATTCTATCATCTTTTTTAAGCAAACCGCTTTTATCTGCAGGACCGCCGGGAATTATTCTGCTTACTTTAGTATAATCGTCTTCGGATGTTAATTGAGCTCCAATTCCTTCAAGCGATAAACTCATATCAATGTTAAAATTTTCGGATGTAATCGGAGAGAAATATGATGTATGCGGATCGATTGCATCGGTATATGCATTCATATATAATTGAAACACATCTTCGGGTGCATATTGTAAAATTATTCTATGATACCGATGATACCTGTCGCGTAAAGTTTTTGCGATATCTTCCCAATCTCTTCCGTCAAGTTTTCGGTTGAGTGCATCGTTTTTTAATCTCTTTCTCCAAATTTCATCTAGTTCTTCTTTTGTATCAGCCCACTCTGATTCTCTTCTGTTGGGAATAAAAGTTTCATCTAAGGAGTAATCAAACTCTTCTTCCAGCTCATGGTTAACATACTCAATCCGTTCGGCAAGTCTTTCTTTATAACGATTAAAGATTGTATACCCCGCATCAAGAGTCCCGGTTAAAAGGAAATCATCAAACTTATATCTATAATTTTCAAACTCGTCCAAATCTGATTTCAGAAAGTATACTTTGTTGTTATCCAACATTTTGATATAATTATCAAAAATAATTGAGGAGAGCGAATCGTTAAGATCAAACTTTTTATAATGATACCGGGAAATAAGCTGTGTGATAAGCCGGTTATTTTGCGAATGTTCCGGCTCGGGGAGAAGTACTTTTGCAGAATCTATTTCTTTATTCTTAGCTATTAATTTATCAATTGACTGCCCTTTGCAGCTTATTAATGCAACTATCAACAAGGTAAGGAATAATATTTTTTTCATAAGCTCAACCGCTTTTATTCGTTTTTTATTTCTATAATACATATAAGATAATAGAATAGTTTCAAAAAAATAGTTTATTTTTTGAGTAGCAAAGATACTAAAGATTAACCGCAATTAAAGAGATTTGACGAATGAATGTAGAAAATGTTAGAGAATATTGTCTTAAAAAGAACGCGGTTACGGAAAGTTTTCCGTTTGACGAAACTACTTTAGTCTTCAAAGTTGCGGACAAAATATTTGCACTTCTTAGTTTAGATTATCCTCATTCAATCAACTTGAAATGTGACCCACAAAAAGCTCTTGAACTGCGGGAATATTACGACGAGATTAAACCGGGTTATCACATGAACAAGCAACATTGGAATACTGTCGAATTAACCGGAACTCTAAACGATAATTTAATAAAAGAACTAATCGATCATTCATATGATTTGGTTGTGGATAAGCTGACAAAAAAAGTAAAAGAAAAAATTACTTCATTATACAAGTAAGTTTTTCTTTAAGAAAAGCAATTGCGCTTTCAGATTTTAATAATTGCTCCAACCGTAATAAAAATTGTACTTAAATCTAATTCAGAATCAAATGTTCTTTTTCGTATTGTATCATTAATTAATTCTTCGGATAAAACTATTAGGTTTTGTTTAAGCAACATGTATTTGGCTTGAAATATTAGTTTTATGCTTCCGCCAAGAGGAAGAGCAAACCCGGTTTTAATATGATAAGAAAATTTATTTGAGAACTGCCCCGGTTCAAGTGTTTGAGTTGCGGTAGATGTTGTATTAAAATCGTTTGTAGAAAAAAAATAATAACCTATTCCGCCGCTTATAAATGGTTCATATTCAGTTATAAACGGATAATAAACAAGAGATCCTTCCAGCCAATAAAGAGCGTAGAACCTATCGGCTAAGTATACATTTTCCTCTTTAAAACTAGTGATTGTAAATCCCGCTTCGCTTCGGAAGGATATTTTTGATTCAGATTTGTATTCAACAAACAACCCGAAACCACCGGAAGCTTTGGCATAATCGTTTGGTAAGCCCACCACTAACCCGCTGCCGACTCGGTAATGTTGAGCCGATATCGACAGGGAAAATAAAATCAAAAAAACTAAAATTAATCTTTTCATTACATATAAAGATATCTCTTAATTTTTTGTGTCGGAGTTTTTTCAAACGGTTCTGCTTGTTCAATAACACGGTGCAATTTCGAAAATGAAGAAACGTTGTTATTTACATGGTTAAGAATATCTACAAGAATTTTATCAATTATCTCTCGTGTTTTGCTCTCGTTAAGTTTTTCAATTTGATGGTCGTTATTAATTGCTTCGGAATTTAAGAATACGCGTGCTATTAATTTACCTTCTCTATCGTGCACCAAAGACTCAAGCACGTACGGATTTTCATTTACAATAGATTCAATTTCTTCGGGATAAATATTTTTTCCGTTTGATCCGATAATAACATTTTTTGATCTACCTTTTATAAACAAGTAATTATCTTTATCCAAAACACCGAGATCACCGGTTTTAAACCAGCCGTCATCGGTTAAAACCTCTTTTGATTTTTCGGGGTCCTTATAATAACCTTTCATAACCATCGGACCTCTTGCGAAAATTTCTCCCTCACCTGTGTTCGGGTCTTTTTCTCTTATCTCTATTTCTACTTCGGGAATTGGTTTTCCGGCAGATCTTAATCTTATTGCTTCGGGACCGGTTCCCGTTAGCAGCGGTGAAGTCTCGGTAAGTCCATAACCAATCGCGTAGGGAAATCCGCCTTCTTTTAAAAATCTTTCAACTTCTGCTGAAATAGGCGCGCCGCCAATGCAGAACATTCTTAGTTCGCCTCCGAAAGTTTTAAGTAATTTTTTACCTGCAACTTTATGGAGTTTTTTACGAACCGTGGGGAGTTTATATAGATTACGAAGAACAAATTTTGAGGTAAGTTGCGGAAGAATTCTTAATTTAAAAATCTTTTCTATTACTAAAGGAACAGCAACCATTGCAGTTGGTTTTACTTGCTCTAATGCCGGAAGTAATGCCGCGGCTGTCGGCGGTTTGTTTAAGTAAAATACTTTGCTGCCGCACAGCATCGGTGTTACTAAACCAAGTGTCGATTCAATTGTATGAAATAACGGAAGAATCGAAAGCATTCGATCGGTATGTGTAAGAGTAACAATTCCTAATGTAGAAATAGCATCCGATACAATGTTTTTGTGAGTAAGCATTACTCCCTTTGAATGCCCTGTTGTACCCGAAGTATATATAATTGCTGCAAGGTCATCTTCTTTTACCTCATCGTCCGCAAGTCCAACCAACTTTAAAGCAGCATGTTTAATTTTCTCAAATTCCTTTTTCCCGCCGCTTAATAAATCTTTTAACAAATCGCTTTTTGTTTGTGGAGGAATAATCGAAAAATCATCGATAAGAATTTTTGTCTCTAAGCCGCTATGTTCTAAATCATCAATTTTGTAAAATAATTTAGAAGAAATAAAAATTGCTTTGCTTTCGGAATGACGAAGGACGTGATGAACTTCCGATGGATGAAATTCGGTCATAATCGGAACAGCTATCGCACCGATTGAAGTAATAGCAAAATATGAAATACTCCAATTCGGATGATTTTCGCTCAATATTGCAACTTTATCGTTTTTATTAATTCCGATATCTTTAAGAAATTTCGCAACCGATGCAACCTTTTCGCCGAATTGCGAATATGTAATCGGTTGATCGTCAACCCAGGAAACAAAATTTTCATTACCGAACTCTTTGCAAGCGTTGTTTAATACTTCTAATAATGTTTTCTTTTCTAATTGTATCATTCTACCCTTCCTTAAACAGGATCGATGTGCACAAAAACTTTTTGCACTTCATCCATGTCTTCAATTGCAAATTTTACTTTTTTCCCTATATCATGTGAAATAGTTGTACTGATATCTTTATTAACTTCAACATGAATTTCTATATGGAATTTATCACCTACGTAATGAGAACGCAAGTCATTTAATCCCTCAACCCCTTCTATCTTTAATGCTTTGCTTGCTATTTCGAAGATTAGTTTATCATCGGCAGATTTACCCATTAGGTAATCTATGTTTTCTTTTGCAACTTCATACCCGGTTTTAAAGATAAACACGGCTACAAGAATTCCGGCAATACCGTCAACAAACCTAAAACCAAAATCAACACATATAACACCGATCAATGCAATTGCCGATGCAAGTACATCATTTAAACTATCGACCCCGGCGGCATTCATTGCGGGAGAAGTATATTTTTTGCCGATTATTTTTTGATATTTGCTCAACATTATTTTAATGATAATAGTTGCACTTAATACTAAATATATTGCCCAATGAATTGTTATATCTTCAGGCAAAATAATTCTTCTAATTGATTCTTCTACGATTTTAATCCCGACAACAAACGCAAAAACGGCAACTATAAACGCGGCAATCGGCTGTGCGGCATTGTGACCGAATTGATGTGTTTCATCCGGTTTTTTTGAAGATACTTTTACCGCATACTTAATTGCAACAGAAGAAATAATATCGGTAAGCGAATTCACCGCTTCAGAAATTACTGCAATCGAATTTGATATTATGCCAACTGCTGCTTTTAATACGAATAGGAGAAGATTAACAAGAATTGAATATGTGGTTGCTCTATGAAGTGATTTAGCCATTTAATCTTATCAAAGAAAGGCTGACCCTATTAAAAGCCAGCCTTTAAAAACCTATTAAAAAATATTTATGCTCTTTCTTCCCAAACTTGCGCAATAGTAACAATCATTTTAACAGCAGCTTGCATATCTTGAACGGAAACGTACTCAGTAATTGCGTGGAAATTATGTCCGCCTGCAAAAAGATTTGGAGTCGGTAAACCCATATAACTTAAACGAGAACCGTCGGTTCCTCCGCGGATAGCAGATTGAATAGGCTTTATATCCAAACGTTTTAGAGCTTCAAGTGCATTGGCTTCAATCTGTGGATGTTGATCCAATACTTCTTTCATATTTCTGTACTGTTCAATTACTTGAAATTCATATTCGGCACCGGGATAATTTGCGACTGCCTTTTTTACTAAGTCTTCAAGAATTGTTTCGTACTCTTTTAATTTTGCGGTAACAAAATCTCTTATAATAAATTTCATTGTAGTTAATTCTTCGTTGCCTTCAATAGAAACGCAATGAACATAACCGTCTCTTCCTTCTGTTGTTTCGGGTGAAAGTTTATCTTTAGGTAAGCTTTCCATGAAATTTGCGGCAACTTTAATAGAGTTTACCATTTTTCCTTTTGCATAACCGGGATGAACATTGATGCCTTTAATTTTTATAACAACCGCATCTGCACTGAAGGTTTCGGTTTCTACTTCTCCAATTGTCGATCCGTCAATCGTATAAGCATATTTTGCACCGAATTTTTGAACATCAAATTTTTCGGCACCGCGCCCGACTTCTTCGTCAGGTGTAAAACAAATTTTAATTGTACCGTGCTTAATTTCGGGATGGGTAATTAAATAATTCAATGCATCCATTATTTCTGCAATACCTGCTTTATCATCAGCGCCGAGTAGTGTTGTCCCGTCTGTTGTAATAATATCAAACCCTTTCATTGCTTTAAGTTCAGGATTATTTGCTTCTTCGATAACAACATTTTTTTCTTTGTTGACAACTATGTCGCCGCCTTGATAATTTTTATGAATTTGCGGATTAACATTTTTACCCGAAACTGCGGGAGATGTATCAACATGAGCAATGAATCCGATTACATCAACTTCTTTTTCGGTATTTGAAGGTAACGTTGCCATGACATACCCGTTATCGTCCATGTGTGCATCTTGTAAACCAAGTTCTTTTAATTCAGCAACAAGATCTTTTGAAAGTTCTAATTGTTTCGGGTCACTTGGAAATGTTGAAGAATCTTCTTTGGATTGTGTGTCGTACTTAACATACTTTAAAAATCGATCAACTACTGTAAAGTTATAATTAGAATCAAACATAACCGCCTCGTATTTAGCATTTAACAAATGATTTAGAATTTGAATAATATCGAAATTGGGTCTCAAATTCAACGAGATTGAGGCGATGTTTTTCTATTTTGAGTTACAACAACGAACATGACGTTGATGAGCTGAACAAAAGTATTTTAAAAAGAGATTCCCATTCTAAAAATAAAAGTGTCTGCTGTAACTCTTACTAAACTGTCATCGTACAAATCAGTAATACCAAGATCATATATTGCTTCTGCCAATAAATTTATGTTAAATAAATCGAATTTGCTGCCTACGCCAAAATAAAATCCAAAAAGATTTTTATTAAAAGCTTCATAGTAAGGATTGTCAACACCGTAACCAGTCTTTGTTATTTCAAAATCATATCGTGGACCAGCTATTAGATATGGTGTTACTATACCATCATAAACTTTTGCTTTTATTAGTAAAGAAAAATTCAAATAGTCAGTTCGTTGTTTTAACGTATAGCTTTCCCCTGTAGTATATTGTTCCTCGCGTACAAATCCCTTTTGTAAATAATTTAATTCAAGCAAAATATCAAAAATCGAATATCCCTTAAATTCCGCGTAAACTCCAGCGCTTAAGCCAACTAAATTCTTGTTTGGCTGAATTGTTACGATTGCATCATGACCACTTGTAGGAAGATGATATTTTCGTTCTTGGTTTGTTGTTGCTCCGCCAAACTTGACACCAAAGCTTTTTAGAAATTGAGCTTGTAATGAGAACGTAAAAAATAGAATTACAAGGATTGGTCTTAATATTTTCATTCTCCTCAACTATATCTTTAGTAAACTATGACAATGTTAAAAATAATCATGAAAGTTAAAAGGTAAATAAAACTCACTTATTGAACGTCTTGATAAATTTTAACAATCTCGAAATTGGGTCTCAAATTCAATATATTGAAGCCTTGTTAAATCATTTGGTTATTCTATGAATGTCGTATCACTAATAAGAAAAAAACGTGACGGTAAAGCTCTAACAATTGATGAGATCGGTTTTTTGGTAAATGGTTATGTTGAAGGAAAAGTAACCGATTATCAATTTGCCGCTTTTTTAATGGCTGCCTATCTGCGCGGATTAAATAAATGGGAAACTTCTGCTTTAACAAGCGTAATGTTGTTCAGCGGAAAAGTTCTTGATTTATCTTCTATTGAAGGATTCAAAATTGATAAACATTCTACGGGGGGTGTGGGAGATAAAACATCATTGATTCTTGCACCAATTGCCGCGGCAGCCGGAGTAAAAGTTCCGATGATAAGCGGAAGAGGTTTGGGTCATACAGGCGGCACTTTAGATAAACTTGAATCCATTCCCGGATTCAGAACCGATCTTGATTTAGATGAATTCATTTCAGTTGTTAATTCTTGCGGAACTGTTCTAATCGGTCAAACAAAAGATATTGCCCCGGCTGATAAACTTATTTATGCCTTGCGTGATGTTACCGCAACCGTCGAATCAATTCCGCTAATTACCGGAAGTATAATGAGCAAAAAGTTAGCGGCCGGAATTGACGGACTTGTACTTGATGTAAAAACCGGCAGCGGCGCTTTTATGAAATCATTAGATGATTCAATCGCTCTTGCTAAATCGTTAATTGATACGGCAAAATCTTTTAACAAAAAAGTTATGGCATATATAACAGATATGAATCAGCCTTTAGGCAATTACATCGGTAATTTCTTGGAAGTTTACGAATCTGTAAAAGTTTTACAGGGTGAAGAAGTTGAGGACTTAAAATCCTTGTCGGTTACCTTATCCGGAGCAATGATTTATCTCGGCGACAAAGCGGAATCTGTTGAAGAGGGAATTGAAATTTCTAAAGAACTTATTAAAAACGGGAAAGCATTCGACAAGTTTGTTGAAATAACCAAAGCACAAAGCGGTGATGTAAAATATCTTCATAATCCCGAATCATATCCGAAATCAAAACATCATGAAACTATTTACGCAGAAAAAGATGGCTACTTAAAATCAGTGGACACATATGAAATCGGAATGGCGGCTTTAGAGCTTGGCGCAGGAAGACAAACATTACATGATAAAATAGATTTTAAAGCCGGTTTAATTTTCTATCCGAAAATAGGCGACAAAATAAATATGGGCGATAAACTTGTGGAATTATTTACGGACAAAGAAGATAAAATAGAATCTGCAAAGCAAATGATTACCGGGGTGCTTGAGTTCACCGACAAAAAAGTTGAGAACCCTGCGCTAATTAAAAAGGTATTAGATTAATCTATATTGATAATTTGAAATTATTAATAGAAAACGAAAACATAAAATAAAGGAGGAATCATGTTATTCATAGTTGCAATAATTGCGGCAGTAGTTGCTTATGTAGCATTTAATAATTTGAGAAAGAGGGGAAGAAGACAAGAGTCAACTCTTGCGCTGGGTGGAGTTGGCGTTGCAGGAGTTATTGTTATTCTACAATTATTTACTGTAGTTCCTGCAGGTACGGTAGGTGTTGTCGATTTTCTCGGTATGGTAAGCGATAATACATTAAAAGCAGGAGTTAATGTAGTTAACCCAATGGCAAACGTTGTCAAGTTCAGCATTAAAACCCAGGAGTTCAAGGAAACAATGAACGTCCCTTCGGAAGAAGGATTAACAGTTAGTCTTGAAATTAGTTTATTGTTCAGATTAAGTCCTGACAAAGCAAACCAGATATATAAAACCGTTGGACCAAATTATACGGAGATAATACTTCTTCCGCAGTTTCGATCGGTTGTTCGGGGTGTAACAGCAAATTATCAAGCGAAAGCTTTGTATACAGCGTCTCGCGAAAAATTAGCAAATGAAATTATGAATGAGTTAAACAAACTTGTTGGACCTCGTGGAATTGAAATTGAAGCTGCCGCTATGAGACAGATAATTCTTCCTCCGGGACTAACCAAATCAATCGAAGAAAAACTTCAGGCGGAACAAGAAAGCGAAAGAATGCAGTTTGTTCTAAGAAGAGAAGAACAAGAAGCTGAAAGAAAACGAATTGAAGCAAAAGGTATTTCGGATTTCCAAAATATTGTTTCCGAAGG
>DYHH01000002.1:139025-279292 GCA_020724265.1 Melioribacter roseus | reverse complement strand
AATATTTATTAACTTGACACAATAGTCTTATTATCTTGTATGGGGGGGGGGGGGTGTTTCATCGCTTTACAATACAAAAATTAGATTATTTTTTATCTAACTCGCTGATTTAACAGCAAATATTGCATTCAAAGGACTTAAATATTCTGCTTATGAAAAACATTATTAACTTTTTCAAAACCCTTTCAACTTCAGATAGACCTTACTTAAAAATTGCGATTATCTACTTAGCAATATCATTCTTATGGATTGTCTACTCCGATAAAATTATTTTCAACACTTTCCAAGACGTTAACTCAATTGAATATTATCAATTAATTAAAGGTACTTTTTTTGTTACTGGTACAGCAATATTGATTTACTTTCTTATGAGAAGATCTTATAAAAAGGTAGCCAATAAAAATCTTGAGTTAACAGCAAGTGAAAAAAAATTCCGTTCTTTACTAGATAACTTACCTATCGGTGTATATTATTCAACTATTACCGGAGAATTTCTTTACGGCAATAAAGCTGCTGAAAAAATCTGCGGTTATAGAGCTGAAGAGTTAATCGGTAAAAATTTTCTGAAACTAAATTTATTAAAATACAAAGACATACTAAAAGCAACAGAACTGCTTTCGCTGAATGCCATGGGAAAAACAACAGGTCCAGATGAATTTACTATAAATAGAAAAGATGGAAGCACGATTCATACCGAAATAATTACTCATTTTGTAAAATTAGCTGAACAGCATGTTGTATTGGGGGTTGTAAAAGACCTCACAGAGCGTAAACTATATGAAGAATTACTCTTTCAAAACAATAAACGCTTGGAAGGATTTCTAAAAATAAGTCAAGCTATTACTACCACTTTCGATTTACCGGTTATTATGCAAATGATTGTTGACAATGCAACAAGCATTATGAATTTGGACAGCGGGGCAATCTATCTCCTTTACGGTGAACACATTCGTTTATCAGCTACTACTCCTCAGCTTCCAATAGCTTTTCCCGAAAAATTCAGGACGGCATCTTTAGTTGATCATTATCATATTAGAAAAGCAATTACCACCTGTCAACATGTAATTATGAATGATTCATCAACAACAGAGCTTACACAAGCTGAACAAGAAATAGTGAAAATGAGGAATTTGCAATCATGTCTTTATCTTCCGATCCGACTAAGAAAAAAAGCAATAGGTGTATTAATATTATCATCATTTGAAAAAGAACACCTATTTGAAGAAAGAGATATAATTCTTCTGCAAGGTTTTGCCGATCAAGCTGCGCATATAATAGATAATATCCGCAATTATGAAGAAGTAAAGAAATATGCTCAGGAATTAGAAAAACAAATCACCGAAAGAAAGAACGCTGAACTTGCACTTCAAGAAAGTACAGCGCGTTTGCAAAGTATTTTTAAAAGTGCTCCGGTTGGTATTGGTTTGCTGGTCGATAGAGTTTTTCTGCAGGTTAACGAAATGTTTTGTGAGATTACCGGATATACAGCTGAAGAAGTTCTTGGAAAAAGCGCTAGAATTCTCTACCCCTCTGATGAAGAGTTTGAATTTGTAGGGAAAGAAAAATACTATCAGATTACGAAGAAGGGAACCGGATCTGTTGAAACTCGGTGGGTTAAAAAGGACGGTACAATTATTGACATACTCTTAAGTTCTACACCTATTGTTACTAATGATTTATCAAAAGGTGTTACTTTCACCGCACTTGACATCACCGATCGGAAACTTGCTGAATCAAAAATCCGAAACAACGAGGTTAAATTTAGAAATCTATTTGAAAATCATTCGGCTATAAAATTTATTATAGACCCGGAAACCGGAAAAATAATAAATGCAAACCATGCGGCTGCAAAATTCTATGGATATACCGTAAATGAACTTGAGAATATGAACATTTCCCAAATAAATATCCTTTCTGATGATGAAATAAAGATTGAAATGGACAGAGCAAAAAAAGCTCAGAAAATATATTTTGAATTTCAACATAAAAAATCAGATGGATCTATTTCAGATGTCGAAGTATACAGCAGTATGATAGAATTAAATGGTAACCCTTATTTACATTCTATTGTTCATGATATAACAAAAAGAAAAAAAGCAGAGAGAGATTTAAAAACAAGCGAAGAAAGGCTTGCACTTGCAACTAAAGGAGCTGGTATTGGTATCTGGGACTATAATATCACTAACGAGAAGCTTGAATGGGACGATGTTACGTTCGAATTATTTGATATTGACAAAGATAACTTTGGAGGAACCCTTAATGATTGGAAAAAATGTTTGCTGCCGGATGCACTCCCTGAAGCTCTATCAAAATTTGATGAGGCTCTAAAAGAGAAAAATGAATTCTATATAGAATTTCCGATTATAAAAAGAGATGGTAAAATTTATTATCTGGTTGGTTCCGGCATTATAAAACGAAACGAAAGTAATGAGGTGGTTAGAGTTGTTGGAATTAATTATGATATTACAAAACGTAAGAAAATGGAGAATCAGTTAAGAGATAATGAAATTAAATATAAAACTGTTGCCGACTATAATTACGATTGGGAATACTGGTTAGATACAAACAAAAAATATATTTACAATTCACCTTCATGTGAAAGAATAACCGGGTATTCAATAGACGAACTTGGTGATGATTTAACAACAACAATCAATATGATTCATCCTGCTGATAAAGAAACCGTTTATAAGCACTACAATGAAGAATTATACCACCGAAACGAATTAGAAAATATTGAATTCAGAATTATTACAAAGCATGGTGAAACAAAATGGATATCTCATATCTGCAGAAAAGTATATGATGAAAATAAAAATATAATTGGAATTAGAGGAAGCAACAGAGATATAACAGAAGAAAAAAAATATAAAATTGAGTTAGAGAAACGATCTCTCGCAATTGAACAAAGCCCGGTTAGTATTGTAATTACAAACCCTGATGGAACAATTGAATATGTCAATCCGATGTTTACTAAAGTAACTGAATATGCTTCTGATGAAATTATTGGACAGAATCCTAGGATATTAAAATCAGGAGAACAGTCGGATGAATTTTATAAAAATTTGTGGTCAACAATCACTGCCGGTAAAACTTGGGCCGGAGTTTTTCACAATAAAAAGAAAAATGGTGAGCTGTATTGGGATTCCAGTATTGTTTCTCCTATAAAGAATGAAGAAGGAAAAATCACACATTTTATTGCTACAAAGGAAGATATTACAGAAGATGTTACAAATGAAGCTGAATTAAAGAAGTATCGAGAAAATTTGGAAGATTTAGTAAAGCAAAGAACCGGAGAATTGGATACCGTGAATAGAGAATTAAAACTTCAACTTGACCGAAGTAAAATTCTTGAAAAACAGCTTCAAGAATCTCTATCCAAAGAAAAAGAAATTAACGAATTAAAGACTCGTTTTATTGCTACAGTTTCACATGAATTCAGAACTCCTCTTTCCGCTTTACTTTCATCTTCGCAAATGATACAAAGATACTCTAAGAATTGGAGTGAAGAAAAACTTAAGCAGCATTATAATAGAATTGAATCAACAGTAAAATATCTTACACACATATTAGACGATGTACTAACAATCAGCCGTGCGGATAGAGAAATTCTAAAAAACAATCCGGAATTAAGTGATATAAAAGATTTGCTCAATTCATTTGTTGAAGATATTAAACCGCAGTTAACAGAAAAACATCAGTTGATTTTAGATATAAATTGTAACAAAGATGAAATTTATATTGACAGAAAATTACTTCGTCATATAATAATAAATTTACTAAGTAATGCGGTAAAATACAGTCCTAATGGAGGTAAAATTGAATTAACCGCGGAATGTTCTGAAGGTCAGCTTATAATTTCTATGGGTGATCAAGGATTTGGTATTTCAGAAGATGAAATTAAATATATTTTCGATCCTTTCTTTAGGACAAACAACTCAGTTGGTATTCAAGGTACCGGTCTCGGTCTCAACATAGTTAAACGTGCACTCGAAATTTTAAAGGGTGAAATATCAGTTGAAAGTAAAGAGAATGTAGGCACAACATTTTTTGTCAATATTCCAATCGATAATTATGAGCAATAAGAAAAAAATTCTTGTAATTGAAGACGATACTGTTCTGCTCCAAAATGTCAAAGAAATTTTACTTGAAGAAAATTACTTTGTAAAAACAGCCATCGAGGGAAATCAAGGCATATATGAAGCAATTAATTGGCTGCCTGATTTAATTATCTGCGACATTGCTATTCCAAATAAAGACGGATACCAAGTTTTAGAAACTATTTCTAAAAATGAAAAAACTAAAAGAATTCCTTTTATCTTCTTAACTGCAAAAGTAGAGAAAGATGATATACGAAAAGGAATGATACTTGGTGCTGATGATTATATTTTTAAACCTTTCGATATTCCAGATTTACTGAATTCGATAAAACTGCGACTTGAAAAGTACTCTCAAGTTATCACCGAACAAAATGACAACCTAAAAAATGGCAAAAAGGTTTATGATATTGATGATAAAATCCTTGTTAATTTTGCAGGCAAGTCACAATTATGTTCGTTAAGAGACTTGAAATATCTTAAAGCCGAAACACCCTATATTAAACTGAAATTCTGTAACGGGAAGAATTATTTGCAAAGAGCTTCATTAAATGAATGGGAAGAGAAATTGCCCGAAAAATATTTTATACGTATTCATCGCTCTGCAATTATTAATACAGAACACATTTCGAAAATTGAAAAGTTTCAACAATCATCATATCTAATTAGTATAAAAGATGAAATTGAGCCATTTATAGTAAGTAAAAGATTTAGCGTAAAACTAAAAGATCATTTTTCATGACTTATGCAAATTATTCGGTTTAGTTAAACCGGCTTTTTCTTTAATACAATTGTTATAAAGTTTTTTTTATCATCATCGATAATAGAACAGACAAATAAACTGGTCTTATTTTAGGTTGGAGTGTTTATATGGCTTATAAAATATTAGTAGTGGAAGATGATAGTTACTTAAGAAATAATATCAGCGATATATTGGGATCTGAAAACTTCGATGTTATTTCTGCTGATAATGGTTTAGATGGTATTGCTTTGGCAAAGAACCATTCACCTGATTTAATTATAAGCGATATAATGATGCCGAAAATGGATGGCTTCCAATTTATTGAAGAATTAATGAAGTACGACGAATTAGTAACTACACCGGTAATTTTTCTAAGTGCAAAAGCTGAACATCAAAGCATTAGAATGGGAATGAAACTTGGTGCAGACGATTACCTTGTTAAACCTTTTCAAATTGATGACTTGCTTGATGCAGTCAGAGCTAGATTAAAAAAGGTTGAGTTGATAAAACAAAAAACAAATACTTTGCGAGATGAGATCTCTTCAAAAATTCCTCATGAATTAAGAACCCCGCTTGTTCCGATTCTCGGTTTTTCTGAAATGCTGAAAGAAGATAATGATCCTGATGTAATTAAGGAATTGGCAGGTCTTATTAATAAAAACGGAAAAATACTTCATCAAAAAATTGAAAAGTTTTTGTTCTATAAAGACTTACTCTTTTTCCGGGAAGGAAACCGTGAGCAACTTAAAGCTGAGAGCCCGTCTAATCTAAGCGAAGAAAGGATTCGACATATACTCGGCAGTATTGATGAAAAGCTAAAACCTAAAAATCGTGTTAAATTGGATTTTGAGCCTGTCTCTTTTGATGTTGATGAACTTTTTATTGAGACTATTATTAAAGAGCTTCTTGAAAATGCGTTGAAGTATTCACAGAACGATAAAGAAGTTTATTTGAAGGGGAGTAAAATCGAAAATCAATATGTCTTTGAAATTAACGATTCCGGATACGGAATGACGGAACATCAGCTTCATTCGCTTGAGCCGTTCGGTAGGTTTGATCAAAAGAATTTTTACGAATCAGGTTTGGGATTGGGACTTGCAATCGTAAGTAAAATAGTTAATATATTGGGTGGTTCAATAACTATTAAGAGTGAATTAAGAAAATATACTTCATGCAAAGTTTCTATACCACTTTATTAGTACCATTTGTAATCCTCAGGGCAACTTGTTTTTGACATTGAGGGTTGCTGTAACATCACTCAGCCGCAAACTTGAGGGTCAAAAACCAGTGTCGAGCAACGTGCTATAATTCCATAATTATCAAAATTATTATTGCATCAAATTCTTTGAAAATAATGTATCATTAATCAGTCATACCGTACTAAAAACCCGCTTAATTACAAAATCTTCCCGCTTAATACATAAGTACTAAAAGTTCATATTTCTCCATTCGATAATAAAATCAGAAACGAAAATTTTTCAATTATTCTTGAAAATAATGATTTAACTAATAGGAGGTATAGATGGAAGTTGCCGCAAATCGAAAAGAAAACATAGAACTGATTCAGTTAGTCAGTTTCAAAGTTGGTAAAGAAGAGTTCGGTGTTGATATTCTAAAAGTACAGGAGATCAACCGAATGCTGAAAATTACTCAAGTTCCTAATTCACCGGACTTCGTTGAAGGGGTTGTAAATCTGCGAGGCAGAATTATACCCGTAATTGATTTAAGAAAAAGACTTTCCATCGATGGAAAAGAACATGATGCTAAAACAAGAATTGTGGTTGTTGATATTATTGGAAATATAGTCGGATTTATTGTTGATGAGGTGAATGAAGTGCTTAGAATATCCAAAGATATAATTGAAAATCCTCCGGAATTAGTATCGCAAATTGATAGTGACTTTATCACGTCGGTTGCAAAATTAGAAGACAGAATAATTATTCTCCTAGATCTTGATGCTCTTCTAAAGAAAGATGAAAAAGAATTACTAGAAGAAATTTCTAACTAACAAAATAATAGATTGAAGGAGAACAAAATGAAAAAATTCAATGATTTTAGTATTCGTAACAAGATATTGTTTAGCTACAGTATAGTAATCCTATTACTAATTGTATTTGCCTCATTTATTTATACAAATAATAGCAGCTTAGAGAAAAATGCAAATGAAGTTGTTCATAATTTCACAACGGCAAACTTCTTAGAGATTAAGATAGCTGATCACTTAGACTGGAGTAAACAACTATTAGGTTCTATTGCATCTAATAGAAAATTTACAGGACAATTAGACCCCAGAAAATGTTCATTTGGAGAATGGTATTATGCAAGTCAGCCTCCAGAAGGTATTTCATCACAAGAATGGAACGAGCTGGGGGAACAACATATCAAGCTACACGAGTCTGCAGAAATAGTAAACAATTATATATTAGCCAACGAAGAACAAGTTAAGGTAGTTGAATTTTTTGAAAATCGAATTACACCTATACTCTCTGATGTTAAAAATAGAATAACAGATATTTCATCAAACACAAAAGAAAATGTTGACGTAGCTGCAAAGGAAATGTCTTCATCTTTTAATTTAACCTCTACATTAGTTTTGGTAATTACATTTGTCTCGATAATAATTGCTGTATTGCTTACTTTTTTCACGGCAAATAAATTAAGTAAACCGATTAACGAAGTATTATCGAGAGTAACTCTATTAAAAGATGTATGTTTAACAAACTTAGGCAATGGTTTAATTGGAATGGCAAAAGGTGACTTAAAAGTAAAAGTTGAAAAATCAACAAAACCTCTAAATTTTGATCAAAAAGATGAAATCGGTGGCTTGGCAAATACAGTAGATGAAATGATTTACAAAACACAGTCCGGAATAGATGCTTACGAAGGAGTGCGAGATAAAGTTCGTATGCTTTCAGATGAAATGAGCGGTTTAATTGAAGATGCAAAAGACGGAAGATTAAGCAGCCGTGGTGATGAGAAGAAATTTGAAGGAACTTGGAGTCAATTAGTAGTTGGTGTTAACGGAATTTTGGATGAAGTAATTGCTCCTGTTCAAGAAGGTTCGCGAGTATTGGGAATAATGGCTAACGGAGATTTAACTCCCCGTGTAACCGGTGATTATAAAAATGATCATAAAGTAATTAAAGACAGTATTAATAAACTCGGTGATTCATTAGAAAAAGTAATTAGTGATGTATTTGAAGCAGTTGCAGCAACCGCAAGTGCGAGCAGTCAAATATCTTCATCCTCAGAAGAAATGGCTGCCGGGGCACAAGAACAATCTGCACAAGCTACAGAAGTTGCCGGAGCAGTTGAACAAATGACATCTACTATACTTGAAACAACAAAGAATGCTTCACAAGCAAACCAGGAGGCAAAATCTGCCGGTGATATGGCAGCCGAAGGCGGAAAAGTTGTTCAAGATACAGTTAACGGTATGAATAGAATTTCCGAAGTTGTTGCAAAAGCTGCAGGTACCGTTAAAGACTTAGGCAAGAGTAGTGATAAGATCGGTGAAATTATTCAGGTAATAGATGACATTGCAGACCAAACAAACTTACTTGCACTTAATGCTGCTATTGAAGCTGCCAGAGCGGGTGAACAAGGCAGAGGCTTTGCAGTTGTAGCAGATGAAGTTCGCAAACTTGCTGAACGTACTACAAAAGCAACTAAAGAAATTGCAAGTATGATCTCAACAATTCAAAAAGAAACCGGCGGTGCAGTTGAATCTATGGAAGAAGGAACTGTTGAAGTAGAAAAAGGCAGAGAATTAGCAAATCAAGCCGGTGAAGCTCTTCGCAAAATTATTGAATCATCTAAGAGCGTTGTTGACGTTATTAATCAAGTTGCATCTGCAAGTGAAGAACAGTCATCTGCAGCAGAACAGATAAGTAAGAATATTGAATCAATCAGCAGTGTAACACAGCAGTCTGCTGCAGGAACACAACAAATAGCAAGAGCAGCGGAAGACTTAAACAGGTTGACTGAAAATCTGCAAAACTTAATCAGTAAATTTAAGATCAGTAATACAGCATCAACTGTAATAAAGAAATCCGAGGAACATATTGAGCATCATCAACCAAGCTATACATCAAGTTCTTCGGGTAACGGTAAAGGAAATGGTCGGTTAGTATATAGTTAGTAACCTTCAATATGGTCTCCTACCCCTAAACTGCCGGCAATTTGCCGGCAGTGCCTTTTAACCCGGAAATATGTGTTTATGTAATTAAATTGACGAATTAACAACCGATAACACTCTCAACATCTTCTCTCAAAATACGATAATAGAATTGCAATAAAACCTCTTAAGTAATTTTAGGTTTTAACTAATGAATTGGTGGACAAGTTTTTCGTTCTGTAAATTCATGAGAGCAAAAATAACATACAAATAAATTAAGCACTATGAGGTACTATGAAACTCTTTGATGTTTCGAAATCGGTATCAAAAAAAATATCATATAAAGTAGCCGCCGGATTAATATTTGTCCTCGGCATTTTATTAATCTTTGTACTTTATTATTCACAAAACTCAAAACTAGAAAGTGCAAAAGAAATAACACACGAAGTTAGCGAAACAATGAAGTACTCCATTTTGTTTTCGATGGGAGAAGGTATTACGGATGTTGAACCTTTTATAGAAAGAGTAAAACATCTAAATAATCTATCCGAGGTAAGAATCATACCCACTGAAATAATTGATGAATCTCGATCAAAGCAAATGAACCAACTTGAAAGAGAAGTTGTCAAGTCTAAAGAAGACTATTTTGCCGAAGAAGAATTTAACAATGTACCGGTTTTCCACTCAATAACAACATTGCTTGCAGAACCTTCTTGCTTGGATTGTCACGACGGGAATGCCGGGGATGTATATGCAGTAATGAGTTTAAAATATTCTTTAACCGAAACAAATGCCGCAATTGTGAATGAACGAATTGGTGCGCTGATTATCGTATTGTTTTTAGCTGTAGCAGTATGGATGATGATTGTCTACCTTGTAAAACAGAATGTACTTGTTGATTTATTTAGGTATATAAATAATCTAACAAATCTATCGAAAGGAATACTAACGGACGAAATAGTTGTTAACAGAGAGGATGAATTTGGTGAACTCGGTAAATCCTTAAAGAAACTTAAAGACGGGCTTTTTGATCAGTCAGTAACTGTATCAGAATTTGCTAAAGGAAATATTACAGCAGATGTTAAAATACTCTCTGATAAAGATACACTGGGTAATTCCGTTCAAGAAATAAAACATAGCTTAATTTTATTATCTCAAGATACACGATTATTATCAACTGCGGCAGAAGAAGGAAACCTATCTGAAAAAGTTGTTATTGAAAAACACCAAGGTGTTTTTAAGGAAATTGTAAACGGATTTAATTCTACTTTCGATTATCTAACCGCTCCAATTAAAGAAGGGGCTACTGTACTTAGGAAATTTGCAGAAGGTGATCTTACCGAAAGAGTCAAAGGAGATTATAAAGGAGAACATCAATTAATTAAGGACAGCATTAATAAATTAGGTGAATCTTTATCAATGCTCGTTGAGAATATCTCTGAAGCTATTTCTGCAACAGCAAGCGCAAGCAGTGAGATTTCTTCTTCTTCAGAAGAGATGGCTGCAGGTGCTCAAGAACAATCTGCGCAAGCAACTGAAGTCGCTTCCGCTGTTGAACAAATGACTACTACTATTCTGCAAACTACCAAGAATGCTAACGTTGCTTCGGAAAGTTCTGTTAATGCAAGTAAACTTACCAAGACCGGTGTTGAAAATATTACCAGAGCAAAGGAAGGTATGAATGAGATTACTGCTTCTGCTCAATCTACTGCAAAAGTAATCGGTTCGCTTGCTAATAAAACAGATCAAATCGGTGAGATTGCTCAAGTTATTGATGATATCGCCGATCAAACAAATCTTCTTGCTCTTAACGCCGCTATTGAAGCTGCACGTGCCGGTGAACAAGGTCGTGGTTTTGCTGTCGTTGCCGATGAAGTTCGCAAACTAGCTGAAAGAACTACTAAAGCTACCAAAGAAATAGCCGAGACAATTAAGCAAATCCAAGGTGAAGCTAAAGAAGCAAACGAATCGATGGTTGAAGCCGGTAAAGTTGTAGCGAAAGGCATAGAATTGAATGCACAAGTAGAAGAAGTATTATTAAACATAGACAAAACAGTTAAATCGGTTAGTGATGAAATAAACCAAGTTGCATCGGCAAGTGAAGAGCAGTCATCTGCAGCAGAACAGATAAGTAAGAATATTGAATCAATCAGCAGTGTAACACAGCAATCGGCTGCAGGAACACAACAAATAGCAAGAGCTGCGGAAGACTTAAACAGGTTGACCGACAACTTACAAAACTTAATTACAAGATTTAGGATTAGCAGCAGTTCATCTTCACAAATAAGAAAACCGGAAGAACATACTCATCATAAACCAAAACATGCAGAGAGTTCTTCAGGCAACGGAAAAGGAAACGGAAGATTAGTATATAATTAGCTCTTTTCATGTGAATACCCTCCCCAGCCCTCTTAAAGCTGCCGGCAATATACCGGCGGCTTATTAATAGACAATAAATATTAATAACCAAAGCAACCTTGAAGGAAATTGAACTTAAATCAACTACGCTTACTTTCAAGGTTTGTTGTTTTGATTAAACCTTCGAGGTAAGTGTTGGCTGCTAAAGTACTTTTTCCTTGAAGGTTGCTCTGTAAGCAATTGGAGTTTATATATAATTTTTTAAATCTAAACATCCCTTTTTATTGTATTCACGACTTCGTATCTTTTGAAAGAAATTAAGAGCCGTTGTGTTATTATTATAGATAATAAGTTTATCTTCCCTTTAAGGGCATAAATAAAATACGAAAAGTTTTTCCGTACAAACATGGAATTATCAGCATGAGATTATCCATCGGTTCTAAAATTGCTATATCTTTCCTGGTCTTTTTAATACTTTTGAGTAGTATGGGTATAACTGCTTACAAGGGATTACAAGAAAATGCAAGACAATTCGACAGCATAGAAAAAGAAGTTTTCAAACAAATTACCGCAGGTAACTTAAGATTCACTGTTACCCAAGTTCTGATGGCTAGTAATGATTTTATAATTACTGCAGATACTTCATTAAAGCAATATTATAATGAGCAGAATAAGCTGTTAGACAGATACTTTCATACATTTCAATCCTCCGATTTGTTTGAAGATGAATGGAATTTATTGTCCCAGATAAAAACCGACATTGATTCGATTCGTTATTACTCCGAATTAATTTTTGAGATCGATAAACCCCGAAGTTCACAATCTGCTATAGATTACATGAAAATGATTGACTATAAGTTCGGTTATAGCATCAATTACAAAACCACCATGATCTTCGATGGCATATCTCATAGAATTCAAGACTACAAAATTAAAGGAGAAAAACTAAAATCAGAAGATACCGAGTTGATTACACAAATTATTATTGCCGGACTTCTATTCAGTATATTTTTCATGTTCCTAACAATTAATAAAATAACCAAACCGATTAAACTACTCAAAGAAGCCGCCGAAACTATTGCTTCGGGTGATTACTCCGTTAGACCAAAAATAAATACCAAGGATGAAATTTCGTCCCTAGCGGAGTCATTTACGAAAATGTCCGAATCTATCAGTAAAGCCCACAAAAAAATCTCCGATAGCAATCTCCTTCTCGAAACAATTTTTTCGACTATACCAAGCGGGTTAATGGTGGTGGGTGAAGACGGGAAAATTGCTACCATAAATAAAAGGATGGTGGAGCTTATCAATTTAGATGAAACTTCTATTAAGGGACAAACAATTGAGAATGTACTTGAACACGTAAACTTATCTGAAAATTGTAGGGATTATATTTTATTAACCAAGCCAGTTGAAAATTATGAATGTATTTCTATTGATTTGCACGGTTCGCAAAAATATTTTGGTTTGACTCTATTACCTGTTGAATCGACTGCAAAACAAAATTTGCTGGTTGCCGATGACATTACCAGGTATAAAGAACATCAAAAAAAATTAGAAGAACTACAACATTTTAATCAAGCTACACTCGATTCTCTTACTGCTTATATATGTGTTTTAGATGAAACAGGATGCATTATCAATATAAACAAAGCATGGAAGGAGAACTCGCTGCCCAATTCAATTCTTGTACCGCCTGTTTCTACCGGTATGAACTATCTTGATTATATAAAAGTAACTCCCCGTGAAAACAAAAAAGATTCACTGGAAATAGCTAAAGCAATTGAAGAAGTAATTGTAGGTACAAAACATAAATTTGACCTTGAATATCAATGCAATGCAGACAATACAGAAAAATGGTTCGTTGTAAGAGTTAGACCGTTTGAAGGAAGTGAAACTTTACCCCGGAAGGTTGTTATATCTCATACAGATATAACTGACCGTAAAGAAGCACTGCTTGCATTACAAGAAAGCGAAGAAAGATACCGAAGCTTGTTTGAATTTTCGCCTGTTGGAATAATAATCGAAGATGAAGAAGGAAATATTCTTGATATTAATAAGTCCATTAGCCAAATAACAGGTTACTCTAAAGAAGAATTGATAGGTAAAAATGTAAAGATTTTTGTAACTAAAGATAAATACGAACTTGTTGACAAACATATCAACAAATTACTCGCGGGAGAAATAATAAATTATGAAACTACTTCTATTAGAAAAGACGGAAGCATTATTTACATAAGATTATATGAAACCAGCATAAATTTGCCCAATGGGAAAAAAGAAATAATCAGTTTATCAAGTGATATTACCCAAAGCAAAAAAATTGAAATACAAAACAAGGAAATGGCGGAAAGATATGAAACACTATTAGAAACTACTCGTGATGGATTTTGGCAGGTTGATAAGTTCGGAAGAATGGTTGATGTTAACGAGAGTTATTGCAAAATGAGCGGTTATTCAAGAGATGAATTGTTGAGCATGTCAATTCCTGATCTCGAAGCACTTGAAACTCCGGAGGAAACTAAACGGCATATTCAAAAAGTTATTGAACAAGGCGCAGATCGATTCGAAACTAAACATAAAAGAAAGGACGGATCTGTTTGGGACGTAGAAATAAATACTGTTTATTGGTGTAACAAGGAACAGTTTATTGTATTTGCCCATGATATTACCGAAAGAAAACAATTTGAAGCAACTCTTAAAGAAAACGAAGAAAAATATAGAACCGTTGCAGACTTCACATATAATTGGGAATGCTGGCAATCGCCTGATGGTAAGTTTAAGTATGTTTCTCCTTCCTGTAAGCGAATAACAGGGTATGAAGCAGAAGAATTTATTAATAATCCTAATTTATTAATTGAAATTACTCACCCAAATGAAAAAGAAATCTTGCGATGCCATAACCGTACTGTTGAAGGTGATTCACAAAAACCTCACTTGATCGAATTCAGAATAATTGACAAAGACGGAAAAGAAAAGTGGATAAGCCATATTTGCCAGCCTGTATATAGTTCGGATGGAAAATACTTAGGAAGACGCGGCAGCAATAGAGATATTACGGAACAAAGAACAGCCGAAGAAAAAATACTTAAACTTTCTAAAGTTGTTGAAAACAGTCCTGTTGCTATTATGATTACAAATAAAGAAACCAATATTGAATATGCAAACATGCACTTTATGCAGCAATTCGGTTTTAAGCATAAATCCGAATATATTGGTAAACAACCAAGTATACTTGGCTCAAGGAATACCCCAAACTCAGTTTATAAGAATATGTGGTCCAAGCTAAATTCAGGTGAACCTTGGAAAGGAATAATTCAAGATAAAAGCGTTGATGGTAAACTAATGTGGTTAAGCACATCAATTACTCCTATTAAGGATAAAGATGATAGTGTTATAAGCTATGCCGCAATATATTTGGATATAACCGAACATTTGGAAATACTACAAGAGTTAAAAAAATACAAAGAACACCTTGAAGAAATGGTTGATGAAAGAACACGTGAGTTAAAAGAATCCCGCGAAACTTTTCGTGCTTTAGCCGAAAATTCTAAAGATGTGATTATTAGATTCAACGAAGAACTCCGGTATGTTTATATTAACCCGGCAATTGAAAGTTTTATCGGGATGAAACCCGAAGAATTTATCGGTAAAACTCATTCCGAACTACCGTTACCTAAAGACTTAAAAGAATTATTTGATAGTTCGCTTAGACAAGTATTTGAAACAAAGCAAAATCAACGTGTTGAGTTCAAACTTCCGAATGGTATCTGGGTTGATTGGCTGCTGTTCCCCGAGTTTGATTCGGAAGGTAACGTTATATCCGTAATATCATCTTCACGAGATATAACCGAATTAAAGAAACTTCAGCTGGAAATTCAATCTGCGTTAAAATTTGAAAAGGAATTGAACGAACTTAAAGATGGTTTTATTTCTTTGGTTTCCCACGAGTTTAGAACTCCTCTAACTTCAATTTTATCTTCTACGGAAATATTGGAAATGGGTAATTCTTTGTTGGACCCGGCTAAAAGAGAAAAGCATTTCAACAGGATAAAAACCAATATTGACGATCTTACTGAAATGCTGGATGAAGTTGTGTATATAAATAAGTTTAATATGAGCAAAATACCGATTCAAAAAGAAACCGTTAACTTGAAATTATTTTGTAAAAATCTTCTTGATGAATTCAAAGATATTTACCCTGAAATTAAATCGGAGTTGGATTATCAACCGGGAGAAACACAATATAAACTCGATCCTACAATTATGAAAAAAATTCTCGGTAATCTTGTTTCCAATGCTTTTAAGTATAATAGAGATAAAGACGGAATTGTAAAACTTGATGTGAAAAGAAAAAGTAATAAGCTTATCTTCCAGGTAACCGATAACGGCATTGGAATTCCTGATAATGATAAGAAAAATATTTTTCAAGCATTTTTCAGGTCATCAACAAGTCAGAATGTTCAAGGTACCGGCTTGGGGTTGAACATAGTACAAAAACTTGTTACTCAACTAAACGGTAGAATTTCTTTCAATAGTGAAATTGGGAAAGGAACTATATTTACAGTTATTATCCCAATCAATTAAACCGGGGAGTTATGAATAAGTTCTTAATAATTGATGACGATGAGAATATTCGTGATAACATAAGAGAAATTTTTGAGTTAACCGGTGCAAAAGTTTATACTGCCCCAAACGGGCGTGAAGGCATAATATTAGCCGCTGAAGTTAAACCCGATTTAATTTTATGTGATATTGCCATGCCGGGTTTAAACGGGTATGAAGTAAAGCAAAGCCTTGCCCAAAGCAAAGAAACCCTTGCAATCCCTTTTATTTATCTAACAGCCCAAGCCGATTCGGAAAGTATGCGAAAAGGTATGAACCTTGGAGCAGACGATTACATAATAAAACCGGTACGTGCAAAAGAACTTCTTGATATTGTTAGAAATCGCCTTACCCGGATTGGTGAATTGAAACATATTTCCGCCGCAAAAAATGATGATGAAAAACTCTCGTTTGATGATAAAATATCATTAAACACCGGCAAGGAGCTTATTTTTGTTGAGCTGAAAAATATTGTAGCAATTATTGTTTCGGGAGATTACACGAAGGTAATTACAAGTGATAGCAAAAAACCAATTTTGAAAAAAACATTAAAAGAATGGGAACAAGTTCTGCCCGGAAAATACTTTATAAGAGTTCATCGTAAAATGATTATTAATCTAAACTATGTTGAAAAGATAGAACCATGGTTCAACGGATCATTAGCTGCCAAAGTGAAAGGTTTTCCCGAAATTGTAAAGTTCAGTAAGAGATATTCACAAGTGTTTAAAAAGAAATATAAAAAAGGTTAACAAGATACTTAACCAAGGTAACCTTGAAGGATAAAGAGCTCAAAACAACTTACGCTTACCTTCAAGGTTTGCTATTATACTTCCTCGAAGGTTGCTTAGTTAGCAAGCAACATTGAATATTTGTAGCCGCAGACTTCACGTCTGCGGTGGTAACCTCTTGATATATCTTATAGAAATCTGAGAAATTATAGATTACGAGTTATATACACACGCAGACAAATGTCTGCGGTTACTACTATTATTATGTTGAAGGTCAAAAACAAACGACTCACCAGTCGTCGGAATTCGCATTCTCAAACAAATTAGTTCCGCCATTCCTTACCACTTACCTTTGAAAATAATTCGCTTAACACTTAAAACTGACCATTTATCGAAATTCAATTAAACATTATCCGTGTCAATCGATAATATATTCAGAAAAAGGAGAGAGCTATGGAAAAATCGATTCTTGTAATTGATGACGAGTTTGATCTCCGGGAAAACATCAAGGAAATTCTTATGCATAACGGTTATAAAGTCGATACCGCACCAACTGCTTATCAGGCATACGAAATGCTTAAAGAGTCTATTCCGGATCTTATCATTTCCGATATTATGATGCCGGGTTTAGACGGATTGGAATTTCTTGCTTTACTTAAAAACGATAAAATTCTTTCCAATATTCCTTTCATTTTCATATCCGCAAGAAGTACTTACGACGATTTAAGAAAAGGGATGAAAATCGGTGCGGACGATTATTTATTTAAACCATTTAAAGCACAAGACCTTCTCGACACCGTAAAATCAAAGTTGGAAAAAGTCAACAAGATGAATTCCATATTAAACGATCTTAAAGAAAACATTGCCCTTTCCGTTCCACACGAATTGCGTACTCCGCTTACTCCTATCATCGGTTTGTCGGATTTAATGATGGACAACTTAGACGATTTTACAAAGGAAGAAATAGAAAGAATGAGCTACAGTATAAATGCCAATGCTAAACGGCTTCATAACCGTATCGAAAAATTTGTTCTTCTTGCCAATATTCATACCGACTTGAATACTCTAACTAGTAAAAAATCAACTAGAGACTTTGTCACCTATGATTTAAACTCCATTCTAAAGCAAGTGGTTATTGAAGAATCACAAATCTTTAACCGTAAAGATCAAGTAGTGTTAAACGTACCGGAAATTACTCTCAAAATTGATGAGTACTATTTCACTATTTGCATTAAAGAGCTAATGGAAAATGCTTTCAAGTTTTCCGGTCCTATGAAAAAAATTTTAGTTAACGGTGAAAGTCACGGTAAATACTATATTCTTTCTTTCACCAATAACGGGAAAGGTTTAACACCCGAGCAAATAAAAAACATCAATCTATTTAACAAACATTATGAAAGAACAAAAGAAGGCAGCGGTATAGGGCTTACTATTGTCAAAAAGATTATAAACCATTTCAAAGGTGAATTGATTGTTGAAAGTAAACCAAATATTCAGACTAATATTTCACTAAAAATTCCAATTGCATATTAACATAACTTTTTCAATCGGAGAATAAAATGAAACTTGAAGATAAAAGAAGAGAAGAAAAAACAGAATTACTTCAGTTGGTAGGGTTTAAAATTGATAGCGAAGAATTTGCAATCAACATTCTTATTGTTCAAGAAATAATTAAGCTATTGAAAATAACAAAAGTACCTAACGCCCCCAATTTTGTTGAAGGAGTTGTTAACATAAGGGGCAGGATAATTCCCATCATTAATCTTAGAAGTATTATACAATTGCCTCAAAAAGAATTTGATAATAAAACTAGAATAATTGTTGTCGAGATTGCAAATAATACAGTTGGATTTATTGTAGATGCTGTGACGGAAGTTTTGCGAATTCCATTAGAGATTACCGAAGCTCCGCCTGAGTTGACTACTGATATAAATTCCGATTTTATTAATTCGGTTGCAAAAATTGATGATAGAATTTTATTGCTTCTCGATATAGATAAAATAATATCTCATTCTTATAGCGAACAATTGGCATAACGGATTTATAAAAGGTAATTAAAGAAAGGAAAGGTTATGAAATATAAAGTACAACCATCCGGTATTGTTCGTGAATTGAGAGAAGATGATTTTCTTGTTTCAAAAACAAATCTTAAAGGAATTATTACTTACTGTAATAGAATTTTCATCGAGTTCTCACTTTACAATGAATCCGAATTATTAGGTTCTCAGCATAATATTATTCGCCACCCTGATATGCCGAGAGGAGTATTTCAACTCTTATGGGACACAATTTCAAAAAAGCAAGAGTTCTTCGGTTACATAAAAAATATGTCGAAAGACGGGGGCGCGTATTGGGTTTTTGCAAACGTAACCGCTTCGGTTGATGATAATGATAATATTATAGGCTACTACTCGGTAAGGCGTAAACCTAAAGAAAACGGGATAAAAATAACATCCGAACTTTACAAAGAAATGATCAAAATTGAAAAGAAAGCGGGTACAAAAGATGCAATTGCTGCTTCAACCGAATTTCTTAACACAATTTTATCAAAGAAAGGAATGAGTTATGAAGAATACATCCTTAGTTTATGAAATAAAAAAAACATTGCTGTCAACCGTAATTTTAGCTATCTCATTATCTGTAATAGTAAACCTCCTTCCATTGCCTTTGTGGCTAAATATAACTGTTTTGACTTCAATCCTGGTTGCATTTTACTTCTTCGCCGTAAAGCGAGTATCTAATCAAACCGTTTTGCTGCCTCAAATTTATTCAATGGTTAAGGATGTAAGCGACGGTAAATTTGAAGGAAGAATAACAAGCATAGATGAATCTACCGAATTGGGAAAAATTGCATGGGCAATGAATGACCTTCTTGATCAAATGGAGGCATTTTCGCGGGAAATTAAAACTATTGTTCAATGCATTAGTCAAGAAAAATTCTATCGTAAATTACAGTTTGCCGGTATGCACGGACAATTGCTTCATACAATGCGTGCGGTCGATAAAGCAATCGTCCTAACGGAAACCAAATCAAAGGAAGAAAAAGAATACCTCGTGAGAAATGTTCAAGTATTGTTGGAGAACATGGATAAATTTTCACAAGGTGATTTAACCGTTTCGGTAAAAGCTGAAAACTCTGATGAAATAGGTAAACTATTTGATGGTTTTAATACGGTTGTTGCCAACACCAAAGAAATAATAACTGCTGTAACAGAAGCTGTACAAGCCACGGCAAGCGCTTCAACTCAAATCTCATCAAGTTCCGAAGAAATGGCATCAGGAGCACAAGAACAAAGTTCACAAACATCAGAAGTTGCAGGTGCTGTTGAACAGATGACGAGAACCATTATTGAAACTACAAAAAATATCACTAACGCTTCCGAAAAAGCAAAACAAGCAGGAAACTATGCACATAATGGCGGAAAAGTTGTTGGAGAAACAATTAACGGAATGAACCGGATAGCAGATGCTGTAACTAGTGCTGCTCAAACTGTAAAAAAATTGGGCACAAGCAGTATAAAAATCGGAGAAATTATAAGCGTGATTGATGAGATTGCCGAGCAAACAAATTTATTAGCTTTAAATGCTGCGATCGAAGCAGCACGTGCCGGCGAACAAGGTAGAGGCTTTGCAGTTGTTGCCGATGAAGTTAAAAAACTAGCCGGTAAAACTGTTAATGCTACCTCCGAAATCACATCAATGATTAAACAGATTCAAGATGATACTAATAACGCTGTATTAACTATTAGCAAAGGAACTGAAGAAGTTGAAAACGGGAAATTACTTGTCAAAAAAACTGAAGATTCTCTAAAGGAAATTATTAAAAGCTCCGAAGAAGTTGATGATAATATCTCGCAAGTTGCTACCGCTAGCGAAGAGCAGTCCACTGCCGCTGAACAGATTAGTAAAAGTATAGACGGAATAAATAACGTAACACAGGAAACTGCATCCGGTATTCAACAAATTGCCCTTGCAGCAGAAGACCTAAACAAGTTAACCGAAGGACTTCAAAAATTGGTTTCAAGATTTTCGTTAAACAATCAATATAATCAGCCTGCGGCAAAACCAATAGCAGTATAACATTTTTATTAATTAATAAACTTCAAGGGAAAAGATGATGAAAACATTTATTCAAAATCTGAAAATTAACTTCAAGCTTGGAATGATTGTTGCTTTAATCGGAGTAATAGCTTTATTCGGAATTGGAAGCCTTATGCTATCTTCCTTTAACGATTATTCAAGGTCTAAAAATCTGAACGAAGCAAACAAGGCTTCAGATTATATTTTACTGGCTGCGGGTCAACAAGCATTAGAACGCGGTATAACCGCAACCGTACTCTCAAACCCGGAGGATGTTAATACATACTCTAAAATCAACTCGGTTAGACAAAAAGGAGATGAATACTTAGAAACTGCTCTTGAAATTGCAAATTCTTTTGCTTCCGATAACCCAATGGTAGCCCGCAAACTTACACGCGTTGAAACAATAAAAAACAAGAGAAACGAAGCAAGAAGAACATTAGACCTCATTCTAACCAAGTCAACCGCTGATGTACAGTTAATTACTTCTTGGATTGATACTCAAACCGAATTAATTATGAGTAGTAATGATCTGGCAAAGTCACTTTTTATCTCCGATAATAAACTTGAAAATGTTTTGGAATTTAACAGCATAGTAAAAAATTCGATCTTCTATGCAAGTGAATTTGCCGGAAGAGAACGAGCCGAAATCGGTGCCTTGATCGGTAATAATCAACCAATTCAAGGTGAACAACTAATCAATCTTATGAGATATAGAGGCGTTGTTGAAGAAAATCTTCGCTCTATTCTTGAGCTAAAAGAGAATTTAAATATTACCGCGGCAATTAAAAATGCTATTGATGAGATGGAAAACTCTTTCCTGGTTGAACTTGAAAGAACAAGAGCAGCAGTATATACTGCCGGGCTTAATAATGAACCTTATCATATCACTACATCCGAATGGATTCAACAATCAACAGCAGGAATAAACTCAATTTTAAACGTTTCGGAAATTGTAAGTAAAGAAGCTCATCGTTTAGCTGAAGAACAAAGCATGAGTAGTACTTATAGTTTATTCCTTTCCGGTCTTCTATTACTTGTATTAGCCTGCGTATTGTTTATCTCAGTATGGATATCAAGATTAATAACTCAGCCGGTAAATATTTTAGCTGTTTCCGCAATTAAAGTAAGCGAAGGTGACTTAAACCAAACAATAGAGCATGATTCTAAAGATGAAATTGGTCAGCTCGCCTCAGCCTTTAACAAGATGATTGAGAATCTTCGCAAAGCATATAATGATTTGCGTGCAGAAAAAGAAAGTGTCGAGCAAAAAGTGGAAGAAGCTGTTAGAGAATCCGAAGAGCAAAAAAATTATTTAGAACGAAGCGTAAGAACAATATTAACCGAGATGGACAAATTTGCAGAAGGTGATCTCACCGTTAACCTCGAAAAAGAAAAAGATGATATTATCGGTTCGTTGTATACCGGTTTCAACAAAGTAGTTGCCAATATACGTATGATGATTGAGAAAGTAACCGAGGCAGTTTCAGCAACAGCTAGTGCAAGCAGTCAAATATCATCATCTTCGGAAGAAATGGCAGCCGGTGCGCAAGAACAATCTGCACAAGCTAACGAAATTGCAAGCGCTGTTCAGCAAATGACTTCAACAATTTTGGAAACAACAAAGAATGCTTCACAAGCTACGCAAGAAGCAAAGAATGCCGGTCAATTGGCAAGTGAAGGTGGTAATGTTGTCGATAATACTGTTGTTGGTATGAATAGAATTTCCGAAGTAGTTGCTAAAGCTGCTCATACTGTAAAAGATTTGGGTAAGAGTAGTGATAAGATAGGTGAAATTGTTCAAGTAATAGACGATATAGCAGATCAAACAAACTTGCTGGCTTTAAACGCGGCAATTGAAGCTGCGCGCGCCGGCGAGCAAGGTAGAGGATTTGCAGTTGTTGCCGATGAAGTTCGAAAGCTTGCGGAAAGAACAACTAAAGCAACAAAAGAAATTGCCACAATGATTACAACAATTCAAAAAGAAACCGGCGGCGCTGTTCAATCAATGGAAGAAGGAACCCAAGAAGTGGAAAGAGGAAGAGAACTTGCAGAACAAGCCGGCGCCTCATTACGAAAAATAATTGAATCATCGCACCAGGTAGTTGATGTTATAAACCAAGTAGCCTCCGCTAGTGAAGAACAATCTTCAGCAGCCGAACAAATTAGTCAAAACATAGAAGCAATAAGTAGCGTTACCCATCAATCTGCAACCGGCATTCAACAAATTGCCCGTGCTTCGGAAGATTTGAATAGATTAACCGAAAATTTGCAGAATTTAATTACCAAGTTTAAGCTGAATAAGAATAAATACGATTCGCATTCTGCATATACAGTAAGAGAAAACGGAAGATTAATTCAGAACTAATAACGGGACGAAATTATAATATGAAATTTTCAATTGGACTTAAAATAGCTTTTGGATTTTTTGTTGTCCTATTTCTCTTAAGTGCAATGGGTTATTTTGCGTACTACTCTCTAAACAAAAATAGCTTTCATACAAACAAAATAACCGAAGAAATTAGAAAGCAAATTCTTGCGGGTAATCTTAGATTTACGGTTGCCCGAACTTTAATGGCAAGCAACGATTATATTATTTCAGGTGATAATAAATACATAAATGACTTTCAAAATATTAACGCTACTTTGAACAAATATCTAAGTGACTTTGCTCAAATAAACCTTTCCCAAAATGAAGAGGACCTCTTTAACGAAATTAAAACAGATATTGACTCAATAAGAAGTATTTCCCAAAATATCTTTACATTAAATCAGCCATTTGTTCCTGATAACGTAATTCAATTGATGGAAACTATTGATTATGAATACGGAGAACGTATAAATAAAAATACGACAAGAATATTTGATGGTATTGCCGACAGGATCGCAAATCTCTTGAATGAAAATGAAAAGCTAAAAAGCCAACAATCCAAAGTAATATTTAATATTATATCAGTCGGTTTTCTTTTTAGTTTGGTAATTATTTTGTTGACAATTCATAGAATAACAAAACCGATAAAGAAGCTTGAAAAGGCTGCATCACAAATAGCAAATGGGGATTACTCCATTAGACTAAAAGTAAATACAAAAGATGAAATTTCATCTTTAGCAAATTCCTTCTCAGCCATGGCTAATTCAATTGAAGAATCTTATAATAAACTAATGGAAAATAAATCCTTTCTCGAAACAATTTACTCCACAATACCAAGCGGGTTATTGGTTGTTGATGAAACAAATAAAATTACTGTTATTAATAATAGAATGTGTGATATATTTCAAATGGGTGAAAATGAAATTAGTCTTGATAATATCGCCTCACGACTTAATAAAAATGAAGAGAACTTCCGTTTCTCAGAATTATTATCAAATAATAAGGAAATAAAAAACTTCGAATGTCGGTTAATCGATTGTAATGATCAGAGTAAATATCTCGATTTATCACTTGTACCTTTTGTTCATAACGAAAAACAAAACTTGCTTGTTATTGAAGATATCACTTACAGAAAAGAAGCTGAAATAAAATTATTGCAGTCATTACAACAGTTAGAAGCAGTTAATTTAAACAAAGACAAACTCCTATCGATTATTTCTCACGATTTACGAAGTCCCTTTACTGCTCTTTTCGGTTCATTAAATATGCTTCAAGAAAGTTATGATGAATACAGCGACGAGGAACGGAAAGAATTTATAAATATTGCTCAAAAGGTTTCAACTAATTTATTATCTCTTATTAATGACTTACTTGAGTGGTCTAAAGTTCAAAACAGTAGATTAGTATTTAATCCTACCCAAAATAATTTGTCCGAATTAATTAATAGAATTGTTGAACTTTACTCTCTAAACACATCCTTAAAGAACATCAATTTGATTTCCGAATGTGATGAGAGCTGCAAAGCATACTTTGATGAGGATATGATTTTTACAGTCATTCGCAACCTAATTTCAAATGCGATTAAATTTACTAATAAAGGGGGTACGATTAAGATTAATACAGCTGAAAAAAAGGATGAAATAATTTTAAGTATAACAGACAGCGGAATTGGTATACCGGATCAAATACTAAAGAATTTATTCAGCCTTAGTAAAGAAAAACAACGTAATGGCACCGATAGTGAAAGCGGAACCGGTATGGGGTTGTTGTTATGCAAAGAACTGGTTGATAAAAACTTCGGCAGAATTTGGGTTGAAAGTAAAGTTAATGAAGGAACTACCTTTTTCGTTTCACTTCCTAAAAACAGTATTAAACAACTGTTATGTGCATAAAATATATTTGATGATTAGTAACAACTGTCTGCGGAATGATTATTAATAATTAATTCGCTTTTGGTTCAAGAGGTATGCGGATAAAAAATTTACTCCCTTTTTCCAATTCGCTTGTTGCCCAAATTTTACCGTTGTGTTTTTCGACAAATTCTCTGCAGATTAAAAGACCAAGACCGGTTCCAGACTCACCTTCCGTACCTTTAGTTGTAGTTTTGGATTCAAGCTTAAATAAATTTTGAAGGGTTCTGCTTGTCATGCCGACCCCGGTATCTTCGACTAAAATTATCAGGTCTTCCAAATCGAAACCGGCTGTAATTTTTATTAAACCGAAATGAGGGGTAAATTTAATAGAATTGTTAACAAGATTTCGAATAATTGCCTGTATCATATGCTGATCTGCATTAATTGTACAATTCTTCGAAACAAGGTTTACAACATTAATATTTTTTTCAATAGCTACCGGTTTTAATGATGTCAATACTCGTGTTATTACATTGTGCAGATTGAAGACTTCAGGTTGAAAATCTATCCTGTTGAATTGTATTCTCGACCAATCCAACAGATCTTCCAACAAATGAAATAGTCCTTCGGAAACCTGGTAAAGATTCGTAACAGATTCTTTAATTTCCTCTTTTGAGAAACTATCAAAATCTTCCATCATCCATCTTGTTAATCCAAGAAGCGAATTGAAAGGACTTCTCAAATCATGAGAGATGATTGAAAAGAAACGGTCTTTGTTTTTATTCATCTTTTCCAGTTCAATCTCGGACTGCCGAAGTTTTTCGTTCAGCATTGCCAATTCGCTAGTTCTTACTTCAAGGTCATCACGTGTAATTTGAATCTCTTCGAAATAGCGGCGATAGTACTGCTGGTCTTCTTTATATTTTGAAATATCTTCAAGGGTAACAAAAATTCTCTTTTCATCTTCCGGGGCTGATTCAATTACCGAAAATCTAAGCAGCAAGGTAAGAATTGATAAGTCATGTGATTCAAACTCCGCTTCTAACCCTGTAAACTCTTCAAGTTTACTTTTAAGCAAATGACTGATTATCCCCGATATTTTTTCTCTACTTTCAGAAGATGCAATATCAATTAAATTTGTATTTGGTATTTCTTCTGTTATTTGGGAAAGAAGTGATTCTGCGGATAAATTATAATTAAGAATACACCCCGAATCATCAATTTCTATAATAGCGGAAGGAGCAAATTTAAAAATTTGTTTGTAGTCATCGTTTCGTATTTGTTCTTGCAGAATCATACAGAATTTAATTTCTAAAAAGTTGGCAGAGAAATAAATCTACTTACCTCTATCTAATTATCGAAAGAAAACGCAACAAGTTTAGTGAGAGGTTTCACATTTTGGAAAAAATTTGCACTTAAAACGAAGTTTCGAGGAAAGGTTATTGTGATTTATGTTTTCTGAAATCTTATTCAGTACTTTTGGCAAATTTATGTTAAATTTATTGTAAGCATATGAAGTTAACAGGATTTACAATGTCTGAAACTAGTTTAAGTTATGTAAGTAAACAAGTACTTATCCCAACAGAAAGAGAAAAGCTTTTTGATCAATATAAAGATTTAATTGAAACCGACCATACTCTAAACAGAACATTAGTTAGTTTTCAAGCTAATAAAAAAGAACCATTTTATAGATGGTTTAAGTATAAAGAAGGATTTTCAAAAAAATTAATTAATTATTTCATTGAAAAATATCACCCCTCTAAAGGGCATATTTTAGATCCATTTGCTGGATCTGGAGCTACTTTATTTGCCGCAAGAGAAAAAGGTTGGCAATCCACCGGAATCGAACTTCTACCTATTGGTGTATTTAATGTACAAGCAAGATTAGCAGCTGAAAAGGTGTCACTTGAAGAATTCAAAAATGAAGTCAGTTCTTTTTGGAACTCTTTTTATAAAACTTCAACCACAGATTCATTTATTCAACATATCTCTATTACACGTGGAGCATTTCCTGAGGAAAATGAAAAAAATTTAAATCGCTATCTAATTTGTTGTAAAAACATAAAAAATAATTCGATAAGAGTGCTTATGGAATTTGCTGCTTTTTCTGTTTTGGAAGAAATTAGTTATACAAGAAAAGATGGACAGTATTTAAGATGGGATTCAAGAGCAAACCGATCTAATGGAAATGCAGAATTTAATAAAGGTGAGATTTTTGATTTTATTTTAATTGTAAAAGAAAAAATAGAGGAAATTATTGAGGATCTTTCACCCAATCAGAATTTTGATCTATTTGCTCCAGAAGAAACAAATATTGTAATGACTGACCCCAAAATTCTAAAAGGTTCTTCTCTAGAAATTTTACCGAATATGAGTTCCAATACATTTGATTTTGTGATGACATCTCCTCCATACTGCAACAGATATGACTATACGAGAACATACGCGCTAGAATTAATATTTTTACATAATAATGATGATGATGTTAAAAAACTTCGTCAAGCGATGTTAACTTGCACAGTTGAGAATAGAGAAAAGTTGAATTACTTAGAAAATCTTTATAAAAAATTAAATCGAGCATCTGATTTGGATTTTATTAATTCTATTTACTTTTCGCATCCAGCAATGTCTGAAATTAATGATGTTCTTTCTAAATTGAATGAACTTGGTAAACTAAATAATTCAAATATTCCTAGAATGGTAAAGAATTATTTCTATGAGATGGTTTTTGTTATTTTTGAGCTTCATCGACTATTAAAAAAAGATGGAATTGTGGTTATGGTTAATGATAATGTTAGATACGGTGGAGAAGAAATACCGGTTGACTTAATTCTGTCAGACTTTGCAAAAATAATTGGTTTTAAAATAAAGAAAATATGGACCTTACCAACAGGAAAAGGTAATAGTAGTCAACAAATGGGAACGCATGGGCGTTCTGAACTTCGTAAATGCGTTTATATTTGGGAGAAATAATATGCCTTATAATGAACACATTAAAAAATGGGAGGATTTAGTAACAACTCAGGAAGCAACCAGAAAAGGATTTATTTCTATTGCTTTTGAAAAGAACATAAAAGGGACTCCATTTATTGAAGAAGCAAAAAGTTTAAAGGTACTTGCCACTAAAGCTAAAAAGCCAAAAGATTTATTGAACCTTACAGATATTTATCCTTCCCTGTTGACCGCATCTGGTTTAAGTGAAAAAGCCCTTGGTCATTTATCAAACAAGGATAAAACAGAAGCTATAACAAACTTAATAGAAAAATTTCTAGAACCTGCTGGCAATGACTTTATTGATGAACTTGTTTATAGATTTCTTTTAACGAAAGGCGATGCTCTTGGCGGTATTATGCGTAATATTGCGGGTAATTTAGGTGAGAAAAAATTAATTCGTGGTATTATATCTTCACTTTCTCTAAAAGGATTGCAGTTTAAATACTTACATAAACAATCTAAAACCTGGATTGAAGGAATTCACGCCGACACAACTATTGAAGAAAACACCAAAGGATTGTACTGGAAAATAAGAAGGAAAAACAGAACCCTTCTGTTAAATCTTACCCCACCATTTATTGCCAAAAATGTTGATCTTTGTTTATTCGCTGGAAGATTTTCTGAATTCAACAACAATGACTCATCAATTCATAAAACTCCAGAAAAGTATATTGCCCTTGGCGAATTGAAAGGTGGTATTGATCCTGCTGGAGCAGACGAGCATTGGAAAACCGCAAATACCGCTTTAGAAAGGATTCGATCAGCTTTTTCTGAATTTAAGTTAAATCCAAATACTTTTTTTGTCGGTGCTGCAATTGAGAAGAGTATGGCACAAGAGATCTATTCACAACTTGAATCAAAGTCTTTAACTAACGCAGCCAATTTAACTGTTGATGAACAACTTATATCAATTTGTGATTGGATATGCAGCATATAATCTTATGTTATTTGCGTAGTATAAGAATTTGTAATTATGACTTTGTTGGTATGTGAATAGTAAATTTAGTTCTTTGCCCGGGGCTGCTTTCAACTTCAAAATAGCCGCCTACTAAATCAAGAATAGATTTTACGATAGCCAATCCCAAACCATTTCCTTCCTGCTGAAACTCTTCGCGGTTAAATTGCTTAAAGACGGAAATCTGTTTAATTTCTATTTCGCTCATACCGATGCCGTTATCTTCAACAGTAATAATGTACTCGCTGAAATTAGTTTTTCCGTTAACAATAATTTGGGCATCTTTTTCAATAAACTTATATGCATTATCAACTAATTCAATTAAAATTCTTGTCAAATAATCCTGGGATAAACATAATTTTTCTTTTTCGATGTTTACTTCAATACATTCGATATTCTTTTCTTTGAATTTGGAACTCAATAAACTTTCTACAAGAGTTTGGTCGATGACACAATCTTCAGACAATCTTTGGTCGGTTTTTATTAATTCTAATTCGGAGAAGTAAAGGAATTTCTCAATCCTTTCGTAAAGCCTCAGTCCGGAATTTTTTACTTTGCCCGCCATTTGTCTAATTTCATCTTTATCAAGATCATCGAGATTGTTGATTATCAAATCGGCAAAGCCGAGTATTGAGACAAGAGGAGTTCTAAGTTCGTGCGGGATGTACATCGAAATATTTGATTTGAGTTCTTCAAATTTCCGGTCATAATTTTTTTGTTTTGCCAGGCGTGTAGTTACGGCATTAATTAAATCCTGTGCTCTAAAAGGTTTTGTGATATAATCATCTGCACCATATTGCATTCCGCGTCGGACATCCTGTGTATCGGCTCTTGCCGTAAGAAGTATAATAGGTATACTAGAAGTCAGAGGATTCTGTTGAATATATTTAACAAGCTCATAACCGTCCATTCCCGGCATCATCACATCAGAGACTATAACATCAGGGAAAAACTGATCAATTTTTTGAAGTGCGCTAATACCGTTTTCGGCACTTTCAACTTGAAACCCTTCCGATTCAAGAATTTCAGCAATATTGGTGCGGACTATTTCTTCGTCTTCAACTACTAATATTTTAGGCATATCTTACTCTTTATTAACACTGTAAATCTAAAATATTATTTTGATTTAATTACCTGTTCTGTTGCAAACGGCAAAATATTGATGTAAACGGGAGAGTTTTAATTACTTATTTTTCGATCTAATTTTTGCAATATATCTCTTGCTAACCTCGAGCGGAGTCTCAATTTTATTCAATATGACCCGGTGTTTATTGTTTAAAGATTTCTCAATTTTAGTTACATGCTCAAGATTAATTATTGTAGACCTATGAATTCTTATAAAGCTGTTTTCAGGCAGTATATTCTCCCAATTATTTAATGATCTGCGAAAAAGAAACTCGGTCATGTTATTTAAATGTACAACAGAATATTGGTTATCCGCAGATATATATTTTATATCGCCAACTTTAATAAAATTTGCTTTGGTTTTAGAATCAATAAACAACCTGTCATCCAACGAATAAACTATATTACCACGGTTATCATTTTTTTCGTGGTTTGCAAATTGCTTGATCTTCTCAAAACGTTTTAACCGTGTCTTGATAGAATTGAGTAAATTTTCCGACTTAAAAGGTTTGAAAATATAATCATCAGCACCAAGTTCCATACCTAAGCGTAAATCATGTCTTTCTGCTTTTGCACTTAAAAAAATAAAAGGAACTTTTGTAGTTGTGCCGCTTTTATTCAGCTTTTCTAGTAATTCATACCCGCTTAAACCGGGGAGCATTATATCGCTGATAATTAAATCAATTTTATTCTGTTGAGCGGCAATGTAACCTGTTTCGGCATCACTGCAAGCAAGCACATCGTAACCTTCTTCGTAAAGAAGCGTATAAATATTCTCTCTTAATTCCTTATCATCTTCGATGATTAGTATTCTTTTTTTCATGACCGGGTTAATCTATAATTGGCAATGATATTTCAAACCGCGAACCCTTATTAACTTCACTAATAACATTTATTTCGCCGTTGTGCAAAGTAACAGCTTCTTTTACAATCGATAAACCTAACCCGGTTCCGGAGATCAATGCAACATTTTTACCCCGGTGAAACGGTTCATATAAACTTTTCATATCCTCCGGTGAAATACCCAGCCCATGATCCTCAACGATGATATTAATTTTATTATTATCTTCGAAGACTTCTAATTTAACTTCACCTCCGTTAGGCGAGTATTTCAATGCGTTCGAAAGCAAGTTTTGAATAATATATTTCAGAAGTTTTTCGTCAAGAACATAATATTCGGTTTTAAGATTAACATTCACAACTAAACTGTGGTTGTTTGTTTTTAGAGATTCCAATGACTTAACATTGTTTGTAATGAATGTATGTAAGTTAAAGGAACGCGGACTGAAAACTATTTTACCGGTATCAACACGAGAAAGTGTTAATAAATCTTCCATGAGATCGGTTAGATTATCAACTGAGAATTTAATTCTTGAAATATGCTCAAGGTATTTCTCTTCATTCCACTTTCGTCCGTATTTTTCAATTAGTTCCGTTGAGCTGTAGATGGCAGTCAGCGGAGTTCGTAATTCATGAGATGCAAGTGAGATAAAATTGGTTTTCATTTCATTTAATTCACGCTGCTGCTCTAATGCTTTTTGCATTTGCTCTTGTGTTCTTTTAGCTGCAGAAATATCTACTAAAAGTCCGACAATACCTTCCGGCTTAGCACTTTCGGGTCCAAAGGAAGCTTTGTAGACCATAACCGGAATTCTTACATTATTTTTATTTCTTATGTTAGTCTCGTAAACTACAGTACCATAGCTTTCAAGTAACCGGGTATTATAATTTTCGGCTCTCGATATCTCCTCTTCCCTATCTTCAAGGAAATAAATGTCTCTTCCGATAATATCAGTGAACGAGTTTCCAAACATATCTATAAAAGCTCTGTTAACTTCGGTGAACTCGCCTTTACGATTTTTAACAAAAACGGGGTTCGGAATTGTATCGATAAGAGTGCGAAGGAATATATTTCTGCTTTTTAATTCGGCAGTTCTTTTTTCAACCAGTTCTTCTAAATAATCTTTATAGTTGTTTAATTCGTTTTGGGCTTCTCTTAATTCTGTAATATCCTCTTTCACTGCAACGAAATGACGAATTTTTCCGTCCTCATCTATTATTGGAGAAATATTAACGGATTCAAAAAACAAGGTTCCGTCTTTCTTTTTGTTGTGAAGAATCCCGCTCCAAGTTTGACCCGAAGTTATTGCACTCCACAATTGTTTGTATGTTGAATCGTAATCATAACCGGATTTTAGAAAGCGCGGATTTTTGCCGATTACTTCATCGTAAGTATAACCGGTAACTTTTTCAAACTTAGGATTGACATATTCGATATTGCCTAATGTATCTGTAATTACAATTGAAACCTGGCTTTGTTCAACTGCACGATAGAGAATTTTTCTTTCTTCTTCGGCTTCAACTTGCTTAGTAATGTCAATCTGTGTTCCCCAAAGCCTTAATAAGTAACCATCTTCAATAATTCCCAAAGCGTTATTAGAGAAATAATGTGTAACCCCTTTTTGATCTTTTTCAACTGTAATTTGATTTTCGACCCTGTAATTATTTTTTATAAAATTAACAGTTTCATCAAAGTTTTCCGGGAACGAGTCTAAGTCATGAAGTTCGGCAATAGCTTTGCCGATAAAAACCTCAGGTGATTCTGCTTGATACATTTTTGCAAATGCTTGGTTGCACTCGGCAATAAACCCGTTTTTGTAATAAAGTTTTGCTTGCTCTTCGGGGCTTAGATTAACCGGAATCGTTTCTTTGAATTCCATTCTATAAATACCTTCATGTGTTTCATTTATGAAAGTTTCATATCGTTCTTGCGTCTCAATAAGCTTTGTTTCGAATTCTTTATACTTTGATATATCTTCAATAATTCCAACACCGCCGACTATTTCCTTATCAACATTGTAGATACCGTTAAAGTGTCCTCTTACATAAGTCTCATTATTTGAAACTGCGGATTCATAGACATCTTCATAGAACCCTCTTCCTATTACCAATGAATCTTTAATAGCGTTAATAACTTTTTCATCGTGAAGTTCATAAAACAGATTTGATCCGATCAAAGTGTTACGCTCTGTTCCTACAATACTATAAAATCTTTGGTTACACTCGGTAATAATTCCTTCTTTTGTAAAATGTATTATTCCGAGGGGAGAACTGTTAAATATGTTTTTATACTTCTCCTCACTCTCCTTTAATTGCTTCTTATATTTTTCATTTTTTATCATATAAAGTGTTATCCAAAAAGTAAGGGTAGCAAACAATAGGAAACTAATGATGATTCTAATTCTATAAATTTGTTTTAGGTTGTTATTTTCTTCATCAATAAACGAGAGATAACTTCTTCTTAAATTACTCAAAGCTTCATCTGCGTTTGAATAAGAGGCATCATAATATTGCTTTAATTGCGTATCACCTTTAGAAGCTATACCTTCATAAAATCTATCTACCGCAATATCTTGGTAAGAGTTCAAACTGTTTCGAGCAAGTTCTATGTTATGAGTCATCTTTTGTGATAAATCGGAAGTAGATTTTCCTGCAAGTTTTAATAAGGAAGTTTCTAAGTTAGAAAAGATTGAGTCCAGCAGATACAAACTACTTTCAAAATCATGGATCGAGGTATCTTTACTTTGAAATAGATATTCATCCAACTCAATGCGAATATCAGCAAGTGTGGACTCGGTATAAGCAACAAGATGCAGATTCCGCATTCTATCAGTTTGCATACTATCAATCGAAAAATATGCATCAATCATAGAGTATATGAGAATTACGTAAACAAAAATTAAAAACACCAATAGGAGACGATTTTTTTTCATTATTTAATTTTAGTTATTGGGTGGAAATATTAATTTAAAAAAGACATTAACTGCAAATGAATGACAAAGAAATATAAAAATTATCTATCATCTTTCCCTAATATTACCGCTTCGGTAATTAATCTTTCTATTTGCTCAATCCTAAAAGGTTTTCCTATAATGAATGAAACACCGTGCCGTTGTTTTTCGTCATCATCAATTTGATCTCCCCAGCCGGTTAATACTGCAACTTTAATTTTACCTTTATAGAGTTCCCGTATTTTATCTGCAAGTTCCCAGCCGTTCATTCCAGGCATTCCAATATCGGTAACAACAAGATCGTAACTATTTTCATTTAATTTGATCAGAGCTTCTTCGCCGCTTCCAACAACATCTCCTTTATGACCGAGTACCTCCAGCATTTCGCCGACAACATCTCTGATTAAATTATCATCATCAACCCATAGTATATTAGCGGTAATATCAACATCTGAATTCTTAGATTCCAAAACTTCATCTTTTTCTTGAATATCGCTTACTGGTAAAACTATTTGTATTTCTGTTCCTTTTCCCGGCTGACTCATTATTACTTCTAACTTTCCGCCATGTTCTTTAATTATGCTGTAAGCATTTACCATCCCCATTCCTCTTCCCGCTTCAAAACCTTTTGTAGAAAAGAATGGTTGAAAAACTCTGGATTTAGTTTCTTCATCCATACCGGTACCGGTATCAGTACAACTTAGATAAACTTTGTTATCTTTACATGAAGTTTTTATCTTGATAACACCGCCCCGAGGCATTGCTTCAATACTATTCTTTATTAAGTTATATACTGCAGAGCGTAATTCACCTTCATTACCAAGAATTGTAGGAATATCGGCATATGATGTTTCAAACCTAATTACCGATCCTTCTTTTTGAACATTGTCTTTCCATAGAGGACGTGTTTGAACTATCACGTCTTTGGCAACCTGATTTAAATTAATGGGATTATACTCGTATCTTGATTTCGACTTTCCGGCAAATCTTTGCAAAAGTTGAACTCGAACAGCAGCATCACTTACTGCCGTTTTAATAGTACTTAAGTATTTTTTCAGAGGATTCTTGTTTTCTACCTTCAATAATGCCAACTCGAGATTGCCGGAAATTGATTGTAAAGAGTTGTTAAAATCATGAGCAATTGCCGAAGACATTTCACCAACAGCACTTAGTCTTTGAGATTCTAATAGGGCTTCCTGAATAATTTTTTGTTCTGTATAATCATAGATTAATGAAAGCATTACTTCTTTACCATGTAAGAAAATAATTTCAGCCGACCAAAACGCATCTCGTTTTTCACCAGATTTAGTAACAAACTTAATAGGTAGATTTTTAAAATGTCCGTCTTTTTTAATTAATGCTACAGCTCTATCGCGATCGTTAGGATCGTCCCATATTCCAAGTTCTTTTGAAGTATGACTTATATTTTCTTCAAGGGAGTATCCAAGCATATCTATCCATTGTTCATTTACATCAATGAACTTACCGGTTTCAATTTCTGATATTACAAGCGGTGCAGGGCTAGATTTGAATGCTTTAGAAAACCTCTCCTCGCTTTCACGCAAAGCGGATTCTGCTAGTTTACGTTCCGTTATATCCCTTATTACATAAACCATTCCGATAGGTTTATTATCGGCATCAACAATAATATCACCGTTTACTTCACAGATTATTTCGAATTCATTTTCGAATTTCAGCAAATACTCTTGAACGCCAAGAGGTCGTTCAAACATCAATTTTGTATTTTCAATTGCACGCGGTAAATCTTTTTCTGAAACAAAAGTGAGCATATTTTTGCCGAGCAGATTTTCTTTGGGATTAAATCCGATTTTATCAAAAGTATATTCATTTACAAAGATAATCTCACCTTGCAGGTTAGTTCTTATAATTAGATCTGGTACTGTCATAAGTAATTTTCTGTGGAGTTCCTCGCTATGAAGCAGAGATTCTTCGGCTAATTTTCTTAGTGTTATATCCTCAATTGTACCATCGTAGTAAATAATTTTTCCATCATCATCCTTAATTGCTTTCGCACTTTCCCTAATGTATAATTTACTTCCATCCTTTGTATACCATTCAGTTTCAAAACCAATAATTTCACCGTCTTTTTGAATTATGTCTCTAAATAAATTTCTCATTTCCTGGTTCATACCAACACCGGGTTCATAGACGTTTTTTGTTTTTAATTCTTCGAACGAATCATATTTAAGTAATTTTACCAAGGCAGGATTAGCTAACAAAATTTTACCTTCCGGTGTGGTTCTATATATACCTATTGATGAGTTATTGTATAGACTTCGAAACCGTTCTTCACTTTCAATTAATTTCTCTTCCGCAAGTTTTCTGTCTGTAATATCTTTACATAGCCCTTCGTTATAAATTACATTCCCGTTTTTATCTTTAACAAACCGGGAAAACTCTTCGAGCCAAATTATTGAACCGTCTTTTCTTTTCAGCCGGTATGTCTCTTCTCTTTCGATAAACCCGGGATTACTTCTCGTCAGTTCCTCTCTCTCATGAGGGTTGACATAAACATCGGTGGGTATGTATAAACTTTTTAATTCTTCCAATGTCTCATAACCGAGCATCTTGATAAAAGCGGGATTGGCATCAATGTAATAACCTTGAGGCGTTGAACGGTAATAACCCGACGGCATTGTTTCAAAAAGATTTCTAAATTTTTCTTCGCTTTCTCTTAACAACTTCTCGGATTTTTTTTCAGCAGTAACATCCAACACAGTAGATACCATAGTATTTTGTTCCAATAAAGGAATGTTCTGCGCATTTACAATTCTTTTCTCACCGGATTCGGTAGTAATCTCTATATCATTCCAAATCATCCTGTTTACGTCACCGCTGTTTATGTCAGCCATAATTTTTTGAATTATGCTTTCCCTGTATTCCGGATCGGGATAAACTTTTTCAAAAAATGTTGTAATATCTTTAAGTTCGGATGAGGGCCATCCGTAAGTATTTTCAAATTTTTTGTTTACGTAAAAAGCTTTACCCTCATCAATTTTATTTAAGGCAATTCCAATCGGTAAATTTTCAAGTACTGTTTGAATAAATTCATTTTTTTCTCTCAGTTCATTTTCAGCTTTTTTAAGCTCGGTAAGATCAACATCAATGCAATACATTTCCTTACGCTTACCGGGTATATTAATAATTGTATGATTACTATATACATGCACAAGAGAGCCGTCTTTCTTTTTAAGAAGTAATTCTTCCGAAGGAATAGAAATTTCGGTTTCAAACATATTTTTAACAGCTTCTTTAACTTCTTCTACTGCCTCTTCGGGAATGATCAAATCATAAAGTCTATTACCAACGGCTTCTTCAGATGTATAACCATAAAGAGTTTCGCTAGCTTTATTCCAATAATGAACTGTTCCGTCCTCTAAATAACCTTGTACGGCAATATTAATTACATTATCAAATATTGATCGGAACCGAACTTCACTTTCTTTAATTGCTTGATCTATTATTTTCTTTTCGGTAATATCATGATGAATTCCAGCCGCTCTTATAGGTTTACCGTAGTTGTCTCTTTCAACAATTTTTCCAACGTCAAGTATCCACTTCCAATCTCCGGTTTTGGTTTTAAGACGGTGTTCTGTTTTATACAATTCTGTCTTTCCGTCTAAATGATCTTGAAGACTTGACAAAACATATTGTCTATCCTCCGGATGAATTGCATTTTCCCATGAATCTAAAGTTGGTTTAAATTCATCTTTGCTGTATCCAAGCATTTCGAGATATTTGCCACTATAGATTACTTTCCCGCTCGGGATGTCCCAATCCCAGGTGCCCAACTCAGCTCCTTCCACTGCAAGATCATATCTTTCTTTACTCCTTCTTAAACTATCTTCAATATCAATTCTTTCGGTAATTTCTTTTTCCAATTCTTTAGTTCGCTCATTTACAAGTACTTCGAGATGTTCATGATATTTTTTCAAATCTTCTTCGTTTTGCCTTAGGGATTCTTCAATCTCTGTTCTTATACGAATATTCTCATTTAGAGTACGGTTATCATCTTTAATTCTCATATATAGAACAAAAATAATTACTGCCGAGACAGCCATTAAGCCTATAAACGCAATAAGTGAGTAGGTAATTATTCTTTGGTAATCATTCTTTGCATTTAATAATTCCAGTTCCTTCTCTCTGATATCAAGCTTCTGTCTGATTTCTAATTCCGCAATTTGTTTTTTGCTTTCGGAAGTAAGGATAGAATCTTTTATTTGAGTTGCGGTTACAAATATTTCAAAAGCTTTTGGGAAATTATTCTTTAACTTATATGCCTGTGAAAGTGAAAATAAAAATTCTTTTCGTTCGATATTTTCACCTAACGAATCAAGAAGATCAATAGACTTTTCTAAGTATTCAATTGACCGGGTTATTAACTCGTTTGTTATTTGTCCTGATTGTTGGAGAACTTTGTCTTCAGCTTTTTTTAAGTATAATTTTCCTATGTTGCCGTATTGATAAGCTATTCCCTCTTTATCATCTAATTGAGTCGATATTCTTAGTGCTTCTGTAAATGACGATTCTGCATTTTCGTAATCCGAAAGAGCAGTATATACTAATCCGGCATTACTTAAAAAAATCGACTTACTAAAGAAATCACCAACTTCGTCAAACAATTGCAGAGCTTGTTTATAGTTTTCAAGAGCTTTGCCGTACTCTTTTAAATCATAATACACCATACCGATATTTGCTAATTGAACGGCAAACTTCTGCTGTTCATTCAATTCTTTGTAAATATTCTTTGAGTTCGTGAAATGTTCTAATGCAAGTTCATATTCTTTTAAATTACTTTGTATGATTCCCATGTAACTGAGGTTTTTTGCAATGCCGTCTTTATCGTTAAATTCTCTGTATAATGATAAAGCTTTATAAAAATATTCATACGAAATGGAAAGATCCGATAAGTTGTAATAGGAAATACCAATTTGACTTAAACTATGAGCTATTCCCTGTTTGTCGTCAATGGATTCAAAGATATTTAACGCAGTCTTATGATTGCTAAGAGAATTTTCAAAATCGCCTTTATAGCGTAGTGATTCGCCGATATTATTATATGCATCGGCAGAACCTCTTTCCCAGCCAAGTGAATTTGCTAATTTTAATGCTTCATTCCCATACTGTAAGCCGCTGTCGGCATTTAATACAACATAATGCCAGGCTATTTTGTTTAACAGCTTAACTTTATCTGTATCATTACCAAATTGATTTCGAATATTTATCAAGCTATCTAATTGAGGCGGGAAAGGTAATGAATTTTCCTCCGCTGTACTTTTGAAGTTCATTAAGAAAAAGCATAAAATAATTATGACTATTCGAGCAATTCTTTTTATCATTTATTCAATTTCGCAAATTGATGATCACTTTTTTCAGTTACTTATTTTTTATATAATCCTGCTCTTTATTATCGATTTTTTTTATTAAAAATAAAGAGCCTATTAAAAAAATATGTTTGTAAGATATTTGATTTTAATCAGTTATTCTATTTTAGAACTTCCTCAATTGACTCAGATCACCTAATTATAAAGTAGTAAATATGATGTTTTATGATAATTACAGGTATAGGTTTTTGAAATTAGAATAAGACTTGAGGTTTATTTAATTAGCATCATTTGTTTAATTTCGGACTTTGTACCGTATGTGAGCCGGTAATAATAAATCCCGGTTGATAAACGTGATGCATTGAATCTAATTTCATAAGAGCCGGGCGCTTTGACTTCGTTTACAAGAGTTTGAACTTCACGACCGAGAATATCATAAACAATTAATTGTGTTTGTAGGGGACGAATATAATCGTCGCCTACGCTTGGCAAAGTGAATTTTATCTTTGTTGCCGGGTTAAATGGATTGGGATAATTTTGGAAGAGCATAAATTTTTTTGCAATTATTTCTTCTTCAATACCGGTTGCTGTCGGATCAAAAACTTTTATTTGATCGATAAAAATTTCATTTTGCGAAAGTTTCCCGAATTCATCGACAACTTCAAATGAACTCACATTTCCCCAATCGAATAATCCTTGCGGGCTATACCAAGTATTATCCCATGACCCGGTTTCGTAAAAATCGGAAAGCGGAATTTCTACGTACTGCCATTGACCGTTAAATAGAGCAACAAAAGTATCTATGTCGTAACTCATTCGCCAAGGATGATCTTCATCGTTAATTTTTGTATCTACAAACCTTATCTGAAATTTAATATTCGGATTATCACCTTTAACCCAAAACCCAATGTTATAATTATTATCCAACAAATAAGTAAAATCTTTTATTGGAGTGAATTGAAATCTAACAGCATCATATTGAGAAGGATTAGACCATGAAATACAATAGTCACCTTCTTTAGAATTATTGTTATAAAAATTAAGCACTCCATTAGTGTAACTATTACCGGCAATCCCGGGCTCGATAAAATCCGAATAGATACCGAATCCTGTTGAATCCGGTTTTAACTCAAATTCAGTTTGAGGTGGAACATTAAAACCGAGAGCACCGAGAAGATGCACGTTTAAGTCATGGTTAAACAAGCCGCTGCTGTTTTTCTCAAACAAACCGAAACCGCCGTGATAATCCCATGAAGTCCAAGCAATTTCATTTGCTTCAAGATAAGTTCTAACGATATTATACCAAAGAATACGATCGGTATTATTTGAATTAGGGATATAAACTCCGAACTCGCCACAAAAGATTTTTACATTTCGCTCTTCTTTAAACGCAACCGCAAGATCAATTAGTTGCCTTACTTTGCCAATTGTTCCTTCATTCTGATAATTATTAAATGCACCGGCAACCCAAGTGCCAACCAAATCATTAGGAAGTTGAGGCATATTGGAAGCATTATATGGAAACGGCATCCCACTTAATGAAACTAGTGAAGGATCAGTCCAACTTGCACCTTGGTGTGTGAACAAAAACGGATCATAAAAATGAAAAGTGTAGATCAAATTGTCATCTTCATATTCCGGCATATACTTTAAATTATTGTAGCTGTTCCAACCTGCGGGACCGACAATAATTGTATGAACCGAGTCGATTGCTCTAATTGCATCGATAACATTTTGTTGGATTGCATTCCATTCTGCATCACCAATTCCATGCGGCTCGTTTAATATCTCGTAATAAATATATGTAGATCTTTCTTTGAAATGTTCAGCCATACTTTCCCAAACCGGAATCAATACATCACCAATATTCGGATCAGTTGAAGTTGCGGGATCAAACGTGTGGTTATCCAATATCAAATTAATTTCAAGTTCTTCCGCCCAATCGATAACTTCATTTAAAAAGCGTGTGAAGAGCGGATCAAGCTCGTATCCGGGTGAACCGAGTGTCATACTGTGCAAGTTGATCGGAAGCCGGATAACATCTGCTCCGAGACTTTTAATATTCTCAAAATCCTGCTTAGTATATTTAGTGAAATGAATCTCGGTAGGACTGTTTGCTTGGAACCATCCGGTTAGGTTAACTCCTTTATTAAACGGATTTTCCTGAGCAATAATGCTCGAAAAGAAAATTATAATAAATAATATCCTATTAGCTTTTTTCATATACAGCTGCCTATTGAACAGATGAATAGGTGATCTCAAACAATTACCTTCTTTTTACCAAGGGAGTTTGAGCGGTTCAACTTCCGTTTTATAAAAATCTTCCAGTTTATATATTAATTCTTTCGGCATAGGTTCTTCGGTACTTTCTAAATTACTCATCAACTGCTGTATACTCTTGTTGCCGGGAATTACGGTAGAAACAGCATCATAAGCGAGACAGAAGGCAATGGATGTTTGTAATATTCTATTTTTGTCCGGAATTATTTTCTTCACTTTCTCTACTAAATCAGCTCTAACTTTTTTGTCTTCTTTTGACCATCGTTTTCTGATATCACTGAATTGAGTGTTCTCATCATATCGTCCCGTTAACCATCCCGAATCGAGCGGGATTTTAACGATTATAGCTACTTCATTTTCTTTTGCCATTTCAAATGCTTTTGCAGTATCTTGAAAAAGTATATTGAAGAAAGCTTCAATTACTTTTGAACCGGTTGTTTCCATCAATAATTTCATTTCATTATAAGTATCCAGCGATGCACCGTAAGCTTTTATCTTACCTTCTTGCTTTAGTTTATCAAGAATTTCGTAGTGATCTGTTTTATTTCCGTCAAGGTATTCGAAAGGTGGATTATGAATGATTAGTGAATCGACATAGTCCGTTTGCAATCTTTTTAAGCTCCCCTCTAAAGATTCTCTAATATAATCGGATTCATAATTAATTCCGCCTGTATCTTTGTGCCCGAACTTTGTGTTAATTACAATTTTATCTCTATCAACTTCTTTAAGAGCTTTACCTAACCGAATTTCACTAGTACCTTTCCCGTAATTCGGTGCGGTATCAAAAAAATTAACTCCCATCTCCAATGACTTTTTAACTAATTCGATCGCTTCTTTTTCCGACATACTTTCCCAGTCCGAACTTTCTCCTAACTGCCAAGCCCCAATTCCTATTTCAGAGACACGAGGAGAATCTTTCAAATAATGATTGTATTTCACGTTCGCCTCCTTTAATAACGCATTATTTTTTAATACATTTTAATCATGATGATCTTGCAACGATTTATAATAAATCAAACAACTCACTGTTCATAAGTCTTAAATAATCTCTGATAATTTTACCGGACACGGAAAGATCGCTTTCACTCCAACCACTTAATGAAGAAGTTGTCGGAAGAAGTGCCGCCGAGGTTTCGTCTTTATTGACAATCGACCAATTGCACCAGCTAAGATTATATGCTTCCAAAAAATCCGCCCATTCGTTTAAACTGGCATTATCTATAATTCCGTTACCGTTAGCTTCACTCATTCCCCATTCGGTAACAAATAAAGGAATACCGGCATTGATCGCTTGTATTGCTTTATCACGCAGTTCTTGTTTATGTGTACTGGAATAAAAATGGAATGAATAAGCTATGTTACTCCCCACAAGCTTGTTGTCTATAACATCTTCAACATCCTGCGACCAATTAGGTGTTCCGGCAACAATAATATTATTAGGATCATTTGTTCTGATAACACTAATCACTTCTTCATGATAAGGTTTAAGAACATCATTCCAAGAAACATTTAACGGTTCATTGTAGAGTTCATATATGATGTTGGGATAATTTCCGTAGCAGGATGAAATGCGCTCAAAAAATGCTTTGGATTCTTCCAGATGTTCTTCTGCACTATGATCATGCCAATCGACAATAACATAGATTCCTAATTCAATGCAAGCATCTATGGCAGCTTTTACTTTTTGAAATTCTGCTTCGGGATTATCAAGGTAAGCACCGCCTTCAACACCCATCGCTGCACGAATGACCGTACACTTCCAATCATCACGCAGCCATTTAATTGTTTCTTTATTATAATATTGGCCGCCCCATTGACTCCAGAACAAACTCATTCCACGTAAAACGACACTATTACCATCCTTATCTACTATATCTTTACCATTAACATTGAGCTGACCAAAATGTTCAACTATTGTTTTATTTGTTTCAACAGGTTCATTTGGCTTGCTTTCCGATTTATCACAGCCGGGTATAATCAGAATTGATGTTGATAGTAATAAAATAAATAGAAGTTGTTTCATAAAATCCTCTACACTATTTGAGGAGAAGCAGCTTTTTAACTTCAGATTTTTCACCGGCAGTTAATCTATAATAGTACACTCCGCTTGATAAACCGGATGCATCGTAAACTACAGTGTGTTTTCCCGCGGTTTGTGATTCGTATACTATACATTCCACTTCACATCCTAGTGCATCATAAAGTTTTAATTTAACAAAGCTGTTTTGGGGAATTGAATAATTAAAAGAAGTTGATGGATTAAACGGATTAGGATAGTTTTGACCGAGTGAAAAATCATACTTAACATCCTCTTGGTCGACATTCGTGATTAAATCAAACGAAAACCAGTTGATGTTGAATCCCCCTTGTGCTGCAAGGAGATCAATAAAATATTCTCCTTTTTCCATTTCAACTTCAGCCGATACAGTCACCCAGTTCTGCCAGCCATTTGTAACAGGCAATAAAGTTGAGTTAATAATACTTCCTTCTTTGCGAAGAGACAATATTCCGTTTTGACTTAATGCCGCAACTCTATAATTTACCTTATATGCGCCCGATTCGATAAACGAAACGTAATATTGAAGCCAATCGCCGCTATCTATCCAGCCGACATTTAAACCACCGCCTACATCCGTAGTCCCTTCGGTTTGAATACCGAACATATAATGATAATCTTCTGCTTCAATTTTGCCCGGCAGCAAAAACGGTTGCAAAACTTCATCGAAAGTATTGTATACGAATTTATTTTCAAAAGGTTGAAGCGTTCCGCCGTCTTCAGATTTAATAGAACCGGATATGTATGAAATAGTTAATTTTTGCTGCTGTTGAATATCTACCGACAGTTCAAAATAAATTTTATTATTACTTTTGTCTGATAGTTGTGGAGTAACGATAAGTTCATTTGGAATTCCGTCCACTTTTAAACTAAATGTTGACTCTGTTAATGACGAAGGATCAATTGATTTGTTGAATGCAATCTCAATGGTTCTCTCAGCTTCGCTGATAATCGATGAATAAAATTGCGGGTCGGAACCTAATTCGGAATCGTTAACTGAAGTCAAACCATAATCATATTCATAAAGCGGATCATAATTTGGATCACCTACGTTTATAGGTATTTGATCCATATACTTTGGCCACGAATGACTAAGTTTACCCGACGGTTGATAGTCACCGAACAAAACATCTGCTATTCCTTGTCCCTCAGTACCCGGAAGCCATGCGGCAAAAACAGCGTCGCTATAATGAAGAATCGGATTAATTATCATCGGTCTTCCCGAAAGTAAAATTACAATAGTCGGCTTACCTTTTTCATAAACTCTTCTTACTAAAGCAATATCATCATTCGAAATAGTCAGGTCTTCCCTATCGCCTTCTCCCTCAGCGTACGGCTCCTCTCCGATCACAACAACTGCTTTATCAAACTCTACTTCCGTCTCACCGTCATCTGAATAAACAATATTCTGTGAGCTGATTGTGTTTTCAATTGCTTTCAAAATTGTTGTCCCTTCGGTAATATCACCCATATCACCTTGCCAGGAAATTGTCCAGCCGCCGCACTGCATTCCAATATCATTTCCACCTACACCTGCAACAAGTATTTTCTCATCACTTTTTGAAAGGGGCAGAGCTCCATCATTTTTTTGAAGCAGCACCATCGATTTTCTGACTGCTTCTCTTCCGATTTCTCTATGCTCTGAAATTCCTACGTAATCAATTAATGATCTGTTACTGTAAGGATGCTCAAATAATCCCATCATAAATTTTATTCTGAGTATTCTTGCTACTGCATCATTAATTCTTTCAATAGAAACTTCTCCGTTATTTACAAGATCAATCAAGTATTCTGTAAATTCTTCATAGTCATCGGGGACCATAACCATATCCATACCGGCATTTATAGATTCTTTAACATCGCTTCTATAATTACCTGGCAACTGATCAATCGCTGCCCAATCGGAAACGATAAATCCTTCGAATCCCAGCTCTTCTTTCAACACTTCTGTTAATAAATAATGACTTCCGTGAACTTTTTCGCCGTTCCAACTATTGTAGGTTGCCATTATCGAACCGACTTTATTTTCAATAGCATCGATGTAAGCAGGCAGATGAATTTCCCTTAAAGTCGCTTCGTCAATCTCAGTATTACCTTGATCGTCTCCATTTGTTGTCCCGCCGTCACCGATAAAATGCTTTGCACATGCGAGTATTGATTTGCTGTCGGCTAATGTATCGCCTTGAAATCCCTTTGTATAAGCTGTGCCCAGTAATGAGGTAATTTCCGGAGTTTCGGCAAACCCCTCATAGGTTCTTCCCCAGCGTTCGTCTCTAGGTACGGCGATACATGGGGCAAAGGTCCAATCTAATCCGGTAGCTGCAACTTCAACTGCAGTTGCTCTTCCTATTCGTTCAACAAGTTCTGCATCACGTGCGGCACCCAAACCGATGTTATGAGGAAATATAACAGCGTTCTTTAAGTTATTATGTCCGTGTACGGCATCGATGCCGTAAATTATAGGGATTTTCAAACGAGTGTTGAGAGCAGCTTGCTGAAGCTGGTCATACATATCCGCCCACCCTTCAGGTGTATTCGAACCGGGATTAGAACCACCACCACTTAAGATCGAACCTAAAAAATATTCAGTAATAATTTCAGGATCGTTCCTAACATTCTTGAGATCAATTTGGGTCATTTGACCTACTTTCTCTTCGAGAGTCATCCTGCTAAGGAGATCACTAACTCGTTGGTCAATTGATGCAGTGGAATCAAGATAGATTTGAGCCGATAAATTTTGAAATAATAAAAAAGAGATTAAGAATATAATCCTTAATCCCGCAGCAAATTTTTTAGAAAACATTAATAACCTTTTTATTCTTTTTCCTGGTAAACTCTTACATAATCGATAATCATTTCTTTCGGGAATTTTGTCTCGGTAGTAGGATTTCCGGGCCAATCTCCACCTACTGCAACATTCAAAATCAAATGAAACCTTTTATCGAAAGGCCAAGTTGCGGAATCACCTTTTCCGTCATTTGCAAAAGTATAGTATTGTTGATCGTCGACTAAAAAATCAATTTTATCTTCTGTCCAAATAATTGAATAAATGTGAAAATTTTCATTCGCATCGGGCACTTCAATCTGTCCCCCTTTTTGTGTTCCCCTTTTATGATTATAAGCTTCAGTGTGAACTGTCCCGTGAATTACGGTTTGCAAATTAATATGTTCCATAATATCAATTTCACCGCTGTTAGGCCAGCCCCCGTATTCCCAATCGGTAGGAAGCATCCATATAGCAGGCCATATACCTTGCCCAAAAGGTATTTTCGCTCTAACATCTACTCTGCAATATTTCCAATCACCTTTATTCGGTGTACGCATTCTTGCGGAAGTATAATATCTTATAATTCCATCACTCGTATATTCTTCCTGCAGTGCTTTGATGTGAAGCATACCGTCTTGTACAAAAGAATTTTCCGGTCGTGCCGTGTAATACTGCAATTCGTTGTTACCGCCGCCCCTTGCATTTACTTCGTGTTCCCATTTGTTCAAGTCGATTTCTGTTCCTTCGAATTCATCACTCCAAACTAATTGATAGCCGGGATAAACATCACCGTTTTGATTATTTTCAGTTGGAGAGTTTTCGTCATTAGAGCACCCGTAAACGCTTATCAGTAAAAAGAAAAATATGGTAAATAGTGTATTAACTTTTTTCATTTTTCACCTACCAAAATATTGTATAAAGAACTGCTAAAATAATTAGGACAATGTAAGCACCGATATTAAATGAACTATCAGTTCTGAACATTTTTGATGTAAGAGTAATACCTTGTGAATCGTCGTCTACTTCAGATGTTGTTAAACTTACCATAGCAATAATTACAATACTTATTAAAAATGTATATAACATCTGATCCAAAAACGGAAGCTGTATAAAATCTAACTTTAAGAATAGAGCAACAGGTATGGAAAGAACAGCACCCCATATTGCACCCCGGGTTGTTGTTTTTTTCCAGAACAAACCGAGCATTGCAACAGCTAAAATTCCGGGACTAACCAAACCTGTATATTCTTGAATATATTGAAAAGCTTGAGGAACGCTTTTTAATAATGGAGCAACAAGACATGCAATAATTAAAGCAACAGCAGCACTTATCCTACCAACTTTAACAAGTCTTTTCTCAGATTTATTTTTGCCGATATACGGTTTGTAAATATCCATCGTAAATATTGTAGATGTTGAATTAAGCATTGAAGCAAGTGAAGAAACAATAGCAGCGGTTAATGCTGCAACAACAACACCTTTTAAGCCTGTCGGTATGAAGTGACTGATTAACCAAGGATAAGCTTTATCATAATTAATTCCGCCGCCAGATTTCATGAAGGATTCTTTTACACCTTCTATGATAGCTGTTCCTTCCGGTTGCGCAAAAAGTACATAAGCAATAATTCCCGGGATAACAACAAATAGAGGGATTATTAATTTTAGAAACGCCGCAAAGACAATTCCCTTTTGTGCTTCACGTAAAGATTTAGCCGCAAGTGTTCTTTGAATAATGTATTGATTGAATCCCCAGTAATATAAATTTGCTATCCACATGCCGCCGATCAGCACCGCGATACCCGGCAAATTATCAAACTCGGGATGTCCTTTCTCCAGGATCATATGAAATTTATCATCTGCCGTATTGTAAATATGAGCCAACCCGGCAAACACTCCTCCATCCGGCGTAACATAATCGAGAGCGATTATTGTAGCAATTATACCACCGAAAACCAGCAGCACCACTTGAATAATATCAGTCCAAGCAACAGCCGACAAACCACCATATAAAGAATATGCTGCAGCAATTGATGCGAGTACAATAATGAATGGAATTATCATTGATCCGTCACCAACACCCATAATTGTATCAAGTGCTTTTGCCCCAAGGAAGATAACAGTAGTGAGATTGACGAAGATGAATAAGAATATCCAAAAGATCGCAAGAATTGTTTTAAGATTTTTATTGTACCGTTTCTCGATATACTCCGGTATTGTGTAAATTTTCTTTTCGATAAAGATTGGAAGAAAATATTTACCGACAATAATAAGTGTAATTGCAGCCATCCACTCGTATGATGCAATTGCAAGTCCTACTGCGAACCCGGAACCTGACATACCGATGATCTGCTCGGCGGATATATTTGCTGCAATAAGTGAAGCACCGATTGCCCACCAAGTCAGTTTGTTGCCGGCTAAGAAATAATCTTTTGAATCTTTCTCGTGCCCTTTCTTTTCGCGCGAGACATACAATCCGAGCGAAACGATTCCGATTATGTAAACAGCAAATATGACATAGTCTGTAGTTGAGAAGTTCATATTATACCTATTGGTTAAATTGTTTTGATAAATAATCTACTGTTTATTTTGCTTTACGTAAATTTCAATTTTATCAACAGCACCGTCCCTTTGAAACAGTGATTGACTATCTTCCAAGTTTAATTCGAGTGAATTCATTTCCACCGCTTTACCTTCTTTATAAACACATACTTTACTTTCATCAGATTTTAGATAGATAACTGGTACTTGGCAATATGTAAATGCTAATGAGTTTTTCGGCAGTTGAATATTAATTTTCTTCCCGCTCACATCGAAATACTCAAATGATTCTTCTGCTGTTAAAAATTCATCGCTGTTAAGCAAGTTTGTATAGAAAATTATTTGACCGTTCTTAACTTGAACACCCAGTTCTCTTATTCTTGAAATGAAATCTTCCTTCACCTGCCCTGTCATTCCGGGCTGTTGAACACCTGCGAAACTCGGCGTATGTGAATATGGGTCAGTTGGGAATGCACCATATTTATCCGGAGATTTATGGACACCAATTCCTTCTTTAATTTCATAATAATATTTTTTCAATTTCTTTAATTCGTCATTGTTTGCACCGTTTTCAATTGCTTGATAATAAGTCTCCTGCACTGCAAGCAGCAACTTTGAAACCATGTGCCAATAAATTGACCCTAATCCCTCGTACTTAAAGAACGTACCTGATCTGCCGGTAAAGTATTTGTGTTGAAAAACAGACTCATAAATTTGCAAAGCTTTACTAATATCTTCATCGGTAATTTCATTTTTGTTTTCTTGTTGTATCTTTTTTAATCTGGTTCTTAAAACAACCGCATTTCGAATCTCACCGTTAAAGTGGTAATTCCCTTGTTTATCCTTTTGAACAATATCTCCGTTACCATCGTTGATAAATTTCTTTAACATTTCCGATGAATTAAATTCTTTGGCGGGGATTATATTCTTTTCAACAAATTGCGGCAGTTCTCTATTGGGATAAAGTATGTAACTATTTTGATCTTCACGATATAACTCACTTTTTCTTAATGAGTCAAGAAGTTTTATCGTATCCGGAGTTTGCAGGTAACCCGAACTTAACACCGCCACTTGACCTTCCAACATTTCATAAAGATTAATTATACTCAACTTGTTTTCTTGCAGAGACATTAAGTTATATGAATGGTATAGATCATCTTTACGTTTATTATCTTCAATTGTCTTATCGAGATATTTTTGGGTTGTATTTAAGAAATCGATAACAGATTTTATCTCAAGTTTCTCTTTTTTTTCGGAGAATCCCTTCTCATAAATTTTTATTCTAAAGTTCGAACCGGCAATGCCTAGTCCGTCAAGTATTGATTTTCTTGTCTCGTCCGTTATACCGGATTCCAGATTATTTACATTCGCGGATAAATGTTCACTAAGTTCATTAAAAAATATTTTCACTTCTTCTGAAATTTTTGATTCACTTTCCTTTAGTTCCGAGATGAAGTCAATGAGAAAACTCACATACTTTCTCAAATAATATAGCGTTACCATAGAAATGCCGTAACCCACAAGAGCGTTATTTGCATCGTTCCATTCGGGTCGCTGAGTGTTCATCCAGATACCGCCGCCAGGTATGAAGTTGCTTAACTTTGCAAGAAGTGGTGAAAGTAATTTCTCAAGCAAATTAACTTGATAAAGACTACCGTCTTTTCGTTCGATGAAACGTGCATCTGATCCGATTTCTTTTTCTTCAGCTTTTATTTTTTTGTTGAGGTTATAATCAAAGTCCACCGTGTTGTGAGGATCACGAAGTAAATCTTCATATTTCTTTATTCTGTATGGAACATTGACATAAGTAAAAATATCTTTGTTTATAAGCTCTTTCAGTTTATCTGAATTATGGTTATAAGAAAGTTCCAATAATTTGAGAAGATAAATTATCTGATGATCGCCCCAATAACCGATGTTTGCCCACGGCTGATCCGGCTCCGGTACTTCCCAGTCGAATCCGTCTCTTGTAACTCTGTAAGGATTATAACCGTCTGCCGTTGACCCGTTTAAGAATTTAGTTATCATCGATTCAATATAATTTGGGAATGATTCGGCAAGCGCTTCCCAATTTTGGAAAATATCTCGCCAGTTGCCCTGGTAATTAAGCAGCTTTTTATTTTTATCATCTTTTATATCAATTGAAAAACGATTCCACGGTCTGCTCGGATCACCATGTCTTCGACTGAAACTTATCGGCAAATATTCGTAAACAAGCTTAGTCAATTCATTATCGTTTAACTCACTTACCTGCTGAACTAAATCAGAGTATTCAATTTTATTGTTTAGTTCGATTAAGAATTTTTCATGTTTCTTATAAACCCGGCTGTTGGAAGATTGCACAAACTGAAGAAAATCTTTATTGTCGATTGTATATGAATCGAGGAAAATTCCGCCTCTCATTACATTAAAAAGTGTATTAGCAAAATGCCTCGATGTTCCTAATTTATCTTGTGTTAACTGTATTCCGTCTGCTTTAGCAACGATCTTTTTTAACTCCTCCGTACCTGCAGAAATATCGGAGTTCACTTTTTCGGTTAATTCAGCATTAGTTTTTAGAAGATTGATTAACTCTGCTAAATCGGAGGAATCTTGATTTATCTCGGAAATTATAAACCACTCTTTACTCTTATCCGGCTTAAGTGAAAAGTCGCCATTAATAAAGTAAGCTCCTCTTCTTCCCTTTATATCATATTCACTTTCTATATTTTTACCATTTCGAAAATCATTTAGTCTTGTTGAAGAGAGAAGATATTTTTGGGGTTGAACTCCTGTTGACCAAACTGTTGTTGCTTTTAATGATTCGCTCGGTTCTGCTTTGTCTGAAGGAATTGAACTTAATGAAAATACTCCAATTCCAACTTCTTTTATTAACTCATTTTTCTTATAACCGTCTGCAAGTGTACTGAATGCATTTTGAAACTGCTGATCAATTCCGTAAGGAAGAATATTCTGAATGCCGTCCAAATATTCAATCTTTATTTCAGATTTATTACTGTTGATTAATTTTGATCGTTTTACAATTCCGTATTTTTCACTGGTAAGCCAACTGTATTGAAAAGTTAATTTTAAGTCATGATTAATTTCTTCAAAGAGTATTTTATTACCGGGAATGTTTTTGTAAAGATTTCTACTAATGTTATAAATATTGCGGTAGTAATTTGAAAACGGTTCCCAGAAAAGAGTCTTCTCTCTCAACTGTATTCTAAGCAAGGTTTTGCTGCCGGTCTTTTCGGCGGAGTCATGAATTATGTCATCGGTGTAGTATGGGAAAAGAGCATTGTCGGGATTTTTCCTTCCGGCTGTTATTCCGCCGGTACTTGAAACAAACATCCAAAAATCAGATCCGCTGACAATACTCATAAAAAACGGGTCCATTTGGTCATAGTTGGAAATTTTATAGTAGGACTCGTTTTCTAGCTCAACATATCGGCCGGAAACATTCCCCGTATTATTAAGAATTTTACATTCCCCTACATATATTGATTTATCTGACATTACTGCAATTCACCTTTTGAGAATCAATTTAAATATTTACTTAACTAAATCAGGATACAATTCATGCATAACAAGTTTCGGAGTACGGTTTTCAAAGAATAAACCCCAATGCTTTTCGGCTCCAATCGGATTATCGGGATCACCTTTCCACGGTTCATCGAATGCTTCGAAGAAAAATATCGTGTAATTATTTTCTTTACCCCAATTCATTATTTCATTGAAATAACGAAGTTGTTTTTCTTCTCTTGCTCTTTCGCCGAACTCTGAAGCGGTAGTTGCCCATCCTGCTTCACTGATTACAATACTGTGACCCGGAAGAGAATCTTTTACAACTTGTATGTTCGAAATAGAGTATGCCAATGCAGTGTCGATATCCTGCCCTTCCCAAATCGGATAGATATGAACAGCAAGAAAATCAACAGCTTCGGCAAGTTCTTTACCTTCAGTCGCCCACCAGTAAAAATTATCTGCCACTGTAACCGGTTGCTCAACTTTTTCTTTTACCATTTTTACATAATTGATCATAGTATCTACTTCAACCATGTGATCATTCCAATCGACAAGCGCTTCGTTGCCTACGTTAACCGCAACAATTATTTCATGATATTTATTCGCAAGTTCGATGCCTTGTTCTATTTCGGCTATATTCTTCTTTTTATTTTCTTGTAGCTCTTCGTCCGGAATCGGTTCGTTTAACCACGGACAACCTTCGTGATTGCTTATTTCAGCACTTAACCAAATTCCCAGCATAACTTTTAAATTGATTTCATTTTCTTCGATCACACGAAGAACCATTTGCGAGTTTTCTCCCGAGTCATATAATCGAATGAGCGGAAAATTATTATCTCGTGCAAGGATTCTCAAGTCTTCGAGTATTTCTTCATAAGATGGATTAACCGCTCCGTCACCACGATCGGGATGCTGTCCTTCTCTAAATCCTGAATACGCTACTGCCTGAACAACACCTTCTAAAAGCTCATTTGAACTCTGCTTGAGAGATGAATCAGTATTCCCTTCTTCTGTATTATTCGTACATCCGAATGAAATGAAAAACATAAATGCTGTGAATAGAAAAATATTATTCTTGTTCGTTAACTTTGTCTTCATATTTCACCACATCTCAATAAATTAAAGTATAATTAAGGGGTAAATGTAAACTTGCGGCACTTATCAACAAACTCTTTAATTTGTTCGGCGTTTACTTCTCCTCCGGATATATAGGGAAATTTTATCATTGGATGATCAATTAGAAAATCGTTGAACTCTGCTTCATCCATTGACTTCCCTTCAGGTGTAAATGCCTTGATCCAATTAGGGACCAATTCTTTTAATAGTTCACGCGCTTCGGGATGATTCCAATATTCTCTGAAAAATGTAAATTCATCATACGCCAAAGGAACCTTTTGCGTGGACTTTAATTCAACAGTCTCTTCAAGTTTGATATCTCGTGAGGATGAGCCGACTAAAATCTTAAACTCTCCGCTTTCGGCAATCCACATTTCTCTAATTGAATCATAATAGGAAAAATCTCTGGAATCCAATTCAAAGCTTACGGTTTTTTCTTCACCGGGCTCTAATTCTATTTTTTGAAATTTCTTCAACTCTTTTTCCGGTCTGATGAGTCTGCTTACCGGGTCACTTACATAAAGTTGTACAACTTCTTTTCCTTTTAAATCTCCAGTGTTCTTAATCTTAACGGAGACAGTTAGTATATCTTTGTCGGTAACCGACGATGAAGAGACTGAAATATCATTGTAATCAAATGTGGTATAAGACAAACCGTACCCAAATGGGAAAAGCGGTTCGATGTTTTTATAGTCATAATAACGGTAACCGACGAGCATTCGTTCACCGTATAATACATCACCCTCTTCACCGGGGAAATTAAAGTAAGCAGGAGTATCCTCTAATCTTACAGGGAATGTTTCGGATAATTTACCGGAAGGATTAACTTTCCCGAAAAGAGCATCAATCGTACCACCGGCACCTGCTTGTCCACCCAGCCAAGATTCAACAATTCCGTTAACTTCATTTACCCATGGCATGGCAACGGCGCTGCCGTTGGTTAACACTACCGCAGTGTTCTGTTGAGCTTTAGCAACTTCACTGATAAGATTATTGTGTGAGGCAGGCATATCGATATGCTTTCGGTCAATTCCTTCCGATTCATAATGAAGCGGAAGTCCGGCAAATATCAATGCAATATCAGATTTTTCAGCAAGGGATTTTGCTTCATTGATCAACGAAAAATCATTGTCATCCTTTAAATAATAACCCTGCGCATATTCAATTTCAAAATTATCACCGTATTCTCCTTTTAAAACATCAAGGATATTATCGAGTTTTGTCGGTTTGACCTCGGAACTGCCGTTACCCTGGAAACGGGGGTTGGCTGCAAACTCTCCTATCACGGCAATCTTTTTATATTTTTTCTCGGTAACCGGAAGTATGTTATTATCGTTCTTCAATAGTGTTATTGATTCCGCAGCAACTTTTCTCGCGAACTCATGATCTTTGTCAATGTTAAGTTCAATTCCCACTTTCTCTAGTGCTTTTCCTTTTAAGACAACGGTTAAAATTTCTCTTACAATTTCGTCGAGAACTTTTTCATCTAGGTCACCTTTTTTAACCGCTTCAACTATCAGCTTATCATTATACTTTGCTACACCCGGCATTTCTATATTCATACCGGATTTAATACCTTCAACTCTATCAACAACAGCAAACCAATCGGATATAACGATACCTTCAAAACCCCATTCTTTTTTAAGAATTTCATTTAACAAATATTTTGATTGTGTGCCGTAAGTTCCTTGCACTCTATTGTAACATGCCATAACAGTCCAAGGTTGAGCTTTCTTTACAGCTATTTCAAACGGTCTTAGATATATTTCATGTAGTGTTCGAGTATCAACGTCCGAGTTGATATGCATTCTTCTCGTTTCAACATTATTAGCAACATAATGTTTAAGAGAGGTACCGACACCTTGACTTTGAACTCCGTTTATGAAAGCGGCAGCTAATTCACCTGCTAAAATCGGGTCTTCGGAAAAGTACTCAAAGTTCCTTCCACCCAAAACCGATCGTTTTATATTTACTCCCGGACCTAAAAGCACATTCACATTAAGAGCTTGACACTCTTCGCCGATCGTTGCACCAACCTTGTGTATTAAATCAATATCCCAGGTTGCCGCTAATGCCGAGGCAGTCGGGAAAGAAGTTGCTGGAAGTTGGTCCCCGTAACCGGGCTTATTTGTTTCAGGCGCTCTTCGGATTCCGTGCGGTCCGTCTGCGAGCCAAAGCCATGGTACATCCAATCTTTCAATTGGTTGAGTGCTCCAATCATCACGACCGGAACAGAGAGATGCTTTTTCTTCGAGAGTGAGTTGTGATAAAATGTTCGAAACTTTTTTGTCGAGTTCTTCAGTTGAAAATTCTTGAGCGTTCATATTTAATACCATGATTAATCCGGCTACCAAAATTTTTCTTAACATATTAGTTCCTAAAATTAGTAGTTACGTGATGGATTTATTTTAGTAAAAAGGGTAATGAACTTATTTATAGCTTGGCGACGTAGGGGTATCCGATTTCAGTTCAGGATACAATGTTTCCATCACTAATTTTGCCTTTCTTGCTTCGGAAAATAAACCCCAGTGCCCTTCAGTACCTGTACCCTTCCAAGGTTCATCGAATGCAGAAAAAGTAAAGACAATTACTTTGTTTTCTTCCGACCATTCCATCAGATCATAGAAATATTGTTTTTGCTTTACCTCGTCCCCGGCTTTCGGCACATGCTTATCACCTTCGGTGTAACTTGCCCAACCGGCTTCGGTAATGATTATTTTTTTGTTGGGGATAACGGTTCTAAGACTATCGTAAGTAGATTTAGTTACTTCCATAGCACGATCAATATCAACTCGTCCCCAAATCGGGTAAATGTGTGCCGCTATGAAATCAACAGCATCTATAACTTTTTGACTCTCTTCCAGATTCGCCCAGTAGTCCCAGGTATCGGCAGTAGTAACCGGAACATCTACTTTCGATTTAACTTCATTTATGTATTCAATAATTTTTTCCTGCGGTACTTTATGATCCGACCAATGAACTTGTGACTCATTTCCGACATTAACACCGATAACAATATCATCGTATTTATTTGCTAATTCTATACCAAGCTGAACTTGTTTCTGATTATCTTCCGTATATTCCGGCTCGCCATCAAGCCATATACCTAATAAAACTTTCAGGTCAATGTTTTCTTTTCTTATAATCTCTAAAACATCCATGGCGTGCTGGTCGGCTCCGTAAGTTCTAATTATTTCCCAATTCTTCTCAAGAATTTTCAAATCTTCTAAAACTTCTTCCTGTGAAGGGAATACGGGAATTCTCGGATCCTGCCCATCTCTATAACCTGAATATGCAATTGCCCAGCCGGGCCATTCATCGCTCAGTAGATCGATACTATCTTTATTCGCTTCGGGCTTGCTTTCATCAATAGCACAACTTGGTAAAAGAATTAAAAGCGAAATTAAAAATAATACACCTAACAGATTACGTATCATATTCTTTTCTCCTGTCAGCAAGTTCGATCTGTATTTCTTCCATAAATGATTCCGAAAGCTTATAGAAAAATAAAAGTCCGGCGGAAAGTACCATCAAAATTCCTGGAATAATACTCAACATAAGTTTTATACCGAAAATAGCTTCGGGTGTTTGAGTAGAATTTGGCACATAATGAAATAGTGTAAGTAACCATCCGGTAATAGCACCACCGATTCCCCAACCGAATTTTTGACCGAAGGTAGCAGCCGAAAAAACAATGCCTGTTGCTCTTCTCTTGAATCTCCATTCCGAATAGTCGGCTGTGTCTGCATACATTGCCCAAAGTATTGGAACGCCGGGACCGTTGAAGAAACCAACTAATGCTGAAATTATATAGGCAATTATGTACTGATTTGGTGACGGTAAGAATAATGTAATCACCGCTAAACCGGACAACACATTACTGGCAATGTAAGTATTTCGTTTACCGAATTTTTTCGTCAACGGTTTTGATAAAGGGATACCGATTATAAGTCCTATGGTTCCCAAAACAGCAAACATTGAAAATAGATTTTCATCACCTACATAGTATTTAAAGTAATAAAGACCGACTGCAATTCTAAGTGATAAAAAGATGAAAGTAACTAATCCCATTAAGAATAGAATCATCCAAGGTCTGTTTTGAAGTAAATCTTTTAGATCTTCTTTTAGAGGAGTGGATTGTGTTTTACGCGGTTCAATTCTCTCTTTAGTAGTATAGAATGTAACATAAAACATTCCAACTGCAATCGCAGCAAATAAAGCCATCGTCAACTGATAGCCGAGAGCCTTATCACCAGCGCCGAAGAATGCTATGAGAGGCAGTGTTGCTGCTTGAACCATTATGGCCGCACTTTGACCGAATACAAACCGGTATGAGTTTAAACTCGTTCGTTCAACCGAATCAGCAGTCATTACACCGGATAGAGCACCATAAGGAATGTTATTAGCGGTGTATACCATCATCATAAGAATATATGTGACATAAGCATATATTATTTTGCCGCTTACACTGAAGTCAGGTGTAGTAAACATTAACACTGCTAAAACACCAAAGGGAATAGCAGTCCATTTAATCCATGGTCTGAATCGCCCGTGTTTTGATTTCGTTCTGTCTGCGATGGCTCCCATAATAGGATCGTTGACAGCATCCCAAATTCGGGCAATTAAAAATAGCGTTCCAACCGCAGCGGCGGGGATCCCGTAAATATCCGTGTAATAGAACATCAAAAAAATCATGACAGTCTGGAATACTATATTGGCTGCAAAATCCCCCAGCCCGTAACCGACTTTTTCTTTAATCGACAATACTTTTTCCATAATGGTACCTTAGTAGAAAATTGTTATTGAGTAATAACGTAATTAAAATCTGCCGAGAGTTTAATATCGTCGGACGCACTACCTATGTGAATTATAAAGTTTCCTGGTTCAGCCGTGAAATCAGATTTTTCAGTATCGTAGAATGAAAGCATTTCCTCATTAACCATGAATGTTACTTCTTTCTCTTCACCCGGTTCGAGGAATATCTTTTGATATGCTTTTAATTCTTTTTTAGGACGATCAACGGAAGCTTCAACATCTTCGATATATAATTGAACAACTTCTCCACCTCTTCTATTGCCGGTGTTCTTTAAGATGAGTTTTACTTCGAGATTATCATCCTTTGTTAAAGTCTCTTTATTCAGTGAGATATTTGAAAAGTCAAACGTTGTATAGGACAAACCGTGTCCGAATGCAAACTGCGGTTCAACATTATAAGTATCGAAATACCTGTAACCAACGAAGATTCCTTCGTTATAATTTACCGTAAGATCTTCCCCGGGATAATCACCTAATTTATGAGCCGGTGAGTCCTCAAGTTTCTTAGGAAAAGTAAACGGAAGTTTTCCTGAAGGATTCACATTACCGAATAACACATCCGCAAAAACATTGCCTGCTTCCGAACCGGCATACCATCCTTGCACAATTGCCGGGGCATCGTCAACCCACATCGTCATATCGACAGGCGAACCGCTTACTAAAACTACAACAACATTTTTATTTACTTTGAGAATTTCATTAATCAGTTTATCTTGTTCATAAGGCAATTTCATATCGGGTCTGTCTACGCTTTCTAAATCAAAGTGATGGTTCAAACCGACAAACATCAAAACATAGTCTGCATCTTTTGCAATTTCGACTGCCTCATTTCTCATGTTCGCTCTAAAATCAACTTCTGATTTACTTGTATCTACAACACCACCTTCCCAATCAAACGTGGTTGTTGATTTATATCCTTGAGCGTAATTAATCTCAACTTCATCACCGAGCAAATTCTTCAAACCTTCTAATGGTGTAATTTCATATTTAGCTTTTATTGCAGAACTTCCTCCGCCGGATGCTTGTTCGAGCGCAGCATTTTCACCAATTACCGCTATTGATTTAAGCGAAGTTTTGTCAAGCGGCAACACATCATCATTTTTAAGGAGCACAACAGCTTCTTCTGCAACCTTACGTGCAGTTTCAAAGTTACGTTCAGAAATAAATTCACCATCGTATCGATCATCACTTAACACATTTGATTTGATCATTGCAGTCAATATTCTTCTTACCTTATCATCAATTACTTCAACCGGTACTTGACCGTTTTCAACTGCTTCCTTTAAAGCATCGGCAAAGTAGTAATCATCATAATTATCCCGTTTTGTTCCCATTTCGATATCTAAGCCTGCAAGTGCAGCATCAACGGTTGAGTGAGTACCATCCCAATCCGATATTGTAACACCTTTAAATCCCCACTCATCTTTAAGTATATCCGTCAATAAATATTTATTTTCACTGCACCACTTGCCGCGGAATTTATTATAGGCAGTCATAACTGAAAGAACCCCGCCTTCCTGCACTGCTGCTTTAAATCCCGGTAGATAAATCTCACGCAATGCTCTCTCATCTGCCTCAACATTTACTCTAAATCTCTCGTATTCTTGATTGTTAAGAGCATAATGCTTTACGCATGCAACAACATCCTGCTCTTGAACTCCTATGATATAAGGAGCTACCATTTGACTTATTAAGTATGGGTCTTCACCCATATACTCAAAGTTTCTTCCGCAAAGTGGTGTTCGCATAACATTAATTCCGGGACCGAGAATAACATCCTTCTCTCTGGCTCTTGCTTCCCGCCCAAGCACGACCCCAAATTGATAAGCTAACTCGGGATTCCAGGTAGAAGCAAGCGCAGTTCCAACAGGAAGATATGTGGAATAATCATTATCCCATCCTGCCGGGTCCCAACTATCACGACTTATCTCTTCTCTTACGCCGTGAGGTCCGTCGGACATTTTCCATTCCGGTATTCCCAGCCGTTCAACACCGGCAATAGTGAATTTTGAATTTGCGTGCACCATGGATATTTTTTCATCCAAGGTAAGCTGACTTATTAGATTTTCAACTTTTGTTTTCACGTTCTCTTCATCCTGAGGTGATAAATTGTAAGCATTGAGGGAGTTATAAGCTAATGCCAATAATAAAGCCTGAATAAGAGCAAATGAAAATAACCTGAATGAGGAGATGAAACTGTAAGAATCTACGAATCGATTTTTAGAGAGATTCATTAGCTATCCATATTTTATTTAAGATATACCATTTTCTTAGTTTCTTTATTATTTCCTGCTTGAAGCTCGTACAGATAGACTGCACTTGAATATCCTTGAGGATTAAAAAGTACGGAATGAGTACCTGCTTCTTTGACTTCATTAACAATTGTTTCCACTTTTTTACCTAAAGTATCATAAATCGTTAAGACGACATGGGAGGATTTGGGCAGGTGAAATTCAATACTTGTTTCCGGATTAAACGGGTTCGGATAGTTTTGATTTAGACGAAAGTTGTTTTCTAACTTTTTCTCCGGCAGTACATTTGTCGTCAACTGTTCAATTTCAATACCGTTAAGCAATGCATAATTAATTTCGTTTGTGAAGTAGATATCTATTCTATCATCATCTATAAAAATTTCCGTTTCAATTTCATATGCAGCATTTGAACCGACTAAACTATACAGATCAAGATCTTCCGCAATTTTTTGATTTTCAATTGTTACATCGAAAACTCTTTGATTGACCGATGTGAAATAACTTTCTGCAAATTGAAGTTTTATATTATAAATTCCTCTAGGGGCATCAATCCTATAAGTAACAATCCGAAATCTTTCCGAGCGAAATATATCGGGAATATCCGTATTTGATACAGGATGATTCGGAGGATAAAGAGTCGGTGAACCATCCAAATAACCATAATCCAAATTAGGCTTCCATTCTTGATCGGGAAGAAAGTCTAATAAACCCGGTCCGCCTACATTAATCTTTACCGGGAATTGAAGGTTACTGATTTTCTTAATTGTTTTTGCGGTTGCAGATATCGTGTTTCCTTCAGGTCTATCATCTTTGATATTTTGTACAATTACGTTATATGTATTATTGGGATTATAATTTTGAGTACTTAGCGTAACATAAGTTTTATCCTCGGAAAGATTTGCACCTGTTATTGTTACACCGGGGATAATATAGTTTGACAATGTTTCTGAAGTTGTTTTATCAACCTCTTCACTGAATCTGACAATAACCTGATTAAAAGAATTTTCTTTAGCCCACAAGACAATCGGCGGTTGATTATCAACTAAACCGGTTTCACCTTCTTTTGTTAGGCAAAGAATCATCAATCCATTTTGATACTGAACATTCTCCCAGACAAAATCGGATTCATTGCCTGTCCATGTATGAGTTCCGCGTGTCCATCGATTTGAATCATAAGTATCAAAATCATCGCGCCACTGATGAGTAAAATTATTTCCTGACCCGACATTACCGGAACCGGGAGTATATGAAGCATAACTAACCCAATCATAATAAGCTCTTGCCGGAAGGTGCGCAGCATCAATTTTACCGACCCAATCAATATAATTCGGCGGCCAAATATTCATCATTATTTTCTGAGCGCGGGAAATTTCGGAAATATGAACTTCGGTTTGACGATATATCTCTTCACCGTCAACAAACCATGCAATGTATTGAGGTGTCCATTCAAATGCATAAGTATGAAAATCAGCGTAGGGATTAAAATCCAAAGGGATGCTTGCTTCGTGATTTCTTTGACCGGGAGAAATCACATTAACTTGAATTTGATTATCATATCGTCCAACGAATTCAAAGTCGATCTCGTTCCAATTGTTTACACTTGTTATTTCATGGTAAGTAAAGAAAGAAGAGACTACACCTTCCCGTTTAGCGGGAATAAAACTGACTTCAAACCTACCGTATGTAAAAGTATCTCTTGTACGAAGTTCAGCTCCTTTAAATTGCTTAGCAAAAGTTAAAGTGTTGGAAAAAAACAAACCGCCTAATATTAGTATTAAACAAAATCGTATTATTATCATCGCTTTATTAGAAATTAACACCAATCGAGAATTTTTGTACTTCACTCAATCTACCGAAATCCGAATATGAGTAATTAAAATTGATGTTTATGTTGCCGAAAAGATTTTGCCTAAATCCTGCACCGATTGTAAATGATTCTTCACTATCCGTAAGCAACAACGATTTATATCCACCGCGTATTGAAAAAATACCGTTGAAGACATATTCGCCGCCGATATTCAAACTTTCGTAATCATTATTAGGATGGGAAGCATCAACAGCCAAGATTAATTTGTGATCTTCATTATCAATTGCGTTATAAGATATGCCGACTTTAAAGCCAAGCGGAAGATCCCAACTATCAGTTTGAAGTTCTGCAGGAATTCTTCCATTATTACCTGTAGAGCCTAAATTCGGATCATGCAGAACAACTCCGCTTGTTCCCATAAGATTCATTTTAGAACCAAAGTTTGTAATAGCCATACCCAAAGTAATTCCTTTGAACGGTGTATTGTAGATTATACCCATATCAATTGCAAAAGCATAATCGCTCATATTCCAAATGCTTTGATATATTACTTTGGGATTAAAGCCAATGGAAAAATTATCCGTTAAATTTATAGCCCATGCAATACTAAATGCTATATCATTAACAGAAAAAGTCTCCCCGGTACCATTGGGTTCTTCGATAGTTGTAACGTTCATTTCGCCGTAATCAGACGCAATAAAACTCACACCTAATGTTCCGAAACTTCCAATATTTATTGCAGCGGCACCAAAATTATATTTTAAGTCGGCAATCCATTCGGTATGCTCAACAACAAATCCGTTTTGGTTTAACCTGGCTAACCCGGCAGGATTCCAAAAAATTGTAGAGGGGTCATCGGCAATTGCAACAAATGCGCTGCCCATACCGGTAGCTCTTGCACCTTGACTTATTGTAAGAAACGGTGCGGCAACGGTACCTCTTTTTGACACATTGGTTTCAAAATTATTTTGAGCAAAAACCGAAGTGGTTATAAACAAAAGTATTAAGTGAATTGATATTAACTTTGCTTTCATATTTTCAATTCCTATTTGATTATTGCGAAACGACCAATATGAGACCCAACATTGGGTGCTTCAACATGAAATATGTACAGACCATAAGAAACATCCATACCATCATCGGATACTAAATCCCAGGATATTGTCCCATCAGTCGGAGCTTCATCTTTATAAAGAGTTTTAACAAGCTGACCGGCTACGGTATAAATTCTTATTGAGCATGTAGAAGGTAAATTGATAAAATCAATTCGCCGTTCGCCTCTTCCGGTTTGATTAAGGTTTCTCCTTTCCCAGCTTGCTGCAGCAACATATGGGTTAGGGACAACCGATATTTTGTTTAATGATGATTCTGCTTTTTTATTATCAATACTTGATGCGCTGGTATTAAATGAGAAGTAATCACCCTGTTTGAAAGGTTTTGTCGTAACTATTTGGAAAACATCTCCCGGCTGCGGATGCCGCGGTTGATAACCAATACCTGCTGGCTGATAGTATGTAATTCGCCAAGTTAATCGGAAATCATTATTTACGTACTCGATAATTGAGATCTCATCACCGAGTGATAAATCTTTACTCGCATCTTTATCAAAAATTTCCGCATCAACAGTATCGCCTGTTGTTGTATTGAAGACTAAAAAGTTTGCCGGAATTTTAAAGAACGGAGTAGTTGTTTGCTGATCAGCATAAAACTTAATTTCGTAATTAGCTGGCCACTTAACATTTTTTGCCGGAGCGCTTGCATCCGGAGTAACATTCATTGTTAAATTACTATTCCCTATTAACCATCCGGTTAGAGAATCAACTATTTGTACGTTTAAATTATTAATAACCTCTATCGTCATCCCATCAAACGGCTGGCTGAACTTTCCTAAGCCTATGCCCGATGAGTCTTGTGTTTCTATTGTATCAACAACCGATTCAAAGTTCCGAATAATTCTATATTTTGTTGTCTGATAAGCCGGAAAATTACCGGTCGATTCGAATGCAACATTATAATTTGCACCCTCTTTAATTTCATTTGGATTAAGTATTGCAACATTAATATTACCTGTTCCAATTCCATCAGTAACTGATTTAAGATCTCCAGCGATTTGAGGCGGCTGGTAACCTATTGCCGGTGCATTTGGTGTTACCACTGCACAGTTAATATCTATAAATTTTACATTACCTGAAAAATCTTCGCTTATGATTTTTGTACACTCCGATGGTGTTAAACCGGTAGTTCCAAAATCAGGATCGCCTTGATCATATGAGACAACTGCATAATAATATTTTACACCATTTTTAACATCTTCATCAACGTATGAGTGTTGTAATCCTGTATTACTTCCTCTCCAAAAACTGGCACCATTAATACCAACAGGATCCGGTCCTGATATATGATTCTTTAAATCAAATTGCGCTATTGGTTTCCAATACTTTGGTTCACCTCTAGAATCTGTTATTACTTTTATATCATTAAATTCAGGTTCTTCACTTCTATAAATCAAGTACCCTTCAAAATCCTTTTTATAACCTTGTCTTGGATCATTATTTTCATAACCCAAGAACGGATCACGGGATTCCTCTGCAACAGAATCCCAATAAAGAAATACTTTTTTATCTCCCGGAACAGCGGTTAAAGTTGGTTTCAACGGTGGTTTAGAAAAATTATAATCTGCGTTGTAAATATTTTGAACAGTTTCTTTATTGAAAACCAGGTCTTCCAAATCGCTACCAAATAGAAGAGCCATAGAGAATCTTTCACGCAGATTTTGCCTTAGCGGAAAGGTACCGGAAGCAAAGACCATACTTATGTTGGCTCTTTGAAGCGAAGTATCAAAATTTTCTTTCTGCATTCGGAGCCACATTTGCTCATCATCTTTTGGCCATCCACCGCCTGTGCCGCCGTCACCCAACCGATAAATGGACAAGCTAGTTAAACCGATTTGGTCCGATTCATCCTTGTCGGTTCTATCAAAATTGGGTTCACCATCAGTTGGAACACCATCTCCTTCACCAATATCGGGGCCTGGATAGTTGGGGTCAAATGGCCCCAGTCCGTCTTGACCAACATCATTATTCAACGGTTCATTTTCTTCGGGGTCCCATTTACCGTTTCCATTTAGGTCAGAGTACCCAACCCAATCACCATCGTTATCAATACCATCGTCTCTTCGTTCATCAATCATTCCATCTTGATCGTTATCGATTCCATCCCACGGGTTGCCGGGAGATTCCAAGTAAGCATATCCATAATAACCGGTTTTCCAACCACCGGGCGCACCTTTACCATCACTATCATATGCATATGTTAAGTCTAACAATCTATCATACGAAGCGTTATCATCGGCATTGTCATTAGGACCGCCAACACCAGTATCAGTATAAAACCCGAAGTAAGTTTTTTCGTAATCATTATCTGAAATATTAACAATATCATAATGCCAAAAAATAATATCTTCAGCTAATACGTGAGACCATTGAAATCCGCGCACTTCAACACGAATACCTATTCCTTTTCTATTATGATCGGCGGCTATCGGGAAGAAGTTGTATGGAGGTCTAGCCCATTCTCCATCTTTCGAATCATCCATAACAAAAAATGTTTCGAAATCCGAATTAGCAATACCTTTACCAAAATATCCGAACCATAGTCCATCCCAAGTTGGATCAATATTGGGTAAAGATTTAGGCCATGCCAAAGGCCAAGAAGTTGGGTCATTACTAATAGCAGGCTTCTCGGATGCTGGATTAACATACCCGGGAACAGGTTCCAATCCCCAAATAGTTCCGGTTATTGGGTCTCTGTCCATCCATTCACGGTAAGAAGTTTGCAAAGGGTGGACAATTCCGGCATCAGTTTGAATTTCAGTAGCAACAAGAACAGCAACACCATCAAGATAGGTTTGCCCGCTGCCTTTTGGCCACTCACCCGAAGGTTGAAAAGGCCATTGCCCGACTTCACCATTATTATAAAATAAAGTTCGGACTAAATTGCCATCCATTATTCCTTCTTTTCTGAACTGAATATCTCCATAAGGTTCATCACGATATAATTGGGTTTGTGGAGTAACCTGAGAGTAAGATATTGTAGTTACAAGTAAAAGAATTATTATGATGAAAAATTTTCGAAACATTAAAATCCTCCGTTAGCGTAAAAATTATAACTTAAAACCCGAAACTTAATCCCAGTCTAACTTGTCTTGGTGCTGAATACATGCCCGGATTGTTTATGAACTCTTCAATAGTATTAAGCCCGTTAATTTCACCTGCGTATTTGGTATTTAAGTCGGAAGTTGCTCTACCGGTTGTTGAATAAACGCCATATTCATTTCTTGTATCAAACACATTAAATACGAGAAGGTATGCTTGCATTTTAATACCGAAGAGATCAAAAAACTTATTTGCTTTTAGATCGACATTTATTGTAGTGGGTTTGCGACCGCCGTTTTCAAACCTAACACCGTTAGAAATTTGAATGTCTTCAGTATAAGGCATCCCCGAACCATATTGAACAATTAATCCTATTGTCCAATCACCGGGTTCTCCTACTGTTGCTTGAATATTTACGGTTGATCGTTGATCCCAATCAAGAGGAACAACTTTCTTTTCAGATTCTACTGGCGGACTAGTTTGATTATCATTATAAACGGCAAATGGATCTGAAGAATTACCTTCGGCAATTTGATATGTGTAATCAATTGTTAATGCAAAGTAATCTGCAAATCTTTTATCTAAAGTAAGGATCAATCCTTTAACGTTGCCATAATCACGGTTAATAAACCGGGCATACTTAAAACCTTCATATGTATTTATTATTTCCATCCCGAGCAGGTTTCTTATATCACTATAGTAAGCAGTTACATCCAAAGCAACATTAGGAAAGATTACTTGTTGTAAGCCAATTTCATATTTAACTGTTTTTTGTGCATCAAGGTCAGGGTTGCCTGTAATTGTATTAAGAGATTGCCCCTGATCTATTATGTATTCATCATTTCTATAAAGATTTTCAAAATTAGGTATTTGAAAGAAGTGACCATATGAAAAATAAATTGCTCCCTGATCCGAAATTGGGAATGATACCCCAATACGAGGACTAATTTGATATTTAGCATTAACTTCTTTTTCTAACCCGGCACCTGGAAAATTAGGGTTCGGATTAACACGGGAAGGATTTCGTAGATCAACCGGCATTGTAGAATTCGGATTAAAATAATCCAATCTAACTCCTGCATTAATAATCATAATATCGTATTCCATTTTATCCTGAGCATAAGCTGCAATTTGGTATGGAGATTTAAGATAAGATTGATTGCCCGGAGTACCCGGCTCACGATATCCTAATGTAAAAATCGGGTTTCCGTTTTCATCAACTTGACCCTCGGTTAAATTAACTATTGTAGACCAATGGTTAAAAATTTCATGCGATTGAATTTCAGCACCAACTTTTATTTTATGTTCTTTTGAAACCTGGGATTCTAAATTCCATTGACCTATATATGTTTTAGTATATCTGTTATATCTATCTGATTGCTGCCCGCCATGACGAAAAGTATAACCCGACGTTGGGTTCCCTTGATACGGATCGACATAACGAGAATCATATGGGTCTTCGTATAGATAACCTTTATAATCGTATTTGTTTGCTGAAAATTTTAAAGTGGTAAAAGTTCTTTGTGATGGATAAAAAGAAACTTGAAAATTATGAATGAAATCTTCAGCGAAATGTGTATTGGTTCCGTCGGGAGTCCATTTGTAAGCATGATCATAATACTTATTTTCCGAATCATCCCAGAAAAAAGTATAGCTGAATTTCCAGTTTGGCAATGCATAAGTAACTTTACCGTTAAATGAGTTTCGGTATTCATAATTCATTTTAACAAATTCACCGTCTCCCGATGGCATAAAAGGATTTGAGTCTGTTGTATTATAAACTCTTTTTCCGTAGAAGTAACCATCATTTCTAAAATATCTGCCGGTAGCAAAAAATGTTAAATGTTTGATTGGAGTCGGACCGCTGAGAGATAAAGTAACATCTTTTACTCCATCGGTCTTAAATTTATCTAAATTTTCAAAGATTTCATTATTAGTTGAAATATAACTCCCCAAATATGCAGTAACAGACCCTTCATAATCCGCGCTACCTTCTTTAGTAACAATATTAACAACGCCGGATAGAGCCTGTCCGTATTCTGCATTAAAAGTACCGCTAATAACTTCCAACTCTCTAATAGATGAGTTTTCAATTTGCACAGAATTAGCACCGCTGAAAACATCGGTAATCGGAATACCATCGACTAAGTAAGCTACTTCGTTTGCACGTCCCCCTCTAAAGTGACCATCAATAACACCTGCCTGCAGATTAACAATCTGGCTAACGTTATCAACCGGTAATAGCGCAATTTCACTAGATGAGACGGTAGCTTTAGTGGAGGTTAAATCCTTAGTGATCATAGGTCGTTCAGCAGTAACAACAATATCCTGCCCAAGCTGAATCGATTCCGGAACTAATTTAATATCAAGATTAGTTGTAAGGTCAATTCGGACTATTACTTCATTTATTAATGTTTTTCCATATCCTACAGAACTCACGCTAACGGTGTATTTGCCCGGGGGAACATTATTAATAAAATAATATCCCTCCATATCGGCTGCAGCGCCAAAGAAGGTTCCAATTACAACTACATTCGCTCCAATAACAGGCTCACCCGTTTCGCTGTCAACCACCGTACCGGATATTTTGCCAGTCTGACCGCCGTAAACTATTCCAATAGTTATAAAGAAAATAAAAATAGTTTGATAAAAAAATATTTTTGCTGTTCTCAATTTATACCTCTTTAGGTTGAGTCATAATTCCATATCATGAAAGAGCGGGGCACATATAGGGAGGTACCAAGTACCCCGCTCCCAGAACAAGAACAAGTTACTTAAGGAGAAGCATTTTTTTCGTATTTACTAAATTACCGCTGGATAATCTATAAATATAAACACCGCTTGCAAGATTACTTGCATCAAAACTAACCTGATGTTGACCCGCATTCATTACTTTATTAACAAGTGTTTTTACTTCTTGTCCAAGTATATTGAATACTTTTAATGTAACCAATTCAGTAGTAGGAACTGTATATTTTATTGTTGTTACAGGGTTAAAAGGATTCGGATAGTTTTGTAATAATTCGAATGTCAGTGCAACACTTTCATCATCGTTAACATCCACCATCATGTCGCCAATCCATGTATATGTCCATCTGCTAACATTGTTCCATGATTGATCTTCATTATTTGGTGAAAGGGTTAAAATACCTTCTCTTTGACCGGTTGCATCGGCATCATTAATTGAATAATCTATTTTAATTCTGTTACCTAAAGCAGGAACAAAAAGATTATCATCAGGAGTTGCTAATTGACTGATTTCTAAGAATGACATTTTTCCTTCAATAAAATATCCTGAAGGGAATTTTTCCATAAATACATAATCTTCACCGGGTCTTTTAATAATTTGGTCACCTAAGTTTGCAGCAATAATTGCATTAGAGACAAATCTAAATTGATAATCCGGTTCAGCACCTCTTTTAAGACCGGTGTGAGAAGCACCATGCCAATCATAAAGACCAATAAACAAATCAGCACCGTCGGTTAAATAAGTTGAAATTGTTGTATCAATTGAGTTAATATCGTCTGTAATGTCAAATGCAAAATAAAGATATTCGGCATCCGCAGCCAGGTAAGCATTAACTGAAAGATCAGCATCCCCATCAATATTAGTGTTTGTAACTACTGAACCGCTGCCATCTGAAGGGAACATTCTAAACGGCATAATATTGCTCCATTCGGCAAGGTTGCCGTCAGCTTCAAAATTTGCAGGGGCACCATGATTAATTACGGCTACACCCTTAGCAATGTTTGTAAGTGAAGCCGGATTCGATGCAGCAATTTCACTTGGATTGCCTGCCGCATCATTACAAACAACAGCATAGTAATAAGTTACGTTTTGATCGGTAAGTGGAGCTCTTAATACATGAGTTGCTAGTTGTTCATCTTCACGAACACCTAATGCAACAACTTCAATTCCATCTGCATTTAAGTCGGTAATCGGATTAAAGCTATAATAAACATCATAAGATTCATTAGATTCGCCGGGTACGTCAACCCATGTAATTAAGTTAACATAATCACCCCCTGCAACTGATACAAGACCAGGAGCATCAGGAGGAATAACGTCAAATTCAGGGTTGCCAGTCCAAATATCATCTAAATAAACCACAGCGTGTGCGGTAGCGCCATCTGCTTTAAGAAATTTTACTTGCTTTACTCTTGATGAATCCATAACTCCGGGAGCCATACCGCTTCCGTCCCAGCCACCTTCAAACCTGTTAAAATCTACTAAAGCAATAGATACTTGTTTCCATGTTCCGTCATAACCAACCATAGATTCTTCAATCATATAACCTGCTTCAAACATTAAGTCGGGACCGTCACCATCGGAATCATCATCTAAAATAACCGCTTTAATTGGACCGGTTCCGGCTTCTGCTTTAATTTTGAATTTCAATGAATCTTCCTGCCAACGAAAAGCTAAATTCTGAAGTTCATCATATGTCCATACCAAACCACCCCATGTACCCCAATCACCTAAAGTCCATTTAATAGATTTTGTACCAGGAGTATATGCCTCTTCGTCTGTAATTTCGAATGTATTGTCACTCCATCCGTCACCGGATAATGTTACACCGCCGGGAACAGCAGCGCCGTTAAATAATACGAGCGGATTTTGTGCAGGACTTTTTAGAAACATCTTATCAAAAACGATTTGACCGGTAACATGTTCGCCGGAACCAGAACCATTAATGGATATCTCAAATGAAAATCCTTTGATTTTATCGAGATCAAGTTTTGCATTACCAGCTATACCGGACCAGCCTGTTAAGTGAAATTTGCCATCGCCTGATTGATCGGTATCTTGAATACCTTCGAGTGAAAACTTTAATTCATGCCAGCCGGGTTCATTATCCAATATCCAATTAAATGAATACCAATATTCTACCTGACCTACGTCGTAGGTATTATTACCGTTTGAAGCATCGCTTACATCATGCAAGTTTAGACGAAAATGAACTCTTGCATCTTCACTTGCTGCAACAGTATTATTATACCAGATTGATAGTGAATCATATAAAGACCAATCGTAAGTAGAGTTTGAGTCAGCCATCCAGTGTTCCAATTTAATGAATCCTCCCCAAGATTCGATATTCTGAACACTATAGTCGACTTGCATAGCACCGGTTCCGTCATATACTACATCGCTCACAAACTCATAGTTCATGAAGCTTACAGCCGGGTCTGCATTATCGCTTGTGTAAAATGCCCAGTAATTTGTGTCAGCAGGAGCTGCATCAAAATCATTGATGACTTGCTCTTGTGAAAATAAAACAGTAGCAGTTAGAAAAATGCAAAGAAGTAAGAATCGTTTCATTAGGAATTCCTCCCTTTGTTGATGTTGTTGTTAAAAAATGATTTTAAAAAAATCATCTGTCCCAATTAATTAATTTTTGATTTTTGACTGCATCCAGTTAATACTGAGATCTTCTTTATGAAAAATGAAATTAAATGCCTGAATTTTTTCTTGAGCTGTCTGCTTTTTAGTAAGACTTACAATAACTAATACAACCGAAGTAATAACAAATAATACAAATGCAAAGTGCAAATAATTAATGCTCGCATATAAACCAAGTATTCCCAAACTTTCAATTATGCTTTGATCTAAAAGACTTAATAGAATTTTAATGAATCCAAATAACCCACCGGTTATTAGAGAATAAATTGCAGCAGTGGAAGTAACCTTTGACCAGAATATTCCTATGAGAAATACACTTGCAATCGGTGGACTAATATATGCCTGCAAGATTTGCAGATATAAATATATATCTCGACTAATCATTTTAAGAAGCGGAATTAGGCAGATTGTTAATATCACAATTAGTGTAGTTGCAAGACGACCAATTAAAACCAATTCATCATCTTTAACATTTTTCTTGCGTGGTTTATAAAAATCGTTTGCAATTAAGGTAGCCGAGCTGTTAAAAGCACTTGATAATGACGACATTAATGCAGCAATTAATCCTGAAATAACAATTCCTTTAACACCTATAGGAAGAATATTACCGGCAAGAAGATAAGTGTAAGCTTCATTACCGGAAATACCGGGGTAGAGTACAACCGCAATCATACCGGGAAGAATAAATAAAAATATTGGAAATATTTTAAGAATAGCTGCAAGAAGAGTTCCTTTGCGCGCATGTTCTATTCCCTTAGCACTAAGTATTCTTTGAACAATATATTGATCCGTACACCAATACCAAATTGCAAGTATAGGGGCACCGAATATAATTCCCGTCCATGGGAAATCGGGGTCATCAGTCGGTTTGAAAAGCGTAAAATAATCTGAAGGAAGTTTTTGTGATAAAGCAGCAAACCCGCCAACTTTGGAAATACCGTAATAAACCAACAGAGCAGCGCCAAAAATTAATAATACTGTTTGGAAAATTTGAGTCTTAATAACACTTCTTAAACCACCGATAATTGTGTAAAGACCTGTGAGCAGAACTATCATCACCGTAGAGGCAAACATGTCCCAACCTAGCACTAATTTGAGTAAATAACTTGCAGCTAATAAGGTGACCGCTATTTTTGTGAAGAAGTAAGCAATTATTGAAATAGCGGCAAGATAAGTTCTGCTCCTTTGGTCAAACCTTTGTCCGAAAAATTCGGGTACAGTAAAAACTTTTGAACGGATAAAAATAGGCGCAAATACATAACCGAGTAAGACCAAAATAAATACGGCAAGCCATTCAAATTGTCCGACACTTAACCCTCTTGAATAACCGGCACCTGATAAACCAATTAAGTGTTCCGAAGAAATATTTGTCGCAAAGAGTGAAGTTCCGACAGCAATCCATCCCATATTTCTTCCGGCAAGAAAATAATCCTCGGAATTTTTTACTTTGGAGCGTTGATGATAGATACCGATAAGCAGTACTATACCGAAATAAAATATAATGACTATGTTGTCAACAAGACTTATACTTTCAATCAACTATCTATCCATGGGGTTTTTTATATTTTTATATCATAATAAGTGCCAATTGTATTTTTTAAAATACAGTTCGAATTAACAAAAAGAGTTTAGCTCCTCTTTAAGCTCATTATCAATTTGATAAGATGCCTATTATAAATTTGATAAGTTATTTATTAAGATAAGTTGACTTAATTTTTGTTGGATGAGTGAAGTAATTTAAGCTGTTCATAAATGTTCTTTGCTGACGGATAATCGGGTGATATAGCTAAACAACTTTCGATATGTTTAATGGCATTCGGTAAATCTTGAAGTGCGTAATATGCTCGTGAAAGATTATAATATATTTCCGGATCTGTTGGCGAATAACGAAGCGCTTCATTAAAAAGTTTATTTGCCAAGTTAATATTTCCTTCATTAAGATTGATCTTCCCTAATTCATTAGAAGTAAACTTATCGGGTAATCTTCTATGGTTTCTAACTAAAATGTGTTTCGCTTGTTTTATATAATTAACCGATAGTAATTTTTCAATTCCGTAATAAAGAGCAGATTTATAAAACGGACGATCTTCCATTAAAGAAAAAAGTGTTTTGTATGCTTCTGAAAATTCTTTTCGTCTAAAGTGATAATCAAATAATTTAACATGAGCAGCCGCCCATCCTAAACCTTTTTCAATACTCTCCATAGCTAAAGTATCTGGATAATTTTCCAACGGGAATTGTTTATAATTATAATTCCTATCTTGTGTAAAAGGAAATGAATTTAGGAGTATGTCAATTTTTATCGCAGCCAATGTTGAATCATATCTTGTAAAAGGAAAATTTTCTTTCAAGTATTTATTAATCGCAGATGAGGCTACATTTTTTTCTTTACCAAATTTTGCCATTAAATAATTATCAGTAACTTCGAAGAAAATCTCTCCCATTAGTTTATACCCTTCCAGGTTAGGATGAAGATGATCAACCATAAGTTTGTTGTCAACAATTGAATTTTCACTTGCTGATTCAAATCCGTTTTTAATATCGACTATGTCTGCATCAAATCTTTCGGCAAGTTTATCTATAATGTAATTGAATTCTTCGACAGCTCTAAACTTCAATAAGTCATTGTCTTTTGCTTTAATAAATAATTCTTTTGCCTCGGTAAAATTCTCTTTGTCAAGTTTCTGCATTGCTTCATAAAAATATTCTTGAGCTACTCCTTCCGATATTTGCAACGGTTTTTGTTTTAGATTCGAGACTAAATTGCCGATTAAAACAGGAATATTATGTTTACTGCATTTGTTAAGGACTGCTTCCATGTTTTGTTCAAATTGAGCTAAACCATCTCGAAATATTTCAGAATCAGAATCGATCTCTTGTTCGGCTATCATTGTTTCCATCAAGGTTGAACGCGATTCTAACTTTTCCTCACCAAATAGATTCCATATTGAGTTAATTAGATTCGTCATTAACTGATAGACTTTATATTCACGCAGTTTAAGAATTAGATTAACAGTTGCCGGCGATCCGGAAATAAATTCTGTAGATGCTGGACCTAATGCACCATAAAATTCATTATGACCGGTATAAAACAATAATAAATCAGGCTGCTGTTCTATTACATCATCAATTATATCTCTTATAAAATATGTATTGACTGCAGAGACACCCAAATTAATAACTTCAACTCGATGCGCGGGATAATACATTTCAATTTTTCTTTTTACCAATCTGGGGAATGATGCATTGGGTGAATACGGAAATCCGGCGGTTGTACTTCCTCCAAAAATAAAAATGCGGATGGTATTTTCATATTTAATTTTATCAAACGGATCCGGTATTACCGATGGGGTTACTTCTGTACTAACAAAATACTTTTCCGGTAATAATGGATTTAAAAAGTATTGATCGGAAATTTCGCTGATTACAACGAATGTAGAATAATCTTTCCCGTAGTTAAATATTCTTAATGCTCCTTCAAGCAGAACAAAAAAGAGAATGGGTATAAGGATTAAAACAAAGTAGAAAATATATTTTTTCAATTGTGAACTTTTATTTTACTTACACTAATTTACTTAATAAGTAATGCTTTTTTCACGGCAAAATTTCCTTGACCGGATTTTAATGATAGAAAGTAAACTCCACTTGCTATTTCATTTGTTTCCCATATTATTGAATGTTTACCAGCAATTTGTTCTTCATTCATTAGGGTCGTGATTCTCTTCCCCGTTGAATCATAAATCACAATTTCAACGGATGTATCGATAGGTATTGAATAGTTAATTGTTGTTGTTCCGTTAAAGGGATTCGGATAATTTTGCTCCAGATTAAAATTTAATTTTAGATCATCATCTTCAACTTTTACCGATACTTCTTCAAATTCAAGAAAGTTCACGTTGAATCCGCCGAAAAAGAATTTTACTGTAATTTTGTGAATACCGGCAGGTAACTCAACATTACCATAATTAAGCGTATTCCAATTTTGCCAGCCGCCAGTTACGGGTACATCTATCATTGATGTAAGTGGTGAATCATCAAGATAAATCAGAATTTTACCACCGGAGTTCATTGCCGAAATTCTTAATGACAATTTATATGTACCGGTTTGTGCAATATTGACTGTGTATGTTAAATATTCCGCGGATTCAATCCATCCAACATTATATCCGTTTGTAATAAAATCACTGCATTTTTCAATATCGACACCGTCATTTCTATATTCATAGCCGGTATTATAAACTGTTTGTCCTTCTCTTCCTATGTTATGATAATTATTATCAAAGTAAGCGACACTAAGTGGACCAAGATCGTAATCGGTAAAAAATATTCTACCCGGAATTCTATGATCTTTAAATGGAAACGAAGTCTCGTCTATGGGCAATCTAATCATTGCATCAATTACATCAGGACGATAAGTACAATTTTCTAACTTGAGCTGATCTACTTGTTCAATTAAATAATTAAACGCATCGGTTTGTGAGGGTTTGCTTCCGCTTCCTTTCCAATAATCAAGTAATTTTTTATATCCGTTTGTCATCTTTGCAGAAAGCGGGCCGGCAATAGATTCAATTTTTTTGAGGGGCCACCATGCCCATCCGATATTATTATCTTCCATTAATTTAATGCAGCGTGTAAACCAAACATTTGAGTTTTCACCCGATTCACCAAGCCAAAGCGGTCTGTTTGTTTGTTCTCGTAATGTAAGATATGATTGAATTGCAGATTGACTATTTTCATTCCAGTATTTATGAAAGCTCCATACTAAGTTATCATCCCATGCAGGAGGTAAGCCGATAAAATTAGTTGCAAACCAATTCCCTTCTATAAAAACAATATGATTTGAATCGACTTCACGAATTGCTTCGGTGATTCTAATCATTAAGTCTCGTAACGGTGCGTTGTTGTTACCAAGATCCCATTTGGTTTCATTGATTAAGTCATAACCTCCTATCCATTCTTTCTCGGAATAACGTCTTGCAATTTCGCGCCAGAGATTAATCGTTCTTTCTTTATTAAACTCACTTTCCCAAAGTGACGGTTTGTTAGGATTGTAATCACTAATCGGTTCATCACTTTGCCCGCCGGGTGCTGCATGCAAATCCAGGATTAAATAAAGTTCATTTTTTTCGCACCAGTTAAGAAGATCATCAATGTATTTAAATCCTTTTTCTAAGTAAACTCCCGGCTGATCTTCCGGAGTTAATTTGTTGTAGTGCATGGGTAATCGAATTGAATTGAAACCCCATTGAGCTATTCTATCAATATCTGCTTCGGTAATAAAATTTTGATGAAAGTAATCAAAAAATTCTTCGGTCTTATCTTCTCCGATCAAATCAATAATTTTTTCTTTTATTTGATACTCTGCATTAGCAAACTCGGAAGTTTTAAACATATAACCTTCCATAAGCATCCAACCGCCTAAACCGATTCCTTTAAGAATTATTTCACCGTTATCGTTAATAATTTTTTTTCCATCAACTTTTAAAAATCCTTGAGCAAAGATGTTAGTAACAAGAGATAATAGGAGTAAAAGTATTTTATAATTCATTGTTAACCCGGTTTTTTTATAACAAAGAATAAGTACAAATATTATTCCAGTTAGATTTATTGATTTAGAGAATAAATTGAAGCTAAGAAAATAAATTTGAGTTGAGTGCATTATCAAATTGATAAGTGCTACTTAATTCCAAGGTCTTTACACAACCTATGAAAATTTGAAGGGGCTAAACCAAGTTTCTCGGCAGCTTCGGCATCGGACGATGAATTATTTCGTACATATTTTATGTACTCGATTTTAAATTCCTTTTCAAGATTTTTCATATTTTTAATTTTATCAAGCCCTCCGAAATTGAAAATTGTTTTCGAAAGTTTTTTATCATCGGTAAATTTCAATAAAGACTGTTCAAAAATATCAATCGTAATCCCGTCGGTTGCATTAAAAATCATTCTTTGTACAACATTCTTTAATTCTCTTACATTTCCGGGCCAATTATATTGAGTTAACTTTTCAACAACATTTTCATCTATTTTTAATACCGGTTTACCCATATCAAGACAGAAAACTTCTAGAAAGTGATTTACAAGAATTGGTATATCATCGGTACGCTCTTTTAACGAAGGAATGAATACAGGAACAACATTGAGCCGGTAATAAAGATCTTCTCTAAACTTTCCTTCTTCAACTGATTTTTCCAAAACTTTATTAGTTGCAGCCATTATTCTAACATCAACTTTAATTTTTTGGGTACGCCCGATTTTCTCAATCTCACCTTCTTGAATAACACGAAGCAGTTTTACTTGTGCATTTAAAGGTAATTCAGATATCTCGTCTAAGAAGATCGTTCCTTTGTTAGCTATTTCAAATAAGCCGGCTTTACTGGCAGCCGCCCCGGTAAAGGCTCCTTTTTCATAACCGAACAACTCACTTTCAACTAATTCTTGTGGAATACTTCCGCAATTAATTGGGACAAAATTTTCAAATCGTCGTTTACTTCTATAATGAATATTATTGGCAACCAATTCCTTGCCCGTACCTGACGCACCGCTGATTAAAATACTAAAATCACTTTCAGCTAATTTCTCAATTTTCTTTTTTAATTCAACAATAGATTGAGAACTGCCGATAATTTTTTTCTGCTGAAGTATACTCTCAATATTTTTAATAAGCTTTTTATTTGATTGATAGGTTTGAGTCTGCAGTTTCTTTTTTTCAAATGCATTGAAAACACTCATCAAGAAATCAGTCGGTTGATAAATATAGTCTTCTATATCACCCGGGTATTTTGTGCAGTACCAGAAAGCTCCGGCATCAACTAAATTTTTAGCGAATTCAAAATCGGTTATGTTTATTGTTAGTTTTGTTATTACAATAATTTGCAAAGTAGGGTTGATCTTTTTAATTCTTTTTATAAGTTCTTCACCGCGAATTGCACCGGCGATTTGATAATCCATTATTATGACATCATAAACATCCGATTCTTCTTCTAAAATTTTTAATGCATCGGCACCGTTACTTACTACTTTCCGTAAGTGAAAACTTTCAGCGAAAATTTTAATCGTGTTTTTTACGCGTCTAACATCAAAATCTTCGTCTTCAATTAAAAGCAGATTAATTTTATTTGAACTGTCCATTTATTCCCTTGTTATCAATCGTTATTAAAAACATTGCACTGCCGGAGTCCATATTCGCTGCATCTAATTTCCATCCGCATCTTTTAACTGCTATTTGATATGCAATGTAGCAACCATATCCGCTGTTTTGATTTTCATATTTTTTAGTAGTAACGCTTTCGGAAAAGATGTTTTTTTGTCCAAAAGAATTTTTTTTAAGTAATTCTTCAGGAAATCCTCTGCCGTTATCCGATATTGAGATTGTTGTTAAATTGCTTTGAGAATCATAAGAGGTTTTAATTGTTATAAGTATTTTTTCAACACCGGCATGGTCAATACAATTTTGAATAAGAGGTTCCAATATTTCCCAAACTACAAATTCATTAATATTAACATTGGGAACATCTTTATCTAGATCGAGTTTGAAATTGAATGTTTCTGTTCTTGAAGATATTCTTAAAAAGATTTGATTTACCAGAAAATTTATCAGCACATTCAAATTTGTATTAAATATTGGTCCGCGTAAGCTATGAATCGGTGGGTCATACCATTTCATATCATAGATAACACGAGAAATAAAGTTAGAATATTTTGTAACGCGGTCTATTATTTCGGGAGAATTTTCTTCGGCAATTTTCTTTAAATCTTCCTTAATAAATCCCATTACCTTTTCAGCTTTATGGTGCGTATGATATATTCTTTTTGTAAATAAAGATTCTTTTTCATGAATAATTTGTTCCTTTAAGTGCTTCTCGTTTTCTTCATATAATAATCGCTGTGCTTCGTTACGCTCTTTTAATGTATATGAGGAAAGATAATACATAGCGAGCAGCCCGAATAATATTAGTGATGAATAAATTAGCGCGGTCTCTTCATAACTCGAAATTATTTCACCGGTTATATTTTCGAAATCCGGTTTTTTCCTTATGTAAAGGACTCCCTGATATTCTCCGTTTGGCACAAACGGAACGAATGTATGAAAAGTTTCATGCTCTTCAATCCTGCTGTAAATCCTTTCTTCAAGTCGTATTGCGTCTTTAATTTCACTAAAATAATTAAGTGCCGTTTTATGTTTTTCTGTTTGATCACTGGTTGGCAAAACGCGGTCATGTAAATAATAGAATAGATCATTTCCGTCGTCAAATGCATAATCTTCTCCCGCAACCGAAATAATAAGACAGATATCTTCCACATTTTTTTGAAGCATCTGCTGGCTAAAAATTATATTAAAAGACTGAACAATTTTTCTTTGTTCGTAATCCGATTCAATTTTTCGGATATCTACATTTTCTAGAATTAATTCGAGAGATGTTGTTGCCAAATGCGCTATCCTTTCTGCAGAATCCTGTTGATACCAATTTTGAGTCTTATCCAAAAAGTTCTGAAGCGATTGTTTTTGAATAATGGATAAAATTATTTGAAAAAACACAAGCACAACAAATAGAACTGTAATATGCCTAAGCTCCAGTCTGTATCTTTTTATATTTTCGAAAAACTTTTGCATAGCGACATGATCTTTATTTGAAAATCACTTCGTTTGAATTTATCATTTTTGTTGCTTGCGCTAAAGCAGTTTCTACGGAAATATCCCCAGTTAAAGTATGATGAACATAATATGAAATTATATTACTAATTCTGGTATAGTCTTCCAATAACGGGCGATGAACACCATACTCAAATTGATCTTTGTAAAACTTCAATACATCGTAGTTTTTAACTGTCGAATCTTCATAAACAGACTTAAGAACAGGGAGGGAACCATTTACTTCAAACAATTCTTTTTGAGAATCATGCTGAAGTAAAAATTTAATAAACTCAATAACCTCCGGTTTATTATTAGAAAATTTAGAAACCATCAAATTCCATCCGCCGAATACTGAAGCAGGTTTATTACCACTAAAATGAGGTAACGGTGCTCTCTTAATTACTTCCGGATCAAGATTTCCATAAATATTAAAATGCTCTGAAATAAAGGTCGGCCATGATCGGAGAAAAACACCGTCGTTTGCAAGATAAAATTCATGGCATGGAAATTCTGTAAAGCCCGTTACTATTCTAGGAGTAATTTGATAAGTATGAATAAAATACTGTAAAGTTTTCAGGGCTTTAACTGCTTCCGGTTTGGTAAGGTCAATTATTTCGTCTTGGAAATAATCTCTATCAAGATTAAGAAGTAGTTCAGAAAAAGAACAAATTAGCCCCTCATAATCGGAAGCAGCAAATAAATAAAAATTAGGATATTTATTCTGCAACCGTAAGCCTAATTCTATTAAATCTTCCCATGAAATGGATTCTTGAATCTTAGATAGAATAATTTCGGAATCAGGCAACGTTTTTAATATATCTTCTCTATAATAGAGTGTACCTTGATCAATAATATGAGGAAATGCAATTAAGGAATCATTGAAATAACAAGTGGGAAATATCGGTTCAATAATTTTATCCAATAACTCTTGCGAAAAATAAGGCGTTAAATTCTCAGCCCACTTGGCGAAACGATAACCCCATACAATGTCGACTGCGAATAGATCAATCTTTTCACTTTTACTTCTTAGAGACCTGGCAAGTAGTTCTTTTCGTTCATTAGTACTGAATTTTGTGAAAGGCAAGTCAATAGGAATTACTTTAATTCTGCCGGCGTATTGATCATTAAATTTATTTATTAGGTTACGGTGCGCGGGCGTTATTGCATCGGCATAATGAATCTCAACTAGATTTGAGTTTTTTTCTGTATAATCAAGATTTTTATCTCCATAAAAATAAACTACAATCAAAACTATAATTCCCAAAAGCCATATAAAATTAACCGGCTTAAAATATTTTATTATATTTCGCATATTCTCAGTCATTCGAATCAGCCATTTTTGATTGACATAAATTTATGAAAAATTAAATTCGGGAGGTAATTTAATATTATTAATTACATATTTTTGCCTAATAGTTAAAAAGAAAAATATTGCGATGAAAAAAACCCACTTAGTATTATTAATTTATTTTATATCATTATCAGTAATTCTTCCTCAGGATAGAGTTGTTGCCCGGATTGGTGATGATATAATTGATTCTAAAGAATTCAAACTAAGATTTGAATTTACACCAAGAATTAGTTCCTCTTTTGATGTGGACTCACAGAAAACCCATTTTGCTTATACTCTTATAGCGGAAAAATTATGGGCTAAGGAAGCAGCTGCTTTACAGTTGGATACTATTAGTTCTTACCGATACTATATTTCAAATCTTGAAAAGATGCTTGTTCGTGATCTTCTCTTTAAGAAAGAAATTGAAAGTAAAATTAACTTAAGCGAAGAAGAGATAAACGATGTACTAAACAAAAAAAGCTACAGGTTGGGCCTTAACTTTCTTTATTCAAGTTCAAAAAGAGAAATTGATTCACTCTATTCACTTTTATCAACCGTGTCAATTGATTCATTATTAACAGGTAGGTTTGAAAAGTTAGAGCAGTTAGAACCGGTTAAACTGACATACGGTCAGATGCAAAACAGTATTGAAGATTCATTATTTAATTTGAATATCGATGAGTACACAAAACCGGTGCAAACCGAAATTGGCTGGGTGATTTATTATTTGAAGGAGAAATCAGATTTAAAAGCAATCGAGTTAGGAACACTTACCGAAGCACGAATGCAAGCTGCAAGAAATTTGCTTGACCGCAAAAAGCAAAAGTATATGGAGGAATACCTTTCGCAAATATTGTCGGATAAAGTTGTAAATGTCGATGTAAATCTTTTTAAAATTCTCTCGGATACATTAATTAGCTCGCTTAAGAATACCTATTCCAACAAAGAATTGAAAACATACTATTTATATGATGACGATGTAAAAAAAATAATAAAAACTATAAGCGAGGATTCATTAAATCAAAACTTCATTAAGTTCGAAACAGACCCGATTACTTTTAAAGAATTTCTATATTACTTATCGTTCACAAATTTTAAAGCTTCTGCTTTAGATAGCAGCACGGTAGAAAATTCATTAAGTAAAGTTATTCGAAATTATATTCGTGACGAAATTATTACAAGAGAAGGATATAAAAGAGGTTTGCATAATTCGGACGAAGTATTTAGTGAGCTAAAAATGTGGAGGGATAATTATTTATCGCAGTATTTGAGGAACACATATAACAAAAGTGCCGAAGTAACTGAACCCGAGTTAGCACATTATATATCTACTTTAGTTGACTCAACAATTGCAACAAAATTTGTTTCGGTAACAGAAGTAAAATTGCAAGAGCTTGATCACGTGAGAGAGTTTCTGATAAAAGTAGAATCAGTTTCCGATGTTAATCAAGCTGTTGCGGAGATAAATTTCCCGGGTCAGTTAATTATAAAAACTGATTCACTTGTGCCGCTTTCATCTTTTCAAGATTTAGCAAGTATTATAAATAATATGACCGAAAATGAGGTGTACGGACCGATAACCCGGGCTGAAGGATATTCTATTTTGATATTACACGAGGTTGAAGAAAGAGAACTTACCGCAGTTGAGAAAAACAAACTTCAAGTCGATGTTCATAAAGAAATATTATACTATAAAAAACTTGAGAACATATTACGAAATAAAACCATTGAATTGGCAAATAAGTATGACCTGAATATTAACAGGGAAGTACTGAAGAGTATAAACGTAACAGATATTCCGGCGTTAATTTATAGAATGTACGGTTTCGGGGGACAAACAACCGCAGCACCATTTACAAATCTATTTTATAATTGGTATTACAGATATAAAAGTATGGAGAAAGAGGCTTTGTAAATAGCTCTGGATGTATTTGAATTCATTCACGAACAATCTTTAAATATTTCCACAGCACAACTTAAACTTTTTACCGCTTCCGCATGGACATAAATCATTCCTGCCGACATTCATGTTCGGGAATCCGGCATCTTTTTCTTTTGCCCATTTCATTACATTTGCCGGAGCACGTTCGTGTTTTAACTCGTTTGCCATAAACTTCATATACGGATCGATATAAGTGAAAAACTTTTTATATCCCGCACACAAATAATTTAATCCGTCTTCTCCGTCAGGTGTTTTTGTAAATCTATGTTTAGGACATTCACCGTTGCAAACAAACCTTACTTCACAATCTAAACAGTATTTAGGAAGATTCATCAATTTATCAACCCCGAATTTTTGCTGCTGAGGTTTGTTAACTAATATTGATAAATGTTCTTCCATTATGTTGCCGAGTTTGTTTTCGGGATAAACATAATGATCGCATGAATATAAATCCCCGTTATGTTCAATTGCCATTGCATCCCCGCAAGTTTCTCTAAATACGCATAAACCCGGTTCTTGCCCGTACCATGCTTCAAGTGCTATATCAAAAATCTGGACAAAATATTTACCGGCATCTTTTCTAACCCACTCATCAAATATTTTAATTAAAAAATTTCCGTATTCTTCAGACTTTACCGACCAATCAGTAACTTCAGCATTACCTTTATAATCGGGTGAAACTAATGTTAAATTAACATTGGTAGATGAAACGGCTTTTCTTTCAACAATAGGAATAAACTGCATAAATCCGCTTCCGATTTCTTTAAGAAAGTTATATACTTCAAGCGGGTATCGTGAATTCAAATCATGCACAACTGTAAGTGTGTTAAATTCTACTTCATGTTTTTTCAGCAATTCAATTCCTGTAACAACTTGATCGAAACTTGGTTTACCTCCTTTATTAACCCTATATTTATCATGAAGATCTTTTGGACCATCAATTGAAAGTCCTATTAAAAAATTATTCCTATTAAAGAATTCACACCATTTATCATCGAGTAATATTCCGTTTGTTTGAAATGTATTTTCAATCTTTTTTCCGTTTGAATATTTTTTTTGAAGTTCAACGACTTTTTCAAAATATGCAATGCCGAGTAAAGTCGGTTCGCCTCCTTGCCAAGCAAAATTTACACCCGGAGTATCGTTGGCTTCTATTTTTTGTTTTATGAATTCTTCAAGTACTTGTTCGGGCATTCTAAAATTACTGCCGGGATAAAGATTTTCCTTTTCCAAATAGAAACAATATGTACAATCAAGATTGCATATTGCTCCCATCGGTTTAGCCATTATATGGAATGCTTTTTTATTAAGCATGTTCATGAATGAGCAAAAAAAATGATATAAAATATGAATTAGTTTTCTACTTAAAAACGTGTGTTGACGACAGAATTATAAATTGAACCGAAAGTATAGCTTACACCAAACCTAAGCGAGTACTCATATTGTGAAGATAGCTTTTTTTGATTTAATAATATTTCTTCCAACGTTGCTTCGCCAGCAGGTAAATATAGCTGGTCATTAACGTAGGATAAACCTGCTCTAATATTAAAATAAAATGATCCTGCTAATCTGAATGAAAATCTTGTTCGGAATTCAACTCTATTTTTCTTTACGTCGTGCAGGTAATTAGAACCCTCTAAATTAAAATTGGCATCTCCCCAAACTTCATGTAACTCATAGTTTACGGTTAAGGATTGCTTATAAAGTTTTTCATTTTTTTTCTGGTAAATAGTTTCTTCAAAATAATTATTGCTGGTATAACCGATTTTATAAAGGAAAGTGAAGTTTTTTCTAAGTGATTCACTATACGGAAAATAATTGTATTCTACAGCCGGTTCAAAACTAAATCCAGTTTGAATATTTTCATAAGTCTTGGATTTTATTTCGGTATAAACTCCGGCAGAGAAATGATCCGAAACTGATTTCACATATAACAAGTCTAATTGTTTTGCTTTCTTGCTGCTGGTAGACTTTACATCATTATCATAAAATTCTTTTAATTCGTTAGAATACTTACCATTAATTCTAATTTTCGATTCTTCCGTTATGCGATCAATATCGAAGTCAGCTTCCCAATAGAAATCTTTTTTAGATTCTTCCCCTTTAAAAAAACTATTGAACCCGATACCGAAAATCCAACTATTCCAAATATCTTTTTGTGAAATTGAAGGAATATCTCCGCTATAATTTATTAGAATTAACTCCGCATACGGAGTTTTACTAACGTACCGTAGTAAACCAAGTTTAATAAATTTAGCCAACTGTTCTTCCCGCTGTGTAACAGTTGCGAAACCGGATACTGTAGTTTTTAAAGTATCATCCAAATTCTTAAATCCATTTAATCCTTTAAAGAAGAAAGTATATTCTCTTCCTCCGTCCCCGGTGGGCAGCGAATTAATTTGTAAATGTACTTCAGCAATTGTAGGCTCTCTTACAAAGTGAACGAAGTTAATTTCGTTTCTTAAAAAATTAAAAAACGAGCCGCCGCCGTCATAAAATACTTTTATAGGTTGATCAAAATTCGATTGAGTTTTTTCTTCCGATTTGAGTTGAGGAAGAATTAAAATTATGAATAATACTATTATTTTGCTCATTGTTATCTTAAAATATTCTATAAATAAGATTGATAAAAAATATTTTTCTTTTCATTATAAAAAACAAGTGGTTACTAATTTACTATTAAATAGTTTTTCTGATATATTATCGAAAAAATCCAAATAACTTTTAGGAATCTATTTATTACACTATATAAAAAAGGAACTACTTTTTATTTCGTTATTTGATTTTAACCTACTTTATAACTCCACTAATAAGAAATGTTGTTTCTTAATGCCTCTTATACATCGATCTGAGTTTAGATAAAAACTGACTCAATAAATTTACACTCAGTATCTACTTAAAAAATATGCAGCTAAAAACATAAACTTTTAATATGCCCGGCAATGTAAGCTGCCTGTAGTTTTTGTATCTCATGTATAAAGTGGACATGATCTTGATATATTTCTTGACCTCCTAATGATTTGCAAAATCCATTAAGATCAATAATTGGGATATGGTTTGAGATAGCTATTTTCTTGGCTACCTCATTATATTTTTCAACATCTTTATTGAATCTTTTAAACTCACTTTTTAATGAATTATGAAGATTATCAATTACCTGAGTTGTATTAATCCAGATTGTCTTGTTGCTTAAGAAATTTGTTAAATAAAAAATTTGTTCCAAATTATATTTGTATTGACTAATATTGATTTGATGCAGTTCCTCATAAATTTTAATATCGTGAAGACCACAATTAATTAGTAGAATGTCCCATTGCAAATTTTCTAACTTACATTTATTCAGATAGTTAAGTACCATTGAAGAATCGCCAGCATTTGCACCTTCTGGGAAATCAAGATTACCCAGCTTCCCTTCTTTTCTCGAATAAGTTAAACTATTTTCAATATACTTTTCGAGATAGGGACCATAATGAAGTGAGATACTATCCCCAACAACATGAAGTGTTTTCTTATTGCTTTTCAATTGTAATAAATGTTCTTTTCAATAATCATTATTAAATAGGGCCACTCTTATTTTAAATTTCTAAAATACTTTACAAATATCCGGTGTTGTATAATATCCGATTTCAATCGCCTCGATTAATATTTTATTACGATATTCAACTTCAAATAGGATTTGAGTCGTATCGGTTGGATCATAAATCATTATCAAATTTAGGTCTAAAGAATAAATCCATTCCTTTGTTATATAACTTTTACATATCATCATAGTTTACTTTAATTCATTAATATCTATTTCAACTGTTCCCTGCTTTTCGTTATCAATACTGATAATATCAAAAACAATCCTCTCATTTATAAAGTCGAATTCCAGCAAACCAAAAGAACATTTTTCATTGTAAGCAATAAGTGCTTCGGGCATAATTTCGTGAGTATGGATGTTGGTTAAACGTGAACTTTGAAATTCATAAAGCGGATAATCGTTTTCTCTTTCAATTTTCCATGCATCTGTTCTGTGCCGATCGGCAGAAAGCAGGATAACTCCTTCAATATTATTTTCGGTAAGGAAGTTAAAAATTTCTTCTCTTTCGGTTTCAAAACCTCCCCAAGTATCTTTACTCCCCGGTTTGGCTCTAAAATCCCAAGGTACAGACGAGACTAATACTTTTATTCTGGCTTTAGAATTCAGGACTTTCTCTTTCAGCCATTCCTTTTGAACCTGACCAAGCATAGTTCGATCATTTTTATAAGGATTAGTACGATAAAATCTTGTGTCCATCATAAAAAATTCAACTTCACCGATATTAAAATTGAAATAACAACCTGGATAATCTTCAGTTCCATTAAAAGGATTTACCCATTGCCGTTCGAAATGTCGAAACATCGGGAGTTTCCAATTTGGTTTGTCTATGTAAGGACCCATCCATATATCATCTATTGCTGCATCATGATCATCCCATATTGCATAGACATTTGTGGTTTCTAAAAATGTTCGGTATTCAGGTCGAGATTGCCGTCTGTAATATGTGTAATTATGAAATGCATTAGGCATTTCAGGTAAATCAACATAAACGTTATCACCTAAGAACAAGAATGCATCAAGATTATATTTAGCGAGAGTTGACCACATTTTTTCATGTTCATCTGTATAGCCTGCACCGCCACCAAAAGCAATAAATATGTTATTGTCTTCATAACTTTGAGCATAAGTTCTTAACTGGTGCATTCCTGGTATTTCCGTTCCATCAACAGATATCTTAAATTTATATTCGGTATCTGGTTGCAAATTATATGCAGTGATTACAGCAACATAATCGTTCTTCTTTTCCGATATACCTGAAAACCTGCCGACTTCTTTAGTATCATCGAGAACAAGAATCTCTATGTCTGATTCGTCTGAAGTTCTTAACCAAATTTTAGCGCTTGAAAAAGTTACTGCCCCCGTCATCGGTCCATGAACAATTTTGAAATTCTTTTCTGATTTGAGTTTTTGAAATTCTTTTGTTGAATACAGAGGTTCGAAAAGTTCACGAGGTCCCGCAAGAAACCTTGTAAAGGGAAGACTATTTTTAAGAGCAAAATTCATATACTTTATTGCGGAATCTAATCTATTTAGTTGAGTAAACACTGCAGTTAAATTGAAATATGATTCTAAATCGTGGGGTGTTTCTAAAAGCGTTTTTTTGCATAAAGAAATAGCCTCTTCGTAATTTCCGTCAATTATCGACAGCATTTGTCTTTGACCTTTTCTTTTGTAGAATTTGGCCACGGCATTGTCTGAAAACATTCTTCGAGTCCATTCATTTTCGCTTCCGTAATAAGCAAAATTAGGATCTTCTTCCCATGCATCGGGAGGGGCAAATTGTCCATACTCGCTTTCGGATTTAAATTCATATTCTTCTTCTTGTTTACATCCGAATACAAGAACAATAATTAATACTATCCAAATAATAATTGAGTGTCTCATCTTACACAATCTCCTGTTTTATAAAAATAAAAACATCCCTTAAAGAACATTCGTATTATATCAATCAAGAATATTTATCAGATAATTCTTTACATAGATCAATTGCGAATTTTATTTTTTCATCGGGGACATCATCTTCAATATCCGGCATACCTACATCGCATGGTGCAAGATTCTCTGCAATAAAAACAAAATCATTTCTAATTTCTTCGTTGGATTTATCTTTTAGATCAATTGATTTATAAAGACAATTTCTTCTTGCATCAGGAAAAATTTCACGCGCTTTTTTTAAGTCGGAATCAATACCCATATCAATATATGCCACATTCGGAATTTGAGAATATAAATCAAGATAGGGTGTTACCGTCCATGCACAATTATGTACACCGATTATTGGAAATTCATTTGCAATTTTTTGATCATACTTCAGTAGCCGGGAGCCATATATATCCGGACCAACCATGTTAACAGTACAATTAGCAATTGTAGAAAAATCATAATCAATGTTATATTCTTTCTGCTTTGCATAAATTCTTTTTACTCCCTCCAAATAAGTATCCGATATAATTGTTAATAACCTATCAATAATTTCATTCTCCTCCATCAAATCAATAAATATCGCTTCGCCTCTAAATCGGAATGCAGAGTTCAGATTCCCTTGCCAGTTTAAGAATCCACGTGCGCTTCCGGTATATTTATAAATTTCATCAATCTGTTCCATTATGTTCATCAAAAATCTGTTGTTTGAAAGATCAGGAGCTTGGAGTGATAAAATTTCTTCATCGCTTAAATGAGCACCTATTGGGGCAGGCCATTTATCATTATAATACTGTAAAGGTCTTCCGAAAATCGAATCCATAATTCCGATACCGTAAACACCGGTTAACAGATCATACGGTTCATCATTCAAGACACCGCCAATATTGTATCCGGGAAATCTTTTCTTTATTTCGGCTCTCATTATTTCATGACATTTCAATCTATACTCAACATCTGTATGCCATTTTTCAGAAAAGTCAATTTCACAAAACTTATAAAACCAAGAGGGATTAAATCCGACTTCGGGGCGCATGAATGGTTCATCGCCTGTTGCCGGAGTTCGAATAGGAGGAGCTCCTAAAGCGATATAATATTTTAATTTTTCCATTTGCTACTCTCTACAATGTTTTCACTTAGTTTAATTGCATACTTAATCAGTTCGTCTGCAATTTTTTCATGGTGTTGATCAAATGATATAATAGGTTGCCGAACTTTAGCAGTAGAAAAAATTTTTTGTTTGAACAACAGTCTTTTATTAAAATGAATTGATATATCTAAATGCTGATGCGAGAAAGAAATAATAGGCAGTAGTTTGTTAAATATAAACTTTGCTTCTTCTCTTTTACCATTTCTGTGTAAGCGATAAATCATTCCGTACACATCATGTAAGATTGTAGGCATAAAAGCGTCAACATTTCTATCAAGTGCTTCAATCATCTGTGTTCCAGCCCATCCGCCGGAAAGATGAATTCTTCCGTTTGTTGCATTCCTAACTTGTGAATATTTAACTCCGGCGGGTACTACTTCAATTTTGAGGCATTTGAAATTTTCTAATTCATTAAAAAGTCTTGTAATAACATTTATCGGAATTCCGTAACCATGAAAATCCCAATCTTGCAGCATCATAAATCCGGTAATGTTCTTAGATAATTCTCTCACATCCGACATGTAAGAATCTTCATTTTCATATGGGATGTTAACAAGTATTCCATCGCAGCCCAAATCGGAGAATTCTTTAACTAAGTCGATTCTTTTTTTTTGTGATGATGCAGTTGTACCGCATATTACAGGTACTCTTTTATTTACTTTCTTGATAACAGTATTTACAATTAATATTTTTTCATCAACTGAAAGTTTATTTACCTCTGCTGCTAATCCTAAAACAAGGAATCCTACTACCTTTTTAGTTATAGAATTTTCGACATATCTATTAAGTGATTCGACATCAATTTTATTATCTTCAGTAAAGGGTGTATTTATAACTCCTATAATTCCTTGGATATTTTCAACGCTGCTATTCATTATTTTCTAATTTCTTTTAACAGAAATGTAATTTGTTAGTTTACCGAGACCTTCAATTTCAACGGTTACTATATCACCACTACCTGCAACAAAAGATTTTGAAGTACCGGTCATAATTACGTCTCCGGGGTAAAGAGTTAAAATTTTGGAAAGATTCGAAACAATTTTAGCCGGCGTGTAAAGAAGGTTATTTGTGTTGTCATTATAAATTACTTCTTTGTTGCTATCCGAGTTACGAATACTTAGTGAAAAATTACGGTCTTGCCAATTATAATTTGTATAAATCAGCGGCCCGTAAGGAGCAAACCGATCGCTGATTTTCAATGCTGCTGCAAGCGACGGATCCTTATACTCAAGAGTATCTCCGGTATATTTTACAAACGATTCATCATAACCCATAATATCATTGCCAACAGTGTAACCGAATATTGCTGCTTCAGCTTCTTCTTGATCTGCATCTTTAATTTCCTTGCCTATAATAATTGTAAGTTCACACTCGACTTTTATTTGATCAAAAGCAGAAGGAAGAAAAACACTATCATAATCAGAAGCTGCGGAAGATGCGGGTTTTAAAAACCATCTAACAAAACTAGGCGGATTTTTATTTTCCCAAGCTTGTTTGTAAGCTTTAACCAAACCGATAATTTTTTTCGGTTCACTTGGATATAACAATTTTACTTCTGATAATTCATAAGTGATCCCGGTATGTTCAATTCCAAACCAAGGTTCTCTTTCAAGTTGATGAATAATATTTTCTTCATATTTACCGTAATATGAACTGCCATCTTTTTCAAATCTGCAGAATTTTTCACTTTGTGCCGTAATATCCATTGCAGTAATCACTATTATTAAAAAAATTAAAGAGTAAGTATTATTTAATGATTTCTTCAAAACAATTATCAAATAAGAATTGTAATAAAATTACCATGGCATTTTTCTTTTAGTGTATCTTCTTCCAACTTCTGCAGCTTCTTTATTGCTGCCTGCACCAATCATTACACCCTTATCTACTCTATCTTTTACATTATCCGGAAGTACATTATCTAAGAAGTAAAGTCCATATTTTTTACAAAGAGCAAGAACACTATCCCCTGCTGCAGAAACACCTTCGGGAACAGGCGGGTCAGCTCTTCCTTCAAGGTAACCGAGTGAAAATCCAAAATCTCTTGGTCCATGTTCTGCGAACGCAAGCCCGGGAGTTTTTAGTGTTACTTCAGCATTTTCAAGCGCTTGCGGATCTTCAATTTTAACACCGAGCATAAGTTCACCTTCAGGATTTAGAGGCCAAACATCTGCTTTTGTCAAATATTCTTCTTCGGAAACTCCCCAAACCCAGGCTGCAAATTTGTGACTTCCCCATCCGCGAACTCCTTCACCAATTTCATCGATTTTTTGTTTGTGAATAGGATAACGAGCAGCTTGCACATATCTAATTACTGCTTGAGGATCTCGAGCTCTCGGAAGATGAACTCCATGAACGCCTTGTAATAAAGCCTGTTGAACCATCCATGAGCCACCCATAAATGAATTTTCATCTAAACCTAATACGGGAAGTACTACAATTACTGCAGGAGTTCTATGTCCGCTTGGAGTAGGGCCACCATCAACCAAACCTTTCATAAAATCTCTCAATCTGCTGAAATCAAGCGGGCGGTGTTCCATATCATAAACTATATAATCAGCCCAGGTTTGAGCCATTTCCAAACCTTCTTTATAACCTTCCGCAGCATTTGTATATCGATAGTAAACTTGTTGTCCGGCTTCGAATAGTTCGATACTTTTATTTATTCTTTTGGGTTGATAGTTCTTATCAACATAATCTTCTTGAGCAATTAATGAATTGGTCAGAAAAGTAATTATAATAATGACAAGTAGTTGTCTTAGTTTAATCATTCGCATAATTTTCTCTCCATTATTTTATTTTTTCAAAGTATATGTCGGTAAAACTTGCAAAGAAGTAATTGCCGAAAAGTTTCCCCATAGTTGAATTACACCATTTTTGTGTGACTTAATAACACTCCATCTATCACCAGATTTTATAATTCTATTCGTTAGATCATCATTAACATTAAAAGCAGCAATTAATTCTGTATGGATTTTATCTTTGAGATAGTATGCAGATAAAACTCTTAGTTTGATTCCGTCATTATTCAAATCAAGTGGTTTATTTATATTCCCGGGAAACTTATCAGCATTGAGCATATAGTTATTTTCAACTAATGCCTCTGTTTCGTACACTGTAAAATTTGCCCAAATGAAATTGTCTTTTATAATAGTCTTATCAAGATATTCTTTGGTTTCTATGACAAGCATATTATCGAGAATAATATTATCTGTTATTTTAGTTTCACTTCGTTGAAAATAGACGCCATTATTATGGGCAACCACGTTATTTGTAAATTCTCCCCTACTTTCCATGGTAAACCGCATTGCACCGGAATTCATTGATGGATTACGGTTGCCCACGAAATAGTTGTTATCTATTGTAACATAAAAATCTTCTTTTGAAGGGAATGGATCGAGCGGTGCATCATAGCGATGTTCTTGTCCCCCGACAAACAAAGCTCCGGCATCGTCAGTACATTCGTTATCGACAAATATATTATCTTTTACTATAGTTGAGCTCCATAGAGCAATAAAAACACCTCCGGCATCATTCTTTGCACCGGCATAATTGCTAAGAAAAATATTTCCTTCTATTAAACCCTTACACCATCTGAAAATTGAAACAGCTCCGCCATCACTGCTTCGCATCGGATCGTCTAAGCCGGTTTCATTTTTAAAGAAAACATTGTCAATAATCTTCGGATCACATTTATTATCAAACGCAACAGCAGCACCTCTTCCGTTTTCGGTTTTGTTGCTTACGAATAAATTATTATTGATTAAAGGAGATGCTCCGTCTTTACCGTAAATTGCACCACCGTCATTAGCTGTATCATGCCAGTATTTCGGATTCCAATCAAGTGGTTTTAATGTTTTGTTATTAATGAATATGTTATTTGAAATTATAGGTGAAGTACCGTCACAAAATATTGCAGCACCTTTACCCCTGAACACTGCGTTACTGATTGTAAATCCATCAATAATATTATTATCAGAAGTAATTATTGCTCGTTGTTCGTTTTTAATATTTATTTCAGAATTGTATAACTCAAGATCTCTTTCCCAATTATCTTTGTTGAAGCCGCCATAAAGATCAATAAACTGTTTTAAGTGAATTGTTTCTCCTTCGTAAATACCTTCGGCAACTATTATAGCTGTTTTAGTAGATTCAGTTAAATTATTTGTTTTCGAGACCGCATATTGAATCGTTTTAAATGGATTATCTTTAGTTCCGCTATTCTTTTCATCAGAACCATTATCAGAAACAAATAATATTTGTGAATATAAACCAAGGTCAACTTGAATGGTTGTTGGTCCTTTCACTTTAGCATAGAAACAAACAACTGTTAATAAGAATAAAACTACAATTTTTGCTTTCATTAAAATTTCTCCATGATTATTCGAGACTATTTAAAATTTGACTTCATCCGGATTCCAAATTGTAGCTGCTATATGTTGTTCGATATTAGCTTCAGTTGTGAAATAATAAATAGTAACAATTTTTCCATCAGGTCTTACAACCGATTGCGTATAGCCGACATCCTTATCAATTGCATCGTCACGAAGAATAATTTCTTTGCTCCATGTTTTGCCTCTATCATTACTTATTTTTGCCCTTATTCCATAAGGCACAGTCCGATAACCATAAGTTACACATAGCCTTCCGTCTTGCAGTAATACAAGACTTGGAGGATTTCCATTTCTTGTTCCATTATCCGTATCGGCAACTTTAGAAAGAAATTTCCACGAATTACCGTTATCAAAAGATTCATAAACGTCGATCCAATTTTCTTGTGGAAGCGGTTTGATGCTTTGGTCGGGGTCATATCTTCTTCGCATAGCCGAGATCAAATGATCTTTATTTAATCTTACCGTTGATGACATTACCGATCTAATTGTGTCTGTCTCGGTCATCCAAGAAATAAACTCAAAAGATTTTCCGCCGTCGGTTGTTTTTGCAGTAAATGCTCTATCGGGAAGATTAGCTTTTACACTATTATCAATATGCGAAAGAAATAACAAACAAGTTTTTTGATCGACAATATTATAGTCGGTTCGTGCCGTTAATTCACCCATATCTATCCCGGTAAAAGTAAAAGGTCCTTGCCAAATTTTACCACGGTTATATGAATAATAAAACTTATCGTGTTCATGTCTTATCGCAAGATCGGGATGAGAATAATCTATGCTCTCTTTCAGACTTATAAGAATACCGCCGTCCATAACATAATTGTCAGGGTCTTCAATACTCCATGTTTGACCGCCGTCCAAACTTCGCGCTAACAAAGCTGTTTGATTTTTTTTGTCAAAAGAATGATGAAGTACATCGAAAACAAAGGGAGCTTTTATAAATCCGACCAAGATCTCGTTACCCCAACTCCATATCCCATTATTCGCTGGCCATCCAAGGAAGTAACCTGGTTCATCGGCAACAATAATATTGTGAGTATCAACATAAATGAACTGATCTTTATCTACTTCATTTTTATCTGGTTCTTTAGCCCAAATCCATTTTTCCTCATTTTCATAAGAGTAAAGCAAGTATGGTTTTGAAATAATTGTTTTTTCATTTCCATTCCAACTCCAATAAACATTAAAATAGCCCTCACCGCCACCGTAATGCATATAATAAATTTCCAGCGGGATTTTTTCGTTCTTGTTCATTGTAATTGTTATATTATTTTCATCAGCAGAATTGCCCACATTTAAAACATCATCACCTAATATAAATTTTGCATGCTTATTTGTTTCAATGTGAATTGTGACTTCGCCGTCAGTCGGTGCAACGAGATAACCAATCCATTCCAAGCCCCATTCTGTAGCAAACCCATTTTCCTTGCCCCATCGGTGTTCAAGTTTGTCAACAACCGAGAATATTTTCGGTGTTGTTAAGTCAGGATTGCTATAATAAACTCCAACTAAACCATTTTTGAATTCATTTTTTCCAGCACAACTTATTAATATTAAAGAAAGCGTGAACAACAATGAATTTTTAATACTGTTATTAATTTTCATTTATTTCCTCACAAATAATAATTTGTTTTATTCAATCGATATATTGAACTATATTTATTTATGAACCTTAGCAAACATCTTTTCCAATTCTGATTCAAAGAATAATCTAATCATATTAGACTCATCATTATCAAATTCTATTTTGATCGGTTTTTTCTCCGAGGGATCATATCTCATATCATATAGATTACCATTATTGTAGAGTTTCCAATTATGATTTCTGATCCATGATTCTCCCGCCCATTCTACATAAACCCAATCTCTAATATTTTCTTTATTATCTGTTATGGCTGACACAAAACTTCTACCGTCAATTATTCTATCACCAGGAAGATTTGCTCCGGCTAACTCAGCTAAAGTCGGGAGAAAATCACTAAAGTCAATTAATGAATTATTTTTTGTGCCCGGTTTGGTTACTCCTCTCCAATTAACTATTAGAGGTACATGTGTGCCTGCATTAGTCATAAATCCTTTACCACCTCTCACAAGTGAATCACTTATTTCAGAGAAAACCGGTTCGCGCACATATTCACCGTTTTCATATTTTGTTATGAAGTGATACGGCGTTCCGTTATCTGTTGTAAATATTATAATTGTATCATCAAGCAGCTTTAATTCATCCAAAGATTTTATCAATCGCCCGACTTGAACGTCAACATATTCAGCCAATTCTTTATAAGATTGATATTCGCCGGTTGGACCAGTTGGAGGAGGTGTAGACAAATCATTACTGATCTCATGCGCTAATGCCATTGAATAATATGCAAGAAACTTATCGTCTTTATTCTGTGTTATGAAATCAATCAGAAATTCTAAATATACATCCGGACCATACTTATCCTTTACATCATCTCTAACTTTTCCATTCTGATAAATCATCGGTTCATAATAACGAGGACCTTCATGCCAGCCAAATACACAGCTTTCATCAAACCCTGAATCGGCTATATGATTTGGATCATCCTTTAGTAAAGCCATTTGCCATTTTCCGGCGATTGCAGTTTTATAACCGGCATCTTTCAAAATATGACCGAATGTAATTTCATTTTGGGGAAGATGTCCCCATTCTTGACCGGTTCTAAATCCATACCTGCCGGTTAAAAGATTCTGACGCGAAGGAGAACACACGGGGGAGCTGTAGCAATGATTAAATTGAATTCCTGTTAATGCTAATTGATTAATATTGGGAGTTTGATATGTGGTGCCGCCATAGCATCCCAGTACTTCTGTTCCCATATCATCAACTAAAATAAAAACAATGTTAGGCGATTTACTTGTTTCTTTTGTCGAACAACTTATTAGAAGAAAAAAGAGAATGAAAAAAATAAAAATCCTGAATCTGATAAATGAAATTGTTCTTGTAAATATTTCGGATACAAATTGAATGATTATTTTCATCTTATTTATTTTTTAGTTTGTTAAAGCGCTCAGACATAAGTAAATCAATTCGTCATTACTTATTTTCATTTCGTATTTGATGTTACTCGGTATAAAGAGAATATTTCCCGGTTTAATTTCTTCTGTTTCGTTTTCGATAGTTATTGATGCATTACCATTTAAGACAAATATTGTTTGTTCTGTATTTTTTAGAATATCGCTATTGACTACCGCACCCGGACTATGTGTAACTAACTTTAGATCCAACCGATTATCGGTTTCATCAACTAACGTTATAGGTGAATCTGAATTTTCTTCTTTGCGAAAAAAATTAATATCCTCAATAAATTTTGCCGGTCTGATTTCAAAATTTGTTTCTTCATTGTCCACCTCAACTTTACCGGAGAGTGCTTGCTGTTTTCTTATTCGTTTCACTTTTTCAATATGATCAGCAAAAGTTAAGTGTCCTTCTTTTTGCGGATTTAAGAATACATTGAAAAGAATGTAACATAATCGTTCATCTGTAGTTGTAATTGTTTGATGAACTAATCCTGCAGGTACATAAGCAAGCGAACCGGGTTTAGCATCAAATATATCTTTACCTAAATGAATTTTACCCACACCGTTTGTCACATAAAATATCTGGCTTTTGTCATTATGTTTGTGAGGAGGTCCATCTTGATTTGGTGCCCAGCAATTCCATCCAACTTCAGTCAATTCGGTTTCGCTTCTATCAATCAGAACCGTTATTTCATTAAGTCCGGCTACATCTAATTTTTGTCCTTCAGTATATAATCGATTAATCATTTCATTCTCCGCTTGTAATAACATCATCAATGTTAAGAATTATTAAAGGTGATTTATAATCAGCACCAGGTTGATCATCGAGATCAAAACCGGGTTGTCTTCCTATTCCTGTCTCGGCAACTTGAGCCGGCACAAAATTTCTATATGGACCGGTTCTAAAAACTATTCTTTCAACGACTTCGGCTTTATCAGAAAAGGAGATTTCTTTCGGGTATTGCTTTCCATTTATTTTTACCGTATAAGAGCTCTTTTCACAATCTATTTCGAGTTTAACATGATTCCATTGTTTAGGATCAATTTTTACCGGATCGGTATGCACTTTCTCAATATCGAACGAGAGCCAGTCGGTATCTATTCTTAGTTTTAATACTCTATTTCCTTTTTGATCTTGTACTTCAATTTCGGGGGCGTGACCTTGAGGTAATTTTTCTCCTTGAAATTTGAATTCAATATTTTTCTTTGAAGAAGCCGGGAAAATTCTTTCAACAAATGAATAATCGTAAGGTTCTTCGTCTCTTAATTCCAAGTATTTACTTTTTCTTTCTTTATCATACTTAATAGAAATCGGCGCCCACGCAGGAACATAAATATTCCATAGCTTCAAATCGCTAAGTGAATTTATGTTTTCAAAATTTTCGTTTACTTCTTCAGTTACACTTCCGATAATTGGTACATGTGTTTTCGTTACCCAAATATCTTCTTTATTAACACTGTAAGTCATCCATAACTCATCACCGGGAGGATTACCGTTACCTTCAATAATTCCTCTAAAATATTGTTCGCCCGGATTTTTATGAAGACCTTGATAACGACGAGTTGGAACTTCTCCTCTTAGTGCAAATATTCTATCATATTTATAACCGTCCTCACCAACTAATGCAGTCATAGGAAAGCGGTTTCGTTTTGTTGCTGAGTGGTTATGAACAATTACATACCTTCCATCCTCGGTTTTTTGTCCCCATGTTTTTGCTCCTGTTGTAAGCAATGATGTATTCTTTACAATAGGGGACCAAGTTTCTCCGTTATCGGGACTTAATGATGAGTATTGATTTTTCCATAAACCGACTATTACATTATCCGGTCTTCTGTAAAAATTAAATGCTTTACCTGCACCGGCAGCAGTAGTAATTTTCTTTGAGAATGTATCTCCATCAGGAACTTGAGAAGGATCCATAATAAAGAAGCCGTCTTTTCCACGGTCTTCTTCCCACCATTGCAGAGTTACTAATTTATCTGATAATAAGCTTTCACAAGCATCAATAAATTCTTTATCATTACTTTCTTTGTAGAAAGGATAGTTTGTATTTGATTCGTTCCAACCGGCATGTCTGTTATACCGAATAAAATATATTTCACCGAATGAACCATCAGCTTTAACTTCGCGTACAACTCTGCCAAGACCGTTACCCGCATTTGGAGAACGACGTGGTGTAGCACAGTAACCGACAAACCCAAGAGTAAATAATTTCCCGTTTGGTGCAACATACCAACCCATTCTTTGATGATAAACTGCATAGCTTCCTTCAGGAATTATTTCACCGTCATCATTAATTTCAGGAAGTAAATATTCGGGAAATACAACAACAGGATCACTCCATTGCATTCCGTCATGTGAAGTTGTAATAGATATTCTTGTCGGTGGTGTATGCTCGGCAATTAAACCTGATAAAAATTGCAAATAAAATTTATCATTCCAGTAAGCAAGATAAGGTTGATGATTGTATGTCCAGCCAACAACACCAGCTTCACTTGGATGTGCTCTGTTAGCTCTAAACACTTGAAAGTGATGAGAACCAACTGCGTGCGGTAACTTCCCATCATAGAAATATTTATTTGTTGTTATCTCACCGACATACTTTATATTTTCTGTTAAGCATTCTTCGTACGGTGGAGGCATTATTTGCTGAGCTATTAAGTTTTCCACAATTACAAAAGCTATAAAAAGAATTAATGTAATTTTCGTTTTCATATTTCTCCAAGCACTAATAAATGTTTGAGATATCTATCATGGATTCCAAATTGACACAGCTATATGCTGCTGTGGATTTTCATTTGTTGCCCAATAGTAAATTGCAACTAAATTACCTTCTTCGGTTTGAACAATTCTAGGATACCCAAGGTCTCTCATTCTTCCGGTTTCCGTTTTAATAAAATCATCACGAATTATAAATTCGGGTTCCCAAGATTTACCGTTATCATTGCTGTATCTTCCAAGTATCTGAAGTTTTGTTCGATTTCCGTAGATTGCGCATAACCTCCCATCATCAAGTCTAACCAATGCCGGAGGATTTCCGTTATGCTCGCCTGTATCTCCCACCTTGCTTAAAAATTCCCAGTTATATCCGCCGTTAATTGATTTGTATGCATCAATCCAGCAATGGTTTCTGTCCGAAATATTTCTTCTCCTTACAACCATTACGTACTCATCATTGGAAATTTGAACTGTATTCGGCATTGCATTTCTATACGGGTCTTCACATGGAACGACCCAAGGAGCGATTAATTCAAAAGTTAAACCACCATCGTTAGTTTTAATCACGGAGATGTTATCAGATAAACCGGTTCCTTCAATTCGTGATGAAATAAATATTATGCATTCCTTTTCGTTTAATACAATGTAATCCGTTCTTGGAGTAAGCATGCGTGCTTCAAATCTTTTATGCTTATGAATATCGCCGAGATAATAAGGACCATACCATGTATTTCCTCTATCATAGGAATAAAAGAAGCTGCCTTCAGGATCTGTGTTTCCATGATACGTAGTACCTTCTATCCGCATTGCAAAATCTTTGTGTTTGAAATTAATTGGTGATTGCAATTTTGATTTTGTGCCGCCATCACCAACATAATTATTAGGGTCAAACATAGTCCATGTTCTTCCGCCGTCTTTACTTCTTGAAAGAAGACTTAAATGAGGCGCTCCTTCTTTTATATTATGTCCGTCTGCAACTTCATATTCCACTTGTGTAAGTCCAACCAATATTTCATTGTTCCAAACCCAAACACCGTTATTTGCAGGCCACCCGTGAAAATGATCTTTTTGAATTGCAGCTATTGTATGTTCAATTTCAGATGATTGCGCAAATAGACAACTCAACAAAAAAAACATTCCTATTACTAAATGATAGAATATTTTCATAAACAGCACCTTTAGATTTTATAAAAAATCAATACATACTATTTGTTCAAAAACTGCATTGAATAAAGTTTTGTACTTCTCATTTTGAAAACTAATTGCACAACTTTTCCTTCCAATGATGAAACATCTTTTGTAGTTTTAACCTCTTTTAAAATTTCGGGTGATTCACCTTCACCAATTCCAATGTCTTCAAACTGATCCATGTTCTTAATCCATTCAACTTCTTCAGCAATGTAATCACCGTTAATGTAAATACATTCGTCAAGCGAATAACCTTTTATGGGTTTGCCATTTTCGTCCAAAAATCCTACTTGTGTATAGCCAACGGCATCCGTATCAATGTTCAACACTAACCTATTCCCACTGAAGACAAATGGTTTTGTTTTGATAGTAACTTCTTTTTCATATGGACTGTCTATCGAAATAAAGCCGTCTAATCTTTGAACTAATCTGAACACAGCTCTTTTATCATCAAACTTCTGCCATGCGGAATGATAATGCGGTTCGCCAAAATAATACTGCCAAATTTCATCACCTCTTCTAATTAAGCCATGCGATATATATGCCGTTTTTATATCAATGCCTTCATGTAATCCGGTTCCGACATAAGCAGGTTGATAATATCTTTTCCAGTTTAAGCCGTCGCGGCTAACTGCAATTTGTGTTTCGATAGGACCGGAGCCTCTGCCACGTGCAGAATCAATTAAAATTTGTCGTGTTAGCGGGCCGTCCATTTCATAATGAAAATAGACAATTGGAAATGCGAGATATGTATCAGGTGCATGTTCGTACTTGTGAGCTTTTGTAATATAAATATCAGTACCTACCGGGTCTGCTTCTTCGGGATCAAAAGTATGTGGAAATTCCAATCCAAAGTCACCCGGAGTTAACGGACCGTTATCCAGCCACCAAGGCTGCGGTTGTCTAATTCGATATTTTTCATTCAGTTTAGAATAATCTTCTTGTAAAAGAGGTTCGTAAATTATTGGTTTATACAGATTATCTGTTTGAGTTACAACTGTGCTTCTTTGAGTTGCACCGCCCGGTGTATTAAAAATTCCAGTTCTATGTGTGGATACATAAATTTGTCTTTGGTCATCATAAAAAGTACATGACTGTGTACCACTTCTAAAAGGAATTAATGCAGATTTTTGACGTGTCCATGAGTAACCGTCCGGTGATGTGTATAAATAAACACCCCTGTTATGATAACTTGATATGTACTTCCATTTTTGATCTCCTTTACCATTCGGATCGATGAAAGGATGACCTTTACCTCCAACCGGTTCGGGAATTACAATATTATTTTTTCCTCTATGACTAATGCCTGTATTCGGGGCTTCAAAATTAATTCCGTCTTTTGATGTATGAACAATTAAATAATCATCTTCAGCTGAATTGTAAATTCTTATAATACCTTCTTCGTCTTCAACAGCTGTTAAATGTTTCCTGAAAGGTCCATCAAGATTACCAATTACTAATTCAGCTTTACGAGGGGGATTAACTGTGAACTTCGCATCATCATCAATCTCTTGAAGAAATGCATCATCGATAAATAAATGCTTTCTATCTCCCAATAAAATAGGGAACTTATCTTTAGAGTTATCATCAAAGATTAATGGCGGTCCAACAATAAGTTCATCCGGTGTATAATCAGTTTGATAAATTTTTGAAAAGCTAGAAGGAACTTCAAAATCGGACGTGTAAATCAAACCCTCCGAAAATCTCAACTCATCAATCTTACCTTGAAGAGGATTCTGCCACATACCATTTCTGGCAATTGACATATAATCTTCTTTCCCAACTTCTAAAGCTTTTATATTAAGATTATTCCTGGAGCTTGAAAATATTCCGTTAACAAAGTGGTTGAGCTGTTTCTTTGAAGCAGAGTAAACAAATGCCAAATGATTCCATTCTTCAAACTGAAGATCAGTTAAAATACTTGCATGTGTATTGGAAGGTTGATTAACAAATAAAAACTCATTTTGCCCGGATGAAAGACTTAAACGAGTTACTTTATCATTTTCGCCTCTCGGTCCAGTACCGATTTCAAAAACTACTCCCTCGTTTCCTGTTTTCTTATTCGGGTAAAACCAAAATTCGATTGTCCAATCGAAATCACCGAGATTTAGTTTGGTCTTCGTAACTTGTTCAAATCCAACTTCTTTGCGAAGATGTTTTTCGCCGCTTGTCATTAGCGCTGCAAAATTTGCGTTGTACCATGTCAATGGTTCTACGGTTCTTCCGTTAGCTGGTTCAAGTTTTTCAAGTCCAAACTTAAGTTCACCGTGAGGTAATTCAATTTCAGGTTGTGCAATAGGTTCAAGCGCATTGCCGAATTTACCTTCAACAATTTGTCCGCCTAATCCTAAAACAAGAGGTATATTATTTTCTGATGAGTTTTCTAATACATGGCTTGGATAAAAATCAATTTGTTCATCAAATAACCACAAAGAGATTGTGTTATTATCACTTTTTGGTGGGCTGCATGATAAACTTAAAAATATAATACTACCGATGAATAAAAAAAAAGCTGTTCTCTTCATATTTGCACCATAGATTTATTTTATATTAATCATTCCACAAATTGCATCGCGTATAGCTTAGAACCCCTCATTCTCAAAACTACTTGAACTATTTTACCGGCTAATTCCGAAACATCTGTTCCTTTTTCCATCCACTCGACTTCTTTTTCAATAAAATCTCCATTTATATAAATACATTCATCTACAGAGAAACCTTTAATCGGTTTACCGTTTTCGTCAATTAAACCGACTTGCGCATAACCGGTTGCATCGGTATCGATATTAAGTACAAGTTTATTTCCCTCAAAGACCAAAGGTTTTGTAACAACTGTCGTTTCCTTTTCATACGGAGAGTCGATTGATACAAATCCATCCAACCGTTGAATTAATTTTATTACTGATCTTTTGTCGTCGTACTTAATCCACGGTGAATGATAATGCGGTTCATTAAATGTATACTGCCAAATTTGATTACCTTTCTTTACCATTCCGTAAGCGATGTAAGCCGTTTTAAAATCAATACCTTTATGCTCACCTATTCCAACATAAGCAGGTCTCGGATATCGAATCCAATCAACACCGTTGCGGCTTGAAGAGAATTGTGTTTCAAGCGGACCGGAACCTAATTTTCTTTCCGGAGAATAAAGAATCATTCTTTCATCCGGAACAGAATCTTCGTAATGAAAATACATAACAGGGAATGCAACGTATGTATCCGGTGCCCAAGGATATTTAATTGCTTTGGGCACATAAATATCCGTCTCTCTCGGATCAAGTGAATCTAAAGGAGAAAAAATCCAAGGATACTCCATAGCAAATCCACCCGGAGTTAACGGACCATTATCAAGATACCAAGGAATTAAATCTGCAACTCTTTTCCCCTCCGCTCTTCTTTTAGTTTCTTCGGTAGTAATCGGTTCGAAAGGCCAAGGCTGAAGTAAATCTTTTGTTTCAGTCATTACAAAATCGCGCTGAGTATCATTAGTCTTTGTTCTTCCGAAATCGGAACGGTGAAATGCCGTATAAACTTGTTTCTGATCATCATAAAAAATATTTGCCTGAGAGCCAGAACGGAAAGGAAGTACCGGCTGTTTATACCGCTCAAATTCTAAACCGTCTTCGGAATAAAAAAGTGAAACTGCTCTTCTGTGATAATCACTTATATATTTCCATCGTTCTTCTTTAGGAGCATTCGGATCAAAAAAAACAATTCCCATCCCAACGTTTGCGTGAAGAACTATATTTGTATGACTTTTATATTTCCCGTTGGGAAGATCCGGAGCTGTAAAGTTTATTCCGTCGTCTGAAATCCATACCGCTAAATAATCATCGTCAACTGTTGTATAAATTCTAATTTTACCTTCATCGTCTTCAACAACACTTAAATGTTTTCTAAAAGCTCCTTCAATATTCGTTAAAACAATTTCATCCATTGAAGGAGGATTTACAACAAACTTTGTATTTCCTTTTTCTTGAAGTAATGCATCATCAATAAACAAGTGTTTACGATTTCCTAAATTAATTGGGATTGACTGCTTTTTATCGAAAAGTAATTCCGGTCCTTTAATTAAATCTTTATTTCTTGCTCTATCATTGACATACGAATAACTACCGGGAGGAGTGAAATTGTTTTTATATATTATTCCATCAATAAATCTAAGCTCATCAATCTTTCCTTGAAGAGGTTCATCCCATAAACCGTTTCTTCCGATACTCATATAATCTTCATCCCCAAAAGGCAATGCTTGAATATCAACATTCTCCAAAGTTGATTTCAGTGCTCCGTTTACAAAGTGAGTGATTTGTTTTTTGGAAGCATCGTATTGGAAAACTAAATGATGCCATTCATTTAGTGTAAGTTTGGTTAAGATTTTTACATCAACTTCTCCGGGTTGATTATAAAATGCAAAGTTCTTCAAATCTTCGTTTAATTTAAGAGCAGTATAAATCTTATTTTCACCTCGTGGACCGCTTCCGATTTCAAATAACGTACCTTTAGAATTTGCAATTTCTGTCGGATAGAACCATAGTTCAATCGTCCAATCGAAATTTCCCAAATTCAATTTTGTTTTAGTAACTTGAGGAAAACCTACTTGTTTTCTTAAATGATTTTCACCGCTAGTCATTAATGCACAAAAGTTAGCATTAAACCAGTTCATTGGTTCAACAATTCTCCCTTCGGGAATAGGAACCGGTGTTAAACCAAATTTTACTTCGTCTTCAATCTCAACAAAATCAAATTTTACTTGCTGTGCCGGATAGAGAGCATTACCGAACTTACCTTCTACGATTTTACCTCCCGGTCCGATTACCAAAGGATAATCATTATCGGAAAAATCTGTTAGAGCCGAGCTCGGATAAACGCCTTGCTGTTCATCGAAAGGCCAAAATGCAATTACTTCTTGTGCAAATGAAAACCTCGATAGCATTAATAATGACAATAGTAGTACTGCATTATAAATTTTCTTTTCAAAAATCATTATTTACCCTTACTCATTATTCAAGTGAACTTTATCAACTGTGATTTGATTATTCTTTAAGTCAATTTTCAATAAATGAAACGGCATACCCTTCTGGTCACCGAATGAATTAGTTAAATATGTTGGAATTGTTTTATAGAGAATATCTTTAGCCCATATGTGCACATGACCAAAGAAAATTCCTTTGATATTATTTTTATACTGATTGACTAGTTCAAAAAACTTCGGTTCATTTTCCGGGGTGATTAAATCTTTAAATCCTTTGCTGAAAATTTTCGGGAGATTATCTGTTTCAATCGGGTGATGGAAAAATAATACAGATGGCTTTTCTTGATTCAAAATATTTTCAAACCAAGTCATTTGTTCATCGTCAAAGGCACGGTGAAGATATCTCCCTCCCATACTGTTAAGAAAAATAAAATTCCAGCCGCTCTCTTCAACAACAAAGTATTTGTCAAAGCCGGCAACACCTTTCCACAACTTCTCCATTTCAAGGATTTCCGATTCGGGAAAATATGCATCGGAATCGCGGTCATTATCTATTTTATAATCATGATTTCCCAAAGCTATGTAATAAGGAACTTTGAGATTATTCATAATCGAAATACCTTTAACAAGACGACTGTTTCCATCGATGCGTTCTTTGTTTGCAGTATAAACTGCAGATACAAAATCTCCTGTTACTACAACAAATTTGACGTTAGGTATTTCCTCTGAATTAATTTTTTCAATTAAATCAAGTAGTCTTTTATCCTTTGATTGATCATTACTAATATGAACATCCGAGAGAACTACAATATTGAAATTACCATTTTGTTCTTGAGCCGATATAATAGCTGACAGAACTAATAGGAATATTAAAAGGGTATTTATGATATTGTTTTTCATATTATTTCTTGTTGTTTAATTTGTTATTTCTTCTTTCGTTACGATCTACTTTTACTTTGTCGTACCAAGCATAAATAGTTAGGTCTTCGTGAACCGGTTCGGTCTTAAAGAATAAACTAGCAACGTAACCGACAACTAAAATGATAATATGTGTATAAACACCTAGCATATAGCTATGATGAGTAAAATTCATATCACCGAGGTCAATTAATGGAACCCCATCGATTTTAAGTGAGGTAAGAACTGCATAAGCTGTAAATAAAACGCAAACACCAATAGCAATATAAAGACCTTGTTTATTAGCTCTTCTCGAGAAAATTCCTAAAAGGAAAATTCCCGCAATGCCTCCTGAGAAGATTGCATATAAACCGAATACAATACCTAAGACCCCTTCGCTGCCTGTATACACATAAATTGAAGCAATAAGTAAAGCAGCTATTCCCGAGACAATGACTACAAGTTTACCAAACTTTAAACGTTGCTGATCGTTAGTGTTTTTTTTCAATCTTATATAATAATCTTCAACAGCAATTGCTGATAAACAATTAAGATCCGAATCAAGACTTGAAATAGCCGCAGCTATTAGTGCGGAAAGAATTAACCCTGTAACGCCAACAGGTAGTTGGGTCATAATAAAATAGGGAAAGACTTCCTCAGATTTCATGTCCGGAAGAATTCCAGGCATCGATTCATAATAAGAAAATAAGGCAGTTCCGATAAACATAAAAAGAGCCCATACAGGTAAGCTGAGCACAACACCCATCATTGCTGCTCTAACTGCACCCTTTTCGGATTTTGCTGTTAAATATCTTTGGACTATAGTTTGATCGGTGCCATATTTTTGAATACCATAAAAGATGCCGTTTAAAACCATCACAACAAATGTGAGTTTGGTGAAATCCCACTCATACGGTGAAAAGTCAATTTTGTTATTTTCAAATGCAATATTGAATATCGTTGAAGGTCCCCCTTCAACTGAAAGGAAAATAACGGTTACACAGAGTAGCCCACCGAAGATCAGCATAAAGCCTTGAATTACATCCAACCAGATTACGGCTTCAATACCACCTTTTAAAGTTATATATATGACTATAAACCCAATTATCCATACAACCAAATAAGAATTAAAACCGGTCATACTTGCAATAGCTAATCCCATTAAAAAGAAGACGGTTCCCATTTTGGAAAAATGAGTTAATGCAAAGGAGAGGGAGCTGTATATTCTTGCAAAAAAACCAAATCTTTTTTCAAAATATTCATAAGCACTAATACCTATAACTTTTCTATATAGAGGTACAACAAACCATACTAAAAACACAAGAACAGCAACAACCATAATACCTTGTACAAGCAGAATCCAATTACCGGCAAAACCAGCACCTGGATAAGCTAAAAATGTAACACTGCTTATTAAAGTTGCAAGGATAGACATTCCTACTGCCCATGATGGAATATTACCACCGGCTGCATAATAATTGTTGGTAGTTGTTTGTTTCTTGGCAAAATATGCACCGACAGAAAGCGATACCAATAGAGAAATTAATATTACGAGATAATCAAGCCAGCTTAATGTTTGGTCGTACATTACTGCTCCTTAAGTTAAAGGTTAGAATCTAATTACTTTTCTTCACAAGGTATATCGAGTAAAGATTCCGGCCACGGATAACTGCCGGGTTTGATTGTTATATGGAAATCATTTCTACTCTGAACTTTCATTCTAATTACGCCCGGTGCTATCTCTTGAACGGGAAAAAACTTGTTTAATCCTACCCTTTCGGCAATAGAATAAACAGTTGCTCCTCCGTCAATTAATAATTCATTTACTTCTACTTTATTAAGTACATGCTCGACTAACCTTGCCATATCTTCGCGCAATCTTTTTGCAAATTTTTTATCTCTTACAACTGGTTGATCGATTTCCAGAATAACAAAATTGTTATCGTCAAATGCACTGATAACATTTTTTTCCCAAGTCTTAAAAAAATCTTTTGATTGTGATGTATTATTAAAAACTGCATCGGGCATTGGAAAAGTTTTTCTTTTACAATTCTGCAGATTGGTAAATGCAGCTTTACCTTTAGAGAAAGCACTCCCGCAAACGAATAAAAATTTCTCTCCGAAACTATTATTTTCACCATTAACTAAGATTTTTCTTTTGTATCCTTTTACTTCAAGTAAGGCTTTAAAGAAACCTGCTCCGCCGGCTGGAATAATTGTATTATCAATTTTTGTTGCCCAATCATTTAAGTCTTCTTCTGAAACAGCTTCACCGATTGATATTCCCCATTCATATATTTCACTTTTAGCATTTAATAATTTGATATTGTCTCGATCATTAGTCCGCATTAAGGTTTTAACGTCGGATGTTGTTACAGGATATTCGGGATCTTCGGCAAAATTAGTTTCGTGAATAAATTTATTATCAACAAAATAAATTCCGTTTTTAATCTTTCTCCCGATTTCGGGGTTAGCCGGAACAAGCAATGCTTTTTTAACACCATTAGCATCAAGCATTGCCTTCAGTTCATTATAAATATGTCCCCTGAAAACAGAATCGGTTTTTTTATAAACCCAATCACAGCCAATGTTCTTTAACTTCTGTGTAATTATAAAAACTTCTTCATAAGCTTCACTTTCTTCTTTAGATCTTGTATCTGTTGCAATAATTAATAAATCAGCATTTGATTCGGTAAAAAGATGAGATTCAATTTCAACTTTAAGTCCATAACGTAAACCCAAGCCTGCAATTTCGGCTGCTCCGGTAAAATCATCTGCAATAACTGCAATCATTTTAGTTTTCCGTTATTTATTAGAATATTTGTAATTAACCATTTGCACAGCATATTCAATTGCAAGCATCATCGCATCTTCGCTTGCAATTCCTTTACCGGCAATTTCAAAAGCCGTTCCGTGATCAACCGAAGTTCTTATTATCGGTAAACCTAATGTGATATTAACTCCTCTCACACTTTTCATTTTGTTTGTTTCTTTATCCCAATTAAAGCCAACCAGCTTAAAAGGAATATGTCCTTGATCATGATACATAGCCACGCATCCGTCAAATGTTCCTCCTTTTGCAATAGCAAATAAAGTATCAGCCGGATAAGGTCCTTCTGCATTTATTCCTTTTTTCTGTAGTTCTTTAATGGCAGGAATTATTTCTTTAATTTCTTCATCACCGAACAATCCTCCGTCTCCAGCATGAGGATTTAATGCGGCAACAGCTATCCGCGGACTTTTAATACCAAACTGTTTACACGCATCATTTATCAATTCGGTTACTTCAATAATTCTGTCTTTCTTTACTGAATCACATGCCTTGCGAAGAGATACATGAGTAGAAACATGAATTACACGCAAGTCTTCTTCAACTAACAACATTGCATATTTTTTTGTGTTGGTATAATGTGCATAAATTTCGGTATGCCCGGAGAATTTATGCCCGGCAAGATTAATTGATTCTTTATGAAGCGGACCGGTAACTGTTGCATCAACATTTTTATTCAATGCAAGTTCTATTACTTTTTTAACTGATTGGAAAGCTGCTTCGCCTGATTCTTTGGAGACTTGACCAATTTTTAATTTAGCAACATCAACCAGATCCAAATCGAATACATTTAATGTATCAAAAAAATAATCGGCTTCATTTATATCTTTAATTCTTTTTACTTTCTTATTTAGTTTAAGATCAGAAACTGCTTTCTCAATAACTTTTGCATCACCCACAATAACCGGGCAACAAATCTCATGAACTTTTTTATGATTTAACGTTTTGACGGTAATTTCAGGACCGATACTTGAAGGGTCTCCCATTGTTATACCGATTATAGGTTTATTATTCTTCATTCGGCTGAGACTCCTTAATTCCAGGTTAGATTATATTTATCAATTAATTCTCTGGTCTGCACTCTGATTTGTTTTTCTTCATTCTTCGGTAGTTGAGTAAAAGGCAGCAAAACATTTGTACCGCACAAACCGGCTTCATTCATCATTACTTTTAATGCAGGTAAGGATTGACTAAGAATTTTATCTTTTTGATAAACAGCAGAAATCTCCATAGTTATATCTTGAAAATTTTCACCGTCTTTAGAATTCGATTCATCAACAGCAATAAGTAATTTATTATAAAACGAGAGATCAAAATTGCCGGTACTCGGTACAATGCCGTCAGAACCATGCATTAATGAATTAAAACATTGAGCACCCCAACCAACAAAATGAGAGAAGTCTTCTCTTTCTTTCCATAACTCAATTGATTTTTTCATTCGCTCTAAATCTCTTTCGGAATCTTTCACTCCGATAATATTTTCATGATGACTAAGTTTTTCAATTACTTCTATTGGAATTGATAAGTGAGTTGTTGCTGGAATATTATATATAAACATCTTCCCTTTTATTTGATCAGCAAATTTTTCGTAGTAGTTTAGCATTTGATCCGAAGTAATGGGATAATAACCAGGGAGTAAGACAACAACAGCTTCAGCTCCTAAATCGAGATATGTGTTAGCAGCTGAGACTGCATCTTCAAATGAATTGTCTGAAACGCCTGCATATATTTTAAGTTTACCTTCATATTTTTTGACAATATTTTCAAATGATTTGGTTTTTTGATTTTGTTGTATTGATGCTGTTTCACCTGTTGTGCCAAATATCAATACGTCGCTTTTGTGGTTAATAAAATAGTTTAATAAATTTTCGACCGCTCTTTCATCGATTTTCCCATCATCTTTAAATGGAGTAATCATCGGTACAATAATTCCCGAATATTTTTTCTTTTTTTTCTGCATTATTTCTCTCTTTTTTCAGTAAGCATCATTATAAATTTGTACTGCGTCATCAAATGTTAATGTACGCGGATTGTTTTTCAGCAATCTTTCAACTTTCATTGCTCCTTCTGCCATTCTACTTATTGCATCTTTTGGAATGTTCAAAGCCGAGAGTTTAACTTCAATATTAAGCTGCTCACACAGTTCGAAAATTTTATCAACACCATTTTGTGCCGTATGAAAATTATCTTTACCCTCAGCTGCACTAAGAGCTAACGCAACACCTGCATAGCGGTCTACTGACGCCCCCATATTAAATTTCATTACATAAGGAAGCAGTACTGCATTTGATAGACCATGCGGTATATGAAATTCACCACCAAGCGGATATGAAAGTGCATGAACCGCAGCAGTATTAACCGGACCTAAACCGAGTCCACCGTATAAACTTCCAAGTGCTACTTTTTCGCGGGCTTCCTCGTCATCACCATTATCATAAGCTCGTTTCAAATAACTTGAAATCAGTCTAATCCCTTCAAGAGCATATACATCAATTACGGGATGTGCAAATTTGTTAGTGTATTCTTCAATACAATGAATAAGGGCATCAATTCCGGTAGCAGCGGTAATGGGAGGAGGGACAGATTTTGTTAATAAAGGGTTAACATATGCTCCATCGGGTACAAGATATTGACTCACTACACCTTTTTTAAGGTTATCACTTTTATCAAGTAGGATAGCATTTGGTGATACCTCGCTGCCGGTTCCCGAAGTTGTTGGCAGACAAGCTAAATAGATTTCTCTTTTCCGCAAATTACCGATACCGAATACTTCATGAATAGTTTGACTATTGTGAAGCATTGCCGCAATTAATTTAGCTAAATCTAATACGCTCCCTCCTCCGATACCTACCACACTATTTATATTTTTACTTCTTGCAAATTCCAATGCTTTGTCTAAGTCTTCAATGGTTGGTTCCGCATTAACGCTATCGTAAATAAATACTTCTTTCCCGGCTTTATTAATTTCACTTGCAATCGGTTCAATTAATTTGAGAAGTGGTACAGCAGTAACCAATAATAATTTATTGTAACCAAAGCCAATGAAGTCATGTACAAATTCCTCACTGCATCCATTTCCAAAGACAAATTTTTTAGGATAATAAACAGAAATAGTTCTCATTTCGAATTCTCTATTATTTTTATCTAACAACACCATCAACAATTGTGTAACCTTTACGATCAATAAATCTCCAATCAGCTTTGGAAGGATCATAATTGGGATTAACAGGCATCTCTTGCGCTCCGAGTTTCTTTCGCCAAGCTTTTAATTTTTCAAAAAGTTCTTCCGCTAACTCGGGCAAATATTCTTTAAGGTCATTGACTTCACTCGGATCATTTTCAACATTGAAAAGTTGGTAAGGTTTTTCTTTACCTGTTTTGCTTTCTTCAAACCACTCAATTAATTTATAATTACCTTGTCTGATTGCACCGGCAGGTTTATAACCTAAATGATGGTAATGCGGATAATGCCAGCAAATATACTCTCTATCTATTCCGCTTTGTTGCTTTAATAACGGCATTAAACTAACACCGTCTATATCATCCGGTAAATTCTTCTCGCTAAGTAATTCTGCAAAAGTCGGGAAGAAGTCATCGGAAGTAACAACAGCATTACATACTGTTCCGGGATTAATAACACCTGGCCATTTAATACAAAGAGGCACTTTAATACCGCCTTCGAAAAGCATTGCTTTGCCGCCCCTTAAAGGATCTTGTTTTTGCTGCTGTTCAAAGCCACCATTATCTGAATAAAATATTACAATAGTATTATCCGTAAGATTAAGTTCATCAAGTTTATCTAATATTCTACCTATACCGGTATCCATTCTTTCAATCATTGCCCCCATAATGGGATTATTTACAGGGTCTTTTGAGTAAGGCTTGTCTTTGTATTTTTGAATTAATTCCGGTTTTTCAATTAATGGTCTATGCACAACTGAATGTGAAACATAGCAGAAGAAGGGTTTATTTTTATTTTCTTCAATAAATCTTAATGAATGCTCAGTAATTGCAACAGCTTTGTGTGCATCATTAGGTGGCTCACCAAATTCTGGTTTATCGCAAGTAAATACATCATCAAAACCTTGCGAACCCGGATCTCCGGGTCTGCCGAGTTCATAATCTTTATCTTTACTCAAATGCCATTTACCGAAATGACCTGTCGCGTAACCATGATCTTTAAATAATTCAGCTAAAGTTCTTTCATCAAGAGGCAAACCCACTGTTTTGAAAACTTCGGGTAATTCCGGATTTAAAAGTCTTGCATACGGATATGGAGCCCCCGGTATATAATCAGTAATATGAAGACGTGCAGGATTCTTACCTGTCATGATACTTGCCCTGGTAGGTGAACAAACAGGTGCGGCAGAATAAGCATCGGTAAACTGCATACCGGCTTTTGCAATTCTGTCTATATTAGGAGTTTCGTAAAATCCAAATCCATGATAGTTAACTTGATTCCAAGCCATATCATCGGCAAGGATAAAAACTACATTCCATTTATCTCTTTTAGGAGGTGAACAGCTTTGTAACATATTTCCAAATAAGGAAACCCCGGCTAATCCAATTCCAGCTTTTCCAATACCCGAAAGAAAATCTCTTCTTTGCATAATTTTTCCTTTTATTTCACTTTCTCAACTTTTAATAAAGCCGCGGAACCCCATTACCGCGGCTTTTAGGAGGACCCAGAAGAAGAACAAGAATTATTCAACTACTTTCTAGTAAAGAACAACTATCTCTTTAGATTATAAACTTAATTTAATACCTGATCTTAATGACCAAGAGTAAAACTCATTCAATCTTGGTCTTGACGTTACACCGAAGTATTGGCGTTCAGGTGCGTTTGTAAGATTTATCAAATCTAAATAGAAGTTTAAGCCGCTAATAATTTCATAATTACCTGAGAAATCAACCTGCAATCTCTTGTCCATATATCTATCGTAATCAGCATTCTTTCCGACTTGATTGAGTACCTCTGATTGATAATTAAAGCTAAGTCGAGCAGACAATTTTCCTTTTTCATAACTCAACCCGACGTTACCAACGTCGCCGGCTTGCCCCGGTAAAGTACTCCAATCTCTATACTCAAGTTCAGCTTCGGATTTTGTGTATGTATAGTTTGCAAAAATACCAAAGCCGCTTAAGAAACCGGGCAAGAATGTAAATTGCTGCATCCAATTAATTTCAATACCATAAAGCTTAGCGCTTCCGCCGTTAACCGGTTTTTCGATTTCGTAACCATCAAATATTCCACCTTCTTGGAAGAAGACTTGTGGATAAGCAACTTTGTCTAATGATTTGTAGAAGAAGCCCGCAGAAATAATGCCAATACCTTGGAAATAGTGATCGAACATAACATCAAAGTTCAAGCTTGTAGTAGCTTCAAGGTCAGGATTACCTTCGAGGATTTCTAAATCTTCAGGATAAATCCAACGATATGGAGCTAAGTCAAAGTAGTTTGGTCTTGCTATACTTCCCGTGAATGCTGCTCTAATATTTGTAAAAGGAGTAATTTTGTATTTTAAGTGAACATAAGGGAAAATATTATTGTAACTGTTCTCGTTACTTACTTTTGTGCTGCTCAAGAAATCACCGTTGTCATCATATCGGAGTTCAGTACCTTCGTAAGTTGTCTGTGTATATTCGTTACGTAAACCAACCAAAGCAGTAAAGTCTCCAAGATCGAAAGTTGTCATTAAGTATCCAGCATAAATATTTTCGGAAGCATCGTATCTTCCACCTAAACCATCATTGTCATCAGGTCTTAGATCTTCTCTTAATCCGTCATTTAAGCCACGATACTGATTGAAGAATTCCCAATATTTATCAGGATCGACCATTGGTCCAAATACATAAGTGCCGTCTAAGAAATCATTTATTATTTCGCCGGAAGTAACGCTAGACATAAAGAATTTTTCAGCACCTCTCCATCGATATCTTGACCGTGTACCTACTCTATCTTTGTTATCCATTTGCAATTTTCCACCGAATTTCAATTCTGCTTGGAAACCGCTTCCTCTAAAAGGATATTTCAGGTTAAAAGAACCAAGTAATTTGTTATTGTTTGTTTCTACTTCTCTAAAGTCTTGGTTATCAATTTCCCAGTTTGCAGCGTCAAGATGATAATCATCATCCATATTGGTAACATCGTATTTTGGAAAATCGACATCACTCAAATCCATAATAACATCAAGTCTTTTATTCAACTGCCACTCGGATTTAATTTGACCTGGATCTGTTTTGGTTTCTTTTGCAGTACTATAGCTCAAAGTATAATCCAAATCCCAGTTGCCAAATGTATTTAAACCACCGGCAGAGAATGACATAATATCTTGGATTTCGTTTCTGTTTTGCATTTCAAATGCCAATCTTGCGCGAGAAACAGTTGTAGCATTTAAGTAATCACCTGCATTAAATCTCCATCTTATCATATCTCTTGTTTGGTCATCAGTTCTTCTATTAAACATACCGCGTAAGAAGAACTTGTTGCTGTTATTAATTCTGTATTCAAGATCAGCACTAAAACCGAAATGATCTCTTTGAGTTGAATAATGATACATTCTTGAATCAGCCAATGCAAAAGGTATTTCGTTACCGTTGACATCATCAATATTATCCCAATCAAATTCGTTGGAATGTGTAACAATATTACTCCTATACCAGTTACCGTTAAGAGTAATTCCCCAATTTTTAGTTTCACCTAATTGTGTGCTATATAGAACCGAACCACGGTATAAAGGTTTATTACCTAATTCTGCATAGCCGCCGCCAGCGTCAACTTTTAATACCGGTTTTTCATAATCAAATGCACTACGGGTTATAAGATTCACAGTACCACCAATTGCGTCACCGTCCATATCTGGTGTTAAAGATTTTGTAACTTCAATTGCAGCCAGTTGGCTTGCATTAATAACATCAAGACCAATAAATCTTTCTTCATCCTGAGGTGAAGCAAGCTTTTGTCCATTAACCGTTACAGTTGAAAGACGTGCTTCAGTACCTCTAATATTAACAAATCTACCTTCACCTTGACTTCGAGAGATTGCAACACCGGGCATTCGTTGTAATACTTCTGCAGTGTTCATATCGGGAAACTTTTCCATTTCTTCACGTGAGATAAGATTCTTAATGTTTTCAGCAGCCATTTGCTGATTAAGCGCTTTAACCTGACCTTGTCTTAGACCTTCAACAACAATATCTTCTGTTTGTACTGCGGTAATGTTAAGTTGAATATCCAAATCCAATGTTCTGTTTGCTTGAACTTCCACTTGAGTACTGAATATTTCATAACCGATGTACGTGGATTTAAGTGTGTGGGTACCAACAGGTACTTTATCTACACGATAGTTACCAAATCTATCAGTAGATACACCAATGTTTGTTCCTTCAATAAAAACATTCGCAGAAGGTAAGGCTTCGCCGGTTTGAGCATCTGTTACACGGCCAGCTATTCTTCCGGTACCTTGAGCAAATGTTAATGAAGTTAATAATAAAGTTAACAACAGGAATAGAAAGCTTTTTTTTGTAAAAAATTCTGCTTTCATTTTTCCTCCCTTTTTAATGATGTTTTTTTGATTTAGTAGTTGGTAGTGAACCTTCATAATTTATTTATCTAATTAATGTCATTTTTCTTGTTTGAATTTTCTTACCTGCTCTAAGACTGTAGAAATAAATTCCGGAAGACAAATAATCCGAATCGATTGTTACATCATAATCACCGGGATTAAACCAGCCTTGTTTCAACACTTTTATTTCTCTTCCTAATAAATCATAAAGTACAAGAGAAATTTCCTGTGGAGAGTTAATAGTAAACATTATTGTGGTTTGCCCGTTAAACGGATTAGGATAATTTTGATTTAGCACAAAACTTTGAAGAAGTTTTTCTTCACCATCTTCAAAAACATTTGTAATTTCGCCCGCACCATTAAACTTCAGCAGGTAAATATTATTTGATTTACTATAACTATCGGTAAATCCTGATATAACAAACCCGCCATCAGCAGTAACTCTTACAGACGATGCCCCTTCGTTTTTAACCGATCCGATTAGTTTACTCCAAACAAGGTCACCGGATGAATTTGTTTTTACAATGAATAAATCTCTAAATTGGTTTTGCTGGGAGAAAAAGGTAACGGAATAACCAACAGCAATAAACCCTCCATCGGGAGTTTCTTTTGCATCTGTAAATTCATCTGCATGAACATCACCAAAAACTTTATCCCAAATTACATCACCTGTTGCGTTTACTTTAATCAAATATGCATCTTTAGCACCCGCACCTTTGCTAAGAGTATAACCGGATAAAATATATCCGCCATCGCTTGTCTGTGAAATCGAAGCTGCTTCTTCCCATTCAGATCCGCCGTGAGTTTTTGACCAAACTTCGTTACCGTTTGCATCAATTTTCACAATCAATATTTGAAAATCATCGGTACCGTTACTTGTTGTTGAACCTGCAAAAATGAATCCACCATCCGAAGTTTCAATTATACTCGATGCATTTTCTCCTCCAGCACCGCCATAATTTTTAGCCCATAGTTGATTGCCTTGAGCGTCTGCACGAACAATGTATGCATCTCTACTGCCGCTTGCCGAAAGTTTGGTATTTCCGCACATAATGAATCCACCATCCGAAGTTTGCAATACTTCACTCGCAGATTCATCATATTGTCCGCCATAGGTTTTACTCCATATCAAATTCCCATTTGGATCAAGCTTGAGTAAATAAAAATCTATTCTACCGGCACCGTAACTTTCGGTATTACCCAGCACAACATAGTTCCCGTCATTTGCAACAATTATATCGGCACCACCATCAGGATCTCTATCCGTCCCGAATGTTTTAAACCAAACTGTTTTTCCATATAAGTCTGTTTTCTTAACTAGTAAATAACTGTAGTCCTCATCGTCAGGTTTATAATTTCCGGTTATTATATATCCATCATGGGTTTCTTTTACACTTGCTGCAGATTCGGATTCGCTAGTTCCAAGAATTCTCTCGAAGGTTATATCCGGATTCACGGAAGTCCCATAACCTGTAATGTTAATAGTATGGGAACCAAAGTTTCCTTGAATTATTAACTGTGCATGATGTTCTCCTGTTGCTGGAGGATCATAGGATATATTAATATACAGTCTCTGTAGCGGGCCTAAACTTGCAGAACCGGGATTATTAGGAATTGAAAAATAGGCTACATCATTGCCAGAAATTGAAATGCTAGTAATGTTTGCAGTTTGTGCGCTTGAATTAATAATAAGTACTTCTCTTTCTGCGTCACTTGTGATTGGAATTTTTCCCATGTAAACAGGATCAGGAGTTATTACGAGTTGCTGAGAAAACGTATATGATTGTAATAAGAGCAGAACAAATACCAGCAACAAACTTTTTGTGGGGTTTATGTTTGTTTTTTCCATTACTCTCCCTTTTTATTTCTTCATTAGTACCTAGGTTAGCATGAGTTTCTTTCAATCAATATCGTGTTTAACATTACCTTAGAGTAAGCTCTATCTGGGTCCATAATTCTTTGATACAGCATATCCGCAGCTCTTTTTCCGATTTCATAACCGGGTTGTCTAACTGCCGTTAACGGTGGATTTAATGATATTGACCAAGGCATATCATCAAAACCGATAATTGCTACATCTTGCGGAATTTTTTTACCACTTGCATGAATAGATTCTAAAGCCCCTAATGTTATTAGATTATTACCGGTAAAAATTGCTGTTGGCGGGTTTTTCAAACTAAGCAGCTTACGAGCAATTTCTTTTCCGCTTTCATGCTTTGAATCTCCGAACTTGATTAAAGAATCATCAATCGTGATATTATTTTTTTGTAATGCTTTAACATATCCGTCTTTACGCTGCTGACTTGTTGGAATTGAAGGCAACCCACCGATATACGCGATACGTTTATGCCCTTTCTTGATCATAAGGCTTACTGCTTCATATGCACCTTTCTCGTTATCTACAAGAATTATATCTACATCTTGATAATCACCCAAACCTCTATCAACACATACGATTGGAAAGCCTTTCTGTAACAAGTCAATTACTTCTTTATCAAATTCATCATAAGGAGCAACAATCATCCCATCAACTGATTCGGATTTCATGATATTCAAGTACATTGTTTCTTTATCTTTACTTTGAGCAAAGTTGCACATGAGCAAAGCATAGTTTCTGCTGTAAGCATAATCTTCCACCCCCCTAATTACATCCACATAAAATGGGTTTTGAATATCGGGGACGAGCAAGCCAAAAATCTTTCGATGTCCCCCTTTTATTCGTAATCTTTGTGCAACCCTATTGGGCCTGTAATTAATCTCTTTGATTATTTTATTTATTCTAGAAAGTGTGGAAGGGTCAACTTTATCAGGATAGTTAATTGCTCTTGATACAGTGGCAATGGAGACATTTGCCATCTTTGCAACTGTTTTTAGGTTAGGTTCGCTCTTCATAATGTAAACGTTTACATTTATTAAAGTGTTATTTAACAATGAGTTAGCAAATTAAAACAAGAACTACAATAAAAACGATTTCATAATAACTTATTTGGATAATAATGTCAAGTAAATTCGATTTATCTGATTTATTTTTCTGGAATTTTCTTTTTAAACTGATGGATTATTCTAAATAATTTAGCACTATAACCCGCAACAACATTAAAAACCTGCACATGTTTTCAATAATTTTAAAATGTCAAAGTAGTTTATTCCACTTATTATTCAATCAATCGCTTCAGTTCTCTTGTATGAGCATAAAATTCTTCCGTTGTCATTTCTTTTATATATATCATTCCATGCGCGGCACGTATTCGTGGAATATTATTCTTGAGGAAGTAGTCTCTACCCAAGCATGTTCTAATTGTTTGATATTGCTCCACTTGGATATTCTGAGCTAATCTTGAAAACGGGCCATCAAGTTCATAACTTGGGAAGCTCGCTTCTCTTTGAGAACCATAGCTATACTTAAATACACTATCCATAATTGCAAAGGAATTTAAGCTTACCGGGACATACAAATTAGCTTCTGCAGGATGAAAACGGTTCCATACATTTCGATATCCCCATACTTTTAAGTTAGACACATCAGTTTCTTCTTGATAAATTTTTAATGCTTCGGCAGTTGCTTGTAATACTTTGTAATGTGTATCCGGACCTGTTCCCTCCGGATCCAAAGTCACCGTAATTATTGATGGATTTATTTCTCTAAACAAATTAAGAATTGGAATAACATCTCTATTTAATTCGGGGCTTTCATTAAAAATCTTTCCTTTGTAAAAGCCGAGTCGTAGATGGAATATCGACTGGGTATTAATTCCAAAGTGTGCCCAAACAAGTTCTTCTTCAAATTCTCTAAGCATACCTTTTAGTTTCTGTACATTGGAGACATCCTTCTTTCCAGGGTACTGATTTTTAAAATATTGAATTAGTTTATTGACTCTTTGCTCAATTTGAAGTGGTGTATCTTCATTATATATTTCTATTAAATTTCTAACCATTCTCCTTGCTATTGCTTCGTCTTTCAATGTTCTACTACGGTAAGCAATTCCATCGAGATATAAATTTACATCCCTATTTTTTCCCTCAACATTATCAAATTCAAAATAATTTGTAGTGAATCTTTCTCGAAATTCCAATTCTGAAATAAATCGTTTAATAGCATACAGTACATTCAACATGTAAGAATTTGTAACGGCGGTGAATCCGCTAGTCATAGTTGCAAAGTAATGCTTATTAAGAGGTTCTCTTACCAAATGAACAATTAGCGGTAGATAACCAGCCATAATATCATCATGATGTGGACCTGTATGTAGAAAAGTTTCACTCTTAAATTGCTTCAGCCCCTTATTTATTCTTTGAAGTATATTTTCATTTACTTTTTCATTTAATTGCTGATATGTCTGATTTGTATTTTTAAGTATTGCCAAACAAAATTTATCTTCTTGATAATTCGTTTCATCTAAATCAAGTACCCTTTTCTTTTTATTGACCGCAAGATTAATGATGTTTCTTTCAATAGATTCATTCGAAATAGGATTTTCTTGAATCATCTTATTAAATCGTCTTTCCTTTAACCGGAGAGCGGCTCCTTCGGTTAAATAGAATCGAGCATTTTTTAATTTTTGAAGAATCGTAGCAGGATATAAATTTGAAGTGGATTTTTCAATTGCATCACGAACTACTCTTGATTTTGATTCTCCGGCAGCCATAATAACAGCAGTTGAATCCTGATTATATACTATTGTACTTAATCCGATAGTAATTACCAATCTATTTCTGGCATTTTCAATACCTCCTAAGTCAGTTGAGGCAGCTGCCTGGGTTTGGTAATTAATTTCAGTTAAGCGAGTTGTAGAAAAGTGATCGCTTCCTTGTACGTTAAACCCTATGTGCCCGTCTGGTCCAATTCCGCCCAAGAAAAATCCTATACCCCCCAATTCACGAATTCTTCTCTCATAGTTTGTGCAAAACTCATCAACAAATTCAATTGTTGTTTTTTGTAATCTTTCCAATTTGGTTGAAGGTAGTTTTGTTCGTAGTGAAAGATCTACTTTTTGTTCAGGGAAAATTTGATTTAGAGGTAAATTCTCTGCTGTCGGAATTTTATTTACATTAATTAATAACGCCTTTTGTGGATCAAGATTAAAGTTGGTTAAATAATACCGTTGTATATAGAAATAAAAACTATTGTGCTGAAGAGAATCAATAGGATAAAATTCATCGATCTGCACAAAATGGAGACTGAACATATCAGGTTTTGTCGAAGTATCAATTCCCACAAGGTTGAGATCTTCTTTAACTTCAGACTTATCCCAATTCCTTAAATAATAAGTAACCCATTTTATAAAATGTTCGGGAGTTTTGCCTGTCGGCAACGATATAACTCCACCTGGATTTTTAATCGACCACTCTATAAACCTTTGAGCAGTAAGTTTGCCCAACATGGGGAAATTTTCTACTTGAATAACCGGAATTTTTTCTGTGGGTTGGTAAATTAATTTTTTACCGGACTTTTCTAAATAAAATTTTTCTACATTAGAGATTTCTTCAATCCTAAATCCGTTGGTATGTTTAGGTAACATAACTTTATCTATGACTTTTTATAACTTTCGATCCTTCGTGAATATGTTCGTAAGTTGTTCCGCAGCATCCGCCGATAAATTCAATACCAAGTTCAATTAAACTCTCAACAAGCTCGGCATACATATCGGGTGTTTCGTCGTATTCAATTTTCCCATCCGAAACTTTTGGCAAACCTGCATTCGGTTGAATAAGTAAAGGTAGATTGCTTACTTTTCTTAATTCTTCGGCTACACTTTTCATATCTTCTAATCCATGTCCGCAATTTGAACCAATAAAGTCGGCGCCATATTCATATAGTTTCGCCGCCGCTTCTTCGGGTGATTCTCCGAATGAAGTTCTAAATCCTTGAAGACCTTTTTCGAAAGTAAGAGTAACTCCAGTACATCTACTCCCTGTTTTCTTCGCGGCTTCTAGCGCAATTAAAGCCTCATCAAGTGAGATCATAGTTTCAATCAATATTAAATCAGCTCCGTTATCAATCAGTAATTGAATTTGCTCAGCAAAATTTTCATATACTAATGAACGAGGTGTTTCACCATATGGTTCTATTAAAAAGCCAGAAGGACCTACAGAGCCTGCAATATATGCATCAGAGTTAGCAGCAGCTTTTGCGGTTTTTACTGCAATTGAGTTTATTTCATTTACTTTATCTGCTAAACCGGAAATTTCCAAGCGAGAACGCGAACCGCCGAATGTGTTGGTTTCAATAACTTGTGCACCTGCTTCAATATACTTTTTATGAATTTCTTCGAGAATATGAGAGTATTTTAGATTCAACATTTCAGGAGGATCAACATCTTTCAAATTCAATGCTTGAATTGAAGTTCCCATAGCTCCGTCAAAAAGGACGGGTTTATTTTGGAATAAATTATCTATTGTTATCATATCTGAATTCAATTTTTTGTAATGAGAGAGTCGACGACTTGAACAGCTTCATAAGCACTTCTACCAAAACCATCAGCACCAATTTCTTCTGCAAACTTTTTATTAATCGGAGCACCACCAATAATTAAAGGTACTTTTACATTTTCATTATTAAAATAATTGATCACCTCTTTCATATAAATCATAGTAGTTGTAAGCAAGGCAGACATGCCAATAACATCAGGTTTGTTTTTTTGATATTCTTCAAAAAATTTTTCGGCTGAACATCCAATCCCAATATCCACAACTTCATATCCGGCACCTTGCAGCATTATTGCAACTAAATTTTTACCAATATCATGCACATCTCCTTTTACAGTACCAATCAATACTTTGCCCTTAGAATTACTTTCTTGACCTATCATCAGCGGTTCTAAAATCTTCATCGAAAATTTCATTGCTCTTGCAGCAACTAATACCTGCGGAACAAACATTTGTTGGTCTCTAAATCGTTGTCCGACTATATTCATTCCTTTCATCAACCCTTCATCTAATATAGTTCTTGCAGTTACACCCGCTGAAATCAACTCTTGTGTAATTTTTTCTGCATCAATATGTTTTCCGGTAATTACAAAATCCGAAAGTTCATTTAACTTTGCTTGAGGTTCCATTCATCTACTATCCTTCTTAATAATTGTATGTTTTCTCTTTTTACGTGTGGAGCAATTGAACAAGCTGTACTCAATATAAATCCCGGCTGTTTAGAACCGGTTTTGATTCTGTTAAGAATATCTTCACGAATTTCTTTTTCATCCCCATTAAGAAGACAATGTACAGAATCAATATTTCCTTTTATAAATCCTCTGTTTCCAATCCTACTAACAGCATCTTCCAATTCAACATTACCTAAGGGAGGCGGGTCTAAGCATTCAATACCATTTGTTCCGGAATCAAACATTAATTCTAATCTATCCCCTATCGAACCGCAGGTGTGAATATAAGAATGTACATTTTTGGAATTGATTGTTTGTACTATCACTTTTTCATAAGGCAAAACAAATTCTCTGTAATCATCGGGAGAAATAAACCCTGCACCTGCAAAAGGTGAAGAAATTTTAATTGCATCAATTCCTGTGTCGCACATTTCTTTTAATAAATCAACAAGTAAATCTGTAAAGTGATTTAAAATCATTTTACATTTTTGCGGGTTATCAAGAAGTGAAAGTAATGCATTTTGGTGACCTAAGTAATCAAGTAAATAATCGAAGGGAGAAGTTATTTCTCCATGAATGGAGTAATTATCACCGACTTTGGAAACCAAGTTTTCTAAAACGCCGAATTTGTCAGTGGGATCAATAAAAAAAGGTAGATCGTTTGAAACCGGAATATAATCAAGAAACTCCGGCAAATCACTTAAAGATATTTCATCAATTGATTTTTCCTCTTTTGGCGAAGCAAAATTATAATGTGGCAAATCGTTGAGAGGAAAGATGATTTGATCGCCATTGTTTATTTTTACAATCTTATTTTCATCTTCTAAAGAAATATCAGAGATATCTTCTTGCCAATTTTCTTTTTGACCATAAAGACTAACCAATATTCCATCAAAATCATAAATATCTCTAAGTTTTATAAGAGAATCGGCATACACATTTTTATCGAACCAAAATTCTATAGGAGAAACATCCAATTGAACAAGCATATGACCGATACTCATTTGGCACATCAATGGAATTTTATCCACAGGATTCAAATCCATTGCTGCTTTTATTCGCTCTTTTGGTGTCATTTCATTATATTAAGTGTTACAGTTAACGATTAAGTAAATCTCTTTGCAATTTACAAAAATTGCAATTAATAAAATGATTAAAATAATTTTTTAATAACATTTTTAACAAGGAGAAATCAAATGGGATTGAATATCCTAAAAGAAAATTATCCGGTGCTGTTTGAAGAAACACCCTCTGAAATAAAACAAGCATATAATACTCCATATAATCTCTCAAGTATTCAACTGGAAGAATATTCTGAAAACGGTTTTATTAAACTTAATAAAGTATTGGAGGGGAATGCATTAAAATATGTTCGGAAAATAATTGGTGAAGCAGTTAAAGCTAGAACAGAACCCGATAAAAGAAAGTTAGAAGAGAAATCTCAATTTGAACAGTCGTTCCTGCAATGTGGATATTTGGCTTGGGATTTCCCTGCAGTAAAGGATTTTGTTTTTGGTAAAAGATTTGCCGGAATTGCTAAAGATCTGATGAAAGTAAATGGCGTTAGATTATGGCATGATCAAGCTCTCTATAAAGAACCTGGCGGTAGAATTACCGATTGTCATCAAGATGAAAGCTATTGGCCAATTGATTCAGAACTTACAACTACGATGTGGATGGCACTTGTTGATGTCCCGCAAGAAAAAGGCTGCATGCGTTTTATTCCCGGTTCACATAAATGGGGTATTAAAGAATATGTAGATATATTTGAACAACCTCACGTTCCTGAGTCGGTTAAAGAAGAAAACAGAATAACCGTACCACTTGAAGCCGGTGATGTTACTTTTCATTCCGGATTGACTTTTCACGAAGCATTCCCGAATAAGACAAGAGAAATGAGAGAAGCTATGACAGTTATTTATTTTGAAGACGGGGCAACCTTTACTTCCGAAGACAATAGATCGAAAGATCATAAGTCCTGTTGGGGATTAAAACGTGGTGATATTATCGATACTCAGTATACACCCAAAATAATATAAAATTAAGAGTAACTATTTATTTAACTTCGGCCACAACTTAAATATTATTGAAGAGGAGATTATCACCATTATAGTTAATACTGAAGCTAATAAGTAATTTGAATATAGCCAATATCCTACGGATATGAGAAGTCCGTAAACAGAAACAATCCCTAAAAACATTGCAAGTATTCCAAGGGGTAAATTTGATTTTTTATCTTCATCGGAAAACGTATGACCTTTTAATTCAGCATTATTAATTACCTTTCGCCAACCCACACCGCCGGGATTAACTAATTTGCAAAACCTGATTAAGGTTTCTTCGTTTGCCGGCTTAGTTGTGAATGTAACTATCAACCAGCTAATAGTTGTTATTGTAACTCCAATAAGTAATTCCTCATGTGTTTTGAATGCCCCTACTTGAATTGCCGCAGATGCTCTATCCATACCTGTTTCCATCAAAATTTTTATCTGTTCATTGTGATAATTCCCGACAAATAAAAATCCAAGTGCGATTAAAAAAGAAACGATCATTGCAGTAATCTCACTATACGAGTTTATACGCCACCAGAACCATCTTAGTATAAAGAGCAATCCTGTTCCGGCGCCGATTTGCAGAAGTACATTAAAAGCATTAAGTGAACTTTCGAGGAACAATGCAAAGGAGCTTGCAATTATCATCATAAAAACGGTTGAAAGTCTTCCAATAAAAACGAGTTCCTTTTCACTTGCTTCGGGTTTCAAAAATCTTTTATAAAAATCATTAACCACATATGATGCACCCCAATTCAAACTTGTAGACATAGTGGACATATACGCGGCTATCAGCGATGCAATTACAAGCCCAAGTAAACCACTTGGAAGTATTGTAAGCATAGCCGGATACGCCATATCGTGTCGAATTATTGATTCTTGAACGTGGGGGAGTGCCTCTTTAATCATACTTAATTCGGGATAGATTATTAAAGATGCCAAAGCGACAATTATCCAGGGCCAGGGACGTAAAGCATAATGAGCAAAGTTAAAAAACAGAGTTGCACCCATAGCATGTTTTTCATTTTTTGCAGCTAACATTCTTTGAGCAACGTATCCGCCTCCACCGGGTTCAGCCCCGGGATACCAAACCGACCACCATTGAACTGCAATCGGTATAATAAATACGGTTAATGCTAATTCCCAATTATTGAAGTCTGGTATTAAATCAAGTTTATCGGCAACATTCGGATGTGCAAATAAACTTGATAAGCTCCCTATTTCCGGCAGACTAACAGCATAATAAGCTGCGGCAATTGATCCTAGCATTGCAAGTATAAACAAAATAAAATCAGTGATTAAAACTCCTAATAATCCACCAAGCGAACTATAAATGACCGTAACTCCACCTGCAATTAAAATCACTTCTAATGGAGAAAGGTTCAGCATTACATTGCCTACTTTAATTGCAGCCAGTGTAACTGAAGCCATGATAACTATATTGAAAAACAATCCTAAGTAAAGCGCTCTAAATCCTCTTAAAAAAGCTGCAGGTTTACCGCTGTAACGAATTTCATAAAATTCGATATCTGTCATTACATCGGATCTGCGCCAAAGTTTTGCATAGACAAAAACGGTAAGCATGCCGGTAAATAAAAATGCCCACCATACCCAATTACCGGCTATTCCGTTTTGGCGTGTTATATCCGAAACTAAATTCGGAGTATCGATCGAAAAGGTTGTTGCTACCATTGAGACACCCAAGACATACCAGGGCATGTTTCTTCCTGATAAGAAATACTCGGATGAACTTCGACTGGCTTTTTTTGACGACCAAATACCGATGAATAATGCTACAAGCATAAAGCCGAAAATTGCAATCCAGTCTATAGTTTGAAGGATCATGAATAGTAACCAGAATAAGTAAGATGATTAAATAGTAGTATTAAATTCATATATTTTCAAATAATTGCTGCCAGAATTTAGGATATTCTTTCCATTTCATAAAATTAATTCCCCAATGCGGAGATGCGCCTGTCATCCAAGTGCTCATTTTACCTTTTCCGTAATTTCTGTATGAGAGAAGAGGGTGCCATTGATCAATATTCTTTATTTCTAAAAGCGTAATTGCATCCTCTCTTTTTCTAACCTCGTTGAAACCTAACAACGGTGGAATTGAAGACCAATCAATACCCTTAACTATTGGATTAGAAGGATCATTACATTTAACTTCATATCCATCTGTCGATTCTATTAAGTCATCATATTCTAAACATTCAACGGGAAATACTGAATGCATTCGGCTGCGTCTCCATCCTCCTTTTCCTAATTCACCGGTGAAACTGTACCAACCGCCGTTCATATGAAAATGTCCTCCTTCGGAAATCCATTTTTTCAATATATCAAATCGATCCGGGAAAGTAACCGGCTTATCACCCCATTTTGCTCTTGTAAAAAAATCGGGGTGTAACATCATACATTTTGTTTCAACATCGGCAAAAATAATTGTTGTAGCCCAAGCTAATCTTTCTTCAAATAATTCCGGTGACATGTTGTAAAGATTCCAGGACGGTTCAGTAATAACATCTGCATCTTTAATTTCATTTAATGCATCAATAAGAGGTTGAGCATAATTCAAAATTTCAACACCTTTGCTCGGAGCTTGAAAAGGAGATTCAACATATCTTTGGCCTGTATGAACACACCAATTTCCAACATGCCAAATTCTTAATTTCTTGTTCATCAATTCCTCCTATAAGAAAAAAAATTACCTTAAAGATTAGAGAATGATAATTGATAAAATCATTACAAATAATATTCCTACAATTCCTTGAAACAAAGTAGCTAATGTAAATCCTTTTAGTGCCTGAGAAGTATTAAAACCTGAAAACTGCGAAACAACCCAAAAGTAACTGTCGTTTATATGAGAAACTGTCATAGCCCCGGCTCCAATTGCCAAAACAGTCAAAGCTTTTGCTTGCTCAGAATCCAATCCTAACGAAGAAAGCAATGGGGCAACTATAGCTGCCGTAGTAATAATAGAAACAGTAGATGAACCTTGTGCTGTCTTTAGCAATGCCGCAATAATAAAAGGCAGCAGCAAACCAATACTAAAATCAGAAAAGAGATCTCCGATTGTATTGCCGATATTTGTTTCTCTTAATACATTTCCAAACGCTCCACCGGCTCCTGTAATAAGAATAATAATACCTGCATTTTTTAATCCCTCAACCAACCAATCTTTTTTATTACTTGCATTAGCAAATTTCTTTAATCTCATTGCAAAGAAAACACCTATGAATAATGCAATAATAGGATCTCCTACAAAAACTATTATCTTAGAAAATAATTCTTCACCGAAGGGCTTTGTTGGATAATCAGCAATTGACTTCAAACCAATTAAAATGATTGGTAAAATTATCGGGATTATTGAGTCAATAAAACGTGGTGATTTATCGGTTAGTCTTTCTTCATTAACAAAATCATTATTAGTTTTATACGACAATTTATTATTTATCAGTTTACCCCACAATAATCCAGCTAAAGCAGTAGGAATGCCTACAATTAGACCTAAAATAATAATTAAACCAATATCGGCATCTAAGGCTGCCGCAGCTGCTAAAGGACCAGGAGTGGGGGGAACAAAAACATGTGTTGCGTATAAACCGGTAGCAAGTGCAATTGCTAAAACCGCCATTGAGGTGCCGCTTTTTTTACTTAAGGATTTATTCAGCGTCGATAATACAACAAAACCGGAATCACAAAAAACCGGAATTGAAACAACAAATCCCGTAAAGTTCATAGCAAGAGCCGATTTACTTTTACCAACGATTTTTAGAATTTTTTCTGCAAGAGTTTTAGCACCACCACTATGCTCTAAGTATGCACCTATTATTGTTCCGAATGCTATAATGATTCCAATACTTTTCAAAGTATTTCCAAATCCGGATGTAATAGAAGCAAGCAAAGCTGTTTGTTCAAGACCGGATAAAAATCCGACTAAAAGAGCAGCTATTAACAACGAAATGAAAGGATGTACTTTATATTTTGTTGTAAGTAATATTACCAGTACAATAACTGAAAACAAGATTAATAAAGATAACATCAAAGTTCCCTTTGAATTAAGAAATATGTCAACTTATCTTTTATAAAACCGAAAAAGCAACTGTAAATCCCGACATAACAATTGCAACCATACTCATAAGTTTAATAAGAATATTTAAACTTGGTCCCGATGTATCTTTAAAAGGATCACCAACAGTATCGCCAATAATTGTCGCTTTATGACTTGCAGAACCTTTACCACCAAGATTTCCTTCCTCAACATATTTCTTTGCATTATCCCATGCACCGCCTGAATTAGCCATAAATACAGCCAGAACAAAACCGGCACCTAAACCTCCAACGAGTAAACCCATAACACCCGATACACCAAAAATTACTCCGACTGCTATTGGAACAAGTACTGCTAACGCTGAAGGGAAAATCATTTCAAGTTGAGCACCTTTTGTTGATATTTCAACGCATCTCGCGTAATCAGGTGTAGCCTTACCATCAAGTATTCCTGGTATTTCCGCAAATTGTCTTCTTACTTCATCAACCATTTTTTGTGCTGCTCTTCCAACTGCATTCATAGTTAAACCACAAAACACAAATGCCATCATTGAGCCAATGAAAACTCCAACCAATACTTTCGGATTCATTAAAGTGACTTCATAATATTTCATAAAGTCTGCGATCTGTGCTTCTTTAACATTTATAAGAACACCGTTGCCAAGTTCAATTACATCCTGACCTATTCTTAGCAAACCGATTTTTAACTCTTCAACATACGAAGCAAGTAAAGCCAACGCGGTTAAAGCCGCAGACCCAATTGCAAATCCTTTACCTGTTGCCGCCGTTGTATTGCCTAAAGAATCAAGTGCATCAGTTCTTGATCTTACTTCCGGACCAAGATTACTCATTTCTGCATTACCACCTGCATTATCAGCAATAGGACCATAAGCATCTGTTGCAAGAGTTAAACCAAGTGTTGACAGCATACCAACCGCAGCGATTCCTATCCCGTATAAACCCATTGCAGCATTGGAAAAGACAAATCCCGAAGCAAATAAATATGATAAAACAATTCCAACAACTACGGCAATAACCGGAATTGTTGTTGATATCATCCCCATTCCAAGTCCGGAAATAATAACAGTAGCCGGACCGGTAGCAGAACTATCTGCAATTGCCTTAGTCGGTTTGAATGATGCAGATGTATAATACTCGGTTCCTTTACCTATTATAATACCTGTAACTAAACCGGTAACAACAGCTCCCCAAACTCCCCATGGATTTCTCAACCCAAGCAGATGTATAATTCCTAAAGAAAATATTACAATAAGTATCGAGCTAAAGTTTATAGATCGCGAAAGTGAAGCTAACAATTGTTTTTGATTAGCATTCTCTTGAGTACGAACCATAAATATTCCGATAATGGAAAGAATAATACCAACAACTGCGACTAACATTGGAGCAATAACTGCATTAAACTGAGTTTCGGTGTCATTTAAAAATGCGGCAGCACCTAATGCAGCAGTTGCAAGTATTGATCCGCAGTATGATTCATATAAGTCAGCCCCCATACCGGCAACATCGCCAACATTATCACCGACATTATCTGCAATTGTTGCTGGGTTACGCGGATCATCTTCCGGGATACCGGCTTCAACTTTACCTACCAAATCACCGCCAACATCTGCAGCTTTGGTAAAAATACCTCCGCCGACTCTTGCAAATAATGCTTGCGCAGAAGCACCCATTCCAAATGTCAGCATTGTTGTTGTAACGACTATCAAGTTATGACCATCGGTTAATGTAGATGGATAAACCCAATTTAGAACATAGAACCAAATTGAAATGTCAAGTAGTCCGAGACCAACCACGACCAAACCCATTACGGCACCACTTCTAAATGCAACTTGCAATCCGTCATTCAAAGAATTTCTTGCAGCATTTGCTGTTCTTGCAGAAGCATAAGTAGCTGTCTTCATTCCGAAGAAACCTGCTAACGCCGAAAAGAATCCCCCGGTTATAAATGCAAACGGTACCCAAGGATTTTGAAAATTGAATCCGTAAGCAAGTATTGAAAACAAAATTGTCATTATTATAAAAAATATAATTACAACTTTATACTGTTGTTTTAGATAAGCCATCGCACCTTCTCTAACATACAATGCAATTTTTTTCATCAAGTCTGTGCCTTCACTTCTTTTCATCATTTGCTTAAAGAAATAATACGCAAAAGCTAATGCCGCTATAGATCCTAACGGTACTAACCAGAATAGATTATTATTCATAATAATTTACCTCACAAGATTTTATCAACTGAATCCAATATTTAGTGCCGATCTCCACCAGACATGGTGTTTTTCGTTTAAAACTTCCAACGATGGAAACGGGTAAAACAAAAACTTATCTGCAGCACCGACAAAAAATCCGTTTTTACACATCCGATAAAACAGTTCTCCTTTAAAAGTTCTAATAACTGTCTTCGAAGGCTTGTCGGGATTATGACTTAAACTAATCAAACAATCTCTTAAGTGATGAATGTTTGGATAAGGAAGATTCTTTAATGAGCCTGTTTCAGGATTGTTTGCTAATTCTCCTAATTCAAGTTCAACGAATACAATTTTAGGAACCCAAACCGGTCGCTCTTGATCGGTTAATATTTCGATAAACTCTCTTGGGCTTGCAATACTTGCAATTAGAGGTGATACAGGACTTAACTGCTGATAAAGATGGAGCTTATCATTACTCTTTTTTTCGTATTCACCTTTTTCTAATTCAAGAACTCTTCCATCGTCTGTCGCTAAGTACAAATTTTTAAATGCTTCAAGCGGTATGTGTTCAAGTACCCTGTAAATCGAAAGATAAACTGAGCGTTTTGGTTCTCCCTTAGCATTCGGGACACATCTTTTGTCAATTAAATCCAAAGGGAAATATGAATTAACTTTTTCTCGATCGATCTCGAAAAAGATTGCTTGACCCCGAGTTCTTTTTTTGGTACCGACAGCAAAGTAAGTTCCAAATTCTTCCGGGGGAAGCATTGAAGCAATCAAAGCTTCGGGTGTTAATGAGAGATATAGATATTTTTCCATCAACTTCTCCCTTTTCTTTTTAAAAATATTTTTTAACTATTTATACTTTTTTTAACAACTTTTTCAATTGTTTTCAATTATACTGCCGTTTTCAGCAATCCTGGTATCAATTTTTGTCCAGCCAAAAAATTTCTGAAGTCTATAAACTTTTTGTCCTGTTTCATCATAAACCGAAATACTGTTTATCATTGGGTTAGCTTGGAATGCTTCTTTTACTTCATCTTTATATTCCTTAGCTACATTATTAATTTCTTCTATCTCTTGGTTAAGCACTTCCAAAAACGATTTTTGAACCGGTTCGGGTAAATCCTTCCAATATATTCTGTTTGGATTTTCTTCACCTCCGGTACTTTGCTCATAATATTCATCCTCATAAGCAGTTATGTGAGTATACTGAAAATTAGTTAGGTTAAGATTTTTCGTAAAATATATTTCATTCGGCTTTTTTAATTCCATTACAGTAATATCATTAAAATAAACATTTTCAATCACTTTAAATGGCAGCCCCAATGATCTAATACCAATCGAAGCAAAATTTATCTCAATATTTTCGAAGAAGAAGTTTCTAAAATCTGCCGGATTTTCCCCGGCAACTGCTCCTTTATAATCGAGTTGAATTCTGGCGATTTCACCACATGTGTCAACTTTTGTATTTCTATGAAAAATATTTTCAACAACACCGCCGCGATCAGTGTTAGATTTTATATAAAACGGTCTTCCTACATTTTTCATTATATTGTTTTCTGAAAATACATTTCTAACACCGCCGGACATTTCACTGCCTATTGAAATTGCACCGGCATTAGTTCGATGAAACCTGTTATTTCTTATAATAATATTTTCCGATGGACGTCCTCCATTTTCAATCCATGCATCATTATCTCTTCCTGCTTTTATTGCTATGTTATCATCTTCGGTGTAGAAATCACAATCCTCAATCAACACGTAACTACTTGATTCGGGATCCACACCGTCATCATTTGATTGACCGGGTTGAATGTTTACTCCCCGAATTATAACATTAGTACAAAAGACCGGATGAATAGTCCAAAACGGACTGTTCCGTACTGTTACTCCTTCAATTAAAACATTTTCACAATCGTACGGCTCAATTAATGTCGGGCGTAAAAAATGTCCTTTGCCAAAAACTCTTTCTTCAAGTGGGACAAGATTTTTACCCATGGTTCTCAAACGAATCTTGTCATTATCTTGGATCAACTTCCATAATATCCAAAATTTATTTTGTTGCCCGTCAATAGTTCCCTTTCCTGTAACAGCAATGTTCTTTTGTTTATATGCATATATAAAAGGAGAATAGTTTAAACATCTTGTCCCTTCCCACCTTACTTCAACTAATGGAAGATAGTCCTCGGGATTATAACCAAAGTAAATAACAGCATTTTCTTCTAAATGAAGATTTACATTTGATTTTAAATGAAGCGGTCCATTAACAAGGTAATCTCCCTCAGGTAATACTACTCTTCCACCTCCTTGTTCACTACAATTGTCAATTGCAGATTGAATTACATCCAGGTTATCAGTAATACCATCATTTACGGCACCAAGTTCAACGACATTAAAATCCACATCCGGAAAAGTCGGCGGAATAATTTTCTTTAATATTTCCTCTACTTTTGACCAATGCCCGGCAGTAATTTCATTATGAGTCCGGTTATTATTGTTACACCCCAAAAATGTTACAAATAGAAATAAAAAAACTAATGTTATGCAATTACGTATGTATTGTTTCATAATACTCCCATCAACTAATCTTACCCAAAATTTTATCCATCACCCAATTTGTTTTTGATGCTGATTCTCCGGTACTTATGCATTTACCCCGATTTAGTAAATCCTCAACAACGGTTGTTATAAGCGGAAGCTGAATATGTTTTGGAAATTCTTCATTAATATGTTTAATACCATTTTGATTCTCAAGAGTGATTGATTGCTGACTAAAAAATGAAAATTCAATTCGACCTTTTGAGCCGATAATTTCGGTACGTTCATAATTATTAAATGGAGCTGTAGTAAAACACCAGCTTCCAGTTCCGGCAATTCCGGATTCAAATTCATAAACTGCTGTAACGTAATCTTCCGCCGGATAAAGTTTGGCATGGTTACCTGATAAACCTTTTGCAAATTTTATCGAGCCAAAGAGATTATCTAAATAATCAAACTGGTGAGAAGCCAGATCATAAAAGTATCCACCGCCGGATATTTCGGGCATTACACGCCACGGTAAATTTTCCTTTTTTGAATCTTCCACTTTAATTGAGGAAAACAATTTAATGTTTACCATGCGAACATCTCCAATTTCATTAGCAGAAATTAGATCTTGTATTTTTTTGAAGTATGGTAATTCTCTTCTATAATAAGCAACAAACAGAGGTACATTATTTCGTTTACAGACATCAACCATTTTAATACAATCATTATAATTTGCGGCCATCGGTTTTTCCACATAGACCGGTTTGCCGGATTCAGCTGCTTTAATTGTATACTCGGCATGGGAAGATGGAGGTGTGGCAATATAAATTGCATTGACGTCTTTATCGTTTATCAGTTTATCTGCGTCACTATACCATTTAGGTACGTTGTGTCTTTTCGCATAATCTTCAGCTTTAGAAGCATCTCTCCGCATAACAGCAATTAATTCAGAATCCTCTACTAAGTTAAAAGCAGGACCGCTTTTAACCTCGGTTACATCACCACAACCAATTATTCCCCATCTAATTTTATTCATTTCTTAATCAATACTTAATTTCTATTTTTAACAGTATTCATTTATTAAAAAATATTACTCGATTGAATCAAAGTCCGGTAATTCTACCAACAATTCTTTAAGATTGGCAAATATTCCGGGATTCTCAATTTCAATTTTTTCTAAAATTTCTTTTCTTTTTTTATCTAGAGTCAAACATTTTTCTATAAATATATTTTTATCAGTCGGCTCGGGTACTGAGTTTTTTAATTGTAATCGCAAAGCTTTCATGCGAGTGTAATTGTAATGGTAATAAAAAGGATTTTTTGTATGGATGAATCTTATTTTACGAATTATACTCCACAAATTATCACTTTCAAACCAGAGTTCTCTTTCACCAATTGTTTTGCGTAAATTTAATTCAACCTCTTTAAGATCAAGTAAAAGTTCTGCAATATATTTACCATATAAACTATGCATCGCTTTTTTAAGAGAAACTTCCGGTGAGTACGATTTTGAATTCCACATATAATCATTTACTGTGATAAAAGATGCTTTCGAATCTTCTGAATTAACATTGCCGTTAATTATCATTCCGTTACCGGCAGTTCTTAAATGAAAATCGTCCGGTAAATTGTTATCCCAAGCAGTGAACATGGGTGTAGTAATAAAGGGGTGATGACTATAAAGTGTGTTATCTCCAAGAAACGGAACAATGCCCTTTAAATGATATGTCCAATCGTTAATTTCCTCTATGGTAATATTTCTGCTTCTGACATAAGGACCTGTCCATAAAATAAAAACATCTGCCGGAATATTTAGTCCGAGATAATTCAAATCTCTGTATAATGGATCAAAAGCATCGGCCTCCCATGGAGTGCCTTTATATAATTCCATTTCACCGTAATGCATATCTTCATAAGTATAAAAAGGAGGGCAATAATAAATTTCACTAACATAATCAGATTCTTCAAACCACTCTTTTATTTCATTTAAAAGATAGCAATGCGCATCAGCCATGTGTTTAAATTTTTGTTTATCATTACCAGATGTCAAAATGTAACCTTCCCCGAATTTAAAAGGGGGTGTATCATCTGCAAGGATCATTAATTTATCGGCTCCGTTAATCACACCCATTTCAATTACTTCAATTAATCTATCAATATCATCCTTGTTCGAAATTTCAATATGCTTTTCGTCATATATATTATGCATCTGCATAATGCTGGGGGCGCCATATTTATTTTTCCATTTGCCTATTTTTTCAAAAAGTTCTTTATATTCATCATCGATTTTGTACCAAGAGTATTGTCTATGCGGAATAGCGATTGATTCGATTTTATTTCGAATAGCAAAATCAAGTACAGATTTGATACCTTCCTTTCCCGGATTTGCAATCATTATTCTTCTGGTAAAATCCGGGTAATCAATTACTTCGAATAGATTTATCCGAATTTCATTTTCCGACTCTTCGAAAAAATGTGCAAAGGTCACTATTCCGTAAAGCAGTCCGGTTTGACTTACATATTCTATCGTAACTTCATTTTTCTCAAGATTTGTTCTTATTCTATAGTATTGGTCGTTCGGAATTTCATCTGTATCAATAATTTTACTTAAAGAAATTTTAATGTGAGATTGGATTTCGTTCTCTTCACTTCGAAAATTGACTTTCTCATTAAATTTTTCATCGAACAAGTGGACTAGGTAATTATATGCGTTTTGTTCCTGGTCATTTTTTATTGGTATTAATATCTCTGCGGGAACCGATAAGATGATAGATTTATTTAAATTGATTATCTGCTTCGGTTCAGGTTGAACGGACAGACTATTATTCTTATCTACAATAGTTTGTCCGAGACTATCCATGGTAAGAATCACCACCATCATAGAGATTAAAAGTATCTTTTTTGTTTTCATGTTATCAATTTTTGTTAAAGTTTGGTAATGGTATCATTTCGGATTGAAGAGAGTAACTTAATTTTATAAATCCTTTTGCCTCTATCTCATCCAGCAAGTCTCTTCTCTGCTTATCAAGCTCAATACATTTGTTTTTGAATTCATCAAAATCTTCCGGTTCAGGAACCGAATGTTTAATTTGCAGCCGAAGCGCTTTTAGTCTCCCATAATTTTGATGATAATAGAATGGATTTTTTTCTGTTATAAATCTTGTGTTTCTTATAGACTGCCAAAGTTCATCAGATGCAAACCATAATTCTCTTTGTCTAATACTTTTTGTTAACTCAAGTTCAACTTCTTTGTATTTGAGAAGTAAATTAATATTTGAGCTATGATATAACTTTTGCATTGCTTTAACTATCGATTCATCCTTATTATACTTGTCTTCCTCCCATAGATATGCATTAGCTGTCATGGTAGCCGCGCGACTTGATTCACCCACTGGGTTACCGTTTATAAATATACCGTTGCCGCCGGTTTTTTGTGAAAATTTTTTGGGAAATTCATTACCATAAGGAGTAAACATTGTACGCGCTGTGAATTCCAAATCCGAAAAAATTGAATTATCAAAAAGAAATGGTTTTCTACCTTGTAAATTGTTTGTCCACTCTTCCAAATCTTCATCGGTTAAAGTTCTTGTACATACATAAGGTCCTGTCCACATTATCTCAATATCCTGATTCATATTCTCTCCGATAATTTTAAGATCTCTTTTTAGTGGACTGAAAGCAGCGTCTTCCCAGGGTGTTCCTTTAAATAATTGCATATCACCATAATGCATTTCCTCGTAAGTATAGAACGACGGACAATACAATAAATTCATCTTATATTTATTCTGCTTAGCCCAATCACTTATATTGTTCATGAGCCAGCAATGTGCTTCCGCTAATGTTGAGAACTTTTCCTTATCTTTTTCTGAAGAAAGATAATATCCTTCCCCGAATTTAAATGGCGGTGAATCATCGGCGTTTAACATAAAGCTTGTTACACCGTGTTCATAGCAGAATTGTAAAAAGCTTTTAAGTCTCTCCAAATGTTCATTGTTTGTTACTTCAATGCCAAATTTGCCTGCATAAAGATTTAGAATCAAAAGTGCATTAACACCGCCGAAATTTTTCTTCCATCTATTATAAATTTTTAGGTTCTCTTGTAGTACTTCATCAGGTTCATACCATGAAAAATCTTTATTGTGAAACGCGATACTTTCAATTTTATACCTTAGCATCCAATCTAGGTCTTCCGTCAAATTATAAGGAAGCGGATCGCTGTTAAATATTCTGTTTGAAAAAGCAGGATAATCGAAAACTTCTGCTTTTCTGATTTTAATAGAGTTATACATTTCACAGACTAATTGAG
>DYHH01000002.1:0-138925 GCA_020724265.1 Melioribacter roseus | reverse complement strand
AAAACTTCTGCTTTTCTGATTTTAATAGAGTTATACATTTCACAGACTAATTGAGATAAAGACACAGAGGCATAAATTAATCCTCTCTCACCGCCACCAATTAATTCTATTTCTATTAATCCATTATCAGTAAATTTAATTTGGTATGCTTGTTCTCCGAAAGGTTTGACATCGTCGGTTATACCGTTGAGTTTTATTGCTATAATATAATCACTAACATTTTCCGGCATTTGGTTAAAAATCGGCAACTCCGGATAATCGTATTTTGCGAGTTGATGATTAAACACACCGGCTGCTTTTTCATTTTTTTTATCTTCAACAAGAAAGAAAGCTTTAGGCTGTAGTTTATTTGTATACAAATCATAATATTCATTATGATAGGTAACATTTACGGGTGTAGGATAAATTTCAGCAAATTCATTTTTTATCCAGATAGATTTAACTTCCTCTTGTATAAGTCTATCATCGATTTTAGCAGGCTGTGCCGGATCGACTTGTGCTTGATTAATATTTGTTATTAAAAACAAAAATATGAATAACTGTTTTATAACATTCATTTTACTTGATCCTAATTCGATAATGAACTTCTTTAATAAAATGATCTTCATCCGGTTTTACATTAATTATTATCGGGTAACCCTTTAACGCCGGAAATGGTTGAGCATACCTTTCTTCTTCGGTTCCAATTTCAAGAGAATATTCTTTACTTAACAATTCAAAAGTAAACTCCCGGCTTCCACCGATAATATCGATGTTGTAATCATCTACTTTAATAAACTCGGTGTTACTATGTTGAACAAAGGGTTCAATAATTTTTACTTGCGGTTTCTGTCCGTGAAATCTAAGTCTAATTATTTTATCAATATAATAGTCAAATATTTTGTGAGTTAATGTATAAGCCACACCTCCTTCCCACCTGTTTCGATCTTTCAATTCTCCCATAGCAATTACTTCATAATAGTCTTTATGTTCAAAAGCTTCCATATGAGAATCGAATTCGTACAGATTAGTGTAATATGCATTCGTGTCTGTGAATTCAATACGTGGCGCAATTGTAAGTGTGTTTTTTGCTTCGGGGTAGTGATCTTCCCATCTATGATATTCGGTTTCACTTGAGGCTTGAAGATAACCATAACCATCAACCCATAAATTGGTTATTGACCCACCGGACGGACGATGCATATACTTAAAATCTGCTCCTCGCCTTATGTCTTTGTATCTGTAACCGGTAATAGTTGTCATGAAATTTTCAGTACGGACTAATGCTAAGTCCATAGTTTTAAAATACTTCATCCACCCAATATTTTGTGTTGGTAATTTATTTACTTCTCCTTCACTTTGATCTCCATATATGATAGCCATGCTTAAGTTTTTTGCGCGGCAAAACGTCGGATAGTTACATGGAAGTTTATCGAACATTCTTGAATAATGCGGTCCATAAGTTACCAAACCATCTTCATTGCGCATTGACATCATATAGTTCAAATTATCAATTGCAGCTTTCCGGTACACAGGTTCATCTTCCGAATAAAGAGAAAACAAAATTTGACACCCATCAGCAGTAACACTACCGTAGGTTGTCCATTTACTAGATCTAACACCCCATGAACCGTCGGTGGAGCCATCGGGATAAATGAAATAGATATAACGCATGAGTGATTCTTTTACCATTTCATCTAACAATTGATTACCTCTCAGCTTAGCATACAAGCCCAAACCCCATAGCGACATATCCATACTGTAACCTAAATCCACACCGTACTTTGTTCCTCTTATTCGATTCCCTTCCCCTGTAAAGAAATAATCTTCATCAAACTTTGAAGCACATAACATTGCAAGATCATCAGCCTTTTTTAAGTAAGCGGAATCGGGAACAACTTGGTAAGCAACCATCAAAGCGGCAGTAGAAGTTGCAATATAATTGATACTGGCAAATTCATGGTTCATAAACTCAACGGTCCAATCTGATGCTTTCTTTATTGAATTTTCCCATGCAGTTTGCTGTTCTCTTGATAGTTCGCTCTTGATAAGTGGATATGCAGCAGCCATCATTATTAATTGATCTACCGTTGTACCTGTCCAAGTTGAAGGTGTTTCGTTCCATGCACCGTTATCAAGCTGCTGCTCTATTAACCAATCGCCCGTAGCTATTGCCGAAGTTAAATATTTTTTATCGCCGCTTTCTTTATAAGCCACGGTAAATGGAAGTACAGCTTCGGATGCCCGCGTATGATAATCAGAACAAGATTCACAATAAATTGCACCGTAATTTTTTGATGCTTCGTTTAGTTCCTGTAGTTCTATCAACTTATCAACTAAAATGAATAGACTGTTTGTACATTCTTCCCTTAACGAAATTTGTTGAGGTGGTTCAATACATGCATTTAGAAACAAAACACAAATGATTGTAATGGTAAATTTTTTCATGGAGTTACCAGTCTTTTTATAATTTGATATATATGAATGCCGTCATGTTCATTGATTTTCTTTGATAGTGCTGACGAATAATTTGATGTCATTGAAAAGAAGTTATAAAGCACACCCGTCAGAATTGGGAGGTGCAACTATTTTTAAGTAATGAAAAACATTACTTGATGTCTGTCCGGGACATTACAACATTAATCCGACGGGTGTAATTTAAAAATAAGAACTACTTTTCAGCTTTTCTATTATAATACTCTTGCAGCACCTTAAAGGCTAATTTTTTTTCACCGTTGCTTGATATTAAACCTTTCCTATTAAACCAATCCTGAATTCCGTAAAGCGGTCTTCGGGGTGAATAAAAGTCGGTTAAAATCCAAGGAGACATTCCAATTACAAAAGGAACTTTATTTAACATTGCAATTTGTTCTTCATACATCCATGCTTGGTAATCTTCTGTCCATTGATCATCCTTTTCGCCACGTAACCCGAATAATGCCCCACCTCCAAATTCACTAACAATTACAGGCTTATTGTAAGGACTTTTCCATTCTATTTCTCTGCATTTATCAGGTTTTCCTTCATACCAGCCAATGTACTGATTAACTCCCAATACATCTGTTACTTCTCCTAGAGGATCGTCAATATTAAGTACATTGTCTTTATAAACAACTCGCATCGCTGCAGTAATTAATCTTGTAGGATCTGTTTCTCTTACTTTGGCAGCGAGTTTGCCTAAGAATTTGTTTCTTACATCAATAACCGGTGTTTCGTTAGCGATTGACCAAAGAATAATACTTGCTCTATTTTTATCTCTCTGTATCATTTCTAACATTTGGTTTTCCGCATTTTGATATACATTATCATTAGTATATTCTATTGCCCAATACACAGGAATTTCGGACCAAACCAATAATCCCATTTCATCGGCTAATTTAATCATGTGTTCGTTATGAGGGTAATGTGCTAACCTGACAAAATTACATCCAAGTTCTTTAGCCCAGCTTAGTAAAATTCTTGCATCTTCCTCGCTGTGTGCCCGGCCGTTTCTGTAAGGCATTACTTCGTGTATTGAAATTCCCCTCAAGTATATTTCTTTATTATTTAGCAAAAGATTTGTCTGGTTCGTAGATATGCTTCTAAAACCAATTTTATCATTTACGATATCGCTGCCGGAAGAGATTCGGATATTATAAAGTTTGGGGTTTTCAGGTGACCAAAGTTCAACGTTCTTTTCAATTCCGAATTTGACCAATCCATTTTTGTCAGCTTTAAATTTTTCGGAAACTTCTAACTCAGGAATTGAAAGTAAAATTTCTTGTTCCGACGAACTTCCATTTAATTTTATTTTGCCAATAATTTTGTTTGTGCTTTCTTTTTCAAGTTGTATAAAATAATCTTCTATATAAGTTTTCGGTAGTTTGACAAGAAAGACATCTCGTGTAATTCCGCCGAAGTTCCACCAGTCAGTCATAACTGTTGGTACTGCATCTTTCTTTCTTTGGTTATCGGCTTTAACTATAAAATAATTATAACCGTCTTTAATTTTCTCTGTAACTTCAAATGCGAAAGGCGTAAAACCTCCTTCGTGTTTACCCAACTTTTCACCGTTCAGATATACAATTGCTTCATAATTAACCGCCCCGAAATAGATAAAATATCTTTGGTTAGTTTCCTTTTTGAAATCGAAATTTTTCCGGTACCAGACAGTGCCTTCATAAAAGAATAGATCTTCCCGTTGGGTATTCCAATCACCGGGGACAACTAGAGTATGAATGCTGTTAAATACATGCTCGACAGCTCTTTCATCTTTTTTAGGAATATAATCAATAAAGTATCCTTCTCTTCTTTCAGCAAGATGAAACGAGTAGTAACCATTTTCATATGGATCAATAATTGTCTGCCAATTACCATTCAGATTGATTCTATCTCTATCATATACATTCATAATATGAACTTGTGAGTAAACAGAAAGACCTACAATTAGAAATAGTATTATGTTTTTAAACATGTTCATCCCGTTATTATTTTTCTATTAATTTTGAAACCTCAACGCCTGCAGTAAGAACAGCACCCAAACCACGGGGATCGTTATCCGGTGTTTCACGATTGAAGTAAAATTCAAAGTCGAAACCGATACCGGTACCCCTGCAAATTCCTTCAACTGTTCCATCATCTTTAATTTTGTCGGCAATACCGTTCCAACCATTTATCGCATATTGCGTATATGATTCATCCAACCAATTGTTTAATACACCTCTTGCTATAGCTAGAGTAAACATAGCGGTTGATGATGTTTCTTCATAAGATCCCGGTTTATCAATTACTTGATGCCACCTGCCGTTTTCATTTTGAAATGGAATTAATCCTTGTATATGATTTTTATAAATATCTAAGATTTTTGAGTAATCATTATGCTCTTTCGGCAAATATAAAAGAGCTTCGGTTATAGCCCATATTACCCAACCATTTGCTCTCCCCCAGTGGGCAACTGAAGTGGTTTGATCATTACTAAACCATCCATGATAATACAATTGTGTTTGACGGTCGAATAACTTTTCATAAAATAATAAAATCTGTTTAGCCGCATCATCGTAATAATTACTTTCACCGGAAAGTTTTGCATATCTTATTAAAAATGGGACGCTCATAAAAAGATCATCCGCCCAAACAGTCATCACGGTTGGCTCGGGTCTGCAGAAAGTTCCGTCTTCAAGTCTAACTTGTTTGTTGTTAACGTAGTCGGCAATAATATCTATTAGAAATTTAGTTTCATCTAATTTTTTTCTAGTGTACAATTCAATAAAAGGAAGGGCAGGTGCTCCGGTATCATCAAGCATAACTCTTCTAAAGAGCCGGTGATTAAATCCGTTTAGTTCATTCAAGTTTTCAAACTGATATTTGAAGTAATCAAAAGTAGTTAGAGTTAGATCACAAAACTTTTTTACATGATCTACATATTTGGGATTCTTTGTTAGATCATACAGATAAAGCATTCCTAAAAGCATCTGTCCGTTCGCGTAATGCCAGTCAAAATATGAATGCTTATTAAACGAATAATCTTTTTTTATCACATCTTTTTGTACTAGGTTGTTTGGAGGAAGAAACCATGAATAAATTTCTCCATCGAAACTAAATGATGTATTTGGTATGTCATTCTCTGAAATAATCTTAAATGCTTTTTCTGATTCGTCTATAGGACCAACAAAGACCCAATTACTATAAACCTTATCTTCATTGAAAAGTGGTTTAAGAGTAAAACTTACATTTTGATCAAGCATATTATCTTTTTGCAGAAAAGCTAAGATAATCTTAGTTTCTTTATCGGCAGCGGTTTTTATCAAAATTCTATTTGTGCCATGAGCAACTTTTAGATAATAACTTTTGGGGAAGGAATACATATCATAAGCTAAAACTTGGAAGCGACTATCCGGTTCATCAATATCAATAACCAATTCACCGTTAACAAATATTTCAACTTTAGAATTAGAACTCACATTCAATTGATATTCTTTGTCTGATTCTGCATCTAAAAAACTTTGACATAAGAAAATTTTTTGATCATCAGTTGCAATTCTATCGAAATCTATTATTTGTAAATATCTATCTGCTGTTTGAATTCTATTCTCAAACTCAAATGAAGTTTCGCTTATTATTTTATCTGCAACTTTTGTCACATCATCAATTATTGTTTGTGCATTAATGCATTGAGAAAGTAAGTTAAAAACAAGAAAGAAAAATAAAACTGTTTTTTTCATTTTAGTTATATCAAGTTGATAAGAGTTTAACATTTCGATTGTACTGCTAAAAATAAGCCGGTTAGGATTTTCACCCAACCGGCTAATCACATATTACAGATACCCAAACAAGGGAGTCTTACTTCAAGAGCATCATTTTCTTCGATGCGGAAAACTTATCTGTGGTCAATCTATAGATGTAAATACCGCTTGAAACTTTAACACCGGTATCCGATGTTCCGTCCCATTGCAATGAATAAGAACCGGCAGCTTGTGTAGTGTTAACCAATGTTTTCACAAGCTGTCCTAATGAATTATAGATTTTCAAATTCACATTTGATAACTCCGGAACTGAATATTTAATAACTGTTGAAGGGTTAAACGGATTAGGATAGTTATTTTCCAAAACAAAACTAACCGGAATTTCATCGAGGTTTTCATCAACGCTTACAATCATACCAAACCAACTAAGATCACCAAGAGGTTGACCATTGGTAGAATAGGTATATGATGTTGATGAAGTAGGATAAGAGTAGTCAAATGGTAATTGAACCCCACCAAAATCGGGACCGCCGCCGCCATTATCAAATTCAGGTCTTGGAGTAATTGTAAAATCCCAATTAGCAACAACAAGGTCTACAGGTAAAGTAGGCTGATCTGTAAAGGTAATTGCTTCATTTAATAAATTATCCAAAGTTCCGATAGCATTAATTAGTGAATCACTCACCGAGTTAAATATCGGTGAAGCAATTATTGAATCAGGTTGCGCATTGATTAGCTCCGGTGCAGTATAAAAATTGTTATTCAATATTGTAAGTTTTTGCTCAATACCTTCGTTAACAAGATCTTCACGAAGAGGTAGAACATCAAAACTCGACCAATCAGGTATACTAGCTTCAGCTGTTTTTCCAAAAAATGCAGTATTGACAAATAAGTTGTTCTTGAATTCAAGTTCAATAATCTCGCCAAAAGAAATTCCCATTTGACCAACATTAACAACAGTATTATGATTTACGCGCGCATAGTTTATTTTACCGCCACCGTCTCTAAGAATTCTGCTTGTAAAATTATAGAATGTATTGTTTTCGAATACAAGAGTATCAATATCGTTTCCTCTATCGTCAATACCTCTTCCGTTGTCAGGGCTTGCCATTGAACCGGAATTACTAAAAACTGAATTCATTAAGAAAACACTATTATCCTTATTATCTAATCTAAAGATCGATTGTCCGGTATAATCAAGATGACAATCATCAACAATAATTTTTGCATTATCTGCACTTACTCGAATAGTTCTCAAAAGAATTTGTCCCAACTCATCCATATTGGTTACATATAAACCTTTTATATGGAAATAATCACGTGGTCTAAAAGGATCGGAGGACTCACCGCCTTCCGATACTCCTGGTTGCACAATTGGTCTTTTTCCGCTACCATCAGCTGCCCAAATCCTTAAAGGAAATCGATTTTGAATTGTACCTGTTAAGAGATAAAATCCATCTCTTTCAAGTACGTAAACTGTATTATCCGGATCAATTCTCTCTCCGGTTGCGGTTGTATCGCCATCAATAGCTTCATTGAGGGTACCAACACCGGAGGGAACATTAATAATACGTGATTGTGAAAAAACTATACTTGTTGCACCAAGCAAAAGTATAATAATACTGAATTGTAAAAATTTGTTTAAGTTCATGCATGCACCTCTCTGTTTGTTTGTTATAATAACTATTAAGTGATAGATTCTAGAATTTATATTTCAGTCCGAAATCAGCCGTCCAACCAAAGTACTCTTGTTTTGTAGAAAATCTTTCGATACCCAAAAACGCTTGTTCCGGTTGGTTGTTTAGATTATTAAAATTAACAATAAGGTGAAGATTCTTAATCAGTTCATATTGAGCACTGATATCCCATCTAACATAATCATCTGTAAATCCGTCAAGTTCGCTTCTAGTACCAACTGTCTGAAGGGCATTGCCTTGATAAATCATAGAAACTCTCCCTGAAAATCCACCCTTTTCATATCCAATTGAGATATTGGCAATATTATTAGATTGCCCAGGCATACGTCCAGCACGACTCGAATCAATTATTGTAGCTTGAAATGGAGGGACTGGACTTCGGGGACCCACTACTAAAAGTGGATAAAATGTTTCGGATTTTATTAAAGAATAATTTGCATTTAAGACTATTCCATCAAATGGACTAGGAAGAAATCTGAGATTTGTTTGAAGATCTATTTCAAAACCATAAACTTCTGTTTGGGCATCAGAGTTTTCAGGTTTAATAAGTTTATAACCTCTGGTAGGACCAGCTTCTTTGATTCTGCTGGTCCGAATATAATCAATATTCTCTAATGTTTTATAGTAACCACCTAAAGTTAATAAGCCCAAATTACTGTAGAATGAAAGGAATAAATCATAGTTCCAAACAGATGTATGTTTAAGATTTGGGTCTCCTCTTTCAACAATATTTTCCAAGTGATCAATCCTCTCCCAAGGTACTAAATTAAAATAATCCGGTCTGGAAAGCGATTTTGTCACCGCCACTCTTGCATCAAACCAAGGAGTAAATTTATAACGTATATGAACCATGGGGAGGAATTCAGTGTAAGATCTTGTGCCGGTTGTATCCTCTGCAGGAACGAATTTAGTTAGTCCTTTTTCATCAATATAAACATCACCCCAAATAGATTTATAATCGTTGATAGTATTTTCAATTCTGAATCCAGGTAATATCAAAAGATTTGGACCAATATTAATTTCAGCCATTAAATAACCTGCATAAATTGTTTCCGAAGCTTTATAATCTTCCAAATCCATAAATCCGGTATCCACGTAATAATCCCACCATTCATCCATAAATGCATCAAGTTTATCTTTATCAAGCCCTATAGGAAATTCATAAGATCCATTCAAAAAATTCTTAGGATCGTAATTCGGTATCCAGAAATTGTTAATCTTGATTTTTCCTTCTCGAGTAGTTTCAAAAAGATTCGGATGGGCAGCACCAATATCATTAATTGTAAAAGCCAAAGTCATGTGCTGAGATTTATCTCTATCACGACTTTTTTCTCTAAATTTTCCGCCAAGTTTAAGATTTCCTGAAAAATTATCTGCAAATCTATATGGGAAAGTTAAATCAACTTGTCCGGTTACATCATTGTCTTTTGTGATTTCAGAATCCAGAAAATCTTGTTTGAAAAAAGTTTCATCTAGATTATTACGAGCACCAAGAGGAATGAGCTCAGGCCCCTTATCTTCAATAAGGTCTGCGGTAAAAGCTCCAAGTTCTCTAAACTGTGAGTCATGTGATCTAGGCATATCTCGTTTTGTATGTGAATAAGATGTTCTCCATTCAACTTGCATAAAGTCAAAATTGTGTTCACCTCGTAACGAGTTGGTAAATAAATCGGTATTAATTTGTCTATTACGCAGCCAGTACTCAACATAAGAGGCACCAACTCTGTATCGTTTTCTTTGTCTTTGTTCATCTCTATCTGTTCTGCCATATAAGCTGCTTAAAACAATACTGCCATTCGGAAGATCATAATCAAGAGATATGCTGGCTCCATAACGATCTCTTATTTCAGTTCTATCAGCAAGATTTAGATTTTCAACCGAAATTATTGCTCTATCTTCACCTTCTCTTTTTTCTCTTGTAAAAGTATAACTTGCATCAAGAATATCTGAACTTCTGTTAGCCCTTTGTAAATTACCGGTTACTAAAACTCCAAGTTTATCATCAAAAAATCTATTACTTACACTTACATTCCCTCTATAGTTACTATAGTCATCATCATGATTGTTATACCCCCCCATAGAAGAAACACTACCATTAAAACCTTTGGGAGCTCTTTTCACTACAAAGTTTACAGTCCCGCCAACCGCATCCGCATCTCTATCGGGTGTAAGTGCTTTATAAACTTCAATTCCCTCAAGCATGTCAGAGGATATCATAGATAAATCAACCGATCTGTTTTGTGCGTCGGTAGCAGGAAGTCTTTCTCCGTTTACCGTGATTGAATTAAACTTAGGTGCAAGTCCTCTAACAATTACCTTTGTACCTTCACCTGCATCACGTTCAATTGAGATACCAGGTAATCTTCCAACCGATTCAGCTGCGTTTTGATCAGGGAGTTCTTGAATTCTATCTTTGGAAACAACATTAACAATGGTGTTGGACGATAATTGTTGGTTGATGGCAGCTGCCTGTCCTAAAGCCTGCGCTGTAATTAGTACCTCATCTCCCTCAATCAAATCATACGAAAGTGAAACATCAACTTCCAATGTACGACCACTTACAATTGTTATCTTTTCGGTTTTTGATTGATAACCAATGTAAGTTATCTTTAAATTATAATCCCCGGGAGGTATTCTTCTGATAGTATACTTTCCTTCGTTATCGGTAGCCGAACCAAGTGAAGTTCCTACAATAAATACATTTGCACCCAAAAGTGCTTCTCCAGTTGCCGCATCAGTTATAACACCTGTAATAGAACCCGACGCATTTATACTAAATACGGAACCGCAGAATATTATCATTATAAAAAGAAGCAAAGTTAGTTTCTTGAGTTTCATATCATCCTCTAATAAATTCTCTATTTAGTATTTTAGAGTTATTAAGAAATTTTGTTTTACTGTTAAATTTATATTTTACTTAATGAACGAATTTCTTATTTACCAGCAGGTAAATTTTGAACATCCGATTCACTTGGAATACTTTTGTTCTTTGCAACACATGTTTCTCTTAATATAAGAGAAGTGTCTATCATTTCTTTCTTAATCTCAAAGTCTTCGCCTAACCTAATATTTTCAAGAAGGATTTCCATTGATTTTTCAGCTATCATGTGAGTCGGCTGATCAATACAGCTAAGTGCAGGTGATAGTAAACTCTGCATTTTAGCATTACCAAAACATATTAAATCAATATCTTCGGGGATTCTTAGACCAATTTCATGTACCGCTTGATAAACCCCAAGAGCAACAGGATATGTAACTGTAAATATTAAATCGGGAAGGTTATTTTCTCTATATAATTTTAAGAAAGCTTCATAACCGTATTTTTCACCGAAACCCCCTTCAATTAGCCAATCCGGATTAACTTCAATACCATGATCATTCATTGCATCAACAAATCCTTTACTTCTGCCATAGCCTATATTGATTTTCGTATAGCCGGCAAAGTGTCCAATATTTTTGTAACCAATATTTAAAGCATGTTCAATAGCTTTATATGCGCCTGTGTAATCATCCACAGCAACTGTATTAACTCCACCAATTTCCGGTACTCGATCCATAAAAACTAAAGGTACTCCTCTTCGTTTAACTGTTTCAAAAATTTCGTAGTCTTTAGTCTCTTGCGAAATCGAAATAATTATTCCGTCCACTTTCATTGAGAGTAATGTTTGAATATGTCTTTTTTCTCGTTCTGCATTTTCTTGTGAAACCATTAAGATTATTTCGTAATTATTTTCAAATGCAACGTCATAAATTTTTTCTATTATCGAGCCGAAGAAAAAGTGAGCAATTTTGGGGATAACTACGCCGATAGTGTTTGTGTTTCTTGCAGATAAATTTCTTGCCATCAGATTTGGGCTATATCCCATTTCTTCAGAAACTTTTTTAATTAGTTTGGTAGTTTGTTTGGATATATCGGGGTGATCACGAAGAGCTTTAGAGACAGTTACAATAGAAACATTTAATTTTTGTGCAATATCACTTAATGTAATGGCTTTATCTTTCATCTTATAAACTTTTTATTGAGTGAAATAGTTTTTGATTTTAAAGACGGCTTCGCCATGCTAATTACATCTTATTTAATAATGATAAAAAATCATTTACCTCTCTCCCAAATCAGTTTTTAGTAATGAAATAAATTAAAAAAGACAGCTTTTGGAAAATGATATGTTTATGGGGTTGAGGGGTCATTTTTGATAAATTCAATTTTTTACTTAACCGTTTACTTTATTGCTTACTGAATATCTATAATTTGGAGAATAAAGTCAAGTTATTTCCAAATGCGGTTAGATGATTTAATAAATTAAATGAGAAAACGTTGCAAAAACGAGAAAAATCGTTATTCAATCCTAATTAAGTCTCTCTCTTTTCATTGCCTTTTCATTAACAATCAATCCAAGACCTGGTAGTTGTGGAATTAATAAATGACCATCTTTAAATTCAATTTCATTCTCAAAAAGTGATGATAGTCCTAATTCGGGTCTTGTACCAGCGTACTCCTGAACCCTTGTAGCATTTGGTATTGAAGAAATTAATTGTAGACTTGCGGCTGTTGCTAAAGTAGGTCTTGTATTATGAGTCATAATATATTTATCGAAAGCATGAGCCATATAAGCTACTTTTCTGCACTCGGAAAAACCACCACATTTTATCAAATCAGCATTTATATAATCAGCTTTACCAACCGTCATTAAATCTCTCATCTGCCATCTATCAAATTCATGTTCACCTGCCATAACTGGTATTTCAACGGCATCAACAACTTGCCGAAGTCCTTCATAATTATTGTATGAAACAGGTTCTTCAACAGCGGCTATATTACAATGTTCGATTAGTTTTCTTGTTATTGAAATTGCTTTTGCGGGTGTATACCCGTTGTTGTAATCAACAAAAATCTCTATATCATCTCCAACAGCTTTTCGGATTGCTTGAATTACTTCAAATGTATCATCGGGATATGGATCGACATTTAATTGTCTAATCTGCATTCGCGGCTTTATAGTTTTATAACCCTTAGAAACAAAATCCAATGCAATTTTTGCCATCTCCTCAGGACCTTTTCTTGTTTTAGGATTATCACCTCTACCGAAACTGCCGTAAACTCGAACCTTTTCAACTGCAAAGCTGCCGGAAATTTTATGTACCGGCATATTTAACAACTTTCCTTTTAGATCCCATAAAGCATTATCAATACCGGCAATTGCACCGGGCAGCAACCCCGTATTTCCAATATCTTCACCTTTGAAGTACATTTGATGCCATAAGTATTCGGTATCAAAAGGATCTTGTCCTATTACAATAGGTTTACAAATTTTTTCGATTACCTTTGCAGTTAATTCCGGATGATCATGATCTGCTTCTCCCCAGCCGCTGACTCCCTCACTTGAAATAATTTTGACATATGTTGCTTTTTTAAAGACATAAGTCTCGATTGATTTAACAGTAACTCCGGTTTTAATTTCAAATGAATTTTTATCTGCTAAAATATAAGAGGGATAAGCAAGAGCCGCCATTGATAAAAAAGAAGCGTTTTTAAAGAAATCTTTTCTTTTCATTACAGTTACCTTTTATTGATTATCAACGTATGTTTCCGTTTTGTTTTATTTCAGCATTAGTTTTGTTCAGAACACTTTCGTTTACATTCGAAAAATCATTTCCAATTAGTCGAATATTATCTGAATCTTCCCCATCGACAATTAAGAAATTTTCAACCGGCGATGCAGCCATTGAATTGAATATTGATGCATCAAAAACATTATTAAACTTAATAATGGATTTAGTATTTTGATCACATTCGGCTTTTATTAAAGACATCCTTAAACCCACTACATTCTCCAAAATAAATGCCGGTCTTAGTTCGGGTTTCTTAAATTTTACTTCTATGTTGTTAAGAGTAATATTTTCAACATGCCTAACATAAAATCCGTATGCTGGAAGCAATCCCCACTTTGTACTTTCGGGATAATGATCTTCAAGATTAGGAATTATTTTATCGGCATCTTCTAAAGTTCCACCGCCGCCGTATTCGATAGAGATGTTTTCTAAAACTACATTTTTAATTTTATGTCCTGGTATCCCTGTTATTGATGAGCCGATAGATTTGATATTAGTCGCGATAATATTGCTGATCTTTACATTTTTGAAAATACCAACTTCGGGGGTAGGAGCATTCTCAGTATGTTTACGAGCTCTATTACCTAAACGAAGATAAATTGGTACTTGCGGACCGTCAATCCTAATGTTATTAATAAGTATTCCTTCAACTATACCGCCGTCAACAGTTGCTAAGGTAATACCGCTAATGCCTTCATCGAATCCATAAATCTTTGTCTCGGAAGATGAGGGTTTAATTACAATATTGGATATAGTAATATTTCTAAATCCACCGGTAGATTCAGTGCCGAATTTTATAGCATTGCAATGACTACTAATTACACAATTTGTTATTGTTACATTTTCAGTTATATAAGGAGAAGTGCTTTTTAGAGTTAATGCATCATCATCAGTATCGCCTATACAATCCGATATAATTACATTCTTGCAGCCGTCAATATCGATCATATCATTATTTTTGTTAACGTGATTGTACACTCTGATGCCTTTGATGATCAAATCTTCGCATGCAAGGTACTGTTGCATCCACATAGCCGAATTCTGCAGAGTAACATCCATAATTTTTATATTCTTACATTGTACAAAACGAATTACAAAAGGGCGATTTTTATATCTATCGGGTTTCTTAAGAGTGGTTGCTTGAAATGCCCAACCTTGTCCGTCAATTGTTCCTTCACCTCTAATTGAAATATTTTCTTTTTTCTCTGCATAGAAGATGCTGTACTCAAGAAAAAGGTCGTTATATGATTTGAGCTCAGGTATAAAGGATTTATAGTCGTCAATATTAGTACTTCCTAAAAGAAGAGCACCTTGTTGAAGATAAATAGTAACGTTGTTTTTTAATTCAATCGAGCCGGTTAAAAAAGTGCCGGCAGGGATTAAAACTGTACCCCCTGTTTCCGAACACATATCAACCGCTTTTTGAATTGCTTGTGTACTTAATGATTTGCCGTCAGCTACGGCCCCAAAGTCAACAATATTATAAATAGTACTACTTGCTATTTGCGAGTTAAAAGATGTCGTTAATAAAACAATCAACAAAACAAAAATAGATGTTTTCTTAATCATAGATTTACCTTCAAGTCTTTAGTCAATAACTATATAATTTATCTCAAGTTCATCGTACACTTTAACATCTTTCATAATCCCCATTGCTTTAATTATATTTTTTCCAGGTTGATAATTTACTTCCCATATAAATGGTTTATTTGTTTTTGTACCAAAACTCTTTTCATTTAATACTAATTCTACTTCGTAGCAGTTAGAGAACACCTCTAATGTTTTCAATTCATTCTTCTTCCCTTCACGTTCAAGCCAAGTGTGCGAAACAATATAAATCATCGGTTCTTTAGACCATTCACTTTGGTAATAATAAAAAACATCTTTAGGTTTTCGATCGAAAGAGGCTAAACCTTTTTGATTTATGTGGGGTTCATTTCCGGCTTTTTCATCGGAAGCAAAATCGAACATATTCCATACGGTTGAGCCAGCAATCCATTTTCTTTCTTTTATTTGTTCCCAATGCGAACGGTGAAATTCAAGGGCCCATTCTTCACTAAAATCCGGTTCAGTAGGATTCTCAACATGATAACCGAGTTTGCTTCCTGCCCCGTATTCGCTAATTATAAAAGGTTGGTTTGGATCTTTTGCATGTTCATTATCCATAAAAGGACCAAAATCTTCAAAGTCATCATAGTACCAGCCAAAATACTTATTCCAAGCTCTTATATCGGTATATTTATGAATATCTTCACCACGAGCACGCATTTGAGCTTGTGTTGTGTATCTGTAAGGATCTAATTCTTTAGCCATCTCACTAAGCTCTTTACAAATTTCAACATTAATATGAAGTCTATCATTCGGTTGGCTTCTAACTGTTTCATTCATCAACCCCCAAACAATTATACTTGGATGATTGTAATGCTGCGTTATCATTTCATATAACATACTTTTTGCATTTTCTTTAAATTTATCTTCGCCGACAGAAGTAATCACAGGAATTTCTTCCCAGACAAGTAGACCCAGACTATCACACATATTCAATACAACGGGATCTTGCTGATAATGAGCTAGCCGAAGAAAGTTTGCACCAATATCTTTAATCATTCTAACATCTTCGCGATGGAGTTCATTAGGAAGAGCATTCCCATAACCATATCTATCTTGATGACGGTTAACTCCATGCAGTTTTAAGTAACTACCATTTAAAAAAAATCCTTCTTGTCCGTCAAACTCATACCACCTTATTCCAAAATGATTTGTGATTCTATCGACAGAAGAACTATTAATTTCTATTGAAGCAGCAAAATTGTATAAATTTGGCGAGTCGGGTGACCAAAACTTTGGATCAACAACATTTGCTAAATCGAATTTAAGTTTTACCGAATCTTGGTCTTTAATAAAAATTTCGAAACTTTTTTCGCTAATTTTTTTCTTTACCGGATCAAAAATTTCAAATTTAAGACTACCAATAAAATCATTTTCGCTTTTGTTGATTATAAAAGGCTCAATAAAAATTTCTGCTTCTTTTTCCGAAACTTTTGGCGAAGTAATATGAACATATTCAAAATAAGTTTGGTTTGTTTTTACTAAGTAAACATCTCTATATATTCCGCCGTACATTGTATAGTCTGCACGCTGAGGAGGAATATCATAATTGAATGAATTATCAACTCTAACTGCAATGAGATTATTTTTACCGTAGTACAAATAATCTGTAATATCATATTTAAATCCGGAATAGCCGCCAATATGTTGTCCAACATGTATTTCATTAACCCAGACATCTGCAAGAACATTAGCTGCTTCAAATTCAATAAAGATTCTTTTCCCTTTATCGGATTTCGGGAAAAAGATTTCTTTTCTATACCACCCGGGACCTCGATAATAATATTCCGCAATATCAAAGAGAGAATCTTCCTCAACTCTTGTATCAAACGAATCCCAAACATTCCATGTATGCGGAAGATTAACTTTATCCCATTCAAGTAGAGCTAAATTCTTTGCGAAACCGGTTTTCAGTTCTCCTTTAATAAAAAACCAGTCTTCATTTATATTTATTTTTTCTCTGATACCTGTGTAACTAAATGTGGTATTTATTACTAAAGCGAGAATTATTATAAATATACTTTTCATTTTCCCCCCTTATGGCAGAAACGGTTTTGTTTTTCGAGTAATGCGGAACATTTTTGCTTCGTTTTTTTCGAGACGGAAATTATAGATCATTTCCCGCCCCATTAACTCTTCCGGCATTCTAACATAAATATCTTTTGCTTCATCGGTTGCAACGAAAAGAATTCCTTTATCTTCTTTTTCAAATCCTATAACAAAGGCATTACTTTCTATTTGGTCTGTAAATAATTTTGGAAAAGTTCTAATTCTATAATTGACATATTCCACATCCGTGTTATTTGTAAACATTAATCCGTTCCAAAAAAAGAAATCGATTCTGCCATTATTCGAGTTCAAGTTTTTACCGGCAACCCAAGTCCATTCAGAAGGAATTGTAGGGTCTAAAATAATTTTCCCGTCTTCGTATTCAAATCTTATTAAACCTGTTTCATCTATTTTCTTTCCTATAATTCTTTCATTGATTTCAGAACTTGGAGTTATCATTTGAAAAGGTGGTTCGTGTGTGTTTCCATAGAAAACAAAAATTAAAACTAGAAGGAGGGGTACTATTTTGATTATTTTCATTTTCACTCCCAATATGTATTTAAATTTATTTTTATCAACTATCTATTATTAATTACTGATCAGTCTGTATTTGCTGCCCAAAGAATTCCCCCTAGTATATGTTTCAGGAAATTTTCATCCTTAAAATGTTCTTCTCTATGACCTAAAGCTGTATACCATGATCTTCCCCCTTCAAATTCTTGGCACCAGGCAACAGGGTGGAAATCGCCGTGAATTCCGCCATCATATGTAGATTCATCAACAGTCATAAGAACCGTAATGTTTTCATTAAAGTCATTACTCCAATTATACCACTCATCAAACCACTTCCATTTTGATGGTAGATGTTTTGTTGAAGGGTGGTCTTCAATTAAAACATTAATAACGGCTTCTTGCTGTTTGGGATGATCCTTAAAATAATTACCGATCAATTCACCATACCATTCCCAATCACATTCCGTATCTGTTGCAGCATGAATTCCGACAAATCCACCACCTTTATTAACAAATTTTTTAAGTGACCTTTTTCCATTATCATCCAATACATTACCGCTTGTACTTAAAAATATTATTACATCATACTTTGCTAAATTTTCTTCGTTAAAGTAACTGGAATCTTCAGTAGCAAAAACATTAAAGTTAAATTCATTACTTAGATTGTTTATTGCTTCAATTCCCGCATGTCTGGATTCATGTGCAAATTCATTTGCTTTGGTATAGAGAAGAATGCTCAAACCACTAAGTCCGGCTGCCATTAAGTCCTCTTCTAACTTATAATTAACTTTCCATTTTACCCATTTAACTACCGGTTTGCCTTCAATAATAATCGGCTTAAAGATTAGATTTGAAGAATAAGTTTGTGCTGCGTAATCTAACTTTTGATATCCTGAAGATTTACTAAGATTGACTTTTTTTACGTGCCCGGTTGTATCTATTAATAAATAAAGCTCAACACTTCCTTCTTGATTTTTTAATTTCGCAATTTCTGGATAAACCGGTTTTGACTTTGATATCAATTCTACTAAGTCTGAATCGTATGTCTCACTTGACGCTTGTTCAGTTGAAAAACATCCTATTAATAAATTAAAGGAGATTGTTATTATGAAAAGATAAGCTTTCATCTTCCCATCCAACCGCCGTCACATAAAATTGTAGTTCCGTTAATATAGTTTGAAGCTTCTGATGCAAGGAAAACGACAATTCCTTTAAAATCTTCCGGTTCACCCCATCTACCGGAAGGTATTCTTTCTAGAATTTGTCTGTTTCTATTCTCATCATCTTGTAATGCTTGGGTATTGTCAGTCCGGATATAACCCGGTGCAATAGCATTTACATTAACGCCTTTACCCGCCCATTCGTTTGAAAGGGCCATTGTGATTTGTTTAATTCCGCCTTTACTGGCGGAGTAGCTTGGAACAGTAATTCCTCCTTGAAATGATAACAAAGAGGCGGTAAAAATAATTTTGCCTTGTCCTCTTTTAACCATTTGTTTCCCGATTTCGCGAGAAAGAATAAACTGTGCATTCAAATTCACTTCAATAACTTTATCCCAATAATCATCGGAATGTTCAACAGCAGGTTTACGCATAATCGTACCTGCATTATTTACTAAGATATCAATTTCTGCTTGGTCACTAATTACTTTATTAATGAAATGATAAAGCTCGTCGCGATTTGAAAAGTCACATTTATAACCAAAGAAATTACGTCCTAAGGCTTTCACTTCTTTTTCAACATCGCTACCGGTAGTTTCAAGTGAAGCACTTACGCCAATAACATCCGCTCCGGCTTCAGCTAATCCAACCGCCATTGCTTTCCCAATTCCACGTTTACAACCTGTGACTAATGCTGTTTTACCATCGAGTTTAAATTTATCTAGAATCATTTCAACACCAATTTGTTTTACATTATTTCAATTCTTTCATTGGTATAGAGTCCATATCATCAAAATCTTGATTTTCACCACCCATTGCCCAAATGAAGGAGTAGTTTTGAGTTCCGCAGCCTGCATGCATTGACCAGCTTGGCGACAGAGCCGCTTGTTTATCTCTAATAATTATATGTCTTGTTTCCGTTGGTTCACCGAAGATATGAATTAAAATAGAGTTCTTTTCAATTCCAAAATACATATACACTTCTGATCTTCGCTGGTGAGTATGCGCCGGCATTGTATTCCAAACACTCCCTTCTTCTAATTCAGTCAAACCCATTACCAATTGGCATGTCGGCATAGTACCGGGATGAATATATTTATAAATAGTTCGTTTGTTTGCCGCTCTATCAGAGCCTAATTTTACAGGAGTAGATTTTGCAAATTTTATTTGTTTAGATGGATATTCTGTGTGTGCTGGATAACTGACAAAATAAAACATTGCAGGTTGATTAGCTTTATCACTTCTAAATTCGATATTGTGTTTTCCTCTTCCGATATAAAGAGCATCTTTAGGATCCATCTTAAATTCTTTACTACCAACTTTAATAGTACCCTTACCACCGATATTGATTACACCAATTTCTCTTCGTTCGGTAAAATATTTTGCTGCCATTTCTTTTTTTGAAGCGGTTAATTTAAAAGACTTGCCCGAAGGTACTGCCGAACCGGTAATTGATCTATCAATATCAGAGTATGTCATCGGTATTTTATTTTTTTGAAAAAGATTATCAATCAAAAATGTTTCTCTTAATTCATCTGTCGTCATAAATTGAAATCCTTCACGGTCAGGTGAATATCTAACATCCATTCTTTCCTCCTATTTTTAATTCTTTATAAACTTTATTGATGTTAAAATTTTGGGGCTGATTATCAAAGGAGTATCTTGACCTTGATTGCTTATAATTATTTCTTCCGATCTTGTTTGTTCGGGTTCTTCCAGAATTACTTTATATGAACCTCTTTCCAATGCCCATGGTTTTGCTATTATTTCTTTTTTAGTATCATCGAAAGAAAAAACTTTTACATGAAGATATTCTGAAGAAGATTCTTCAACAAGAATTGCTATATCTTTCTCGGCTTTTTCCCATGTAACTGCAAAGTAAGGAGAATTACCTGATCCTCCGTCCCCGGTAATCATTGCTTTTAAGTCATCCGTACCATTTATTCTTACTCTATCGGTATGAACAACCAGGGTAGTTCTTAGTGGTACATTATATCTAAGTTGATCCAATAAACTCTGAAGTGTCTTTTCGAGAAACTTTTCATCTTTTGTAAGTACATATTTTATATAAGGATTTCCGAAATAATCAATCAGTTCATCATATTTATTATTACCGGTTAGTATTCTCCATCTCTGAACAACATTCCAGAAACTATTTTTTCTAATAATAGTTGAAGCAACCCAGGTTTCGCTACCTTCCTCGAAATTGGCTGGGATACCTAATTGATCTTTATATTTTTCAACTAATCCGAGAGCATATTCAATAGGCTGTAAATATTTTTCGTCATTGGTAATCGTATAAGTAAATAGCAGTTGATCTAAAATCATTGTTCCGGCATCATGCTGCCAGTCAAAATAAGTCCAATACATATTTGCTTTATACCAAGTGTTTTCATCACCATTAATAGATTCATCATAGTATCTTATGGATGCCGGAATTATTCCAATAGGTTTGTTTTTGTCAGTAGACATTGCGGCAAAATGCCAACCATCTGCCCATTCCTTTAATAATTTTATATAATCAGAATTTCTAGAAGTCCACGCTAGGTAATTAAGCGGTTTTGCGGTTCTCGTGTTATAACCTAAATCGCGATTTTTAGGAGGAGTTTCAACAACTTCGGTTGAGCTATACCAGCTTGATTTAAAGTATCTTCTGCCGTAATCATTTCTAAATGTCCACAAATTTTCAAAATACTCTGCTGTGTAAGTAAGAATCTCCTTCACTTTTGAATCGTGATTCAATAGCAGAAGTTCCGGTGTCGAATCAGAAATAAATTCTGAAGCATGTTCAACATCAATAGGGCGAGCTGAGAACCCTCTATAAACTTTTGAATCTGCCCAAACAGCTCCAGCCAACTTTCTCCAACCAACCCGTGTATTATAATCACCTAAAAAAAGTAAAGGAGTCCATTCTCGTAAAATTTCAACATCATCTCCGATTTTCCCGCCAAGTTCTCCATGCGGATCTTGCCGTTCGTATATCCACCAATCAATTTCACTACTCAATCGGCAGATTGCTTCACGCTGCAGTAATGCCCAATTAGGAGCATTGGAATAAGAAGGTAAGTTATCGCAATGGTGGGGGCGGCTAATTTTCTTTCCATTAAGCATTGCAAGATTATCATCATTTGGGTACCACATTAAAAGCTTCGGCAGATCATTTTCATAAATTTGTTTTTGATAATCACCGCCTCGCTCAAGAACCAGATCATAAGAAATTTTTCCGCGATTCCATAGTGCCCTTTCATTAAATAGATAATTGCTTGTATCAAAATTTTCGATTTGAGAATCGAGTAAAAATAATGCTTGATGCATGCGATCAAAAATCGATAATCCGATTAACTGTCGTGACCATTCCCAACCCATTGTATTTTGATATCTCTCTGCCTCTGCAAAAAGCTTAGATTGCTGATACCAGTAGAAGTAAAAGTTATTAGATCTATTATCACGATAACGCCCTTCCAATGCCGATGCAAGATCGGAAAGTATTACCGAAGATTTATATTTACCAGCTCTTTTTACAATCTTTAAAATACTTTCATCGACATCTTTTTTTACTTGTTCGCTATTAATAAAACTGAATCCCATCAAATAAATAAAATCGGATTCGCCTGTTAAACGAAATGTTAAACCGTTTTCTGATACACTTACTTTTGTGTGGATAACTCTGTAGTTTGCTAATTGTGAAGGTATATCTTCTGCTCCGGGTTTTAACTCATGCCAGACAAGAGGATGAAAATTATCATTTATAAATAATTTTGTTGTAGCAACATGTTCATAGCCTGTTTCAACCCAAAATGTGAACCACCAATCTCCCTTTTCAAGATCAATTTTGAAATTGATTTCTTTTGCTTTAATACCGTCATAAGTAAGTTCATCTCTAATTGATCTTCTTCGATAATCTTCACTGACAAATTCTTCATAATTGTTTTCAAGCCAACCATACCCGATGTTTTCATTGTAAATATCATCTTTAGTGATTTTAACGGCGAATTCATTTTTATTAGTATTTATACTCCCGGCATCAAAAAAGAAATGACTGTATTGTGGTTCACCGGCATTAAGTTTAAAAGCACTTACAAATAAAAAAGCAAAGAAGTAAACGAAAATATTTTTCTTATTCATCAAACTCTCAAATTAGTAAAAGAAATTATTCTAAAATTTTTGCTGCAGAATCTTTATCTAAAAACAAAACTGCATTATCGCGCATTCTAAGAATAGAAGATGGACATTCAGTTGAAATATTACCAATAAGCGTATTTTTTACTGCCGTTGCTTTGGATTTACCCGGGACAACTACAGAGAGGAATTTAGCTGATATTAATGTAGGTATTGTAAGAGTGATTGCATGAGTCGGTACATCTTCTATTTTCTTGAAGCAGCCATCATTTACTTGTTGTGTTCTACAAGCCTGATCAAGTTCAACTACTTTAACACTCTTTGGATCATTAAAGTCTGCAACTGGTGGGTCATTAAATGCTAAATGACCATTTTCACCGATTCCCATACAAACAATATCGATTGGTCTTTCCGAAAGCAATCTTGAATATCTAGCACATTCTGCATCAAGATCATAATATATCGGGTTGATAAAGTGAACTTTTTTTAAGTTCACTTTATCGAATATATTTTTTCTAAGAAAAGTTCCAAATAACTCATCGGCACCGGCTTTCAACCCAACATATTCATCCATATGAAAAGCAATTACATTCTTCCAATCAATATCTTTAGTAATTAACTCAATAAGAAATTCGTTTTGAGAAGGAGCTGCTGCAAAAATCATTCGTATTTCATCTTGCTCTACAAGTAATTTGTTAATTATTTCTTCTACATAATTTGCCGCAGCTTTACCCATTGAATTCCTATCTTCATAAACAATCGTACGCAAATGATCAAAAGTATATTCTGAAATAATGCTCATGTTTTTCCCCTAAACATTATAAGTTGACGAAGCGGTAGTTCCTCCCCTTCCGGTCCAATTAGTATGGAAGAACTCTCCTCGTGGTTTATCTATTCTTTCATAAGTATGTGCACCAAAATAATCTCTTTGTGCTTGAAGCAAATTAGCCGGAAGTTTTTCCGTTCTATACCCGTCGTAATAATTAATTGCCGTTGACATAGCCGGGATCCAAATGCCGTTGGTAATTGCGGTGCTTACAACTTTTCGCCAAGCGTTTTGTGCATTTTCAATTTTTTCTTTGAAGAATGGATCTAACAGTAAGTTGTTTAAATCCGGATTCTTAACAAAAGCTTCTTTAATTTTTCCTAAGAATACCGAACGAATAATACAGCCTCCGCGCCACATTAGGGCTATACCGCCATAATTAAGATGCCAACCATATTCTTTAGCGGCGTGTTTCATAAGAACATATCCTTGTGCATAAGAAACTAATTTTGAAGCATATAATGCTTGCCTTAATTGTTCGATAAACTGTTTCTTATCCCCTTCAAATTTTGGTTTGGGACCCGATAGAATTTTTGAAGCTTCAACCCTATCTTCTTTCTGTGCTGAAAGAGTTCTTGCATAAACAGCTTCACCTATTAATGTTAACGGCACGCCTATTTCGAGAGAAGCAATACCGGTCCATTTACCGGTTCCTTTTTGTCCGGCAGTGTCAAGTATTTTTTCAACAAGCGGTTGACCGTCTTCATCTTTATATGCAAGTATATCTCTTGTAATTTCGATAAGATAACTATCTAACTCGCCTTCATTCCATTGTTTGAATACGTCATGCATTTCTTCGTAATTCATACCAAGTAATTCTTTCATTATTTGATAAGCTTCGCAAATCAATTGCATATCTCCGTATTCAATTCCGTTATGAACCATTTTAACAAAATGACCGGCACCACCTTCGCCAACCCAATCGCAGCAAGGAGATCCATCTTCAACTTTTGCTGAAATTGATTGAAATATTGGTTTAACATATTCCCATGCAGCAGGCGAACCACCGGGCATAATAGAAGGACCTTTTAAAGCTCCTTCTTCACCGCCTGAAACTCCGGTACCGATATAGAGAAATCCTTTCTCTTCGAGATCTTTGGTTCGTCTAATTGAATCGGGAAAATGTGAATTTCCGCCGTCAATAATAATATCGCCTTTATCTAACAAAGGAAGCAATTGATCAATCACTGCATCAACCGGCTTACCGGCTTTTACCATGATCATAACTTTGCGTGGTGACTTTAAGTTTTCAATTAACTCTTCTACCGTACGCGTTCCAATAATATTTTTTCCTTTTCCTCTTCCGTTAATGAAGTCATCAACTTTTTGTGTTGTACGATTATAAACAGCAACAGTGTAACCGTGACTTTCCATATTAAGAACTAAGTTTTCTCCCATTACTGCTAATCCAATTAAACCGATATCTGCTTTACTCATTTTTTGCTCCTGTATTTATTCAATAAATTTATCTTTGCATGCCCATAGACCTAAAGCCGGATTTGAAATAAAAAATATTTCTTCACCGTCGGGTAATGTATTATAGCCATCTTTTAATACTTCCGGGTTGTACCTTATAATCGTTTCTTTTAGATCTGCATAACAAAAATTAACCGATTCAATATTTTCTTTTGTGATATGACCTGGTGCATAAGTAATTTTAAACCGATTTTCCGATGAACCGTGAATAAGATGAGCGGCTGCGCTTAAATTATTTCTTAAGTCATCGTTGTGTTCAACGAAGTCTAAAATTTCCGGGGTTGTTTGGTAACCATATTTTCTAATTAATTTATCAATCTCTTTGTCTTCACCAAACTCTTTTAAGCCTGGAGCAATAACAATTAACTCGCCATTGTCTGCAATTGCCATCCTTGTTCTATAAATACTTTTATTTCCGAGCCATGTAGTTTTAAACTCGCCGGGATCAAGATATACTACAACTTTTTTTAGAGGTTCATCAAGCATAATGAAATTTACTTTTAATGATAACTCTGCTGCTTTCTCGAAACATTCATAATCATCACCAATATATAATCCACGTAATACAAGGTTGTTATTCTCATCTTTTGCAACAACTGTTAACACATATATTATCGGGAGATCTTGGGCAAAATTATCGGAGGCATAATTAAGAACCCTTCTAACCGGTGTATCGGCTCTTCCCATCATTCTTTCCATACCATAAACAGCGCCGAGGAAATGACTTTTGTTTATACCTTCTTGCCCGCCGGTTCCAATAAAAACATTCTTATTGTAGTTAGCCATTCCAACTACTTCATGAGGAACAACTTGTCCGATTGACAGTATTAAATCGTGTCCGCCTACTTTAAGCAGTTTATTAACTTGAGCCGGCCAACTGTAATCTAATTTTCCTTCAGACACCTCATATATAAATTCGGAAGGCACAACTCCAAGTGTAACTAAATCATCTCTCCACTTATGAATTCTAAATAAATTATGAGGAATGTCTTTAAACATTATATCAATTTCTTTTCCCGTCATGGGGTAGTGCGTACCGATTGCGGGTAGAATATCGGTGAGTTTATCTTTATAATATTCATAAGTTATAGATGTTAATTCACCGGCTTTTGAATGAAAGCGGGTAAAATCGGGTGGAAGTGCCAGTACTTTATTCTTGGCACCAATCTTATCATAGGTGGTGAATAATGCTTCTTTGACTTCATCTCTTGTTATTACGGTATTTACGGAACCTTTTGAGTAGTATAACATCTTTAACTCATATTAACGTAATTAATGATTTATTATGCAACAGAATATCAAGTATATTTCTATAATTATCTTTTAACCCGGGCATTACCGTGCCAAATGCTCCAAATCATTTCCTCATCTGCCGGTTGAGCATAATCCGTTAAAAAAGTTGTTGCCAATGCACCGCTCGCCCAGCCAAATTGAATCCATTTCTCTGATTCCCAACCTTTTAAAATTGCGTATATCATACCGCCGACAAATCCATCACCACCGCCGATACGATCAAGCACATTGATTTCTCTCGGTTCAACAACATGCCATTTATCCCCGCTTAACATAATAGCTCCCCAAAGATGTTTGTTAGTATTTACTACTTCTCTAAGTGTAGTTGCAAATACCGAAGAATTGGAAAATTCTTTTTTAACTCTTGTTATCATTTCTTTAAAGCTATCTATCTTTGCTTTGATATCCTTACCTCCTGCTTCAGGTCCTTTTATACCTAAGCAAAGTTGGAAATCCTCTTCGTTACCAACTAAAATATCCGATACGGAGGCAATTTCGGTAAATGCTTCTCTCAATTCTTTTTCTCTTCCTTTCCAGAAAGAAGCGCGGTAGTTAAGATCAAATGAAATACGGGTGCCGTATTTTTTTGCAGCCCTAGCAAGTTCTAAACAAAAAGTACTTGTTTCTTCCGAAAGTGCCGCAATTAATCCGGATAGATGAATAACCTGAACACCTTCTATTCCAAAAATTCTTTCCAGGTCAAAATCTTTTACATTAAGAGTTCGACCGACTTCTCCTGCACGATCATTATGTACTCTTGGTCCGCGAGAACCATAACCGCTGTCGGCAATATTAAATTGATGTCTAAATCCCCATGGGGTCTCTTGTTCTACTTCAGGTCCTTCGAAATCCATGAATCTACTTTTCAAGTTGCTTTTAATTTTTTCGGAAATCGGACTATCTTTTACAAAAGTTGTTAATACTTTTACAGGCAAACCTAAATAAGAAGAAATACTTGCAACATTTGTTTCAGCACTTGTAACCTGCATCATAAAAACATCGCTGCTGTGAACCGGTTGTCCGTTTACCGGTGTTATTCTTATACCGATACTTGTTGGAACAACCAATGAATATTTACAATCATCTTTTAATTGAATAGACATAATACCTCACAATTTTTAAATCAACTAACAATTACTATACTCCACTATAAGCGCTAAATCCACCATCAACAGGAATTACAGTTCCGGTTACAAATTTTGAAAGATCCGACATTAAATAAAGAACAGTTCCAACCATTTCTTCAGGTTCTCCGAATCTTTCCATTGGAGTACTATTAATAATTTTTTTACCTCTTTCAGTTAACTCACCTGTTTTTTCATCAATCAGTAGAAATTCATTCTGCTGAGTTAAAAGAAATCCGGGCGCAATTGCATTTACTCTAACATTAATTTTAGCTAAATGAACGGCAAGCCACTGTGTGAAATTATTTACAGAAGCTTTAGCAACCGAATAAGCAGGTATTTTTGTAAGTGGTCTGAATGAATTCATCGAAGAAACATTAATTATTGATCCACCTCTGTTTACCATATCCTTTGCAAAGACCATACTCGGCAACAGTGTCCCTAAAAAATTAAGATCAAATACATCCCGAAATCCATTTAGACTCAATCCAAAAAAATTGTCATCCCAGTTTTCGAAATTTTCGGGTGTAATAAATTCATCTTTAGTTGTTGCAGCAGGGCTATTACCCCCGGCAGCATTTACCAAAACATCAATTTTTCCGAAATCTCTATTTAATTCTTCTCTGGCTTCTACTAGCATTTCTTTATTTAGAACATCAGCGACAAGACATTTAACTTTAGTGCCTGCATTTTCAGTTAGTATTTTAGCACAACTATCGCATCTATCCTTTTTGTAATCAAGAATGGCAATTTTAGCCCCGAGTTTAGCAAGGTTTAATGCAATAGTGGTTCCAATAACACCTCCACCTCCTGTAATAACACAAACCTTACCTTCAATTTCTTCAAAAAAATCATTATGCATTTCAGCCTCTATTCTATCTTATTAATATTTGTTAATGAAGCAACTATTCTTTTTGCATTCTGTGTTAATGTATCAAACCTATTGTTGTTGATTGCAAACTTATCTAGTAATGCAGAACCAACACCCACGGCACATGCACCGGTTCTAATCCATTCACCTGCATTATCTAAATTGACTCCTCCGGTCGGCATTAACTTTACATATGGCATTGGTGCAAGAACGGCTTTAAAAAATTTCATACCAACAACATCTGCGGGAAATATCTTTATTACATCGGCACCGGATTCATAAGCTTTTTGTATTTCCGTCGGAGTGAATGCACCGGACATAACCGCTGTATCATATTTATGAGCAATCTTAATAATTTCTTTTTTAAAAAAAGGACTTACCACAAATTGTGCCCCGGCTTGAATTGCTCTTTCCGCAGTTTTTGAATCACCAACCGAGCCTACACCAAGAATTATATCCTCATCCAGTTGATTAGATATTTTCTTAACCATTTTGATTGCATCCGGCACAGTCATTGTTATTTCAATTACCGATACTCCGCCATTATAAATAGCTTTAATAACATTAATCAACTTGTCATTATCATCTAAACGTATTACAGCAATGATTTTACGTTTGAATATTTCATCGAGTATTTTTTTCTTATTCATTTTATTCGAATGGCTCCAAGTGTTTTCGAAAATGTTCAATAAGCAAATCATAATGCGTATCTTCATTTTCCCTGAGGCAATCGAGAATTTTATTCTTAAAAATATAATTACCTTTATCATCTTTATCCGTTAATACTCGTCCAAAAGTAACATGCAATATTTGTCTTGCATCATCTGATAGAAAAAGTTTCAACAATTCTTCATTACTATATTTTACTGATGGTTGAACTTTATTGATATCAGCAGAAACATGGTATGTTTTCTTTTCATGTTCATACAAATTTCTTGAATAATCTAAAATCTCTCTGAATAAATCGGGCTGCTTTATTGCAGCAGTTTTAAGTGCTTCAAGATAACTTGTACCGGCAGTTTTTACATGAGTTTTACCGCTTTTCAATTTCCCGATAATGTGATAAACAGAAAATTTATCACTACCTGAATGAAGGCTGATTTTATAAGAATCAAAATATTCGGTTATTGCAAGATGTTTTTTATATTCTTCTTCAAATGCAATTAAGTCCCCCTTGTAATCAATTCCTTTTTCAAAATCACCAATGAATCGGGGAGCAAGACTAATGAATCTCACACCAAGCCGTATTAACTCATTTGAGAAAAAGAAATGTTCAAAAGGAGAAGTGACGGATTCAGTCTCATCCACAGAAACTTCTATTTCAAATTCAAGGTTTGAGTAATTTTCCTGAATATACTTATAAAGATTCTTGATGTGAGCAATAGCTTTACCGTATTTGGAATAAGCTCTAAGTAACTCAATTTCGTTAGGTGAAATGATTAAACTTTCAGAAATCTTTATAGGTTTTGAAAGATATCTTTGCTCAGCATCAGGGAAAGAGTCTTCAAGTAATTTCCAAGGTAAGGCTGCCAACATTTCCAAGAGTGTTTCTTCATCATAGTTATCAGCTTCATTATCAACATGTTCGCTAGGGTCAAAAGTAAACATAGTAAACCCGGCTTTTACCATAAGATCAATATCATCAGTAGTTTTAAGATGATCTGCATCGGCACCAAATCCTTCTTTATAACCTTCTTGAACAACCGCCCAAACAGCCGCATCCATAACTTCATCGGGAGTTCTATTGGTTCGCATTAATTCACGAATAGATTGCTGAGCAAGTACTGGTTTGAATTTTGAGTTACGAAGTGCTCTTAAATGACCGGGGTTTGAAAGACCAAGTCTATCACCAAAACCGAATGAATTGCTCAAGCCAAGAACCGAAGGATTTGCGAAAGATAATTCCCTTTGTAGAGCTTTCCTGTTTTTAGTTGATAATTCACATCTCATAACCAATTTATTTGCATCAACAAAAGTTCCTTCAAAATGAGATAAATCAACTGTAGTTCCCTTCATATTATTCTTAATAATATAGAGATACTTATTTTTGTTTTCTCTAGCAATAAAAAATACTTTCTCTTTACTTTCTAAGATGGATTTTGAGTAAGCCACTACTTTAATATTTTGATCAAGATCGAGTTGAATTAAATAATTCGGTTTGGTCTGATCAATTTTAATTTTTTCTTTGATGTTGACAGCGTACATATATTCCCCAACTTATTATTTACAACTTGTAAGTTTTTTTAACTAATTCATAAGCAAGCTGATATCCAATTTCAATTGCTTCACTTATATTAATAATATGTTTAGCCGTAAGTTTGGCTAAATAATTAGCATCAACACGTCTTGACAAATCATGCCTTGCAGGAATTGATACGAAAGCCCTTGTATCATCGTTAAATCCGACCGTATTATAAAAACCCGCGGTTTCGGTAACTAATTCACGATATCGAGTCATTCCTTCAATACTATCAAGAAACCACCAAGCCGGTCCAAGTTTCATTGCCGGATAATGACCGGCAAGAGGAGCTAATTCTCTTGAATAAGTTGACTCATCCAATGTAAAAATTATAAGTGTATAATTCGGGTTATTTCCATACTTGTTAAGCAGCTCTTTCAAATTGAATGTAAAATCCATTTTGATAGGAATATCACACCCTTTATCTGCACCAAATTTTTCAAAGACAATTTGATTATGATTCCTATAAGAACCTGGATGGATTTGCATTACTAGTCCGTCTTCAGAACTCATTCTTGCCATTTCCATTAACATATGCGCTGTGAATAATTTTACATCCTCCTGCGTCGAATCACCTTTTAATGCCCTTTGAAAAATTTCTTCAACTTTGTTGTAAGATAACTCTTGAGTGAAAGGAGAAAAAACACCATGATCGGTTGATGTAGCTCCCATTTCTTTAAAGAATTTTCTTCGTTCCTCTAAAGCTTGAATGTATTTCTTATATGAAGTGATTTCACTTCCGAATTTTTCACCAAGTTTAATAATATTCGGCATCCACATGTTAGAAGAGAGGTCTGTTAGACTATCCGGTCTAAAGCAGGGAACAATTTTCCCATTCCAACCTGAAGTCTTGATTTCTTTGTGAAATGTTAAATCATCTATAACACAATCAGTAGTAGCAAGTATTTCTATATTAAATTTATCGAAAAGATTTCGCGGTAAAAATTCGGGGGAATTAATTTTCTCCTGAAGTTCATCATAAATCTTAATTGCATTATTACTATTAAGCTTTTCTTTTATCCCGAAGACTTGATTAAATTCATAATCGAGCCAAACACCGGACGGGGTTCCATTAAACAGGTAATAATTTTCTGCAAAAATTTTCCAAATTTTTTGGGGATCGGTTTCAACTTTTTTACCATTAACAGACGGAATGCCAAGTGATTCAAGCGAAATGCCTTGAGAATAAAGCATCCGAAACAAATAATGGTCGGGTATTAGAAACAATTCAGTTGGATTTGGAAAAGGATGGTTATCCGCAAAAATTTTCGGATCTACATGACCATGCGGACTTACAATCGGTAATTCTTTTGTACTATTATAAATTTCGCTTGCAAATTTTCTGACTGTTGGGTCGGGGTCAAAAAATCTATCTTTATGCAAACTGTATACAGGCATTACTTACTCCAAAATTTAAAAAATGACTTCTAAAGGCTGATTAAGAATTATTAATGTCTCTTCTAAATAATTGATGAATTCTTCATAAGTTTTAATACCTTCGGGTTCTTGTTCCCAAGCTGCAGCAAAGTAATAATTTAATTTTCCATCTGTCGGATTTAGGATCAATACATAACTATCATCTGTCTCGGTTTGTCCGATAAGATCTTCTTCCAGAAAGAAAACCGCAATACCTAAATTATCAACAGCGTTACGCGGATCACCATAGTCGGCAGCTGTTTGTACTCCAAATAAAGAAATGTAAGACCATTCGTTTTCATTTATTGATGAAGAAAATTCTGTATTTGCATGTTTTGCAAAACCTGTAACAAAATTTTCCGGATAGTCATTTGCAGTTAGTTGAACTTTTGTTAATCTACTCGCCGAATTGATTGAAAGTCGTGCGTTCAAATCAAATTTTCTTTTATCAACTTCCCAACCGAAATAATCAACTTTAACTGCGGCTTGAACCGGTCCATTTTCGATTATCTCACAAATAACACTGTCTCTTTTGGAAACCATAATTATTTCATCATTTACCATCATTCCGAAAGAACCGATTCCTAAAGAGCTCCCTACTTTAAAGATGTCTTTTCCCCACTCCTGCATATAATGGTAGGAATCGTCTTCCGCATCCAAATCATTAATTCCAACCTTGCTCAAGACAAGATTATTTGTTTTCTTACCGAAGATATCAATTCGATTACGCCAATCAATATATAAACGATATCCAATTTTGTCTGACTCCCAACCGGGACCTTCATACTTAAATAGTGCATTATGATCAATATGGTCATCCGGAATTCTTACTCTTGAAAAATTTTGAAAACGACCTCCCGTATATTTTCCATCTTTATAATCATAATCGACTTTCATTGCAATTTCAGCATAAGTTTTGGGAGGATACTTAATATTCAGTTTCCCTTCTTTTAAAAAAGTGATTTTAATTTTTTTACTGGCTGCTGCATCAACATTAAGTGTAAACCCGGCAAAATTATTATCAATAATTTGATAGGGAAGCTCTGTTTCTCCATCGAATATTCTAAAAGCCTCAATGTTGAAATCACGATATTTTTCTTTCAGTTTACTAAGGTCAACTAAAACAAACTCCGATTCCCTTTCAATATTAGTGGGATTATGAACAGCAAGAGATATGTTTCTTTCATTTTTATCACCACATGAAATTATAAATAACGTTATTAATAATAGTATAGCATTTTTGTTCATTTCATTTCTCAAATTAATTATTATTGACCAGCCAAATATTCATCGTAGTTTACTTCTGTTCTGTTTTTTGCTGACTCATATACTGCTTTGACAAATGCGAGAGATTTCAAACTTTCTTCACCTGATACAACCGGTTTTTTATTGTTTATTATTGCATCAAAGATTTGTTCAAATTGTTTTTTATGATGTTCAATTGAAAAACCGGCTAATGGGCTAGCCCCGCCCGTATTAATAGAATTATTATCTTCTTTGATAACTTTGTTCTGATTATCGAGCAAATAAAAAACATCTCCGTCTAAAATTCCCGTCCCATTTTCACCATGAATCTCAATTCTTCTTTTCATTGCCGGAATAATTGAAGTTGAACCTTGTAGAACTCCTATTGATCCATTTCGAAATTCTACTACGGCAACTGCATTATCTTCGCCTTCGATATTATTGTGAGTAAAAGTTCCTGTATGAGCAAAGATTGTTTTGGGCTCTCCCAACATCCACAGCCAAAGATCGATTGTGTGAATTGCTTGATTGATAAGTACTCCGCCACCATCCAATTTAAAAGAACCACGCCATTGAGCACTATCATAATATTGCTGATCTCTATACCACTTAATACGAGCATCAGACATAAATATTTTACCAAGAACTCCTTTATCAATTACATTTTTCATTTTTATCACATCATCCAAAAATCTATTTTGATAAATAACGGCGAGCTTAACATTATTCTTATTACATATATCAATTATTCTTTTAGCTCGGCGAATATCAACTTCAATTGGTTTTTCAATAACAACATGTTTGCCTGCTTTTGCCGCCATTTCCGCAAATTCAAGATGTGTTCCGTTGGGTGTACAAATGCTGACTGCATCTAAATTGGGATCCGATAAGAATTTTTCATAATCATCATATCCGGCAACATTAAATCTATCTTTCATCTTATTTATATTTGATTCACTTCTACTAAAAACAGAAATCAGTATGCCGTAATTGGTGCTGCTTATTGCTTCTGCATGAACAGGGGCAATATTTCCGCATCCTACAATTCCTATTTTTACTTTGTTATCGTTCATCTTATGTAATAGCGATTCTTGCTGTTTTGTACTTTGCTTTCAGGAAGCCGAAATGTGAATCCCCATTCTCCCGATAATTGAGTAATCTTAATCAACAGATGATTGACACCTTCATTCAGGTTTATCTCAAATGAATCTTCATCAGGCGACAAAGTTCGTGTCCGGTCAAACTCATAAACGATATTACTGTTTATGAAAACTTTTATACCATCAGCGCTGCCGACAGAAGCCTTAACAACTTGTGCTATTGGAGAATTTATAGTTGCATGTGCATACATAACTACATTTTCATTTTTATCCGGAAAAAGTTCGGCAAGATTTACTACATCAAAATATTCGGTTTCAACTCTTCTCCATCTATATTTTTGACTATCATAGAAAAATTCTTGGGTTACTTTTGGTTTAGCATTTTTTTCTCCCCCCATTTCAACAAGATAATCAATTTGTGAACTTGGAAGATTATCATCATTTGGAAGCGGGTTTATCATCATCCATTCTCTGAAATACTTACCTGATACTTGATTTATTTCCAATCTAACTTCGTTTGGATTGGGTATATACAAACCGGAATCAAAAAGTTTGAGTGCATCAAAAACTAATTTTTCAATTTCATACAGATCATCAATTTCTTTATAGAACTGGTCAACAATTTTCATCAACGAATATGTATGATTTTCTTTTAGCCAAAGGGATTTATACTGAGCTGCTAATTTAATCTGCATTTGTTTTGTATTAGAAATTAGCTCAAGTGCCTTTAAAAGTAATTCTCTCGAGTTTTCAGGGGCAGCGTCCTGCAAAATAGATGCTTCTTTATATATATCGGCTGCATCAATCATATTAAATCTTTTCTTTGCCATCGATCGATAAAGTTCAACAATAAATTGGAAATATTCTTTCTGCTCGGTATATAATTGTGGGGATGAATTATTTAACAATTCTTCGGCTTGATCGCATAGATTAAGAACTTGATCCCATTCATCAATAGATATATTAACACTCTCATATTTTTCAGGTAGAACTTTTAACCACACAACTTTCTGGCTCATTCTGCCTGTTGGTGAAAGTTCACCTATCTCCAGCAATTTATAAAGGGCATCGGTAAAATTATTACTGTCATCAACATTAATTGACCGGTTAAATCGATTGTGAAAACTTTCAAGATTTATTTCTCGCGAATACCAGCCTTGATCTGCCGAGTATACTACTCCATACCAGTCAAGAGAGAAAAAAGCAAATCCGCCATCATCCCAAACCGTATTTAAGAAACCCATAGCATTATGCTTTACACCGTCTCTAATAAAATTATGAATATTAATAACGGTTTGATTCCAATCAGGCATTGTTCTGGTTGAATTTAAAACACCCGGTACAACAAGAACATCAAATCCTTTTTCCTTAAATGGAATTATATACTCATCAAACGAATCACGGGAATCATAAGTCCAGGTACCGACAATCATATCCTTTGGAAGTTGGTCTATCAGTTCGGGATATTGCAACATTATATCACCCCAAATCCACGATCTTTTTCCGTGATCTTTAACAATATCATTTAACTTAAGCACATGTTTTTTATATACTTGAGCATAGCCGATCTCTTCAACTAATTGTTTTGAGTATCCTCTGCCAAGATCAAAAGTTTCATCACAATTAATAGCAAACCAAGGAGCATCAAAGGCTGGAATCATTTCTTCATATATATCTCTTAAAAACTCAATGCTTTCAGGCAAAACAGGGGATATTAAGCTTCCACTTTCAGCAAGGGGTGCATATTTCGGATGATTTTGGATACTCTGGAAATGCCCGAAAGACTGAAAGCTTCCTACAAGAGTTACAAAATATTTTTTTGCATAACTTGAAAGTTCTTTCCACTCTTCAATTGTAATTGATCCATCAGGAGGAGCAAATGCACCATGTTTCTTGGTTTTAACAACATGCTCTACATAATGAGTCATACCATTCATTTTTAATTCGGCAATACGCCTAATCTGATATTTCATAAATTCCATTGTAGGGATTGGACCTCGGCTTATATCATCCATCAAAAAACGATATTTCAGATCAGGATAATCTCTAACAATCATTCCCGGCAACTCGGTTTGATTAAGAAAACCTCTTAGCAGTTGTTTTAAAGTTTGGATTCCGTAATAAAGCCCTTGTTTCTTGTTTGCAGCTATAATAATTCGATCATTAGATATTTGCAGTTGATAACCTTGTTTACCAATCTCATTTTCTAAATTAAAGTTTGCTTCTTTGCAAAGCTTATCAAAATTTTTATTGCTCCCTTTTAATCCCAATATAATTTGGGCATTTTGATTCTCGGATAAATTAACATTTATATTATGCCATCTTTTGAATTCAACTTGTAACTCGGAAACACCATGCATTACTTGGTTAGTATCCTTTACAAATAATTTTAGATTTAAATCCGAAACTTCAAGAGAAAATTTCGAATTATTGTAATCGACTTGTTTCGGCAAAGGAATAACGGGAAGCTCAGATGCTTCATTAAAACCTAAAAGTAAAGTGAATATTATAATTGATAGTAGTTTTTTCATTTCGTTCATTTTTTTATTTAGAAAAATATTTTTGCTGTAAGTACTCTGCAGAATTTATATATGCCGAATCCAAATCTTCAACATTAGATTCCGCTCCACCAATATCTAAACCAAACTCACCTTTATAATTTATTACGTCTAATGTTTCGAAGAATATATCCCAATTAATTTGTCCTTTCGTTAATTCAAGGTGTTCAATTCTATCACCGCTGTTATCCGAAATATGAATGTAATCAATATGATCTTTGAGCCTGTGTAAAGACATTGATAAATTCTCTTTTACAGCAAATTGGTTTGCCGTATCAAAAGTAAATTTTAAATTATCTTTTTTAACCGCATCAAATAAATTGAGAAATCCGTCGGTTGTTGAACACAAAACACCTTCCGCCGGATGAATTTGATAAGTTAACCTATAACTCTTGGCAATGTCACATAATGTTTTCATAGTTTCAATTAAGGTTAGCCAATACTTCTTCCAATCTAAATTTTTCGGGATATACGCATTCGCTAAAGTTTTTGAATCATAATGCCGGGTAATCGGGATATCATCTTCAAAAGTAAACGGGGGTAAAGGTCCATTATCTAGAACGGATTTTGCACCAATAGCAACGGCAATTTCACAACCTTTTTCGAATAGATTAATTTGCTCTTCTTTAACATTTTGATCTGTACTTGAAAGACCGGGTAAGACTGTACAAAAATGAGGTACTTTTATTTTCAAATCTGTTATTCGATTGTTAATCTTATCCTTAATCTTATAGACTGCTGTTAAATGCTCTTCCCTAATACCTTCCAGTTCAATACTTTCAAAACCGAGCGCAACCATTTCTTCAATTTGCTTAATGTAATTATCAACAGGTGGGGGATAACCGTATTTTGTAATTGTGTATAAATAAGCACAGACAATATTTGAATTAAATTTTTTATTCATTTTAAAAACTTTCCATTATTCCAACAATACCAACCATAGCCATTGCGGCGGTGAATAAAGTAACTAATACCATTAAAATGTTTGTGAAAAGATTCGCTTTGTATTTCCCCATCAAACCTTCACGGTTAATTAATATCATCATTAGAATAAGAACCAAAGGAGTAGCAACCAGGGTTAAAGCTTGAGCAATTATTAAAACTAAGACAGGACGCCCGCCAAAGATGGGAATTACAAGACCGAGTGATGCATAAAAAATTATTATACCTCTGTTCCGCCAACTGTTAAGTGTAAATTCTTCTTGCTTATAATCCGATAATAAAAGAGGAACTAAAATATAATGAGGGAATAACGAAGATAAACCTGCGGCAACAATTCCAGTCACAAATATTGATATAGCAAACCTTCCCGCTATCGGTTCCAACGATTTGACCATATCTACTGCATTTTCAACTGTTAACCCCAACGGATTAAGAGTGCCGGCAGCGGCTGCCATAATTGCCAAACTAAGAAAAAACATAAGCGATACAGAAATTATTGCATCACGCTTTTCGGTTTTAAGATCTTTGAGACTCCAATCTTTTTGTTTAATAGTTGCCGATCTTACAATAAATAAAACTCCTCCCATAGTAGTTCCGATCATTCCGGCTACAATTAATCCGCCGTTTTCACCACCGGGTATATTGGGAACAAGACCTGAAATTACCATTGCAGCATCAGGAATTACCATAAAAGCAGATAGTATAAAACTTAAACCCATTATTGCAACAAAGAATGCAAGAATATTTTCAATTTTTCTGTAATGACCGCTGAATAAAAAGTAAACTAAGATGACAGCAAAGAAGATTGTAACAACTATCATATCAAATCCTTCACCCGATGGTGTAAGAGGTTTTGACCACTCGTTTACAACTTCAACTACAACAGCCATCACACCCATACTTGATATCATTTCTGTGAAGATCAATGTTACTAATACAAATCCGGCATAACCTTTACCAAAATGTTTTTTATAACTGTGCAAGGCAGTGTCTCCGGTAACCAGCGTAAATTTTCCGAAGATAATAATTAAGAAATAAGTGAAGATTACAGAAAGTAACACCGCCCATGTGAGTCCCATTCCATGAGCCGCCCCGGCAGAAGCCATTGTTGTTACACTGCCGGTTCCGATATTATATCCTACCAAAAAAAGTCCGGGACCGATCGTAGAAATAAATAGTAATATTTTCTTCCAAGATTTTTTCAATTTTTAACTCCGCTTATTAGCTTTAATCAATCGTTTCAAAATCCGGTAACTCAATTGCTAATTTTTTAATTCTCATAAAAACCGATTCGTCAAGTGATTTAATTTTATTCAACACTTGCTCTCTTTGCATTTCCAATACTTTACATTCCGAGATAAAGTCTTCTTTAGACTTGGGTTCCGGCACCGAAGATTTCAATTGCAATCTCAACCCTTTCAACCGGGTATAATTCAGGTGATAGTCAAATGGATTTTTATCTGTAACAAATCTCACATTCCGAATTTGCTGCCAAAGTTTTTCCGTCTCAAACCAAAGTTTTCTTTGACCAATTACTTTTCTCATCTCTAATTCTTTCTCTTTAAATTCCAGAAGTGGATTATATAATTGTGAACCATACATTCTAACAATAGCTTGCTTAAGTGATAATTCCGGATTATAATCATTCGGATTCCACATATAATCATTTGCAGTGATTGCCGCGACTTTGTGATCTTCCAAATTGAAATCACCGTTTATAAAAATACCATTGCCCCCTGTAAGCAAAAAAAATTTATTAGGGAATTCATTTTCATAAGCAGTGAATAACGGGGTACTCGTAAAGGGATGATGACTGTAAATTGTGTTATCCCATAAGAAAGGAACTCTACCACTTAGATTTTTCGTCCAATCATCGATATGTTCTTTAGTAATTATTCTGCTCCGCACATAAGGACCGCACCAAATAAGGAAAATACTCTCATTCATATTAGTTCCAATGTATTCCAAATCTCTATACAGCGGTTCCAAAGCACCACTTTCCCATTGTGTACCAATGAATAATTCAATATCGCCTTGATGCATATCTTCATAAGTATAATATGCCGGCACATAATAGGATTCAATATTATAGTTCTTCTCGTTAAACCAATTTTCAAGTTCATTCATTAAATATGTGTTGGCGGCTTCAAAATGCGGGAATGTTTTTTTATCGTTCTCATCAACAAGTATATAACCTTCACCAAACTTATACGGTGGAGTATCATCCGAAAGAATCATAAGTTTTTCAATCCCATGCAGATATGAAGTTTCAATCACCTCTTTCAATGCATTAACATGCGATTGATTTGAAATAATGATTTTCTTTTCTTCATAAACATTATGCGACTGCATAACTTTTGGGCCGCCGTATCTATTTTTCCAAATTTTTATTTCTTTAAGTATGGATAAATACTCATCGCTTAATTCGTACCACGGGTGCTGGCGGCTTGCAATAACTACTGTTTCAAATTTGTTTTGAAGTGCTAAATCAAAAAGAGCTGATACTTCATTTGGGGAAGGATTAGCTACAAGCAATCTTCTTGAAAAATCCGGATAATCCTTAATCTCAACCAAATCAAAATTAAGTCTATCATCTTTATTTATTAATAAATCAATAAAAGTAACAGCACCATAAAGTAAACCGAGTTGACTCGGAGAAGATATTTCTATTATTTTTTTATCTACCGATGGATTTAGCTCATAATATTGATCATTAATATGTTTATCAGAAAATGGGATTAAATTAAAAACTATTTCCCAATTTGATTTGCTTTCGCTTTCGGCAACCGAAAAACGATTGTTAAATTTCTGCACTATCAATCTTTCAAGATAATTTGCTGCTTTATGTTCAATTTCATTTGTATAATTTACTTGAACAGAATAATCAGAATCCAGAATTATTGATTGATTAAGATTAACAATCTCTTTTGGCTGCGGTTGTAATATTTGAGCAAACGTCCAACTCACTGCTAAAAATAATATTGAAAATATTTTTAGTTTCATTTTTTATTTTCGTCACCGAAATAATGTTCGTAATATTTTGCGAGAAATCTCATTCCGAATGCCGTACCTACATCTCTTTGAGTAATCCAATGCATCCCTTGACGATGACGAGATCTAAGATTAATCAATCCGCCTCTCAAGTTTGGATCAGGATGATTTTGAGCGTATCGATTTTTAATTACCCAGTTAAATGATCTTTCTACGTTATCTTTGAATTGTTCACCAACGCCATGTTCTATTAACCTGATTCCTAAAATTCCAATGAATGCAACTGCCGAACCAGTTTTTGAACCTCTATCGGTTCTACCGTCGACATAATTTACATAATGAAATGAACCATCCTTGCCTTGGAACTTAACATGAAACTCTAAAGTTTTTCTTGCTGCTTCAAGGTATCTCTTGTCGCCTGTCAATTCATATCCGTCAATTAATGATTCGGCGTACCATAAGTTAAATCTTGGATGAAAAGTTCCTTCATGTTTGTGATTAGGCATAAAATCCATCCACAAACCGTATTCATCTTGCTTTTCAACTAAACTGTTGCAGAGTTCTATAAATACTTTTTTATACTTTTCATCTCCGGTATATTCATACATATCTTTGAAAAGCGAACCTTCATTATTTGGTCTGGAAACATCGAATAATTCTTGTACTTCTTTATCTTTCCAAAAAGGACTGTTTTCTTTTCTAACTTCACCTGTTTCAGGGTCAACAGTGTCATAAAAAACTCCATGTTCGGGAACATACATATGTTCAAGCATCCATCTGCCTGCACTTGTAGGAACTGCAGCATATTTATCAATTTTAGTTGCTTTATAAAGATTAAACAATCCTGGTGTGCCGTCAGAAATAGTAGCAAACACTAATACCTCTCCGGCATGATCGCCGTGAACTGCATATAACATTCCTTCTAATTTAGGATGATCTTTAATAAGTAAACTTGTCCACCAATTTCCAGCTTTTTTTGCAGCGATTAAATATTCTTCATTATCCGTAACTCGATAAGCATCAACCAGTCCGTTAATTATTTGACCAGTATGCCAGGCAGGTTCATAAGGATACCATTTGCCCTGCACAATATTATAATCACATCTGGATTTTCCTTCTTCATCAAGAAGTACGTTACTTGCGTGATATGCTAATTCATTTAGTGCCTGAAGCACTTTTTGCTTTTTCAAATTATCTTCGGCTTCGATCTTAACTGCGGAAAAGAGAATCAAAACTATTGTCGTAAACACTATCACATATTTTTTTTTCATGATTCACCCTTTATTTTATATTAATACAATTACACGTTTTCTTCTTTTTAATAACCAAATAATTTGGGAATAAATAAGCTCAACTCAGGAATATAGGTAACCAACAAAAGTGAAATAATCATTGCGATAAACATCGGAATGAGCGGCTTAATAACTTTAGTAATCGGTAAATCTGCAACGGAGCATCCGACAAATAAAACACTACCGACAGGCGGTGTACATAACCCGATACTGAGATTCATCACCATAAATATTCCGAAGTGGATCGGGTCAACCCCTAATTGAACAGCTATAGGCAGAAATATAGGGGTAAATATGAGTACTGCCGGTGTCATATCCATGAAAGTACCGATAAACAAAAGAATAAGATTAATGATTATTAATATTACTATACCGTTATCGGATAATGCTAATAGTGCCTCTGCTACATTTTGCGGAATATTCTCATAAGCCATAACCCAAGACATTGCCATAGAAGTACCAACTAACAACATTACTATTGCAGTAGTTGTAACACTGCTCAATAAAATTTTTGAGAGATCTTTAAACTTTACTTCGCGATAGATGAATACCGATAAAATAAACGCATACAAAACAGCAACAGCTGAGGCTTCGGTAGCTGTAAAATATCCCGCAACAATTCCGCCTATTACAATTACGATAAGCAGTAAACTGGGAATTGCGTCGAAAAATTTTTTTACAGCATAGCCGAAAGTAATATCGAATTTAACTTTGTAGTCACTTCGATTTGCATATATACCGGCAACTATCATTAAGCTAAGACCAATTATAATTCCCGGAATATAACCTGCAAGGAAAAGCGCAGCAATCGAAACACCGCCGCTTGCTAAAGAATAAACTATAAGTATGTTGCTTGGCGGAATAATAAGACCAGTAGTTGATGATGTTATATTTACAGCGGCAGAAAACCCAGTATCATACCCTTCTTTTTTCATAACCGGAGTCATAAACCCACCAATGGCAGAAGCAGCGGCAACTGCAGAGCCGGAAATTGCTCCAAATAACATTGCTGCCATAATGTTTACGAATGCAAGTCCACCGGGAAGTTTACCGACAAGTACCTTAGCAAAATCTATTAATCTTCTTGCAATACCGCCGCTGTTCATTAACTGACCCGCAAGTATAAAAAAAGGTATTGCAAGTAATGCAAAGCTGTCAAGACCGGTTGCCATCCTTTGAGCAACTGTAGTAAAGGATGGGATTGTGTTAATACTTATCAACATAGTAACCAAACTTGAAATGCCGATACTAAATGAAATTGGAACACCAACCGCAAGCAGTATTACAAATGTTAATATTAGTATGGTTATCTCCAGTAATTCCATAATATTTTCTCTTAATTTACCTTTATACTCTTGAGCCTTTTTATTTGTGAAATAATAAAGTAGTAAGAATAAAACACCATCAGTGCTCCGCTAAGAGGTAAAACTGTATAAATGTATCCAAGTGGAATTTGCATTGCCGCGGAAATCTGTTTCAATGTTAACGTTATAACAACTAATCGTATTCCACCGATGACCATAACAACAAGAGCAAACAAAAAAATTGTCGATTGAATAAAAATGTCAAGAACAGCTTTTGACTTTCCTTTTAATTTGGTTGGAAGAAGATCAATCGCAAGATGCATTTTTTGTCCGGCAACATAAGCAGCGCCCAAAATTCCAACCCAAATTAACATATATCGGGCAAGTTCTTCGGTAAATGAACTGGGAGTTTGTAAAACAAATCTCGAAAAAACTTGCCATAAAACATTGACTGTCATAAGTGCCATAAGAATTATAAGAAACCACTTCAGCACTGAATCTACTCTATTTTTAACTTGAGAAAGTTTCATTGTATCTCATCAATTTTTTGAATTAGCTCCCAAACTTCCGGTTGATTTCTGAACTCGAGTAAAAGCGATTCGGCTTTCTCAGCAAATAATTCTTTATCGGGATAATATATTTCTACTCCGGCTTCTTTAACTTTTTCAAGTGCTTCTACAGTAGCCTTCTGCCAAAGCTTTTTTTGATAATCATAAGATTCCATTGCAGCATCTTCAAGCCATTTTTGTTCTTCGCCGGAAAGTTCATCCCAAATTATTGTACTAATAAGTAAAACATCGGGAACAGAGGTATGCTCGTTTAATGAATAAAATTTGCATACTTCATAATGTCTTGATAAGTAAAATGAAGGTGGATTATTCTCGGCACCATCGACAACACCTTGTTGCAGCGCAGTATAAAGTTCACCCCAAGAAATTGGAGTTGCAGAACCGCCAAGTGAGTTAACTAATTTTACGGAAGTCGGACTTTCCTGCGTTCTAATTTTTAATCCGGTTAAATCATCCGGTGATAGTATCGGTTTGCTTATCGTATAAAAACTTCTGCTTCCCGCATCATAATAGCAAAGTCCTCTAAGCCAAAACTCCTTCGGACTCCGGAGTAATTCCTGTCCCAAATCACTTTCAAAAAAAGCGAACTTATGTTCGTCGCTTCTAAAAATATACGGTAGAGAAAAAACTTTAAAATTAGGTGCAAATCCTTCCAATACCGATGCTGAAACTTTTGTCATGGCAAGGCTACCGATTTGAAGTAATTCCAGACATTCCCTTTCTGTTCCAAGTTGTTGGCTGGGATAAACGGTTATTTCAATTTTCCCACTTGACTTCTCGTAAACTCTATCAGCAAGAAATTCCATTGCAAGGTGAACAGGGTGTGTCCTGTCCAACCCATGTCCTATTTTTAAATGTTTGATCGATGAATCTGAATCACAAGAAATCATCATTAAAATGATAAACGTACTAAATACAATATTAAGTAATCGTTTAAGTGCACGATTATATTTTTTATCAATCAATATCATTACGTAATCAGATTCCTTCCGGTTCTTGTTGTTGATTTATAAGATTATTATTCGAATGAACTTTTGAACCACATGAATTTCGGATCACCAGTTCGGGGCGATAAATAGTTCTGTTTGTTACATCTTCTCCATTTATTCGTCTATGAATTATTTGAACGGCTTGAGACCCGATTTTACTAACCGGCTGCCGGATTGTTGTAAGAGGAACCGATGCAAATTTTGCCAACTCAATATCATCATAACCAACAATAGCAATATCGTTTGGCACTTTAAAATTATGTTCATTGAGTGATTTAATAAAACCTAATGCAGTAGAATCGTTATAAAAGAACAGGGCTTCCGGTTTTTGTTTCATATTTATAAACTCACTACCGAATTCATAACCAAGTTCAACTCTATCTTCGCCTGAATCGAATTGTTCCTTTCTTAAAGAGAAGATTAGTTTTGAATCGAATGGAATTCCGTAATCCATTAAAGCCCGGGAATACCCGTTTTTTCTTACTTCACTAAGTAAATTGCCTTTTCCTATATGAACATAACCAATTCGTTTATATCCGGTTTTAATCAAATGTTCGGTTGCCAAATAACCGCCAAATTCATGATCGGAGCCAATAAACCAATATTGCGGGTCATGCATATATGAGATCATTATATAAGGGAATTTATCATCATGAAGTTTTTGAATGTAATTTGTGGCTGTATATTCCAGAGAAAGAGATGCAATAATTAATCCTTCAACCCCCATGTTTTTAAAATTCTTTATTTGATACTCTTCTTTTTCAATCTTATTTGACGAACTTGTAAGAACAAGAGTATAGCCAAGATTATATGCTTCCTCTTCGATACTTTGAACTATCATAGAGAAGAACGGATGCTTAAGATCTCTAAGAACCAGCCCAATAGTTTTTTGATCGGAGAATTTTCTCTTCGAAAATGTTTGGTCGGAGACATAAGTGCCTTTACCGACTCGAGTATATAAAATTCCTTCATTTACTAAGTTCAGCAGAGCCTTTTTAATTGTAATTACACTCACGTCATATTCCCGTGCAAGTTCATTTTGAGAACCAACCTGATCTCCGACGTTGAGTTCGCCTGATTCAATTCGTTTCTTTATATCAATCTGAATTTGCTCATAAAGGGGTGTTGGGTCGTTGAATTTAAGTTTTTCTGGCATTTTTCGCTCTATTTAGTATACTTAATATACCAAGTATGTCCAAATATATAGAAGGCAGAATATTATTGCAAGAAAAACCGTACAATTATATCGTTTTTGCAATGTAAAAAAGATTATGCATTCTAATACCTGTATCCCAGTATAACAGTGAACACAATGGCTTTTTATTATTGATGTAAATTAAAAAGGAATCTCTATTCGCGATTCATCAATATTTTCATGCATAAAATGCTAAAGGAGTATATCAATTGATTTCTTTGATACAGGGGAACAATATGGTTCCTAACCGGATAAATTAGTGGGGATAATGTTAAAAAAGTCAATCTATAAAAACAGTTCTTTCAGTTACTACCATACAACAGTTGTAATAACTAATCAACTACTTTATTAGAATCGATTTGAAGCAGCTAGAATTGATCACATTATTTATGTGAGAGAATAATTATTTAGTAAGTTCACTTAAAAGGATAGCCGAAGCACTTGCAACATTTAGCGATTCGGCATTCCCTTTTCCTGGAATTGTTATTTGAGAATCCGTTATTTGTAATAATTTCTCGGAAGGTCCGTGAGCTTCATTGCATAAAACCAAAATAAACTTTTCCGGTTTGTTGAAAGAATAAATATTCTCTCCTTTCATATCGGCAGTAATAATTTGATAACCTTTTTTATTTAGATGAGTTAATTCATGGTAAAGGTCTAATCCGTCAGAAAATTCAACATGAAAAACCGAACCCATCGAAGCACGTAAAACTTTTGGATTGTAAACTTCAGCCGAATCATTACTTAAAGCAATCTGCTCGATACCAAACCAATCCGCATTCCGGAAAATTGTTCCAAGGTTTCCTGGATCCGAAATATTTTCTAAAGCAAGGATAAAATTAGAGTTTGGTTCAAAGATGAATTTCAAATTCTTTTTCTTCAATACGGCTAAAATTCCTTGCGGATTTTGTGTATCGGTCATTCGATTAAAATCAACTTCCTTTACAATTTCCAATGTATGGTTCTTTCGAATTTCCGAAATAAGAACGTGATTACTAGAAATAAAATTTTCTGTTACGACAACCACTTCACATTCGAATGAGCTTTTAAATACCTCTTCAACAAGACGTTTTCCCTCGACAATGAATTTACGCTCGCGATCTCTATACTTTTTAAGAAGGAGAGTAGAATAATATTTTACACCGTTTTTGCTAAGCATTTATACCAATGGTTTGTAATCGTGCGAGATACCGCTAGCCTCGTCATCTGCAAGAGTTTTAAGATACTGCCAACTGTAAATACCGGTATCATGGCCATCCTTCCATGAAATTTTTACCGCATAGCCGCCGACAACTTCTATATTGGTAATGTTGTATCTTCCAACAGCAAGTTTATTTTGTCTTGCCGGACGCATAGTTTTTAATAATATTGTCTCACCTTTACAATTTGCACAAGGACATTCATCGCGCAGATAATTTAATGAAATATCACTTTGAGAATTGTCATCCCAATTTATTTTCAAAGAATTTTTATCGGTGATTTTTATTTGAGTCGGACTCACAAATTTTCCTTTCTTGAACTTTATTATCTGCAAATATATCACATAACAGAATATTAATCTTAGTCTTGTTTAGAAAATGAAAAAATATTAGATTTGTGTTCTTCAAAAATGCTGGCATAGCTCAATTGGTAGAGCAGCTGATTTGTAATCAGCAGGTTGCGGGTTCGAGTCCCATTGCCAGCTCTTAATTAAGCTCGATTTCGTTAAGAATTCGGGCTTTTTTTGTTTTAAATAAATTCCACTATCTAACAAGTAGTGGGATTTTTTCTCCTTTCGCAGAGGAGGCAATTAATATTTCCAGCCTTTTTATTCTCGTCTTTTCTTGCCTTGCACTCATTACCCATCTGATTGAAGTTTTTCTATATGATGGGGCTAACTTCTCATTGAAAAACTGCCATGCTTTTTTATTCTCTTTAAATTTTACCTTATAGCTTTTTTCTAATTGAACAACCTTTTGTTCGTATGAATATATTTTTGATTTATGTTCTTGTCTTCTTTTGTAAGCTTCAATCCCTTCCGGTTTCATTAATTCGAGCTTAGTCAACCTTTTTACTTTTTCTATGTTAACAGCACTCCAGTTACTGTTGGGTTTCCGCGGTGTGAAGCGAATCATATAACTTATATCATTAATCGATTTCCTAATTCCATCAATCCACCCGAAACAAATTGCTTCATCAACAGATTCAGACCAGGTAATACTTTGCTTACCTGTTGCTATTTTATAATAGCCAATCCATATTTCATCTAATGTATTATGATTCTTTTCAAACCAACTTCTTAAGTCCTTTTGAGTTTTAAAAAATTTAGGTTGCATGCTTAACCAATTTTATTTTCAAGTTAATTTCGAATCACGAATTGAATAGTAAAACAAAACCCGAATCATATTAGCAATCCGGGTTTGTCAAACAATTTGGTATTAATTCTTTATGTAAGTGAAGAAGTACAAGCCGGACATCTTGTTGCTTTGATTGAAATTGTGTTAAAACAATAAGGACATTCTTTTGTAGTTGCTTCTGCCGGAACTTCTGCTTCCTTCTTTTTCATTTTGTTCATACCTTTAATAAGAATAAAGATTGCCCATGCTACAATTAAAAAGCTCACTACGGTATCTAAAAATACACCATAATTTAATGTAACTGCACCTGCTTCCTGTGCTTGCTTGAGCGTATCAAAAGGACCGGAAATTGTTCCTTCTCTAATTACAAAAAACAAATTTGAGAAATCAACGCCTCCAAGCAGCAAACCTACCGGCGGCATTATTACATCGGAGACTAAGGATTTTACTATCGTACCGAATGCGGCACCAATTATAATACCGACTGCCATATCTACTACATTCCCCCGCATTGCAAATTCTTTGAATTCTTTTAGCATGAATAATCTCCTTTATGGTGATAAGATAAAATAGCAAAATTAATTTGAATGCAGAACAATAAATTTATTATTTAAAACAACAAACCCATCGTGTTATGATGGGTTTGTCGGCAAGTAGTGAGAGTCTCCTCACTAATTATTGTTATTGGATATAAAAACTTATCAAAGAGCAAAATAAATTTCAACACTAATATCTAACCGAATAAGTTGTTGATCCATCGGCGGTGGCTGTATATATAATGATCTTTACAAGCCAATCTTGAACCTCAGATGAACCTTTCAGATATTCAACAAGATAACTATTAGACAGAGCCCCGACTACCGGAAGATCGGTAAGCACCAAGTCAGACGCATCTTGAGCAATAAATTTCTTTGTACCGCCTGTACAGTCGGACATTAACCACGGTCTTTCGTGGCGATCGCTCCATGCTCCGTTTAAGCCTCGAGTAGTATCTGCAGGACCGCTATATACTGTATGAACAGTTGCCAGACCACCAATAGTGTTACACATTTGAGCTGTATTAAAACTTAAGTCAGAAGCCGGTTGAGTTGACTCATCGGTGAAGTTGATAAATACTCTTGAAGCTCCTGCTCTCCATGCAAAATACTGGTGTGCATATAGTACAGCCATCGCTCCGTTTTCACCCCAAACACCTGGCGCAAAACCTGATGCCGCATTCTGAAGTGTTGTTGCGTCGGGTCCTTCAAATCCATAAGTGCGGAATGTTCCTGTATAACCTGAACGATTAAGATAAGTCGAAAGACTTGCGGAGGTTGTCATATTAAGTGCACCATTAACGGGTCCATCGTAACCGACGCAACCGAACTGAACATCCAAGCCGCTTGCAGCAAGTGCTTGAGCAAAGCTAACGATATTATTAGCAACAACATCGGCTTCTTCCCACATACTACCGGAATTATCAACAGTAAAAACTACATCAGCCTTTAGAACATTACCGGTACTTACTTTAGTTAACAATAAACCTTTTGTAACCCCGTTTTGAGTAACGAAAATGTTTGATCCAGACGGGTTTGATGCATTGTAGAAAAGTGTAATCGGCTGTAATGTATTCGGATCAACCAGCCCTTGCAAATTTAACTTAATACGTTCGCCCTGAGCTTGAAAAGTTGCGGTAGGTTGAACATTATTTTTTGTTGGATTTGGTGGTGTTACATTAACCGGATCAGCAGGAATATCTTTATTTGAATTATCATCATCTTCTGCCTTATCGCAACCAAAGAATATTAAGCTCATTACAACCAAAAGAATAAGTAATAATTTTTTTGACATGATCCCTCCTTATAGTTAGAAATAATTTGTAAAATTTTTTACGAAACCAAATGTAAAGTAGAGAATTAAAAAATTAGACACAACAGTCCATTACAGAGTTTGTGAACTGCAACAAAGTAAATTTTGAAGTTAATTATTCTGGTAGGTAGTTGAGCTACTAAAATTTCCGAAGGATTTTTTAATTCTAATTAACAACTTTTCAGCATCATTTTCGGTGAATTTCAAAGTTTCTGCTTTATTGTATTTTATAGACAACCCTTTGACTGATTTTTTGATAATTGAGCTCAGGTTACTTTCTTCTGTGATTAGAGTCACCGGTAAAAGAATTAGAATATCAAAAAGTGCTAATTCTAAAATTTCCTTAAACTGTTTTCCGTTAAGCTCAGTTATAGAAATACCGGGTTTAACTTTTTTTATTTTCTTTTGATGTTTAAACTCATGAACAAATTGATCATTCAATAAGTTTATTGCCGCTTCAGTAGGTAAATTTATTTCAATCATGGTTATAATTTTTTCTGTTTAGTGTAAGATAAAAAACTAAAGAAAAAAGACAAGTTAAAATTGATTCTTTGATAATGGCGATATAAAAGACATACCGCCATTTTTATGTTTAGAATTTCAGTAACTCTTTTAGTTCAAAACTGTTGTTACTTTTTGAGCTGCTTCCTGTAAGCTCTGTGCAACTTCGAATTTAAGTCCGGATTCATTTAACAAAACACCTGCTTCTTCTGCATTAGTTCCCTCTAATCTAACAACAATAGGAACCTGCACATTAATTTCTTTAACCGCATCAATAACACCTTGGGCAACTCTATCACATCTAACAATTCCGCCGAAGATATTTATTAATATTGCTTTTACGTTTTTATCGGATAAAATTATTTTAAATCCGTTAGCAACTGTTTCTTTATTTGCACCGCCGCCTACATCTAAAAAGTTGGCAGGTTCACCACCGGCAAGTTTAATAATATCCATAGTTGCCATCGCTAACCCTGCACCGTTTACCATACAACCCACATTGCCGTCTAACTTAATATAGTTGAGATTATATTTTGATGCTTCTATTTCAAGCGGTTCCTCTTCATCCAAATCTCTGTATTCAAGAATATCAGGATGACGATACAAAGCATTATCATCAAAATTCATTTTCGCATCTAATGCAATAACACTACCTTCTTTTGTAACTACAAGTGGATTAATTTCGGCAAGCGATGCATCGGTTTCTTCATAAGCTTTATAAAGCGATAAAATGAATTTCACCGCATTCTTTAATTGATCTCCCTGTAATCCTAAACCGAATGCAAGTTTTCTTGCTTGATATGTTTGAATTCCAACCGATGGGTCAATAGTTTCTTTCAATATTTTTTCTGGGGTTTCGGCTGCTACTTTTTCAATTTCTACTCCTCCTTCGGTTGAAACCATAATTACATTTTTTGATTGTGCTCTGTCAAGTGTAATGCCAATATAAAGTTCACGATCAATGTTGATACCCTGCTCAATCAATAATCTTTTAACTACTCTTCCTTCGGGTCCTGTTTGATGAGTAACTAAATTCATACCTAAAATTTGCTGTGCATAAGTACGGACTTCATCCAAACTTTTGGCAACTTTAACACCACCGCCTTTACCTCTTCCACCTGCATGAATTTGAGCTTTAACAACCCAAACCTTTCCGCCGATTTTTTCTGCAGCAGTGACAGCTTCATCAACATTAAATGCAACCATACCTTCGGGTACCGGCACCTTAAACTTTCTTAATATCTCTTTTGCTTGATATTCGTGGATTTTCATTCTTTCCTTCCGTTAATTTCCGTTAAAATTGAGTGCTAAATTAAACCTTTTGGTTTTAAGAATCAATTTGAGTCACCTTAGCAACCTTCGAGGAAAAACTACATAAAGTGCATATCCTTACCTCGAAGGTTTATTCCATATTTGTCATGTGTTCTGACGGATGTGTAAAACGGGGATTTCGAATGTTATTTAGTTTTATCTTCCTTAACAGATTCATTAAAAAACTCATCACTTAAACCGATATTAGTTTGATAATCTTTATACTCAACAATAACTTTTCCGGTCATTTTACCTGATTTTTGAGTTTCTTGATTCTGCTGGTATTCACCGGTCATACCCGGCGGCAGATTCATCTGCTCAACTTTGAACGACAATTTCAATTCTGACGGGAGAGCATATTTTATTTGGTCTTTATAGCTAAGTTCAATTGTTACCGTACCGCTTTTCTTTGTTGTTGTTTCAATCTTGTGAACAACATATTCATTTTTATCAATCCATAAGTTTGCTAAAACAAATTCTCTTGTATCGGAAAGAGGAATAATTTTAATTAGATAAACATCATTACCGTCAATGATCTCTTCCTTTGCAATAACGGCTGTGTAGTCGTCTTTCAATAATTTAGCAGGAGAAAAATTCAATCCTTCTTTCGGCAATAAAGCAAACCCGTCTGATTCTAATTTTATCTTATCGGGTTGTTTAAAGAAAATTGTTGCTTGTGTTTCCGGTACTCTTAAAAAATTAACATCTACTTTTATAACCGCTTCAACTTTGTAATCGTTTACTCCGTTTATTTTTGATTTAACATTTTCTAAAATCTCATCGGGATCCGGTAGTCCAGCCGATATAGTTAGTAATGTTAAAGCAATCGATATAAATATTTTTTTCATGAAAGAATATCCTTGCGATTAAAAATAAACGTTGTTATTAAAAATAATCCTATTATATGTAATAATAGTATTAAAGCGGAGTTAATCGCTTCAGAATAATTCACTGGATCACCAAAAAACTCTCTCCATTTAATCATATGATTTGTAAAAAGATATGGTCTAAACGGTTCTAAAATATCAATTGGCAGAGCCGAAATTATTATAAAGACTATCATTACCGCCATCGATGCGACAATTGGACCAATTGCATTTTCAACCATTGAGGAGAAAAGATAAGATAATGCTAAAACGGTGGTCATACTTAAAACTGCAAAACCGTAGGCGAGAAAAAACCTCCACAAAATATCGTCCGAAGCAAAAATATAAACTTTGTCACGAAGTACGATAAGTTCCCCGGTTCCGAATATTATAATACTAACAAATAGACTGATTATTAACAACCATAGAAGAAGTATATTTGTATAAATAAATCCGGCAACAAACTTAGAAATAGAAATACTAATTCTTGATACCGGTCTTGTAACAAGCATTCTATAAGTACCGGAAGTAGCTTCCCCCGCAAGTAAATCGCTGCCAACTAAAACGATCAAGAATGGTATATGAATAAACAAAGCTTGCAGTATTAGATAAGCAATTAAATATCCATTCAATAAATTCCCGACAAAAATAAACGAGTCTTTTAAATTACGTGTTGCAAAATCTACATAACCTTCGCCGGTAAAGTATAAAGATATTTGAACAACCGGGACAAGTACTCCAATAGCGATAAACCCAATATATGTTCTCAACTTTCTAAATATTTTACCGAGTTCTATTAATATTAATTTTAGAATCATTTGCTTGTCTCGGTAATTTTTAAAAAATAATCCTCTAATGATCTTGTTGGAATTACAGCACTAACATCAAGCCCGTTTTCAACAAAATATTTATTTAGCTCAGAAGTTTCATTCTTCGGGAGGTTAAATACTAGTTGATTCTTTTCTTTCATCACAAAACTTTCATTCCACTTTGTTAGTTTAACAATTTCAAAAGCTTTTGAAATATCGTTTACTTCGAATGTTACACGTAGTTTATCAGGATTTAGTAATTCATCAACAGTACCCTCAACTTGAGTTGTACCTTTATTAATTATAATCATTCTATTTGCTATCATCTCCACTTCATGAAGTATATGTGAAGAGAGAAAAACAGTTTTCTTTTTTTCCTTACTTAAATAAAGAATTAAGTCTCTAATCTCTTTCATACCTTGTGGGTCTAAACCGGTTGTTGGCTCATCAAGAATAATCAACTCCGGGTCATGCAGTAATGCTTGAGCTATTCCAAGTCTTTGTTTCATACCGTGCGAAAAAGTTTTTACTTTGCTATTGTATCTTTTCTCAAGACCAACAAGTTCAAGCATTTTCATGATATTTTTTTTCGAAGTATCTCCCCCGGAAATTTTACCAAGTACTTCCAAATTTTTATATGCGGTTAGATAAAGATAGAAATCCGGTTTCTCTACAATAGCGCCAATTTTTTTTAAAATTTCAATTCGACTTTTTTGAAGTGGTTTCCCGAAGATTTTAATATAACCTGATGTAGGCTTAATTAAAGTAAGAAGCATCCTGATTGTTGTGCTTTTACCGGCGCCGTTTGGTCCTAAAAACCCGAAAACATCTCCCCGGTAAACATTCAGATCGAGGTTGTCGACGGCAACTAAATTTTTATACTTTTTAGTTAATCCCTTTACCTCGATAATTTTTTCAGTATTCAAAATGCCTCAACAATTTTGATGTTTAGACGTAACTGAATGAATGAAGTTACTTAACTATTAAAGCAACCTGGAAGGTCAAATACAAGTGACTCGCTAGAGTTCGGTCGAAGACTCCGTTGGAGTCTCCGGACTCTAACGAGTGAAGTCTGACGACCTTCCAGGTTCATGCGTAAGGTGATTTAATCAGTTACCGCTTTAAAAATCTCATCATGCAGCAAGGGTCTAAATTGAATAATTTTCGTATTAGATCTTGAAGGATGAACCCGGTTAGTAAGAAGAATTACGAATAATCCTTCATTTTTATCGACCCAGATTGACGTTCCGGTAAATCCATTGTGCCCGAACGATTCTTCGGAAAACAAATTTCCTGCAGAAGATTTTTCATCGGATTTTGTATCCCAGCCCAAAGCTCTTGAACTTAACTTAGAATTTTTCGTTGTAAACAAATCGATAGTTTCTTTTTTAAAAATTTGTTTATCTCCGTAATATCCATCGTTAACATATAAAGAAATAAGTTTTGCTAAATCTTCCGCTGTTGAAAATAACCCGGCATGACCGGCAACACCACCAAGCAGGTAGGCAGTCTCATCATGAACTTTGCCTTTTAATGTTTGCATTCTCCAATAATCATCATTCTCTGTGGGAACACAGTTATACCAGACTTTCGGAGATGGATTAAAAAATGTGATATTCATTCCAAGCAAATCAAACAGATTATCTTTAAGATATTCATCCATCCTTTGATTTGTAATTTTTTCAATTACCTTTTGCAAAACTATCATACCAATATCGCTATATAAATATTTTTCACCCGGATTAGATTCCAGTTTCGTGTTCATTATTGCATTAATAACTTCCTCTGCTCCTTTGTAATTTTTATAGAAAGGTTTGAAGGCAGGCAATCCTGAATTATGTAGAAGTAAATTCTTAATTGAAATTTTATCTTTATTATTATTTCCGAAATTAGGGAGATACTTTATAACTTTATCATCGAGATTAATTTTATTTTGATCTAACAAATGCATAACAGCGGAAGTAGTTGCAGTAACTTTTGTCAAAGATGCGATATCAAAAATAGAATTATCATCTATCGGTTTTCCATCTTTTTCATAAGTCCCTTTACCATAATATTGATGATATACTATTCTATTTCTATGACCAATTATTATTGATGCGCCGGGGAATATTTTTTCCTTTAGTGCATTCTTCATCAACGAGTCAACTTTGTTGAAATTGTAATTTGTATCTACTCTATTCCTGGCGAAGAATAAACCTTTAGCCGATTTACTAATTCCGCTTCCAATAATAAACTCAGTATTAGGAAGTGATACCGGAAGTTTACCGGAAATTTTTGTGTTGCCCAATATTGCCTCGAGTGCGGCGATTTGTGATAAAGCAACGTTGCCGTATGTAGTCAGGTATGTTGGGATTCTTGTAACCTCGGAAAGTATAAAGGGATTGCCAAGACTAACTGCAGCAGTCGGTTTATTTAAGTCAAGTATAGCATTTATAAAATCAAACTGCTCTTGATGTAAATCTATTCTACCGCTAGATGAACGTACATTTGCATAGATCGAAATAATAATTAAATCAGCTTGCCGAATTTCCGAAAGTATTTTTTTGTATTCATTTTTTTTAGTGCTGAAATTGACTCGGTAATTTTTTACATAACCGAAGTTTTCATTTAGTGACTTCTCGAAAGGGAAGGGTTCTTCAATTGTTCTTTTGAATCTGCTGTCGCTAATAGTAATACTGTAAACTTTTCCATACTTATTCGGATCAATGGGAATTAGTTTTGCTGCGTCTTTAACCAAAGTAACCGAAGCTTCCGCAATATCCTGCGCTAACCTGAAATGAGATTTTTTATTTATTTCTTTTTCCGCTTTTAGAAAATCTACATAACGGTTTTTATCAAGCTCAAGCCATTTTTTTACTTTTAAGATTTTTCTAACCGATTCATTGATTCGTTCTTCCGACAATCTTCCTGTATTAACCGCTTCAACAATACCGTCGATCATTTCTTTTTCATTTGAAGGAAATAACAAAATGTCATTACCGGCTTGAATTGATAAAACACCAATTTGCTTTTGTGAATACTCTTTTGTCAATGCTTGCATATTAAGAGCATCCGTTACAATAAGTCCGTCAAAACCTATTTCATTTTTTAATAGTCTTGTTACAACATTGTAAGAAAATGTTGCAGGAACTCCGTTAACATCGGATAATTCCGGAACATCAAGATGACCTATCATAACAGATTTAACACCGGCTTCTATAACCGATTTAAAAGTTTTCAAATCGACTTTCCACAACTCATCTTTTGTTAAATCGATTAACGGTAGTTCATTATGCGAATCCAAATCAGTTGCTCCGTGACCGGGGAAATGCTTTGCTGTTGTGATTACTTTGCTTTCATGCATTCCTTTAATGAATGCTTCCGAGTGAATCGAAATAATTTCGGGATCGGAAGAATATGAGCGAACATTTACAATCGGGTTGCGATAATCATGAACAACATCAACCAAAGGAGAATAATTGTGATGAACTCCGATAGCCAGCGCTTCTTGTCCAACTATTTTCCCCATTTGATAATCATTAACCGGTTTACCGGCAGCGGCGAAAGCCATTTTATATGGGAATTCAACTGCATCATTAAGTCGCATTCCCAAACCTCTTTCATAATCTGCTGAAATTAATAGTGGCACTTTTGATTTCTTTTGAAGTTGATTAAGAATAGCAATTTGGTTTTTTATTGTACCTTGAAGAAATAAGAATCCTCCAACCTTTTCTTCTTCTGCCAGTTGCTTAAGACGTCTATATTGCTTTGAGTCCTCAATTGTATCTCTACCGTAAGCATATGGAATAATGAGCTGGGCAACTTTTTCTCTTAATGTTAACGAGTTGAAAACTGAATCAATCCAAAGAAGATCTTTTACTTGTAAGGGAAATAGTTTATCGAACGTATATTTAGGTTTGCTATACTGATTAACTCTTTCGGAAGGAATCAGCAATGATATTACTAAAAAAACAATTATAGAAATTGTATATCGCATCAACTAGTTTTCTTTTTTATTCCGAAAGTTGGATCAATTTTTACAAATTTTGCAATGATAAAAGAAGGAATCGTTGCAAATAATATCCACATAAAAAATAATTTGTAACCGAGACTTTCTTGAATCCATCCGCTGAACATTCCGGGTATCATCATACCTAAAGCCATAAAACCGGTAGCAATTGCGTAGTGTGAAGTTTTGTGAGCCCCTTCTGAAATGTGAATCATATAAAGCATATAGGCAGTAAACCCGAAACCGTAACCGAATTGCTCAACAGCAATTAGTGAGCTTATGGTTATAAACGATTCCGGTTGAAAGACGGACATGTAAAGATAAACTGCGTTCGGCAAATTAATTGATATTAACATCCACCAAAGCCATTTCTTTAAACCGTCTTTAGCGCAGACTAATCCGCCGGAAATTCCGCCTACCATTAATGCAATTAATCCGATTGTTCCGTAGATGACACCTACTTCACTCGTGCTTAAACCCAAACCGCCTATATCTCTACCGTCTAATAAGAACGGGGCTGCAATTTTTACAAGCTGTGCTTCGCTGAATCTATATAATAATAAAAAACCTATGATTATGAGTATTCCTTTTCTTCGGAAGAATAAAATAAAAGTGTTAAAAAAATCTTCAACAAATTTTTGCGGCGAAGTCGTGCTTCTTAATGTATCGCTCGGGGGATACGGAAGAATAAAATTGTGATAAAGAAAAAATAGAACAAACAAACCTGCTAATATTATAAAAACAATCAACCATGCTATTTCTATTGAATAAATATTTTCAAAATAACCTGCTAATATTACAAGCAGACCTTGACCGGTTAACATTGCTAAACGATAGAATGTAGATCTAATTCCGACAAAAAATGCCTGCTGATTTTCGGTTAAACCAAGCATATAGAATCCATCGGCAGCAATATCATGCGTAGCAGAACTGAAAGCCATAAGCCAGAAAAACATCAATGTATATTTTAAAAATGATTCGGTTGGAATTGTCAAAGCAACCCCGGCTAAACCTGCACCGATAATTAACTGCATTGCAATAATCCAAAATCTTTTTGTTTTGAAAAGATCAACAACAGGACTCCATAACGGTTTAATAACCCAGGGTAAATATAACCAGCTTGTGTATAGTGCTATATCGGTATTTGATAGACCTAAACGTTTATACATAATAACCGATACCGTCATTACAATTATGTAAGGCATCCCTTCGGCAAAGTATAATGAAGGCACCCAGCTCCATGGATTTCTACTAGTTTTAATTTTCATTTTTTTCCGTAATAATTTCTTTAGAAATTAACAATGCACCATATTCCGGTGAATGTTTGGGATTTACAACTTCAACCTGAGGTAGTTCTTTTTTTATTTTATTCATTAATATTGATTTAAAGATATTATCATTAGATAATAATCCGCCGGTTAAAACAAGATTAAGTTTCTTTAAATTTTCTTTTCCAATTAGAGTTGTGATATGATCAAACAATTCTACGGCTTCTTCTTCAAGAATTTTCAATGAATATTCATCTCTTTGCTTTGCAGCTTCAATCACAACCTCGGCAAAAGATGCAATATCAAAACTTCCTTTATAAACTTTGTTGATAAGTGATTCTTGAGAATTAATTTCGAATTTTTCTTCGGCTATAATCCTTATACCGGAAGACTGCAGACGACCATCTAAAATTTTAGCTAATGTGTTTAATCCTTTTCTCCCAATTGAATAACCCGAGCCTTCATCACCAATTAGTCTTCCAAAACCACCGACTCTACTTACTTCTCGATCTGATTTATAATATAAAATTGAACCTGTACCGGCAATTAAAATTGCACCTTTTTCATTTTCAAATGCACCCTTTAATGTTATCTCCGCATCGGAAACAACTTTAACAACTGTATTTCGGTAAAAACTATTTCTAAGGTTTAACTCAAATTCTTCGGCATCATTTTTTCTCCCGGCACCTGCTGTTCCAATCACAATATAAAACTCATCATTTTTGTATTTATGAATAAAGGGAATAACTAACTCATAAATATTTCGTGATGCAGATTCATGTCCTATCTTCAAGAAATTGGATGGTCCACCAACAGATTCTTCAAGTATATTTAAATTAGTATCTGTGAGCAATAACTTTGTGTTGCTTCCTCCGCCGTCAATTCCAACTAAAAATTTTTTCATTTAGATTTTGTTTTGTTGATTCATCGAAAATAGAAAATTAGACGTGAATTAAAAAATGAAATGCACTTGGATATAACGAAATTTTTATAAACTAAAATGCGGGGGTAATTGTTTAAGGAAATTTTTTATAACTGCCATTCAATATCTCTCTGCCATTCATTCAGCATGTCTTTATCCAAATTAAGAATCCCTTCTTTGGTAATTCCGGGAACAATCGGATAAAATTCATTTAATTTGTCATAAAGCGGTAGTCTTTCCTCTATAGTTTTTGCTTTCATAATAAGATGCAGTATAGTAATTCCATCCACAGGTGAGGATAATTGCAATATCAAACCATAGTTATTTACTTTTTTATCGTCATAGCTAATTTGTTCAAATATTTCCGCCAGTTGATGATTTGTTTTGAGATGAATTGGTATACCGACATTTCCGTTTGCTGATATTTTACATCTATGGTCTTTTACAAGGAAGAATTCTCTATTCGGTGTGGTTATCTTGAGCTTTCCATTATTTGTTATAAGGTTAAGTTCACCGTAATCATTAATCTCGGATATAAATTTCCCCGCTACTACTTTTATTTCAGAAATATTTGTTTTGATGGTTAATCGAGGGTCATCGATTTTACAATTACCATAAATTTTCCCGGATATAAAGGATATAATGTTATCGCTGTCTTTTCCTTTTACAACTTTTATAGATGAGAAACTTCCGATTTCTAATCTACCTGCATTGGGTATAATCATTGTAACTTTTGTAGAATCAAATGTTGTTAATGTTTCATCAAGATCGATAGTTGATTTCTGACCAACAGACCCTATTTGATAATTACCATAATCTAATTTTAATTGCCAGGGTAAGTTTGTATTAAGAAAATCAAATAAGAAATACGCCCCTACTATTGTCAGCAGGACAACAACAATAATCCAGAGATTCACTGAATTAACTTTTTTACTTTCAATCTTGTCTGAAGATGTTGAATCTGAATCTCTATTAGAATCTCGAGTCTTGACAATTTTTTTTCTTTTCTCTCCAATAGCTTCTGTATTCTCGGTTAACTGCTTAAGTTTTTTTTGTTTCTCTTCCTCTATTCTCTCAAAGCTTTTCGAAAGAAGTTCTTCTGAAATTTTTTCAAGAAGCGTTTCGGGAGTTTTTATACCAATTGGAAGAGACTCTGCTTTATTAAGAAGTTTTTTTAGTAAATCATACTCTCCTGCAACATCCGTATACTCTTCTAAATAAGAGTCAACTTTGCTTTTGTCTTCGGGAGAAAGTAATCCGTCAACATAATCATGCATCATATTTCTTACTTCATCTCGAGTCATTGAATATCAACTCCGACTAAGCTTGCTCTTGTAGTACGAATTATTTTTTTAATTTCAGCGATGGAAAGGTCATCAAAAAAACCGGCTATTTCGTCAAAGTCATAGCCCTCAACATCATGAAGAACAAAGATAGTTCTTTCTAATTCGGGTAATTCTAAAATTGTACTTTCGAACTGGTTGTTTGTGTGAACGCGGTTATAAACCGTAGAGTCAAACTTTTTGGCTTTGGGATAAACTTTTTGTCTTCTTTCACGAGTTCGTAATTCTTCCATAATTTCAAAGACAGCAATACCCCTCAGCCATGAGTTTACCGACGTATCTTCTCGTACAAATTTTAAATTGTGCCAAGCGGAAAGAAAAACATCCTTTGCAACTTCTTCGGCAATTTTAACATCGCCTAAGCATAAACCACAGATAGCAAAAACTTTGTTAAGATTAAGTTCACAAAGTTCTAAGAAAGAATTCTTTCTTCCTTTTTGAGAAAGACCGAGCAAATATTTTATGTATGTAACATTCGGTTCAGGCAAGTTTGTTTCCGCATTATTCTAAAGACTAAATTTAATCAAGAAATAGTGAAGTTTTCATAAAAATTACTACCTGCATAACTAAACAATATTCCGATTATTATGAAATGTTATCACCTTAGTTATAATATGAATATTATATAATTTGTTCAACTTGAAAACCGACATAAAATTATTTCCTAAGAATAGAACAATATAATTACTTAAATGATTATACTGACCACTAATTATGATTTTTTATACATACTGAAATTTTTTAATTACGATATTGATAAACTTTCCTAACCGACAATTTGAGATAATCTATTCGGGAACGGAATATGTACAAATCTGTACGTAAAAATAACGAATTCTAAAGCCGATTTCAGTCTCTTTTGATTGTATTTACAGGGGGTTAATACTATTTTTACTCATACATTTTTTATAAAAAGTACGAATAAATATCATTTAGAAATTGAAAGGAAGATGGAGGTAGTTGTATGTCTAACGCGTATTTCAAGGTTCCGGTACCTGTTAACGAACCGGTAAAAAGTTATGTTCCGGGAAGTCCCGAAAGAGAAGCACTTACTAAAAGAATAAGTGAATTAAAATCCCAGCAAATCGAAGTGCCGTTAATAATCGGTGGTGAAGAGGTTAAAACCGGCAACACCCAGGAAATGGTTATCCCCCACAACCATAAACATGTTCTTGGAGTTTATCACAAAGCAGGCAAAAAAGAAGTTGATATGGCAATTGAAGCAGCTCTTGAAGCCAGAAAAAAATGGGCAGATATGCCTTGGGAACAACGTGCTGCTATATTCTTAAAGATGGCTGATTTACTTGCCGGTCCATGGCGGGCAACTTTAAATGCTGCTACAATGCTCGGTCAATCCAAAACAGTTTATCAGGCAGAAATTGATTCAGCATGTGAGCTAATTGATTTTTACAGATTCAATACTTATTACATGACACAAATTATGTCCGATCAACCTTATTCTCCTGCGGGAATGTGGAATCGGGTTGAATACAGACCGCTCGAGGGATTTATCTTTGCTGTAACTCCTTTTAACTTTACATCTATTGCAGGTAATCTTCCTACTGCTCCTGCAATAGTCGGCAACGTATCACTGTGGAAACCGGCATCAAGTTCAGTTTATTCCGGTTATTGGTTAATGAAATTGTTTGAAGAAGCCGGTCTTCCAAAAGGTGTTATTAATTATGTTCCCGGTTCGGGCGGACAAGTAGGCAACCCCGTAATGGCAAGTCCACATTTAGCAGGCATCCACTTCACCGGTTCTACGGCAGTTTTCCAAAATATGTGGAAAACCGTTGGTGATAATATTTCTAAAATGAAATACTATCCGAGAATTGTCGGTGAAACAGGCGGTAAAGATTTTATCTTTGCTCACAATTCAGCAGATGTTGATGCACTTGTAGTTGCCGCACTTCGCGGAGCGTTTGAATATCAAGGACAGAAATGTTCTGCCGCTTCAAGAATGTATGTTCCAAAATCCATTTGGGGTGAGTTCAAAGAAAAGTTTGTTGCGGAAGTTAAGAAAATTAAAATGGGTGATGTAGAAGACTTCACTAATTTCTTTTCTGCAGTTATTGATGATGCGGCTTTCAAATCTATTACAGAATATATTGACTACGCAAAAGAATCTAAAGATGCTGAAATAATAACCGGCGGAAATTATGACGATTCTAAAGGTTACTTTATTGAACCGACTACAATTGTCACAACAGATCCAATGTTCAAAACAATGCAGGAAGAAATCTTCGGACCGGTATTAACTATTTATGTTTACGAAGATGAAAAATTTGATGAAGCTCTTGATCTATGTGATACAACTTCACCTTATGCATTAACCGGTGCAATTTGGGCACAAGATAGATATGCGTTGATCAAGATGTCGGATAAACTTAAGAATGCTGCGGGTAATTTCTATATCAATGATAAACCTACTGCCGCAGTTGTTGGTCAACAACCATTTGGCGGCGGTAGAGCAAGCGGTACAAATGATAAAGCCGGTAGTGCAATGAACTTAATGAGATGGGTGTCGGTTAGAACAATGAAAGAAACTTTCGATCCTCCCAAAGATTGGAAGTATCCGTTTATGCAGAAATAAGTATTTCATTATTAGAGATTCCATCTTTCCAAAAGATGGAATCTCTGTTTTCTTTCTAGTCGGTTGGTTTATCCGGTGCGGGATAACTTGCAAAAAACTCATCATAAAATCTTTTTACATAATCATTAATCAATTCTGTTACTCTTTCATAGTTTTCTGATTTTACAATAACTCCGGCGTGATTTTTTTTATTCAATTTCCAAACAACTTCTTTATCTGTGAACATGTTCATATCGGGCCATTCTTGTTTGGCAAGCGAAAGCAAAATTGCAGAATGATTGTCCTCAATATTCGGTAAATCATAATCCCCCTTACCGCCAAGCAATTCAATTTTCGCCCATTCTTCCCAAAGATTAATTCCGCTTGCGGCTTTAACAAGTTCATGTAAATTTGCGCCCCCTACACGAGCGGATGTTTCGAGAAAATAAAACTTAACATCACTTTTGGCTTTGATAAATTCGGTATGAGAAACACCACGCAGCAATCCCATAGCACTAAGCACTTGCTTATTCATTAGTTTCATTGCTTTGTCTTCATTCGTTTCTCTTTGGATAGTACGGCTTGTAAAAACTCTGCCTTCATGGGCAACTTCCATTGGCGGATTTCCGTATTTACTTGAAATCGAAAACTTAACATCGTTATTGTAAATGATAGAATCGACATGATAAATATCGCCCGGGATAAACTGTTCAAGCAGATAGAATGATTGATCATCGCCAAGTTTATCTAATATTTCCCAGAGCTCAGCCGGTGAATGAATTTTTTTTATACCGATTGCACCGGCTTGCATTCTTGGTTTAAGAACATATGGCGGTTCAGCTTTTTTCAGAAAACTTTTTATATCATCGTAATTTAATATGTGAACAAATTCAGGAGCATTAATACCAACTTCCTTTGCTCTCATTCTCATTGCAAGTTTATCTCTAAAATATCTTGCAGTCGTATCTCCCATTCCCGGTACTCTTAAATGTTCTCGTAACTTTGCAGCTTTCTCAACATCAAAGTCATCAAGTGCAACAATTCTATCTATTTTAACAGAGCGTGCTAAATAACTAACTGCATTAATGACATCATTCATGTTCCATTCTTTGTTTACATCGGGCATATAATAAATATCATCTAAAAATTCTCGAGGCCAGTTTGCATTTTCCAAACTTTGCGAGGTAAGTAAAATTACTTTTGCTCCTAACTTCTTTAGAGCTACCATAAAATCATAGCCCTTTTCGTAACTGGCAATGCAAAGAAAGGTCATTGTTTTGCCCTCTATAATATTATGTGGGAAATATTAGCTTTCTTTATGGTAAGAATCAAGATGATTAAATAATTGTGCAGATTTCATCAATTGATTTTTTAGAGATGTTAGGAACTCTCGTACCTTCTTTAGGAAAACCTGTTACAAGAATTAAATATGGTTTTTCGTTTTCTGGTCGATTGAGAATTTCATTCAAAAAATTCATTGGACTAGGAGTATGTGTTAATGTTGCCAATCCACAATTATGTAAGGCAGTAATTAAAACTCCCGTAGCAATTCCAACCGATTCTTTTGTATAGTAATGTTTAATCTTGTTTCCTTCTTTATCAAAACCGTATTTTTCTTCAAAGATTATGATTAAATACGGGGCATATTCAAGAAAGGGTTTTTCAGCATTCGTCTCAAATTGTTCAAGAGCTTCAAGCCATTCGTCAGATGCTTTACCGCCGTAAAATTCGCGTTCTTCTTTCTCTGCTCCTTCTCTTATTTTCTTTTTTACTGCGGTGTCTTTTACAATCACAAAATGCCAAGGTTGCATATTTGCACCGCTAGGAGATGAACCGGCAGAGTCAATGCAATTCAAAATAATCTCAATCGGAAAATCAAGTGAAGAATATTCGCGAATGGTTCTCCTTTTTTTTAGATAATCCGAGAACTCCAGCGAACGTTTTTTCATTTCATCAATTGAAAACTTAGGAAAGTTCTTTAGCTCTGTAAATTTTTCTTTATTCATAAATGATAAGATAATGTTGATAGAGTTCAAATTCCAATAGGCGGTAGTGGTCGCAAACTTTGCAACCACTACGAATTAGATATGGAAATACAATTTATAAGTTAGTCTAAAATTTCTACCGGCTTCCGGGAGGATTGATTTTACTCTTGATAGATGATTACGGTATTCCTTATCGAAAATATTATCAACACTTAACGAAAATAAGTGGAGTAAATTTTCATTGCTGATTGAATATTGAATAAAAGAATTCAACACTCCGTAACCGGCAGTTGGTTCTTCGAATTCATCCACTCTCTTTTGAGCAGCTGCAACCTCGGAGTTAATGCCTATGGTCAAGTGATCCGAAAAATATATGAATTCAAAATTACCTTTGAGCGGTGGAATTTGCGGTAATGGCTGATCAGAATTTTTAAAATTCCCCTTTGTATGGCTTATTGTAAAACCAATTCTGAAATTGTTCAAAAACTCCCATTGTATTTGACCTTCAACCCCATAAAATAATGCACCGACACCCTCGGTTTGATAAATTGGTAAGAATGTAGCGTAATTTAATTCACCCGTGTTTCGAGGCACTATATAATAGCTTAGATCATTTCTGAAAATGTTTAGATGAAAAAACAAATCACTAAAATTATGATAAACAAAAAACTCAGCGCCCCACCCTCTTTCATCTTCAAGATCAGGATTACCGGTTTCATAAGAGTATGCGGCAAGATGAGGTCCTTCTGAATATAATTCTTCAATTGTCGGTACACGAGATGACTTGTTAATATTAATGCCGAAATGAACAATATTCGTTAATGTATAAAGTGCGGAAAACGAAAGTGAGTAAGTATGAAATTCTCGTTCTCTAACATGACCGATTTTTGCATTCGGTTTTTCTTCTTCCGGTGTTATTTTATCGAAATTATATCTTGCTCCAAATTCAAAACTGAAGTTGTTATAATTAAACGACTCGTATACGTATGTTGATAGGTTTAGCGAATTAGAACGTGGGGTAAACACAAAACCACCGATTTCAAAATCCCTGTACTGTGAAGAAATTCCGAATGTCCCGTTACTTAAAAATCCAAACCCACGGTAATTAGTGTTGATGTAGCCTAAGTAACTTTTTACTTTAAACTCCGAGCCGATTAACCCGGTATCTTCAAATTCTTTGTGGCGATATACAACGTGACTTAAATGAACCTCAATATTGTCAAAAGTATTTGAAGGGAGATTAATTTTTGAGATTACGTTAAACTGTCTTCTATACATATCAATATCGACACCATTTGGGTGAGCCCCGATAAATCCACCGGGTATTCCGTAACTTAAATTAAAATCCCTGTAGGATACACCAACTTTACCAAATGAAGGAAAATAACTACTTCCGATACTCCAATTATAATTTTCAGCATAAGAATTCGGCAGCTTTCCAACGGGAGTCATTAAATCATTAACTTTTCTTCGGCTTCCCTCTAATCTTACTACAAACGGTTTCAATGGTATTTCCGAAATAAGAGAACCGAGATAGCCGTTATTTGCGGATTCCCCGTAAATGCCTGCAATCCCGTAAACCTGGTTATGTATTTCAACAGGTGTTTCATTTCTAACAACGTTAACAACTCCGCCGATAGTAATAGGGGTTTTAATCAAAACTCTCGGACCGCGAATCACTTCAATTTTATCCAAACTAAATGGTTCAATTGTAACTGCATGGTCAGGTGAAGTAGCCGAAAGATCAGTTACTTTTACTCCATCTTCGGTTATCATTACTCTGTCACCGCCTAAACCTCTAATAACCGGGCGAGCCGGTGCCGGTCCCATAGATCGAATTGCTAACCCTGTTTCATTTTTTAGAGTTGCAGCCAAACTTAATCCTAATTCTCTTTGTAGTTCTTTCCCTCTTAATACATTCGAAGATTCGTATAACTCATCAAACTTAGTAAGTGTGTTTTGCCCCATAACAATCACGGGAGAAATGTCTATCATCTTGGGAATCATATAAACAATAATTTTCTTATGATTATAGTCTGCAAGATTGAAAGTAATCAACTCTTCTCTAAATGCAACGTGAGTAATTTTTAATTGGTATTGACCAAGTTCTTCGAACTCCAGATCAAAGGAACCGTCATCTTTCGTAACAGCAAAAATGTTATGGTTAATTACTAAAATATTAACATTAGCTAATGGTTTGTTGCTTTCGCTGTTTAATACAATCCCTTGAAGATGATAATCCGGATGCAGAGCAACCAGATTAGTGAAAAGCAAAAAAAATAAAAAAACCGCCCAACTATTTGAGCGGTTAAGTTCTTTAGAAAATAATTTCATAATTAAGAAATATAAAAGTACTTTTTTAATTAGTTATTTTAACCGGTATTAAGCCGGATCTGTAATCCGCATGATTACCATGCAAGATTTTTATTTCGATAGTAGTTAGACCTTCTGATAGACCTATTAGATGAAATTCGAACTCGCCGGGTTCATCCTGTTCGATTTCAAGCAGATTTGGATCAGTAATATCAATACCCATGGATAAATCGTCATCATCAGGCGGATTTACAACTTGTTCATCTTCATTTATAAATTTAACATCAAAGTGATCCGAAAGAACTCCAACTTTTGCAAGGAGTGTGTCATTAGTTACACCTCTCAAAATTCTAAAAATTTCCGCACCGGTTCCATCGTAGATCACGGTACCGATTGCTTCAAAGTGTTCCTCATGTGGTGCAACCGGATCATCACTGCCGCATGCGGTAAATGTAACTATAAAAGAAATAATAAATAAAATAGTCATATTCTTTTTAAGAATAGAAAACATATTCTCCTCCAAATTTTTGTTAGATAAAAAAATGATATTATTTCTAAACTATCGGAGGAGCTCTAAGCTGGGAAGTATAAAGTAGGTTGTTTAAGTGAAAGGTGTTGTCTAAAATTATAACCTTAGAATCAAGAAAGGTAATTGCAGTTAAATTATTTTCAGAAACTTTTAGATAATTAAAAGAAGCAGTTATATGACAAATTTCACAGTGAAAATTGGCGTGGTTGTTATTATTGTTTGCCGTAGGGTTTACACTTTTAAGTACTTCATTTTCCGTATAGATGTATAAAGGATGAAAATGAAAAGTTATGCAGAGGTATAACAGTACGTAGAAAAACAATACTGTTAAGGACAATCTTTTTGCCTGCGTTATTTTAATGAGAGATAGCATGTTACAAATGTAATTAATTTTAATAACAGATTTCAAGTCCATTTATCTTTCACTCACTTCAATAGACTGAACATCTTTTGTTTTATATTAATTGCTACTTAAACATTGCAAAACTTACGTTTAATGATTAACTTTATTACAATTAGGAGGCAAGATAAATTTTAAAGGTTATTCTCCATGGAAAAAAGAGTAGAATTTAGCTCTGAAAATTCGCTCACCAACTCTCAAATTATTTCTCAAACGATCCTAAAAATTTCAGAAGCTGTTAACTGTTCAAGTAGTATTGATGAACTTTATAACAAAATCTATAAAATTATAAGTACGTATATAAATACCGACAGTTTTTATTTTGCAATATATAATTACAGAACAAAAACAATTACATATCCTTTCTTCAGAAGCAAGTTAGAGTCAGTTCCCGACCCGGCAGAATTGAAAAATCAAGTTGATGGAATAACAAATTACGCACTCAGCAAACCCAATCCCCTTTTAATAACGTCAAAGATGTTAAAAGAACTAATTAGTTCAGGTGTGGTTGAGGCTGACTTGCTAAGGTTCAGCGAGTGGCTTGGTGTTCCTCTTAAATCATTGGATAAAAAAACTATCGGTCTTCTTGCCTTGCAGCGAAGTGCGGATGAACTAATTTATAATGAAGAACATATAAATTTTCTGAGTTCGATTTCGCAGCATATCGCTTTAGCAATTAAGTATAAGCAATCCGAAGAATTTCTCAAATCCAGCGAACAAAAATTTAGAATCCTTTTTGAAAAAAATCCTTATATGCTTTTCATATTAGATGAGAAAGGTAAAATTGTCGATGCAAATGCAAGAGTAAATATTGACATGGAATATTCGCCCGAGGAATTGAAAGGACTGAATGTTACAAAAGTATTTCACGAAGAAGACAAAGAAATAGTGCAGCAAACATTAAATGAGTGTTTGCTGAATAAGGATGCCGATCATAAATGGGAACTAAGAAAAATTTCAAAAAGCGGGAAAGTTGTTTGGGTGCGCGAATCGGCTAGCATATTAAATCTGCCAAACGGGGAAGTACAGATATTTATTGCCTGCGAGAATATTAACGAGCATAAACAGATTCTACAAAACCTTAAGGAAAGCGAAGAAAAATATAGATTGTTGGCAGAAAACGTTGATGATATGATCTTAGTTCATGACCAGGAAGGGAAAATTATTTATATAAATGAAGCAGGACTTGGTTTAACAAATTTAGAAGCCGACAAGATAATAAATTCTAATGTTTCTGCTATACTTAACCATGAATATAGTAGAAAAGTTTTTGAATATTTATCTGATGAAAAGAAAAAAGATTCTCTTTTTCTTTTTGAAGTTGATCTTATCAACAAAGAAAAGGGGAAAATCCCGGTTGAAATTAGTCTTACCAAAATGAAAAAGCGGAATCATTACGAGCATATTTTATTGGTTGCCCGTGATATTCGAGATAGAAAAAGAACAGAAGAAAGTATTCAAAAATATAATGAAGAATTGAAGCGTTCTAATTATGCTAAGGATAAATTCTTTTCAATAATTGCACATGATCTACGCAGTCCTTTCAATGCACTTTTAAGCTACTCGGATATTTTACTTGATGAATTTGATGAACTTAACCGAGAGGAATTAAAAGAATATATAACTCATATCAACAATGTCTCAGCCAATATTTTTGACCTGCTTAACAATTTATTGGATTGGTCGAAAATTCAAACCGACAAATTCTATTTCTCGCCGGAAGTTATCGACATGGAGCAGACGATTTCAAAGGCATGTAATCTTTTAAAAGAAATTGCAAAAAGCAAAAATATTGAATTGTTGATTGAGTGCGATGATAGATGCCTGGCGTATGCGGATCAAAATATGATATCAACCGTTCTTAGAAATATTATTTCAAATGCAATTAAGTTTTCAAATGAAAATTCCAGTATTGAGATATCTGCCCAAAATGATATAGACAAAGTAATAGTAAGTGTTAAAGATTATGGTATCGGAATGCTGCAAGAAGATATTCATAAGTTGTTTAGAATTGATATTAATCATACCACATTAGGCACAAAACAAGAAAGGGGTACCGGGCTTGGTTTAATTTTATCTAAAGAAATGATTGAAAAAAATTCCGGGCACATTTTTGTCGAAAGTAGTTTAGGAAACGGAAGCACATTTTCGTTTACCCTTCCCAATAAAATGCGATGATTCTTAAAAATAAAAAAACAGCCTTTTTGAAAGTTGTTTTTTCACAAAGGCTGTTAGGTACTTATTTAAAGCAATCTTATTAAACAATGAACTCATCAGTTAATCACTATTTCGCAACTGTTATTGCATTTGCATCTTTGATATACCACTCGTCACAGATTGCTTTAGCCATTCTTCTTACTTGATAATCCTGATTAACATCTCTGACCAAACGTTCTAAATCATCCAACACATCTTCATTATGAATTTCATATAAAGCAAGAGCAGCTAGAACCTTTATGCTCGGATTTTCATTCAACAACATTTCTTCACGAAGTGCATCCATTGTTTCTTCAATTTTGTAAAATCCTGCAAAGAATATAGAACTTTTTTGTAGACCGAGATTCTCGGAATGAATTCCGGCAACCAAATTTTCAATTGCTATCGGATTTAATTGATCTTTTGTTTGAGCAATGCTAAATCCAACTGTAACAAATAAGAAAACTGTTAAGTAAGTAAGTGAGCGTTTCATTTTGTCCTCCTTTGTATGATTAATTTCTTTTAGTTTCTGGTAATTCAGACGGAGGATAAAATTGATAAGTTGTCATAGCAAGGTAAGAGATTGTCAAAAATTGTCATAACCACTTTTTGACTGGGAAAAAACGGAACAAACTTAGAACTACAAAACAAATGTGTTTATACCGAACACAAAATTATTATCACCTCTGTGATTTAATTTCCATGTAAACTCAATTCTTAGAGGGATTAAAGGATGCCCGATACTAAATCCACTTTCCCAAAAAGGATTTTTAAAGGTTTTGAAATCGTTCGATAAAATATCACGGCTTGATTGAGAAATATCCAGATAAGCTGCATTAACGAATGCTGTTAAATTAATTTGTAAATCTTGGAGGAAAGAAATATTTAATAATCTCCACAACTCGGTTCCAAAATCGTATTCAAAAAAAGCAGTAATGGTTTTATCTCCAAATACCTCTCCGACTCCAAGAGTACGAAAAGTATTGTTTTTCCCTGAAGACTCAATATTACCCGGAAGAGCTTTCATTACTTGGATAGGGACAGCACCTTTCGAAATATTTCCTTCCAAAAGCAAATTGAAATATGTCGATGCAAATGACCTTACCCGTGAATTAACATTCAACGAATACATTTGGAAATCCATTTCGCTGTTGAGCAAAGAAGGATCGCTGAACATTGCTTCTCCTCCAAAACTTATATTTGATCCGCTCCCGCCGACTCTTCTTCTAAATTTACCGTCTTCAATATATTTTCTGAAATCGAATTGAAAGCCTACCTTAACCGCATTTATTTTTTTATCGTATACGGAAGAGTTAGTGGGATAAGATTTGTTTTTATTAAAAAATGAGAAATCGGATTTGCTACTCAAACTTTTGTCTGTTCTATTTATAAATCCAAGATTCAAACTAAGAATCGGAAAAATTTCACTTTTGTAATCAACGGAAAAACCGCTGGTTCTGTAATAATCACGAAAATCATATTTACCGAATAAACTCGTTATTGTTGAAGTAAAGGCATTATAATTATCCGATTCATCAAAAAGAATATTAGTTTTGTCATAAATTCCGATAGATACGCTTGTGGTTCTGTACTCACCTAATAAAAATAGAAAGTTGACATCTTTTTTTAATTTTTTATCTGAGAAACCATAACTCAAATCGAGTGAGCTGTTAAAACGATCATTAAATAGACTTTGGAAACCGGTTGAAAAATCCAGCGAATGCCCTTCAACATGATTGAAATGATATAGTCCCATAACTCCCGGAATATAAAAATTATCATTCAAGTAGAGCTTGTCGGCGAAAAAAGAAAATCTATCCCAAAATGTTTTCTCAATTGATTCGAGGCTGTCAATTCTTTTATATGCTTCAACTTCATATAAACTTGAGGGGATTGTTTGAATATTCCTCCAATAGGAAGAATCTTTATTATCTGCTTCAGGTTGAACTTTTAGGACAAGCATACCAAAATCATTTTTATTAAGAGCCGGATTAATTTCATAGTCATACAATATTGAGTTTATTTCGAAACCGAACTTGAATAATCCTAAATAATTTCCTTCAACAAACAAACGGTAATCGATAGGAACGTAAATGTTATTTTCATAAGGAACAAACTGCTGGAAGATGTTCACATTTGTAAATAAACCACCGGGATTTGCCGCTGAATTTAGGTCGATATCGATTTTTAACAGATCATATGTTTTTGAAGAAATAAATATTCTTCCGTAAAAACCCGGATCATTTTCATCTATAGTAGAAAAATATATTTGAAAGACATTTTTATTATCAATGGCAAGCGTATCTTCGATATAATAATAGTAATAGTTTAGTGCATTATCTGAAATCGGTCCAACTAATTGCCTTCCGAAAAATTGTATATCATCCGAATAAAAATTTTGTATAACTCTGCCGCCGGTTAATATGTTTATTGTTGCCGGAAAATTGGCTGTCTGTTTTCTTGCAATTATTTCTTCTTTATAATTGTTGGGTCTAAGGAAATAACCCTTACTTTGATTTTCCAAAATTCCCGTAATCTTTAAATCGGCTGTGTCTTTTCCAATACCTATTCCGATACTTGTTCCTCTAGCTGAAATTTCCTGAGTACTTAATATTTTTCCTTTTGTATAAGCATTGAAAATATATGAAGTCAATATTGCATTACGTTCATGTTTTCTTTTAATAGCTTTTTCAATTATTTCAACTGCCGGATTAACCCCCGGTATAACAGTAACCTCCCCTAATTCAATTGCCGAAGGCATTAAAATAAAATTAACATTTAGATCGCTCTTTAAATCAACTCTAAGTGTATCCGAATTATAACCGATATAAGAAGCGACTAAAGTATATTCTCCGCTATTTAGTTTTAATAAATACTCACCGTTAATTGTAGCAGCAGTTCCCGTGTTTGTATTAATTGCTCTTATGTTTGCAAAACTTAACGGGCTGCCCAGAATTCCGTCAATTATTACTCCGCGGAGTTCATAAGTTTGTCCAATAATATTTCCCGTAATTATCAACAACCCGATAAAAATTACTCTAAAACACTTCATGTTATTTATAAATCCAAGTTGAATTTTACTTTATTAACTTTCTTTTTTGCTTTCCGTAAAACAATTACCATTGCATCGGAATTTTCTGTTTCATCAATTACAAATGGCGGAATTGTGTATAGACTTCCGAAAAACCATGCTTTATCAAATACACCTGCTTTTTCAATCAGCAGTTTCATTTCTTGAAGAAGATACCATCTGACTTCGCTTATACTTTTTGTTTCCACAACCGGCGCATTACCATGCTTAATTTTCATTTTGTTCGATACTTGCCAAGTTTGCTTAAGTGAATTATAGGTATCCTCCGGAGTACCAAATGTAATTTCAACAGAAAAATTTCCCTCTTCCGAAATCCATGAATTTGTTTCATCATCGGGGAAGAAGAACTGTGGATGTGTCCCTTCAATTATATATATTCCGCCGTCTACTAAATTTTTAGAAACAGTCTTAAAGTGATTAACCATATCGTCATTTGTCAAAATATGAGCGATGCTTTCCATTAAAGTTGCTGCAAGTATTACCTTTTTGTTCAATTTAAAGTCGATCATATTTCCAACAATACCGTTAATCTGCAGACTTTCTTTTCGTGCTTCGTGTAAAGCATACTCAATCATTTCATCCGAAATATCCAATGCATAAGAGTCCCATCCCCGTTTTGCAAATTCACGTGTATGTCTTGCAGGTCCGCATCCGAGTTCAAGAAAATTTTTCTTTTCTAATTTAGTTTTTTTTACCTTACCTAGGTTATGCAAGCACCAAATTAAAAAATCACATTCAGTATCAAACTCGCGGTCTGAAAAAGCAATATCATAAGCTTTTGTATTTCTATAAAATTCTTTTGACACATAAACTCCAAATTTTGAAGACTGCTAAATGTTTCTAATATTAGTATGAACTTTATTCGATAAATTTTGGTTGTTAATATACATTTATTATGAAATGGAGAAAAATATGAAAAAAATTATAGTAACCGGTGCAACAGGTTTGATTGGTCAAAGCATTGTAAATAAATTAAAAGATCGCGGGGATGAAGTTATCATCTTTTCCAGGTCAAAAGAGAAAGCAGCAACTATTTTCCCCGATACCGTTAAACATGTTATTTGGGATTATAACTTAGAAAAAGGATGGCAAGAATATATTGAGGAATCACATGCAGTTATTCATCTTGCAGGCGAAAATGTTATGGGTAAAAGATGGGGTCAATCTCATAAGAAAAAAGTTTTGGATAGCAGGGTTATTGGTACAAGAAATATAGTTGATGCTGTTTGCAAAGCTGAAAAAAAACCGTCAGTGTTTGTTTGTGCATCAGCAGTTGGTTTTTACAACAACGAAATTAATCTTGAAGTTGATGAATACTCATCTGAAGGGAAAGGATTTCTATCTGAAGTAGTACAAAAATGGGAAAAAGAATCTACAAAAATTGATGATTGCGGAGTTAGAAGAGTTAATATTAGAACCGGAATTGTATTAGCCAAAAATGACGGAGCTCTTGCAAAAATGCTGACCCCTTTTAAATTATTTATTGGAGGTCCATTAGGTTCTGGTAATCAGTGGATGCCTTGGATTCACATTGATGATATTGCGGATCTTTTCATTTTTGCCGTTGATAATGATATAAAAGGAATATTAAACGGAGTTGCACCGGGTTATATAAAAATGAATGATTTTTCGAAAATATTAGGAAGAACGCTTAACCGTCCTTCTTTGTTCAGAGTACCGGAATTTATTCTTAAGTTAGTTCTTGGCGAAGCTGCCGAAACTGTAGTTAAGGGATCGAAGATAATTCCTAAGAGGACTATGGAAGAAGGATTTAATTTTTCATATACAGATTTGCGAACGGCATTGAATAATATTCTTAATAATTAATCCCACCAAGCAACAACATTAGAAGTACTACTTCCGCCTGCGGAACTGCCGCCGATCGAAGTGGCATTCATCAAAGCTTCGCGAGAATATAATATGCTTCCTGTACCATTACCGATTTGGTTGCCGCTAGAAGGAGACGGCGATAAACCTACTACCGCACCAATTATATTATTGTGAATATGTACAATATCATCAGCTATCATCAACCCTTTGAATGTACCCCAGTTCATATTCTTTATTGTCGCATCATTTGTTGAGTTATGAACAACCAGGATTCCTTCTCCGTCAATATTAGCCGGGTTCCAAGTTCCTCCAGCAGGTAGTTCAACATAAGTTACGCCTTTTAACGGATAAGTTAGTAGCGAAGGATTGGTCACATATTGACTCCCGCCTACTCCACTTAAAGCTATTGATTTTAATGTGCCGGGAGGATAACCCATTGCTGCCCCGCCAAGAACACCATCGGGAGTTGAAGGATAACCACCGGGATAAGACTGTCCCTCCAATCTCACATTATTGTTTTCAACTTTTGCAGGTGCATAATCCGTACCGCTCTCAGTAGAGCCGAGATGTGAATTCCCCTTTCGATTAAAATTATTGGTTGTCCATATCGCATAAGTTCCTGCTCCGGGGACTAAGTTTCCATTTAAGTCATGATCTCTTCCGTCAACAGTCAAAGTTCCGCTTGTTTCAACCTGGTTGTTAGTAGTAATGGCTGCAAGAACGGATGCAGGTATAAATCCACCTCCGCCACCAACAACAGTATAAACAATTGATGTAGAACTTACTTCCAAGTCAGTTCCGCCGCCAAATGTACCCGTTGATGTAATCATTACTACGTTAAGAGTATCAAAGGTTGTGTCAACTAACGTTGTGTTCAATACTCCATTAAATAGAGAAAGACTACCGTAACCTGTTCGCCATGAACTCGAATCGGTTAATTCTCTTAAAGCCATATGAATACCGGTTTGAGCTATATTATGAGCATTCTGCTGATTGTAATAGCGAATCATATTATTTGTTGCCTGGCTTGATGTCTCGGTGAGATTAGTGAATGTCACCGAAATAACAGCTGTTACGCCAAGTACAAGTATAAGTATAGCTTTTCCGCTCATGGTTATCTCAAATTATTCGGTTGTATTAATCTTTCTATATAGGTGACTGTATATTCTTCATCAAATGCATAAACACTTTCAATATTCAAAGCAAATTTTATTGATCTGATATCAGCCGGAGTTGTTGTTAAATTACCTAAAGCATCGTAATACCACAATCTAAATCTTGTAACGCCAATATTGCTTGTCTGCGGAGTTCCTCCATTAACGGTTCTATACAAAAATATATCTCTCGGATTAGGTGTATTAATTAGTGCAGTAGTATCACTTGTAAAGTATGCAATAGTTTCTGGTGTTCCGTCATTATTAATATCATATCTAAAAGTTATTGCGTTTGAATCTGCTAATAATATTACAGGGTCGGGAGATCTATAACCTATTTTCTTAAGATCATACTCGATCTCTTCAACTACAGAGGTAAGATTCTCTTGTGTAATTTTACTAAAAGAAAAACTGCTTGAAGAACGCAGCACATTGGAATTCAGATTCAAAATGATAAAAATTATCATTCCGCCTATAAATGTTGATCCCGCTATTTCTAATAAATATGCCATTAATTCCCTAGTATGTTACCGCACTTCTAATTTGTACAGACGGCAGAGTCGTAAAAAACGGACTTGTTACCGTTACCGATATGCGTTTACAATATGTTCTTGACCCGGATACGTTTTCCGGGTTTGATACCGAGACATATTGAACTTGACACGTTAACAAAAAATTCTCTGCAATATCCGTATTTACCAATCTTGAATAACCGTTATAATCATCAACATCGTTATAAGTTGTTAATGAAGCAAAAACTTGATTGCCGGATGTATCGGGCATACTAATATTTTCACCTGATTCGGGACCCAAAGTAGATGACAAATCATTCGGAGAATTTATTGTTCCCGTAATTTCAACCTGGTCAAAAGCTTTGGTCTTAATTTCATCAATAAGGGATTGAGCTAGCGAAACACCTGTTATCACAATTTCGCTCTCGGTCAATGAGACTTCATTGTTCATAATATTATTATTAACCGTAAGTATCAGTATACTCAATAAAGCTAAGGCACCAACTGTTATTAATAAATTACCGCCCATCTTCGATTTAATCTATCCCTTGTTAATATTATTTTTTCTATGGATTACTTAATTGCTCAAACTAATTTAAAAATACTAAATCACACAAAATATTATACACAAATATTGTGCTAAAAAAGTAGTGAATTACAATCAATAATCAAATTAGTTACAGCACAATGTGTGTGAAATTGAGAACGTGCCTCAATTTATAGTTAGAACCAAATTAAGATATTAACTCTGATTTTGATTATTCATACCATGAGATAACTTCAAATTGATCTGTAGTTGGGAAATAAGGGGGAACAGTTGTTAACATTCTTTCATCATAAACAACATGCCTAATATATCCATTGGTAATATTTCCCCACTTGTCTGTAAGTGCGACAACTTCTTCCTTAGCAGCTACAGCACTCCCAAGTAGTTTTAATGTTCCGCTCGGTGGAATAGATTTATCTTCCATTTCAAAACCGCCTTGAGCTGCAAAAATTGCGGCATGTAAGTTTATATCTTTATCTGCAACATTAGCTGCTGTATTGGCTATTCTTACATTATTGCTTGCTAATATTCCGAGCATATCCGTACTGGCTTCATTAACTACGTAATTATTAATTGAAGGATCCCAGATCATCGGAGGTTGGGTGTAAACTAAATCATCCACAAGGTAAACGTTTCCATGTCCCGAGCCTGAAGACTCACCTGCAGCAATTGTAATTTTACCTTTTACTGTTCCTGATGTATAAACATTACCGAATCCAACATAGATAATATTGTTTGGAGCAAAAGTAGAAAGTGATTGTGTAATTGGGGCGCTATATGTTGAACTGTCGCTTCCGGATCCGGTTCTATAAGTTACCGTTCCGTCCGCATTAAATGTTAACCAAACATCTGTTCCGGTAAAATAAGATGCACCGCCGCTTGATAGACCATCTATTGCAGCAGCTTTTTGATCGGTGAATTGATAATTTGTAGGTATTTCAACACTCACACCGGATTCATACCCACCATGAAATTCCGGGTAATAACCGTTTTTCGCTAAATTTTTTTCCGATGGATTCATGCCTTTAAGCGCGGTAACTTTCCCCCAAAATACCGGGCTTCCGCCAATATTTAATTTTGATTCTGTATGAAGCGGACCCCAAATCGTATCACCCGTTACAAATTCTTTGGAACTCATATTGCCTGCATACCAAGCATATTTGGCAAAACTGCTTGCTTGTAGTTTTACGATAACAGTGGATGTTTCGTCATAATATGTCCCAACGGATGTTACTATTAATTCACTTCCATTAGAAGAGACACTAACATTAACCGCACCTTCCCCAATTGCAAGGTTAGAGTAACCGCTGTTCCATGTTGGATTAATGAATATTTCATTTAATGCCATATTGGCACCGCTTCCGGCAATATTATAAGCTGATGTTCTTGAGTAATAACTAATTGAATTATCAACAGCTCTATTTGTTAGATTTCCGAAATTATACCCGACAACCAAAAAAATCAGTGAAAATCCAAGTACTAATAATACTGTTGCTTTGCCACCCATCTTATCACCTATTCTTTAAATTTCTTGCTGCTAATCTTATCTGCCTCCAGAATGCCGAGGAATAATTTTCATCATATGCATCAGTGTTTTCAACTGTAATATTTATTTGCATAGTGTAAATTTGACTAGGGTGTACAATAGGAAAGGGAAGTTCATTACCAATCGCATCAAAATAAATCATATTGAATTCAGTTACACCCAGATTTGCTCCTTGCGGAGTTTCATTATTTTCAACTCTATACAACATTCTATCTCTTGGATTAGCAGTACCGGTAAGATCGCTTGTTGGTCCTGTAAAATACCTTAGAGTATCAACATTACCATCCGAATTTAGATCAGTAAGAAAAGTAATATCGTTTGAATCTGCTGCTAAAATTGCCTGCGAAGGATCGGGAATTTTTGTCCAATCGGCACAGTAACCAATTTTTCTAAAATCGAATTCTAAAAGAGTAACTACCTCGACAAGATTTTGTTGAACTATTAACTCCCCACCGTACACATAAGTGTTCTCAACGGCGGCATCGTTCATGCGGAAAAGAATTAATAGCAGCATTCCTCCAATGATAGTTGAACCGAGTATGTCGATTAAAGTACTAAACCCCATTGAGTCACCTAAAATAAAAATAGCTATAAATTGAGGATAGTCTTACGGTATCAACCATAAAATCACTTGTAACCATTACATTCATTCTTTTATGCCAAGTTTTTGAACCTGTTGTTAAATTAGGATTAGAAGGGTTTACATAAAACACTTCGCATTCAATTTTAAATGGAGCCGAAGGAAGGGTAGTATCAATATGAACAAATCCGTGAAAATCATCAAAATCATTAAAATTTGGATAAACCTCACCGCTTTCTGGACCAATAGAACTGAGTTGTGTTTTGGAAGTTAGTGCAGTAGTGTCTGTATTATGATCAAATGCTTTTCCTTTAGCTTCTTCCAGTATTGAAGTTGCAAGAGAAACAGCTAAAACATTAAATTTATTTTCCATCAACACTGTGTTTGTGCTGAGGAAGTTATTGTTAACACGTAAGATCACAAGGGTTAACAACATTAATGCTGCAATAGTAATCAACATCTGACCGGTATTCATTGGTCGCCTTTACTTATTCCTTTTAAAATAGAGAAATTACATAACTTATTCTAATCAAATATTATGCTAAGTGAAAAATCAATTTATCTTAGAAAAACTGACACTATACTGATATTATCAAAGAAGTTGGTAAATTTTACCTGTATTTTATACTTAGACTATTGATTTGCATAAACGTGCTTTTTGATTTTTCAAACAGCATATTTTATAATAATATTTTATATTACGGCAAACATCTAAAGTAGTTTCTTAAATGGACGTAATTAATATACTTGTTGGTATAAATCTATTCGTTACAATAACGGCAAATGCCTCCGGTGCTAAAAAGGGATTGAAGTCATCGATTAGTGAAGTTATTGAACGTCCGAAAACTTATCTTCAAAAAGTACCTTTAAATATTGCTGCTCTTGTTTTAATTCTACAGATACTTGGAGTTTTTCAGTTAGGGACAATTGAAATAAATGATACTGATCCTCTCTATAATTTTCGTCTTGTTGGATTGATAGTTTTCATTATCTTTTCCTGGCTTCAAGTTTGGTCATATAAAACACTCGGCAATAATTATTCACAAGAAGTTGTAATAACAAAAAAACAGCAGTTAGTAACATCAGGACCATTCAAAATAGTTAGACATCCCCAGTATATATCACAGTTATTAAGTGATTTTGGTGCGGGACTGGCTCTTGCAAGTTTTCTGGTTATTCCAATGGTAATTTTTATTCAAATACCGCTTTTTATTTTACGGGCACAACTTGAAGAGAAATTGCTAAACAAAAGATTCCCTGATGAATATCAAAAGTATAAAAAGAAAACAGGATTCATAATTCCATTCATTGGTTAAGTTGAAAAAACTTTTCATACATAAAGCAAACCTTTTTCTAATATTACTGTTAATCTCTTCAAACATAAATGCACAGCGTATGTTGAAGATGTCATTAAATATTAATGACAGAACCGAGCACATTTCCTATCTAACCAGAGGAGGTATATCATATGCATCAGCAAAAGAAATTTCCTTAGCATTAGGCGGCAATTATTATTACAACAATGATGCTGCAAAAATTGAATTGAAGTTTAGTACTTACAATCTAAAGATCACATCAAGAAATCAATTTTTTGTGTTGATAAATAGAATAGATAATTCACAGCAAGTTGTGCAAATTCCAATTTCGACACTTTTAGCAAAGGACGATGTTCTAATACCTATGATATATTCTTCAAAGCTGTTATCAATAGCTTACGGAAAAGAAATTACTTATGACGATAATAGGAAACATATTCAGGTAACGGAGAAAAGTCCCCCAGTGATTGCCGGACTACCGCCTAAAGAAGATAAACCGGTAACTCCACCGCCGGTAAAACCAAAGGATAAAACCCCGGTTGTTATTGAATCGAAATTTGATGTTTACGACATGCTGATTGATGAGAAAACTAATGGAACAATGATCAGATTAAAATCTCAAAAGAAACTGAAAGGATATCGAAGTTCTATAAAAAACAACACACTGTTTTTATTTTTAACAGGCACGACTGTTGACCCAAATTTAGCAAGTATAAAACCGACAGGATTAGTAAAGAAAATAACTCGCAAAAATGTTGCCGGCAATATTCAACTTGAGTTTGATCTAAAAGACGGTTTTGCATCCCACGAGACTTTTCAGGATATAGAGAGCAACGATATACTCATTTCTATTCAGAATAAAATGTTTGAAACACCGGTTATAGATTTTACGAGCAAGAAAGAAGAATGGAAATTTGATGTTGTAGTAATCGATGCAGGGCATGGCGGTAAAGATCCCGGTGCAATTGGTGTAAGCGGTGTTCGTGAGAAAGATGTAAATCTTGGAATTGCATTAAAACTTGGTAAGCTTATCGAGCAAAAACTGCCCGATGTTAAAGTTGTTTATACAAGAAATGACGATACGTTTGTTGAACTTTACAAACGCGGTAAAATTGCCAATGAAGCAAAAGGTAAACTTTTTATTTCCATACATTGTAACGCACTTAAGAAAAAACCAAGTGATACAAGAGGTTTTGAAGTTTATCTTCTTCGTCCGGGCAGAACAAAAGAAGCAATTCAAATTGCCGAATTTGAAAACAGCGTAATTCATTTTGAAGAAAATCCCGATAGATATCAGGCATTAACTGACGAGAATTTTATATTAGTTAGTATGGCTCACTCTTCATATATGCGCTATTCTGAAAAATTCTCGGATATATTAAATCAAAAATGGACTAAGCACACAAAAATTCCTTCGCGAGGTATAAAGCAAGCCGGGTTTTATGTTTTGGTCGGTGCATCTATGCCGAGTGTTTTAGTTGAAGCCGGTTTTCTAACCAACCGTCAAGATGAAGCATACTTAAAAAGCAGTGTCGGTCAACAGGAGATTGCCAATGCAATTTTAAATTCCATTATCACTTACAAAGATTATTATGATAAAACATTTGAAGAAACGGTCAATTGATATTTACTTTGATATTTCTTGAGTTATGGCGAATGAGAAAAACAGGAAATTAGTCTCAGTATAAATTGTAAAGCGACGATCTTCGTCGCTTACTTTTTTTATTCTTCAATCCATAATGGGAGCGACCAGGATGGTCGCTTTACAATTAACTTTGAGGACAAAGGAAATTGCATTTTGATATTTACTTTGATATTTCCCGCACTAAGATTAATTTTACATCTCAGTTAATAAAAATGTAATGAAAGGAATAGAATGACTAATTCACAAAAATGGGTAACCGTTGTACTTGCTGCTTTTATCTTCCTGTTTATCCTATCCGACATTTTGAAGGAAGATACAATAATAAGACATGATGAAATGCCGGGTTATGATACACAAGAATATAATGAAGAGAGAGTCCAAGATCCGCCCGGACTAACTTTAATAAAACAAAATGGTTGTTTGGCTTGTCACGGACAAGATTTAAGAGGGAATCCTAATCTTGGTCCAAGTTTATATAATGCTAAAAAACACTGGAATCGTGATGAACTAATAAATTATCTCCGTAACCCAGGCGATTATAGCCGGGATCCTCGTTTTGATGAATACAAAAATCAGTTTAGAAATATTATGATGCCTTCTTATGAAAATCTTGATGTAAAAGACTTGGGTATAATAGCCGATTATCTTTTGGGATTACAAGGAGAGTAAAAATTATTTAATGAAAAGTGCCTTGATTACATGTTTGCAATCAAGGCTCTATCTTAATATCACAAATCCGATACTACTTCAATAGCAGGATTAATTTCCCGTTTCAATAAATTTTCAATCGCAACTAAAGTACCACGGATAGCACTTGGGCATGTACCGCATGCGCCTTGGTACCTGATTTTTAATGTGTTTCCGTCGAGACCGGTAACTTCCAAACCGCCGCCGTCTCCGGCTAATGCCGGTCTAACTCGTTGATCTAAAATTGCATTGATTTGTTTTAACAAATCCGACTGTTCATCCTCAGAAATTTTTACTTCTTTCTCAGCAGGAATGAGTGATTTATCAAATTTGGCAATAAATTCAACAAACGGTTTCTGAATCTGTCCCCAGCTCGCTTTAGGGTCTTTTTCAATAGTAACAAATCTATCCATATAAAAAACGGAAACAACTCCTTCTAAATTAAAAATACCTTTTGCAAGCGGATCATTTGCAGCATCCTCTTTTTTAGCAAAATTACGGGTTTCGTGCTGCAAAAGCTTTTCACTTAAAATAAATTTAAGTGCTTGCGGATTCGGGGTTAAGTCAACATCTTGAACCTGTAACATGTTTTCCTCCGGTTCTTTTTATAACTAATAAACTCAATTTTTGTGAAATCAGTTCACTTAATTCTAATATTCATCAATAATTTTGCCAAAAATTTATGCTATTTTCTATTATCAATCAAGAGTACAAATTCTCCTTTGAGCGCGTTTTTCTTAATTTCGGAAAGAACCGAAGAAATTTCACCACGATAGTATTTTTCTTCTTCCATTGTTAGTTTATATGCTACAACTACTTTTACACTTTTCCCGAATATCATTTCTACATCTGTTAATAACTTTATTAGTCGATATGGTGTGTCTAATATAAGAATCAGCTGGTTTAGATTTTTCAGTTGATTTAATTCCTTGCGCCTATTTTCTTTATTTGGAGAAAGCCACCCGTAATAATAATATTTTTCTATATCCAGCCCCGAACCAATTAAAGCAGGTATTAAAGAATTTGCCCCGACTACCGGTACAATATCGATATTGTTTTGTATACAGAGAGAAACAAGGTAATGACCGGGGTCTGAAAATAATGGCGTTCCGCCGTCAGAAATTAAAGAAACTTTTTTCCCTTCCTTAATTAACTTAAGGACTTCTTTTGCAGATTCTTTTTCATTGTGTTCGTTTAAAGGAATTAGTTCTTTCTGAATTTCATAATTAGATAAAAGTCGGCGAGCCGGTTTTAATTCTTCACAAACAATTATATCGGATTCTCGTAGAACTTTTAACGCTCGAAGTGTTATGTCTTCGGGGTTGCCAATCGGTGTGGAAACTAAATAAAGTTTATGGTTCATATTCTTACCGCAAAGTAAATCTTAGCGTCCTTGCGTCTGTGCGGTTTAATTTAACCCAAATTTGTCATCCCGATGCATCGGGATGACAAATCGACTAATATTTTCTAAGGGCTTGACTGCTACTTAACTATAAGAAAATCTGTCAAGCCCAAGAAAATCTAAGTCGGGATTAAATACTTATCATTTAACAAGTTATGTTACTTTTACGTTATTGATAAATTTCCCTAATGGGAAATCTGGGTTTAATAATTCTCTCAACTTTGATTTCAAATCACTTAATGCAACAACTTCTTTTTCTCCGGTTCTTCTAATTTTGATTTCTACATTACCGTTCTTATAATTTTTTTCTCCAACAACAACTTGAACAGGTACACCCATTAAATCCGCATCGTTGAATTTAAATCCGGCGGATGCATCGAGTCTATCATCAAATAAAACATCGTAACCTTCACTTGTAAGTTCACTATAAAGATTACTTGAGGCTGAATTGATTTCATCATTTTTCATATTCAACCCGATTAGATGAATATGAAAAGGAGTTAAGTTTTTATCCCAAATAATTCCGCGTTCGTCATGATTTTGTTCAAGATAACAGGCTAAAACTCTTTCAACACCAATGCCGTAACTTCCCATAACAATCGGATGTTCTTTACCGTTTTCATCCAGATAATTTACTCCCATGGCATCAGTATATTTTGTTCCGAGTTTAAAAATATGTCCGAGTTCAATTGCTTTGAAAACATCAATAGGAGATTTACAATTTATACAACCCTCTCCGCTTTCAACAGTTCGAAGATCAAAATATTCAACGGTTGGAACATCGCGCTTCAAGTCAATACCGCCGATGTGAAAATCATTTTCGTTCGCACCGCTGTATAAATTATTTCCGTCCTTTAATCTATTATCTGCAATTATTCTTCCCTTAAATCCTATAGGACCGATTGAACCGGCATCAGCACCTGAAATTTCTTTTAGTTCTTCGGGATGCCCGGGACGAACATTTCCACCAAGGATTTTTTCTAATTTTGTTTCATTAACTTCATCGTTACCACTCATTAAAATAAGAACAGGTTTTTCATCGTGAATATAAATTCTTGACTTTGCAGTTTCTCTCTGGTCAATTTTTAAGAACTCACAAAGTTCATCAATTGATTTAATATCCGGTGTACTTATCTTTTCAACTTGTTTACTCTCTTTATGACGTGTTACAGGATCGATAATTGATTCGGCAACTTCAACATTTGCAGCGTAACCGCATTTTTTACAATAAACAATCGTATCTTCACCGGCATCGGATTTAACCATAAACTCTTCGGATTTACTTCCGCCCATAGCACCGGAAGATGCACCGACAACAAAATACTTCAATCCGCATCTATCAAATATTTTTCTGTAAGCTTGATCGTGCAGTTCATAAGATTTATCAAGTGCTTCATATGAAACATCAAAAGAATATGCATCCTTCATTAAAAACTGTCTTCCCCGGATAACACCGCTTCTAGGGCGAGGTTCGTTTCTAAATTTAGTTTGAATCTGATACCAAATTTGCGGTAAATCTTTATATGATTTGACAACACCTTTTGCATGAAAAGTCATTATCTCTTCGTGTGTCGGCGCTAAAACATATTCACGATTTTTTATATGGAACATAGTATCACCGAAAGCCTCGACTCTTCCGGTTTCTTCCCAAATTTCTTTCGGGTTAAGTGCAGGCAGATGAAATTCCTGTGCGCCGATTGCATCCATTTCTTCTCTTATTATATCGGAAATCTTTTTAATCATTTTATAACCGACCGGCAGAAAAGAATAAATTCCGGCGGATAACATTCTAACCAATCCGGCTCTTACCATTAAAATGTGACTTGGAATAACTGCATCTGCAGGTACTTCTTTTAATGTTGGTACAAAGGATTTTGATAAACGCATAAATATTATATCTCCAATAATCGAATTAGCAAAAATAGTAAATGATTGGAACAATCCCCACATTCCTGTAGTGGTTCGTTATTCTTAAGTAATTGTTTATTTTTGTGTCCAGAACAAAGCAGTAAAAATGAAGAATAGAATAAACATATCAACCGGTACAAAATGGGAAAACATTGTAGGTTACTCACGACTTGTAAAAATTGATAACCAAATATTTATTACAGGTACAGTTGCTGTTGATGAAAACGGAAATGTTGTTGGCGAAAACAATGTATATGAACAAACCAAATTTATTATTAAGAAGATAAAAAATATTTTGAATCAAGTCGGTGCAGATTTAGATAATGTTGTTCGTACAAGAATGTTTGTAACCGACATTTCTAAATGGGAAGAAATCGGCAGAGCTCACGGAGAATATTTTCATTCAATAAAACCGGCAACAACAATGGTTGAGGTGAGCAAACTTATCGATCCGAAATTTTTAATAGAAATAGAATTTGATGCAGTTTTGGAAAAGGAGAAAAAATGAAACTTAACTTTGATCCTGTTACACAAGACCTGCCGGAAGGGGATGGAAAATTTCTTCCAACCACAAGAACATTTACTATTGATTCACATGGAAGTAAACTGTTAGGCTCGGTATTAATTGCATCAGGCGAACCGATTCATCCTACTGTTATAATGCTAAGTGGCTTCCCAGGTAATGAAACAAATATGGATATTGCTCATGCAATTAGAAGAGCAGGTTTTAATGTTGTGCAATTTCATTATAGAGGTTCTTGGGGAAGTGAAGGCAATTATTCATGGCAGAATTCGATGGATGATACTGAAACTATTATCAATCATTTTCGCAAAGAAGTGGTTAAGGAATTATATCGTTGTGATCCAGAAAGAATAATTTTAGTCGGGCATAGTATGGGGGGCTTTATATCATTAATGAAAATTGCGGAACATAGTTCTATTAATCATGCTTGTTCTTTTGCGGGATTTAATTTGGGACTTTGGGCTGATTTCGTAAAAGGAAATGAAGAAATAAAATTAATTTCACTCGAAAGAATGAAAGATTCCGTTGAGTTAATTAAAGGAACATCCGCCCAAACTCTTCTTGAAGAGATGATTTCTAATCACAAACAATGGAATTTAGTAAATAAAGTCGAAAGCTTATCAAAGAATAATTTATTATTAATAGCCGCTAAATATGACCAGCTTGCCCCGGTTGAACTTCATCATAGTCCCCTTGTAAAAGTTTTAAAAACTGCTGGTACTAAATTAGATGATATAATTATTTCAACCGGGCATTCGTTTTCAGATAAGAGAATTGAATTAACAAGAGTAATTATAAATTGGTTAACAAGCATTGAGTAATTTTTATGTCTAACAATGTTGATATGTCGCCGGAAGAATTCCGTAAATACGGGTATGAATTAATTGATTGGATTGCCGATTATTTTAAGAATATTGAAAAATTCCCGGTTCTCGCAAAAATTAATCCCGGTGATATTAAATTAAAATTACCGAAATCCCCTCCTTCAAATCATGAAAGTATGAAAGAAATTTTTGCCGACATCGACAAGATAATAATGCCGGGGATGACACATTGGAATCACCCGAAGTTTATGGCGTATTTCAATTCAACTGCGAGCGGACCTGGTGTATTAGCTGAATTACTTTCCGCTGCGTTTAATATTAACGGAATGGTTTGGAAATCTTCACCGGCATCAACAGAGTTGGAAGAAGTAATGATGGATTGGCTTAGACAAATGATCGGTCTTCCCGAAAATTTTTGGGGAATAATTTACGACGGCGGTTCGGCTTCAACTTTACATGGAATTGCAATGGCTAAAGAAGCTGTTAAAGGAAATCAATTTCGTGTTAAAGGAATGATGGGAGATAAGAATGGTAAAAAATTAAGATTGTATCAGTCCGAACACGCACACTCATCTGTTGAAAAAGCTGCTTTAACTTTAGGGATTGGTGTCGAGGGTGTACGAAAAATTTCTGTTGATTACGAATTTAAAATGATACCTACCGAATTAAAAAAAGCAATTGATGAAGATAGAAAAAACGGATGGCTTCCGTTTTGTGTTGTTGGTACCGTCGGCACAACTTCTTCAACTGCTATTGATCCGATACCGGAGATTGTCAAAATTTGTAAAGAAGAGAATCTATGGCTTCATGTTGATGCTGCACATGCCGGATCAGCAGCGATATTACCAGAAATGCGATATATATTAAATGGATGTGAAGAAGCCGACTCATTTTATTTCAATCCGCATAAATGGATGTTCGTTCCGATTGATGTTTCCGCATTTTTTACAAGACATCCTGAAATACTAAAAAAAACATTTAGTCTTACAGCAGAATACTTAAAAACTGAGCATGATACAAAAGCAAAGAATCATATGGATTACGGACTTCAACTCGGTCGTAGATTTCGCTCTCTTAAGTTATGGTTTTTAATACGTTACTTCGGTGTGGAAGGTTTACAGAAAATTATTCGTGAACATTTACGATTAACTAAACTTGTTGAAAGCTGGGTGAATGAATCCGATATTATTGAATTAATTGCTCCGGTAAATTTAAGCACAATTTGTTTTCGTGCTGTTCCAAAACATGTTCAATCGGAAGCAGAGTTGAATAACTTTAATGAAAGACTCCTCGAAAAAATAAATGAAAGTGGTGAGTTCTTTTTAACTCACACAAAATTAAACCATAAGTTTACGATAAGAATTGTTATCTCGGGATTACGAACAACCGAGAAGCATGTGAAAGAAGTTTGGGAACATGTAAACAAATGCATTGGATAGTTGTTGTAAAAATCTAACCGGATGAAGAATTCATAGAACAAAATTATTCTCAACAGATTATAACTATTCTTCATTATATCTATTTATCCACAATTATTTTACCCACCCACATAAACCGACATAATGTCTTGATATATTCGATAAAATTTATATTTTAATAGATAGTAATAATGATTCTAACAAAGGAATCCATGATGCTGCATTCCAAATACATTTTATCTGTTATATGTTTATTATTTTTTATAGTAGGTTGTGCCGACCATATTGTTTCCGAATGCGATGAATGCAACCCGGTTGAATCGGATGTAAAATTAAACACATTTAGCGGAATTCAAACAAAACTCTTTGATACTACATGCGCGCTATCGGGCTGTCATGGAAGCAATGCAACTCAAGCTAATTTATTACTAACCCCGGGAAACTCTTACTCGGCATTAGTTAACCAACAAGGTTCAATCTTTTCGCAATTCTTAAGAGTTAAGCCGGGGGACAGTGAAAACAGTTTGTTAATAAAAGTATTGAAAGGTGAATTATCACAAATGCCCCCAACCGGGAAATTGAGTGATTCGATTATTGATTCAGTAGCTATGTGGATAGACAACGGTGCAATTAATAATTAGGTGAAGTTATGAAACGCTTTTTATCAGCAATGATATTACTTAGTTCGATTATTATCGCACAAGAATATCATGTAAATAAATCCGAGGATAACCTCGTTAAGTTTATTTCGGATGCGCCGCTTGAAAATTTTGAAGGGGTAACAAACTATATTGACGGTTATATGTATTTACAGTCACTTGATGATCTTACTGATAATCAAATTTATTTTGAAGTGGATTTAACTACACTCGATACGGGTATTGGATTACGAAACAGGCACATGCGCGATAACTATCTTGAGACAAATAAATACCGATTCGCATTTTTCCAAGGAAAAATTGGTAAACTTGAAAAAGTTTTAGAAGATGAATACAGTGCAGAAGTGAAAGGTACTATGTTTATTCATGGTGTTACAAATGAAATTACTATAAATGGATCGATTAGAAAAATTGATTCCGGATTTTTTATAGAAACAGAATTTCCCATTTCTCTTGTCGATTATAATATAGATATACCTCAATTAATGTTTATGAAGATAGATGAAGTAATGCAGCTTCAGCTTAAATTTTATCTTGAAAGTATTACCCAAGAAGAGGAATAGCATGAAAAAATTTTACTGGAATATTGTTTTCCTTATAACATTATCAACTTCCGCTCAAGTTAATTGGGAAAGAGAGCGGGGCGAGGTACAACTTCCCGTAGAGTTATTTCACTCCACCTATGCGGTTAATTTACCGACTGCCGAAACAATCGGTTCAAGAGAATTGGAAATTGAAATATCACATAGATTCATACCTACAATAAAAAGCGGCAGCAAAGATTTTTGGGGGTTGGATGGACCCGTTATCAACAGGTTGGCATTAAGTTACGGTATAACTTCCTCTACACAAATTTCGCTGGGACGATCTAATCTATATGATAATTATGAGCTTTCCATTAAACAAAAATTATATGAAAACGACAACGAACTTTTTCCATTCATGTTGACTTTTAACGGAGGTACGGCATGGAATTCTGATCACCCGGTTATTGAATCGTCCGATTCAAAAGCGTTTCAATTTTTTGCTCAGTTAGTTTTTAATACTATGTATGATAAAAAACTCGGTTTGGGAGTTGTTCCGTCCTATCTCCACAACAGTCATCCGGCTTGTAAAGAAAATCAATATAGTTTTACACTCGGAACTTATTTGCAATTTTATTTAAGTGAAGTTTTCAGTATTGTTTGGGAATACAACCCAACCGTTACAGGATGGCGGGATTACCATAACCCTATGAGTTTTGGCTTGGAAATTGAAACGGGGGGACATTTCTTTAAAATATTCTTAAGCAACAGTACTGATTTAAATCAAACACAATTCTTATCGGGAGCCGATAAATCTTTCGATGACGGTGATTTAAGACTTGGATTTATGATTACACGACTGCTTTTCTTATAACTTGTTAGAGATATCTTTCTCTAATAACATTGATATGATGATCCACGTGCCCCGCCATAATATATAAAACAGACGAAACAGAATATTCCGTATTGTTAGCAATTCCTTTTCTATCCAAAATTTCATCGTTAAATGTCTTAAAGAGTGAGATGTGAGAATCTCTCATTTTTTTAAAGTCATCAACCAGGATTTCTAAAGGAAGCTCATCAAAATTTGCCGAATCAGCATACTCGATTTCATCAAAACCGGGAAGCGATTGCTTTTCGTTTCTTGCAAATTTTAAAGCGCGTGTTATAAATATTCTTTCCGAGTCACACAAATGTCCCAAGATTTGTTTTATACTCCATTTATTTTCGGCGTATCTATATTTTGATTTTTCTTCGTCGATAGAAGCAAAAAAATCAACTACGTAAATTTTCTGTTCGGCAAAGTAATTAAGTATATCTTTATCGATAACCTTTTCGATGTATCTTCTATAATATTCAGGGAAATCGGTGAGGAGTGGTTTTTTCATTTTAATATTCCTTTAAAAAATAAGCGGCACTTTTAATGCCGCTTAGTTAAGTTGGATATCTGTGTTAGCCCTCTACGACAACAACTTCTTGAGCTTGCGGTCCTTTATCTGCTTCAACAACGGTAAACTCAACTTTTTGTCCTTCCGCCAATTTCTTATAACCATCTGATTGAATTGCACTGAAGTGAACAAAAATTTCGTCACCGCTTTCGCGGGTAATGAATCCGAATCCTTTTGATGCGTTGAACCATTTAACGGTACCGGTTTCGCGCTCTGCCATTTGAAAAACCTCCGATAATTTATAAACAAAATTTGGCAGATGATAAAACCGTGTCTTTACTTATTTTTTGAAAGCCACAAAATTTTCAAACAACTGCCCAAGACAAAATTCTTTAAAACGACAAGAAAAATCAACAAAAAATGAAAATTTTCTATACTGTGAGTAAATTGACTAGATAGTGTTGGATATGAATTAAGAAAATATTTGCTTGATAGAATCTATATTCTTAATGTTAATTAGCATAGAAAGAATATCCCCTTCTTCAAGAGTTGTCTGTCCGCTTGGGACAATATTTCTTTCATCCCGCGTTACCAATATTATTCTGCTGTCTTCAGGAAAATTTAAGTCAACAATCTGCTGACCAACTACTTTAGAATTATAAGGTACTACGATCTCAATAAGCTCCGTATCATCTTTTACCGAAGATGTAAATTCAATCGGCAGGTTCCTTTTTTTCTCGAGGGGTGCGGCAAGATTCAATAATTTTGCAATAAAATTAATTGACCACCCTTGAAATAATGCCGAAGTTAACACAATAAAAAATACGAGATTGAATATTAGATGTGAGTTTTCAATTCCCATAATAAGAGGAAATGTCGCAAGGATAATCGGGACAGCGCCTCTTAATCCAACCCAAGAGGCGAAAATCTTTTCTTTAATTTGGAACTTGAAAGGAATCAGTGTAATCAATACACTTAATGGTCTGGCAATAAACATAAGAACACCGCTTAAAAGAAAACCCAAACCTATATAGTCCAACAATACTGATGGAAAGAGAAGCAAACCTAACGTTAAGAACATAGTGATCTGGCTTAATACTGCCAAGCCGTCAAAAAATCTAATTAAAGATCTTTTATGTACAAATTGACAATTACCTAAAACAACACCTGCAATATAGATGGCAAGAAATCCGCTTCCGCCTAATACAGCAGTGGAAGAGTATATTAAAAGTGCGACCGACAATGCAAAAATCGGATATATACCTTCATAGAAAAAATTTAATTTGTTTACTAAGTATGCCATTAATCTACCGCCGCCGAAACCAATAACACCGCCCAAACCAATTTGGAGCAGAAATAATGATATTAAACTTAGAACTGTTTTCTCGGGTGAAAGCAATAATTCTATTGTCCCTATTGTTAAGAAAACAGCCATAGGATCGTTACTCCCCGATTCAAGTTCGAGCAGAGGTTTTATTTTTCCCTTTAATGAAATGTTGCCGGTTCGCAGAATTGAAAAAACGGCGGAGGCATCGGTTGAAGAAATTATTGAACCGAAAAGTAGACCCCATAAAAATGATGTATCAAACAACCACATAACAAATAGACCGATAATGACTGCAGTAATTAACACACCGATTGAAGCTAAAAAGAAGGAAGGTAAGGAAACTTTTTTGGATTCACTCCAATTTGTTTCAAGACCACCGGAAAACAAAATGAACACTAAAGCAATTATACCAATTGACTGAGCAAGACCGGCATCGTCAAAATAAATTCCTCCTAAACCTTCCGAACCGGCAAGAATTCCTACCCCTATAAACAGCAGCATTGTCGGTATACCGATATTATGGGATAACTTTGCGAGCAATATACTTATCAGTATAAGCGCTGCACCAATTAATAAAAGTAAATCTATGGATAGCAATTAATACCTGTTGATTATTCAAAAGAAGGAAATTTCCAAAACTATTGTAATAAAGTTAGATGTATAAATTCAACAAAATTTACTTCAGTAGAATTAAATGAATTATTTCCTGTTAACAAGTTCTTTTAATGAATGGATAACTTTGCAGCCGGTTGAAGCTAATCTTTCGTATGTTTGATGACCTTCGGCTGTCAGCAAACAATCTGCTCCAATTTCTTGCGCTACTTCATAATCGTGTATTGTATCACCGATTAAAATGGATTCACCTTTTTGCAGACCTAATTTTTGCATGAGCATTTTACCCTGTTCAACTTTACCGTATGCATAAATATCGCCGGCTCCTACAAGATAATCGAAATAATCTGAAAGGTTATAGTGATCTACAAGTTCTTCCAAAGTATGCTGCATATATGCAGAAAGAATTGACTGACTTTGCCCGTTTTGATGAATTTTGCTTATTATTTCTTTTGCATCGGGATGAATTTCCGCATAATCATACTTTCTTCTTTCATATTCGTCCATCCATTCTTTACCGATTACGGCAAAGCTCTTTTTATCGAAATCAAAGCCGATTGCTTTGTAATAATTTTCAACCGGTATTGTAAATACATCCTTATATTGTTCGGTCGTTATTGTACTCATTTTATGTTGTTCGAGAAGTTCGTTAATAATTTTAACACACATATCAAGATCATTAAGAATTGTTCCGTTCCAATCCCAGATGATGTGTTTGTATTTTGATATATCCATTGCCGCTCAGTTGTTTTTAATAATGAAAGACAAAGATGTGATTTTTCTTTGAGATAACAAAAAATGATAGCATAAAAATATATTTGTATCAGTGCTGTCCAAAATAATTTTTCTAAGCTAGAAAAAAATACATATTGTATTTATTCCGAAATATTATTGTTGAGTTGTTTTGTCTTTTTCAAAAAATCACTTTTTTATTAAACTTGCACAAGCAATTTTTATTATAAATAATTATTTAGGACATATATGATTTGTATATACTTTTCTATTTAAACAACAGCCCAGAATAAATATCATTTTTTTGCAAAAGAGTTTTATTCTTTTCAATAAACGAAAGTATCGCTTCAATAGAGAGAACTTTTGTGATACCGTATTTAATATTTCTCTGAGCATCAGGTATAAGTGCTCCTTTATATTCGGAACCGATTACAACTTCGCTGTCTTTATGCGGTCTCAACACATATTCATAAGCCGCAGGTGCGGAAAGAACCATACCGACCAACTCAAAATTCGGTACACCGTCTCTTATAGCCAGAACAATTCCGCCGCTTAATCCTTGGTTTGAAACCGCATCAATTATAAATGATGATTTTTTATCATAGTTTGGACTGGATACAATTGCTTTTGAAATCATTTTATAATTTGCCGGAAATCCGAACACATAAACGAATGTACCCCAATTCAATTCGGCGGCGTTACCAAGCGGCATATTAAAAACTTTGTGCTTTATTTTTGGTTCGCCGGTTATTTTCTTTTTTAAAATAGCCGCATCAAGTTCTTTGTCTTGAAGTATTACTTCAAAGTTACCCTCTTCATAAGAAGGGACTACATATATATCTTGTTTTACAATTACCGAAAAACCTTTTAGGTATGGCGATCTTTTCCCCTCATTCGTTAAATAAAATGTTTTTATCGAGTCCGGGAAATTAATCACATGAGCACAAGTTAAAATCGCTAATGTATTGTTATTGTTATAGATTAGTGTTCCGGTTCCGGAAGCGGTTTCTTCGAATGTTGTTGAGGTTGACAAGAATTTCTTAAAATCACCGTTTGAAATAGACACTGTGGTTATACTGTCATCTAAAGAAAAATTATAAGTTCTGTAAAAAGCAATGCTATTAACAAGTCTAATTGAGTTCGCTATTTCTTCTAATTGTTCCGAGCTGTTCCGGGAAGGGAATTCGCTGTCATACTTCCCGTCGAAAAGTTCCGGGTAAGCAGCCATTCTAATTTTTGTTTCGGAGGTACAAGCGGTAAAAATAGTTACAACTATTAAAAATAAAATCCCATTCCAAATTGGATCAGCTTTCAAAATTTTCAAGTTCTTCATCTTCATCCTCCATCGAGGCAAATTTTTCGTACGGATCATATTTACGAAATATAATTGCACATAGCAATCCTACTAAAGCACCTGAAAGATGTCCTTCCCACGAAACACTTTCGTCAAACGGAAGAACGCCCCATGTAAAACCACCGTATAAAAATGTTACTAATAAAGAAAGTACGATTGATCTTCTATCCCATCTAAGAATGCCGCTGAAAAAAACAAATGTTACCAAACCGTATACAACCGCACTTGCGCCGATATGATAAGATTCTCTTCCAATAATCCAGAGCAGCGTGCCCGATAAAATATATATTATTATCAATACTTTGAGAGATGAGGTTGGATAAAAGTAAAAAATCGCAGTAACTAAAAGCAATATTGGGAATGAATTAGAAATAAGATGTTCGAAACCTGAGTGAATAAACGGGAATAAGAAGATTCCGATTAATTTCGAAATATTTCTCGGTAAAACACCAAAATGAACAAAACTTATCCCGGAACTAATTTCAAAAATCTTTACGAGCCAAATGATAATTAATAATGAAAATGCAATCAACAATCCTTTTTGAAATTTTTTCTTTTCGCTCATAATTATTATTGTTCTTTAAAGAGCTTGGAAAGCTCTGAGATTTTGTCGTGCTCTGTTAATACAAAAATTAGATCGCCGGATTTAAGGACGGTTACTGCCGTCGGATTTGCAATAACTTCACTGTTCCTCTTAATTGCCAAGATTGAAAAGCCGTATTTATTGCGAAGATCTAATTCAGATAAGGATTTATCAGCGAACAAAGAATCATCATTAATAATAAAGCTGCAGATTTCAAGATCGGGAAAGTTCAATGGAAGATAAGGAATCGGTGAAACATCTTTGGGTATTGAACGGAACATTTCATAACTATCAGCGCGAATTTCATTTACAAATTTTTCAATTTGATTACGCGGTATTAAATATTTGGCAAGTACTCTTGAAAATATTTCAATGGAAGTTTCGAATTCTTCAGGTATAACCTCATCTGCTCCAAGCTCTATTAGAGTTTCTACTTCTTTAACGTGGCGTGTTCTTACAATTACATATACATTTGAATTTTCGGATTTAACCAGTGCAACCGTTCTTTGTACAGCCGTAGGATCGTTAATAGCAATCACTACTATTCTTGCTTTTTCAATATTTGCTTGATGAAGTATTTCAGGATAAACAGCATCACCGAAAATGATATTAGTTCCTTTCTCTTTTTCTTCTTTAACCGTATCGGGATTTACATCCAGAACAACAAAAGGAATTTTAGCACTTGTTGCTGCTCGCGCAAGGTTTCTTCCGTTAATTCCGAAACCTACAATAATTAAATGGTCTTCAAGATGTCTATCTTTTCCTTCATCACCAGCATTTTTAGTTTCCCTTAAAACTGCGGCTATCTTGTTACCAAGAACAGGTGATACTTTCAACAACACCGGGGTTAATGACATTGTAAGAATTGAAACCGCTAAAAAGTTTTGATAAAAATTATCACTTAAGAATCCAACCGATAAACCGGTTTTGGCAAGTATGAAAGAAAACTCTCCGACTTGAGCCAATGCTAATCCGGCAATTATTGATATACGCCAGGGAAGCTGTAAAAATTTAATTGCTGTGACCCCGGTAAAAGATTTTACCAGTAAAACAATTCCTGTTAGAAGTAATGCAGTTCCTATATTTTCATATAAGAATTTTATATCGAGAAGCATACCGATCGAAACAAAAAACAAACTTGAGAATGCATCGCGAAAAGGCATAATGTTGCTTAATGCTTGATGGCTATATTCGGACTCTGAAATAATTAATCCTGCTAAAAATGCACCAAGTGCCAAAGAAAGACCAAGTTCGCCGGTAAACCAAACAACACCAAAACAGATTACTATAATTGTAAATAGAAACAATTCCCGACTTTTTGTTTTTGTTACGATATGAAGTAAAAACGGGACAATATATTTAGTACCGAACAGTACAAGAATAAGAACACCAACTATTTTCAAAAACAGCATCAACATCTCAGTACCAAAATCACCTTCAATACCGGCAAGGATAGGGGTGATTAAAATCATCGGGACTACAATTATATCTTGAAAGATGAGTATCGATAAAAGAATTTTACCGTGAGGGGTTTCTATTTCGCCTTTTTCGCTGTATGACTTAAGTAGTATTGCAGTTGAACTCAATGCAACTAAAAATCCGATAAATATCGCTTCGTTTATATCTGGTACAATTGAATATGATATAACAGCAATTATAATTGTAGTAAAAACTACTTGAAGTGAGCCGCCGATTAGAACAGATCTTTTTAGTTGAAGCATTTCTTTAAACGAAAATTCAATACCGATAGTAAAAAGAAGAAGAAGAATACCGATTTCGGCAAGTACTTCAACTTGATGAACAGAGTCAACCAGCCCAAATCCAAACGGGCCTGTGAATATACCTGTAATTAAAAAACCAATTATTATTGGAAGCTTCAGTCTATGGAAAATCAACAAGATTACGATTGAAAGCGCAAATATTATAATAACGTCGTTGAGAAATTTAAATTCCATCTGCTCTCTTTATTAATCCGGTATTATATAAATTGAACCCGGAACCGGGAGTTTAATTTTATAAGATTTACCAGCCGGTACTTTGAGTTTATTATCACGCAGCCAAGGATTTAATTTTTTGAGCCACTTGTAATTTATTTGTTTATCAATTGCCCATAGAGCAAGGTCATTTATATCCGATCTAACTTCTATTTCATAAGTTTTATAAGGATCATATTTTTCATACTCTTCAATAAAAAATCCATATTGTGCAGGGTTGGTAAGAATCAGTTTAAGCGCAATTGCTCTGAATAAATAACGGGATGTTTCTTCGTTCAATGTAAAGTTATAATAGTTTTTTGTTTTTTGTCTATCGATTTGTCTTTCAACACCTGAGATACCCATATTATAACTTGCTGCTGCCGTAGCCCAGCTTCCGAATTTAGCATAAGCTTCGTTAAGATAATCACAAGCAGCTTGAGTTGCTTTTTCAAGATGATATCTTTCATCAATACTCTCATTGATTTCAAGTTTATATTTGGGTGAAGTACCTTTCATAAATTGCCAAAACCCGGAAGCACCGGCAGGAGAAACAAGATTATCTAAATTACTTTCAATTACAGAAATATATTTAAAATCGTCTGGAATTTTATTCTTTGCGAGAGTCGGTTCAATCACCGGGAACCATCGCTTAGCACGCTTCAGCATTAATATAGTATTTGAATGCCAATAAGTATTAACAATAATTTCGCGTTCTAATCTTTCTCTCACATCAATATCAAGCAAGGGAACCTCTTCACCGAATATTTCTACTCTTTCGGGAATCGGCGGTACAACTATTTGCAAACTTTGCGGCGTTGATTGGATGATACCGGTTTTTGCTTCTTCAACATGTATGTAAAAGCTAAATAAGAACAATATTGATACAGCCAGAAGAATATAAAGCGCTATTAAATGTACCCGGGATATATATGTCGTTTTCATAGTTAACTCATTCTTCATATAGTTTTATAAAAGCAATTAATTACAAATATAATCTTTTTTAAATATCTGTGAATTTCAAGAGGATAATGGAGTAAACGGTTAGCCAAGGATTTAATTAACCCGAAATGAAATACTCGACTTACGCATATTCATTTTTGCAATCTTTTAATTTGTTACACTTTCAAAATCCAATACCAATTAAAGAATGCGGATCGATTTTACTATTAAACCAGTTGACGCCCCAATGTAGATGTGGTCCGGTTGATCTTCCTGTTGTTCCAACCTCACCGATTTTTTGACCCTTTGTGACATACTCGCCTGTAGTAACAGATAATTTATTTAAGTGAAGGTAAATGCTGGAGAGTCCTTGCCCGTGATCAATTAAAACAAAATTACCGTTGTAGTAAAAATTATCACCGGCAAGTTGGACTATACCATCAGCCATCGAAAAAACATCTGTACCAATTGGAGCAGCGTAATCCAATCCGTTGTGAATGTTTTGAGGAGTTTCGTTGATTATTCTTTGACTCCCGAATACGCCGGTTATTTTTGCATTCTCTATCGGTAACATAAATCCTGAAGCAAAATATGCAGTATCAATAATTCCTATTCTGCTTCGAGCTTTTCTCATTATTTCTCTTTCACGTTCAATTCTTGGCAGTTCTTCTTTCGGGGGACCGGTAAATTGCTGCTTTGTACTTGTAATCTTTTGGATATCATATTCTCTATTGGGCAGGTCGAATTTCTTTATTTCGGATTTGCCGTTTGTGTATTTAATTTTTAATAGATGGATTCCTTTTGCATCTCTATCAAATCCAAAAGTAAAGACACCTTCTTTATCAAATTGCAGAATCTTATCGTTCAACATTACTTGTGCAAGGTTCTCTGCTTTCCCAATTAATGCATTGCCGGGTTGAGCAATACCGTATAATTCAACTTGTTGTGAAAAGACTATTATCTGAAAGCAGATAAATGATAGAAAAATTTTTTTCATAAAATTTTAGACGGGAATTAATAAATAGTCCAATAAGCAGAGATTTGTCCTTGAATATATTTATAGCTGGCATTATCGCGCGAAGTACTTCCAAGGTTTAATCTAGCCTGCATTGTTAACCTTTCGGCTATTCTATAATTTATATCAAGATTTGCAGCGAGTAAAAGGAAATTGCTTGCCGGAACAAAACCTATTTTGCCGCCGAGTTTAACTTCAAGATGTTTTTTCTTTTCCAACCAGGAATCAATAAACAAACTATGTGATTCAAAATTATTCGGTGAATAATATAGGTCGGCATCATACTTATAATTTGAATAGAAGTATTCGTATCCGGCAATCACTTCAGGCAAGAATCTTCTTCCTATACGAAGCTGCAAATCATTTCCTTCATTACCATCGGTAACGGTTAAATAAGAAAAATACCCTGAGAAATGAAATCCATTTCTATGGTTATAATAGCCGCCTATTCTGTAATAAGTTGTATATAAACGGTTGTCGATTAAATAAGGTGAATAAAGAACAAGCGCCGCATCGGTATTTAAGTATTGGAAATTAACTGCGATGGTATCTTTCTTTTCAAAATTTATAAATGCGTCGGATTCGTCACGAGTTTGAAACCCGTCAACGTTAACTTTTCCAAACCCTGCTCCGATAGTTACATTGTCAATAAATCGAAGGTAAAGGTGCCCTTTAAAAGTTGTAAAAGTTTTATCGCCTGTAAATGGATATGCCGCCAAAACATCTTCATTCAAACTTGCTGCGTTAGCATTCATTTGGGTTTTAAAATAAGATACTCCAAAAGTTAACCAGTATGTAAAACCAAGCTCCATCCGGGCTCCCATATTCCAAAATCTAAAACTCAGATTATCCGAGTAAAATGAAGCTTGCGGGGCTAAACCAATATAATTTGGAAAAGTTTCAAAGATAGCAGCTAAACCTGTAACAGGAAGATATCCTTTACGCAGTTCAATCATAGCAATTTCAGTGGAGTCAAGATCATCCCAAGTTAAAAGCGAATCATATTGTGCTCTGGCACTATCAAATAGTTTTGCTTTTGCATATGAATCACCAAGATATAGTCTCGGTTCAAATTCGTAAGGTTCTTCATGTACCAATTCTTTAAACATTCTGATTGCACCTGTGGTATCATCGAGTGCATAAGCAACTTTGGCACGTTGCAAAGATGCTTCATAATAATAGCCATCCGAAGCAGCCCGATCATAAGCGTTTCTCGCTTCTTGCAACCTGCCTGCACAAAAAAGAACATCGCCGTATTCTTTTAGTATAATATTATTAGGTTCAGCTTGGTTAAGATAGTCCTCGTAATAATGGAGTGCGCCTTCACAATCACCATCAAGAACTAATTCTCTACCTTCATTTAAAATTCTAAAGAGTAATTCTTCTTCATAGCGGAGTTTTTGAAATTCAATATTTTGTTCAAGCTTAATAACCTCGTTATTATTCGGATCAACTTCTCGTGCCTGGTCTGCATAGGATTGAGCAGCATCAAAATCGTTGTCGATCAATTTTAATGACCCCATCGCTATTAATGCATCAACATTTTCAGGGCGTGCAGTAAGAACATTCTCCAAATACTCGCGGGCTAATTGAATATCTTGACTTGTCCAAATAGATAGCTGTGCTCTAAAGAGTTGATAATCTAAATTATTCGGATAATCGGCAAGCAAATTATCCATTATATTAATCGCACGGTCAAAGTATCGTGCCCATGCATTAACACGCGCATACTGGTACCTTAAGGTTTGATCTGTCTCGTCCGGATTTAGAGCAAAATAATTATCCAGCACTTGCAAAGCTTGATCATATTCTTGTAAATATTCATGGTATTGTGCCAAACTTTTTACTGCTTGTAAATTATTGGGATCAGCTTCAAGCCTTTGACGGAACTCTTCAACTTTTGTGCGATAGTTTTGATCTCGGTAATTTGTAACATATAGCCAAAGCTCTTCAAATTTTTCTTCGCCTTGATGCCTTACAGCTAGTCTTTGTAATTGTTGATATGCTTCTTCAATACGCTCTTCTTTAATAAGTTCTTCGACTAATCGGAAACGAGTTTCATCATCGGCAGGATTTCTTCTTAACAGACTATAATATCTATCGATAGGATAAACTCTTTCAAATGCACGCGGGTCTTCTTGTGTAACGTAAGCTTCACTGCGGGCAATATCCAATCCGTCTTGAGCTTCTTTAAAGAAGGGTTTAAAACTCAAAGCTGTTTCGAATGCTTGTCTTGCCTCGTTATACCTAGCAAGCCAAATAAGAAAATATCCAAAACGACTCCAAAGGCGCCAGTCATCCGGGTATCTTCCAACAAATTCCCTAAGAATTCTTTCTCCTTTTAGAATACTTCCGGTTTTTGCTAAAATTTCCGTGTAACGAATTATCTCATCCGGAGAAGCATTGTTATCGCGAAGCAGATATTCATCATACCATAACTCTGCTTCGGGCCACATCTCCATCCATCTATAAGATTTCCCTATTTCGAGATAATTAAACGGGTTGTTGGGATCGATAGCAATTTCTCTGTGGTGCCCTTCAATTTTCTTACGAAGCTGTTCATACCAAACCGCAATTACCCGGTTTAGATTGTTTCTGTATTCTTGGTTTTGGGGTTCAAGAGCGATTGCTCGTCTAAAATCTAGTACTGCGTTCTGATATTGTGATCTGTTTTCGTAACAAATAGCTCTTAAATTATATCCTTCGGCTTCGCGAGCATTTGTAGAAATGTATTTATTCAGAAGATCAATTGCTTCACCAAATCTACCTGCCTGCATATGTTCAATAGCTCTATTCTTAAATTCTCTTACTTCCGAAGGCGTTTGAGCCGATGAACTATGTAAAAAAATAAAAAACAAACCCATCAAAATGAAAGACAGGTAAAAGAATTTTTTTCTATTAATAAGAGAATTTGCCATCAAGTTAGAATAAATTATAATTTCAGATTATAGTATCCGTTAAAAATAACATAAAATCAAAATCATATAAAGAATTATTTAAGAAAGTGCAGAATTTATTATACCGCCAAAATTTAATCGATTTTAAAATTGGAAATAAATAAACGGTTGAATATCAGCAGCTTTGAATTGTGCAACCAACCAAATTACAAACGTAATTAAAAATGCTTTTCCAACCAGAGGTAAATTTGTAATAAATGCTTGAACTTTATCTTCAACCCTTTGAGGAACATAATGTGTTAGGTAGCCAATAATAATAAGAATAAAGACTAAAGTGTAACCTTCAATAAATTGAAAGAGGACTTCAAAATGGAAAAAATGTATTATCTGATTGATTATCTGGAAACCTGTTTCATAAGATTGTGCACGGAAAAAAATCATTGAGACAGCCCATACATGCATTGTTATAAAAACACCAACAATTTTTACTACAATGTTCTTTTTTGATATCCATTCCGGAATATTAAATATTCTTTCAACTGCAAGTGCCAAACCATGCCAACCGCCCCATATGACAAACCGCCAGGACGCCCCGTGCCACAATCCGCCTAACAGCATAGTTAACATCAAATTAATATATGTTCTTCCTTTTCCTTTTCTATTACCACCCAGTGAAATGTAAAGATAATCTCTTAGCCAAGACGAAAGAGATATATGCCATCTCTGCCAAAACTCTGTTGTTGTTTTCGCTCTGTAGGGAGCATTAAAATTTAACGGCAATTTAAATCCAAGTAAAAGCGCAAGACCTATTGCCATATCCGAATAACCTGAAAAGTCACAATATATCTGAACAAGGTATGCATAAACAGCCATCAAGTTTTCTGCTCCGGTATAGCGGGTAGGCCATTCAAAAACGCGATCAATAAAGTTGATACTTATATAATCCGCTATTATTGCCTTTTTCATTAATCCGGCAAGAATTAAAAATAAGGCACGCCCGATTTCTTCTTTTGTAATAAATACATCGTTTTTAATTTGAGGTAAAAATTCCTTTGCTCTTACAATCGGCCCGGCAACAAGCTGCGGAAAGAACGATACAAAGAATAGGAAATCTATAAATTTATTTTCCGGTTCCAGCTTACCTTTATAGATATCAATAGTATAACTCATAGATTGAAAAGTAAAAAACGATACTCCAACCGGAAGAAATATATCAACAAATTCAATCCCTCCGGATAACATGCTGTTGATTGTATTAATAAAAAAGTTGGTGTACTTAAAATAGCCTAGTATTCCTAAGTTTGTTAGAATACTTAAAACTAAGAAAAGCTTTTTCCGTGCCGGTACTTCAGTTGAATGAATGTACTTCCCGGCAATAAAATCGACAATTGAACTAAGTACAACAAGATAGAAGAATAAGCCGCTTGATTTATAATAAAAGTAGAGCGACATTACCGTTAAAAAGAAAACTTTTGCACGGTAATTTCTCCAGAAAAATCTATAGAAGATTAAAATGAAAATAAAAAAGAAAAGAAAAAAGCCGCTGTTGAAAAGAAGTGGTTTGAATGGATCGTAACTTAATATTTCTACCAAATTTATAAAGAAATCACTTTCAAACATTAGCTCCCTTCCTTTAATTAGAATTGGAAGTAGATAAACGGTTGTATATCAGCCGACTTAAATTGAGCAACAAGCCAGATAACAATTGTAATTAGTAATGCTTTACCCACTAAAGGAAGTTTAGTAATTAGTTCTTGAGTTCTAACTTCCCAGCTCTGAGGTGTAAAGTGAGTTATATAACCAATTATTATTAAAATAAATACAAGCGGATAACCTTCAACAAATTGCATAAAAACTTCCGGATTAAAATAATTCCACATTTGCGAGAGCATTTGTAATGATATCTCGTGAGATTGAGCACGGAAGAAGAGAAGGGTGAAAGTAAACAGATTGAATGTTATTAGAAATCCGACAAAACGATGCAACTTGCTTCTCTCGGTCCATTTTTTAATTCCAAGTTTTCTTTCAACGGCAAGAGCAGTGCCTTGTATTAAACCCCATATAACCATTCGCCATGAAGCACCGTGCCACAAACCGCCTAACAGCATAGTCAATATGAGATTTACATATGTTCTAATATTTCCTTTTCGGTTACCGCCTAATCCGATATATAAATAATCTCTCAACCAAGATGATAGAGAAATATGCCATCTCTGCCAAAATTCGGTAATTGATGCCGCTTTATAAGGTGAATTGAAATTTATTGGAAGTTTAAAACCAAGAAGTAAAGCTAAACCAATTGCCATATCCGAATAACCGGAAAAATCACAATAGAGTTGAATAGTGTATGCATAAAGTGCAAGCAAATTTTCAACACCCGTAAAGCGGGTAGGCCACTCAAATACTCTATCGACAAAGTTAATACTAATATAATCGGCAATAACTGCTTTTTTAAGTAGTCCAGCTATAATTAAAAAAAGTGCGCGTCCAATATCTTCACGCGAAACATAAACATCGTTTTTTATCTGCGGTAAAAAGTCTGATGCACGAACAATTGGACCGGCTACTAATTGAGGAAAGAACGAAACAAAGAAAAGAAAATCGGTGAATTTATTTTCCGGTTTTAGTTGTCCTCTGTAAATATCAATCGTATAACTCATAGATTGAAAAGTAAAAAACGATACCCCGACAGGCAGAAAAATATCAAGCATATCAAAGCTGCCGACACCTAACTGGTTAAACGAGTCTAAGAAAAAGTTAGTGTATTTGAAATACCCGAGTATTCCTAAATTCATCACGAGGCTAATTACAAGAAAGAGTTTTCGAAAGTAAGGGGATTCGTTTTTGTAAATAACCTTGCCTGCAATGAAATCAATTATTGAACTGAGAATTATCAGTACAAAAAAAACACCGCTGGATTTGTAGTAGAAATAGAGCGAGATCGTTGTTAAGAAAAAAACTTTTGCGCGGTAGTTATGCCAGAAAAATCTATAAAATACCAGTATAAATAAGAAGAAAAAAAGGAAGAAGCCGCTGTTAAACAACAACGGCTGTAAAGGATTGTATTTAATCAACTCTATTAAATTAGGAGCAAACGAATTTAGATCCATTAACAGATACCTTGTGATGTTATTGGATAAATAGAGACCTCATTATTTTCCGGCACCCATTATTGAATCAAATAACATTCCTGCAATCTTCTCTGCACCTTGTCCGTTAAAATGTATATAATCTTTAAAGGCTAACGGTGGATTTGCATCAACCCATGTAGGCATTGAATTTAACCCCCCCATAGCTTCAAACATATTCCAAAAAGCTATATCTGCTGATTTAGCAATATTCATTTGCGATTTCAATAATGTAACAACAGCAGGGTCGGTTACAAATTGTGAACCTTTACGAACACTTTTATCATGAGCACTAATCAATATAATTCCGGCATTAGGAAAAGCGGACTGTAAATGTTTAATAACACCGACCATTTCTCTTTCATACCAATCATATCTTGAAGTAATTGAGCCGGCTGCATTTAACCCGAATTCCAATATGATCAGGTTATAATCTAAATATTTTGCAAAATCTTTTAATACACCGGCAGAAATATTTTTAATATCAACACCGGAATTACCTCGAAGAGGAAGATTATCAACATAAACACCATTGCCGCCCTCTAAACTTGCACCGTAAAAATATGCTTGTTCTTTGGTGAATTCTAGTCTAAGTTTAGTTGCATTTTTACCAACCTCAACAACAGCTTCTTGAATGCCATTACCGGGTCTGAGTTTAATTGTTCCGTTCTGACTTCCGTCAATTGTATATTTAACATCTGATGCTTTTGCATGGCTGTAAAAAATTCTAAACCTATTGAAGCTTTTAACCGTTCTGTATCTTCGGTTTGTTTCAAATTCAACCCAACTGTTGCCTTCCGGAATAAATATTTCACCGCTGATTCCTACAGGTAAATTTTTAGGATTGTTAGAATAGATAGCGGCAGTTTCCCAGTTATTTGAAAATCTCTGTGTTGTAGTTTGTCTAAACTTAGTGTCTTGTGAGGTTAAACCAAGAAATCCGACACCTTCACCGCCGTATTTTCTTTGAAATTCTTGTCGAAGATCAGCTGTTATTAAATCTCCCTCGATGGCAGAATCACCGTAATGAGCAATTCTTACAATTTTCGATTTCGAGTTTTTTAGTTCGTTAAAAAATTTTCTTAATTGTGCGGTATTTCCTCTTATCGGTTCATCTTTTCCCTGCATTGCGGGAGCGAAGAAATAAAAATCATTATCCAATTCTTTCAATAAATTTGCCAAACCTATACCGGCAAGATTAACATTATTTTCAAGTAAAATTATATCTTCGCTTGTGTCATTAGATTCGGTTGAATCTTCCGTCTTGAAGAAATCATCTTCCATTTTAAAGTAATCTTCATCGTATTGAAACTCTTCATCGGATTCCGATTCTTTTGTCAAATCGGAAAACAGATCGACAGAATGTAGTTTTAATCCAATTATTTCATAATCGATCGGCACGAAAGAAAATGCGTATAAAAATATAACCGATATAATCAGGATCTTTAAAATATCGTTTGCTCTATTCTTCATTTCTACTCCTTTTGTTTAAATCCCTGTTTTTTTCAAAACCTTTTCGACTTCCCTGCCCCATATTTTATAACCGGCAGCATTAAGATGAACACCATCATAAGTAATCTCGGAACGAAGATAATTTCCTCTGCTCATCAAAGTGTTTAAGTCAATGTATTCAATACTATTTTTTACTGCATAGTTGCGTAACAACATATTTAATCTATCAACTTGGGTATTTCTTTCTTTATTAATTTCGGCGGCATTTGCTTCCGGGTTATTTGCCGCGAGCCAATCTTTTCCCCAATCTCTACCGGCATAAAGTGTACTTTGAATGATAACAGTTATTCCGCTTCTTCTTAATCTTTCAACTACTTTTACGTAGTCATCGAAAATAGTTTCTACCGGAATCCATTGATAAATATCGTTAAGCCCGCCTAGTATGAAACAGATTTGGGGCTTGAGCTCGGTTACATAGTGAATTCTATTAAAATAACCCGACAGGATATCGCTTACTATCCCCATTTCAACAACATCATTTCTACCTAATAAATTATTCCAATCTACACCGTGAGTTAGCGAATTGCCGAGCATTACTATCCGGGGATTAACCGGTTTATATATTTTATAGAATTCAAGTTGTCTCTGATATAAAGGATTATTGAGATAATTATTATTTGATTGCGCAATCGAAATTAAGGGGATAATACAAATAATAAACAGTAGAGTTATTTTTTTCATTTTAAGTCGTGTGTTTTTCTTCTATTTGATTAATTGCGATTATGCAAAAGTAATCAGACAAAAATCAAAAGTAAATAAATAATTTATGTACGCTTCTTTAATGTTTTGTTTCAGACAATACTTGTAAAGTATTAATAATTAATAAATTAGAAAAAACAACAATAATAGAGAAGCTGTCCTATTATTATTCAATTTCAATACCAAATAAAATGTTAATAAAATTCAAAAAAATCTAAATAATGGAGGAAAATTAAATTATTTATTAATCTCAGACTAATACAGTAGTGTATAAATATGAAATCAGTTAGTACTACTGTTTATCATCAGAAGGATTCTCACTATCATCACTCAGCTGTCGTTCGTAAGCTGAGATTTTTGTTTGAAGCTTTTTTTCTAATGCAATTAGTTGAGAAATTTTTGCTGCATATTCTTCTTTTTCAATTTCCTTTTTCGCCGTTTCGCTTTTTATTTCCTGCAAATTTTGTTTAGCTGATTCGACTTTTTGGTCAAGTTCGTCAGCAATTATCTCGTTTCTTTTTATTTCTTCGGTTAGTGCAGAGTTACGTGATTCTGTTTCACTGTAATTTCTATTTATTTGTTCAATCAATTGCTGAAGATTTTTTTCCAGATCATCTCTTTGTTTACTTAATGCTTCGTTCTCTAAGCGTAGTCTGCTTATATCCAATCGAATTTTGTTTTCTTTGTTGTTAAGTCTTTCAACATTTTCAAAGAGTTCGTTTTGCTGAGTTTTAAGTGATGTAATAAATTGTTCGGTTGTTGTTCTTTCCTTTTGCATTACTTTGTTAAGACCGGAGTACTCTGCGATTTGTGCGGTTTTATCCAAAAGTAATTCTTCTTTTTCTCTAAGTTCTTTCTCTTTGTCAAGAACCTGCTGTTTTAGTTTCGATAGTTTACTACCGGCATCTTTAATTTCATCCGTAAATTTCTGGAGCGCCTCTGTAAATTTATTTTCTACCTGGAGCTGGTTTTCTTCAATTTCAAATTTCCGGTTTTCGATCTCACTCAATTTGTTTTTAAGATTCGAAAGTGAGTGAGTAAGTTTTTCTTCTTCTTCCCTTCTTGCAAGAGTTGTTTCATTAATTTCATTTTTAATAACTTCGGCACGCCGTGCTTCTTCTTCTAATACGCTTTTTCTTTCTTTCAGGTTTTGAATATCGGATTCAAGTTTTTCCAGTTCTTCTCTATGAAGAGAAATACTTTCTTTTATTGAATTAAGCTCTATCTGTTTTGCGTTTAGCTCTTTTGTAAATTCTTCACGTTTTTCATTATACTCATTATATAGGGAATCTTTATCGACAAGCTGTTTTGTTAATGCTGCAAGACTATGCTCTAAGCTGGATTTTATTTCTTCCGAGGAAGAAATTCTTTCGTCAATCTTTTTTATTGAATCCAATCTTTCGTTTTCTTTACTCTTTAGTTCCTCAATTCTATTAGAAAGTTCCGATTCAAGTTGTTTATACTCTTCAACTTTTTGCTGCAGTTCAACTATTTCACTTTCATATCTCTCGTTCTGTTCTTTATGCTCAAGATAAGTTGCCTCAAACTGCGCATATTCTTCCTCTTTTGATTCTATGGTTATAGTAATTCGATTTTCTTCTTCGCGCAATCCGGAGATTCTCTGTTCAAGTTCGGTAATTACGTGTGATAAGTTTTGTTGTTTATCCTGCTGCCTGTGTATTTCTTCGTTTAACCTGGTTAACTCACTTTGCTTATTAGAAATTTCTTCGGTTAACCAACTGTTTTTTTCTTCACTTTCATCTCTGTTCTTAGCGAGCTGGTTGTTCTCAACTTGCAAATCGTTTACGGATTTTTCAAGGCTCTCACGTAATTCTTCCAACGAAGCAATATTATCTTGTAGCAGCTCAAATTCATTTTTTCTTTCACCAATTTGTGCTTCAAGAGTTTGAAGCATGCTGTCTGATTCTTTTTCCTTCTGATTAATCTCGGCAAGTTCCTTTCTGGCTTTACCAAGCTTTTCCTCAAGTTCTTCCATACTGCTGTATTTATCAAGAACGGTGTGAAGTTTATTCTTCAACTCGTCGTTTTCTTGAATTAGCTTATCGGCACTTTTTTGACCTTTTGAAAGGATACCCATATAACTCTCCGGTCTTATGAATTTGTTAATTTATAATTTATCAAAATTACTTAACATATACACTACTTTAACTCAGATATAAAGCAGAAAATTTAATAACACATTTTAATTCAGTACATTTGGAACGCTTTAAATAAAAATTATGCTTTCAATAAAAACACATATAAAAGAAACTATAATACTTGCCATCCCGGTTTCGGTTGGACAAATAGGTCACATTATGATGGGGGTAGTAGACAGCTTAATGGTCGGTAGAGTTGGCACAGTTCCATTAGCTGCGGCAGCTTTAGTAAATGGTCTATTCTTTTTAATTCTCGTTCTCGGAATTGGAATGACAATGGCTATTACTCCTTTAGTTGCTATTTCAAAAGGTGCTAAAAACGATGATGAATGCGGAATGATTTTAAGGCAAGCTCTTTTAGTCAACGTTGTTTTTGCAATATTGCTTTTATTCTTAATTTATTTTGGTGCCGACTTTCTGCAATATTTGGATCAACCGAAAGAAGTTGTTGTTGAAGCCAAATCATATATGAAAGTTTTAGCTTTTTCTGTAATTCCATTTTTGGTCTTCCAGGTTTACCGTCAATTTTTAGAAGGGATAAGTGTTGTTAAACCTGCTATGATAATTGCTGTACTGGCAAATTTTTTTAACGCGTTTAGCAACTGGTGCTTAATTTTCGGTAATCTGGGTTTTGAAGCAATGGGTTTGTATGGAGCCGGTATTTCAACATTTTTAACAAGAACTTTGATGGCGGCGGTTTTAATGTATTATGTCATAACATCATCGAACTACAAAATCTATAACCCAACTCTAAAGTATAAATCTATTAATCGGAAAGTAATAAAGAAAGTTATTGCCATTGGACTTCCGAGCGGTTTACAATATTTTCTTGAAGTCGGAGCTTTTTCATTTTCTGCAATAATGATTGGATGGATCGGTGCCGTTCCTTTGGCTGCACATCAAATAGCAATTAATCTGGCATCTGTAACTTATATGATTGTGCTGGGAATAAGTGCAGCGGGAACAATTAGAGTTGGTACTGCATTGGGTCAGAAAAGCAAAGAAGGAGTACGCACCGCCGGTTTCAGTTCATTATTACTGGCTGCCGGTTTGATGTTCTGTTTTGCTTTTATATTTATATTGTTCCGTGCTCACCTTCCATATTTATATGTTAATGAAATAGATGTAATTGAACTTGCATCGAGCTTGTTAGTTGTTGCGGCACTTTTCCAGTTGTTTGATGGTTTACAGGCAACCGCGATAGGTATTTTGCGTGGTTTAACAGATGTGAAAATTCCATTATTAATTTCATTTGCAGCATATTGGATGCTCGGTGTGCCGGCAGGTTATCTCCTTGCTTTCGTTTTTGATTTCGGTACGGTGGGTATCTGGTTGGGATTTTTGGTTGGATTAGCTTCGGTTGCTATTTTACTTTCTCTTAGGTTTAATCATCTTACTAAAGGAAAACTTATTTATTAGGTTTCCTGGAAATCTTCTTTTATTGCTTCGGATGAAATTGTTTTTAAAGATATGAGATAAATGGTTACACCAATAGCAATTCCGAACAATAATATTTTTACCCAAAGCAATGTAACGGCAAATATTGCAGAATAACCAATTGCAATATTCAACATAAGTATAGCAATAATTTTTGCTTTAAGAGGCATTCCCCTATGTTCACGGTAATTTCTGATAAACTTTCCGAGATACTTATTGGTAATTAACCAGTTATAAAATTTTTCGGAACTTCTTGCAAAACAAGCAGCTGCAATAATCAAGAAAATTGTGGTAGGCATTACAGGTAAAAATATTCCGATCACTCCAAGAGAGACGAAAAACCACCCGGCAATAATTAGTAAAATTTTTACGACTTTATTCGATGTTATTTTTAATTCTTCGTTCATAATTAGAAAATAAAATTAATCGACGACTTCAAGGTAACCGGTAGTAATTAGTACTTCGTTTTGATTATAGATATTGAATTTGTAGTAACCGGGTTTTTTAAAAGTGTACTTAAAGAATGCATGATCCCAAGAAGGATTTAATGCATATTTTTTTGATTCAACAAATTTATCGTACTCAATTGAACGTACCGGTTTTTCCCATACGTCGACAACAAATAACGGGGTTTGAATTTCTCCTTTATGTAATAGATATACATGTACGGTGCTATCGAGAGCGCCAAGCGACATTTCCCTGAATGTGTTGATTGGTTTACCGGCAATAACCCTTTCACAAAATTTTATTTTTGTTTCATCGTAATAAAGAGAGTTTGTTCTCTGCCGGCTTTGTAAATAATCACTTTCTACTTGTATTGTAACCGTACCGGAAATCAATTCTTTCTGATTCTGATTTACAAAATAAACCCGGTATTTGCCCGGCTGAGTAAATTTATAATTATAGGCAAACCAGGTTACGCCTTCTTTTATATTAATCGCTTTACTATCGAATGGTTTATATTCATTATCAATAAATCTATCCACGAACATATAATTAAGCTGAGTCTCGAATTGTTTCCCTTCGTTATCAAATAATATATACACAAAACTGCCCCACGGTTTAATCGACCATGTATTTCTTGCATCAATAGGATTGCCTGATTCCGTATGACTGTTACAGAAATAGATTTCCTGAGCAGTAAGTAATACGTGAAATATTAATAACAATATGATAATTCTTAAAGTATGCATAACCCTTTTGGAAAAGAGTTTAAATATAAGCAATGTTGAGGAAAATTTTTGAGGTTCAAGCCGGCAATCGAAAATCCATTTATTTTTTCCAAAATGCAGACGAAAAAATTACAAGAACGGTAAATAATTCCAATCTTCCAAGCAGCATTAAAAAGGTTAATATCCATTTACCGATATCCGGAACATTTGCAAAGTTCATAGTTGGTCCAACCGTTCCAATACCGGGACCAACGTTGCCTATGGATGTAGCCGAAGCACCTAATGCACTTATAAAATCCATTCCTATTAAAGACATGATTAACGTTCCGAGTAGAAAAATAAAAATGTAGAACAAGAAGAATGCCAATACATTTGAAATTATATCGCTCGGTACGGTAGACTTATTTAATCTAACCGGGATAACAGCACGAGGATGAATTAACCTCTTAAGTTCCATCATACTATTTTTTATTAATAAGTAATGACGAACCATTTTAATACCACCACCGGTTGAGCCGGCGCTTCCGCCGGTAAATAGAAGTAAGAAAAATAATACCTGGAAAAACGGTCCCCACAATTCATAATCGGATGTAACGTAACCGGTAGTTGTAATAATTGAGACTACTTGAAAAAGAGCATCGCGAAAAGTTTTTTCTATACCGGCATAGTCTGCCAATAATAAACCGATAATAACAATTGTAACTACGGTACCGATCAATTTTAAGTAAAACTTAAATTCATCATTTTTTTTAACTGCAGAAAAATTTCTATGAAGAAGATGGTAGTGAAGTGTAAAGTTTGTGCCGGCAATAAACATAAAAACAATCATTACATAATGTATAAATGGCGAATCGTAAGCGGCAATACTGGATTGTTTAGTTGAAAATCCCCCGGTAGCCATTGTTGTCAAAGCATGATTAACGGAATCAAACAAATTCATTCCTCCTAATAGCAGAAGAAAAACTTCTACGATGGTAAAGAGGACATATATTCCCCACAAACGTTTTGCAGTTTCTCTTACTCGGGGATGAATTTTATCTTTTGTCGGACCCGGTACTTCGGCAACAAATAACTGCATACCTCCGATTCCCAGCATTGGTAAAATAGCAATTGATAATACAATTACACCCATACCGCCAAGCCATTGAGTCATACTTCGCCAAAATAAAAGACCGTGCGGAAGCGATTCAATATCATTTAAAATTGATGCGCCTGTTGTTGTAAAGCCGGACATTGTTTCAAAAAATGCATCGGTATAGGATGGAATTGCTCCGTGAACTACAAAAGGAATGGCTCCGAATAAAGCCATAATTACCCATGTTACCGAAACGACTATATAGCCTTCTCGCTTACTGATTTCTTTTTCATGTTTCCTGGTAAGCAAAACAAGTATGAACCCAATTAATGATATTCCTACACCGCAGGCGAGTAGAACAATAATATCATTATCTCCGTAATACAACGAGAAGGGAATTCCCAACATCATAAAAAGACCGTTGAGAATTAATACAACACCGATAAAGTTCGTGATGATTTTTAAATTGAGCATCTAAAGAAAGAATTTTTCTACTTTACTAAATTCATCCGGCAAAGCAACAACAACAACCTTATCACCAGGAAGTAATTGCGAGTCCCCAACAGCAATATATCCTTCTCCGTTTCTTACATATCCGCCTAATATAACATTCTTAGGAAATTTTATGTCTCTGATCGGAGCTTTAATTACTTTAGCATTATCACTCACAACATATTCAACAACTTCTGCATCTATACCTTGAAGAGAAGCAATAGAAATTATTGATGCTTTTCTAATAAAGCGGGAAATATTACTAGCAGTAATAAGTTTTTTATTTATTAAGGAATCTAGTCCAATGGTTTGAGTAAGCGGGATATAATCGACATTATCAACAAGTGCAATAGTTTTTGTAACACCGAGATGTTTAGCCATTAAGCATGTAATAATGTTTGTTTCGGCATCTTCCGTTACTGCTATAAAACCATCCATATCTACAATACCTTCTTGTGCCAGCAGGTCTATATCTCTCCCGTCACCTTGAATCACCAATGCTCTTTGAAGCATGTCTGCAAGTTCAACAGATTTTTCTTTATCTTTTTCTATTATTTTGATATTGATTTCATCTTCAAGAAGCTTTGCTGCCTTTCTGCCTATCTTACCACCGCCCAATATCATCATATTATCGATTTTGGTTTTATCTTTGCCGGCAATTTCCAGAATTTTATCGTGCCCCCCGGGATTAGTAATTACAAAAATCTGATCATTCGGTAAAAATATATCGCTTCCTGAAGGAATAATTGTCCTAAGTCCCCGTTGAATAGCAACAATTCTAAAATCAATCGCATTATATTCCGAAGCAGCTTCTTTCATTGATTTATGAATCACTTTAGCATTCTTATCAAGCTTTAATCCAATTAATGTAAGAAGACCGTTTTCAAATTCAATAACATCAGTAGCCGCTGCTCGTTCTACCAGCTTAACAAGTTCAATCGCAGCTAAGTCTTCAGGGTAAATTAAATTATCAACACCCAGGTTCTTAAACATATCTTTATAATCACCGGAGATATATTCATCATTAGATACTCTTGCGATAGTTTTTCCAGCGCCGAGTTTTTTGGATAAAATTGCCGTGTTAATATTAACCGCTTCACTTGAAGTTACTGCAACAACTAAATCGGTGTTTTCAACTTTAGCAGCTTTTAATATACCTATTACGGTAGAAGAGCCTGCAAGTGTCAACACATCCAAACTGCCGCTAATCTTATCGAGTCTCGAACTGTCAATATCGATAATTGTAATATCATGTTCATCCAGCGAAAGCTGTTTGGCTAAATGATACCCGACTTCACCTGCACCTGCAATAATAATTTTCATATATATGCTGAACTATTTATTACTATCAAAATTAAGTTAGAGAAACCAGTAATTCCAATATAATTGCTAATTTCTTCTTTGTGAAATAATTTCCGAAAGATATTGATCTTTATTTATTTGTAGATTTTGAGTGGTCACATGTAGTTAGAAGATAATTTTTCATACGTATTAATTTCTTTTCTTAAAATCGTGAAGATGTAATGAAGATAATAAAAACAGAGTACGGTAGTTGGGGGAAGATTTTGCCGACTTAAATCTAATACACTTATTTAATAATATACAAGTAGTGCTAAATTAACTTATGTGCTACCTGTGCACCGTGCCGGATTCGAACCGGCGACCTGCTGATTAAGAGTCAGATGCTCTACCAACTGAGCTAACGGTGCACTGCAAATATACTCCCTTCGTTTTATACTTTCAAAAATTTTGAGTAAACTTCTTATTCATTATTCAAAGTAATTGTTATGTTAAAACTCACACATTGTTTATTATTTATATTTATTCTTCCGCTTTTTATTGTAGCACAAGAATTCTCTTTAACTGATGACCTTGGTAATTCAATTCAATTTAATAGAAATCCGAATCGAGTAATCTCATTAGCGCCGAATATCACCGAAATGTTATTTAAACTTGACAAGCAGGATATAATTGTTGGCAACACAACTTTCTGTTACTTCCCGGAAGAAGCAAAACAAATTAATAAAGTCGGCGATTTACTAACGGTTAATTATGAAAAGATTATCGAACTGAATCCCGACTTGATTCTATTAACTGTTGAAGGAAATCAAAAGTCGGTATATGATAAACTTCTTAATCTCGGATTTGATTTATTTGTATCAAACCCAAGAGATTATGAAGGAATCAAAAAAACTTATTTGGATATGGGAAAGATTTTCGACAAACAAGAATTTGTTGAAAATGAAATTGCGAAATGGGATTCAACATTTAATTATATTGAAAAGGTAGCCGTTTCGAATACGCCTCAAACAGTTATGATTCTTGTTGAACTTAATCCGATTATGGTTGCCGGAAAAAATACTTTTATCAACACTTATATTGAAACATGCAACATGAAAAACTTCGCGGAGGATTTAGTGTTGAATTACCCAATTTTTAGCAGAGAAGTTGTAATTGAACGTAATCCTGATATAATTGTTTATCCATCCTCGGGTAAGGAAAATATTAAAACATTAACCGACATGTATCCCGAATGGTCTTCCCTTTCTGCTATAAAAAATAATAAGGTATTCTTTGTTGACCGCGATTTGTATTTTAGACCGGGGCCTAGATTTATTGAAGCTCTTTCTGATTTCTTTTCAAGACTATTGCAAATTGATTGATTTTAAAATTGTAGAAATCGATTCAGCTAAATCAACAATACGACAATTTAGCCATTAGACAATGCTACTATAACGGCTCCCAATCAACTCCGTCACATGGGACGTAATTTTCGGTAGGATGTTCATCGTACTTTATACAAAGAACCGCTGATTTATCGAAGTGTTTACATTGGGCACAAATCGTATCTTCTAAAACATTTTTGTTTTCTTCATGAAATATTTTGTACTGAATTATTGCCGGATGAAAAATAACTCCGTATACCGACATCGCAGCTACAATCCACCAAAATTTATAATCAAGCCAATCTGTTGCCACCCATAGAACAGGTATTAGGAATGCAATACGTATTAGTCCCCAAAAAATTATTTTACCCATGCTCTAAGATACAAATCAAATTACGTAAATTGCTTTTAGACATTTATTAGTTTAATTTTAGCCGTAAATTACAACAAAATCAGTACATCTCGCATGGATAACGAAACCCCAAAAAGAAAAAAGTTTTACAATAAAAAAAAATTTTACCGGAATAAAAAAACACAGACTAAAGAAAAAAAAGAAGGTACTCCTTTTTCCTTTTCTAAAGTTACAGTAGTTGTCCCGCTTTTTAATGAAGAAGAATCTCTTAACCCGCTCTACACAGAAATTGTCAAATCGGTTAAAGTTGCTAACATAGATTACGAAATTATATTTATCGACGACGGAAGTACAGACAAATCTCTTGAGATACTTAGGGAAATTAATAGAAAAGATAACAAAGTTAGATATATATCATTCAGAAAAAACTACGGTAAATCCGCAGCGTTAAATGTTGGTTTTCAAAAGGCAAGCGGAGATGCTGTAATAACAATGGACGCCGATTTGCAGGATGATCCGGCAGAAATTCCCAACCTTTTGAAAAAACTTGATGAAGGCTGGGATATGGTCTCGGGATGGAAGAAAGTTCGTTTTGATCCGTTTATTAAAAAACATTCCTCTAAGTTCTTTAATTACACAACAAGAGTAATGTCAGGGATCAAGATTCATGATTTCAATTGCGGGTTAAAGGCATATAAAAAAGAAGTTGTAAAGAACATTAACGTTTATGGTGAACTTCATCGTTATATTCCCGTGCTGGCAAATAATAAAGGATTTACCGTTACAGAAATTCCCGTTACCCATCATCCCCGCCGTTACGGAAAAACCAAGTTCGGAATTTCAAGGTTCTTTAAAGGTTTTATTGATCTGTTAACCGTTATTTTTAATTCACGTTACATTAAAAGACCTTTACATTTGTTCGGATTTTTCGGAGCAGTGGCATTTATATTCGGAATAATTGTAAATCTATTATTGACTTACGAAAAATTATTTTTAGGTAAAGGTATTGGTAACCGTCCTTTATTATTTCTTGGCATTCTATTAATCATTGTAGGCGTTCAATTTTTTGCCGTCGGGTTACTTGGTGAAATCATAGTTCATAACACACCTCGGCAAGAAGATTACAGCATAAAAGAAAAAAGATAGTTTTTTATAATGTCCTCCTACCAATATATTTTTTCCGTAATAGTTCCAACCTATAATCGTTCCGATGAAATTAACGAACTTCTGAACTCATTAGTTAACCAATCTTTGGATGATAATTTATTTGAAGTAATTATTGTTGATGACGGTTCAACAGATGATACCGACAAAGTAGTTAATAATGTAATTGAAAAAGCACCAATTAATCTGCGATTCTTAAAACAGGATCACAAAGGTCCCGGTGAAGCACGTAATTATGGTATGAAAGAAGCAAAAGGAGAATATTTACTTTTTATCGACAGTGATTGTATTGCGGATGAAAATTGGTTGACTGCTTACAGAATTCGTCTTGAACAAGAAGAAAATAAACCGGCAGGTTTCGGTGGTCCGGATAAAGTACTTCCTTCTTTCTCTCCTGTTCAAAAAGCAATTGATTATTCAATGACATCTTTTATAACTACAGGCGGAATTCGCGGTCATTCCAAAAAAGGAATTTCTAAATATTATCCGCGTAGTTTTAATATGGGTGTAAGAAAAGATATTTATGAAAAAATCGGTGGAATGGGAAAACTAAGACATGGACAGGATATAGAATTCAGTCATAGAATTTTATCAACCGATGAACCTGTAATTAAAGTTGAAGATGCTGTAGTTTATCATAAAAGAAGAATGTCCATTAAAAAATTTTTCCGGCAAGTTTTTAATTGGGGTGTTGCAAGAATAAATTTATATAAAATAGATAAAGGAATGCTGGAGTTTGTTCACTTCCTTCCTTCTTTCGGAACTTCTCTTTCATTAGCTGTTTTAATCCTAACTTTACTATATCCCAATATTTTTATTTGGTTTATAATATTCGGATTAGCAGTTTTAATAGCTATGGGAATCCATGGAATAATTAGGTACAAAGATTATAGAACTTTCTTTTATATCCCATTAATTGTCCCGACTCAAATATTTGGTTATGGATTAGGATTTATTACTGCATTTGTCAGAAGAATAATACTTAAGCAAGGTGAGTTTACAGGGTTTGTTAAAAAATATTATAAGTAAAAACATTCATTCAATCGCTCAATCAATTAATTTTATTGGATGATTGACTTAACCGACTTATTGAGTAAATTGAAAAAAGTATTAATCATTACATATTATTGGCCGCCTGCTGGTGGTCCCGGTGTTCAGAGAGTTCTGAAATTCGCGAAGTACTTACCGGAATTTGGTTGGCAACCAATTATTTTAACAGTCGAAAACGGTGAATACCCTGCTATAGATGAAAGTTTACTTAATGAAATTCCCCCAGGAATAAAAATCTATAAAACAAAATCATTTGAGCCGTTTACTTTGTATAAAAGTGTAACCGGACAAAAAGGGAATATCCCCACTACCGTATTAAGTAGATATGATAACGAGAGTTTAATTGAGAAACTTTCAAAATGGATAAGAGCAAATGTTTTTATACCGGATGCAAGAGTTGGATGGATACCTTCAATTATTAAAGAAGGGAAAAGAATTATAGAAAACGAAAACCCCGATTTAATATTCAGCTCATCTCCGCCTCATTCATTACAAATCGGTGCAATGAAATTAGCTAAACAAACCGGATTAAAGTGGATTGCTGATTTTCGCGATCCATGGACAGACGGCTTTTGGCAGAAGGAACTAAAACGAACACGTTATGCAATTAAGAAAGATATTGCTTATGAATTAAGTGTTCTAAAAAACAGCAAAGCTGTGGTTACGGTTAGTGAATCTATAACTGATCTTTTAAATAAGAAAGTTGTTAATAAATATTTCGCAATTCCGAATGGTTATGACCAATCAGATTTTGACGGAATAAATAAGCAAGCCAAAAATATTTTTAAAATCGTATATGCTGGAAGTCTGCGCAAGAGTCAAATACCGAATAATCTATTTACTGCATTAAATTCTCTGAAAGAACATAATAGAATAGAAAAACTTGAGGTTGATTTCATAGGAACTGTTCATCCTGATGTAATTAATTTAATTAAAGAAAATAATTTAGAAGACATTATTAAGTTGAAAAATTATATTTCTCATTCTGAGTTAATTAATGAAATCGTTAATGCCGATATGCTTTTATTATCAATCCCGAATACTCAAAATAGTAAAGGAATATTGACAGGAAAATTATTTGAATATATTGCCACAAAGAACTTCATACTTGGTTTCGGTCCAAAAGACGGAGACGCCGCAAAAATAATAAACGAGTTGAGTTGTGGAGTTATGCTCGATTTCTCTGAAAACCCGGAAGCCGTCATTCTCAAAAAATATAATGATTGGCTTAATGGGAAAATGTCACTTATTGTAAATGATTCCGAAAAATACACACGTAAAAATCTAACAAAAAATTTATCCGAAATTTTTGAATCTGTTTTATGAGTCTGAAGAAAAAAATATTTATGCTGAATAAACTTATTGTTGATCTTCGATCACCCAAAATACATTATGCCATTTCTGAAGACTTGCATTCACAAAAACTTGGTTATTATTATTTCATGTTCAAAGAAGAACTTGTTGCTGCAGGAAAAAATCAAAGACTCATTAAGCAGTTTGATAAAAACGGAATACCTATTAACAAAACTTATATTGATGTTAGAGATAAAGAGTATGTTTACTTTCCTATTTCAATTGGACAACTAGGGCTTGCAGTATTTCATACCTATTTAAAAACACAAAGAGATGCAGATAAAAATCGTTTTCTCAATTTTTGTAATTGGTTTGCGGACGAAAACAATTTTGATTATTCTGATAAACTCGGCATTAGATGGTTAACCGATGTACCGCTTCCGCAATATAAAAATCCGGGTCCTTGGCAATCTGCTTTTTCACAAAGCCGGGGTATTTCAATCTTGCTGCGAGGATACCAACTGACCGGTAATGATATGTATGCTAAACTTGCAGAACAAGCAATAACAAGTTTCGAAATTCCGGTTGATAATGGTGGCGTTACGTCATTTACCGAGTTCGGTCCGTTCTATGAAGAATATACCGCATCTGTTCCAACGCTTGTTTTAAATGGTATGATATTTTCTCTTTGTGGTATTTATGATTTTGTTCGGGTGTTTCCAGAAAATATTAAAGCCAGAAAAATATTTGATGACGGAATCAAAACTCTTGAAAATATTCTTCCGCAATATGATATGCAGTTTTGGTCTAAGTATAATCTTTGCAAAGCCGACTGGTATCCTTCAGTAGATCCTGCCACTATCGGCTATCAACGATTGCATGTAAATCAGCTTGATATGCTTTACAAGTTAACCGGTAAAACTATCTTCAAACAATATTGTGATATATTTTCCGAACAAGATAGTCTGATAAATGCATTAAAAATGTATAGAATAAAACTTAGCGCTCTTAAAAAAATCGGGAGATTGTAATTATTCATGGCAGAGAAACACTACTTTGAACAAATAGATTTTTCGAATTCTTATTTAATCCCGTATCTTGAAAAACATATTCCTAATTTTTATAAGTGTCGTATTTTAGAAGTAGGCTGTGCCGAAGGTGGTTTTGTGAAGGCAATTCATGATAAAGGAATTTTGATAAAAGGAGTTGAGCTTGAACAAGATCGCGTTGATACTTCAAAAGCAAAAGCTTCCGAACTTAATATAATTCAAGGCGATATTACAGATTCTAAAATAGCAGATAAACTAAAAGATAAATATGATTTAATTGTTATGAGAGATGTAATTGAACACATACCCGACCGTGATGCTGCATTTAAAAATCTTAGTTATCTTTTAAATGATGGCGGTTATTTATTTATTACATTTCCGCCAAGGTTTTCGGGATTTGCCGGTCATCAGCAAAACGGAAAGTCCGCTTTTAGATATATTCCTTATCTTCAATTACTGCCGAATATTTTAATTAAATTCTTAGGTAAGGTGTTTGGCGAAAGTGATAAACTAATAAATCATGTTATTGAAAATTACAATATTGGTCTTAGTATAAGAAAGTTCAAGCAACTTTATAAAAAGTATTCATTTGAAATTGCTAAGAAAGACTTGTTTCTATTCCGACCTATTTATAAACTTAGATTCGGAATCAACCCGGTAAGAGTTCCGGAAATTCCGATATTAAAAGAGTTCATTATATTCGGTTGTGAATGTTTATTAAGGAAAAAAGTTTGAGAAGGAAATATGAGCAAGAAAAAAACAACAGTTAAGCAAATCAAAGAAAGCAAAAGTTTTTTAGAAAACTTAAAGCCCTACCAAGAATATGTTATTCTTATTGTGCTTCTAATAATTCCTTTGTTAATATTCAACTCGCCATATATACTTGAAGGCAAAGAACCCTCCGGCTCCGACGTTATCGGTTCCAAAGGAAATACAAATTTGTATCTACAGTATGAAGAGTTGACAGGTGAAACTGTTTTCTGGAATCCGGCTTTGTTCAGCGGTATGCCGATGTATAATAGAATTTCTCCGACTTCAATTCACATTGATTCTCTAATAGTATTGCTTTCCAACATATTAAAACATTTCTTCTGGTATTTTCTGCTCGGAGGTATTGGCTTATTTCTTTTTCTTCGCCGGATTAAAATTCCGTGGTATGCATCCGCAATTGTTGCCGTTGCATTTATAATGCTCCCCGATTGGCAAGCACTATTAGGTCATGGTCACTTTTCAAAGTTACGTGCGATTATGGTCATTCCATGGGTCCTTTTTACATTTGATTATTTTATTGAAAAGAAGAGTTGGTTTAGTGCCGGACTTTTTGCATTAGCATTTTCATGGCTTGTTAGAACTCATCATTATCAAATTGTTTTTTACGGAATTGTCATTCTAGTTTTTCTTTATTCTTATCCAATCATAAAAATATTACTGGATAAAAAGCATAAAGAGTTTATTGGTGTTTTGTTAAAATTAGTTGTTGCGGTGATATTGACCGTAATGACATCTGCTCAACCAACTTTAGCTACAAATGAATACGCACAATATTCTACACGCGGAGGCAACCCTGTTCAACTTGGAGATGAGGCAGAAAGTGCTGCCAGAACCGGAGGAGTTAGTTTTGATTATGCAACCCGTTGGTCATTAGCACCGAGAGAAATCATTGACTTTTTCATTCCACGTTTTACCGGTGGTACTTCGGGAGAGATTTATAATGGAGAAAAATATTCGCAAATAAAAGGTCAGCAAGTCCCCGGTTATTGGGGTGAAATGCCCTTCACTGAAAATTACAAGACTATGGGAATGTTACTATTTCTTTTTGCTTTATTTGGATTAATCTATTATCGAAAAAATTCATTTGTAATTTCTCTCAGTATTTTTATCGGGTTCTCCGTTTTGCTTGCAATGGGAAGACATTTTCCGGCTCTTTATAATTTATTTTATGAATACGTTCCTTACTTCTCCAAATTTAGAGTACCGGTTATGTTTGCACATATCACGTTTATTGCAACATTTATACTTGCCGGGTTCGGGTTAAAAGCATTGTTTGATGAATTAAAACAGAATGATTACAAATACATTACTGCTGTATTCGGCGGAGGAATTTTGTTTCTTGTGATTATTCTTATGATGAAAAATTCTTTTGCATATATCGGTGCAAATGAAGCCGGAAGATATAATCCTCAAACTTTGGATATAATTAAAGATATTAGAATAGAATTCTTAACCGAAGATACTGTCCGGGTACTAATTCTTGTTGCACTAACAGGTTTATTGGTATTGGGCTATACCTTTAGAAAAATTAAAAAAGAGTTAGCTATAATCGGCATACTCCTTTTTATCGGAATTGAATTGTTCTGGGTTACAAACAGGCAAGTATCTAAACTTGAATTTATTGATGAAACTCAGTTAGAACAAGTTGTATTTCGTGAGACGGCAATAACCAGAACCTTGCAATCTCAAAATGATAATATGCGGGCATTGGTTATAAGTAATGATTTTCAAAGTAATTATTATGCTTATTTCTATCCGACTATAAACGGATATTCCGCAATCAAGTTGCAGGTAATTCAAGATATTATTGAACATAACTTATTCAAGTTTCCAACACAAGATAGATTGAATTGGAATGTAATCAATATGTTAAACGGGAAATATATTGTTTCACCGAATCCATTAAACTACCCGTTTTTAAGAAAAATAACCGAAGCACAAGAGCGAAATGAAATTCTTTATGAGAACCTAAATGTTCAACCCAAAGCATGGTTTGTTAAGGAAATTAAATCATTCGATTCCCCGGAAAACTTAGTTTTGTATATGAATGATTTTTCCTTTGATCCTGATAGTATTGCATTATTGGTAAATCCATCACTTGAAAAGCATAAATTTACCGGGAACGGCAGTATAGAAATTTTAGACTATACTCCTAATTCTATTGAGTTAGAAATCTCAACAGATAACGAACAGTTCTTAGTATTATCCGAGGTGTATTATCCTAAAGGTTGGTATGCCGTAACAAGCAACGATGAAGAATTAAATATCGAAAAAACAAACCACATTCTTCGCGGAGTAAAAGTACCTTCCGGGAATTATACTCTAACTTTTTATTTTGAACCGCAGACTTACTATACAAGCATGAAGTTAGTATGGGCAGGAAATATTATTCTGATATTTTTAATTATCGGCGGATACTTTTTTGAAAGGAAAAAACAATAATAAAAATCGTTAGCATCAGAAATATTTTTTACCAAGAACCGGAGACTTTAAATTTCCGGATAACATATTTAGAACCAATGAACGTAGTTAGATAGTATAAAATTGTTTTCCAGTGGAATTCTGCCTTTAAGAAATAGAACCGGGCTTTTTTCATTTCTCCTTTAATGTAATAATATCTAGCTCTTGTACCATGGATTTTCTTATAAGCTCGTCTAACTTCCTTTGGATATTCATCGGCATAAACTTCTATCGACATAAGTGAATAATAAAAATCCTTAATTCTATAAGACTCATTATACGAAAGATTAATATCGTCAATATACTTGTAGTAAAGTGATTCACAAATTTCTAAGGAATGATTTTTGTTAAACAATCTCAGTACCCAGTCATAATCAACCATTCCGAATACTTCTTCAAAGTAATTATTCTTAAGCTCAGACGAAAATAATATTCCACCCAAATAAGCATTTTGTCTATCGGATGATTTCATCAACTTCTTTTTGAACGTTTCATCTTTACCGAACATTACATATTTCTCGGAACCGGGAGAATTTCGAACGTATTCGGTTCTGGAGTTTGTATAATTATTAATTAACGTATAACCGGCAGTAATTATAGGTGCTTTATCAACATACTTAAGTTGTGTAATAATTTTATGCGATTTCCATTCATCATCATGATCCATTATACATATATAATCACCGGTCGCGGTCTTAAGCCCAATGTTTCTCCCTTTATTAGGACCACCTGAATTTTTGTCGGTTGTTAAAAAATCGATATTGTTACTGGATAAGATTTCTTTTGTCTCGTCTGTTGAACCGTCGTCAACTACGATTAATTCCAATGTAAAATCCTTATTCAATCCTTCTTGATTGAATATCGAAATCAATGTTCTTTGAAGAAATTTTGCCGAGTTATAAGTTGTTAATATTACGGAGACTTTTTTGATGTTATTTACCGGTTTTAAGTCTTTCATTTAATGATTATTAAACAACGGTTTTCTACCAAACGATTTATGTATTTGGTTTTTAGACATATAATTTTGTCAACAAATATAGTATTTTCGATACTAAATAATTAATTCTTCCAAGTTGTCTTAACTTGTCCAAAGATTCTATGTTTTAGCTGTATAGTGTTTTTTATAAAATTATTTTTATTAATTAAACAATCCAAGTATTGTTAATGCTCGATAAAATTAAAAGGACTGTAAAGCAAACGATCATTTATAGTTTAGGGAATGTTTCGACTAAACTTGTTGGTTTATTATTACTTCCGTTGTATACTTCTCAATTAACAACTACCGAATATGGAATACTTAGTATTATCGAAATAACTTCACAGCTACTTCTTCTCTTTTTTTCTTTCAGCTTGGCTCAAGCAATGTTGCGATGGTCATCGACCGAGAAGGATAAAGAGAAAGATAAATCAATTATCTTTTCTGCATTCACCGCACTTATTATAGTATCAATTTTGCTGCTTGTTTTATTGATTCCGCTAAAGGAAAGTTTTTCGATTTTGATATTCGGGAATAAAAATTTTTCAAACTATTTTTATCTTCTTGTGATATGGTCTTCTCTTGGAATAATAAATCGCCTTCCCGAATCATTACTTCGATTACGTGAGAGAGCTGTGTTTTATTCTGTTTTAATGGTTTCAAAGTTTTTCGTAATTCTTATTTCAAATCTTTATTTACTACTTGCGAAAAAGATGGGCATAGAAGGAATTGTTCTTAGTCAAATTATCGGCGAAATTTTCTTGCTCGTAATTTCATTCCCATTTGTATTTAAGAATATGAAGCCTGTGTTTTCATTTACAGTTCTCAAGGAAATGTTTTATTATGGATTCCCACTTGCTTTAGCCGGTGCAGCTAATTTGATATTGGGTTTTGGTGATAGATATATAATTGCATTTTATCTTTCATTTGCCGGTGTTGGTATTTACTCGCTTGCTCAAAAAATTGCAGGTGTAATAACCGTTTTTATTCTTCACTCATTTCAACAGGGTTTTATACCTATTGCGTTCAAGATGTTTAATGAAGAGAATTCTTCGCGATTCTTTTCTAAAGTACTTACCTATTTTACGTTGTTTTTGGTTTTCTCAGCGCTCGGTCTTTCTCTTTTCAGCGAGGAATTATTGATTTTCCTTACTACGCCTGTATATTATGAAGCATATAAACTTGTTCCCTTTATTTCATTAGCTATGGTTATTAAGGGTATTAATATTTTATTTACTCTTGGCTTTGATTATGCAAAAAGAACAACAACTTATGCAGTAATATTTATATTGGGAACGATTTTAACAGTAGTCTTAAATATTATTCTTATACCTTTATTTGATATTTACGGTGCTGCTTATGCTATGTTGATCTCTTATTCGGTAATAGCTGCTCTTTCATTTTATTATTCGAACAAGTTATTACCGATTAATTATGAGTTTGGGAAAATATCCAAAATGTTGGTGGTGGGTATCGTTCTTTATTTAATCGGATATTTTTTACCGGCGATGAATATTGTAATTAAGATTGGTATAAAGTTTATCTTGCTAATCTCGTTACCTTTCATATTATACTTCTTCAACTTCTATGAAGAAATTGAATTGCTTCGAATTAAACAATCGTGGGTAAAGTGGAGAAATCCGAAACGATGGAGGGATAATATCAAGCAAATAAAACTTTAGTTTATCAAACCGCTTTTAACTTTTCAGTTCTATCTGCGATTTTTATTTTTTCTATTAACTCATCTATATCGCCTTCCATAACTTCGGATAGGTTGTAAAGTGTTAATCCAATTCTATGATCTGTAACTCTATTTTGCGGAAAGTTATATGTTCGTATTTTATCACTTCTATCACCGCTCTTAACTATTGTTTTTCTTTGCTGTGCAATATTACTGTTATGTTCTTGAAGTTTCATGTCATATAATCTTGCCTTTAAAACTTTCATTGCTTTTTGACGGTTTTTTAGTTGTGATCTTTCATCCTGACATTGAACTACAATTCCGGTTGGAATGTGTGTAAGCCTTATTGCAGTTTCGACTTTGTTAACGTTCTGTCCGCCGGCTCCGCCGCTTCTGTAAACGTCAACTCTAATGTCATTGGGATCAACATCCACTTCAACATCTTCTGCTTCAGGTAAAACTACCACTGATGCAGCAGAGGTATGAACTCTTCCGCTTGCTTCAGTTTCGGGAACACGTTGAACTCTATGTACACCACTTTCAAATTTTAAATTACCGTAAACACTGTTTCCGGTAATATTTAACACTACTTCTTTAACTGCACCCATTGCACCTTCATTTAAATCAATGAGTTCGTATTTCCACCCTTTAATTTCTGCATATCGAGTGTACATTCTTAAAAGGTCTGCGGCAAAAAGACCTGCTTCATCCCCGCCAGTACCGGCACGGATTTCCATAATTGCCGGTTTATCATCGTCGGGGTCCTTGGGAATCAAAAGAAATTTAATTTTTTCTTCAAGTTCTTCTTGCTTCGATTCCAATTCTTCAGTTTCAGCTTCGGCAATTTCAATTAACTCTTTATCTTTGGATGTATCCAAAATTTCTTTATTCTCTTTAAGATTTGTTATTACTATTTCGTATTCATCAAATGCTTCCACAATATCCGAAAGATGACTTCTTTCTTTGCTGAGTTTGATCAACTTTTCTTGATCCGATAAATTAGCCGGATCGGATAACTGTTCATTAATTCTATCGAATTTTGCTTTTACTTCTTTTAACTTCTCGTATAGTTCCATTACTTCCTCAAAAATAGGAATCAAATATAGCAAAGTTGAATTGTAAAATCTAAGATGATGTTTAGGTCAGGACTCTCATTAGGTCCAGGTATTCAATTTGCTTTTCCACAGGGGGAATATCATTAAGAATATATTTATTAAAATCATTTATACCGTATAAATCAAAAATTCTGTTCAAAGATGTAAACATTGGTTCTTCCGTATATCCATTGTCGCGCAGATAGTGAATTAGTTTCATAGTTTTAAAAGCATCAAACCATATTTTTTTTTGATGATTTACTTGTTCAACTGTCGCTGCGTTTTCAATAATTTTATTTAAAGCCGATTCAAATTGGTTATTAATCAAAAAATCATATAAAGCTTTTGAAATAGATTTTGCCGAGTTTAATATTTCGCTGGGATCATTTGTCTTTTCATTGTTATATTCTTCCAAAATTTCTTTTAGAACCACAAACGAATCTGCATTATACAGAATGTATTCATCACGCACTTTTTCATAATAGCGTGTGATTCGTTGTCCCGTTCCAAAAGGTACACGCCATGATTTCCTTGATGATGGATAAACCGTAGTAGTATTAATAGAATTAATTTTTCCCTGCTTAGCGGCTTTCTCTAAAAAATAAAAATCTTCACCTGCTTTTTTCTTATTCATACCCCCAATTTTTGTGTATGTAATCGGACTAACGGTAATACACGATCCAATTGAATGATAAGCATAAGATGATTTTGCAAATTTTAATCCCAGCACATAATATCGAAGAAAAATTTCATAATTTATAATTGCTTCGTTATCAAGCTTGTGCTCATATTTTATTACTGCCGTATGATTATTATCATCATAGTATTTTTGAATTTCGGTTAAATAATTAGCATCGACTTCACAATCGGCATCCAAGCATACAATTGCATTGCCTTTTTTAGAATAATCAAAATAGTATAAAGCTTGATCCATACCGATCTTTCTTGCAAGTCCGACACCGGCATATTTTCTCGGTAAACATTTGTTCTCTGAAGCAGCGTCAATAAAATCAATATTCAACCCGTATTGATTAGGTTTACTTTTTAACTTAAGTAACAATTCGATTGTAAGGATATTTTCATCGATAACTTCTTTAGATTTCTCATCAGAATTATTTACAACAAATAAAATAGAAGTATTTCTAATTGCAGCAGGTTCGTTTTTTGACAAAGAAGTAAGTAGTTTAGGAATGTTATCATGTTCTTTAATTGCAGGCACAACAATTACAGTCCGGAAATAATTTCCTTTATTCTCTACCAACCATTTTTTTTCGGCTCTATTGTTAAGATATTGTTCAACCTGTTTAGGAATGAAATCACTCATTAACATTTCCTAAATATTCTTGTTCAATCAGATCTTTTGCTGTTTCAAAATCAGTTCCTTTAAGCCAATGAATTTGCAAACCCTCATTTTCAATTTTTCTAAACCATGTCATTTGTTTTTTTGCAAAATTATGAATAGCACTATTTAGCTTTTGGTACATATCATTATAGTTAAGTTTATTCTGTAAAAATAAACTTACATACTTATACTCAAGCCCGAAGAATTCTAGTTTTTCATGTGTAATTCCTTTCTTTAACAATTCTTCAACTTCTTCTATCATACCGTTTTTTAGTCTTTCCTTCAATCTTGCAGTTATTCTTTTTTTTATTTCATTTCGATCGAGATAAACTCCGAGAACAAAGGGGTAAATAGTTTTGGTATGATTTGAATTTTTTGTTTCGTCTTCCTCAATTAAAATGGCTCTTATAATTCTTTCTTTTTCAATGAGGTCTGTAGTATTGTGTAAATCTTTATTTGATTGCAGAAGAATCTTTCTTAATGAATCATTATCTAGTTTTGATAATTCTTTAGCTCTAATCGAGTTAAAGTCAACATCTGTCAGATTGTAATTAGTTAAAATAGAATGGAGGTAAAGCCCGGTACCCCCAACTAAAAACGGTGTTCTTTTATTTTTCTTAATTACATTATATGCTTCGTAAAATAGCTTAATGAATTTGTATAAATCAAATTCTTCTTTTGGAGAAATAACATCAACCAGATGATAAGGGATTTTAAAATCATCGATAACGTAATCGGCAAGATCTTTTCCTGTGCCAATATCCATACCAACATATACCTGTCGTGAGTCAGCCGAAATAATTTCGCCGTTAAAATAATATGCGAGCTTTACAGCTAATTTAGTTTTCCCTACGGCTGTAGGTCCAAGAATAGTTATTAAATTGAAATTCATTATACCACATTGTTACAATGCAGAAGCAATAGGAAGCGTAATTTTGAAAGTTGCGCCCTCACCCAAATTACTTACAACAGAAATTTTACCCGAATGGCTTTCAACAATCTTTTTGGTTATAGTTAGACCTAAACCGGTACCCTCTTTCTTTCCGTGAGTCATAAAAGGATCGAACAATTTATTTAGAAGACTTTCGGGGATACCGAGTCCGCTGTCTTTAATAGATATAACAACATTATTACTTTCTTGCTTTGTAGAAATTTCAATACTGCCTCCGTCCGGCATAGCATCACATGCATTTTTAATAATATGATTATAACATTGAAAAAATTCTTTGCTGTCTATTTGCACCTTCAGATCTTTATCAAACTTATTATTTATAGTTGAATTTCTTGATTTGACAAAAGACTCCAATCTTTCACCAAACTCTTTCAGAGTTTCATTTAAACTAACACGTGACGTTCTTAATACTGCTTTACCTTCAGAATAACTTGAGGTTGTTTGGACTAAATCAGCAACTTGAGTTAATTGTTCCAAAATCATTTCTACAATTTGGGCGGCGTCTTTATTAAGCTCTTTGGATTGTAAATGTTCAGCATATCTTTTACTAACAAGAACTGGTTTCTTAATATCTTGAATTAAAAAGTTTGTCATCTTACCCAATGATTGAACTCGTTCGGTTTGTAAAAGTCTTTCAAGCATTTCTGCATTTTGAAGTGCCAATGAACATTGAATTGAAATAGCACTTAAAAATTCCTCATCCATCTCGGAGAAACTTCCATTTTTACTATTTAGAAGCTGAATTACACCGACAATTTCATCTTCCCGGTTTTTCAAAGGGAAGCATAACATACTGTGAGTTTTGTAACCTGAAGCTTTATCATAATCAGATTTAAATCTTTCGTCTTTCGCAGCATCTTCAATATTGACGGTCTCGCGATTTTGAGCAACCCAACCCGCAACACCTTCGCCCATATTAAGCCGGATTTCCCTCATCTCGTTGCCCATTAGTACTTTAGACCAAAGTTCGTTTCTTTCTTTATCTATTAGATAAAGCGTCCCTCGGTCCGCTTCGGTTAGATCAATTGCGACGTTTACAATGTTTTGTAGTACATCATCGATTTTTATGTTTGAGTTTACTAACTGGGCGGCTTTAATTATTTTCTTCAATTGCTCTGATTGTAGTAAAATATTTGATGTCTTTCTGTTAATAATCTGATTTTCTTGTTCATTAATTTTTTCTTCAAAGGATTTTTCTTTTAAAGGTTCTTCATCTAAAATTTCTTCCCCCTGATTCAAATCAATATCAATACTTTCTTCATCTAAAACTTCACCAGTTAAATCCTCATGAAACTCAGGTGAATCTTTTTCGATATTAGTTTTCTCAACAATGTCTTGCTCATCGGACTTTTCTTCCGTAGGTTTTTCACCATTAGCTTCATTAAAAGCCTTAAAGAAAGCTTCATCAAAATCATTTAATTTTCGCGGTTTTTCTTCCAATTCTTCTTCCTGTGAAGAAATGGCGGCAATTGATTCGTCGTCTAATTTTAGGTAATCTTCTTCTGATTGTTTTTCAACTTCATCATCAGGGAAAAGCGGTTCTTCTTCTAATTCACTTTCTTTCTCTTCTTCCTTTGAGGTTTTGGTTTTTTCTTCAGTATGTAATTTTTCAAAAGGCTCTTCTAAATCTTCTTCATAAAGTGCTGCATTTTCTTCTATTGTTGTATCAAGTTTATCAATTAAATCGTCTTTCAAACTTTGTTCAAAAGAAGCTACGTCAGTTTTTTTACTTTTCTCTTTAGATGTCTGTATTTGTTTTTCTTTCTTTGCAGCATCATCAGTATCGGATTCGTCGGGTTTATATACATCTTGCGGTTCAATATCCGAAAAATTAAGGAGATTGGTTTTAATCATGTGGTTCTGTTCTATCAGCTTGTTAATCTCGTCTTCCGAAAAAGATATAAGATAACAATCTCGAAGTGCTACCGCAGTAGAAGTACGCGAGGTCTCTTCGGCTATTTCATCGTAACCAAAAAAATCATTCTCACCAAAGATAAAAGACTTAGTTGAACCAAGAAGTTTTTTCTTTAATAGATTAATTTCACCGCTGACAATAAGAAAAATATTATCGGCAGGATTTTCTTCACGAAATAGAATCTCGCCTTCTTTTAAAGTTTTAAGTTCACCTTTAATCTCGGAAAGATCCATCTCTTGTAAATCAATATCTAAGAATAATTTATTGTTTTGAAGGGCAATATAAAATTGATTTTCCATTCTATTTTCTATTCTTAGTTAGGAAGTAGATTTTATTGTGATAATTCCACACTTATGTCTTTAAAAATACGATAAAACTAAACAAAGATTAACAAAAAACTGATGTAATTGCAATGCATTACTATTCAATTCAAGTTTAATATTTGTTTTTTATAAATTTTTGCTGCGATAGATTGTCCTAATTCGATTTTGTAGTTAGTTTCTCTAATAAGTAAATTTCGTTTCAATTTTTATACAATTTGTACTAGTTGAATCTTTTTATTAATTCAAACATCACACTAAATGAGCGAAGAATTACTTATACAGAAAGCTCAAAACGGCGATAGAGCTGCATTAGCTCAGCTTGTTAAAAATTATGAACAAACTGTTTATAATTTTTCGTTTAAAATTTGCCGTAATAAGGAAAGAGCCGAACATACTATGCAGGAAACTTTCTTAAGCATGGTAAAAAATATTGGTCAGTTCAGCGGCAAATCAAAATTGTCAACTTGGCTTTATACTGTAGTTTCAAATAATTGTTTGATGCTTGCTCGTTCTCAAAAGAAACATGATTATAGTTCTATCGACGATGAAGATAATTTAATCTCCGAAGAGAATATTGCGGATTGGAAGATTACTCCGGATCAGATTTCAGAGAATAATGAATTAAAAGTTATTCTTGATGACGCAATACAAAATTTACCGGCAGAATATCGAGTTGTTTTTCTTTTACGAGATGTTGAAGGTTTATCAACAGAAGAAACCGGGAAAATAACGGAACTATCTATTCCGGCGGTAAAATCAAGGCTGCATAGAGCAAGGGCATTTTTAAGAAATGAATTGAATAAAAAACTTAGTTATGAACACTGAAAAAGCTACATGTAAAGAAGTAATGAATCACATTTGTGATAACTTAGGTGAAGAACTTGATTCGCCGCGTTGCGTTGCAATTAAAACTCATCTTGATAGCTGCGATTCATGTAAAAAATATTTCACAAGTGTTGAAACTACAATTCAATTCTACAAGAAATATAATGTTGAAGTTGATGACAACACTCACAAACGTCTTCTCGATTTTCTCGGTCTCGAAGATTAAATAAATCTTGTCAGTTTAAAAAATCATTTAAGTAAAAAAAATAAAGGAATATCAATGGATAACGTACATTACTATAACACAACGGTTAAATGGACGGAAGGAAGAAAAGGTGAATTACTTGAACCGACAATGCCGACAATTGAAGTAGCAACTCCCCCCGAATTTCCTAAAGGAGTTCCGAATACATGGTCGCCGGAACATTTATACGTCGCATCGGCAAATATTTGTTTGATGACAACATTTTTAGCAATTGCCGAAAATTCCAAACTAAACTTCAAAAGCTTTGAATGTGACGGTGTTGGTAAATTAGAAAAAGTCGATGGTAGATTTATGATTTCCGAAATAGTTTTAAAACCTAAAGTCATTGTAACCGAAGAAAAAGACATTGAACGGGCGGAAAGAATTATAGAAAAAGCGGAAAACCATTGTTTGATTTCTAACTCAATGAAAACCGAAATTAAACTTGAAATGGAAGTTAGTTTGTAATTATTAACCCGAAGTTGGCCAAAAAGTAATGTTTTTTATTATCGCAGACACGAATTACACGAATTTTCACAAATTATTTAATTGAATAATTACTTTTTGGTCACCATCAACATAAACCTAAAGTTTTGTAATAATTTCAGAAAACTTTTCTAAAGCTTCGTCAATTTTTTCAACATCTTTTCCGCCGGCTGTAGCCATGTGAGGTCTGCCGCCGCCGCCTCCACCGACAAGTTTTGCTGCTTCACCGACTATTTTGCCTGCCGATATCTTTTTGTCTTTTATTAGATCATCGGTAACAACGCAAAGCATTTGTACTTTATCTTCAACTTGTGCAATCAAAAATCCAACGCCAGATTTCATTTTATTTCGAAGTTCGTCCCCCATCGATTTTAATTCTTCTATTCCGGTTACTTCTACTTTCCCTTTGAATATTTTTATACTGTTTACCTCTTCGGGATTAGAAATGATGTCATCTATTCCGCCGAGTTTTTCTTCAAGTTGAAGTTCTGCAATTTCTTTCTCAAGTTTTTTCTTCTCTTCAATCAACTCATTAATTCTTTGTTCTGAGTTCTGAATTCTGAGTTCTTGCTTCTTGATATATTCTTCAACTCCATGCCCCGTAACCGCTTCAATTCTTCTAACGCCGCTTGCAATGGAAGATTCACTAATAATTTTAAACAATCCTATTTGCGATGAATTTTTAACATGGGTACCGCCGCAGAATTCCATCGTATAATCACCGAATTGAACAACGTTGACTTTATCTCCGTATTTATCGCCAAAGAACATTAATGCACCCATCTTTTTTGCTTCTTCAAACGGGGTGTCTTTGTGATGAGTCATAGGAATATTTTGAAGTAGTTTCTCATTAACTATGTCTTCAATCTTTTCCAGCTCTTCGGGTTTAACTTTTTCAAAATGAGTGAAGTCAAATCGTAATCTATCCGGACCAACATAAGAACCGGATTGCTGAACATGACTTCCTAAAACTTCTCTTAATGCTTTATGTAAAAAGTGAGTTGCCGAATGGTTTCGCATAATATCCCAACGACGCGCTGAGTTTACAACTGCTTTAACTTTTTGTCCGGGTTTAATTATTGTGTTATCATCTTTTTCGATTACATGAATTATTTTACCTTCGAGTATAGATAAACCAACAACCGGCAATTTTTTATTGTCGATTTCTAAATATCCTTTATCGTCAATTTGTCCGCCTGCTTCAACATAGAACGGCGATTTGTCAAGAATAATAAGAGTATCACCGTTTTGATTTTTAACACCGAGTATTTCGGCTTCCGATATTAATTCATCGTAGCCGGTAAATTTCGTAGGTTTATCTTCAGTTAATTCGAATTGACTTAAATCGTTAATTTCAACTTTGTGAATTCCTTGTTTGTCTTTAGTAGATTTTCGTGCACGTTCTTTTTGTCGGTTCATTAATTCGTTAAATCGTTTCTCATCAACAATATATCCTTTTTCACGAGCCATTACCATTGTTAGATCAAGCGGAAAGCCGAATGTATCGTAAAGTTTGAATGCATCATCACCGCTGATTAACTTTTCACTTTTGACGTTTGACTTTTCGCTGATCTCTTCGAAAAGATCAATTCCTCTATCAAGAGTTCTATTAAAACTTTCTTCTTCTGCTTTAATTATCTTTTTGACATTTGCTTTCTGATCTTTGAGTTCTGTAAAATAGTATCCCATGTTATCAACGACAGTATCGACCAATTTAAATAAGAATGGTTCTTTCAAATTAATGTTTCTTCCGTAACGTGCTGCACGTCTTAAAATCCTGCGAAGCACATAACCTCTTCCTTCGTTGCCGGGAGTTGCACCATCTGCAATTGCAAATGTTAATGTACGAACATGATCTGCAATTACACGCATTGCAATTTGATGTTCGTTTACTTTGTATTTTATGCCGGATAATCTTTCAATTGCATTAATGATTGGAGTGAATACATCGGTATCATAGTTTGAAGATTTCCCTTGAAGAACAGCACAAACTCTTTCGAATCCCATCCCGGTATCAACATGTTTGGCGGGAAGATCATGCAG
>DYHH01000050.1 GCA_020724265.1 Melioribacter roseus | reverse complement strand
ATTCACCAACTTGCTTTTAATCCTTACACTTTAGTTTTATCATAAAAACAAGCTAAAATGTCCTAAAAACAATCTTTTTTACTTGCTTTAATAAAAAAAAAAAAAAACTATCTTACACTGTAGGTTTGAATAGTTTTTAAAACTTAACAAGAAAGACTAAATGAAGTTAACTTCATCCGGAAAGAACCAAAAGAAATCTACTTACCGAAGTATAAAAATAACCAACAAAACTTAAAGAGATGTTATATGCAAAGACTTAAAAATAATCTATCATTTTTGTTTATATCAACTGCAATTATAACGCTAATAATTATGAGCATATCCTGTAACGACAACCCGGTAGGACCGGGTAACGAACCACCGCCAGGGAGAAGGGATTATACTTGGACTGTGGATACTTTAGATGCTCCAAACAATTTTTATTTCCGTATGTGGGCTAGTTCTCCGAGTGATATTTGGCTTGTTAGTTCCAGTAATTGGGATAAGTCTGTTGTACATTATGATGGAGAATCTTGGTCTTACTATGGGGTGAACGGAATGTTTCCAAAGTCCGTTTATGGTTTTGCGGAAAATGATATCTATGTTGGAAGCAGTGGAGGAGGTATTTGGCATTATGACGGAAGTACTTGGACACAAATTGCCAAATTAACAAAAGACGGACATAATAATATTGTTTTTGATAATATGTGGGGAGAAGCTTCAGGAGATATCTATGCATTCGGAGCTTATCCTGGTGAATATGGTTATAACAACAGCGTAATAGCACATTTTAAAGATGGTATTTGGGAGATATTGAATACTGATGGCCTGTATGGAATTGTTGAACATTTATACAAAAATAATAGAGATAATAATATTTATTTACAAGTTGTTGAGATAGGCGGCGGTAGATATATCGATAGCACTCATATATATGAATATAAGCAGGAGCAATACAATAAACTCTACAGCAGCGTATGGACAAAAGGAGAACAGGCTGATATAAGTTTGCTAAACGATGAAGTATTTTTTGTCCTTGGAAATAGAATAGCAAGGCGTATAAATGATCAATTTCACACAGTTGTTAATGTCGATAACCCTAATTTTTACCAAAGAATTTGGGGAAGAAGTTCAACAGATATTTTCCTTTTAATGACAGACGGATTAGTTCATTATAATGGTAGTAATATGGAATATCTGTTCCATTTCAATTATCCAGATGCCAAACCATGGACACAGATTTACGGCGCAGCACTTTTCGAGGAAGACGTTTTCTTTTTGGTAGTTGAACCAACAACAAATTCAAAGTTTGTTTATCATGGTAAATTGAATAAATAACAAAAATAAGGAGATAAAGCTTAAGAAAAATTAGACAGGTAATGAGTCACCATTACCTGCCATATTCAAAGAATAGCATATAGGCTAGCGACCTAATTTATTTTATCCATATAAAATGGATAAACAAAGGCTATTCTGTTTTTAAAATTAACATAATTCTATTAAGTAAAAAGGAGAGATTCCAATGATTAGAAGTTTAATTTTGTCATTGCTTTTTGTTTCCACAGTAGCTTTTTCACAAACCGGATCTTTTTCTGCAGCACAAGTCAAGAGAACCGTTCTTAGTACTCATGTATTACCGTCCGAGTATCCAACATATTCATTCAATTCAACTCATGATTTAGGTTATAATAATGTTAGTCAAACCGTAAAAAAAACTTGGCGATCTTTCTTCAAAATATCATTGGACGGAATACCAGTAGGTCATACTATAAAGAAAGTTGTTTTAAATTCATTCATAACAGATCAAGAATATACTCCGAACAACTTTGTGGTTAGAATTCAAAAACTCTCAAATGAACTGGATTTTTCATCCGATGGCTCAAATGCTGCGCCATTATTTAATTCTATTCACGATATCTATAACCCAATCGCGCAGTATAACTATGGAGATACTCTTGCAAGTGACATAACAACTCATATAACTCAAGCAGATATAGATGATAATTTTTTTATAGTTGCAGCCTATGATACAGAATCTTATAACAATTCAATAGCTAAAATAAGTTTTTCGGTAAAAGTAACTTATTATCTTCCTTTTGTATTATCAGCTGACAATAATTTTACTGATAATAGTGGGACCGGGACACATGGTCAGATTAAGGTCGACGGTATTATTGGAACGGCACCCTATCAATTTACTCAACATGTAGGTAAGTCGAGTACTTTAGAAGCTATATCACCCCAAAATAGCAATGACAACTATCAGATGAAATGGCATGCTGGGGAAATTAATTCAAGTGATTGGACAAGAAATGGTGTTAGTGCTTTCCCGGCTCAAACATTTCCACTAACAGTTAGGTCAGACGATAATGGCCAAAGCTATGTAGCAAACCTTCGCAAAGTCTGCAACATAGATTTTCAGAATCAATTCAGTGGGACAAGCGAAGGCGGGCAGATGTATGTAAATGA
>DYHH01000011.1 GCA_020724265.1 Melioribacter roseus | reverse complement strand
ATGCAGAGAATTTCTAAGTATGATTCCCGTGCATTAGAAGAATTATTCGAAAGATACTCCGATTTACTCTATACTCTTGTAAAAAAAATTGCTCCCGACGAATTAACTGCCGAAAATATCCTTGTCGAAATTTTTGCAATCATCTGGAAAAACATCGAAAAGTTTGATTTCGAAACCGGTAATGTTTATACATGGATTGTTACCTTAGCACGCAACCGTGCTGTTGAATCTCTTAGAAGAAGTAGAGACTCATCTTCAACATTAGATTTTTACGATGATGATTTTGAGAATCTATATATTATTCCTTACCTCGCTCGCGATATAGATACACTTGATATTAAAACAGCTTTCAAAGTAAAAGATAAGGTTGAAAAAGCTCTTGCTCGTTTGACAGATGCACAGAAATACGTAATTCATCTCGCATATTATGATGGATACACTTTGGATGAAATTGCAGATAAATTAAATATACCGGTTGAAACTGTTCGAACAAAAGTACTGACTGCTATGCATAGTTTACGTGAAAATTTATTACAAGGACAATCGTGATGGCATCAAACGCAATTCATGAAATGATTAGTGCTTTTGCAGCTGGATGCATGGATCGAAAAAATCACAAAACATTTAGAGAATATGTAGAAGACGGCGGTGAAATGCCCGTTGGTGAATTGGGCGAACTTCAAAATGTAATTTCCTTGCTTCCGGTTATATTAGAATTAGAAAAACCAAAACCTGAACTCAAAGATAAAGTTGCAAAAAGGCTTATTAGTCTGCAAGATGATATTAAAGACAAAATTAAAGCTACAAAGCAAAGTACTAAAACCGCAGCCAAAACGGTGATTAGTAGTGTGGATGAAGATGAAGAACTGAAGTTTACACCTGTTCCGGAACCAACACTGGTTGAAGATGTTCCGCCACGTCCTACATCTCCCAAAACTAGGGGGACTGAATTTTATGAGACTGCCAAAAGAGTTAATCCCCCTTTACCAACTCAAACTTATGATTTGCCGCCAAGGACTATTAATGATTTGAGAGACAGTAATATCTCTAATTCAATTAAATATCTTTGGTTTGCTCTATTACTAGCATTTGTCGTTTTAACTGCAGGGTTGATAATTGTTTACCTATCTCCGCAGGAATATTCCGGGAAAATTACGGAACTTGAAGGAAGGATTAATTCACTTAATGAAGAAGTTGCTTCTACTCGAGAATTGGTGGTTAGGTTCGATGATCTCATTCAGTTTATGACATATGAGGATATTAAGATTATTCATCTAAATCCAACTGATAACACCACTACAGGTTACGGTAAATTAATGCTTTCATTTACACACCGGGAAGGACTTTTAGAACTAAAAAATATGCCCACGTTAGGATCAGATCAAGCTTTTCAAATTTGGTTGATAAGCGATGGAAGATCTTACTCAATTGGAAGTTATGTCCCCAGTAGGGCACAAAGATACATAAGTATTTCGGATCTTCCTTATTTGCCTAATAATATAATTGAAATGGTTCGCGTTACAATAGAGCCACTTACCGGGTCTGAAATCCCTCAAGGACCTGCCGTTTTATTCGGAAGCCTAAACGAGGTTCCGCCCGCTGCTACGCCCCGGAGACGATAGTCGTTTTGATTTCCCTATTATTAGCAGTATCCCAAACAGTATCAAAAACATCGGCCAGAAGTACAGCAATGTTAAGGTTGTTTTGTGAGCAAACTGTACAATCCAACTGTCATTAATATAAATAATTGAGATCAAGGATAAAGCAAAAAAGAAAATTGATGCGGCAAGGAAAGATTTTGCAACACTATTCTCCAAATATAGAATGACGAACCCGCCGCTGATTACATATAAAATTGACGGGAGTGCAAGATTATACCAATTTAAGATTTCATAATGACTAATTATGTAAAGAAGTATTCCGGTATTTAGAAAAATACTTATTAAAAACAATTTAGTACGATGTAAATCTTTAAATGAACTTACTATAGTAACCAGTCCGTAAAATATTAGCACGAATGAAAATACCTTTATAGAGTCGAGATTAGCTAACTTAAAAAAATTCAACACAACAAGAAATCCCCAAAATATTAACGATGAACCTATGACAAATAGATTATTTTTCATTCAGCAATTCTCTTTCTTCGGACGGAATTAAAAATCCAACAATAAAATATAATATTGCGGCAGTACCAAGAGTAATAAACAATAAAAGAATAAAAGAAATTCTAACAATATTGACATCCGTATTCATATAACGAGCAAATCCTTCGCATACACCAAGTAGTCTTCTATGCTTAATTGGTCGGCTTAATTTTTGTGTTTTTATTACTTCTTCCGGGAAGTCACTTTGCTTACTATAACTTATCACAAAAAAACCTGCGGCAAATAAAAGAAAAGCAATAAACAAATTGCTGTTATAATTTATCGAAGCAATTATTCTAAAGAGACCAAATGAAGGAATCCAGAAATATATTCCGACTGCTATCAGAATAACCCCAAAAAATTTCGAGATATCAATTTTTTGAAATAATTTTTTTCCTTTTTCAGCGGGATGTTGGGGAATAAGGAAAGCGCAAATTAGATAAAAGATAATTCCCCAGCCTCCCAACAAAGCAGTGATTACAAATATAATTCTTACAAGTACCGGGCTAACATTAAAGTATTCCGCAATACCGCCGCAGATTCCAAGCAGTATAAAATTATACGGTGATTTGTAAAGTCTACGATTTGATGGAATCAAAGATTGATTGGTTTGATGATTTTTCTGCTCATCATTTTCAAAATTGTTTTGTTGATTTATCATTAGGGGAAATTATAAATGAAAAATTAAGTAGATAATGGTTTGGCGTATTCTCTTGTCGTAATTATTCTTCTTTCGGTTACAATTTTATCAACACGTGCATCGTGAATATCAGTTTCGATATAATCAAAAATTTGCAATTCGTAAGCAAGTGCAATTTTAGGTGCAAAAGTTTTCTTTAACAGTTTATCGTAGTAACCTCCGCCGTAACCAACTCTTTGCCCGTGAACGGAAATTGCAAGTGCGGGAACGATTACGAGGTCTATATCGCTTAAGTCTTCATCAATACCTACATGAGGTTCAAGATAACCTTCGCTATTTCTTACGAGGTATTCCCAGCCCATAAAATTAAACCGGTTAAAAGTTTTTGTTCTTTTATTTAATTTAGGAACAACAATTACTTTTCCCCATCCTTCCATATAATTTATTAATCGTCTCGTATCAACTTCACCTGGTCTGCTTGCAATATAACAATGTATTGTTTTTGCATATATGAATTCATCCAGTGCAGAAAGTCTTTGTATAATCAACTGAGTTTTACCGGCAATATCTATTTGTGTTAGTTCACTTCTTCTTTGAACTACAATTCTTCTCGCTTCAGATTTGGGGATAAGAGTTTTCAAAATTATCCGTTTTTTTATTAGTTAATTGTTAATATATAAAAGAGAAGTCTTATTACAAAGTTTTTGATTTCCGGCAAAATTTAAAACGACATTAAATTTGAGAAAACAAAATCGATACTTGTAATCAATAGAATATAGTGTAAAAAAAAACAAATTTTCATAATTTTCGTATAAGAATGAAGCCATTAGGAACGCAGCATATAGCCGAATTTTTAAATTGTAAAAAAAGCCTTCTCAATAATCCCGAAAAGCTTGAAAATTTACTTATAACTGGAATAGAAAATTCAGGTTTACATTACGAGAAAATCATCAGCCATAAATTTAATCCACTTGGCGTTACAGTCCTTGCTATTATAAGTGAATCACACGTTGGTATCCATACGTATCCCGAAGCAGGACATGTTTCTATTGATGTTTTCACATGTTCCGATGCAAAAAAGCAGATTAAGTTTATTAAGCATCTTAAAGAAAAACTTAAACCGCGCAAGGTAATCATGACTGAAATTCAAAGAGGCAATCCATTGGAAATAAGGGAACCTCATTGGATCACATCCAAATCCGACTGCGGTTTCGAAGTTAGATACCACATCAAAAAACATCTCTACAAAAAGAAATCAAAATTTCAGATGATAGATATTATTGAAAATGAAAATTTCGGCAAAATGTTATTCCTTGACAAAGATCTTCAAATTGCCGAAAGAGATGCTCACATCTATAACGAGGCTTTGGTTAAACCTATTAAAAAATCAAAAAAGAATCTCGGTAATACCGCCATCCTCGGTGGGGGTGACGGCGGCATACTTTATGAAATTCTAAAACTCAATCCCGAAAACGTTACACTTGTTGATATTGATCAACAAGTAATAAAAGCATCAAAGAAACATTTAAGCAAAATTTGCTATGAAGCATTTGCCGATCCACGCGTTGAGATTATAGCCGGCGATGCAATAAAATATATCGGGAGCAGTAAAAAATTTGATGCAATAGTCTATGATTTGACAATGCACCCCGAAGCATTTACCAAAATCAACCGATCACTTTTTTTAGAAGATCTATTTATTAAAATAAAATCCCGCTTAAACAAAAAAGGAATTGTTACTTTACAAGTCGGATCAGAGTTTGATACCGAAACATTAAAACTTGTTAAGAAAATTTTGAGAAAACATTTTGTCAATCCGAAATACCAAAAGGTATTCATTCCTTCTTTCTGTGAAACGTGGATATTTGCTTCTGCTAGAGTTCACTGACTTTTTCTGTTAATTTTCTATAAATCTAATTTAATTTTACGAGGTATCTATGCGTGATCAATTTTTGGAAGAAGCCTTAAAAGAGGCAAGAAAAGGATTTGAAGAAGGTGGAATACCAATAGGCTCTGTTTTAGTAATTGATGGTAAGATTGTCGGACGCGGTCATAACAGAAGAGTACAAAAAGGAAGCGCAATTCTTCATGCCGAAATGGATTGTTTGGAAAATGCCGGCAGGTTGAAGGCAAAAGATTATCAAAGAGCTATTCTTTATTCAACTCTTTCGCCTTGCGATATGTGCAGCGGAGCGGCTTTACTATATAAGATTCCCCAAATTATTGTTGGAGAAAACAAAACCTTTAAAGGTCCCGAAGATTATGTGCGTTCTTGCGGAGTTGACCTTGAAGTTATTAATGACGAAGAGTGCATTAAATTGATGGAGCAATTTATTAAAGACAGTCCAGAGCTTTGGAATGAAGATATCGGTGAGTGAATCTTTTTAGTTTTCGCTGTATCTAACTCGTAAATATTTTTAATTTCCAAAGGATAGAAATGGCTCAGAAAAAAGCATTTATTAAACAGTTACAAGGTATAACTTTTGCCGGTAAGACTGATTCCAATCATTGGGTTATGATGGATGGTCCCGAAGATTTTGGCGGAAGCAATGCCGGTATAAGACCCAAAGAATTATTATTACTAAGCCTCGGCGGATGTACCGGTGCGGATGTTGCATCGATACTGCAAAAGAAACGAGTTAAACTTGACGGCTATGAAATGAATTTAACAGCCGATGCAACCGAAGATTACCCTCAAGTATATACAAAAATTCACATCGAGTATATTTTTTACGGTGAGGGTATTCCTGCTAAAGATGTGGAAAAAGCAATTGAACTTTCTCAAACCAAATATTGCGGTGTTACAGCAATGCTAAAGAAAGCAATGGAAATTACTCATTCGTACAAAATTTTGAAAAGTAAAGAAGAAAAATCAAATTAAGTTAATAAGTAATGCGGGATGCGTCTCCTGCCGGCGTATCCTTCATTAATTCCGTGATAAAATAAAATATCTTCTTCATCACTTCGCCAGCAAAGAAAAACTTCTTCATCGTCAATTATTGAAGGAAAGTCTACGAGCCCGATTGAGAAATTCCAATCTTTATAATAACATCCTATCTCTTCAAGCTCTCTCATGAAATAATTTATATCTTCCAGCAATTTTTGAACTTCGGGATTTTCTTGAGCCTCACTTCCCATCTGCTCTGCAATTGTTTTTACCTGGAAACTTGAATCAAGTATATCTCTCACTATCTTTTTTACAAGAGGGAGAGTCTTTTTAGCTTCCTTCGGTGTAAAATATTTTGTAGTAGTTGTCATAGTTTTCTTATCAATCAAACAGACAAAATATAAACAAAAGTTCCAATTAAATATAGTGCGGAAATTACAAAGTTGACAATGTATCCTATTTATTCTATTTTAAATTTGAACTTGGACAACGGGATAATTGTTATGAAAAAAAGAAAAGCATATAACAGTAAATATGAATTGGCTCTGAATACATGGATAAAACTTGCAAGAGCACATAGCGTTGTTTCCCATCTTTCTGATGAGGACATACGAAATTATGGATTAACTACAACCCAGTTTAGCGTAATCGAAGCACTTGGTCATCTCGGTCCGTTAAAAGTTGGTGAGCTTTGTAAAAAGATGCTTGTCAGCGGCGGAAATATGACCCTCGTTCTTGACAATCTTGAAAAACAAGAGTTAATCGAAAGAGTTCATAGCAAAGAAGACCGGCGCGCTATTTTAGTTCAACTTACAATGAAAGGGGATAATTTGTTTACTGATACTTTTAACCACCATGCGAAAAGAATAAATGAAATTTTTTCCGTTCTCAGCAAAAAAGAACAAAATGAATTAGGTACTTTGCTTAAAAAACTTGGTCTTTCACTCAAATCAAACGGCTGAAAAAAATTTATAATATTACTTAAAATATAAAATTAACTATCTCGTTATAAAAGAAAGGATGTAAAAATGATACAAATTCATAAAAGTAAAAATCGTGGTAAAACACACATCGACTGGTTGGAAAGTTATCATAGTTTTTCATTCGGACATTATTATGACCCCGATAATATTCAGTTCGGACCGATTAGAGTATTAAATGATGATATTATTGCACCAGGTGCCGGATTTCCGACACACCCTCATAACAATATGGAGATCGTTACTATTTCACTCGAAGGCGAGTTAGCACATGAAGACAGCACAGGCGGTAAAGGAGTTATTCGTCCCGGTGAAGTTCAAAGAATGACTGCCGGAAAGGGTGTTTATCATTCCGAGTTCAACAATTCCGATGATAACCCGGCACATATTTTACAAATTTGGTTTATCCCAGACAAAGCCGGGTATGAACCGAGTTATGAACAGAAAAAGTATAATCAAAATGATGCAAAGAATTCTCTGCTTAAACTTGTAAGTAAAAAAGAAGGCGATGGAATTGTGACAATTAATCAAGATGTCGATTTGTTTTTATCGGAACTTGAAAAAGATAATACAATCAAACATAAAATTTCCGAGGGACGTGGAGTTTATCTTTTCTTAATCGATGGCTTACTAAATGTGATTGAAAATGAAGTTAATCCTCGTGATGCAGTAAAAGTGAGCAATGAAAACGAGTTGACAATAACGGCAAAAAGTAATGCAAGATTTATTCTTTTTGATGTCTTTTTAAATTGATATATTTTCAAACGTTTTATCTCACAATAGGAAGAATATCATGAAATTTTTGAAAGCACTTTTAATCATAATTATATTTTCAATTATTTTTTACGGCTGCGGACCGAAGTTTGAGGGTACATTTTCAATTTCACCAGAGAAACCAAAACCGGGTGAAGAAATTACGGTAATGTATGATCCTGCCGGTACTCAGCTTGAAGGAAAAGATAATGTTGATTTAATCGCATATCTATACAGTACCGAGCTTGAAGATGCAGTCGGAATCGAAATGAAAAAAGAAGGAAAAGGTTTTATAGGTAAATTCACTTCTCTGCCAAGTTCATTTGGTGTTGTAGTTAAATTTGTCGATAGAGATAATTACGAACTCAAAGACAATAACAACAAAGAAGGTTATCTAATAAATCTTTTTGATGATAGTGGAATTACCGTTGCCGGTTCTAAAGCTGGGTTGGCAGTGGGTTATTATTTCTGGGCAACTGCTGCCGGTTTGAATCGCGATGGAGACAAAGCTCTTCAATTATTTAATGAAGCTTTTATTGAAAATCCTGAAATCAAAAATGAATTTCTCGATTCATACTTCAATTTACTTTTAAGAATAAGACCGGATGAAGTTAATTCTATCATTCAATCGGAATTGACTGATTTGGAACAACATCAGGAATTATCCGAAACTGAAACCGGTTTACTTGCGAAATGGTATGCAAGAATTAACAATATCGAGAAATCGGAAAGTTACAAATCAAAAATATACGGGCAGTATCCAAACGGGAAATATGCGCAGGAGTTTGAATTCGATAAATTCAACAAAGCACAAACCGGGAAAGATAAATTAGCCGTAATGAAAGAATTCAGAGACAAGTTTCCCGACAGCAAAATGCTTACAAATATGTATAACGGTATACTTTTAACTTATAGGCAGGAAAGTAATTTTGAAGATGCATTGAGTTTAACAAAGAGTAATCCAAACAAAATTCATCCATTCTATTTTCAACGCACGGTTTCCAGTATGATAAATGCCGGCACGGATAAACAATTAACATTAGCTTTTGCCGAGGAAGCTGTAAAACAAGCAAGCCGTTTTTATAATGAACCTTACCTTGAAAAATCCCCCGGCGAAACCGAAAAAGAATGGGATAAAAGCAGAGCTTTTTACCTGGGACTTAATGAGTTCCGGTATGGTCAACTTTTATTTGAAACCGGTTCGCAACCTGAAGCGATCAGTATTTTAGAAAGCGCAGTTGAGAATACTTCCAAACTTTACGGCGATCAAGATCTTTTTGATTATTATGGAAGTGTTTTGGTTGAAGCCGGTGAGTATCAGAAAGCTCTTGAAGCAATCAGCCGGTTTATTGAAGAAGGCAATGGTTCGGCTTCATTAGAAGAAAATTTGAAACAAGCATACATTGCCGTTAACGGAAGCGATGCCGGTTACCAAGAATATCTCGGCAAATTTCTTTCTGCGGCAGAAACTGAAATGTTAGCCGAGTTAAAATCAAAAATTATTAATGAGCCTGCACCGCAATTTACTTTAACGGATTTGGACGGAAACCAAGTTTCTCTTTCAGATTACAAAGGTAAAATTGTTCTTGTTGATTTTTGGGCTACATGGTGCGGACCTTGTCTGCAATCTTTCCCCGGTTTGAAAACTGCCGTCGAAATATTTAAGGATGATAACTCAGTTGAGTTTTTATTTGTTAATGCATGGGAAAGAGTCGATAACAAAGAAGAAAATGCCCGTAAGTTTATTGAAGCAAATAATTACCCGTTTCATGTTCTGCTTGATTTGAATAATGAAGTGATAACTCAATTCAAAGTAGAAGGAATACCTACTAAATTTATTATTGATGCAGATCAAAACATAAGATTCAAAAGTATCGGATACAGCGGTAACCTGGATCAAATGGTAAAAGAAATTGAATTAATGATTGAATTGGCAAGGGGATAATACTATATAAATTCCCGCAATCAAATCACTTGTAATTGCAAAATGATTGCGGGAATATTTTTATCTAAACTTTTCAAGTAAAAACTTTAACAGCTCATCTTTATGAACCCTCACCTGTTCCATCGAATCTCTTTCGCGAACGGTAATTGTTCCGTCGCTTAATGTTTGTGTATCTATTGTAATGCAGTATGGAGTTCCGTTTTCGTCCTGTCTTCTGTATCTACGTCCGACTGCACCTTTATCATCATAAAAAACTCTTAAGAAAGGGCGCAGATCCTTTTCAATTTCGCGGGCAATTTCCGGCATACCGTCTTTATTTACTAACGGGAAGATTGCAGCTTTAATCGGTGCAAGTTTAGGATGCAATTTTAATACAACTCTTGTTTCACCGTTAACTTCTTCTTCAATATATGAATCGACTAAGAAAGCCATAAAACTTCTGCTGACACCGCCGGAAGTTTCTATAATAAACGGGATAAATTTTTCTTTTGTTTCTTCGTCAAAATATTTTTGAGATTTACCCGAGTATTCTTCGTGCCTGCTCAAATCAAAATTTGTTCTGTTATGGATTCCTTCAATCTCGCCCCACCCGAATGGGAATTCATATTCAATATCGGTAGCAGCTTTGGCATAATGAGCAAGTTTATCTTCGGGATGATCATGAAATCTCAACTTATCTCCGTTCATTCCCATTTGCTTGAACCATTCAATTCTTTTTTCTTTCCAATATTCAAAATATTTCTCGTCGTCTTCGGGTTTAACAAAGTACTGCATTTCCATCTGTTCAAATTCACGTGTTCTGAAAAGAAAATTCTTTGTGTTTATTTCATTACGGAATGCTTTACCGATTTGTGCAATACCGAAAGGAAGTTTTTGACGGCTTGCACCCTGAACATTTAAAAAATTAACGTAGATTCCCTGTGCGGTTTCCGGTCTTAAATAAATTGCATTCTCATTTTTTTCAACGGGACCAAGGAATGTTTTGAACATAAGATTGAAACTTCGCGGTTCCGTAAACTCACCTTTTGTTCCGCAGTTGGGACAGTTAGTCATTGAAAGAAGTAATTTATTTACATCCGTATCTTCCAACAGTTGTTCAAATTTTTCTGTTGATGAAAGTTCCGATTTAACAACTTCATTAAATGATTCGGCAATGTCATCCGCAATATTTTCGGAAAATTCTTTTAGAAGCTTTTCAATTTTTTTATCCGGAATTTGCTCGGCTAAAGTATCGAGTCTGAATCTTGCTTTACATTGTTTACAGTCAATCATCGGGTCGGTAAAATTTTCAACATGACCGGAAGCTTCCCAAACTTTCGGGTGCATTAGAATAGCGGCATCTAAACCTTCAACATCCTCGCGGTAAGTCATGGTTTTCCACCATTCTTCTTTTATGTTTTTAAGAAGTTCAACACCAAGCGGACCGAAATCCCAGCAGCCGTTTAAGCCGCCGTAAATCTCACTCGATTGAAAAACAAATCCTTTTCGTTTTGCAAGAGAAACAACTTTTTCCAAAACACTTTGTTCTTTAGCCATCTGTAAATATTCCTGAATCTGTTAAAATGAAAGGCAAATATACAATTTTAGTTTTTCTTTTGATAATTAGCGGAATGTGAGCGGAAATTCCATTTTAAAAACCTCTGGTTGCAGAAGAATTTTTTCTGTATAAATTTATTTGAATAGTAATTTTATTAATTAATAATCGCATAAAATATCCTACTTCCTCCAAAATATCCCCGATTTTATCGCTTGAATCGCTGCGATAAATAATTACTGAACCGGTTATTATTATCATTGAAGTACCTGTGTTATAATAGTTGAGTCCTAACATAATATTTTGTCTTTATGACTATAAAGAATTCATAATTTGTAACCATATTTATTATGACAAAGTGAGAATGAGTCAATAAAAAGTACTGAAATAGTATTATATTTATTTAGAAGATTATATATCTGATCTTCTGGATAAATTTATAATTTCAAATGAAGTTTACATGTTTCTATTATTATTATATCTCGGCATTGCAATTTTTTTTTCATTTTTGTGCTCTATGTTAGAAGCCGTAATTTTAAGTACTACGTCAACTTTTGTTGATATTAAAAATGAAGAAAAGAAAAAATATGCAGTAAAATTAAAGCGTCTTAAAAATAATATCGATCAACCACTAGCTGCGATTTTAACGTTAAATACTTTTGCCCACACAATTGGTGCTGCAGGTGTCGGCGCTCAGGCACAGTTGCTTTGGGGAAATGAATATTTATCAATTGTTTCGATTGTTCTTACATTATTAATTTTGTTCCTTTCCGAAATTATACCCAAAACTATCGGAGCAACTTATTGGCGACAATTGGCTCCTTCTGCCACATACATCATTCTCTGGATGATTTATATTCTTTATCCATTCGTTATCATAAGTCAATTATTAACAAAAATAACCGGTAAGGGGGAAAAAGATAATGTTTTTACAAGAAAAGATTTTTCGGCTTTAGCAAAAATTGGGACAAAAGTTGGTGTGTTTAATAAAGATGAATCACGAATCCTTGATAATTTGATAAACTTCAACAACATTATTGTAAAAAATATTTTAACACCTAGAACCGTAGTTAAATCTGTAAGTGAAGATGTTACAGTAGAGTATTTTTACAAAAATAATGAAACAACAACCTTTTCAAGGATTCCCATTTATAACAAAAACAGTGACAACGTTACCGGCTTTATTCTAAAAGATGAAGTGTTAACTGAAATGATAAATAAAAACTACAGCAAAAAATTGCGAGAATTGAAAAGAGAAATTACAGTAGTTTTTGAAAACTATCCTGTACATAAACTATTTAAAGATATGATTCAGAATAATGATCAAATTGTTCTCGTAATTGATGAATATGGGGTAATGGAGGGAATTGTAACAATGGAAGATATAGTGGAAACTCTTCTTGGCTTGGAAATAATGGATGAAACAGATAGCTATAAAGATATGCGAGAAGTGGCTATGAAAATTTGGACTGAGAAAATAACCCAAAAGTGAATCTGTCATTGAAAGAGAGAATAATGTGATTAATAAATGACAGCCGAAAGGTATCCCACAACTTCATCGGTATCACCGCTTGTATCACTCGAATCACTTCTGTGAATTATTTTAGAATTGGTCTTATTTAGTTTATGTGCTGCTTTCATCAAGGCAACAATACCACCGCCTCCGCATGCTTCGCAAGTTCTTTTTGAAAGCTCTTCTTGCAATAAATCAAATTGAAATTCGAGAATTCTGTTTGCAACAATTGAATCAAGTTTATCAGCTTCAATCTTAGTATAGAAATGAGATAAATCCGTACTTGCGATTATTAATATATTCTCATTATAATTTTGGGCTAATCTATCGGCTAACTCATCAATATAAATTTTGGATTGATCACCGACTACCACCGGTAAAATATTTATCCGGGGATATAGAAATTGTAAAAACGGAAGATGTACTTCCAAAGCATGTTCGGCATGATGACCGTTTGAACCCATAAAAATAGAGTTACTATGTTCGATAAATTTTTCTCTTAACTTATTATTCACTTGAACATCGCCAAGAGGAGTTCTGTACGCATCTCCTTCATAAACGGAAATACCCGGGAAATATTCTCTATGACTTGGAGAAATAATTATTGCAGTTTCATATTGTTTACCGGAAACAGCGTGATAACCGTAAGCTGCTGTTGTACCGGAATAAACATACCCGGCATGCGGAGCAATTAATCCGAATGCGTTATTGTATTTTTTTTCGGAAGAGACCTTTTCAAATAATTGTAATAATTGTGTTCTTAATTTCTTTTCATTTGCCGGATAAAACATTCCGGCAACTGCCGGTTCTCTTATTAATGTCATCATTCCTCCAAATCTTTTTCACAAAAGACCAATGCGGTAAATAAAGAAATGTTGAGTAGCTTTTTACGCCACAAATCTTGAGGAACCCCGGTTTTTCTACATATTGCATTTAAAAATTGTTCTTTATCCATTCCATGCTCAACCGGTACTTGGGGAAGAAGTAATCCTCTCCGACCGTTTTCTTCTAAAATTAATCCGTGTTTACCGAGTTCAATTTCATCATAACTTTTCATCGGGAAGGCTTCGGATAATACGGATATTTCAATTTCAACATTATTGTATTCTTCTTCTGTTAAAGGATAAAATCTCGGATCTTCAAACGCAGCATGCTCAGCGGCTTCCTGTATAGTTTGATGTAAAGGATCATCCGAGGTTATGTATCCAATGCAGCCCCGAAGTTCGCCGTTCATTGTTAATGTTACAAACGCTCCGCATTTAGATTTTACGTTAGGATATTTTTCAATATCGAATTCATCAACTTTTTCAATATCAAAAAGTTTTTCTTCGATTCTCAATCTTGCCAATCGGATTAATATTTTTTTCTCTTCGAGTGAGAATTCCATTTTTGCTTATTCGATTTTATATATATCTAATTCAACTTTTCCTTTCAGTAAAAAGAGGAAGTTTTTATATACAAAAAAGGAATCGGTCATAAAGGATTCGGTATTGGAAGTAAGAGTTAGATTTATTAATTCTTTTCCGTTTTCAGAATCAATGGCGGTAAATTTATTTACCATACTATTATCGAATACTTTTGAATGGTAACTGGCAAAAAGAACATTTCTAAAAACAGTATATTCAACTTCACCGAGAATTTCAAGGTTTGATTTCAGCTCTTTTATAATTACGGAGACCTTTTCATTTTCCGATTCAACTGTTACCGGGAAAATATAGTCATCAAATCCTTCTTCTTCCCGCGATTGATTATATATAATATTAACTCTTTCTGCGTTGATACCTAAATCTTCTATTAACTCACCGGACTGATAGTTTAATGTATAGAAGTTTCTTCCTTCAAATTGCTGTTTGAAACAATATATTTTTCCGTTATAGATAAATAAGTAAGAATACTCTTCATTTCTCCAAAGTATTTTTTTCGTTTTAATATCATAAGCGATTATTTCTTTGTGGTCGGGCATATCCGGCTTGGAATATTTATGAAAGAAAATTATTCCCTTATAAATCTTTTCTATTCCAATCCAAAATTTTTCCTCGAGTTGCAAATCGGTAAAGATGTTTTGCTTTGATTCTAATTCAAAACTATCGAAGTAAACTTGTTTATCGGATGTATCTCTTTTTTCTATAATTACACTTTCTTCGTCGGTAATTAAAATACGCCAGATTTGTTTTTTCGGTTTGTACTCTATGTGTTTTTCAAATTTCATTTTATAATCTTTCTCTGTGGTTCTCTGTGTAACTGCTTTTGGGGACACAGAGGTCACTGAGTATCACAGAGAACCACAGAGTTTTTTTTAATAAATCTTCTGAGTTGATCTGTTAATTTGAGTGTGTTAAAATTCATTAATAAGCCAAGTTTCTTTAGCAAATTTAAGCATTGCACATCCGATTATTCTTTTTGTTAGCTCATTTAGTTTGTCCATTTCCATATTATAATTCCTTTACTAATTCAGTTAATGCTTTTCTTTGTGGCTCTCTGTGTCTTCTCTGTGGTTCTTTGTGTAACTGCTTTTGGGACACAGAGATCGCCGAGCACCTCAGAGAACCACAGAGTTTTTATTTTACCGGTTTAAATTTTGCTGTAAAGTGGCGAAGCATAGGTGCTTCGTATGTTATTTCATAACCTTTTAATTTGTCTCTATTTTTATAAACCTCAATCACAACTTCAGCTACAAAATCAATGTGACTTTGCGTATAAACTCTTCTTGGAATTGCTAATCTTACAAGCTCCATCGGTGGTGAAATTAGTTCACTGGTTTTCTTATCATACTTACCGAACATAACACTACCGATTTCGACGGCGCGAACTCCGCCTTCAATGTAAAGCTCACAAACGATTGACTGCCCGGGATATTGACTTGGCGAGATATTCGGTAAAAATCTTTTTGCATCTATATAAATAGCATGTCCGCCCGGTGGTTCGATAATCGGCACACCGGCTGCAACAACTTTTTCACCGAGATATTCTGTACTTCTTATTCGATACTGCAAATAATGTTCATCAACGACTTCTTCCAAACCTTGCGCAACGGCTTCCAAATCTCTCCCTGCTAATCCGCCGTAAGTTGGAAATCCTTCGGTAACTATTAAAAGGTTACGACATTTCATTGCTAGTTCTTCATCGTTGAGAGAAAGGAATCCGCCGATATTAACAAGCGCATCTTTTTTAGCACTCATTGTTGCGCCGTCACCATAAGAAAACATTTCTTGACAGATTTCCAAAACGGATTTATTCTCGTAACCTTTTTCTCTCTTCTTAATGAAGTAAGCATTTTCTGCAAAACGGCATGCATCAAAGAAAAGAGGAATATTATACTTTTTACAAAGCGCACTAACATCTTTCACATTCTGCATTGATACGGGTTGTCCACCACCGGAATTATTAGTAACAGTTAACATCACAAGCGGTATATTTTCAACACCGGTTTCTTTAATGAAGTTTTCAAGTTTTTCTATATCCATATTGCCTTTAAAATCAGCTTTTTGTTCCGGATGCTTACCGACTTCACAAAGAAGATCAACCGCTTCGGCACCACTGAATTCAATGTTTGCTCTGGTTGTATCGAAGTGAGTATTGTTAGGAATATATTTCCCCGGACCGCCGAGAATTGAGAATAATATTTTTTCAGCTGCTCTTCCTTGATGTGTTGGAATTATAAATTTATCCCCTGTAATTTTTCTTACAGCTGATTCAAACCTGAAAAAACTTTTAGAACCTGCGTAAGCTTCATCGCCATCCATAATTCCAGCCCATTGTTTGGAACTCATTGCCGAAGTTCCGCTGTCGGTTAATAAATCAATCAATACATCATCAGCATGAATTAAGAAAGGATTATACCCGGCTTTCTCTAATATTTTTATCCGTTCTTCTTTTGTGGTAAATCTAATTGGTTCAACCGATTTAATTTTGAATGGCTCAATTATAGTTTTCATTAAAACTCCATAAAATTTTTGTACGGAAACTTACCTCAATAGTGAAAAAGAGGCAAATAAATCGAATTTTACTTGAATAAAACAACTTGCTTTGTGTATGATTATTGGGTTGCACAACAAAGAGCGCAGAGGAACACAAAGTATGACAAACTAAAAAGAGTTCTTGCACTGCTTAATTGAAAATTAGTAATTTAACATAGGCATCTCATTTAACTAATCATTTGGAGGGGCAATGGATGAATTGAAAGACCAGGAAGTAAAATCCGAAGTTGAATCATCGGAAGAGGATTTTGAATTAAACCACACCGATAAGCTTGTGGGGGTTTTTGCAGAACCAGGTAGTACTTTTAAACGTATTTCAAAAGTTGGTCCAAAAGCTACCGACTGGCTTATTCCCATCTTAGTTGTAATTATTATTTCCATAATTTCAAATTATGTTATGATGAGTAATCCTACCATAAAATACTCGATTATGGAAAAACAGATGCAAGCAGTTGAAGAAAGATTTGATGAAATGGTTGCAAAGGGACAAATGACCGAAGCACAAAAAGAACAGCAGCTACAGCAGACGCGTGATTTTATGGATCAGCAAGGAGGCACTCAATTAATTTTTTCGACTCTCGGTATTTTGATCTTTACTTTTGTAATGTTCTTTATTGTCTCGGGAGTTTTCTTTGCAGTTACAAAGTTTGGTTTAAAAGGTGAGGGCGATTACAAAGGGGCAATGGCTGCATACGGACTCCCCCATTACATTATAGTTATCCAAGTTGTTGTTATGGTTATACTCGCTTTTGTACTTGAGCGATTTATTCAAGGTACAAGTGCTGCTGCAATATTAGACAGCGACAAAACAACCTTCGCCGGTTGGGCTCTTGCTAAACTTGATATTTTTTCAATTTGGTTTTATGCAGTTGTTGCAGTTGGATTTGCTAAGATGTTCAAATCGGAAAGCTATGGAAAATATTTCGGGATGGTTTTCGGTTTGTGGATCGGCGTTAGTTTTATATTCTGGCTCCTTGCCGATGCATTGCCGTTCTTACGCTGGTTTGGAGTGTAGGATATTTGTTGATTAAAGGTATAGGGGTATAGAAGGTATATGGGTATAGGGTATAAAGTTATCCTTATACCCTATGCCTTTTACCATATAACTTGTACCCCCTAGCTTCACTTACTATCTAAATTTCGGAAACTTAATCCCAACCTACATCAATCCTTGCGGATCAATATCTATTATTAATTTAACATCACGGAAGCGGGAAACTTTATTATATTCAATAAATGTATTCAAGACGGCATCTCTTAATATTCTTCCGTTCGGATCAATTTCTCTTTTGCTTTTTGCCAGCAGGTGATATCGGTATTCACCTTTAAGTTTGTGAATTATTGCTTCATTGGGTGGGGTTATATTTATGCCGCTGCTTTTCTTTTTGAGTATTTCATAAAACTGTTTGATCGCATTTTTTGAACGGTTATCGTTGGTGTCTTTAGTTTCAATTAAACATAAACGGGTAAACGGCGGATAGCCGCCTTGCATACGTAACCCGATTTCCTTTTCATAGAATCCGTCGTAATCATTTTGTAAAACTTTTTGCAGAACAAAGTTGCTTTTGTTTGTTGTTTGGATTAATACTTGTCCCGCAACTTTACTTCTGCCTGCTCTGCCAGCAACTTGTGTAAGTAACTGAAAAGTTCTTTCATCTGCACGGAAATCCGGTATCCATAATGTTGTTTCGGCGGAAATAACTCCGACTAAAGTAACATCGGAAAAATCCAATCCTTTAGATACCATTTGCGTACCGACAAGAATATCAATATCACCTTTTCTAAAATTGTTAAGTATAGTGCTCAACTTTCCTTTTTTATTGATACTGTCCGAATCAATTCTTTCAATTTTAGAATTGGGGAAATAAAATTCAATTTCATCTTCAACTCTTTGCGTACCGGTTCCGAAAAATTTAATTTTTATTGAACCGCATACCGAACAAGCTTTAGGAACTTGTCTAACATTTCCGCAATAATGACATTGAATAATATTTTTGTTAATGTGATAAACCATCGGCACTGAACAATCGGTACACATTTCTATATTCCCGCAGTCTTCACAAAATACTTGAGTTGAAAACCCTCGTCTATTTTGAAGAATGATAACCCGTTCTTTTCGTTTTAGTTTTTCATTTACTGCTCTCAGTAATTCTTCAGAGAATGTTCCTTCGAGTTTATTCTGTTTTTTTGCGATTGTTATATCAATTAATTTTATATCGGGAAGTTTTGCATCATCAATTCTTTCTTTTAGTTCAAGCAATTTATACTTGCCGGCTTTTGCGTTGTACATACTCTCAAGTGAAGGAGTTGCCGAGCCTAAAATAACCGGACAGTTACTCATTAATGCTTTCATTATTGCCGTATCGCGTGCTTGATATTTCGGAACCATTTCAAACTGTTTGTAACTTCCGTCGTGTTCTTCATCAACCACAATTAAACCTAAGTTACTAAGCGGAGCAAAAAGAGCCGAACGCGGACCGATAACAATTTTATATTTCCCTTTTATTATATTCCGCCATGTATCATATCTTTCGCCAAGGGACATACGGCTGTGCATCACTGCTGTTTTATCACCGAATGAATTAAAGAATCTGCTTGTTATCTGGGGTGTTAAAGATATTTCGGGGACAAGTACTAAAACATTTTTCTCTTTTTTTATCGCCGCTTTTGCAAGTTCAATATAGACTTGTGTTTTACCGCTTCCGGTTACTCCGTGCAATAAAAATGTTTCAAAATTATTTTCGGTGATATTCTTCGATATTGTTTCAACAATTTCATTCTGCTTACCGGTTAAATCGAATTTTTTAATTTCTTCTGAATAGAGTTCTTCAAATGTACGTTCAATTTCTTTATCGAAAACTTCTATTAAACCTTTTTCTTCCAATGATCGAATAGAACTGTGAGATGATTTTGTTTTTTGAATCAAGTCACTCTGCAATACATCATCATTTTTTCGCGAAAGGAGTTCAAGCAAAATCATCACTTGTTTCGGTGAGCGTGATTCTATTTCCGGGATGAATTCATAAATATCGTCTTTACTTTTTGCAAGTTTCACAAACTTTGCTGTTTTTACTTTTACTTTGGCTTCTTCAATTAAATTAAGAATTGTAACCGCACCTTTTGTTTGAAGAGAATTTAGAGTTGTATAAATACTTTTCTTTTTAACTTCTTTTTGAAGCTGTGAAATTGTATGTACTTCTTTTTCCGAAAGAATCTTAAGCAGTTTCGCTTTGAGTGCCGATTTGTTTTTTTCCGTATCATATAATTCTTTACATAATGTTGTATCGGCAACAATTTTTCTTTTCGATTCGACATCCGAACCGTAAGGCACGGAATACCGCAAAGCTTCTCCGAGTGAACTTAAATAATAATCGGCAACCCACTGATAAAATTCGAGTGATTTTTTGTCGAATATCGGTTGATCATCTAATACATCTCTAACCGGTTTTACTTTTTCTTTAATATCGGTAGTTTCCGAAATATCTACTACAAATCCTGTAAGAATTCTTTTTCCAAAAGGAACAACAACTCTTTTACCTATTCCGGTTTCGTTTCTCAACTCTTTGGGAATTAAGTAAGTAAAAGCGTTTCTGAAAGAAAGCGGGAAAACAACTTGGGCGTACATTATTCTCAAATTTTTTTGAACAAGTAAATATTAATCAATCTTACAGCCAATTTCTATTTTATATTGAATTGCAAAAGTTCGGTTAATAAGCTAATTTTATCCCGTAAAATATCAATTAAATGAGGAAAGAATGAGAAAGTTAAATCTATTATTCACTTTGTTAATTTTAGTGTCACTTCTGATAAATGCAGAAGATAAGAAATTTGGAAAAGAAATTACACTTACCGAAAAAACAGAAGTAAAAACCATACTTGAAAAGCCTGCTGACTTCAACGGAGAAAAAGTTTTGATTGAAGGAACCATTGTAGAGGTTTGCGAATCTCGCGGTTGCTGGATTGAAGTAGCTGCAGCCGAAGGTTACGAGAAAATTAGAGTTAAAGTTGAAGACGGTGTTATTGTTTTCCCGATGGAAGCAAAAGGAAAACAAGCACTTGTTGAAGGTGAAGTTTATGCCGTAAATCCTGCTAACGACTGCTCAAGTACTTGCGCAGATAAATCAAAAGAAGAAAAAGAAGATTGCGAACACGAACATGCAAAAGTATATCAAATTAAAGGCGAAGGTGCTGTTATTAAAATGTAAGTGAAGACTTTATTTCTATGTACTAAGCCTTCACGGTAAATCGTGAGGGCTTTTTTTTAAAGAAACAAAAGGTACAAAGTGAAAATTAAAAAATGGGTTAGAATCCTTCACCGCGATATTGGTTATTTAAGTGTCGGACTCATAATCGTTTACGGAATCTCCGGTATTGCGGTTAATCATGTTGGTGAATGGAATCCAAACTACATCATATCAAAAGATACTACGAATATCTCACCACTTAATGACAGTTTATTATCAAACGAATCTATGGTTATACATGTTCTTGATGAACTTAACATAAAAGATTCTGCTTTGAGTTCATTCAGAAAAGGTGAAACTTCAATACAAATATTTTTTGAAAGAAAAACCATTACCGCAGATGTGAAAACCGGAATAACCGAAATCGAAACTGTAAAAGACAGAAGAGTTTTTAGAGAGACAAATTTTCTTCATTTAAACAATCCCAAAAAAGTTTGGACTTACGTTGCAGATCTATTTGCCGTTGCTTTGATATTTCTTTCTATTACCGGTATGTTTATGATAAAAGGAAAAAACGGAATAACCGGTAGAGGGAAATATCTTGTTACAATAAGTATTCTGATACCCATGGTCTTTCTAATAATTTATTTCTAACCCAACATAGTCGAGTGTATTACAAACAAATACGATAATATAGAGTCTACATGAAACAATTTAGTTTATTAATTTTATTCATAGTTGCATTTATTGGCGGTTACTTAATCGGTGAATACTCGTTTCCGGAAAATTTGATTAAGGGTAAGGTTAAGACATCCGGAGCAATGGAAGCTTTGCAGTTATGGACAGCACAAAGAGCTTATCCCGATAAGGATATTCCAACCTATAAATTTTATTCTGCATTTCAGCAGAAAAAATTCAATGTCAATAAAATCCAAACCGACAAAAAGTGGAAAGCAATCGGTCCTAAAAATTTTGGCGGCAGAACAATTTCAATAGCTGTTGATCCGAATAATCCAAATACAATATATGCCGGTTCGGCTGGAGGAGGTTTGTGGCGGTCGGTTACAGCCGGTATTGGCGCTGAAGCATGGGAATATATTTCAACGGGATTTCCTGTCCACGGTGTCGGAGCTATTGCCGTCAATCCTGAAAACTCATTCGAAATTTTTATAGGTACCGGAGAAGTTTATAATTACGGAAATACATTAGGTGGTGTAGCAATTCGTGAAACAAGAGGAAGCTATGGTATCGGAATTCTTAAAACAACCGACGGCGGTGAAACATGGATTAAAAGTTTGGATTGGAGCTATAACCAGCAAACAGCTGTTTTATCTCTTAAAATTGATCCGGTAAATCCGTCAATTATTTGGGCCGGAACTTCAGAAGGAACTTTCAAATCAACTAATAGCGGAGAGGATTGGATTCAAGTTAATGATGTAGTAATGGTAACAGATATTTTAATTAACCCGGTAAACACCGATAAAGTCTACACTGCATGCGGCAATTTATTTTCATCCGGTCACGGCATTTACAGAACTGACGACGGCGGGGTAAATTGGGAAAAGTTAAGTTCGGGTTTACCATCAACATTCGGCGGAAAAGCTTTACTCGATATTTATAAAGATGATCCCGATATTATTTTTGCAAGTATCGGCGGTGGTTTTTCCAGCAATGACCCGAACTGGTTGTGTAAAACAAGTGATGGTGGTGATACTTGGCAGGTTGTTACAACAACTCAATACGCTTCTTACCAAGGATGGTTTTCGCATTTTGTGGTTATAAATCAAAATAATCCCGATGAACTTTTAGTTGCCGGAATTGACATGTATAAATCAACAAACGGCGGGAATAATATTACAAGAAAATCGGATTGGCGAGCCTGGTATTTTGGTCAAACTTATGCAGGCGAACCCGAAGGACCCCCGAATTATTCTCATGCCGATCATCATGCTTTTGCTGTTCATCCCACAGATCCGAATATTGTCTTTCTTGCAAACGATGGGGGAGTTTTTGTTACTGAAGATTTTGGTGAAACTTATGAAGGAAGAAACGGCGGTTATCAAACACTTCAATTTTACGGTGGATTTACAGTTGCACAAGATGACAGTAATTTTGCTATGGGAGGAATGCAGGATAATGCAACAGCAATTTATTTGGGTGAAGATTCCTGGTATAGGGTTATCGGTGGCGACGGTGGATGGACTGCGATTAATGAACTTGACGGATATATTTACGGATCAAGCCAATACTTAAGAATATATAGAAGTACAGATCTATTTCAAAATTCGTTTGACTATGTTACACCTTCTTCAAATAATCCGTCATTTATTGCACCTTATGTTGTCGGTTTTCAAAATCCGATGGTTATGTATGCCGCATCTCAAAAGATTCACAAATCAACAAACGGCGGAGATACTTGGTTTAACACTGCATCAAACCAGACAATCTCAAATAACAGAGCTGTTTCGTTAGCCTTTTCGCCATACAGCGATGATGTTGTTTTTGTCGGTTATGCTCCCGTTAATAGTTCGGCACAAATTTTTAGAACAATAGACGGAGGGAATATTTGGGAAGATATAACCGGTGATTTACCTGATCGATACCCGATGGATATTGCATTCGATCTGCAAAACGAAATGAATGTTTATGTTGTTTTCTCCGGGTTCGGAACCTCTCATGCTTTTAGATCAAGCGACATTGGTGATACTTGGGTAGATATCGGGGATGGCTTACCAGATGTTCCTACCTCAACAATTGCCGTTCATCCTTATAATTCAAAAATATTATATGTGGGGAATGATCTCGGGATATATGTTTCCTTCGATCAAGGAAATACATGGAGTGAATTTAATACCGGTTTACCGGACGGCGTTTTATCAATGGATCTTTCTTTCAGTACTGCAAACGATGTAATGCGTTTAGCTACTCACGGCAGTGGTGTATTCGAAAGCAAATTGTTAAATGAACCCATTACTTCTGTCGAAGATAATAATCTGAGAAATGATTTTTCACTTATGCAAAATTATCCCAATCCGTTTAATCCATCTACTAAAATTGAATACAGTATACCGACGAATGGATATGTAAGCTTAAAAGTATTTGATACTTTGGGACAAACAATAGAAACTCTTGTAAGCGAATATCAGTCAGCAGGAAATTATATTGTTAATTTTACGGGTGATAAACTAGCTAGCGGTGTTTATATATACCAACTTCGATTTAATAACAAACAATTAACAAGGAAGATGAACTTCGTCAAATAGATTGTTTTTATATTATCTCTGATAAATTTTTTGTATAACAATAAAGATTCCGTTTTGCTTCTTGAAATACTCTTAATAGGACTAATAATTTTTCTTGCATCATTTAATCAAGGTTTCTCCGGATTTGGTTTTGCTATTACCTCAATACCTCTTTTAAGTTTGATAATCGATGTAAAAATTGCAATACCGCTTGCTGCAATTTGCGGAATGATTTTAAATTTTATTCTCGCATATAAACTGAAAAATTTTATAAACTTTTCAGAATTAAAATTATTAATTGTTGGGTCAATAATTGGTATACCGATCGGTGCAATTTTTCTCTCCAAAGCTTCACCGGATCTTATCTTAAAAATTCTCGCCGTAGTGATTTTGGTATTTGTAATTATAAACACTACTCATTTTATAAAACCATTTGAACTCCATAAAAAATGGGGAGTTTTATTTGGGCTTATCTCAGGTGTACTTGGCGGTGCTTTTAATACTAACGGTCCGCCCATCTTAGTGTATTTTTATTTGAAGGATTGGAATAAATTTAAACAGAAAGCAATGATTACTGGTTTTTTTATAGTTGCATCGATTTTGATAGTTTCGTCTCACGCTGTAAGTGGAGTTACAACAAAGGAAGTTCTTGTTAAAGCAGCATTTTCATTCCCTTTTTTAATCGGTGGGTTGTTTCTCGGTATGTCGATTTTTCCCAAGATTTCAACCCGTATGTATCGTAAACTTATCCTCACTTTTTTAGCCGCAATAAGCATAATCTTGATTTTAAGATGATTTACTCTTGTTATTTTATTTTCCCCTTTTTAACTTAGTATTGTAAATTTTTCCTTGAATATCGAAAGGAGTTATAACAATGATGTATATTACTGAAGAATGCATAGACTGCTCTGCTTGCGTTGATGAATGTGAACAAAAAGCAATTTATAACGCAGGTGAAGAATATGAATTAAACGGTGAAATGAAAGGTCCTCTATCTGAAGATCATACATTCATAGTACCCGAACTCTGCGATGATTGCAAATCTTGTGTTGAAGTTTGTGCAGTCGATGCAATTGAAGAAAAATAATTTCGTTGAATTTCTTCGTACCATAAGCCTGCCGTAATAGTGCAGGCTTTTTTTTGGGATTTATTGATTATTAACTCACCTTAATTACTAAAGCAGCCTGGTAGGTCAATTACGAAAAACCTTACACGTTGATGAGTAAGTAAGCTTTTAACCACCCCAATTTTATAACGCACTAAGCATGGTAGCGAAAGTTTTTAATGAAGAACGTGATGAAAATAAATCCTAAAATCTAATTTTGAAAAACTAAACAAGTAAGAAGCACAAATCTCCAAATGATAAACCAATTAATTTTTTTCGAACATTTGGATTTATATTTTATAATTTGTTTAGAAATTAGAGTTTAGATATTAGCATTTACCTTCAAGACTTTCTCTACTAATAATCAATCCATGTTCATGCAAATGATTAATTATCAATAATAGCAATCAAAGAAAATACCGTCGCATTTCATTTCTTTCCTATTTTATAAATTAATCTTGCATTAACCTTATTTTCACATTATATTGATAATAAGACATGTTTTATTTTAAAGAATAAACATTAACAACTGTAAGGGAAAGAATATGAAAAATCAATTTCTACTTACTCTGTTGTTTATTCCTTTTTTTCTTACCAATGCTCAAGAGACAAACTCATTTGATACAGATATGAACCATGCCTATGCAAATGCAAAAAAGGGAATTTACTTTGCTCTTAGTAATATTCCTGAAACGAGAAAATCATTCAAACAAGATTTAATTGAAGGAGATAAGCTTCTTGCATCAATAAATCTATCAAAAGAAACCAATGGTGTTAAAGTAGTTTCATTGGGATATTATAAAACTTATACGGTAGAAATAGTTATATACCGTTCATTTGATTCTCTGAAGAAAGACGGGTTTCGTTAAACTTTATTCAAAACAGAAATTACATCTTCATGAATATTACCTGCAGTTGCGACTGTGCTATTTCCCCTAACCGGATCATTACCTTGATAATCGGTTATTTTACCACCTGCTCCTCGTATAATTGGAATAAGCGCCATTGTATCCCAAACAGACATAATCGGATCGATCATAATATCAGCAAACCCGGTTGCAACTAGGTAATAACCGTAACAGTCACCCCACTGCCGGTACATTTTTACTCTTCTCATCAAATTTTCAAACGCTTTTGAATTTTGAAACTTTTCAATGTTAAGATGATCAGTAGTTAGTAAAGTAGCGTTTTCTATTTTACCGCATTCTCTAACTTTAACTTGAACATTATTTAATTCAGCCGATTCATTATCCCCGATTAAAAATTCATTTAGTACCGGTTGGTTAATAACGCCAAAAACCGGTTGCCCGTTTTTTAATAAGGCAATTAAAGTTCCGAATGTTACAGTGCCTGTTATAAAACTTTTTGTCCCGTCAATCGGATCCAGTATCCATTGATATTCCGCTGATTCGTTGGTTACTCCAAATTCTTCTCCTACAATTCCGTGATCGGGGAATTCTTTACCGATTAACAGACGCATAATTTCTTCGGCTTTTTTATCTGCAATTGTAACGGGCGATTCATCATTTTTAGTTTCAATGTTAACTTTACTTCTAAAATATCGAAGAATTATCTTCCCGCTTTCATCCGCCAAAATTTTTGAAAAGTTTTTCAGTTCATTCAATTCATTCATATTATTCGCTCTTTATTTTATAATTTGATTAATTCCACTTACCGTTTTATCTCTTTATCTTTGTACCATAAATTTGCAGAAGTTTATGAGTATTGTTAAATCAACAACAGAAAATATACTAAAAGCAGCTGAGATAATAAGAGCCGGAGGGACCGTAGCTTTTCCGACCGAAACCGTATATGGACTTGGAGCCGATGGTTTAAATCCGATTTCAGTTGCAAAGATATTTGAAATAAAAAAGCGTCCGACCTTTAATCCGCTTATTTTACATATTGATGACAAATCTAAACTGGAATTAATTTGTGAAACGGATAATAACAAAATACAAATATTGATAGAAAAGTTTTGGCCAGGACCGCTAACACTAGTTTTACCAAAGAAGAAAATTGTACCTGAAATCGTAACTGCCGATAATCCAACTGTCGCAGTTAGAATGCCTAACAATCAAATTGCACTAGAATTGATTAAACGTTCGGGAGTACCAATTGCAGCACCAAGTGCAAATTTGTTCAATAGGTTGAGTCCGACCAAAGCCGAACATGTATACAATCAATTGGGGGATAATGTTGATTTAATTTTAGACGGCGGTTCAGCAGAAATAGGAGTTGAGTCAACAATAGTGGAAATAGAAAATGAGGAAATCATTTTGCTTCGTCCGGGTGGAATTACAAAAGAAGAAATTGAGAATTTATTGAAATGTAAAATTCAGCATAAACAAAAAACAACTGATCCGAATTCACCCGGGCAACTTCCGTTTCATTACTCACCAAGAACTCCTCTTAAATTTCTCTCCGAATCATACTTGAAAGATATTAAGAACAAAAAAATCGGCGGAATATTTTTCAGCAAACAAAGTGTAGAGTTTAATTTTTCTAGAATAGAAATCTTATCAAAAGAAAATAATTTTAGAGAAGCTGCGGCAAATTTATTTTCTGCTTTACATATATTAGATGAAGCTAATCTTGATTTAATATTAGTTGAACCTCTCCCGGAAGAAGGACTCGGTTTAGCAATGATGGACAGATTAAAAAAAGCAGCCGCTAATTTTTCTTAGAATACTCCTAACAATTTTAGAGCCATTATAAATATCGAAATAATAAGAACTGGTTTAATTATTTTCTCCCCCTTTTTAATAGAAATTTTTGCCGACCACCAAGCTCCAACTCCGTTACCTGCGGCAAGACTCAATCCATAAAACCAAATAATATTATCGTTCAATATAAAAACAATTACTGCCGGTATGGTAAACAAAAATGTTATAAATACTTTATGAACATTTACCAACACCAAACTTTCTTTTAGTAAATATGCCAATGCAGCCATTAATAAAAATCCAACACCAACCTGGATGAAGCCTCCGTAAAAACCAATTGCAAACATAGAGAGGTAAACAAGCAGTGGTATTCTTTCAATATTATTTAATTCATTTATCTTTTTGCGCGGGATCAATAATGTTATGATAACCCCAATCATAACAACACCGAGGATTTTCTCAAAAGTTTCGCCTTTGATGTTGCTTGCTGCAATTGCACCCAGAATCGCCCCCGGTAGGGTAAAAAGACCCATTTTAAAACTAAGTTTAAAACTAGAGTATTTTTCTGACCGAAATGATGATATCGCAACTATGCTTTGCACTAATACCGCAATTCGGTTTGTTCCGTTGGCATCAGTTCCGTCAAGTCCAAGAAAAATTAATGCCGGCAAAGTTATAGTTGATCCGCCTCCAGCCATAACATTAATAATGCCGGAAACAACGCCTGCCGCAAAAAGAATTAATACACTTTCAATATCGCCCACAGTTAACCTTTAGTTCAAGCAGATTTCAAAACAAAATCGGAAAAGTTTTTTAACTAAACTTGTAAGTCTTCTTATCACTTATTATTTTGAACACAAATTACAGGAAATTATATGACAACACAGAACTTCTTTCCAAATGATTCTATTCAACTTGATTCCTTTTTACAATTCTGCAATTATATCTCAGAGATAATCATTATAACAGATGAAGACGACAAAATACTTTTTACAAATTCTTTGTTTAAAGAACACTTCGGCTTTTCAGATGCGCAAATTAAGAATAAAAAAATTGATAAGCTTTTTCTCAATAAAAAAATTGTTGAAACCAACGGTAAAAAATCTATTGCTTCTATGATAGACAAAGACGGCGAAGAATTTGATTGTGAACTAAAACTACTATCACAATCCAATGAAGAAGGAAAAATTATTTACAAAGTTTTCTTTATAAATGATTTGCGCGAAACCCTCGAAAGAAAAAGAGAACTAAAAGAGACTGCAGATAAGTTTCAAACTTTGTTTAAAGAAATTAGAGACGGACTTTATGAAAGTACGCCCGACGGGCAACTTATTGATATGAATCCTGCCGGTGTTGAATTATTCGGATACAAATCTAAGGAGGAATTGCTTAAAGCAAATATTGCAGAAGACCTATATTTAAATCCTTACGACAGAACTAAGTTCAAAAATCAACTTGAAAAAGATGGTTATGTGAAAGATTATGAAATAGGAGTTAGACGAAAAGACGGAACACTGGTAACCGTGCTGGAAACAGCTTTCGCTGTACGTGATAAAGACGGCTCAATTAAAAGTTACAGGGGCATATTAAGAGATATTACAGCGGCTAAAAATTACGAAGCAAAACTAAGAAAGTATATTGACGAGCTCGGACAAGTAAATAAAAAGTTAATTAAATCCGAAGAAGAGCTAAAAGAGCTTAACGCGGCAAAAGATAAATTCTTTTCTATTGTTGCCCACGATCTTAGAAGTCCATTTACTTCATTGATCGGTTATTCGGAATTTCTCAGAGATGATTTTGATGAATTAACAGATGAAGAAATTAAAGTTTTCGCAAATAATATTCATGAATCGGCACATGTTGTGTTTAATTTATTAGAAAACTTACTGCAATGGTCAAGAGTACAAACAGGCAGAATAAAAATAGAGCCGGAAGTTTTCGATTTTTCTATCCTTACGAACTCGGCAGTAAATTTATTAAAAAACAATGCCGAGAAAAAATCAATCGAATTAATAAACAGTATTTCGCCCCGCACGCTTGTATATGCCGATCAACAAACAATTAGTTCGGTTGTTCAAAATCTTTTATCGAATGCCATAAAATTTACTCCGCGTGAAGGTAAGATTGAAATCGGGTGCGATATAAAGAAAACTAATGTTGAAATATTTGTTGCTGATACAGGCGTTGGAATTAAAGACGAGGATAAAGAAAAACTTTTTAGAATTGATACTCATCTTACAACACCTGGGACAGAGAAGGAAGAGGGCTCCGGTCTAGGATTAATTTTGTGCAAAGAACTCGTTGAAAAGAATCACGGTAAGATTTGGGTTGAATCTAAGATTGGAAAAGGAAGTACATTTTTCTTCAGTCTAAGAACTCAAGGTTAATTTCTAAATTACTGACAAACAACTCTCTCTGAAATTATTTTTCGAATAGAAATATTCAAAAACTCAGGTAAGACATTGTTTCTTGTCCTTAACAATGCATTTGGATCCTCTGCAAGTTTAATCATATCGTAATATTTTTTTTCACCGTATTTTTTTACCACTTGTTCCTTTCTTTCCGGCTTATGAAGATGATAGAGCATACTTGCCGGGTCTGCTTCCGGATGAAATTGTAAACCAACACTTTCTTCGGAAATACGAATCCCCATTATTGCTCTTTCATAATTTACATGCGTTCTTTCTTTTTCGATGGCAATTATTCTTGCTCCTAGCCGGTTTAGTACATCAAATCTCGGTTGAATAACTTGATACTCTCTGAAGTCAGCACCATAAAAAGGATCATCTAATTTTTGAAATAACGGCTCTGCAAAACCATTGCTTACTTTGTTTACCTCCATTATTCCGAAAGAGGGTGAATGCCTGGTGGTAACTTTTGCAAAATTATAGTGACGAGCCATCAACTGAAAAGAATGACAAATGAAGAAAACAAATTTTTTCTCATCTTCTCTTTCATTATGAAAATCTATATTAGAAAGTAAACCGAAATACATTTTTTCCCAGTGACTCCCCTTACCTTCAAATGGGCTGCCGGGACCACCGGAAGAAATATAAATATCATAATCTAAACCTGGGATTTCATTTTTTGCTCTGACATCAAAAAGGTTGTAGCTTACATTTATCTCACTAAATCTATCTATTGTTTCTTTAATAATATCCTTAATACATCTTATGCCCTGGTTTTCTTCACCGTTGTACAAATCCAATATGGCAATTTTTATTTCATTCATTATTTAACTTTCTCAAAAATTTAATCGTGAATATAAGCATTCTGTAAAACAATTTATAAGATAAAATTTTTGATTCGCTTTAATTAATGAAACAATTTTCTTTAATAATCAATCGAGTTCCGTATATAAGCTTACACATACTCAATCACTCATTAGTTTATTAGTTTAAAAAAAGAATTAAATTTTTCTTAAATTCCTATGTAATGAAAGAACTTGATTTTAATCCATACAAATCAAAAGATGAGTTCAGAAAAAATTATGAACTTCATGATTTAGCAGAGAAACATGGAAAAAATTTACTTGTTCAATGGGGAATTATTTTTCAAGAGTTTGGTCAAGATTTACGCTATAAAAAGCTTTGGGAAAAAGGTGAGGACAAACCTGATTTGATATTAACTATTCATAATAAAAAAATACTTTTAGACTGGAAGGGAAAACATAGTTCAAAATGGATTTTGAACAAACGAGCATTCGAATCATATAAAAAATGGTCGAACGAACTTTCATTAAATGTTATCATTGCCTTCTTTGTTTTTGATAAGGCAAACAACTTAATAAAAAGAAAATTCGCGGTGATAGAGCAACATTCATGTATAGAATCAGCACAAAAACAGTGGGATAAAAATCGAACAGTTGAATTTTCGGAGGAACTACCTGATTTTACAAAAGCAAATTTATTAAGTATTGTTTATAAATGAAACAAGATGTAATTGAAAATATTTTCCGAAATTCAAGTAACAGCAATGAATTGTTTGATGCTCTTCAAGTATCATTGCATAATAGAATAGACAATATTGAAGTATATAAGATTCTCTTGGCAAACCCAATACTTTCCGATGATGAGCTTATAATGTATACGGAAAAACTTTGCAGTGAATTTAACCGGCATTGTTTTGAATTGTTAATGTGGACTGCTAAAATCTTCGAAACAAAGTCGTTTCATCCCGAGTCGATTGAAAAATCCCTTCATTATTATGCAAAAGCTGCTCAGTCTAATCCAACCGATTATCAACCATATATTAATGCACTAAAACTTTACGTTTACGAAATTGATCTAAGTATTAACAAGCAAATTATTCAATTTGTTGAATCTTCGCTTCAAGTGGTAGATAAAAAAAGTATAATCTATGACCATCTGGCAAGGCATTATAAAAAAGCCGGTAATGATTTGCTTGCAGGTAAATATTCAGAACTGGCTCAAAGATCGGCAAAGGAGGAATAATTAATAGTAATACCCTATTGTGAAATAAATATGAGTATCACCCCAACTAATAATATTATCGGGAAGTGATTTCTTTAGAAGGAAGCTTTTACCGACAGAAAACTCTGCCGGTCCAATCGGTGTATCAAAGGCTAACGAAGCGCCAATACCATGCCGAAGATCTTTGAAACGTATATTTTCCTGTTGTGCCCATACCGAACCAAGGTCATACCTTGCTTTTACATAGGTATCAAAAAAAAGATTTATAGGAAGTTTTGTTTGGTACTCAAGTGATGAAACAAATATTTGTCTTCCCCGAAATTCATGTTCTCTGTAACCAAAAAAATTATTTTGTCCTCCGAAAGAAAATTGCTGGCTAAGAGGCAGTGTCTCATCCCCGTATCCGAATTTTATATTATAGTTGAGCACATGATTATCGCTTAATTGGAACACACTGTTGTAATCAAAATAGAGTTTTGTATATCCGATATCACCCCCGAATGCAGATTGAGCAGTTTCATAAAAGCCGTTAAACATTATACCGCGGTTAGGGAATGGATACTTATCTCTGGTATCTATTGATAATAAAATTTTTACTGCCGTTATGTTTACAGAGTAAGTGTCGTGTGATGGAAATTCTTCTTTTGAAATAATTCTATCTCTTTGATATTTCCCTTCAAAAATTAGATTGCCGAGTTTTTCCAGTTGAGCACCTACTCCGATTGAACCTCCGAGATAACTTTGAGAATATTCACCTAGTTTAGAACGCTTGAATCTCTTGTCACTACCGGTCGAATCATCTTGGTAAGTATTTATATCTCGACTTTCATAAAAACCTTTTATTCTATATGTTAAATACGTATTAAAGACACGGTTTGCCCTATGCTCAATAGCCAGCGATTGATTTCTAATTCCGCCAGAAAAAATTAAGCCAACTTCCGTACCGATACCCATCATATTTTCATCCCGTAGATCGAATGAAATTTGAGAAAAGTATTCATTATCTATTCTAAGTCCAAACCGAAGCATTAAAGAAGGTTTTTCAATTACCTCAATGTTCAGCAGATTCTTACCGTTGATTTTTTCAAGCTTAAATTCAACTCTTTCAAAAAGATTAGTGCTTCTTAAATTCGAAAGACCTTCTTCAATTTCCTTACTTTTAAATATACTTCCGGACTTAAACGGAAGTTCTCTTATAATAATTTCTTTTGCTGTCTTTTCATTACCTAAAACATTTATTTCGTCAATTATTTGTTCATCTATATAAATTTCTAATGTGCCGTTTTCAAAAACGTAATCAGAAATTCCAACTAAAGAAAATCCTTGTTTTCTATATTCCCGAAGTATATTCAAAAAAACTTCTAATACTTTCTTTGTATTAAATGAACGATTTCTGAGAGAAATTGAATGGGTTATAATCGAATCGGCATCAATAAGATTGGCGCCTTTTATAATGATATTTTCGATAACCGGATTATTTTGCGTAGATATTATAAACACATTTGAAAGTGAATCAGTCAGAACATTTACCGAAATATCTTTATAATCATCCAGGTTCGGGTATTGTGCAATTAAATATATAAGTTCGCCCTCAGTAATTTCATCAATTTTATTTAGCCGCTCTGTTATAAAATTGTTTAATTCGGAATCGTCACATTTAATTGAAATGTTATTATAAGCGATATCATTGCGGTCTATTCTCTTAAGCCAAAGTTCCTTTAAACCATTTTTGATTTTATCAATAGATTCTATTGTTGATTGGTAACCGAAATCTAACAGAGGGATAAGATTTGTAAAATCATTGTTCTTATGTTCTTTAATTGCCGGATAAATAATGACATCAGCTTTTTGTAAATGCTCTGCATTAATCATCCTCATGGGAATACTCACGAGCTGATCTGCTACTTCCCAAGGATATTTAAGATCTTCAGCGGATCTTAGCGGACTAGTAGCATCAACCGCAATAATATAGTCTGCCCCTTGTTCGTTGGCTATTTTTACAGGCACATTTGCAACCAAACCTCCATCAACCAGAATTACAGAATCTAAATTTACAGGTTCAAGAACCAAAGAAACGCTGGAACTTGCCCGCATTGCAATTCCAAGTGTTCCTTCATCAAGTATATAAGGTTCACCTGTAACAAGATTTGTACTAATTGCCTTGAATGAAACAAGTAGTTCGTTAAAATTGCTGATTGTATTTAACGGAGCATTTAAACTTAAGAGGTTAAGAAAATTTGAAACTCGTTGACCGGTGTTAATAGCAGTTGGAATTACAGGTTCAAAACCGTCAAGACGAAGTGCAAGAATTGCTTTATCCGATGTAATTTTTTGCTCGAGAAAGAGTTCTCTTCTGCTAGTTTCTTCAATTGAAAAGAAGTCTCGCCAGGGTGCATGTATAATTAAAGAATCAAGTGCATCAAGTGAATAGCCTGCAGAATAAAGTCCACCTACAATGCTGCCCATGCTGGTACCGATAATTTCATCTATTTCGATACCGTATTCATTTAGGGCTTTTAAAACTCCGAGCTGACTAATACCTCTAGCACCGCCTCCGCTTAGTGCAAGTGAAACATGCGGATCATATTCTGATTTCAAAGAAGTTAAACCGAATGGGAGCGATTTGTATGTTAATTTTAGATCAAGCTCTTTAACATTCTGCCCTAATAGAATAGAGGTAAACAAAGCATAAACAAGTATGATTTTCGTTTTGTTGAACATTTGTAAAGCCGATCTAAAATCAACATTCAATTTAGAATTTTTTGCTCTTCTTTTTCGATTGTCTTTGTGCTTCTTTTTGAGCTTTAGCCTGCTTTTCGGCAGCCTCCATCATTCTTGACATAAAACCGCCTCCTTTTTTCTTAGGATCTTTAACTGGCACAAGTTCTTCATCGGTTTTATGTTGATTAATATAATACTGCTGTGCAATCGAAAAGAGGTTGAACATAAAGTAATACAAATTCAGGCCTGAAGGAAAACTCATAAATAGAACAGTAAACATAACCGGCATTATATAAACAAGTGCTTTTTGGCTTGGGTCTTTAATGGACATCTTCTGCTGAAGAAACATTGTAATACCAAGAAGCAATGCGAGTCCGCTTATTTGATCAACTCCGAACAACGGAATCTTAAAGGGAAGTGTTGCAATAATATCGGGTGAAGATAAATTAGTAATCCAAAGAATAAACGGTTCGTGCCGGATTTCAATTGTAACTTTAAAGAAGGTAAACAATGCAAAAAGTATCGGCATTTGCAGCAACATTGGCAAGCATCCGCCCGCAGGATTTATTCCGTATGTAGAATAAAGCCGCATGGTTTCTTTCTGAACTTTTTGCTGATCATCCGGATATTTTTCCTTTAGCTCTTTTATTTTCGGCTGAAGCATTTGCATCCGCTTCATCGATTTATAACTTTGCTTTGTTAGAGGATAAAGGGCAATTTTTATGATAAGCGTAAATACAATAATTACAAAACCGTAATTCGGAATAAACTTATGAAGAAACAAGAAGAGTGGTAAAATTAAATACTCTGAAATCGGTCTTAATAATTGTAATCCGAAAATACTTCCGAAATCATAAATTGCATCGAAGTTACGATCATAGGAAACAAGCAGATCATAAACCATAGGTCCAATGAAGAGAATAAAAGAATCTTTCTGATAACTTTGATTTTTGAAAGGAACTTTTAAAGTAACACTGTAATATTCGCGTGCTCCATATTGGTTTGATTGATTGTATCCTTCTAAAAAAGCGCCGCCATCGTTATAAGGAGTGTGGGGAGCAATAATAATTCCGAAATATTTATTTTTAACACCGACCCAATCAACTCTTCCGGAAATATCTTTTTGAACTCTTTCACCCTCCGAAGAAGCATCAACAATTACCTGTTCACCTCCGGAATAAGCCGAACCTGCCGTAAATGTTGCTTCGTCAACCGAGTTATCTTCGACAAAATTAATCCCGGTTTCCCAAATAACATCATAGGTATAACTACTTATAATATCATCAAGATTTTTTAATTCAATATCAACGTTTGCGGAATATCTATCCCCGTAAAAGGTATATGATTTAATAATCTCTTTATCTTCACCGAATGAATATATGTAATTTAACGTAAGAGAATCATTTGTCCCGATTGTATACTGCCAATTTGTAAGAGACGATTCAAAAGGTAGGTTTTTAGTATTAATTAACTGTCCGTCTTTCGTAACAAACAGAAGATTAAAATCCCCTCCTTCCATTTGGTTAACAAGCTGAACGTGGTTGTCATAAAAATTTGTATCGGGAATATCGCGGTGATACCAAGTTTGATATTTCTTAAGATAGAATTTTCTGATTCTTCCGCCTTTGCTTGTCATCTCGGCTTTAAATACATCATTATCTATTGTAATAATTTGTTCGGGTTTTTCGGTAGTTTCAGCAAAAGCCGCAGCAACTTTTTCTTCTTGATCGATGGTTTCTTTCGCTTCAGATTCAATCGATTTGAATTGATCATCGACCATTTCCTGTTCATCACTTGGTTTTTGTTGTGGCGGTTGCGGTTCAGGTGCGTTGAAGTAGAGCCATGCGACTAAAATGATACCAATCATTACAAAAGCGAGAGTAGTTTGTTTATCCATTTCTATTCCAAATTTTATTCAACAGGGTCGTAGCCCCCTTTATTAAAGGGATTACATCTTAATATTCTCCAAATTGATTTAGCACCCCCCTTGAACACACCGTATTTTCTAAATGCCTGAACCGAATATTCTGAACAGGTTGGATAGAATCTGCATGAGGGCGGGAATAACGGAGAAATGATTTTCTGATAAAACTTAATAAGATATATAAAAACATTGCGCATCTATTTTTCGGGAACATTAATTTTGCTCATTATCTCTACCAATGAAGGCATAACCTCAGCAAGTTTAATTTTTTTATCGGTCTTTTCATTAATAGTATTCGGTGAAAAAATTATTAACAACATATAGCCGGATAAATTCAAACTATCGTAAAAATTCTCTTTATTAAGGCGGAACGACTCTCTTAACAATCGTTTCATCCTATTACGCCAAACGGCTTTGCCTGCCTTCTTATGAACAGCAAACGCAGCTTTAATTAAGCCGCGTTCGTTTGTTTTATCGAAAAAATACGTTGCTTTTAATTTTCTACCGGAAGAGTAAATTGTAGTACCAAAATTATAGACCTTTTCAAAATCATTTTTTCGTTTAATTCGTTCTGATCTTGAAAAACCTTGCTTCTTCACATCTTTATTCGTCGCTAACGGTTAATTTTTTTCGTCCCTTAGCTCTTCTTCGGGCAAGAACTTTTCTTCCGTTTTTTGTTGCCATTCTCTCACGGAATCCGTGCTTGTTTTTTCGTTTCCTATTGCTAGGTTGATACGTTCTTTTCATAACAATATACCTGTATTTTAAATATAACTTTTCAAAAGAACCGAAAAATATGGAAATATTAAATTATTTACAAGAAAGGAGTTATAGCAAAAAAGAAGGGCGAAAGAGATTTAGTTGCCACCAGCCAAGAGACAACCAAATGTTCCGCCCTCTCAGTAACGAACCAGACGTGTGTTCGAATTTTTTTTACGTCTAAAATGAGGGTGCATTTACACTATATTAAACAATTGATATGCCATGTCCTTTTAAGCATTTTTTTGCTTTTTTCGGCTATTCTTAATCAAATAATTGTATCAAATTGATTGTTGTTTCAAATTGAAACGAGGAAATTCTTTACGTTGGAAGGTTCAGAAAACATGATGGGGACAATTTATTAAGTAGATTCTTTTATCAATTACTCAGTTTTGATTTAATAATTCTAATTCTTCCATATTTCCAACATCATACCAGTGTGAATCCTCATGTTGATATGATTTTATTTTTTCTAACTTGGACGTTGTTAAATAAAGGTCAACTATTGAAAAAACTTCCGCTTCGGGAAAGAATTTAAATAATTCCGGGTCAATTACCTGAATACCGCTGAACGCAAGTTTATTAATGGAGGTTATGTTTCTTGTAATTTTTTGTTCGTTAGTTTTTACATTCTGCCATCCCGAGAGTATTCCCTCTTCATCAAAAATAAAATAACGTGAGGTCTTTCTTTTACTAACTGCAAGTGTAGCTATTACTTCGTTTTGCTGATGAGTATGATAAATCTTTTTTAGATCAAGATTTGAAACAATATCAACATTATAAACAAGAAAGGGTTTACCGTCATCAAAAAACCAAGAAGCTTTTTTTAGTCCGCCGCCTGTATCTAAAAGTTGTTTGCTTTCATCTGATATTTCAATTCGAGCATTGATTTTTTTTTCGTTGAGAAAAGAAATTATTTGATCTGCTAAATGATGCACATTGATAATTATTTCATCAAAATCATTTTCAATCAATTTTTGAATAGTAATCTCAAGAAGTGTTTTCCCCTTAATTTGAACTAACGGTTTGGGTGTTTTGTCGGTAATCGGACGAAGTCTTGTACCTAACCCTGCAGCGAATATCATTGCTTTCATTTATTAACCTCCTTTTCTAACTCAGTATGAATCAACTCCACTTCAACACCTGGGACATATATTAATCGATTAGCAATTCTTTCAGCACAATATACAGAACGATGTCTTCCACCGGTACAACCGAAGTTTATCATAAGATTGGTATAATTATTTTTTTTATATGCAGTTATTGTTTTATAAATAATACTTTTAACAACTTTTATAAATTTGTTAGCATCACTATTATTTTCAAGAAAGTCTATTACCTCTTTATCTTTGCCGGTTAAGGTTTTGTATTTTTCATACCTGCCGGGGTTATGCAATAATCTGCAATCAAAAACATACCCGCCTCCGTTACCGTATTTATCTTCCGGGATCCCGCTTCTATAAGAAAAACTTGTTATGGTAAGTTTTATCATAAATTACCCAAAAATCTTTTTATCTAAATCTATTTTTAACAACTTATTCAACGCAGAAATTAACTCGTTTAATGTAAGATCTATCTTATTATTCTCTAAAAGCCATTTAATATTGTTGAGTGCAAAAGGAATACTATTTAAGAAATGGTCTTTGCGTTCTAAATACCCTCTAAAACCATAAGCCCCGAGTGTTTGCAATATACGGATTAAAACATAACCGTAATAATATTTTTTAAATTCTTTGTCATTTATTTTTATTCGCTTATTAAGTTCATCTAAATAATAATTCAATAAATTTTCTTTCTGTGAAAAGGGAAGATTAGCGCGTGCGCTCCAAATAAGGGATGCCGGATCATATTGCAATGCCCCTTTTCGTCCTCCTTGAAAATCAATAAAGTAAAGCTGCTCATTTTTAATCATAATATTCCGAGCTTGAAAATCACGGTACATAAAAAAATCAATTTCGGTTTGCAGCAGGAAATTTACTAAAGTATTGAAATCATCTTCTAATTCCTGTTCGTCAAATTGAATACCGGCAGGTTTGAGGAAGTAATATTTGAAGTAGTTCAAATCCCACAAAATAGATTGCAAGTCAAATCTATCGCGAGGATAACATACCGAATAATCTAAATCAATCCCGGCGTCGATTTGAAATTTTACTAGTTGTTTGAGTGCTTCATGATAATACATTTCAACTTTTTCGGAAAATCCATTCGTCAGCAGCAAGTCAAATAACGTGTTATCACCAAGGTCTTCTTGTATATAAATATTGTTGGATAAATCATGTTGATAAACTTTTGGCACACTTAGACCTTTATTCAAAAAATGTTCCGCAAAAGTTAGAAAGGCATTGTTTTCTTTTTTGTCTTGATTATGAACACCAATTGCCGAAAATGAATTGCTAATTAATCGAAAGTACTTCCTGTTTGACCCCGATGATTTAAACGGAGTGATTTTATAAATTTCTTCGCCACACCAAGTCCTAAAAAGTATATTGAAATTTTCCTGCAAAGTTTTACTCATATAATTATTTATTCGGTTAACTGATTAATGGAAATATATAGAGAATTCTTTAGATAAGTAAAGACCTTAAAGAAGTGTTTTTCTCTTAAGGTCTTTTTAGAATTGAACGTCGATTTATCTTAGCACGACAAATTTTTTAGTTATAAAATTATTGCCGTACTGCAATCGATAAAAATATACCCCGCTTGTAAGGTCGTTTGCATCAAATTTTACTTCGTAATTACCGGGATGTTTTATTTCATTTAGCAACGTCACTATTTCTCGACCAAGAATATCATATACTTTTAAGGTGACTCTCTTGATACTTGCTACTTGATACCTGATACTGGTTGTTGGATTAAACGGGTTGGGGTAGTTTTGAAATAGAGTAAAATCATTTTTTAGTAAAGATATATTTTCATTAATGCTTGTCAAAAACTCATCGTATGTTATTGATATTTGATCAACGGAAAAGTTATAATGATTACCTCCTTCTAAAGCAAACATTAAAAATCCCTGCCCCAAATTTTCACTTGCATTATTTATTGAACCGGTTAGTATTAGGTCATCATTAACCCAACCTTTCAGCTCTAATAAAGGAGGTGTACCTTCGACCCCGAACTTAACTTTTTGGATATCTATACCTCCTACCGGAATTTGCGCAACAATAAACGGATCATAGACTTGCTGTCCATCCAAATACCCGAAATACATTACATCTTCATCAAAAAATAAAGAGACATAAGTGTTCATATCAATAAATCTTGAAATCGATTCACCGTTTTTTAGAAAGTTATCGGATTGTATTTCCATCGAAAAATCACTTACTGCACCTACTGGGGCAATTACGTAAAAATAACTATCTTCATTTTGATCGTAATTAAAGTTCAGCTTACCGTTACCGATTGTAATAGACTGAGCAGCATGTTCCCAATCACCGCATCTAAACCATGGAGAATAATCGAATTGGAAATTATCAACAAAATTGCCCGGTGTTTCATTGAAAGGATTATAGTCAATTTGTACTGCATCAACAGAAAAAGAAATATTATCGCTTTCATCAGGGCTAACCCCGATAACAATTTGTCCATAAAGAAGGTCACCCGGAGCATTTTCAATTAATCCATTATGTGTAAGAGTTTCGTTAAGATATACAGCGACGTTTAAATTATTCCCATGAACATTAGCCTTTAATTCTAAGCTTGATAATTCATTAGGCAAAGGGTAATCATAAAAATAAGTTTCATCGGGATCATAATAATCTTCAATATTGTTTGAATAAAACAGTTTCAGCGTATCTAGATCAATTACGAGTACTAGAGCAGATTTAAAACCTATTCTTCCAAACCAACCTACCATATCCCCTTCAGTTTGAGATTCACCGCCAAAGGCTTTTATTGAGAAATCATACATTGTTGCCGGAATTGGAGGAAAAAGAAAAATATAATCTTCGGGTTCATCAGTTTGAAAATGAAGCAAACCGTCTTGTACATAAAAATCCGCACCATAAGCGGTAGTAGCCCAACCTAAAATGTTGTTGTCAAACGTTTGATAGTATTGATGTGTCGTTTGTGCATTAAACGAAATAAAAAAAACAATCAGCAAAAGTGAAAGTCTTTTAAGTAAATACATAACACCTCCCTAGACGTTTTTTGTAGCTGCTTTTTATCGTGAAAGAATATTTATATGAATAATGTTTTTATCTAATGGAGGTATAAAAAGAAGATTAACTTCAGTCGGTAAAAATAACTTTATACTGAAAAACGATTTAATTTTTTAAAAAGGTAAATAATTCTGCAAAAAAAAGCTATGAAAACAGAACTACCTTAGTTTAGTTGGATAGGAAATCAAATTTAGGTTCAATAATAGTTGAGAAGTATTTCTATTATTAAGTAAATACAAAAATAAATCCTCCCTTTGATGAGTAAACCGGGTGATTATTCATTAAGGAGTAGCGTTTTCAAAACAAAATCAGAATCATAAGCTTTGCAGATTTTAAGAATAAATTTATGGAAATATTTATAGAAATTAATATATAGAAAACCCCGCTTTCAAAAATTTAGAAAGCGGGGCTATATGTATTATGTGGTAATTAACGTATTAACATCATCTTCTTGGTACTTACATAATTACCGCTCCGTAATTGATAAAAGTAAACTCCACTTGCAAGATTGTTTGCGTTGAATTCAACTTCATAAATACCGGGTGCTTTACTCTCACTAAATAGTTTTTGTACTTCATTACCGAGTATGTCATAAACTATTAACTTAGCTTGTTGGGAGCTAATATTTTCGTCCCCTACATTTGGAATTGTGAATTTTATTATTGTTGTTGGATTAAAGGGATTGGGATAGTTTTGCCATAGAGTAAACTCTTTCTTTAAGAACGGATTATCCTCCTCCAGATTTGTTAAATAATCGTCGTATGTAATCACGATACGATCAACTAAAAAATTGTAGATGTTCGACTTTTCAACAGAAAGCGACAAATGTCCATAACCAAGTTTGGGACTAGCGTCGTTAATATTTCCAGTTAATATAAGATTATCATTTATCCAACCAGACAATTCCAAAATAGGTGGGGTTCCTGTTACACTGAATTTTATTTTCTGAATATCCATATCTCCAACAGAAATCTGGTTGACAACATACGGATCATCGATTATTTGACCATCCAAATATCCTAAATACAAATTCCCTTCTTCAATCCAAAGGCTAGTATAAGTATGATAGTCAACAAACCTTCCTATGCCAATAGTACCGTTAGATAGAAATCCATTGGCTTCAACTTCGACAGAAAAATTTCTTGTTGCCCCAACTGGTGCAGAGACAATCAGTTCAGTTTCTACAGGTTGGTTATATATAAAATTAAGGTATCCCCCACCTATAGAGATTGAAGGTGCGGCATTTTCCAAATCACCAAATCGAAACCAAGGAGAATAATCATAAGTGAACTCGTCTATAAAATAACCCGGTGTTTCGTTTATAGAATTATAATTTATTTGAATCTCATCAAGTACAAATGAAATATGTTCATCGTTATTAGCTGATGCTCCAAGAACAATTTGCCCATTCAATAAGTCATTTTCAGCATCAGTAATTTGCCCGCTATAAATAAGTCCATCGTTTAGATAGGCTAGAATATTTAAGTCGTTCCCGGTTATATATACATTAAGTTCTAGATTAGAAATTTCTTGAAAAGGTTGACCGTGTAATAACGTCATACTCGGATTAGTATAATCCATTATATCATTAGTGTATACAACGAAAATTAAACCGGATGTTATATAAAAACCAATAAAAGATTTAAATCCAGCTCTACCAATAATACCAGAAATAAACGGGTTGTTTATGCCCCCTCCAAAAATTTTAAGAGAAAAGTCGTTCTTTGTGGCTGGTATAGGAGGGAACAAAAAAGCAAAATCCTCTGGTTCATTTGTTTGAAAATACATCAAACTATTCTCTGCATATAGATTTGCATTCCACGCTGTGTGACTCCACCCTAAGACATCCTCATCGAAAGATTGTTGATATTGATTGGACGTTTGAGCTTTTGTAAACGAGAGGAATAATATGAATAAAATCAGATATCCCAAAGGCTTCATGATTTCCTCCAGATAGTTATTAAAATATTTCGCTTCATTATCTTAATTGATAAATATCTTTCTGATACACAATATCAACGTATTAATAACATTTTTTTAGAATCGACAAAACTACCGGCAATTATTTTGTATAAATAAACTCCCGATGAAAGATTTTCGGCATTAAATGAAATTTTATATGAACCTGCTACCTGCTCCATATCTATAAGTTGAATGATTTCTTTACCAAGCAGATCATAAATTTTAATGTTAACATTACATTTTTTTGATACAGTATAACTAATAATTGTTGTTGGATTAAACGGATTGGGATAGTTTTGCTCTAGCGAAAATTCACTTTGAATATTTTCTTCTTCAACAGAAACAACTGATCGAGTTGATTTAAATATGCCGTCACCGGTTGTTATAAATATATACCCGCTTGAATTAATTACCATGGAATAAACACCGGGATGTGTTAAACCGCTGTTTATTTGCTGCCAATCCTCACCATTATTAGAGGACATGTAAACACCGCTATTCCCTGTTCCGATATACACATTATCATAATGATCAACTAATAAAGAGTGCACATAACCATTGCCACCACCGGAGTGGACTTGACTCCAGTTCAAACCGTAATCCGTGGAGCGATAAACACCTTGTCCGGTTCCAAGGAAATATTTTTCATCCACATTCTCAACTATAGATAAAACCGGAGCTGTTGTAACACGTGGAAGACCGACACTTGATTCAGTCCATCCGTCTCCGTAACTATTAGTAAAATATATTCTTCCGAAAGTTGTTCCTGCTAAAATCTGACCATGTAAATCTGCATATAAGGAAGTAATATCTCCACTGCCAAGCAAACCATTGTTAATCTTTTCCCAATTAGCTCCATTATCTAATGATCGAAACATTCCTTCAAAAGTACCTGCTGCAAACAAATATCCGTTCGGACTAGCAATAATTTTGGCAAAGCGGCTGAAGTAAGAATCTATTTCTATTTTTTCCCAGGTATCTCCTTTGTTGGTTGATTTGAACATACCGTTTGTAGTTCCAACAAAGATTTCATCAGAAGGTGTTACTGCTATGCTAAGCAATTCTAAATTTGTAAGCCCGCTATTTTTTTGATTCCAGGTCTCACCGCCATCGGTTGAAACAAAAACACCATGAAGCATAACGGCTGCAAATAAATCATCTGTGGAATTTACTGCAAGTTCTTTAATGTTAATATTGGGACTTGTTATTCCGTTGTTTTTCGGTTCCCAAAAATCAGTCTGTGCTGTTATCGATAGACTGAAAGAAATTATTATTGCAACTTTTAATAGATGGTTGAAATGAAATAGTTTCCTCATGATATCCCTCCGTAATTGTAAAATAATCTGCGATTTTGTTAACAATAATTGTAAAGAAAATCCCTTTGATTAGCTATGGTAATAAGTTTCGGAGTTAGAACAAAGAATAAGATATATCGATGACTTATCGCATTATAAGATATTGAAAATAAGCAGATTAAATACTAATGATGTGCTGAACAGGTGGTTAACTAATTATCGGTTTATCATTATCTAAGTAACATTAGTTTCTTAACCGAAGAAAAACTTCCGGCTTCAAGTCTATACAGATAAACTCCGCTCGGTAATTCAGAAGCATCAAATTTTACTTCGTAATTCCCGGGATGTTTTACTTCATTTAGCAACGTCACTATTTCTCGACCAAGAATATCATATACTTTCAAGGTGACTCTCTTGATGCTTGCTACTTGATACCTGATACTGGTTGTTGGATTAAACGGGTTGGGGTAGTTTTGTTCTAAATAGAATTCGTTTTTAATATTATCGTCTTCAACATCGGTTACTGTTAATGTTTGATGAACATAAACATAAGGTGAATCAATTAAAACTTTTCCTCGATAATCTATTCCGGAGAGATAGAATGAGTTTATAAAACTTTTTTCTTTTAGTGAATATATCATCAATGAGTCATTGCGAATGAAGGAAAAGAAATTTGAATTGAATCCGTTATTATGAGTGAAGTTCACTTTTTCTATAAATATCTCTTCTTCACTTATTGAATAATCTATTGAATTAATCTGTTGCGAGTATATTTTACCTGCCTCTGATTTAAACAGATTATTACCGATCAATTGAATATTATCCAAATTAAACCATTCATGTGAAATTACCAGATTCAGCTTGTGTTTAATTCCATCATTTTCATACTCTGCAATCCAGAGCCGTCCATCTGCCGAAAGAAATGCATAAGCATTATCCCCAAGATGAGAAAACTTTGTAATCGAAAACATATAATTATTGCTTTGATCAGGCTCAATAATAATTGGTCGCATATTTTCTATTTGAGGTGAGGTGGATAAATCTACGAGATAATATTTATTTATATGGTAATAACTCTCTTTTTGACGAAAAACAATGAGTTCCTCGTTGTGAATTCTACCGGCAATATGCATTAAATCAGATTCAGAATAATTTGGTGTAATAAAAAGCGAATCATCATTTCTTACAAATGTGTTACCTAAATTCCCGAATAAAATCCAAAAGCCATTTTCAACTTTTTTAATGTAAGGGTTGAAATGCAAATAAGGTTCCGGAACATCAAACCATTGGTTATAGTGAAGAATGTGTTTATAAAAATCATCTTGAAATTCTTGTAAGTAGTTGTTTGTTGAATTATTCAAGTCAAAATCGAAATCATAATTTTTATTTGAGAGTATAAAATATTTTTTTTCAATGTTATTAATTACTTCAATATAGTAGCTGTCTTCTGTTCCGGTTGAATAGACATTCTTTTCCCAATTCCCCACAGTATCCGCTAAATTAATTTCCGTACTATACATATCGATAACTAATAGATTACCACGGGTTGTAGTTACTTGTGAGAAGTTTGTAATAGCGATAAATAAAAATATTAAAAGAAGCTTTATGAAATTAATTCTTTTCATCACTCTACTTTTAATTTTCAAAATAAATGTACGTTTATATCGTTATTATATCAATCCAAATACAGAAAAATGATGGGGAAATAAGATGTGAGGTTGTAAATTTATTGTAAGAGGGTGACCAAAAAGTAATTATTCAATAAAATTATTTGCGAATATTAGCGTAATTCGCGGCTATTATAATAAAACATTACTTTTTGGTCACCCTCTTACAGCGAACTATTACAAAACGGATTCAAGCCTTCTAATTTCTGTTTCACTTAAAACAAAATCATGTGTAGTCATAACTTCTTCTGCTTGTTTAGCGTTCCGTGCGCCGACAATAGCTGCCGTAACAGCTTCATGTTTTAATGTCCATGCAATTGCAACTTCTCCAATACGACGGTTATGCTCGGAGGCAATTTGTTTCATCGCTTCAACAAGTTTTAGATTTTTAGTAAGATTAGGTTCGTTAAAATCACGTGAATTCTTTCTCCAATCATCATCTGGTAATTTCTCGATATTCTCGCGATTGTATTTACCGGTTAATATGCCGGAACCCATAGGCGAATAAACTATAACGCCGATGTTTTGTTTATGCGTGTATGGTAAAATTTCTTTTTCAATATCTCGGCTTATCAAACTATACTTTGGTTGAAGCGATGTAATTTGGGCAATCGATTCGGCGATTTTCATTTGCTCAACATTAAAATTAGATACGCCTATGTAACGAACTTTTCCTTCTTCTTTTAACTTAGCAAGCATCTCCCACGCCGGTTTAATTTTTTCATTATCATCATCCGGCGGCCAATGAATTTGATATAAATCAATTGTATCGGTTTGTAATCTTCGCAAGCTGTCTTCGCACTCTTGTCTTATCGATTCGGGATCGTGTACTTTTCTAACATGACCATTTCGATCCCACACCATAACACACTTAGTAAATACATATGGTTTGTTTCCGCCATATTCTTTTAAAGCTTTGGCGACAACTTCTTCTGAGTGACCGATACCATAAACAGCGGCGGTATCAATCCAATTAATTCCCATATCCAGAGCTTTATGTATTGCTTCGATAGACTCTTTATCATCTTGATCGCCCCAGGCAAAGTCCCAACCCGAACCTCCGATAGCCCAAGCACCAAATCCTACGCGAGTAATTTCCAAATCGGAATTACCTAATTTTCTTTTTTCCATTTTATCTCCGTATTAGTTCAACATTACTTTAGTGTAATAACATTTTCAACCGATTTCAAGAGTTCACCGCTTTTTACAAGATTAATTACTTTTTGAATATCGTCATACAGTAATCTATCTTTATTCAACGGTTTAACCTGTGTTCTGATTTTTTTATAAAGAGCACCAGTACCTTTACCCGGTTTAAGGGGATTTAAGAATTCAATTCCTTGTGCAGCAGTTAGATATTCGATGGCGATAACGGTTTCAACATTTTTTAATATTTCGTAACATTTTCTTGCGGCAATTGACCCCATTGAATTATGATCTTCTTGATTAGCCGAGGTTGGAATAGAATCAACACTTGCGGGATGTGATAATGTCTTGTTTTCCGAAACTAGGGCAGCTGCAGTATATTGTGCAATCATTAACCCGGAATTAAGCCCGCCGTGCTCTGTTAAAAATCTCGGTAATTGACTGAGTGAACCGTTAACCAATCTTTCAATTCTTCTTTCGGAAACACTTGCTAATTCAGCCAAAGCAATTGACATAAAATCCATTGCCAGTGCCATCGGCTGCCCGTGAAAATTTCCGCCTTCTCGATGATCGCCCTGCTCGGGAAAAATCAAAGGATTATCGTTTACCGAGTTTAATTCTATTTCAACTTTAGAGCAGACATAATCAATTGCATCACGTGATGCTCCATGAATTTGTGGAATGCATCTTATCGAATATGAATCCTGCACGCGTGGATCATTTTTTAAATGTGATTTTCTTATCTCGCTTCCTTTAATTAATTCAAGCATATTTTTTGCAGTGGTAATTTGTCCGGGGAAAGGACGAAGTTTATGAAGTCGTGCATCATAAGCTTTGTCGGTTGCGCGCAGTGCTTCGTGAGACAATGCAGCGCTTCCGTCGGCAAGCTTGTTCAGTTTTCTTGCACGATTACAAATCACTGAAGCAAAAGCAGTCATCATTTGTGTTCCGTTAATTAATGCGAGACCTTCTTTTGCACGCAGTTTAACCGGAGATAATCCATGTTTCTTCAAAGCTGATTTTGATAAGATTGTATTTGTAAACTTGTCTGTTTCTTCATCAACTTTTTTGAAGACTTGAACTTTGCTTTTTCCAATCATGCCTAATACAAGATGAGCAAGCGGAGCGAGATCACCGCTTGAACCGACCGAACCTTGCGAAGGGATAACAGGAATGATATTCTTATTCATCATATCGATTAATAGCTGCAAGGTTTCGAGACGAATTCCCGAATGACCCGCAGCAAGAGCGTTTGCTCTTAACAGCATCATAATTTTTATAATATACGGTGGAAGATTCTCTCCAACGCCGGTAGCATGACTAACAATTAAATTTTCTTGAAGCTGATCATTCTCATCTTTCGAAATTTTTACGTTTGAGAACTCACCGAAACCGGTTGTAACGCCGTAAACAACTTTATCTTCAGCTACCCATTTTTCAACTAGGGCGCGAGCTTTGATTACTTTTTTCTTCGCATCGTTTGTTAATTCTACGGTTGGATTTTCTTTTAAGAAGAAATCAATTTTTTCGAGTGTGAGTGATTTGCCGTTTAAAGCTAGTTTCATTTTCTGTCCCCATAGTAGTTGCCGTAATTCATATTAAAATTTATTTTTAAAAACCATGTGCAATATATGTTAGTTTTTTTAACCAAGTATTTTTAAAAGTTTCATCCCATTTTCTGTTGTTCTATACTTTTGTAAACGACTTCTTGGCTTATCCGGAATTGTTAATTCAAGCAGATTGTTTTCTATTAATGGAATAATATTGTTCGCATAATTTTTGGGGTGATTTGTTATGTTCAAGTATTTTAATATTGTTTGCCTTTTTTGCGGGGAAGAACAAATATTCAAAATACCCAACAATGCATTAATTTTTTTTGTTGGTATAACACTTTTAACTTGGTCTTTAACTTGTACACCTACTTGCTCACCGTAGGTTTCTATGCTGTCCACAACTTCTTCTAAGTTATTTATAATAAAGAAGTTAGCTATCTCACTAACTTGTACACTGACTTGTACACTTTCGGGAATTAGAGAAAAATTAGGATGAATAAATAAAGTAGTTTTAAAGTATGCTCTATTATCATCTGTTTCAAATACAGGCTTGGGTGATCCATTTTTCTTCATCGCGTTAATAATTGTCGGAATACCGGTAGCTCTTCCTTCGGTAAGGTGAAGATCTTTTAAAAATTCGCCGATTCTCCTGTTCCTGTACTTGCGTATATCAAATTGATTGTTCCTAAGTTTTTCTTTATCAAGTGGTGGTAGTGGTCCCGGGAAACTAATAATATCAATCCGGTTTGGGTAAATTCGAACTTCAATAGTAGAGTTGTTGTCGTATCCGCGGTGATAAACTGCATTACACAGCGCTTCTTCTAAGGCTGAATAAGGATATTTTACTGCTCTTTCGGATTCCGCAATGCCAGCACTTTTTCTAATGAATTGTTCACTAAACTTGTTTTGAAGATAATCGAGAGCATTTTTAAGTTGACGGTGAAGTCCCCCAGAAAAAATTTTTTCGGAATACTCTGTTCCTGTTTCATCCTTAAATTCAACAACCTCAATTATTGCTGATTGAAAATGCATTTGAGGATTTTTAGCAAAGAATAGAAGTCCTACATTTTTTGGAAGCAAATTTTCGTTCGCACCTTCAGCAATATTCATTCTTCTCGCGACTTCATCAATCGAGAGGTTGAAAATTTCTTTTTCGAGATCGCTCCCGATTTCATTTAAGAAATCTTTAATTGAATGGAGGTCGAAATCGGACAACTCGGCGTTATGATTTAACTGGTCATCAAAGGGAATTTGATTAGCCATAGAAAGAAGTTCATGTTCCTCATCATTAGTTGGTCTAACAGTTGATGAAAAACGCCTGATAAAGTAGAAGAACCGTGTATTATTTCCCAAAGATTCAGGGGCTTTATAGGGGCGATTACTTCCCCCCGGACACCATATAACAAGTATCTTTTTAGTACGATAATCAACCGGCTCAACTATAGGGAAAAAATTAGGTGTAATTTTTCTGCAAAGATTATTTAGTTCCTTTTGAATTCTATCAATTTGACTAAGCTTCAATCCGATTGGGGGCAGTTCCGGTTTTCCATCATTTTCAGAAACTCCAAGAATTAAATAACCCCCGCCCCAGTTATTAAAATCGTTAGCAAAAGCACAAATCGTTTTGATTGACCGTTCGGGATCCCAACCTTTACGGAACTCAATTCTTTCCCACTCTACAGTTCTTCCATTTATTAATTCATCTATATTTATAGGCAGTGGCATTAAAGATTCTTCCTAATCATCTAAAAAAATATTGTTACCATATATTTTGCGTGAGTGATTTGCCGTCGATTTTGAGTTTCATATCTGAATCCTTATAAAACAGTGGAGTTATTTAAGGTATGCAATTTAATGATTATTGAGATTAACATCTTGCGCAACAAGAAGTCCAACTTTTCTAAAAACTTGGGTTTCTTTCAACTAATTAAAACCGCTTTCAAATCGAATGCAATTCAAAATGATATTTGTTTTGTGATTGACACTTTATAAACCAGATGTTATTTTTGAAGTAATCCAGTTCGTCTGGAGGTGGAAGGACGAATGAGCCTTTGCCCCGAGCAATCGGGGTTTTTTTATGGTAACAATTTAATCCCGTACCCTTCAATTCCATCTTTCCCTTTATAATACTTCGTTTTAATTACCGAGATAATTTTTTCACCAAAAGGATACTTTTTGCCCTCTTCGATGTTATATACTCTAAACATCATCCGTCGTGAGGGATGTGCAACTAAATCAGCCAATTGAAGTCCAGCAATATTTAACATTTTGGGTTTCACTTTCAGTTCTTTACTAGTAAGTCGTTTATTTAATCTTTCAGCTTCAACAAAATGAGTTCCTTTTTCAAAAATCCGGCTGTAAGATTTTTTTAATCTCATATCTTCTTTTCCCCCTCTAGATTCAATCATCACGTCACCCAGCGCATCATTATTTTCAAGAAAGAAAAAGAATCTTTCCAAAATAATTTCCATACAATAATGATAAGGATCATATTTCCATGTAGAATATTTAATTTTATGTTCCTTCTTATCGATAAGCACTGAAATAACGGTAAACTCAAAGTTTTTAAGGAGAGTCAATAGGTCGTTGTTAAATTTGTGTTCAATATCTGGATTGCGGAGTGATTGAAAAGGATATTTTTTATTTACGAGTTCCTTCCTATGAAAGATTATAGGTTCATCAGGGTGCGGCTCAAAATACTTTTCTTTTAGACTACTGAGTTGTGGTGTAACTATTTTTTTAACATAATCTAACTCAAAAATAATTCCCGTTAAACTTAAGTACCGATGATTTGGGTTATTCGAACTATCTAAATCATTATTCCCTACTTCGTCAATGTATATTCTAAATTTCTTCATCTTAGTAAATAATTTACCACAAAAATCTTAGATTATAAAGATTTGAAGTGTGAGTTTAATGAATGCTTTCCAACTCATCCCCAACACTAACAACCCCGCTTCCTTCGTGCAAAAGATTCATACCGAACATAACTTTATTTCCAACGGCGCGGTACGTTGCAAGAGTTTTGAGTGGTTCAATTCCTTGTTCAGCATTGTTCTGATTAACTGTGGTTATAACACAGCGGGCGCAGGGTTTTACAGGTTTAAAAATTATGTCGTTAATTGTAAACCTTTTCCAACTATCTTCATCGTTAGGGTTTCCGCCTGTAAAAACTAAGTTAGGACGAAAACGATTAACCGGGAGCGGCACTTCTAATTTTGAGTTAAGTAAGTTAAGTGATTCCTGTCCGATGATCAAAAACGGGTAACCATCCGCGAAAGATGTTAACTCGTTATTCTTTGCATAATTTATGTCGACTTTCCTTTCTGTTTCATCGGGCATAAAAACGAGTTTGCATTGAATTTTTAATTGTTCGGTAAACCAGTCATTGATTTCCTTTCCATAAGGAATAACATCTACCATATCATCCCACACAACAGCTTTTTCCGTTTTATTATTTTTAGGTGTAAACGGAATTTCTATTTTTTCGTCAGGGTTGGTTTTATTAAAAACTATTAATGACTCAGAAGCGATACTTGTTTGTAAAAGCGCCATTGTTTTAACTAATCGCTGCGTAAAAAACTTATTGTTTTCATCAACAAGCATCCAACGGCGATCATGCTTCAATCCGCGGTCTGTTACTTCAGCGGTATCAAGTGAAATTCCGCCAAGAGACTTAATTGGATAGATATATATTTCGCTTAGTATGTAATTATTCAACTGCCTACTTCTTTGATGAGATTATTAATTTTATTTACAGTCGGCTTGTCTGCACGAAAAGTTATATAAACCAAATCATCGTTATATTTAACATCGATAACATCCGCCATTGTATGAATTTGCGAGATAATTTTTGAATTATAATTCTTTACTTCAACTTTATACTCAACAAAATTTTCCTGGTAAATATTCAACAGCATTTCTTTAAGTTTGCCGATATTAATTCCTTTTTCGGCAGAGATTAAAATTGAATTTTCATAATTGTTAAGGACATAATCAAATTTACTTTTATCGGTTATAAGATCTACTTTATTGAAAATTTTTATCTGTGTTTTTTTATCAACACTCAGTTCTTTCAATGTCGCATCAACAACATCGATGTGATCTTCAAAAGAGGGATGTGATACATCAATTACATGCAGAATTAAATCTGCATCACGGACAACATTTAATGTTGATTTAAAAGAAGCAACAAGATGATGAGGAAGTTTGCGGATAAATCCAACCGTATCGCTGATTAACATCTTTTTATCATGTTCAATTTCAAATGATCTTGTAGTTGAATCAAGCGTAGCAAAGAGTTTGTTTTCGGCGAGCACACCCGCACCGGTTAGAAAATTTATTAGAGTTGATTTACCTGCATTTGTATATCCGACCATCGACGCTTTTAAAAAATCTTTACGACCGCTGCTTTTTGTTTTTTGCTGTTGTTCAATTTTCTCGAGTTTGTCTTTCAGTTTCGCAATTCTATCACGGATAATTCTTCTATCGGTTTCAATTTGGGTTTCACCCGGACCTTTAGTACCAATACCGCCATATTGTTTTGAAAGGTGTGTCCATGCTCTTGTCAACCGTGGCAAAGTATATTGGAGTTGTGCGAGTTCAACCTGTACTTTTGCTTCTCTTGTTCTTGCATGCGAGGCAAAGATATCCAGTATCAAACCGCTTCTATCTATAATCTTTTTGTTGAATAGTTTTTCAAGATTTCTTACTTGTGTCGGATTAAGATCGTCATCAAAAATTATTAGATTGATATTGTTCAACTCCGCAAGTTCGGCAATTTCTTCGGCTTTACCTTTACCGATATAAAATGCGGAATCAGGTTTGCTTTTATCCTGCATAATTTTAAATATTGTATTGGCTCCTGCGGTATCGGCAAGCATCTCAAGTTCATCAAGGTGTTCTTGAACTTTATCTTTATTTACTTCTCTTGTTGCCAGTCCAATAAGTATTGCATCTTCTCTTTCTACTTTCGGAATTTCAATCATACTTTACTTTTAATCTCCTTAAAATCTTTTTTAGAATTTTTGGAAACATACGTTTCCAGCAGTGCAATAAACAGAGCTGCAATTAGAAAATACTTCCAAAGCTCGGTACCGAAGCGAGCCTGCTTGATTGATTCTTTATAATTATTATTCGGATCAATAAAAGTGTATTTATCACCCGAAATAATTTCAGCAAAATATTTTTCAATATCATCTTTATTTAAATATTGGGTTACGGTTTCCGACGGATCAAAATTTACAACAGCATAATTAATTAACTCGTTACCGGAATAAAATTTATAAGTCCCCAACTGATCCGTTTTATTGTATGTGAAATAATTGTAATTAACAAGCTCATCAATATTTACAAACTCTTCGCTGTTATCAGGCTTAACAATTTTTAATTGCGGCAGTTTTAAGTCGCCTGTTTTTATATCAATTGATTCGCCTGCAATAATATTTTTACCGCTTTGTTTTTGTATTGATTGATAAAGTACCGATTTATTTATCAAAGGTGCAAAAAGTGATTTGACCGGGAAATTATTCCAACTTAAAACCGGTGCTGTATTGAAAATTAGCACTCTTCCGTTCCCCTTTATTAATTCGCTGAAGAAAAGTGAATTATCGCTTAAACTAATAATCGGTCTAAGATTTTGCTGCGGAATTATTTTGAAATAGGAATAAACTTCCGGTGATTCAACTTTTGTAACTTTTCTATCTTCAAAAAGATTTTCGAATATCGGGTGCTCGTATTCAACTTCCTTAAAATAAGATATCGATTCTGTTGAATTTGGTTCTCCGATCAAAGAGATGCTTGCTCTGATACCTAACCCGGTAAATAAAGACTGAAAATCGTTTGCTTCACTTTGTGTGCCGGGGAATAGTATTATTCTTCCGCCTTGTTCAATATAATTATTAAGTTCCGCTTTACTGTCGATATTTTTTGAACCGATAATGATTACAACATCATAATTATTATTGAGATTATAGCTCAGCTCGGAAGTATTAATTTCTTTAATGTTTGTAACAGTCTGCTCCGAAGCTGATGCGAGAGCAATTTTTACAAACCGATTGTCATTGCCGTTATCCGAAGCAAGTAGGATGTTAATTTTTTCCGGAACTAAGAATGACGTATATTTTTTATTATCGTGAATTATATCATCCTGCTCGATTTCTACATAAGCTTCCACCAAACCGTTGCTATTCAATATTGTTTCGAACAAAATTGATTTACTTTCATTTTCCTGTAAATCGAAACTTTGTTGAGCGGAACGTGTGCCATTCAAGAAAAGTGATGCAACGCCGTTTGTTACCGAAGAGCCTCTTGCATTTTTTATCTGAACCGTAAAAGAAATTGATTTACCTTTTTCCAGCAACTGGTTGTTTAACTGAAAATCTGTTACTACACGGTTTGAATATTCATCATCACTGAAGTTGAACAAATATAGTTTTGTGTTTTCATCAAAAACTATGTTTTGACCGGTTATTTTTTCTGTTAATGTTTGTTGCGAAAAATCGGATAGAACAAACAGCTCTTTATTAAAATTCTTCGAAGAATTGAGCAACTCACTTACAGTATGAAGAGCTTCGTTAAACCTTTGCTTTTTTACCGAGACATTTGCATTTATAAGTTCTCTTTCAATTTCGTTTAAAGTAGTTGTAAATTTTTTATCTTTTCTTTCCGTTGAAAATAATACAACGGCTTCATCCCCTTGCTGCAGATCGCTCAGAATATTTTTTACGATTTCTTTTGCAAAGTTAAAATGAGAACCGTTGCTTTTTACAACCGACATACTGAAAGAATCGTCTATAATAAATACAGTCGATGATTTTGCTGCGGAAGTACCCGCGATTGTAAATGTTTCTAAGGTTGGTCTTGCAAAAGCAGAGACAATCAAAATTATTAAAAGAATTCTTAAAGCAAGCAAAAGCAATTGTTTGAATTTTAGTTTACGAATTTTTGTTTTCTGTAATTCTTTTAAAAAAGAAAGCGTACTGAATTCAATTCTTTTCAGCTTTTGTAAATTCAAGAAATGAAGTAGTACCGGTATAGCTGCGGCGATTAGTCCGAATAAAAATGCGGGATTGAGAAAAACCATTTATAATTTTCTATTGATTATTGTCTATTGATTATTTTTTAATTTGTTATAAAGCTTGGTAAAATCATTGGTAATTTTTTGAATTTCGAATTTCTGTATAACCGTTTTTCTTGCTTCTTTTCCAAGCCTTTCTCTTTCACTCTTTGAGTTAATAAGTTGTTCCAATTTTTCTTTAAGTGAAGTATGGTTTTTATTTTCGAACATCAAGCCGTTTATATTGTCTTCAATTATATCAAGAATTCCGTTTGCATTGGATGCAACGCAAGCTCGTTCCATTGACATAGCTTCCGTTAGGGCTATCCCAAAAGCCTCCGAATGAGATGGGAAAGCAAAAATATCCATTGCCGAATACATCTCGGGCATGTCTGTTCTGAAACCGGTGAATATAACTTTTTCACTCAACTTTAATTCATCAACCATATCACGAATTTTTTTACCGTATGTATTTTCGCCTCTGCTTGGTTCACCGACAAGAAAGAATTTTAGATTATCATACTCTTGGACTAAATCTTTCGCAGCTAATAATAATTCTTCGTGACCTTTTCCCTCCGTAAAGCGTGCACTCATACCTATTACAATTTCATTATCTTTTATCTCAAACTCATCTCTTATTTTCTTACCATCAATATTCTTCGGGTCAAATTTATTTGTATCTACAGCATTGAATATAATTGTTACTTTATTCTCGTCAATCGGACAAGTCTCCAGCAGATTATTTTTTATAATGGTTGAAATTGCAGTCGTCATATTAACACGGCTATATAGCTTCTTGTGAAGGAAATCTTTTTTAACAATGAACGAACCAAGTTGTTTAGTAAGAATTAAAGGCAACTTCGATTTAGAAAGATTTAGTGCCGGAACTAAAGTCCACAAATCTTTTGAATAATGAGTATGGATTATATCGAATTTATTTTGATTTAAAAAAGAGGTCAACTTTAGAATTTGTACCGGGTGGAAATAACTATTTGCTTTTAAATCTATTATAGTAATATTAAGCTTCTTTGCTTCTTGATGAATTTTTGAATCGGGATAACAAACAAGTAAACACTCAAAATTTCTACGGATTAGCTGTTCGGTTAAGGTAAGAACAAACATCTCCATACCGCCCCAGCTTCGTGAGAGGCAGGACATCAAAATTTTCATTGATAAACCCTCTCGATACGGGCATTTTTAAAATAATGAAGCAGAATTTCATCAAACATATAGCCCATTTCACCCATAACCGCAGCACCAATTTGGCAAAGACCAACCCCGTGACCCCAGCCGGCACCATGAAAAACAAACACTCCCGGAATGCCTTCGTTTACATCTTTCATTTCAACATAAAAAGCCGAGCTGTATAAATGTGTTTCCGAAAGTACTCTTCTTATTTCAAGTTCTTTACCGATGGTTAATTCTTTTTTTGTGCCGACTATTCTTAGTTTCGTTAACCTCCCGGAGAGTCCCCGCTCAACCGGGATTAGATTTCTGATCTCACCAAAATCAATTCCCGATTTCTTTTTTATAATGTTCTTTAATTCTTCCTGTAAGTATCGAACAGTCCATCTAAAAAAATTATGAGTTTCTCTATCATAATCAACTAAGATTTGCGAAAGAATTTTATCATCCTTTGTATTGCAGAAAGCGGAAGGATTTCCGTTGATCCAGTTGATAGCCGATTGTTCATCTGTTAAACTTAAGTTGAAGTTCTCCGGTTCAAATTTATAATCAATTACCGAAGACAGATATTCATGTTTTTCGGGCTGCCAGACATTATCGAATGATTCGGAAATTCCTCCGCAGCATTTTGAATATCTTGTATCGCATATTTCATTTCTGTAAGTAAGAACAACACCGCGGGTTTCATCAACAGCACTTACCGCACGGTCACTATATTTTTTAGTAATACCTTGATAACGCTGGCAGTGATCATCACCGCAAAAATCATATAAATCATGATCGCTTCTATCATACCATCTAATAATTTCATTATCTGTAATAAATTCGGTTTTTGAATTTTCTTTCTTTTGCTTTTTTGATCTAAGTTGAGCAATCACCCAGCTCCTTGATATTATTGCGTGAGCTTTTAATAACTCCAACGAACTTGATGCAGACATTTCGGAACTGATAACACTTGTAAGATAAGATTCAAGCGGGACAAGATTTATTCCCATAATTTCATTTTCACAAATGATAAGTTTAAGTGCTCCGTGAAATCTAAAACTTTTCTTCTGCTGCCAGTGAAAGTTTATACCAATCGATACGTCTTTTAACAGAAATGTTTCGGAGAAAGGATCGCGCGGTTCTAAAATTAATCCGTCGAATGTTTGCGAAAAATCCGAACCGGTTAATTTGATTTTACCTTCTTCAATTTGAGCTGTAAATACCCCGCTGAAATTATAGTTAACACTTCTAATCCTAAAATCTCCGTAGAGCTCGAGATTAATACTTGGACTTTTAATCAAGCCGACACTTAATATGGGTTCTTTTATTGATATCATAAACGAATTGTAAATATATAAATAGCAAAGTTAACAAAACAGATATGTCTATCCTTCTACCCATTCATTTAAGAAGTTTTGATAATTGCGCGGATTAAATTGTATGTAATTGTAATCCGCCGCTTTATTTACCTGGTAAGGATCATTATTAAGAAACTCTGCAAGCTTTTCCATTGATTCTGCGCGAGCAATTATGATTCCGCCGGTTCGAGGAACTTGCGGACCGGACATTAATATTATTCCTTTTTTATAACCTCCATCTAAAAATTCTCTGTGAGCCGGTCTAAGGTTATCAATAACCGATATATCTGCTTTGTAAATTATTTCCACTATAAAATGCTGCATGATATTCCTCCGTATTTTCTTGTTTAGTTATTAAATCGGATTTGCTATCTTTGTTTCCCTAAATAACAGAACTAAAAGGAATAAGTGAATCAACAAGAAAGCAAATATAAAGTATTACTTTTTTACAAGTATGTCGAATTTTCAAACCCGGAAAATTTTAGAGAAGATCACTTACGGTTTTGCATAGATAACGATATCAAGGGAAGAGTTTTTATTTCTACCGAAGGAATAAACGGCACCGTCTCCGGTACAATAAAAAATATTGAATTGTACAAATCACAAGTAAGAAGTTACCCGGAGTTTTCCGATATATGGTTCAAAGAGGATTACGCAAATGAACATGCATTTTATAAAACTCATGTAAGAGTCAAGAAAGAAATTGTTAATTCAGATTTTGGGAATGTCGATTTACAAAAAACCGGCAAACGTTTAAAGCCTGATGACCTGAATAAATTTTATGAAGAGAATAAAGACTTTATAATTGTTGACGCAAGAAATTCTTACGAAAGTGAAATCGGTAGATTCAAGAATGCAGTAACCCCGGAAATGAAAACATTCCGTGATTGGCCGAAAGTTGCCGATGAGTTGAAAGATTACAAAGATAAAACGGTTGTCACATATTGTACCGGGGGTATAAGATGCGAGAAAGCCTCTGCTTATTTAGTTGAACAAGGTTTTAAAGATGTTTATCAGCTTGAAGGCGGAATCGTTACTTATACAAACGACAATCCAGATAAATATTGGGAAGGAAGTATTTTTGTTTTCGATGAACGGCGAATCGTTCAACCTAACAAAAAAACAGAATTACAACATACCGGCAAATGTTATTATTGCGGTCAACCGGCTTCATGGTACATTAATTGTCACAACCAAAATTGTGATAAACTTTTGGTAACATGCCACAACTGCAAAATTGAAAACGAATATTGCTGTTCGGATAAATGCCGCACTTCGGATAATAAACGAAAACGAATACACGGGTAAAGCTATTAATTTACTATTGATTATTGACGATTGATTATTGTTCATTAAATATCATATCGATAAAAAAGAATCCGGGTTCTTTGACTTATTTGGTAATTAGAATTAAAGTTTTAATTCGCGAAAATTGATTAAGCAAATAGAATCTCATACTGATGATTCGCGAATTCGCGGCTTTGTTTTTCTATGTGAGAATGGATGAAGTTTTAAATTTACTATTGATTATTGATGATTGACTATCGATCATAAAAATCAGCGTCCCTATCCGGGTGTTTTTTGATAGTAAATGAGATTTTTTTATGTTGTTAAATGAAAACTAAATCTCTTTCACAATTTGCAGCAATATCCATAGCTCTTCTTGTAACCTTCCTTTGGTCAACTTCATTTGTGATAATTAAAATTGGTTTAGCTGAAATCCCCCCTCTCACTTTTGCCGGTTTACGTTATACAATCGCATTTATAGCACTGTTACCCTTAGCATTCAGCAAGAAAGTAATAAGCGAAATAAAAAACTTACAAAAAAGTGATTGGGCAAAATTGGTTTTACTCGGTTTCACATTTTATACGTTTACACAAGGAGCACAATTTCTTGGACTTTCTCTTTTACCTGCTGTTACCGTAAGTCTTCTTCTTAACTTCACACCTATTGTTGTTGCCGTGATGGGAATTTTTATTTTATCCGAGAAACCGACATTTTTACAATGGGCAGGGGCGTTACTTTTTATAATTGGCGTTCTTGTATATTTTTATCCGGTTCTCTTAAGCGGCAACCAAACATTGGGATTAATTGTAATGGGATTCGGAGTTTTAGCCAATGCCGGTTCAGCAATTATCGGCAGAGATGTAAACAGAGCTTCTTCTATTAGTCCGGTTACAATTACAGTTATAAGTATGGGAATCGGCGGCATTGTTTTGCTTATTTCAGGCGTTGGTATTCAAGGACTCCCGGTAATAAGCTCGGCTAATATTCTTTATTTACTTTGGTTGGCAATTATAAATACTGCCTTTGCATTTACTCTTTGGAATTTAACTCTCCGTACATTAACCGCAATGGAATCGAGCATTATTAACGGAACAATGTTGATCCAAATAGCCATATTAGCTTGGATTTTTCTTGGTGAGGCAATAACATCTAAAGAAGGCATCGGTATGATGATTGCTGCTTTAGGTGCGGTATTAGTACAGGTTAAACGAAAAACGGTAAACAAAAAAATATAAATATATTTTCGATTGCGTAATTAAGTATTTCTTTAGAGCCGGATTTTAGTAATATTAGTTACCTCAAATCCAAACTATTTACAAAAAATAAAAGGGTTAACATGAATAGGAAATTGATTTTTATTTTGATGATTGTCTGTTCCATACTTTTATTTGCCGATTCAAAGAAAATTGAATTTGGTGAATATGATTTAGAGAACGGACTTCATGTGATTTTACATCAAGATAATTCCACACCGATAGTAGCTGTTTCTATTATGTATCATGTCGGTTCAAAAAACGAACACCCGGAACGAACAGGCTTCGCTCATTTTTTCGAGCATTTGATGTTCGAGGGCTCCGAGAACATTCCGAGAGGTGAATACTTTAAAATAGTTCAAGGTAGCGGCGGTACGCTCAACGCGAACACCTCTTTCGATAGAACATTTTATTATCAAATTCTTCCATCCAACCAATTAGAACTTGGTCTTTGGTTGGAATCGGAAAGATTGCTTCATGCAAAGATCGATTCTTTGGGAGTTGAAACTCAGCGCAAAGTTGTTAAGGAAGAAAGAAGTCAGCGTTATGATAATCAACCATACGGTTCTATTCTTGAAGAAATATTTAAACGTGCTTATTCCGAATATCCTTATAGCTGGACACCAATCGGCTCCGTTCAGTATATAGATATGGCAACAATCGATGAGTTTATTGAATTCTATGAAACTTTTTATGTTCCTCAAAATGCTACTTTATCAATTGCAGGAGATATTGATATTGATAAAACCAAGGAACTTGTAGACCTTTATTTTTCCGGTATACCTGCGGGTAGCAAGGAAATTTACAGACCAAATATAGTTGAACCGCCAATGACTGCGGAAATTAGAGATACTGTTTATGATAACATTCAACTTCCTGCAGTAATTCATTCCTACCGGATACCGGCTCAGGGCACTGAAGATTATTATGCTATTAATATGCTCACAACTTTACTTTCGGGGGGACAAAGTTCGCGTATGTACAAAGAACTTGTTGATAACAAACAACTTGCTTTACAAGCTGCATCTATTCCATTATCGTTAGAAGCAGAAGGACAATTTATTGTTTTCGGTTTACCTAACGTAGGGATAGAGCCTGCGGTTTTAGAAGAAGCAATTCAAGAAGAAATTAACAAAGCAAAGAATGAACTTATTTCTGATTCCGAATTTGAAAAATTACGTAATCAAATTGAAAGTAGATTTGTGCAGCAGAACTCTACGGTTGCAGGTATTGCAGAAACTCTCGCCGATTATCATGTGTATTTCGGAGATGCTAATTTAATAAACACAGAGTTAGAAAGATATATGAGAGTTACTAAAGAAGATATTAAACGAGTCGCAAATGATTACTTAGATGAAAATCAAAGAGTAGTATTATACTACTTGCCTAAGTCGCAAGAAAAATAAAGTTTATGAGAATAACGGAGAATAAAATGAATAACAAGATTCTTATAATAATAATATTTCTGTTTACTTTATCGCTTTACGCACAAGTTGACAGATCAAATATGCCGGAGCCAGGTCCTGCCCCCGAAATTCAAATCGGTGATTCTGAATCCTTTACTCTCGATAATGGTTTGAAGGTTTTTCTTGTTAAAAATGATAAACTCCCGGTTGTCTCATTCTCTTTGGTTATTGATAGAGACCCGATCTTTGAAGGAGAAAAAGCCGGGTACGTATCAATAGCAGGTCAGTTACTAAGAACCGGAACAAAAACAAGATCAAAAGCCGATATTGACGAAGCAGTTGATTTTATTGGTGCACGATTAAATACTTCTGCTACAGGAATATTTGCAAGTTCTTTAACCCGGCATACTGAAAGTTTGCTGGAGCTTATGAGCGACATTGTTCTCAATGCCGAGTTCAAGCAAGAAGAATTAGATAAAATAATCAAACAAACTCTTTCTGGATTGAAAGCTCAGAAAGACGATCCGAATGCAATTGCAGCAAATGTAAGAAATGCTCTTGTTTTCGGATTAGATCATCCGTATGGTGAACAAGTTACCGAAGAGACTGTTAATAATATTACTTTAGAAGTTTGTCAAAGCTACTACACAGAATACTTTACACCAAGTATTTCATATTTGGCAATTGTAGGTGATATTGAAAAAGACGATGCAGAAAAGTTGATAAAAAAATATTTTGATGGCTGGAAAGCAAAGGATGTTTCTAAAGTAAGTTACAAAAAACCTCAAGCACCATTGGTAAATAAAGTCTCTTTAGTTGACAGACCTCAGTCAGTTCAATCTGTAGTAAACGTATCCTATCCTATTGATCTTAAAATCGGTTCCGAAGATGTAATTAAAACTTCCGTGGCAAACATGATTTTGGGAGGGTATTTCTCATCTAAACTGAATTCTAATTTAAGGGAAGATAAAGGTTATACATACGGGGCAAGATCAAGTATTGATTCGGATGAACTAATCGGAAGTTTTTCAGCCTCAACTCAAGTAAGAAACTCCGTAACCGACAGTACAATTACGGAAATATTATCTGAGATGAAAAAGATGCGCAGCGGAGATATTACCGACGAAGAATTGGAGTTAGCAAAAAATTTCCTCAACGGAAATTTCTCGCGCTCACTGGAGAGTCCGCAAACTATTGCACGTTTTGCATTAAACATAGAAAGATATAATCTTCCAAAAGATTACTATAAGAATTATCTGAAAAATTTAGATGCGGTTACTAAGGAAGATGTTATCGCTGTTTCTAAAAAGTACATCAAACCGGATGAGGCGCACATACTTGTTGTAGGTAAAGGTGATGAAGTTGCTAATAATCTCAAAAAGTTTTCTTTAAGCGGCAAGATAAATTATTATGATATCTACGGAAACGAATATGACCCGTCAGTAAAAAAAGTTGATCCGGGTATAACCGTCGATTCCATAATTGATAGATGGATTGATGTACAGGGGGGACGAGAAAAGTTGGAAAGTATTAAAGATGTTCAAACAACTTTGAAAGGTCAGGTTCAAGGATTTGAAGTAACATTAACTTTATCCCGTAAAATTCCGAATTTACTTCACCAAGAACTTGATGCAGTTGTTGTTAAACAGACAACTTCATTCAATGGCGAAGTCGGAAAACAAATTACAAACGGTCAAGAATCATTAATTGAAGGAAAACAGCTTGACGAGTTGAAATTACAAGCAACAATGAACTTGTTCCTCCATTATGACGAATTAGGTATTACTCCTTCACTGAAAGGAATTAAAACAATTAACGGAAAAGATGCTTATGAGATTGAACTTCTTCTTCCATCAGGCAAAAAATGGTTTAATTATTATGATGTTGAATCAGGATATAAAATTAGAGAAATAACAACCGTTGAATCTCCGCAAGGAAGTTTTGATCAAACAATTGATATGTCGGATTACAGAGAAGTAGGCGGGGTTCTTTTTCCTCACAAACTTTCACAGCAGTTAGGTCCGCAATCCATTGAATTAGAAGTAGCGGAAATAAAAGTTAATCAAGATTTAAGTGACGGTTTCTTCAATTAATGTTTTAGGGTCGATTTTATTGTCGACCCATTATTATTAAAATGACAAAAAATAATTATAAAGTAATTGTTTTTGACTTAGGTGATGTACTTCTTAATGTAGATTCGCAGAGACTTATTGATAAATTGAATAATGTTGAAGCCGGTCTCGGTGATCGGTTTCATTTATTGTATTTTGAAAACTATCATATTCACTGCGAATATGAAAAGAACAATATTTCCCGTGAAGAATTTACTGATAAAATGTTGTCGTGGTTAAATTTTAAAATAAGTGCTGAAGAATTTTTTAATTTTTATTCAGATCTGTTTTCACCGATTGACGAAACAATAAATCTGCTTCCTCTATTAAAGCAAAAATATCAACTTGTTCTTTTGTCTAATACAAATTTTATTCATCATAAATATGGTTGGGAGAAATACGAGTTTCTAAAATATTTTGATAAGATGATTCTCTCTCATGAAGTTGGTTTTAGAAAACCGGAAAAGAAAATTTACGAGGCAGTTGAGAATTTTACAGGGTCATATCCTTTTGAACATTTTTTTATTGATGACTTATTAGAAAATGTTGAAGCCGCAAAGAGTCTTGGATGGGACGCTGCTCAATACTTAAAAAACGATAGTTTCACGTACTTATTGAAAGAGTGGAAAATTATTTAAGTTTTTGTTATATTTAGTTCAAGATCAAATTAGCAAATGAACTAACAAGTGCGTAATCTTTTTTATATAATAATTCTTCTTCTCTTACCAACACATCTCTTTTCTCAATCCTCTATTATTAGAACATATACAACTCTTGACGGCTTACCTTCTCTAACACTTTACAGTTGTATTCAAGATGAGAATGGAAATATGTGGTTTGCATCAGAATCCGGTCTGATTGAATACAACGGACGTTCTTGGAGTAGATTAGATTCAGTTAAAAATGAAAATCTGAATTATTCTTTCAGTTCCGTACTAAAAGATGAACAAGGGACTATCTGGGCTTTCCCCGGTTTTAATCTTACAGACAAAGTCTTTTATAAAAAAGATAATTCATGGGAATCTATTACTATAGAAAGTACCAATTATAAAAATTCTATAATAATTGATATATCTATTTTTGATAACCAACCGCATTTTTTAAGTCTTTCACAACAAAGAAGTGTAGTTTTTGGAACCAATGAAAAGATGGAGAATCTTTCAATAGATGGGTCAACCGGCATTAAAGTGTATGACGGTCGATTTATTGACACGCAGATTTTTCTTGGTACCAACAGAGGTTTGATAATTTACAACCCGGAAACAAAAATTTACGATACCGGCTTTATTGATAAAACCGGAGAAATAATTGCTATAAGTAAGCAGGTTAATACGGACGAAATATATCTTCTTGGATTAAATTGGATTGGACAGTTTATTGATAATAAAATTATTATTCTTAAAGAAAATTTTGAGATACCATTCTACGAGCAACATACTAACTATGCATTTATTAATGTAACTCCATTTAACGATTTTTATTTCGGAACAATTTTCGGTTCATACAGATGGAACCAATTAATTGATCATACTGAAAAACTTGACAATTCCATGGGGTTCTCATCAAGCGGTGCAACTTCATGTTTTGTTGATTATGAATCAAATGTTTGGATTACATCGTTGCGCGGTTTAACGAAAGTAAAACATTCGCCCTTTATTAATTTGTATGAATCAGACGGGCTTTCCGAAAATGAAATTACCGCAATTGAATCATTTCCAAACGGTCCGATTATTTTAGCTCATAACGGAAGTTTTTCTGCATTAGATGAAAACAAAGTAATAAGGTTGTCTTTACCTTCCCAGAAAGAACATCGAAGGTTTCATAGAATATTGTATTTAACTTATGACCCTAAGTTAGATGTTGTTTGGTTTAATTCGCAATTGCTTGGCATTGGTTATATCACAAGACAATTAAAGGTAAGATGGCAAAATAATATTCTATCGGACGGCTCTTTTTCGTTTTTAAGTTTATTTATTGACAACCGGGGTAATATTTATTATTCAACCGATAAATATCTTTATAGAATCGACAATGGAAATCCTACTCCATTAAAATCAATTTCTTCTTTGAACGTAAGAAGAATTTCTCGGTATGATGATGAAAACTTGATACTTGCTACAAAAAAAGGTTTATACCTATTTAATGAATATACCTCTGAAATTGATTCATTTAAAACCGGCACTTTATTGGCAGATGAAGTATACTCTTTTTATAAAATGACAAATAATAAATGGCTGGTTGGAACTTATAATGGTTTATACATATTCGATGGAAAGAAACTAAGTAAATTTGATGATTTGGCGATTGACAAACCGGTATTTTTCATTGACCGCGAAGAAGAGTTTCTTTGGTTCGGTTTGATGGGCGGGGCACTTCGATGGAATCCGTCTACAGGTCAACAGTTTTTATTTACACCAACAGAAGGACTTGCCGGTGTTGAAACAAACAGAGATGCGTTCTTATATAAAGACGGTAAAGTTTTCATCGGTACGGCGAAGGGATTATCGGTGTTCCACTCTCAACTATATAATGAAGAATTGTATCAATTGAAACCAAAGCTTAATTTTTACGGATTGTTTAACCTAAAGGGAATTCCTTATAAAATTGAAAACGAAATCCACATACCGTACAGCAAACCCGAAGTATTATTAAGATATAATTCACCAAGCTTTATTGATGAGAACCTGGTTGACTATACTATTGTATTGGTAAATTTATCCAAAGAAACCCGCGAAATATATAGAACAAGTAGTGATAATTATCTTCTTCGTAACTTAGACTCCGGTACATATGAATTAAAAATCTCTGCAACGAATGCAAAGGGTGTTAGCAGCGATACATTGAGTTTAAGTACAATTGTTATTAAAACTCCATTTTTCAAAAACTATTGGTTTTATTTCTTTGTGATTATTTTCCTTATTTCCGTTTCATATTCGGTGTATGAATATCTAGCGAAAAATCGATATTCCAAATTACTTGAAATTGAAGTTAAGAAAAGAACAAAGGAACTTCGAAATTCGGAAAGAAACATACGGGATTTAACACAAAGAATTTTCACTACACAAGAAGAGGAAAGAGAAAAAATTGCACGCGAACTGCATGATAATTTTTCACAAGAATTAGCCCTTGTTAAATTTCAACTGGATAAATTATCTAACGAAATCCCTACTGACGATAGCTCAAAATTCTCTTGGTTATCCAATAAGTTAAATGACATTTTAATTTCTTTGAAAAATATGGCATTCTTGCTTCATCCTAATTCAATCAAGCAAATGGGAATTATAAACGCTATCCAAGCTTTATGTAAGGACGTTTCAACTTACTCAAATATAGAAATTGAATTCTTTTCGAACATTGATGAACCTCTCAATATGAACGAAGAATACCAGACCAATATTTATAGATTTGTACAAGAAGGATTAACAAACATCCGTAAGCATTCTAAAGCCGAAAGCGGTATTGTTATTTTTATTTTGAAAAATGATTTCTTTAATATACGAATTGAAGATGACGGCATTGGGTTCAACTATCAAAAGTATAAACCCAACAAAACTAAATATGGAATGGGTTTGGCAAGCATGGAAGAAAGAATTCGTTTATTAGGGGGGGAATTGAATATAAAATCTTTTGAAGGTGAAGGCTGTAAACTAAACGCTAAAATTCCAATTTCAATTCTAAATCAACCCGATTCTTTTGCGAATTCAAGCCAGGCATCCGGATCATAACCTATTACAACTCTTCTGTTGAATCTGACGATAGGAGTTCTGAAAAGCAGCGGGTCTTCAAGTAATTCGTTTTCAACATCGTGAATTATGTATTTGAGATTCCTCTTTTTGTACTGCTTTCCTTCAACGTCGATTAACTCATTTAAAGAATAGAATTGTGTGAAGTTATCCAATTCTTTCTTGCTTACACCTTTTTCGGTTAAGTCTCTGAATTGAATTTCAATTTTACGTTCTTTGAAAAATCTTTCTGCTTTCTGAGTATCTTTACATTTTTTTGTGCCGAAAATCTGAATCATTTTTCAATCCCCGCAAGTTCTTTATATTTAACCATTCCATCTAAAACATTATAAGCATTGTAACCGTTATCAAGTAGAAATTTAGTTGCAAATGTAGAGCGATTACCGGTTCTGCAAATCACGGCTATGTTTTTATTTTTATAAGCTTCTAATTCATCGACTCTTTCAGATAATTCTTGTACAGGAATATTAATAACCGACTCAATTTTTCCCAAAGAACTTTCTAATTCTTGTGGGGTTCTAACATCAAGAATTACAAGAGATGAATCAGAATTCATATTTTCTATAAATTCCTCAATTGATACTGAAGGAACATTTGGTCTTTGAGCACAAGAAGTATTTATCAGAATTAAGAATGCCGCAAAAAAAATTTTTATTTTCATAGATCATTCTACTTTCACTTTAAGTTTACCAATATTTTGAATAGCTGCGAAAATTTCATCTCCCACATTAACAGCACCAACCCCCTCAGGAGTTCCGGTAAATATTAAGTCTCCTCTTTCCAGGGTAAATTTTGATGAAAGATAAACAACAATTTGAACTGCATTGAATAACATAAAATCTAAAGTTGATGATTGCTTAACTTCATTATTTACCGAAAGCTCAATTTTTTCATTTCCTTGAAGAAGATAATCTTTTTTCAAAGTTATATCAGAAATCACCGCAGAGGTATCAAAAACTTTTGCTAAAGTCCAAGGATGACCTTTCTTTTTTAATTCACTTTGAATATCACGCAATGTCATATCCAAACCTACCGCATAACCATAAATTGCTTGCTCGGCAAGAACTTCATCAGCATTTTTAATATTCTTACCGATAAATAAAACTAATTCAACTTCATGGTGTAATTCACCAGAATTTCGAGGCTTTATTATACTTTCATTTGCATGAATTAATGACGAGGACGGCTTTAAAAAAATTAACGGAAATTCCGGAATTTCGTTACCCATTTCTTCGGCATGTTTCGCATAATTTCTTCCTACGCATACTAATTTGCCTACTTCAATTTTTTCATCGCTGTTATTAATTTTTAACAATTTCATTTTATATCCGGATTATGTTTTTTGCTTTTTCTTTTTTGCTGCCGGGAAAAGAATATTATTAAGTATTAACCTGTAACCGGGAGAATTTTTATGAAGACTCAAATCCGTTTCGGGATCTCCTACCGCATGTTGATAGTCTTCCGGATCATGTCCTCCGTAAAATGTAAAAAAACCTCTTCCGTAATTTCCATGAATATATTTTACTTGATTTGTTCCTTCGCGTTCACCAAGAATATAAACCGAATTTTTTATCAATTCTTTTCTGAACATAGTTGTCTGTCCCATAAATCCGCGAATTACATTAACATGATTTTGAGTTAACATTGTAGGAACAGGATCATACTTAGCAGAAAACTCGAAAAGAGTAAAATAATCATTTTGCTGATTACCGATTTCAATTGGCTGAATATCTATGTTGCTGTATTCATAAATATATGGATTCATTTCCAGTTCAAAATTTTCAAAGGCAAGGGTTTGCGAAAAATCTAATTTTTCCTGAGCATTTGGATCGGGTGGATCACCATCGAACATTCTATCAACAATGTCTACATTTTTAGCTGCAAGCGCTATATCATACGAATCGGTTGCCGAACACATAGCAAAGAGAAAACCGCCGCGGGAAATATATTCTCTAATTTCAAGGGCTACTGCTAATTCCATTTTGCTGACTTTTGCGAAGCCTAATTTCTTTGCTTCATTTTCATAGAGCATTTGCTGTTCAATATACCATTGAGCGTTACTGAAACTTGCATAAAATTTTCCGTATTGACCGGTAAAATCTTCGTGATGAAGATGAAGCCAATCATAATTTTCCAGATCACCTCTTAAAATTTCCTGAATCCAAAGTTTATCATAAGGAACTTCTGCATAATCAAGGACAAGTGATACGGCATCATCCCAAGGTAAAAATCCTTCCGGGACAAACACACCGATACGGGGTGATTTTTCAAGTCTAACAACATCCATATTTTGTTCTTCACTTTGAACATAAGCAAAAATTTCGACAGCCTGAGCACTGGATATTACTTCAAAAGAGACGCCTTTTAATTTACATGTAAGCGCTAATTGATCATCGTAATCAAAAAGGAATGATCCGCCGCGGTAGTTTAAAAGCCAATCGGCGGTAGCTCCTTTATCGAGGGCATTGTAAGTTACGCCGTAAGCTTTTAGATGATCGGTTTGCTCGAGGTCCATATTGATCAGCAGTTTATTTTGAGCAAATAAAATTGATCCGCTAAGCAGAAAAATTATCAGCATTCTCTTCATGGGAAAAATCTACCGGGGTTTTAAATAAATACTATGCAGATTTTCGGTCTGCCTTAATATAAATCGGTTTAGATCCTTTGTTGATTGTATCTTTTGTAATAAGACACTTTTCAATATTATTCATATTCGGTAATTCAAACATTATATCGAGCAGAACACCTTCAACAATGGAACGAAGTGCGCGTGCTCCGGTTTTTCGTTCAATTGCTTTTTCGACAATCATATCCAATGAGCCCTTCTCAAATTCAAGTTCAACACCTTCCATTATAAACAATTTTTTAAATTGTTTAATGATAGCATTTTTGGGTTGTGTCAAAATTTGCTTGAGTGCTTCTTTGTTTAATGAATGAAGAGGGGCTATAATCGGAAGTCTTCCGATCAGTTCCGGTATTAATCCATACTTTAACAAATCTTCCGGCTGTATTAACTGAAGGAGTTGATCTCTTTCCTCATTTCGTTTTTCGGAAAAACTTGTATCGAAGCCCATAATATTTTTCTTAACGCGCGAAGCAATTATCGGGTCTATACCGTCGAAAGCACCGCCAACAATGAATAATATATTTTTCGTATTGATATTAATCAAACTTTGCTCGGGATGTTTTCTCCCACCTCTGGGCGGAACGCCTGCAACCGTTCCTTCAAGTATTTTCAACAATGCTTGCTGAACTCCTTCGCCGGAAACGTCTCGTGTAATAGAAGTACTTTCGCTCTTTCTCGCTATCTTATCAATCTCATCAATATAGATAATACCTTTTTGAGCTTTTTCTAAATTATAATCGGCAGCTTGCAGCAATCTGACCAGAACTGTCTCAACATCATCACCTACATAACCGGCTTCTGTTAATGTTGTTGCATCGGCAATTGCAAATGGAACATCTAAAATTTTTGCAAGAGTTTGAGCAATTAATGTTTTTCCTACACCGGTTGGACCGATTAATAGAATGTTGCTTTTTTCAATTTCTACGTCATCTAATTCGAAAAAGGAAGTACTTGAGTTTATTCTTTTGTAATGATTGTAAACTGCAACCGATAAAACTTTCTTAGCCCGTTCTTGACCTATCACGTGTTCATCGAGACTACGTTTAATCATTTCGGGAGTTAGAGCCGTGGCAATTTTCGATTTACTGCTGATTGCTGCGATGTTGTTTTTAAGAATATCAACGCTCGTTCTGATGCAAATATCACATATATATACATCCGGTCCGGCAACCATTGATGTTACTTCGTTTCCGTCTCTTCCGCAAAAAGAACATTTTACATTTGGTTGATTTTTAGGATTGTTCATATTGGTCTATTCTTATATTCGTTAATGTACTCAATTTTTTGTCTTGCCCTGTCAAAATATAAGGAGTTACTGTAATTTTCAAGTATATTTCTGTAAGCCGAGAGGGCTCCGTCATAATCTTTTAAAGCAAAAAACTTTATTTCCCCTAATAAATATTGAATTTCCGGATTGAACATTTGAAGCGAACTTTCTTCCATAATACCGGAAAGCGTTTTAATCGCAGCGGTATATTGCTCGCCGGCTATTAAAACTTGCGCATACTTAAATGCTGAAAACTCTGAAATAATGGGATTTTTGTTTTCTTTAAGATCATTCAATAATTCCGCCGCGTTCGAAAAATTCTTTTTGTAAATCATAAAATCAGCTTTGGAATATTCAGCTAAAGTCAACGAATCACTTTTTAACGTTTTTATCAATGCTAAAAGTTGAAGCGCATCATTGGCATTATCATCTGATAAGTTTTGTGCAACATTTGATAATTTTTCCGAAGCCGAACCGAAATTCCCTTCCCAGAAATAAATCTTGCCGAGAAGTAAATTTATATGACTGCTAATTTGTTCCGGTAGCTTTCTATTCATAGAGACATCCAACAAAAGATTTTCCGCGTCAACAAGATCCCCTTTTAGGACTTTAATTTCCGCCAGCCGTAATTTCGCTTCATAGTGAAACTGTGGAATTGCATTTGATGAAAGAATATTATTATATAATTGTGAAGCCGTATCAAGTTCGTTTAGTTTCTTAAAATAGATTTCTGCAATTCTTAAAACGGTTTCGCTTTTGACCTCAATTCCGTGGTACTGTTCGTTAATTTGTTGATATAAATCAATAACCTTTTTGTAGTCATCAACAAAAACAACAGTGGTTTTGCTTATGGGTTTCCAATTTTCAATTAACGAATCTCTTTTACTGTTAAGTGCTTGTTCGAAAGTTTTTGCATAACCTATTTGCGATTGAGGGATTAAAGGTGATTTCGGATATTCTTCAACTACCCTATTAAAGGCTTTTGCGGCAATATCAAATTTGTTTTGACGAAGAGCCTCTTGAGCAAATCTATAAAGTTCGCTTCCGTTCGAATTTGTTTGTGATTCTAATTTAACAACATATTCATAAGCCGAGCCGTAATCATTATTTAGCTGATAAAGTTGAATAAGGACTCTGTTAATTTCCGTGATATTATTTGATTCATTAAAAGATCTCACTGCAGCAATTGTTTCCTGTAATGCATTTGGTCTCGAAAGAAATGAAATCATATTCCCTATTACCATCGGTGTTTTGGTGGGATCATCTTTAATAATCTCGCAATATTCAACGGCTGCTTTTTCAAAGTTCATTGTAATTGAATAAATTCGGGCAAGGTCGAGTGAAAAAATATCCGTGTTTTGTGTTAGCTCTTTTCCTCTTTTCAAATACTCGATAGCTTTATTGAAAGCTCTGTTCTCAAGTGCATAATTAATAATTACCCGATGCGAGGAGACGCTGTTGTGAGTTAAGGATATCCCATCTTCCCATGTTTGAAATGCCTTTAATGTATCTCCTTTTGTATAATAAGTGCTTCCGAGCATTCCATATAAACTAATGTTTTCGGGATTCTTTTTTATATCAGCTGATATTAGGTCAATCGATTCATCGTATTCTTTGAGTTGTATATAAATATTATTGAGTGCCTCTAAGTAAGAATGGTTCCAAGGCTGCTGGCTGTATATATTTTTATAAATAGTTTTTGCTTCTTCATATTGTCCTGACTGCTCAAAAGATTTTGCAAGTCTGAACATGTTGGAAAGATTTTTCTCTTGTGCGAAAAATATAATTCCGGATAAAAGAAAAAATACTACGCTATATTTAAATATTCTCATAATACTTTGGATCAATAATATTTCCGTAATTCAAAATTAGGTTTGGATCTATCTGCTTTTTCAATTTTGCCATTTGTATGATTGTTTCCTCACCGAACATCATTAATAAATAATCGCGTTTTAACTTTCCTATACCATGTTCGGCTGAAATTGTTCCATTTAGTTTAATACCTTCACGACATAATTCAGTATAAATATTTTTAGCAACTCTATATTGCTCATCATTTTTAGGCAGCATGTTTAAGTGAAGATGTGAGTTGCCAAAATGTCCATAAGCAATTTGATTGATACCGCTTTCTCTCACCTTGTCCTTTGCGAAGAAATAAAATTCACGAAAACTACTATCAGGAACCGCAATATCGGTACCGACTTTCAATATATTATTCCGAGAAATATATTCATTAACCTTCCATGAAACAGCATGACGAAATTCACCGAATTGTTCCCTGTCATTAATATTATTTGCAAACCAAGCAGTTTCAACATTACCGTTACATTGTTCTATTAATTCAATCCATCTGTTAAAAATTAGTTCTTCGTTTTCTTTGGAGAATTCCTGTTCAAACCAAACTGCTGCTTTTGTGTTACCCGGTATGTTAGGAAAATCCTCAATTAAAAACTTCAGCGAGTTTTCGTCAAAAAATTCAAGAGCTAATGCATCAATATTATCGAATATGTTTTCATTTCTGTTTTTATATGATTCATTTCGAGCATTCTCAATAAAATCAAGTCCGTCATTTTCATCATTAAAAAATATTACCGAAGACAAAATATTTTGAGGCTTGTTTAATAATTTTAATTTAATTTCCGTAATAAATCCCAGTGTTCCTTCCGCACCAATAAACAAATCAATTGCGTCCATGTTTTCTTTAATAAAATAACCGGCGGCATGTTTTGTTTTCGGCATTTGATATCGCGGAAGAATAATCTCTAGTTGCTTTCCGCTTTTTGATGTTAAACGCAAATTGTTATCACTTGCAAAAAACTTTCCTCTTTCCAAATAAATTTCTTCGCCATTAGGCAAAATGATTTCTAGTGCTATAACATAATCTCGTGTTGGACCATACTTAAATGTTTTAGAGCCGGATGCATTGTTTGCGATAGTACCGCCGATATAACAATCTTTTTCGGTTGGATCGGGGGGATAGAATAATTCTTTTTCCTCAACTAGGTTAATAAACTCTCTTAGCAATACTCCAGGTTGAACAACTGCATATTTTTCTTTTTCATTAATTTCTATTATACGATTCAACTTATCTGTCGAAATAAGAATTCCCTCAGCAGGAACACTTCCGCCGGTAAGCCCGGTTCTATTACCGCAAATTGTAACTTTCTGTTTAGAAGAATCTGCAGATTTTAAAACAGAGACAACTTCTTCTTTTGTTTCCGGAAAGTACACCTCCTCGCAATTGCCTTTATAATTTGAGGCATCTACAAGATAGTTTTGGATTTCTGTTTGATCTGTTTTAATTAACATTGTTTTGAAATTATATAGATTAGAATTTCGAAGGAATTAATCAACGGATTTACCATGGCGTTTCATGATTTCCCGCCAAGTTTTCTCATCAAGCTGTTCGGATTCTTCTATTAACATTATCGGAATATCGTCCTCAATTCTATAACGTCTTCTTGTTGTTTTATCTGTTGATACTAAAAAATTTCCATCAAGTACAAGATCGGCTTTAGTTTCCGGACAGCATAAAACATCAAGTAATTTTTTGCTTAACATAAACCATCCTAATTATTTGTTTGCAAATTTACCTTAAATCGCATTAAAATGTTACGCGTTTCTTGAACTAAAATTGACGCACAAATGTTTATTGGGATAAGTTAATCTTCATTTTATGCCGTGAATCTCATAAGATGTTTTGTCATCTTATGGATATATAATCACACTAAATATAACAATAATAGGAGTTAAGTATGTCAGAAGAAAGAAGAGTTGGTATTCCACTGCTTGGTGAAGAAATGCCGAATATAGAAGTACAAACTACACACGGAATGAAAAACATTCCCGGTGATTACAAAGGAAAATGGATAGTACTATTCAGCCATCCCGGTGATTTTACACCTGTTTGTACAACAGAATTTGTTGCATTTGCTAAAAGAGCGGATGAATTCAAAAAATTGAATGCAGAACTTATCGGTCACTCAATTGACCAAGTATTTTCACACATCAAATGGGTCGATTGGATTAAAGATAATCTTAATGTTGAAATTCCTTTTCCTGTAATAGCAGACGACATGGGAAGAGTTGCTATGAAATTAGGAATGATTCATCCCGGTAAAGGAACAAATACGGTTCGTGCTGTATTTTTAATCGATCCGGAAGGTAAGATTAGATTAATGATTTATTACCCGCAAGAAATCGGACGACAAGTTGACGAAGTATTACGTGCTTTGAAAGCATTACAAATTTCCGATTCACAAAAAGTGGCTATGCCTGAGAATTGGCCTAATAACGAAATAATTGGTGACAAAGTAATTATTCCTCCTCCAAAAGATGTTGTTACTGCAAGAGCAAGAGAAAAAGAAGCTGAAGGTTACGATTGGTGGTTTAAGTTCAAGAAACTTGACAATTAATTTCCATTGCTGTTGGAACACCCTCATTAAATCCCTAAAGTCACTTTAACTTTAGGGATTTTTTATTCCCAGAATTTCATATTATTGTGCCTTCAAATTTTTTCAAGATAGATTATGTATAAACCACGAGTTAAAATATGTTGTATTTCTTCCGTTGAAGAGATGAAACTTGCCATAAGATACGGTGCGTCTGCAATTGGTCTTGTTGCAGAAATGCCGAGCGGTCCCGGTGTTATTAATGATGAATTAATTGAGGAAATTGCTCTGCAAACACCTCCCGGCATCTCCACTTTTTTGTTAACCAGCAGACAAAGTGTTAAAGAAATAATTGCACATCAAAAGAATTGCAAAACAAATACAATACAAATTGTAGATCATCTTTTGGAAGGTACTCACAAAGAATTAAAAGAAGCATTGCCTGGTATTTCAATTGTACAGGTAATCCATGTTAATGATGATTCATCAGTTGAAGAAGCAATTAAAATTGCAGAAGATGTTGACGGTATTTTACTCGATTCTGGTAATCAAAAATTGGATGTAAAAGAACTCGGAGGTACCGGGCGTACACACGATTGGCAATTAAGTAAAAAGATTGTTTGTTCTGTTTCGAAGCCGGTATTTCTTGCCGGCGGATTGAATCCGAACAATGTTGAAGATGCTATCAAAACCGTTACACCTTATGGTTTGGATATCTGCAGCGGTGTTAGAACAAACGGAAAACTTGATGAAAATAAATTAAGAGAGTTTTTTGAAAAAGTAAATTCAACCCGGATTTCCGGTTAGAAAATCCGGGTAAATTTTTATACACCTAAAGTAGTTCCTTCACCGCGCAAATCACTTACGGCTTGTTTAACTCTTTCTTTCATTCCGGTTTCGGCTAACTTTATGTACGTGCGTGGATCATAAAGCTTTTTGTTCCCAACTTCACCTTCAATTTTAAGAACACCGTCATAATTTTTGAACATGTGATCGACTATCGGTTTTGTGAATGCATATTGAGTATCGGTATCAACATTCATTTTAATAACGCCGTATTCTAAGGTTTCTCTAATTTCTTCTAAAGAAGAACCGCTTCCCCCGTGAAACACCAAATCGAACGCAGCAGCATCACCGTATTTAGCAACAACTGCAGCTTGCCCTTCTTTCAATATAGAGGGACGAAGTTTAACATTACCCGGCTTATAAACACCATGAACATTTCCGAATGTTGCGGCAAACATATATCGCGCACCTTCCACTTTGCTGAGTTTTTCATAAACATAAAGCATGTCTTCGGGAGTTGTATAAAGTTTTTCAGCAGGAGCATCTTCATTGCTTACACCATCTTCTTCTCCGCCGACAACACCGGCTTCAACTTCTAAAATAATTCCCAGCTCTTTACACTCTTTTAATAGTTCAACTGCTATTTTCATATTCTCATCAAGTGGAAGTTCACTTCCGTCAAACATGTGAGAGTTAAATAAAGGAAGTTTTCCTTCAGCAACTCTTCTTCTTGATTCATCAATTAAAGGTCGTAGAAACGAGTTTACTTTTTTCGGCTGGCAATGGTCTGTGTGAAGTGCAACGTTAATATCATATTTATCAGCGACAAGATGAATATGATTTGCAATTGATATCGCACCGAGTGCTGCATCTTTTAACATTATTCCCGAAGCAAACTCACCGCCGCCTGTACTTACTTGAATTATACCATCTGATTTCATTTCTGCAAATGCTTCCAAAACTGCATTAGCAGTAACCTCACTTGTTACATTGATAGCAGGATAAGCGAATTTGTTTTTCTTTGCGTTGTCCAACATTTTACAGTACTTATCATAATTTACAACCGGCATAAAGCCTCCTACATTTAATATGAAATAATCTTAAAAATTAATTGGACAAATATAACTAATTATTTCTATGCGAAAAATTTTCTTAACTTTGCTGCAATTCATACAAAACAAAAAGATGGATAAACAAATAACAACTGTTATCTTGGATTTAGACGGAACGCTTGTTCAATCGCATAAGAATATCTACGAAGCAACTATTCATTCACTTAATAAATTAAATGTAGATTATGCATTACCAGAAGAAGAATTCTATAAGAAAATTGGTCATCATTTTGAAGATATTTTTAAAGATTTCGGAATCATTGTAAATGATTTTGAAAAGTTTATAAAAATTTATAAATCTGTTTACTTCGACTACATTGATTCATCGTTATTGTATCCCGGGGTAGAAAAGGTTTTGTATGAAATAAAAGAACGCAAATTTAATATCTCACTTTTAACAACAAAGGCACAAGATCAAGCTGATAGAATAATTGAACATTTTCATCTATCAAAATATTTCGATTATATAATGGGAAGAAGACCCGGTATACCTCATAAACCCGCACCGGATATGCTGCTGAAAATTTGTGATGATCTGAATTCCTCGCCACATCAGGCAATAATGGTGGGCGATACCGAACTTGATATTTTGTGCGGTAAAAATGCAGGTTCAATTACTTGCGGCGTAACATATGGCTATAGGAGTAAAAAAGAAATAGAAAACTTAAAACCGGATTTTGTTATTAACAGTTTTGAAGAGATTTCAAAAATCTTATAATTAAGCGAGGTTTTAATGAACGGTAAAATAACTTCATCAATTCAAAATAGTATCGGTACTATTTCGTTTTATCACTCAAAGAGTAATTCGTTACCAAGTCAACTTTTAAATGAACTTGCAGAAACAATTAATAAGCTCGGCAATGATGATAATGTAAAAGTTATCATATTAATGAGCGAAGGAGAAAAAGCATTCTGTGCCGGAGCTTCTTTTGATGAATTGATTGCCATTAATGATTTTGAAACCGGGAAAAATTTCTTTATGGGATTTGCAAAAGTTATAAACGCTATGAGAAAATCTCCTAAGTTTATTATTACAAGAGTACAAGGTAAAGTTGTCGGCGGAGGTGTCGGTATTGTCGCAGCCTCTGATTATTCCTTTGCTTCAGAAAGTGCTTCGGCTAAACTTAGTGAACTTGCTCTTGGTATTGGACCTTTTGTGGTAGGTCCGGCAGTTGAAAGAAAAATCGGAAAAAGTGCTTTCTCTGAAATGTCAATAGATTATGGATGGAAAAATTCTCGCTGGTGTGAACAGAAAGGATTATTCAACAAAGTATTTCTTACAATTGATGAAATGGATAAAGCTATTAATGAACTTAGCGCATCACTTTCCAAAGGAAGTCCGGATGCCATGAAAGAATTAAAAAAAGTCCTTTGGGAAGGAACGGAAGATTGGGACACTCTTTTAGAAAATCGTGCCGGGATAAGCGGGAAACTTGTATTAAGTGACTTTACAAAAAATTATATCAAGAATTTTAAAGAGAACAAGCAATGAAAAAGTTGATAATACTTTTAACCCTTTTTACAATTAATTTATCTGCTCAAAAAGATATTGACCATTTGTTTGAAGGAATCGACGGATGCTTTATAATGTATGACTTCAATAATGATGAATACTTCCGTTACAATGAAGAAAGATGTAATTCAAGGATGCTCCCCGCATCAACATTTAAGGTTCCCAACTCAATGGTTTTTTTAGAGGAAGGAATTATTCCTGATGAAAATTATGTTATTAAATGGGACAGTGTTGACAGAGGTTGGGATAAATGGAATATGGATCACGATTTGAAAAGTGCTTTGAAATATTCTGCCGTTTGGTATTACCAAGAATTAGCTAGAAGAGTCGATAGAGAAATTTATTTGAAATACTTGGAACAATTAAATTACGGTAACAAGATCATCGGTGAAAAGATTGATTACTTTTGGCTTGATTGGAGTTTAAGAATTTCAGCCGATGAGCAGATTGAGTTTTTAAAAAGATTTGTTAAAAATGATTTGCCTTTTTCGCAGCGCAATATTGATATCGTAAAAAAAATAATGATAGCGGAAGAAACCGACAATTATATCTTACGTGGTAAAACTGGTTTAGGTGATTTACGTGATGGCATTTATACCGGCTGGTATGTCGGTTACGTTGAAACTAATGATAATCTATTTGTATTTGCAATGAATATGGATGCTTCAGATTACGAAAACATTACATCTCAAGTAAGGATTAATCTAACAAGAACAATTTTGAAGGAGTTGAGTGTACTTAAATAAAGATGGAATCTTTCAAAAAGATTCCATCTTTTAGCCAAACGTAAATCAAATCTCATTTGTCAATTCAACAAATTCTTTATAAGGAATAGCGCTCCAGCTTTCGGCATGAAATGCACCGTTCGATAAACTAATCATGGAAACCTTTGCTGCGGTTTTATTATCCGGCGCTTCATAGATATCCATGAAATCATATTTGCCGAGAAGTGCATAATGTGCTATAAATTTAATTTCAGGACATTTTTCTTTTACCTGTGCAAGCCATTGTCTGCCGATTTCGGAGCGGTCTTTCATATGTTGTGATAAAGACGGGGGAAGTTTAGTCATCAAAACATAGGTTTGCATATTGCCTCCTAGTTATGAGCGAAATGCTACCAACTATGTAGTGAAAAATGAATTCAGAATCAATCAATTTCGGAAAGTACTTGTTTGTAAAAAATCTGATCCGTATCTCCTTCTGTTGAAATCAACATAATTTTAGAGCTGCTGTCTATTTCTAATTTTTCAAAAATAGATTTATCATTATCAAAAGCATATTTCAATATGCCTAACGAGACAGCCCCCGATTCACCTGAAATAATATTTACTTTTGAAAATTCTCTCATTCCGAGTTTTGCAATTTCATCATCACATGATATAAAATAATTACTATGCTTCGAAATAATATCCCAAGCAAGTTTACTTGGTGTTCCGCAAGAAAGTCCAGCCATTACCGAATCCAATTTTCCGTAAACAGAATGTGGTTTACCATCGTTAATTTCAATTGATTTATAAAAACAATCTGCTTTATTCGGTTCAACAATATTTGTGATTGGTTTATCGGTGCCGAACTTATTAACAAGATATGCTTCAATTGCAGCCGGCATTGATCCAACTCCGCAATGAAGAAAGATATGTGAAAAATTATCCCCGTTAAGTTGTTCGTAAATTTCATCAATTAGAGTTATATAACCTTGCATAATAATTAGCGGAATTTTTTCGTAACCTTCCCACGATGAGTCCTGAACTAAGATTGCATTTTTTTGCTTTGCGTATTCCTTCGCTTTGCCGGAAGCCATATCATAATTGCCGTCAACTATAAATACCTCTGTTGCAAATTCTTCTATATTATTTATCCTTACTTCTGAAGATGTATTCGGCATAAACACAAAAGATTTGCAGCCAAATTGATTGGAAATCCATGCAACACCCCTGCCGTGATTACCATCTGTTGCCGTTACAAAAGTAAACTGTGATAAATCTTCGTTAAATAATTTTTCAAACGACAATTCATTTTTATCCCAACCAATTTTTTCATACAGGATGTTTGTAATTGCATAACTTGCACCAAGAACTTTAAAAGCTTTTAATCCCATACGATGCGATTCGTCTTTTACCCATAATTTATTTACGCCGACTATATCTGCATACTTATTCATTTCAATAAGAGGAGTTGGTTTATAATTAAGTAACGTTTTGTGAAATGCACGAACTTTATTTTTTGATCCCTCATCAAACAAAGAAATTAGGTTGGATTTTTCTTTGCCGTTCTTATTCGAAATTATTTTTATCATAAAGTAATTGCTCAAAGTCTATTGGAAATTTTGGGTGATAAATTATCAATAAAATCATTCATTTACTTCAGCGCTAAAGATTAGTTTATTAAATTAGCGGTTGAATTTTACAATCACTATAAAATGACCATGAAAAAATTGTTAGTTATATTCTTTTTTATAATGCTTATTAGTACTCAAGCTCAAGTAAACACGGAAAAATACAGAACACCGGATACATTAAAAGGATTTGCCGGTTATTTTGAATTCAGCGGAACAATTAAAACCGGCAACTCTGAAAAAACAGAGGCAGGCATTGACGGAAGAATAGATTGGAAATTATCTTCTGTTACAACATTTTTAATATTCGAAAGTGATTATGAGTGGGTTAACGGGAACCGCACTTCTAACGAAGGGTTAATTCATCTTCGTCACGTAAGAAATATTACCAGGCTGCTTGACATAGAATTTTTTGGACAGGTTAATTATGATAAAAAAGTATTGCTCGATAACCGTGAATTAATAGGTGCCGGCATAAGACATAAATTTTTGAACTTCTCTACCGGTGATTTAACTCTGGGTACTGCATACATGTTCGAACACGAGAATTTTAACTTACCGGAAAATGCAGTTCATCTTCCAGAGGTTAATGTTCATCGATGGAGTAATTACCTTTCGTACTTTCTTGGAATCAATCCTTATGTTAATTTCGGCGGAGTTGTTTATTATCAACCTATGTTCGATAATTTTTCGGATTACAAACTACTTGCCGAGAACAGCTTAACGGTTAAGCTTACCGAACTTATTTCCTTATCGATAAATTTTAAGTTAAGACATGATTCGGATCCGCCTGACGGAATAAAGCAGACGGATACAAAGACCGATTTAGGAATTGCTTTCAAGTTTTAAATGCCGAACATAATTGAAACTGTTAGATCGATTGTGGTGATGTTGTCTTCGTAATCTTTTTTACCAAGTAAATTTAAAATACCGTAATGCAGATTGATGTCTAATTCTATTCCGGGTAAAATGTTATAACCGATCCCGCCGCTTAATCCCAGACCAATACGAGTTTCGCTCGGATAAATTTGATGTATTGATTCGCCCGATTTATCTTCATAAAAAATATCTGCATCATCAAATGCGCCGAATAACATATCAAGACCGAGATAAGGTTTGAATTTTCCTTTGTTCCATAAATATTCTAAACCCAGTATCAACGACTTCAGACTGTTATCAACTCTTGTATTAATCGGTAAGCGAGTTTCGGAAGGATTGATATTTATTATTGTTCCCGCACCTTTTATTTCGGAATGGTAGTAACCCCCCTTAAATCTAATTTGAGTTTTTGGAATGTTATATTTTAAAAAGAAAGAATAGTGATAATCACTATCAACTTTATAACTTAAAAGTGTATTACCGCTTTTTTCAATAACGTTATTTTGAAAGTTTATTAATCCCCAACCAAAACCAACAATTAGATTCTGAGAATAAATCTGAAAAGAAAAGAATAAAAAAATTGTTATGTGAAAGAATCTCTTAATATATTTCTCCTATCCTGATATATAAACTACAAAAAAATTATTTTTACTTCATAGATGAAAAATACAAAACAAAAAGAGGGACAAAGTGAAAACAAAAATATATTTATTTCTAATACTTCTATTTACTTCTGCTATTATTGCACAAACAGGAATTGAAAAATTAAGTTGGCTGCAAGGCAAGTGGACAACCGAAAAGTGGGGCGGTACTGTTGAAGAATATTGGAGTGCTCCAAGCGGCAATTCAATTATCGGAATGTTTCGGTTTATAGTTGATGACAAACTTAGATTTTCCGAACATTTTGCAATAACTGAAGCAGGCGAAAATTTAACATTACGGCTGCGTCATTTTGATGCAAATTTCATAAGCTGGGAAGAAAAAGACGAATATCTTGAATTTACCTTTATCGAAATGGGAGACTCGTCAATTACATTCAACGGAATAAGATATGAACTCTTAGATTCCGGGGAGCTAAAAGTTAATTTAGAATTGAAGCGCGGCGATAAAACCGAAATTGAAGAGTTTATTTTCTCCAAAATGTGAGGGAAAAAGATAAACTTGTGACTAACAAAATTTACAGATAGATATATTTGTCGTATTTTTACGTACCAGAAATTCTTACAAAAATGGAGAAGTGATGGCAGTAATTAAACCTTTTAAGGCAGTTAGACCCGAAGAAAAAGTTGCTCACCTTGTTGCAAGCGTTCCCTATGATGTTGTCAACAGAGAGGAAGCTGCTGAACTTGCTAAAGGTAATCCCCTTAGTTTTTTACGAGTTACTCGTTCCGAAATTGAGCTTGATGCAAAAACAGATCCTTATTCCGAACAAGTATATAATAAAGCAAAAGAGAATTGGGCACGGTTAAGAAAAGAAGCACCATTAGTACAGGATGAAAAACCACATTTTTATATTTATCACTTAAAATGGAAAGACCAGGAACAAACCGGTATAGCTGCAACATTTTCGGTAAATGATTATGATAACGATGTAATTAAGAAACACGAAAAAACAAGAAAAGTAAAAGAAGACGATAGAACTAATCACATCGTTACAACCGAAGCACAAACAGGTGCTGTATTCTTAACTTACAAGGGTGTTGCGGAAGTAAATGCGATTGTTGAAGAAGCAATGAATGAACACGATCCGCTTTATGATTTTACCGCACCGGACGGTGTTCGACATACCGTTTGGCAAATGCCAGATGACTATAACGATATTATAATTTTTGAAATCGGTAAAATAGAAAGTCTTTACATTGCAGACGGTCACCACAGAGCAGCAAGTGCAAGCCGGTCACAAAAAGTAAGAAAAGAAAATAATGTCGGTCATACTGGAGAAGAAGAATATAATTTCTTTATGGCAGTTCTCTTCCCGGCTGAACAATTGAAAATACTTCCGTATAATCGAGTTGTTCATCAATTTCCGCATGGTTTACAGAAAAATTTCTTTGATAAATTGAAAGAGAATTTTTCAATTGAAGAAACAAAAGATCCCAATCCGCCTGAAAGAAGAACAATTTGCATGTATCATAAAAAGAAATGGTATCTTCTAAAACCAAATGAAAATGTTAAACCGGGCGAAAGTGTGGGTGATAAATTAGATGTTAGTTTACTTCAAAATTATATTCTAAGTTCTTTATTCGGAATTACGGATCCTCGCACCGATACGAATGTTGATTTTATAGGCGGAATAAGGGGAACCGAAGAACTTGTAAAATTAGTAGATGAAGGAAAAGCAGTTGTTGCATTCTCAATGTACCCGGTTTCAGTTGACGATTTAATTAATATTTCCGATGCGGGAGAAATAATGCCCCCTAAATCGACTTGGTTTGAACCAAAACTTAGAGATGGACTTTTAGTTCACGCAATAGATTAACATAAGTAGTTTATAACAATTAAGGAAAAAGACATGACAAACAGAATTTATAATTTCAGTGCGGGCCCGGCTATCTTACCGGAAGATGTTTTGAAAGAAGCACAAGAAGATATGATTAGTTACAAAGGAAGCGGAATGTCGGTGATGGAAATGAGTCACCGCGGAAAAATTTACGATGCAATTTTTAAAGGTGCTGAAGCAGACCTTAGAAAATTACTGGACATAAACGATAATTACTCGGTGCTGTTTTTGCAAGGCGGGGCAACATTACAATTTTCTATGGTACCCTTAAACTTAATGCCGCCTAATAATAAAGCCGATTATATATTAACCGGTTCTTGGGCAAAGAAAGCACTAAAGGAAGCAAAAAGAGTCGGAGCTGTTAATGTTGCCGGTTCAACAGAAGATGAAAAATTCGGAAGACTTCCTAAGCAGGAAGAACTTAAATTAGATCCCGGGGCTTCTTATGTTCACTTTACATCAAACAATACAATTTTCGGAACACAATATATAACCGAGCCGGAAGTCGGAAATGTTCCTTTGGTTTGCGATGCTTCTTCGGATATGCTTCATAAAAAAATCGATGTAAATAAATACGGCTTGATTTATGCCGGTGCCCAGAAAAATATGGGTCCCGCAGGCGTTGCTCTTGTTATAATCAGAAAAGATTTACTTGAAAGAAGTTCCGATTCGCTTCATACTTATTTGAATTACAAAGTTCATGTTGATGGTGAATCATTATATAATACTCCGGCAACATATTCGGTTTATATTATGGGATTAGTTTTTAAATGGTTACTTAACCTTGGTGGTCTCGATAAGATGTACGAAATGAACAAAGAAAAAGCCGGTATCTTATATGATTATATCGATAATAGTGATGGTTATTATAAAGGAACTGTGACGGTTAAAGAAGATAGATCATTAATGAATGTCACTTTCCGTCTTCCCTCTGAGGAGCTTGAGAAGAAATTCGTTGCCGAAACAACAGAAAAAGGTTTCTCCGGATTAAAAGGTCACAGATCCGTGGGCGGTATCCGTGCTTCGATATACAACGCATTCCCGAAAAAAGGAATCGAAGCATTAGTAGAATTTATGAAGGATTTCAAGAAAAACAATTAACAAATACTAATTAAACCTGCTTTCTATTTTGAAAGCAGGTTTTTTATCTCTTGATTATAATTTTATTCCGGGTATATTACTTTTAATCCTAACCGAAATTGTTCTTTGCTTTATAATGTCTTTATATTTTATAAATGACGAGGGAGGTATGATATGTTATATCAAAAATATATACAAGCCGTTGAGGATCATGCAGAACAGTTAACAAAAAGATGGAGTAAGGAAGTTAAGAATAGTCCATCTACTCCCGGTTATAAAAATATACCCGATAATCTTCTCGATGAAAGAGTTTATGATGTGTTCAAAAGACTCGGTAATTATTTAATGCGTGATGAACCCGATTTTCACAAAACTGCAGAACACTTTATTAAACTTGGACGCGAAAGAGCAAAAGAAGGATTTAAAGTTTCTGAAGTAATATATGCGTTAATATTAGTCCGAGTTGTACTTTGGAATTTTATTGTTGAAGAAGGATTAATCTCAAGTACGTTTGAACTTCACGAAGGATTAGGTTTTTATTCAAAAGTAAATAGCTTTTTTGATAAAGCTGTTTTCTTTGTAGCAAAGGGTTTTGAAAGTGCTCATTTAAGCGATACCGAAATAGCTCACGGCAGTGATTTCTTCGATAAATCAGTAACTGCCGTAATGAGATGGTTTCTTAAAAAGTATTAAAACATTGGTAATAATTTTTAGTTATATAAACAGAATTATATCGGATCGGTATGAAAAAAATATTTGTTGTACTCTCGTTAGTCGGTTTTATCATTTTGTTTTCTGCATGTTCAAAAGAAGAAATTAGGCTGGAAGTCTTTAATCCCGAAGCATTTGCTTTTCATATCGGGGAAGAGTGGGAATTAAATGCTTCCGCACAGGTTAGAGGTTTTGAGCAATTCGAAGAGGATAAAAGCTTTTCAATAAAACTTTCCTATTATGTTAATCTTCTAACTCCTTCGGGCGAGTTGTTTGAGGAAGTAGATTACGGAATGATCGACAAAACAAATAACAATAAAGTTTTGGATACACCTCTCGAAATACAAATGATTCTTGACGACTCGTTTGAACAAGGTGACTACATACTGCAAATATTTGTTACCGACGATCATTCCGGTCAAATGGATTCAACACACGTAAAATTTAATCTTTCCGATTAAGTTCTATCACCATATTGAAATGATAATTGCTCCAACAAAGAAAACTACCAGGTGATATACTTCATCTATTAAAAGAAGACCGAATTTTTTATCTTCAAACAACCCGGTAATAAAATTCGTTGCTAAAGTAAACCCCAGCCAAGTCCAAAACGCTGTATGTAAAGCACCGCCTATAGTTTCAACGTGAAGGTAAACAAAGAGATTTGCCAACACGGCAAGAGCAATGAAATGCCCCAAGAATGCAAGTCCGTAAGTTTTTGCCGGATTAAATCCTTCTTTCAACTGCTCTTCTGTTTTACCCATATAGCCCATCCACATTTTACCAAATATCGGACCATACCAAAGAGCTCCTACAATCATTGCCGCAACAGCCGAGATAAGAACGGAAAGGTAATTCACTTCTGCTATATACATAGCCCCTCCTAATGATGTTTTTATTGTTCTTTAAAGAGAAGAACGACCGGATTTTCATTATTTAATTTGTATCCTCGAAACATACCGGGAGTATTAAACGGCATTGCAATTTTTCCGTTTTTATCGATTGCAATAACACCGCCTGTTCCACCAAGATTTTCAAGTTTGTTATGTATAACATCATTTGCTGCATCTACAAGACTAATATTATTGTATTCCATTAAGGCTGAAATATCATGAGCAACGTTAAGCCGAATAAAATATTCACCTTGCCCGGTTGCAGAAACTGCACAGGTTTTATTGTTTGCATATGTTCCTGCTCCTATAATCGGCACATCGCCGACTCTGCCGAATTTTTTATTTGTCATTCCGCCTGTTGATGTAGCAGCCGCCAAGTTCCCGTTTTTATCTAAAGCTACGGCTCCTACAGTTCCAAATTTTTCTTCACCATTATTTTTTGAAGATTCTTTTTCACGTTGTAAAATTTTCTGCAGACTATCCCATCTTTCTTGAACGAAAAAATATTCCGGGTCAATTAATTCAAATCCATTCTGTTCGGCAAATTGCTCTGCTCCGTCTGATATCATCATAACATGTTCGGATTTTTCCATAACGGCTCTTGCCAAAGAAATTGGATTTTTAATATGATGTAATCCTGCAACAGCACCAGCTTGCAAATTTTCTCCGTTCATTATAGCCGCATCCAATTCATTAATACCACTTGCAGTAAACACAGCTCCTTTGCCTGCATTGAAATAAGGTGAATCTTCTAAAATTATTACAGCCGCCTCCACAGCATCTAAACTGCTTCCCCCGTTTTCAAGAATTTCATATCCGGCTTCGAGTGCTTCGGCAAGTTTCTTTTCAAACTCCTCTTCTTGTTCAGACGAGTATCTCCCCGGTACAATTGAACCTGCACCGCCATGAATTACAATGCCGTATTTTTTTTCGGTATCCGGTTTATCATTTGAACAAGCGGATAATATAAAGGTTAGCAAAACGGCGAGAAAAACAAGTGGAAATTTTTTCATGTATCCTCTCTTGAAAATCTTTGCATGAAATTATTTTATATATAGCTAAAAAGCAATTAAAGAATTTATTTATATTAATGTTCGATGAAAACCATAATAAAAATATTTTTCTTCATTCAACTGCTAATTGTCGTTTCTGCGCAGCATTCAACCCATTATTTTGATAAGATTCAAAATCACAATAAAGCAGCAAATTCATTTGACCTGCAAATAACTCATTTTAGCAACTCAATAGAATTAAAGAAAAAAGTATTTGGTTATTTACCTTATTGGGAATTAAATGATGCCAATATTCGATTAGATTTATTAACACATCTTGCCGTTTTTGATTTTGTATTGCAACCTGACGGATCGTTATCTTATCCGCCGGATTGGAACAATAATTTAAGCAAATGGATTCAGATTATTAGCAGTGCACAGACAAATGATGTAAAAGTAATTTTGACCGTTTCTAATTTATCATTAAGCGATGTTGACAGCAATCTTGTTAGTAATCTCATCAATAATTCCACAAACAAAAGAAAGTTTTTTGAAGATACAAAGAACATTATCGCTGATTATCATTTCGATGGAATTAATATTGACTTCGAGAATCTTAAGTTAAGTGAACGGGGTGATCCTATAAATGACTTTATGCAAGAGCTTCGTGATTCGTTAGATACATGGTTCATCGGTAAAGAATTATCATTTGCTACTCCCGCTGTTAATTGGGGCAATAGATGGAAGCTGAAAGAACTATCGGAAATTTGTGATTACTTATTTATTATGGGTTACGATTATCACGGAAGCTGGAGTCAAAATGCTGGTCCCGTTGCCCCGCTTAGCGGAACAAATGAATTTAGTCCTTACAATTACGAGAGAACTATATCAAATGATTATGCCGATGTTGAGATCACAAAAATAATTTTAGGTGTGCCTTATTATGGTGCAGAATGGCTTGTTGATAATAACAATCCTTACACAACTGTTATTCCCGAAGGAAGCCAGAATTCGAATTGGGTTAAGCATGTAAACTATAAAGATGTTTATAATCTTTTTACCGATAATAACTATCCGGTATTCGATGAAATTTCGCAAACAACTTATGTAATGATTCCGCAAGAAGACAAATTTCAACTTATCTGGATGGATACTGTTCCAAGTTTAGAATTGAAATATGATTTTGCACTCGAAAAAAACTTAAGCGGTATCGGTATTTGGTCGTTGGGAAAAGACGGAACACGAAATGAACTCTGGAATTTAATCGGGGAAAAATTTGCCGATACAACAACAAGTGTTGTAAACGAAATAGTTGTAAATGATTTTGTTTTATTTCAGAATTATCCCAACCCTTTTAATCCAACAACCAGAATCAAGTATCAAGTAGCAAGTATCAAGAGAGTCTCCTTGAAAGTATATGATATTCTCGGTCGAGAAGTAGCAACTCTTGTAAACCAAAAACTTCAGCCGGGTAAACACGAAGTAATTTTTGATGCAAGTAATCTATCGTCCGGAATATATTATTATACTTTAACTCAAAGATCATTACGTCAATCGCGCAAAATGATTTTGATTAAATAAACCGCAAAATGTATTTTGCACCAACACCAATTGAGGTAAAAATGAAAAAACAAATTATAGATGTCTTGGTAATATTGTTAATCTTACAATTCGGGGGAACTATGGCACAGAATCCTGAAGAAAAACTAATTGAATTTGAGTTTATGGTTAATGCATCTCCGCAAGAAGTATATAATGCTTGGACGACAATCGAAGGAATACAAACATTTTTTGCGCCTGACGGAAAAATTGACTTAAAAATGTTCGGTGATTATCACATTTACTTTTTCCCCGATGCGCCCGAAGGAAGCCGGGGAGCGGAAGATGAAAAAGTTATTTCTTTTGAACAAAATAAAATGTTCTCATTTACCTGGGGTTTCCCGCCAATGTTGCCGGAGTTACGGGCAAATCAAAAAACAGTTGTAACAATAAGATTTTTTGAAACCGGCGATGGTAAAACAAAATTGATCTTTCGTCAAACGGGGTGGGGAGAAAGCGAAGATTGGCAAAAAGGATATAATTATTTTGTAAGCGCTTGGGGTAAATCGGTTTTACCTAAGTTAATTTACTATTTTGAAGTCGGTCCAATTGATTGGAATGATTTGCCGGATTTGAGTAAATATTATTTGGTTGAGTAGTTATAAAATCCCCGAAATTTTCCAATAGATCGTATAAACAATCTTTTTTTATCAAAAATTTTTAGTAAAAAATCCCGGGGATTTGAAAAAATAAAAAAGGCGGCTCCTCCGAGCCGCCTTACAGTAATCACAAACCAATCATGTTTTTACTTCATTAATACCATCTTCTTGGTAAAGTTCACTTTATCACCAATCAATTGATAGATGTAAACACCTGAAGCTAATTGATTAGCATTGAACTGAACTTTATGTACGCCCGGCTGCAATTGAGTATTTAATAACTCTGCTACTTGCTGACCGAGGATATTGTATATAACTACTTTATATTCACCTGCTTTAGGTACGGCAAACTGAATCGTTGTGCTTGGGTTAAATGGATTAGGATAGTTTTGATCCAATCTGAATTCTCTCGGTAAATCTTCATCTTCAACAGATGTAACACCATTATCACCAACTTTTCTGTAAATGCTGCCATTGCTGGTACCAACATAAACACTGCTGTTTGATTCAGATGAACCACCGATTGCGAGAACCGAACTTGTACCGATTCCGCCCATACCTGCATTACTGAATGATGAACCGCCGTCAGTTGATACGAATATACCGCCAAGTAAAGTACTGATATAAACGTTATCGTTAAGGTCAACAGTTATATCATATATGTACTGTGCATTTACACCAAAGACTTTAGTCCAAGTTAATCCATTATCATTAGAGGTATAAAGTCCGTCACCATAAGTTCCAGCGAACAATACACCTGCAGATGTTGAGGCAATCGACCATACAAATTGATAATCGATGTTTAGTTTTGTCCAATTTACACCACCATCAGGTGAGAAGCAGATACCATTGCCTAAAGTAGCAACGAACAATTCTACATTAAAGTTGCCCGAGAAGTGAACTGTAATGTCTTGTACTGCCGACCATGAAAGAAGTTCTGAAGTCAACTGAGTCCATGTAGCTCCGTTATCTGAGGATACGTAAACACCGCCGCCCCAAACTCCGGCATAGATTTTACCGTCAACAGCAGAAAGTGATCGAACATCCATTCCGACTAAGCCAACTAATACCCAGCTTGAGCCGTTATACATGAAGACACCCTGTTCCGTACCGGCAAAATAATATCCGTTGTATACTAATAATGACCAAATGAAGCCGACGTTCATACCTTCATTAATTAATGTGAATTCAGTTCCTTCGGTATTTGATTTGTAAATTGCACCGCCTAATGTACCGACTAAAATACAGCCGTCTTCGGTATAAGCAAGCGACCAAACAATTTGACCATCTAAGAAATTACCGACGTATTCCCATCCACCGTTACCACTGCCGCCATTTCCGCCGCCGTTACCGGTTCCTGGATCTGTTCCGTTAACAACCACAACTGCGTCATCCATATCGTTATCCGGATTAGTATCCAATTCTATAACTCCTGTAACCACAGCAACGTTTACAATCTGAGTTTCAGTAGGAATGTTGCCGATAAATTTACTGTTGTTAAACTGACCCATACCTTCAAGAGATTTACAAATCATTTGACCGTTTTGAACACCGGCTACAAAGTTTACGTGAGCTTTAGGTGCAAGTATTGATCCGCGTACATCTATACCTTGAATTGTTATACTTGTTGCATCTTTAAAGTTATAGAGAACATTTCCTATTGAAGTACCGGTTACGGTTAAACCACCGGTCCAGCTAACTGTTGTTCCGCTTACATTAACAAGAACAACCGAACCGTTTGGAACATTAATTTGGAAATCATTTGCTGATGATAAGTCTGCACCGTCAACCATAAATACATTAAGGTAAGGATCCGTACCTGTAAGTTTTAATCCGCCCCACTGCATTGTAGTTGTACCGTTAACTGAGTATCCAAACAATGTACTTGATAAGCCTAACAAATATCCTTCAGCCGCAGCAAAATCAATCGGGGTATCTTGTCTAAGTGTACCACCGGTTATACTAACTGCATAGTATTCACTATCCAAATTAGTTTGATTTCCATAAACAACATTACCGTTATATACTGCACCGGAAATATACTCTAAGTTGTTACCAACGATTAGAACATCACCGCTGTTTGGAGGAAGTTTATCACCAATACTGTAATTTGCAAAGTATGCATTTCTTCCAACTGCTACTTTACCTTCAGTATCCGATGATGGTTGATTAACATCATAAAGAACAAATAGATTGTAATCTGATGCTATACCCAAATTAAATGTAGAAGTATTTACATCATCAACATTAACTTGAACATTTATAGTTAATGTTTGGCTTACACCGTTTGCTAAGTTTCCAACCATCCAAACACCGGTATTAAAATCATAAGTGCCTTGTGTTGCCGAGTAAGAAATAAAATCAACGCCTTGCGGTAAAACATCAGTAACTTGAACACCGGTTGCATTATCCGGACCATTGTTTTTTACAGTAACTGTATAATAGAATGTATCACCGTCTTGTAAATTGCTTGATGAAGCAGATTTTTCAACCTCAATATCAACTTCGGGTTCATCGTCAGGAGCACAATAACCGAAATCAATTGTGTGATCTTTCGAATCATCTGCAATAAGAATAACTTCTTCACCGTTTTCATTACTATCATGTTTGTAGCTATTCGGGACAGTATCAACATAGGATGCAGTAGGAGTGTATCCTTCGGGTAATGTTGATTCATCAACAAAAACATAATATGTTCCTGCACAGAGACCCATGAACTTATACAATCCCGAGTTATTTGTTACCGTAGTTTGAAGAATATTACCTTGTGCATCTTTAAGATATACTGTAACACCGGGAATACCAAATTCAACACCATGATTCTGTATACCGTCGCAATTTTCATCTAACCAAATATAGTCACCTATTACACCTTCGCCTTCACAATCATCAACAGGAGGGCAATAGCCGAAATCAGCGTCATAGAATTTTGAGTCATCGTTTGCTAAGTTGACGTTGTAAGATCCCGGTGTGCTTAATGTGTACTCATCATAAGCTTCGGGTACTGAGATTATTGTAACCACATAGTCACCAGCACACAATTCGGTGAATAGATAATAACCGAATGCATCAGTTGTAGTAGTTTTGGTAACATTTCCGTAGGTTAATTGAACTGTTGCCCCGGCAATTGGGGTTGAGCCTGTTTGATCACCGGTACAATCATCGGTCATATCGACAAATACGTAATTTCCTATTTCACCTGAGCATTCAATTTCTTCGCAATCCGGACCAATAGTTGTGCAATAGAAAATATCCGTACCAGCTTTTATAGCTATATCTGTAGTTGTTTGAGAATATTGTCCATCAAGAGTTACACTAAATGTAACTTGTCCGTTAAATTTGTTTACGGGAACATCCCATTTAATTCCAAATACACCGCTTGTCGGATCAGTTCCGACTTCCCATGGACTAGGAGAAGCACTTATTACATTATCTTCACAAAGAGCTAATACCCAGTGAGATAAGTCATGAGCAGCGTTGATACCTGTAACTGTATATGTCCAAGTGGATGTACCATCATTATTATTAGTTACGCCATCGAAGTTCACATCAAAACCACCACAAAGTTCGTCTTCTTCGGAACAGTAACCGAAATCAGCATCGTAGAATTTCGAATTATCTTCAGCTAAAGTAACGTTGTATGAACCTGGTGTACTTAAAGTATATTCGCTATAGGCTTCAGGTACAGAAATAATTGTTACAGTATATTCCCCAGCACAAAGTTCATCAAATAAATATTTACCATCTGCGTCAGTGGTTGTCGTGAATGTTTGATCACCATAAGAAAGCTGAACAACTGCGCCCTCAATCGGTAATGAGCCCTCTTGACCACCGTCGCAGTCACCGGTCATATCAACAAAAACATAATCCCCGATTTCGCCAGTGCAAACGGTATTAAATTCGCAGGAAGGTCCGGTTATATAGGATTCTACATGCAGAGTTGCGTATTTTAAACTGTATTGAACTTGAGTCTGAGCATAATCTCCATTAAGGGTAAATGTAAATGTTCTTGACTCACCTTGTTCTAGAGATTGATCCAGATCCCATTTTATACCATAAATTTCAACACCTGTAGAAGCATCTATGCCTCGAACCATTGACCATGGACTTGGTGAAGCAGAAATAGGGTCATCTTCGGTTTCACATAATGCTATTGTCCAATGCGATAATCCATTTGACGCATTTTCATTTTCTACAGTGTAAGACCAGGTATATGTTCCGTCTTCATTATCTGTTACTCCATTGAATGTTACATTAAAGCCATTCTGGGCAAGCAGAAATGAAGAGAGTATTAGAATAAAGGAAATTTTGGTTAGTATTGATTTAACCATTTTATGAACCTCCATTTGGTTTGTTATGTTTTGATCTAATTTCATCACGACTTATTATCCAAAGGAGGTGCCAACTTATTTGTTTGTTTTTGAATTGTTTTCGCACTTTTTTACAATTGGGGGTGTCTCAATTTGATATTTAGATACATTTGAGATTTACGATCTGTAACTCATTTAAGTTTTGAAATATTCGAAATATGGAATGATTTAACAATTATTATACTTTTTGTCTGATTTGTATTAACTTTTTGAACTATGTATATGAAGTAGACTAATTCAATTGGTTAATAAATTGAAGGGGTTCTCAAAATGATACTGAAATTATGCACTAAATGGGGGAGATCAAAACTCCCCCTGAAATTATTTATAGTTTAGGTCAAATGACCATAGGAGAGTATATTTAATTAATAAATTG
>DYHH01000049.1 GCA_020724265.1 Melioribacter roseus | reverse complement strand
CGTTTTGAGGCTTTTTTTGTTTCTGATATTTCTTTCCAAAAATAGTATAACACAAATTATAACACATTTCTATTATTAGTCGTCCATGAAGCTATCTAAAGTAATCACATCGAGCTCTTTTCTCGCCCGACTTACATTAAAATCAATATAGTGTTTATCGGTTACTTTGATGTTTGCATGATCGGCAAGTTTATATACAACGTAAATATCCATCCCGAGTACATTAATTAAAAAACTTGTAAAAGTTGGTCGGATTTGTTTTAGCGTGTACTTTCTCTCAATTAATTTAGCTTTCAATAATAGGTTGATTTTTCTATCCCAAAAACTAAGCGGATAGGTGTAGTTTTCTGGTACAACAGAATATATATCGAACAATCTCCCTTTATCACCATGCTTAATTTTCATTTCATCAGCAAGTAGTTTGTACAGTTCATTATATAAAGGGAATTTATAATTGTTCTTCCCTTTCCGAGCCCCGGTTTTCACGTTTTGGATTGAAATATATTTTCTTTTAAAATCAATCTTTTCTTTAAGTTGAACAATCGCAGAGCTTGGTCTGCAGCCAGTCAATAGCATAAAATAGATTATCCAATAGTGATGAGGATATTCTTTATCATCCTTTAAGTATCTTATTATCGTTCGCATGTCCTCAAATAAAATTGGATTGGGATCTTTTTCTTCAGGTTGGATTGATTCGATGATGTTTTGGTTTGTATAATTTCGTTCAATAAAAAAACTCCAAAGTGAATGAAGCGTCCTTGTGTAGATCGATCTGGAATTTATGCTCATTGATTTATACTCTCTTGAAACAATCTTATTTTTCTTATCCCTTTTTGTTTTACCGGGAATTTTATACTCTTCAAAGTAATGTAATAATTGTACATAATCGGTTTCAGTACATTTGTGTATGTATTTGTCGGTGCAACAAGTTATGAAGTGCTTTACTGCTTTATCGTAATTAAAAATTGTTTTCTTTTTTAAATATTTTTTTGAACCCGGAACACTTCTTGCCTTTTTAAATTCTTCATAACCTTCCGAAACTTTTATTTTCTTTTTTAATTTTACCCCGGCTTTATTTTCGATAAAGCTTTTAGCCAGTCCCATTTTCAACTCTTTCGCGAGCTGCCTAACCTCCGGAGAGCCTAATATCTTCTCGCCATTGTTTTTCCTAGAGAGATCTGATTTAGCAATGGGAATTTTTGTGTTTAATGATTTTCTTCTTTTTTGAGGGTCCGGCTCAAGTTTGTCATAATACCTAAGCCAGTAATAAGGGGAGTTCTTTTGTAAATAAATTCCGTTCATTGTTAGTTGTTATATGAGCGGATAAGTTTTTTTTCTTCAACTAATTTTAGCAATAGATAGTCTTCTTCTTCTCTTAAGATTTTCAACTTCATTTCGGCTTCTTCTATCTCATCGTAAGTCGCATTGTCCTTGTATTTTAGATTTACTTCAATATCCACAATAGCATTGTGAATAAGCTTCAAATCGAAGTATATCGAATCGATCACTTTGGAGCGTGGTTGTTTATTCAAGTCATCAAAGTTTGGTTTGCTCATTTAGAAGTCATCATCTCCAAAATTTGAGTAGTATAAAAGTATTGAGTTCTTTATATCGAGATAGTGTTGTTCAACTTTATAGAGATCTCCTTTTTGCACTGCGTTTTCTCCGGATAAAGTTTGGAACTCAAATTTCGCCTTATTATCCCGGACGGTAATTGTTAAGGAATAGTTGTAATTGACCTTTAGTGATTGCAGCGCATCATACCAATATTCACCAATGCCTTTACCAATGATCTTGCCGGTTTCTTTATTCTGCAGCTGAATAACTTCTTTTGAAGCTCCGTAATTCTTTGCCATCCATTCTAAAGATGCATCGTAAGCATCGCCTTGATTTAATGTATGCTCTTCAACAAATTCAAAATAGCCTTCTTCTTGGGTGATTTGGGTTAAACCAGCACATCCAAAAAAGAATAGAGTTATGATTAGAACGGTTAAGTATTTCATTTTAATCTCCAAATTACATTTTATTTTCACTATACATGTAGTCTTTCACGATGTCAGTTTCTTTTAAAATAATTATTTGTAATAACTGCATATCAATTTTAGTACTAGTAAAAGCTCCACCTTCAGCCTTCGTAAAGTGATAAGTGATAACATAGGTACTATCAGACATGATGCTTGTCATTTGTGGGTGACCGAACATTTTCAAAACATCGCTCTTTGTTGTAATGCCCTTTTTAATATCGGATATTTTATTAGTATCAATTTCAAACCCAGATGTACTTGAACAACCGTAAAACCCGAAAGCTAAAAACAGAGTGATTATTAGGACTTTCATTTCAACCTCTAAGCTTTATCCGTACAAATACTTATTATTAAGAATAATTTAGCCAATATCTTATTAAATTTTGCTTATATCCTTCCGCTTAACTTTAGGATTAATAATAGTTTCAGCATCTTGCTCACTTAATTCTTGAACTTTTTTATATAACTCTTCTTTTTCCTTAACGACATTTTCATACTCTAATTGCGGGAAGGACCCAAACATTAACCAATCTAAGGATACTTTTAACAACTTGGAGATTTTTAATAGTGTTTCTGTTTTCGGCATAGATTTGCCAGACTCCCAATCACTAATAGACTGTTTGTTTTTTAAACCGAGAGCATCAGCCAATTCTTTTTGATTCAGACCCTCCCTCTTTCGGGCAGTACGCAAATTGTATTGAAAGTATTCGTTTCCCAACTATGAGCC
>DYHH01000038.1 GCA_020724265.1 Melioribacter roseus | reverse complement strand
TTGGGTTTATGAAAAAACTAATTAACATATTCATCAACACAAAAGAAAATAAACTTCGTTTAGCAGAAGTTGTTTTCACAGATAAAATAAGAGAAATAAAATTTCTTTCCGATGAATTTGATTGGAAGGATCTAAAAGATAAAAAATCACTTAATGAATTTAAGTCGAAGTATAAAAAAGAAAATGATACCGAAGTTATAATCGATGGTAATTTTCGTTTGTTGATGCCAGGTGCTATTGATCCGCACGTACATTTTGATACTCCCGGAATTGAATTTAGAGAAGACTTCGAACACGCATCAACTGCTGCAGCATACGGCGGAGTAACAACTATTATTGATATGCCTTGTACTTCTCTTCCCCCTGTTACCGAACTTAAAAACTTCAACACAAAATTAAATGTGGTAAAAAACCGAAGCTTAATTGATTTTGCTTTTTGGGGTGGTGTTCGTCGACAAGATTTTAATGACATTCAAAAGTTAGAAAAACAAGTTATAGAATTATCAGAAGCAGGAGTCGCCGGATATAAAGTTTATGTTATTTCCGGAATGGAAGAGTTTTCCGATTTAACTTATGATCAAATTGAACAAGCTGCTCAAATTATAAAGCAAACCGGCAAACCGATGGCTGTTCACGCCGAAGATAAATCTTTAGTCATTTCACGAAGAGAAGCATTTCAAAAAGAGAATAAAAACAGTTGGAAAGAATACTGCGTTGCTAGAGATGTTGAGGCGGAACGAAAAGCTATTGAGCAATTGAAAAACATTTCTGAAAAAACGGGCTGTAGAATTCATGTAGTTCATTTAAGTTCAAAAACCGGAATGGAAATAATTCGATCTGCTGCACAAGAAAATATCAAACTTACTTCCGAAACTTGTCCGCATTATTTGTATTTCACTCAAAAAGATTTTGAAAACGACAATATTAGAAATTATTTAAAAACCGCTCCACCCGTAAAGTTTAAAGAAGATAAAAATGAATTGTGGAATGCGCTAAAAAATAACGAACTTGAATTTGTAACAACCGATCACGCCGGTTGCAATCCAAAAGAGGAAAAACAATTCGATAATTTCTGGAAAGTTTACGGCGGTATTCCCGGCGTTGAACATCGTGTTCCATTCTTGTTTAGTGAAGGATTTCTGAAAAACAGATTAACAATTGAACAGACAATCAAATTGTTATCAACAAATGTTGCAAAGTATTTCAATCTGAAGGACAAAGGTGAATTAACGAAAGATAAAGACGCAGATTTTGCTTTAATTGATTTGTGGAATTCACAAATTGTTACTGCTGAGAATATGCAAAGTAAAGGAAAGTATACTCCTTTTGAAGGTGTAACTTTTAGAGCTGTTGTTAAGAATACTTATTTGAGAGGTGAAGAAATCATGAATCGTGACGAAAACAAATTTGGAAAAATCGGTTACGGAAAATTTATTAAAGTTGAGTAATAATTATGATAAATAAAATAACAAACGCTTGGATTTGCAGTGTCAAAAAGAATTCTATTTCACCGGTTTTCGGTGACTTGATTTTAGCAGATGGAATAATCAAAAAGATAAAAAAGAAAGACTGGAAAGATTATCTTAACAGCAATACTAAGAGCGAAAAGAATTCATACGACGCAAAAGGAAAAGTAATAACAATCCCAAACATAAATTTTCACGAACATATTTATTCCCGTTTATCAAAAGGTTTACCGATAAACGGACCGACAAATAATTTTACCAACATTCTCAAAAATCTTTGGTGGAAACTCGATTACGCACTCGACCATGAAATGATAGGCGCTTCGGCTGATATGGCTATTCTTGAATCGATTAAAAACGGTGTTACACATATTTTTGATCATCATTCTTCGCCGGTGCATGCTACCGAAAGTTTGAGTGTTATCGCGAATGCTTTAACAAAATATAAACTAAATGGTGTGCTGGCTTTCGAAACAACAGATCGTAACGGTCAAACTTTATCAAGAAAAAGTATTGATGAAAATATTAATTCTATTCTTTCGGAAAGTAATGATATAAAATTTTTATTCGGACTTCACGCATCGTTTACTATAAACAACCAAACTTTAAAAGATGTAGCAGAATTCGTTAATCAGACTAATGTTGGTATTCATATACACCTTTGTGAAGACCCGGTTGATCGAAAAATAAGTCTGGTTGAGTTCGGAAGCCTTCCATTAAAGAGATTAATAAAATATAATCTTCTAAATGAAAAAAGTATTCTTTCACATTCGATACATCTTACCGAAAGTGAGTATAAAAAAATCCTTCATTACGGAAGTTCGATTGCTGTTAACATAGATTCCAATCTGAATAACTCTGTCGGTATAAATAATTTCAAAATTATTCCGAAAGAATTGTCTATGCTTTGCGGTACTGATGGGATGCATGCTAATCCGGCTAAATCGATTAAAAATCTTTTCTTACTTATGCGTCATTCCGGTTTATCATCCGCAGAAGCTTTCGAAAGAATAATTAATATATACTTCAGCCAGCATACATTTATTAAGAAATTTTATAACGATTTTACTTCGCTTAATAAAAACGATAAAGCAGATTTTATTATATGGGATTATGTGCCCCCAACACCTTTCAATAAAAACAACTTTTGGGGGCATTACATTTACGGGGTTCTCGAAAGTCAAGTTTCCTCAACTGTTAAAGACGGCAAGTTTTTAATGAAGAACAAAAAACTAATTGGAATAAACGAATCTGAGATTCAAAAAGAAATATATAAACAAGGTGAAAGATTATTCAAAGAATTCAAAAAGTTATGAGATAATTTATGGAAAACATTGCAAAAGAAGTAAATAAGTTAGCCGAAAAGTATCAACATTATACTGCGGAAAATTTATCGAAGTTAATTCAAAAAAAATCACTAAGTACGCAAGAAAAAGATGCTGCGGATGAATTAAAACGCCAAATGGAAGAGGCGGAATTCGACGAAGTAAGAATCGATAAACTCGGCAATGTTATCGGCAGAGTCGGAGACGGTAAAAAAATAATTGCAATCGACGGGCACATTGATACAGTCGATATGGGAAATTTAGATAACTGGGAATTCGATCCGCTCGGCGGTGAAATTAAAAACGGATTTGTTCACGGTCGCGGAAGTGTTGACCAGAAAGGCGGTCCCGTTGCGGCTGTTACTGCCGGTAAAATATTAAAGGAACTTGGTCTGGAAAACGACATAACTTTATACGTAACCGGGACGGTAATGGAAGAAGACTGCGACGGTCTGTGCTGGAAGTATCTTGTTGAAGAAGAAAACTTAAAACCGGATGCTGTTATAATTACAGAGCCGACAAACCTGAATATCTATCGCGGTCATCGCGGTAGAATGGAAATGAATGTCGAGTTCTTCGGTGTTTCTTCTCACGGCTCCGCTCCGGAACGAGGGAAGAACGCAATTTATATGGCATCGAAAGCAGCGCTCGAAATTGAAAAACTTCACGAACAATTAGATACAGATGAATTTCTCGGAAAGGGAAGCATAACAGTAACTGAGTTTGTTTCTAACAGTCCGTCGCTTTGTGCTGTTTCCGATTACGCTAAAATTCATATGGATCGCAGATTAACCTGGGGTGAAGACCGGGAATTAGCTCTTTCTCAAGTAAATGAAATTATAAAAGATATGAAAGCAAAGGCTTTCTTACTTAATTACAAGACAAAGGCTTACACCGGATTTGAATACGGAATGGAAAAGTATTATCCGACTTGGAAGCTTGAAGAAGATCATCCGTTAGTTCAAAAAGGTGTGGAAGTTTATAAGAAACTATTTGGAGCTGATCCAAAAGTTGACAAGTGGACATTCTCAACAAACGGTGTAACGATAAACGGTTACTATAAAATCCCGGTAATCGGATTTGGTCCCGGCAATGAAGTATTAGCACACGCACCAAACGAAAAAGTTCCGGTTGAACATTTGGTAAAAGCATCGGCGTTTTATTCTTTGTTTGCATTAACATATTGATGGAACACAGGTTACACAGAAAAAATGCTTAAGCACAGATATCGGTGGCAATCTGTCTTTTCAGCGTTATCTGTGTTCTATGAAAAGGATTGTAATATGGAATATTTACACAAAGATAAAACCGAAAGAATTATAAAATGTTTCTACGAAGTATACAACACACTTGGTTATGGATTTCTTGAGAAAGTATATGAAAATGCACTCTATAAAGAATTACTCTCAAATGGATTCAAGTGTGAAAAGCAAAAGAAAATAAAAGTTTTTTACAAAGGCGAGGAAGTCGGTGAATATTTTACAGATATTTTAGTAGATGATACTATAATTATCGAATTAAAAGCATCTGAAAAACTTTGCCAAGAACATGAATCTCAATTAATAAATTATTTAAAAGCAACGAACATAGAGCTCGGATTACTTTTAAATTTTGGCGAAAAACCCGAAATTAGAAGAAAGATTTTTACAAACGATCGAGGTTTTAATCAGTGAAAATCGGCTTTTTCTGTGTCATCTGCGTTCTATTTTTTAGGAGTTAATATGAATCTAAAAGGAAAACACTTTCTAACTTGTGATGATTGGACAAAAGAAGAACTTGATGTTGTATTCAAAAGATCATTTGATTTAAAGAAAGAATTCTATGAAGAGAAACCACATCTCTATCTACCGCACAAAACTTTGTTTATGATTTTCTTTGAGCAATCAACACGAACTCGTAACTCGATGGAAGCCGGAATGACTCAGCTTGGCGGACATGCACACGATTTAACTGCAGACAAAATGCAATTATCACACGGCGAATCGGCAAAAGATACGGCAATAATTTTATCTAGAATGGGACACGGAATTGCATCCCGAAATTGTTTTTATGGAATAGGAGCGGATTATTTAGCAGAGATGGCAAAACATTCTACTAAACCTGTAATGTCTTTGCAAGATGATATTTATCATCCATTTCAAGGACTTGCAGATTTGATGACAATCTTTGAAAAATTCGGAAACGATCCGAAAGGATTGAAAGTTACTGTATCTTGGGCTTATGCCGATACACATTCCAAACCGTTATCGGTTCCGCAGACACAAGCTTTACTCTTTCCACGATTCGGAATTGATTTAACAATTGCACATCCGAAAGAATTTCCTTTGAGCAAAAACATTGTTGAAAGAGCAAAGAAACGTGCCGAGGAAAACGGAACAAAAATTAGTTTCACTAATAACATGGACGAAGCGTTTGAAGGTGCTCATGTGGTTATTCCTAAAAACTGGGGCGGCTTTGGAGCTTACGGTGTGCAGGAATATCTCGACAATGAAGACCAATGCAAAAAAGAAATGAAAGTAAATTTGGAAAAGTATCACGATTGGATTTGTGACGATAGAAGAATAAAGTTAGCAGATAAGAATGTAAAACTTATGCACGCACTTCCGGCAGACAGAAATCACGAAGTAACAGATGAAATTCTAGACGATCCAAATATTTCCGTTGTTTTCGATGAAGCGGAAAATAGATTGCATACAGCAAAAGCGATTATGTCTTTGACGATGTAAAATGAGCAAACATTATAAATATATATGTACTAACTGTGGTAATAAATTTGTTTCTGAATTAATAGAATCTAAGAAGATTTACCTCTGTCCCGATTGTGGGAGCAGTGCAAAGAACACTCCACTCAAAGGTGTTCTTACAATTGAATACGATTACGAACAACTAAAGAATACTTACAGCAAAAAGAAATTTCTTAGTTTCGCTGCCGGTGAAATTTGGAATTACCCTGATCTTTGGCCGATTGATTTTAATATGATTGATAAAAATGATTTAGAAAAATTATCACTTCCCTCAAATCAAATATTGAGATATAATGTTGATGGAAGAGAACTTTATTTTCAAGATGAAACAAGGAATCCTACATATTCTTACAAAGACAGAGCTTCAATTTTAGTCGCACTCAAAGCTAAAGAACGTGGTATAAATGAAATTGCGGCAGCTTCAACAGGAAATGCCGGTTCTTCCTTAGCCGGGATTTGTGGGCGACTTGGATTAACTGCTCACATCTTCGTTCCGAAAAACATTCCCGAAGCCAAACGCATCCAAATTCAATCATATGGAGCAAATATTTATCTGGTCGATGGCGATTACGATCAAGCATTTGATTTATGTCTCGAAATCTCGACAAAAAATAATTGGTATAACCGGAACACGGCTTACAATCCCCTTACTATTGAAGGTAAGAAATCAGCCGCTTTTGATATTTATAATAATTTAAAAGGAAAAATTCCAAGAGTCATCTTTGTTCCGGTTGGGGACGGGGTTATCCTCGGCGGTCTGCATAAAGGATTTGTCGAATTAAAGCGGCTTGAACTAATAGATTATTTACCAAAACTAATCGCAGTTCAAGCAGAAGGAAGCAGCGCTGTTGTAGATTTCATTTCTTCGAATAAGTTTGATTATAAACCAGCTGAGACAATTGCAGACAGCATCTGCGCCGGCGCTCCGAGAAATCTTTATATGGCAGCAAATGCTGTAAAAGAATCAAACAGTTTCGGAATTAAAGTCAGCGATAACGAAATATTATATGCACAAAAAGAACTTGCTCACAAAACGAGTTTACTTGTTGAACCTTCGTGTGCTTCAACATTTGCCGCTTATCAAAAAGTGAAAGACAAATTTGAAAAAGACGAAAAAATAATGTTGCTTATGACAGGTAGTGGTTTAAAGGATTTTGAAGCATTAAAAACGTGGAACGAAAAGCTCTGTGTTAAAAGAAGTGATGAATGGAAATCCCTTTTGATTAAATAATCCCATCTCCCCTTTTTTATTGTACCGAAATTTGTGATTGATTCTTCGCACCTCTAATATTATATTGTTACACATAATATGTGTGAGAAAAATTATGCCTAATATAACTCTATCAATGGATAAAAAATTGATTGAAAAAAGTAGAAAATACGCTGAAAAACAAGGGAAATCTTTGAATGCGCTAATTAGGGAGCTTCTACAAAAAACTGTGAATACCGGCAGTTCATCAAAAAACACCAACCGTCTTTTTGAATTAATGGACAGAGCAGCCGGAAATTCCAAAGGGAAAAAATGGAGCCGCGAGGAAATTTATGACCGAAAAGTACTTCATTGATACTAATATTCTTATCTATACAATTGATAACCACAATCCAAAGAAGAAAAAAATATCACGAGAATTAGTAGCAAAATTATTCGAAAGTCATTCTGGTATAATTTCAACACAAGTCCTTCAAGAATTTTACTACACGGCTGTAAATAAACTTAAGTCTGATCCCAAGATTGTCAAATCACTTTTAAAATCATTTGAAGATTTGGAAATTGTACAAATCAATACAACAATAATTCATAATGCAATTGACTGCAGCGTTGCGAATAATATTTCGTTTTGGGATGCGCTAATTATATCCGCTGCCGAATCAGCAAACTGCAACAAGTTGTTTTCCGAAGATCTGAATAGCGGACAAATTATTAACGGTGTTGAAATAGTAAATCCATTCTTTGAGGTTAACATTTAAGTAACTTGGATATAAAAAAACTTCATATAACCGGAATAGTTTTAACCGCCGGACTCTCCGGTAGAATGAACAGTTTTAAACCATTGTTAAAATTAAATAATGGTAAGACTTTCATTCAAAATATAGTTACTAAACTTGCATTCGTCTGTGATGAAATAATTGTTGTTACCGGATTTAAATCTGAAAAAATTGAAGAGAATTTGAATGCAATCGAACAGAATGAAAAGTTGATATTTGTATTGAATGAAAATTATAAATCCGGGATGTTCACCTCACTTCAAGCTGGTTTAACAAATACTAAATCCAAATGGTATCTTTATCACTTTGTGGATCAGCCAAGTTTATCTTTAAAATTCTATTTTGATTTTATTAAACAAATCGATATCCAATTCAATTGGATTCAACCAACATATAACAACAGGAAAGGTCACCCGATTTTGTTTGATAATCAAGTAAGAGAATTGATTTTACAAAGCAGTAAAAATCAAACACTGCGCGAAGTAACACATGATAAATCAATCAACAAAAAATTTTGGGAATGTAAAACTGAGTTGATTTTCCAGGATATTGATACTGAAACCGATTTCATAAATTTGTAGTTTATTATGTAGTAATAATTATAACTATGCGCTTAAACCACTTAGCCATTCTCCCGCTTTCAAAATTTTAATTGATTTTCTTTCTTCTTCCTGCTGCATGTTATGAATTAACTGTATGGATTCGACATTTGGGTAACGTTCGGAAAAATATTTTAACGAGCCTGAAATTTGTCTTTCACTTAATTTAACCTCGATGAAGTTTTGAGCTATATCGTTTTTACTAATAACAAAATCAATCTCTTTTCCGTCCTTTGTTTTGAGAAAGTGGAGACTTGTGCTTTGTCCTAAAGAATCTTGCAAGTATTGAATGTGTTTAAGCAGACAAACTGCAACAACATTTTCAAAAACAATTCCTTTATCTCCTTTCACATATGAACTGTCGTAAAAATAGATTTTCGGTTCCTTTAAAATTGAGCGAGAAATATTTTTATGAAACGGACTGACCCTAAATATTATATACAAACTTTCTAATATGTTTATGTACTTCTTGATAGTATTAGGTGAAACTTGCAGATCGTTAGATATTGAATTTAATGATAGGGGTGAGCCAACTTTGTTTCTCAATATCTCAACAAGTGTTTTCATAACCCTTATTTCTTGTATTCGACTAAATTCTAAAACATCCTCCCTAATTAAATCCGTATAATATTGTTTTTTCCATCTATCTGATTCAATTGTTGCATCATTTTCATCTAATTCTAAAGCCTGAAGTAACGGTTCCGGGAAACCACCGAATTTAATTAATAACTCAACCGATTCGTATGGTTCAACTTGCTCTTTTAATTCTTTAACGGAAAATGGATTCAAACGATGATGAAAATATCTTCCCGCCAATGAATCACCGCTTTGTCTGAAGGTTTCCAATCTTGCACTTCCTGTTACTAAGATCGACTGCCCCTTTTGTTTAGTATCATATACCCCCTTTATGTAATTTTTCCATCCTTTCATTTTATGAATTTCATCAAAAATCAATAGGTCGGAATTCTGGATCCAGCTTTGGTCAGTAATAATCCTTCTATCAGTAAAATTATCGAAATTTAAGTACTGTGGTTTTGTGAAATGACTCATTAATTGTTTTGCAAGATAAGTTTTCCCAACCTGTCGAGGTCCGGTGATAAAAACCATCTTTTTAGCTAGATCTTTTAATATTTGCTCAAATAAATATCTTCTCACACACAAATCTTGCAAGATATTGCAAAATAGTCAAGACTATTTTAAAATATACTGCAAAATAGTCGGGCTGAATATAAAAAAGTAAATAAAGACTAATTATTAATCGAACATTATTCTCTACTCTTTATCAAGTATAGTACACACCCCCGTTATACCCGGTAGGGTCTACTACAATTTATCAAATCCAGTGTTAGAATCCCAAATTGAAAGTAAACTCCAAAGAAAATGTTCTTCAATTTCAGTATATTCGCACAAATTAAAATATAAAAGGTGGTAAAATGACTGAAAATTTAGATATGATTCAAAAAGTTTTCGAGGCTATGAGAGAAAAACAAGAATCTGCCCGCAAAGTTCTTAACCGACCAATGACTTATTCAGAAAAAATTCTTTATACACACTTATGGGATTCACCTCAAAATGAATTAACAAGAGGAAAAGATTATGCAGACTTAGCTCCGGATAGAGTTGCAATGCAGGATGCAACAGCTCAAATGGCATTATTACAATTTATGCACTCCGGAAGAAAAACTGCTGCGGTCCCATCAACAGTTCATTGTGATCACTTAATTCAAGCACAAGTTGGTGCAAAAGATGACTTACTTCGTTCAAAAGATGAAAACAAAGAAGTTTTTGATTTCTTAGAAAGTATTTCAAAAAAATTTGGTGTAGGATTTTGGAGACCTGGTGCCGGTATTATTCACCAAGTTGTTTTAGAAAATTATGCTTTTCCCGGCGGAATGATGATTGGAACGGATTCACATACTCCTAATGCCGGCGGACTTGGGATGATAGCAATCGGCGTCGGTGGCGCAGATGCAGTTGATGTAATGGCCGGGATGCCTTGGGAATTAAAATGGCCTAAACTTATCGGTGTTAAACTCACCGGTAAATTGAGTGGTTGGACTTCGGCGAAAGATGTCATCTTAAAAGTAGCTGGTATTTTAACAGTTAAAGGTGGAACCGGTGCGGTCGTCGAATATTTTGGAGAAGGTGCTCAATCTTTATCTTGTACAGGTAAAGGAACGATTTGTAATATGGGTGCAGAGATCGGCGCTACTACTTCAATTTTTGAATTCGATAATAAAATGGTAGAGTATCTAAGAGCAACCGATAGAAACGATGTTGCCGAGTTGGCAGAAAAACATAAAGACTTACTAAAATCTGATGATGAAGTTCACGCGAATCCGGAAAAATATTATGATCAAGTTATTGAAATAAATTTAAGTGAATTAGAACCTCACTTAAACGGTCCGTTCACACCGGATTTAGCTTGGCCGATATCAAAAATTAAAGAAGCAGTTGTGAAAGAAGGTTATCCCGATAAAATAAGTGTTGCATTAATTGGAAGCTGTACAAACTCCAGTTATGAAGATATTGATCGTGCTGCAAGTATTGCAAAACAAGCTTTGGACAAAGGATTAAAAACTAAATCACAATTCACAATTACGCCCGGCTCCGAACAAGTACGAGCAACTATTGAACGAGACGGGCAGTTAAAAACTCTTACCGATGTAGGTGGACTTGTCTTGGCAAACGCTTGTGGTCCCTGTATCGGTATGTGGAAAAGAATGGATATTGAAAAAGGTGAAAGAAATACAATTGTTACTTCATTCAATAGAAACTTTGCTAAAAGAAACGACGGCAATCCTGAAACTCTTGCTTTTGTAGCAAGTCCCGAAATTACAACCGTATTAGCTTTAGCAGGTAGATTATCATTTGATCCGGCTACCGATGAATTAGAAAACGAAAAAGGTGAAAAAATAAAATTAAATCCACCGAAGGGATTAGAACTTCCGACAAAAGGATTCGATAAAGGCGAAAGTGGCTATGTACCCGGCGGAGAAGGTAATCCCGAAACAGATGTTATTATTAATGATGATAGTGAAAGACTTCAGTTCCTCGAAAAATTTCAACCATGGAATGGTGAAGATTATACCGAACTTCCATTGTTATTAAAAGCACAAGGCAAGTGTACAACCGATCATATTTCAATGGCGGGTCCTTGGTTGAGATTCCGCGGACACTTGGATAACATTTCAAACAACATGTTCCTCGGTGCAATTAATGCTTATACAGGAAAAGCCGGTGAAACTAAGAATTTATTAACCGGAGAATACAAACAAGTTCAACAAGTTGCACGTGATTATAAAGCGAAAGGATTAGGATGGGTTGTCGTAGGTGATGAAAACTACGGTGAAGGTTCGAGTCGTGAACATGCTGCAATGGAACCGCGTTTCTTGAATGGTAAAGCAATCATTGTAAAAAGCTTTGCAAGAATTCACGAAACTAATTTGAAAAAACAAGGTATGCTTCCTCTTACTTTCGATAATCCAAGTGATTATGATAAAATTCAAGAGGATGATAGACTAAGTATAATCGGTTTGAAAGAATTAGCTCCCGGTAAACAATTGACACTTAAGATTCATCATAAGGATGGATCGGTTGAAGAAGTGAAATTAAATCACACTTATAACGAGAATCAAATAAAGTGGTTTAAAGCAGGAAGTGCACTTAACTTGATTGCCCAACAAAATAAGTAAATAATTCAGCAGCACAGATTTTCGTCTGTGCTGCTAAAATTACCTAAGCAAATAGTGAATAAATCACATAACCTAATGTTATCAAGAATCCAAGAGCTAATGCAATAACCATCACATAAAAACTAAAATCTGTAGTTTTATCACTCTTAAAATTGATTTGTTTCCCGGTATTCATATTATTTCTCCTTTGAAATTATTTAACGTTATTAATAATTCTTTGTTTAAAGCAAACTACTAATAGACGTTAAACCTCAGAGGAGAAATATGAAGTAAAAAATGTTGAAAAGATTTTTGCTTGATTTAATTCCTGCGGAAGGATTCTATTGTAATAAGAAAATTGAGTCTTTTCTTTATCTATCTTAAGTGATTTATCTAATTCATTACTAAAAAATTCAAAAGTTCTTAACGAGAATCTTTTATTTATCTTATTACTATTCTGAATAAACTGATCGGCAGATTCACTAATTGTAAATGAGATTAAATCAGATTTGTGAAAATTGTTACTGCTGCTGTATGTAAATGAAGCAATAGATTGAGAGATTACTAAGAAGAGTAATAGTGTTGAAATAGATTTATTACGCAATTTCTAAACCACCTTAAAAATCGACAGCATATATAATTAAAAGCAAAGTGATTTCCTAAAAGTATAATTGTTAATTCAACCGCCAATTTATCTTATCCTCTTCTTTAACATCAAATTTTTCAGTATAACCTGCATTTACTTCAACAACATAAATTGATGGCTCTGTTGATGGATAAGATTTTTCGGAAAAAGGTGTCGTGTTTTTATGAATAGTGACAATTTCCATTTTCTTGTTAACAAAAATTATATCGAGCGGAATCATGGTATTGCGCATCCAAAATGACTGATATTCTTCATTTGGAAAAATAAATAACATACCTTGATTAAATTCTAGACTTTCGCGGTACATTAATCCAACAGCACGTTCAACCATATCGTCGGCAATTTCAATATCAATTTTAGAAATAAACTTTCCGTCGGCACTTTGAAAAGTTAACTCGCCTTCCTTTTTGAAATCAAATTTACGTTGACTATAAAAATTTGTTTCCATATTTGAATTATTATCCGAGCCGGAAAAAACGAAATAACCACCGATTGACAATGTTATGATCAAAACAATATAATGTATCATGTAATTCTTTTTTACAATCCTTCTCTTCTTAGACATATATTTGAAGTATAATTATCTTTGTTTACAAGCTCGGTAAATTTAATACATTTTAAAGAGAGTTTTTATGCCAAAAATTATTGATAGAAAAGTAATTGAATTAACTCAAATTCAAGATAAAATGATTAGGAGCGGCTGGGGTAACGATACTGTAGATAATACGATTGTAGAAAAAATCACTTATGATTCGGATGGATTGAAAGTAAAAGGATATATCGCACGACCAAAAGACGATTCAAAAAAATATCCTTGTATAATTTGGTGTCGCGGTGGAATCGGAAATGCCGGTGCAATTGATTCATTTAACGCACGTGGAATTTTCGGTCAGCTTGCAAGTTGGGGTTATGTAGTTTTTGCATCACAATACCGAGGCAACGACGGCGGCGAGGGAAAAGATGAATTCGGCGGAAGCGATATTAATGATGTAATAAATTTAAAATCTATTGCTGAAGAAATCGAATGTGCAGATACAAGTAATTGGGGAATTGAAGGCTGGAGCCGCGGCGGTATGATGACTTACTTAACTTTAACTAAAAATAATAATTTTAATTGTGCAATTGTAACCGGCGGCATTGCTAATCTTCGATGTAATTCCGATGAAAGTAAATTCATGAAAAAATTATATGAAGTTACAATGGGTAAACATGGGACGGAAAGTTTCAATAAAAAGTGTGAATCGCGATCAATTGTAAATTTTGCTGATAAGCTTCCTAAAAGTACTCCCCTTTTATTAATACACGGTACTGCGGATAAAAGAGTATTGCCCCATGATTCACTCGATCTTTCTTATAAGCTTCTTGAATATAAAATACCTTTTGAATTAATCATGCTGAAAGACGGAGATCATTTCTTAAAAGGTCACAGGAAAGAAGTTGATAGAATGAGGAAGGAGTGGTTTGAGAAATACTTAAAACAAAACCACTCCCTTTAAAAATTCATTTACCTGGTTCTTCCCATAGTGAGATTTCCACTTCTAAGTTCAGTGAAATCATTAGGTTCGGATGAGTTGATGCTGATGGCTTTTACATGAACAAAATACCATGCTCTCTCATCACAATCACATGGCGGCAGATAAGCACCTCTTTCTCCATCAATTTTCTGAAGCGGTTGTTTTACTTGGAAAAATCCTTGGGGTAACTCTGAGGTGTGTCCGGAAACGGACGGAATTAAAATTTTTCTGTCATTACCGGATATGTGATAACCAATTACTCCGTTTGAGGTTCCAATGGTTGATATTCCTGTACCAAATTTTTTATTTAAATTAAGAGGTAAACCTTTGGAAAAGTATAAGAGAATTGCATCGGCATTTTCCGGAATATTATCTACATAAATTTCAGGGGATGATCCGTGTTCTCCGCAAGCATTGCATCGTTGTCCATCCGGTATATTAACCCCATCCCAAATAGGGTCAACAAATGAAAGTTCTAATTCAACAACTACTTCGGAATCTTCCAAGCTTTCCGGAGTCTGCGAAAACACATTGCCGAATAATAAAACCAAACCTAAAAATATTGCAAAAGGAAATTTAAGGGTTTTCATATACCCTCCTATTTTTGTGAGAGATCATTTTGTTTTAAATCTCTCCCTAAAGAATGGTGCAACAATGTAGTTAATATTTCAATTAAAGGCAATCAAATAGTTAGCTTGCACGATAAAGACTATCTCAAAGGTTTCAAATTAGTATTTAAGCTTAATTTCTCTACCCGAACTTAAATACTTTATTGTAATATCGTGTATTAATTCTTGAGAGTAATGAAGACTAATAATATTATGGCCTGGATTAATAGTAGTATTTCTTAATACAGTATTATCGGATGTACGAATTTCTATTTCTTCATTTTTATTTGAAAAGAGTAATACCTTTGGATCTTCATTTTTGTTTTTAACCAGTACCGGATTTTCATAAATCTTATTCATATCGGCAACAACACTCAATTCTCTAAAAGTTACTTCAACTATGTTTGATGAATTTAAACTCTCGTTCCAAAGTTTGTTAAGAGATTTTAGCGTGAAGTAATAATTGATTCTTTTGGGTTTATCAATTGCTAATTTAATTGAACGTTTATCAGCAGGTAATATTTCAAATAAAGTATCACCGCTTGGTTTAACATTTCTGTTTGGTAAACTATATAATGCAACATAACTTGTACTGTCAAGATGATTTGAATGAGCAGGTATAGACCAATCTAGTGTTATAATACTCGGATCAACGGAATCATAACTAAAAAGGAGATTGCGCGGTTCTAATGGAATTGAAGATTCAATCCATGTCATTTGTGCCGGAATGGCAACATTATCATTAACAAACGGAAAAATATCTTTGATATTTTCATATCTAAAAAATGCTACACCGTCGGCTTTGGTTGTACGTGTAAAATCAATAATTCTCTTCAATTGATTTTTTACTTCCTGTTTGTATGGAGCTAAACCGAGTACAATACTTCTACCAAATGTATCATCTGTCCAATCTCGTGCAAGTAAATCAAATCGAGGCGGTCCTTCCAATGACCAATAAATTTGCGGAACTAAATAATCAATCCATTTTTGTTTAAGCCATTCTCTTGAATCTTGATAGACTTCACCATAACCTTCAAAACCTCTTCCACTTGAACTGTTTTTATAAATCCCAATTGGTGCTGCACCTAATTTAATAAACGGTTTTATTGACTTAACTATTGCAGATAAATCTTTCACAAAAGTATTAAGATTATTTCTTCGCCAATCATCCAACGAAAGATTATCCCCGAAAAGATTATATGAGAAAGCATCATTAAAATCTCTGCCGGGATATCGTAAAAAGTCTAGATGAAGTCCGTCGATATTATAGTTTTGTACCAGTTCTTCAAAAATTGCAATAAGATAAGTACGGACTTCGGGAAGCCCCATATCAAGCCAATATGATTTTCCGTCACGATTGTTTTCTATTATCCATTGAGGTTTTCTTTGCGCAATATGAAAAGGATGTTCAAAAATATACTTTTCCGTTCCGGTAAAACATCTAACAACGTTTACCCATGCATGAATCTCAAGCCCCCGTTCATGTGCTAAATCAATAGCATATTTTAAAGGATCATAAGATGCCTCGCCGTCAACTTCACCTGTAATATAGGGTGAAAGCGGCTCATAAGATGATCTGAACATAACCGTACCGTTACTTCTAACCTGAAAATAAACTGTGTTGAGTCGCTTACGTTTAATATCATCAAATATTTTTCTTAGTTCAGCTTTTTGTAATTCTTGATTAAAAGTAGATGGTGGCCAATCGAGACGAAAATTTGTTGTTAACCAAACAGCACGGGTTTCTCTATTTACCTGAGCAAAAGAAACTAAACCGAAAACCGTTATTAAAAGAATTAACTTTTTCATCAACTTAGGAAAATAATTTAACACCTTGTTTAAGAGCCCATAATACATCATTATTTTCTGCTTCAACATCAATTAATACTTTTCCAAAGCCATTCAGCAAAACAAATTTATAAACTTCATCCTTCGATTTTTTATCTCGCTTCATTAGTTCAAGTATTTTTTTGTAGTCCATTTTTTTTATTTTAATGTTACTTGATAGTTTTTTAATAAGATCAATACCCTCTGTGAGTTCAGTTTCTTTCAACAAGTTTAATTTATTCGAAAGATAAAGTGAACAGGCGAGACCTATAATTACTGTTTCACCGTGTTTTAGTCTATGTCCATGTTCAACTTCAATTGCGTGTGCAAAAGTATGACCGAGATTAAGAATTTTTCTAATACCTGATTCTTCCTTTTCATCTTTAACAACAACGGCAGCTTTATACTCTACCGATTCGGTAATAATTTTTGTAAGTACATTCTCATCTAACGAAATAAGTTTATCAAGATTCTTTTCAAAATATTCGAAATAATCACCTTTAATAAGAAACGCATATTTTAAAATTTCTCCCACTCCGCTAATTATTTCTCTTTTAGGAAGAGTCGATAAAAAATTTATATCGATTATAACAAGATTTGGTTGATAGAAAGAGCCAACTATATTTTTTGTTGAGCCGAAATTAATTCCGGTTTTACCACCGACTGAACTATCTACTGCTGAAAGTAAAGTTGAAGGAATTTGAATATATCTAATTCCACGGGTATAAGTTGCGGCTGCAAAACCTCCAACATCTCCAATAATACCTCCGCCGATTGCAATCAAAAGTGAATCACGACCGTAATTACTTACCACAAGAGAAGTATATATCTTCTTCAAAGTTGATAATGATTTATTGCCTTCTTTTGCATCAATTGTTAGAAAATTAAATTTACCGGGCGGTGGGGTAAATACTTTTTCCAAATCCTTCTTATAAATTGAATAAACCGATTTATCGATAAGGCAAAAGATATTTTTATGAAGTTTATTTTCATTTATAATTTCCTGCAGATTTGAAAATATTCCTCTGCCTATTAAAATGCTGTACGGATAGCTGTTAAGATTAACATTAACTTTTTTCATTAAATAAACTCTTTATTTGTTTGGCAATTTTATCTACTGTTACTCCAATTCTAGTTTGATCAGTATTAATGACCAAGTCGGCTTGTTTGTAGTCGTCTTCTCTTTTTTTAAGAAGACCATCAATTTTATTAAGGAACTCATCTTCACTCTTTTCCCCAAGCACAAGTTCTCTAAACAATGGTCTATCAATTTTGTTTTTCAATCTTTTATATAATATTCCCGGGGAAACTTTAAGGTAAACTAAAATACCGGAATTTTTTATTATTTCAAGATTTCCTTTTTGCGAAATCGTACCGCCTCCCAATGCTATAACAACATTTGATGATAAAGACAATTCATATAACGTATCGTGTTCAATTTTTCTAAAATATTCTTCTCCATATATTTCAAAAATATCAACAACTTTTTTGTTTTCTTTTTTTTCAATTACTTTATCCAGATCATAAAACTCCCAGCCAAGTACATTCCCGAGTATTGGCCCAATTGTACTTTTACCACTTGTCATAAACCCTGTTAAATATATAATATTCTTTTTTGTCATAATTATGAACTACAAAATATATAAAATAAAGAAGGAAAAAGAATGTTAGTAATTATTAGAAATGTAAAACAGCACCAATGGAAAAAGTCATTCCATCAATATTAACTCTGGTTGGAAAGGTTTCTTTCGGTAAAACTCTGATTGAACCTTGATATGTAAAAAACTCTTTATCATATTTGCTTTCCATTTTGAAATCGGGATCCCGAAATTTCATTTCTCCTCTTACAGAAAAATATTCGGTCAACATATACTCCATTCCCAATCTTCCGTGAATACCCCATGAAAATTCACGGCTCACATTTTGTAGACTTACATTTGCAAAATCACGAATATATTCCCCGATATAAATTCCTGCCCCACCACCCATAAAGAACTTAAAGTCTTCCGTTGAAAAAGGGATATAGTAATAAACAGACAATTCAATAGGAATCATTGTAAATCCTTCTTCAACTTCAACACCGGCTAGCTGTGATGGAAAACCAATTACGTTTCTTTGTTTGGAAACTTTTTCTATATACTCTGTTCCTAATCCAATTATTACAGTTTCACTTATTCTATAACGGAAATCGATAGAGCCGCTGTAAATATCAACGAGTTCAACATTTTCTTCCCTTAACAGTTTTTGAATTGCATTAGGATTTAGAAAAAATCTTGCTGTTGTTGTGTAGTTAGCCGAAAATGATAAACTAAATTGCTTTTCACCGTATTGCGAAAAAATCTGAATGGATAAAAAACATAGAAGTAGAGGTAAATATTTTAGATGATTTTTATTCATTGGAATGAAAATATACAAAAAAGGTAATTCGGATAAAGTATAAAAAAAAGAGGTTGGCTTCTGCCAACCTCAAATTGAAAATTATCTATAAAAGATATGCCGGTTATCAACAATATCTGCTTCATCTCTTACTTTTGCGATCCACTCTGTAAAGAATTGACTTCTTTTTTGCTGTAATATACTCTCTCTTAAAGTATTCTTTTGCTGCTCATAAGCAAGTTGGTCAAATTCGGTTCTATCAGTAACTTTTATTAAATATGCCCCTCTGTTACCAACAACGGGCATTGAAATAACGTTTAAGTCGCCTTCAAGAGTATAAGCGATAAATGCTTGCTCTCTTCCGATAGTAGGAATATTTCCTCTTGGCGAAAAGTCTTTTGCAATATCAAATCTAGCAAACGGACTTAAAGACGAAATTTCATTAAGATTGCCATTGATAGAAATTTGTTTGTAAACATCTTCGGCAATTTCTTTTGACTTTTCAATTTTCTTTTCACGAAGAACTGTTGTACTTAATTGTTGCTTAACTTCATCAAAAGGTTTAAATCCTGCTCTGGTCACTTCAGAGATCTGAGCAACAACGTACCCCGAAGGCACACGATAAACATCACTTATAGAACCAGCTTTATTTTCAAATGCAAATTTGACCAACGCTTTTGAAGCACCAAGTCCTGGAATAAAAGTAGCATTTTCAGAGAAGTTTGGAGTTTCAACAACATTGTACCCTAATAGTTCAGCTTCTGAATCAAAGTTATTTTCTTTTGCTAAGTATGAGAAATCAGTTGCATTCTCATAAATACGATCAAGAGTTGTACCCGAAGCTTGAATTTTATTTACAATTTTTTCAACAACATATTTGTCATTACTTCTATCGGTAACTTTAATAATATGATAACCGAATTGACTCATTACTGGTCTTTGAATTACTCCAATTCTTCCGGTAAAAACTGCATTCTCGAATTCGGGTACCATTTGACCTTTGCTAAACCATCCAAGCTCACCACCTCTAGAGCCGCTTCCCGGGTCTTCAGAAATTTCGACTGCAGTTTGTTCAAAGTTTGCCCCATCCATCAATGCTTGATAAACAGAATCAGCTTTTTGTTTAGATGTTTCTTCAGTACCGGCAATTAGTATATGCGATGCTCTAGCGAATTCTTCTGCACCTTTGATTTTATTTAACAATTTATAAACCGAATATCCATCCAGAGCAAGTACTGGTCCGATAATTTCACCAACTTCTGATTGTCTTAAAATTTCGACGGCATTCGGATGAATTTTATCTACTGTTAATGTATCCTTTGCATATGGTTGATCAGAATAGATATTTACAAAAGATCTGAATGACGCTGTATCGGATTCAATATTTTTTATAATTGCTTCCAAATTTTTTCTTATACTAACAGAATCATCTAAAGAAGCTTTTCTTTCAAACAATACATATTTTATTTTACGCTGAGGTTCAACCTGGTAGTTTGATTTGTTTTTGTTATAGAAATCTCGCAAATCATCATCTGTAACTGTTACAAGTGTATCCGGAATGCGGTTATAATCAATCAAGCCATATTCAGCAGTTATTACTGTATTCTGTTCGATAAATCTTCTCTTCACTTCACCATCATTTACTACAATTGATCCTGTTAAGTAAGCTTGTAGTTTTTCCTGCACCATTTGTGCACGAACACTTTCTTCTGCTTGTATAAGTATCTCAGCATTGCGAGGATCAAATAGCGCTTGTTCGTAAGCTTGTCGGTTAAAAACGCCGTTTGTATCAATAAAGCTTTGTCTTAAAAATGCTGGAGGATTAGGACCTAATATTGCATCCTTGACTTCTTCATCAGTAACAACTATACCAAACTCATCGATCTTTTCATCGATAAGTAATTGGTTTACTACGGCACTCCAAACTTGATCTCTCAGAGCTTCTAACTGAGTTTCATCAATGTCTTCACCGGTTTGTGCTTGTTGTTGACGTCTTACGGTTTCAAAATAATTGGTAAATTGTTGATATGTTATAGGTTCGCCGTTTACATACCCGATATTATTGGACCTCTGCCCAACAATATTAACTAATTGTGAATCGGATAAAACCATAAATAAAACGAACAAACCACCTACCGTAATAATGAACCACGGAGCCAAACTTCTCATCTTGGCCATCATGCCCATAATATACTTACTCCTTGTTTAACGATTAAAAAGATTCAGACTTTAAATTTAGATAGGCTTCAACTGAAAAGCAAAAATTTTTTGATGCTATTCACTCTATCTTTCTTGTAATTCCTAAAAACTCAAAATTGTTTGTGATTTCTTTTTTCTGATTTGTAAATATATAAAATCCAATATTGATAAAAATCAAGTGTTAATTTAATATTAAATCGTAATAAAATCGGTTTGATTTGTTTGCAAAAATATTCGGGCTTGAGTAACTTTAGCAAATTCAAAAACAGAAATCCGATCAATTAAAAATATGCCGACTTTTTTTCATACTTGGTTACCTTTTATTTATCTCTATGTAGTTGGAGGATTTTTTTTCCTTATTGGAGTAATAATTATAACCAAAAGCGGGGCATTAAATTTTAAAATCAAACGTCATAAAAAATGGTTTTTTGTTATACTTGGCGGATATTTTTATTTCGTATTTCTGCACGCCTTTTTAATTATTGCAGCATTATATTTTTAATTTATGGAAACAGCACCCGGCAAATTTCAAACATTTCACAACATAGGGTCTTCAACCGACTGGGTTGTGATGGTTGTATACTTTTTATTGATCATGCTCTTTGGTACCTATTTTGGTAAATACAACAGAAGTACTAAAGATTTCTTCTTCGGTGGAAGACGATTTAAGTGGTGGTTAATTGCATTTTCTATTGTTGCAACCGGTGTAGGCAGCCACAGCTTTGTTAAATATTCCGCTAAAGGATTTGAACATGGTCTATCCTCAACAATGACTTATATTAATGATTGGTTTTTCATTCCTTTCTTTCTTTTCGGATGGCTGCCAATTATCGTATATACAAAAATCAGATCAATCCCGGAGTATTTTGAAAAGCGATTCAGCCCGTCGGCAAGATTTTTGGCTACCTTATTGTTGATACTTTATATGGTTGGTTATATAAGCATCGGATTTTTAACATTAGGAAAAGCAGCTTTACCTTTGTTACCTGAAAGTTTTGCGTTTTGGGGTATGGAGTTCGATGTTACTCTGATGGGAACCATTATAGTCATTGCGGTAATTACAGGTATCTATATAACCTTTGGCGGTCAAACGGCTGTAATTTTCACGGATCTATTACAAGGATTTATTTTATTGTTCGCCGGTTTCTTCCTCTTTCTTTTAGGCTTGGATTATCTTGGTGGTTTTGATGTTTTCTGGAGATTACTGCCTACCGAATGGAAATTACCGTTGGCACATTTTAATGATCCTTCTAGTTTTAATTTTGTTGGCATATTCTGGCAAGACGGCATTGCCGGATCTGTTGGATTCTTATTTATGAACATGGGACTCATAATGCGTTTCATGGCGACAAAAAGTGTTGATGAAGGGAGAAAGGCAGCAACATTTAATATTTTGTTTATGCTACCACTTTCCGCAATTGTTGTTGGTAATGCAGGATGGATTGGTAAAGCTATTTCGGTTGCAGACCCCTCAACAGTTCCTCCAAACTCGTCACCGGATCAAATATTTGTAGTTGTTGCCAACATTGTTGCTATACCAGGTGTTTTCGGGTTTATTATGGCGGCTCTTACAGCGGCTTTAATGTCAACAGTTGATACGTTAATTAATGCAACAGCCGCTATTTATATAAACGATGTTCACCGTCCTTTTAAGAAATGGATAAAGGCAAAAATTTTAACAGATAAAGAAACCGATAAAAAAGAATTATTTGCTGCGCGAACTTCGTCTGCGGTAATTACAATACTTGGAGTTGTTGGTGTGCTTGCATTTAAAAATTTCCCTACTGTTTATGAAGCACACGGGTATTTTCACTCAACTTTAACACCGCCTTTAGTAATTGCAATATTTTTAGGAATATTTTGGAGGAGGTTTACACCGGCTGCTGTAATTTCAACCTTCTTAGGGGGTGTTGCTTTAATGATCCTTGGAGCAAAATATCCGGGAGTATTAATCGCACCATTTGATCATGGGATAGAAATGGATCCCGTTCATCCATATTCGTACATAAGAGCTTTGTATAATTTATTTGTCTGCGGTGTGGTTGCTGTTATTATCACTTTGACTACAAATCATCAAAAAAATATTATTGAGAAAATCAAAACAACACGGAATGCAAGTAAAGTAATGTTTGTTATTACTGCTGTATCAGTCTTATTCTTTCTTATTATAGCATTTGCAAAATTTATTTTTGGTGTTGAACCTTCTGACCCCGGTATGATTTTCTTTATGGTAATTCTTGCGCTTATTATGACATTCTTGGTTTCGCTTTCAGTTACTTATTATGTAAAATATGATCCTTATGACAATACTGAAGGGCTTACAGTTTGGTCAATTAGTAAAGCTAAAGAATGGTTCAAGGGTGGAAAAGTAAATGAACGTGAAGGTGAAAAGATAAAAGTACATTGGAAGGTTAAAGAAGGCGAAGAAGATACCGTTAATATTTCTATAAATGATATGAAAAAAATGGAAGCCGAAGTTGGTGATCTAATTTATATGTGTGATGCTCGTGCTTATATGGGAGGCTTGAAATCTGCTCATTCTGTTATTGGTACGCCTCATGAAGAAGATGGTGTGATTTACATTAACAATGAACATCTTCTCGATGGTCAGTTTGTTGAAGGTAGACCGTTAGAAGTTGAAAAAGAAATGTAATATTCTAATTAATAAATTTTTGGAGAAGCTGTTCAAAAGTAAAGTTTTTTATAAAAT